>CALSNT010000005.1:143495-180373 GCA_943787785.1 uncultured Paracoccaceae bacterium | reverse complement strand
GTAGGTTTCTTCAATAACGACGATGACGACGGCGTCGGCCTCGAACTCGGGGCAGGTTACTACGTCACTCCAAATGTGTTGGTCGGGGCGCAGATTCTCAGCTACAGCAGCGACAGCGATTCAGGCACCGACTACGCGATTTTTGCGCAGTACGAAGGCCAAAATGGCGCAATCGCGATTTCGTTCAATGACCCCGACGATGACGAGGAGTTCCTTGTCGTCTCCGGTGAGTACATGTTCAGCGGCCAGACCAGCGTCTATAGTGCCTGGTACCACGAAGACGACTACAACAACCTCTCCGTGAACTTTGAGCACACCGCTGGTGCAACGACCTACAACCTGGTTGTTGACATCGACGACGACAACTATCGGGGTGCCCTGCTTTATATCGATCATCAATTCAATTATCGAACGCGCGTGTTTGGCGCAGTCGGAGGCGCTCGTGACTCTGGCTTCTCGGGCAATTTTGCCGCTATCGGAGCGGGCTACAAGGTCGCGGACAATCTGTGGCTGGAAGGTGCGGTCGGTCGCTTTGACTCCGATTCCAACGATGGCACCGTTGTCGCGATCAACCTGACCTATGAAATCGGCAAGTCCAAGCGCGTCGAGCGCCGCGTCACGAACAGCTATCGCGATATCTACGAAGGTATCGGTTACCTGGCTGAATTCTAGATTCCCTTGGAGCCGTACAACCAAGCGGAAAACGAGGTTGTTCGGTAAAGCATCACTTTTCTTCCTGCGCCCGGTCTTCTAGATCGGGCGCATGACATTTACAGACCCCCTAAACATCATCGGCGGCGGCATGGCGGGCGCCGAAGCGGCCTGGCAGGCGGCGAACGCAGGCGTGCCGGTGGTCATCCACGAGATGCGCCCCGAGGTCGGAACCTTCGCCCACAAGACCGGCAAACTGGCCGAGATGGTGTGCTCGAACTCGTTCCGCAGTGACGACGACGAACAAAACGCTGTCGGCCTGCTGCATTGGGAAATGCGCGCGGCGGGCGGGTTGATTATGGATGCCGCTGATCAACATTCGATCCCGGCAGGGGGTGCGCTTGCAGTAGACCGCGAACCGTTCAGCCAGACGGTGACCGATCGATTGGCGGCGCATCCCCTGGTCACCATTCAACCGAGCGAAATCACCGAGCTGCCCGGCGACGGCCATTGGATCATTGCTACTGGTCCGCTGACTTCTGGCGCGCTCGCCGAGGCAATCCGAACTGAGACCGGCGCCGACGCGCTGGCGTTTTTCGATGCGATTGCGCCCATCGTCCATGCCGACTCCATCGACATGACGAAGGCCTGGATGCAGTCGCGGTACGACAAGGGCGAGACTGAGGAACAGCGCACCGCTTATATTAATTGCCCGATGGACCGCGACACGTATGAGGCGTTCATCGACGCGTTAATTGAGTCTGACAAAACCGAGTTTCACGAAGGTGAAACCGCAGGATATTTTGACGGCTGCCTGCCGATCGAAGTGATGGCGCAGCGGGGCCGTGAGACACTCCGCTTTGGGCCGATGAAGCCGGTGGGCCTGACCAATCCGCACCAGCCCGACGTGAAACCCTATGCTGTGGTGCAGTTGCGCCGCGACAACGCACTTGGCACGTTGTTCAACATCGTCGGATTCCAGACCAAGATGAAGTACGGTGCCCAAGGTGATGTTTTGAGGATGATTCCGGGATTGCAGGATGCCCGATTTGCGCGTCTCGGCGGCATCCATCGCAACACTTTCCTGAATTCCCCCCGCTTTCTTGATGAACAGATGCGCCTGAAATCGCGCCCCAATATCCGCTTCGCGGGTCAGATTACGGGGGTCGAAGGTTACGTCGAAAGTGCGGCGATGGGGCTGCTTGCCGCTCGTCTGGCAGTGGCCGAAATGGCCGGGCACACGCTGCCCCCGGTTCCGCCGACCACGGCTATCGGCGCGCTGGTCACTCACATCACCGGTGGCGCAGATGCAAAGACGTTTCAACCTATGAACGTGAACTTCGGGCTGTTTCCACCTGTCGATCTGAAGGGCGGCCGTAAGAACCGCCCAGCCCGCTACCGGGCATATACGGATCGCGCCAAGGCGGACTGGTTGGACTGGCTCGATCAACAAAAGCTGGACGCAGCCTGACGCCACGTTAATATCAACCTATGGCTGAAAGATTTCTCGATAAAGTCTATGGGGTTGAGGGGGCAGACGAGGCCCGGTCCCTCTATGATGATTGGGCAAGCAGCTACGATTCCGAGGTTGCGGACAACGGATACGCGACTCCAACGCGGTGCGCCAAGGCGTTGGCACTTATCGCCAGACGCGACACTGAACTGCTGGATTTCGGCTGCGGAACCGGACTATCAGGCAAAGCATTTCGTGAGGCTGGTTTCACCACAATCGATGGTATGGATCTGTCCCCGCAGATGCTTGAACAAGCCCGCACGAAGAAGATTTATCGCAATCTCACCGCGATCGATGCGGACGGCAAATTGCCGTTCCGGCGCGGCGCATATCAAGCCATCGCTGCGGTCGGTGTTATCGGATCCGGCGCCGCTCCGCTGAGCTTGTTTGATCAGTTGTTCAATTCGCTGGGGCCCGGCGGGTTATTCGTGTTCTCATTCAATGATCACACTTTGAAAGACCCGACATTCGAAGCCCGGGTGAGTGATGCTTTCCTTGCCGGAGAGGCGAAAATCCGGCATCGTGAGTACGGGCCACATCTTCCGGCTCGTAAGATGAAGTCGATCGTCTATATCCTTGAAAAACAATAGCTACCGGACAAGATTCGCACCATCGCCGACAGGTCCGCTGCATCTGGGACATGCGTATTCGGCTCTGGTCGCTTGGAATCGTGCTAAGGCAGCTGGCGGTGAATTTCTGCTGCGGATCGAAGACATCGACCAGACCCGCGCCCGTGCCGAGTGGGAGGCGGCGATCTACGACGATTTAACTTGGATGGGTCTCAGTTGGCCAACGCCTGTTTTGCACCAATCCACGCGGATGCCGGAATACCGGGCCGCGCTGAAAACGCTCTGGGACGCCGGCCTTATGTATCCCTGCACCTGCACTCGACGTGACATCGCAGCGGCATTGAGCGCCCCGCAAGAAGGCGCCCCGCTGGTCGGGCCGGATGGCTTTGTTTATCCTGGCACCTGTCGCGGAACGCCTCGCGGTGCGGTCATGCCTGAAAATTCTGTATTGCGGTTAGACATGAAGTTGGCGCTGGAAGCGTCTGGCAAAGAATTGTTTTTTGAAGAGCGCGGTCCGGTTTATGGCGCGGAGGCCCATCGGCTGAACCCCGCAACGATGGTGGCCTCAATCGGCGATGTGGTCCTGTCCCGCCGTGAGATCGGCACCTCTTATCATTTGTCGGTTGTTGTGGATGACGCTGCGCAAGACATCACCGAAGTGGTGCGCGGCGCCGATCTGTTCGACGCGACGGCCATCCACGTCCTTCTTCAGTCCCTACTGAGACTTTCGACGCCAACTTACTATCATCATGAACTTATTCGGGATGAGACTGGCAAGCGTCTGGCAAAGCGAGACGATGCTCGGGCATTGTCGGTCTATCGCGATCAGGGTTTGACGCCGGATGCCATCCGCCGGACGGTCGGCCTCTAGTCCGACGACGAGATTTCTTCGCCATCCACAATCTTTGTGAAAAAGCACGACCGCCGCCCGGTGTGACAGGCCGGGCCGGTTTGACGCACGCTCAGCAGCAGGCAGTCGCGGTCGCAATCCAGCCGCATCTCGATCAACGCCTGCGTGTGACCGCTGGTCGCGCCCTTCTCCCAGAATTCGCTGCGTGAGCGCGACCAATAAGTCACCCTCCCGGTCGTAAGCGTCCGCGCCACCGCCTCTGCGTTCATCCAGGCCAGCATCAGAACCTCACCCGTCTCGGCATCCTGAGCGATGGCCGGTAGCAGTCCACTGTCGTCGAATTTAAGACTGGCGGGATCGAACGGCATGGCGGGTTTCCTTGATCGGTGCGAATGCCTATCTAGGGGGTCGAGATGCAAAGCGAAAGACCGCCGCGATGGCCGAGCAAGACCTGATCAAACTTTACTCCGGGCGCATTCTGGAGCTGGCCGCGACCATTCCATTCACCGAGCGCCTCGCAAATCCGGACGCGACTGTCATGCGGCGCTCTCCCCTGTGTGGATCGACCGTGACTGTGGATATTTGTGTTCAGGACGGTCAGATTTCGGCGTTCGGGCAGGACGTCAAGGCCTGTGCGTTGGGGCAAGCATCGGCTTCAATCTTTGCCAGCCATGTCGTCGGCCTCCGGCGCAATGATGTCGAGGGACTGCGCGATGAACTGTCAGCGATGCTAAAGGCGAATGGCCCTGTTCCGGCCGCCCCGTTCGATGATTACAAGGTTCTGGAGCCTGCGAGGGATTTCAAGAACCGCCATGCCTCGATCCTGCTAGCTGTTGAGGCCACGGCCGAAGCCTTGCAACAGGCCGAAGACGGCTCGGCTTGCGCCTAAAAAAACCGCCGCACTTCCTTACGGAAGGCGGCGGCAAGTGGCGCATCTGTTGGGCATGATCGACCTTGGGATTGAGGGACCGTTTTGGGACAGGGTCCGACGCAAGCGTTGGGGACAACAGCGTCAGGGGCCGATCTGGTCAGAGCGCAGGCAGTGAGTGATTTCAGTGAAGTCCGGGCAGATAGAGGCAGCCCATCAGGATCACGACAAGCGCCAGCGCACCGGCGGCGTCCTGGGCCAGTGTTCCCTGGCTGCGAAAGAAGGCGTCTTTGATATCTTGCATCGTACTGCTCCGTTTATTTGTTGCTCATTTGTTCTCACGCTGGAAACTTTTTGTAAAGAACTTTTTGAGAACATTTGTGAACATTTCACGAAATGCGAGGCTAACCGACTGATAACAAACGGATCGCGCGATCACGTTCCATAAGGTACAGCAGCACCCGCGCCGCCTGCCCCCGGTCTGTGGTCAGCGTGGGATCGGTGGTTAACAGAGCACGGGCGTCTTGATGTGCGACGGCCATCAGCGCGGCCTGACGGTCTGCATCGGCGACCTGAAACCGGGGCAAACCGGATTGAGCGGTTCCGATGAGGTCGCCGGCCCCACGCATCTCCAGATCCGCCTCGGCGATTTTGAAGCCATCGTCAGTCTCGCGCAGGGTCTCCAGCCGACGCCGCCCGCCCTCGGTCAAGGGTGGTTGGTACATCAACAAGCAGGTTGAGGCCGCAGCCCCACGACCGACACGCCCGCGTAATTGGTGCAACTGCGCCAGACCAAAATGTTCGGCCCGTTCGATCACCATGATTGATGCGTTGGCGACATCCACGCCAACCTCGATCACCGTGGTCGCTACCAGAACCTGCGTCCGCCCGGCGACGAAATCGGCCATTGCGGCGTCCTTGTCGGCAGATGGCATTTGTCCGTGAACGAGCCCGACGACCCCGTCCCCAAGCGCCGCACGCAGGCTTTTGAATCGCTCGACGGCGGCGGTCATATCGCTGACCTCGGATTCCTCGACCAGCGGGCAGACCCAATAGGCCTGCCGTCCTTCGGCCACCGCACCACGCAGATGGTCGACCACTTCGTCGATGCGTCCGGCGCTGGTCAGTGCCGTGGTGACCGGCGTGCGGCCCGGCGGTTTTTCGTCGAGGGTGCTGACCTCCATCTCGCCATACATCGTCAATTCCAGGCTGCGTGGGATCGGCGTAGCTGTCATCACTAGAACATCGACAGCCCGCCCCTTGCCACCCAAGCGCATCCGTTCGGCGACACCAAAGCGGTGTTGTTCGTCGATGATGGCAAGACGAAGATCTTGAAATTCCACGTCTTTCTGGAACAATGCGTGGGTACCGACCAAAATGTGGATTTTGCCGCTGGCCAATGCTGCCAGCTTAGCGACGCGTTCTTTTCCCTTGTCGCGCCCTGTCAGAATCTCGAGTACGACACCAGCGCTTTCGGCTAGCGGTTGCAGGTTCGCCAGATGCTGGCGGGCGAGAATTTCGGTCGGCGCCATCATTGCGCCCTGCCCGCCAGCCTCGACCGCGACCAGCAGCGCCGCCAACGCCACAAGCGTTTTCCCCGACCCGACATCGCCTTGCAGCAGACGGCTCATCCGGGTGGTCGAAGCCATATCCGCGGCGACCTCCGCGATGGCGCGGGCCTGTGCTTTCGTTGGCTTGTACGGAAGCGCTGACAGTACTTTATCGCGCAAAGTTCCATCACCAGACGAAGACAGCCCTTTCTTCTGGCGCCGCTCGGACCGTGCAATGGCGAGGGTCAGTTGGTGAGCGAACAATTCGTCATAGGCCAGACGTTTACGGGCCGGTGCCTCGGGCGACAGGTCGCCTGCGCCGACCGGCAGGTGAGCTGCCTGAAGTGCATTGCGCCAATCCGGCCATTTCTCTTGCTTTTTCAGCGAGTTGTCGATCCATTCCGGCAGATCCGGGGCCAGCAAAAGCGCCCCGTCGACGGCCTTCGTCATCATCTTGGCAGTGATCCCGGCGGTCAGCGGATAGACCGGTTCATAGGGCGGAATCTGGTCGGCCTCGGCGGGCAAAAGGATATGATCGGGGTGCGGCATCTGGGCCAAGCCGTCGAACAGCTCGACACGGCCCGAGACTATGCGCCGTTGCCCGGTCGGCAGCTGTTTGGCCAACCAGTCGCCACTTGCATGGAAAAAGATCAACGTAAATTCGGTCTTGGCATCTTTCACGAACACCCGATACGGGCGGCCGCGCGTGGCGGGCGGATGATGACGGCCAATCTCAATCTCGACGGTGACGACGCAGGGTGGCGTGACTTCGGTGATCGAGCTGACCGGGCGTCTGTCGATCCCGCCAGTAGGCAGCGTGAAGATCAGATCGCGCGGCTTTTCGACGTTAAGGTGTTTGAAATTGCTCGCTGATTTCGGGCCGATGCCGGGAAGTTTTTCCAGATCGCCGAACAAAGGCCAAAGGATTTCGGGGCGGCCCTTCATGCGCCAATCAGCGCCAGCCAGCCGTCCTCGTCAAGCGTGTTGATGCCCAGATCGGCGGCCTTCTTGGCCTTCGAGCCCGCACCCGGTCCCGCAACCAGTATGTCGGTTTTCGCCGAGACTGAACCGGACACTTTTGCACCGAGCGCTTCGGCACGTGACTTGGCTTCAGCGCGGGTCATCTTCTCCAACGTACCAGTAAAAACCACGGTCTTCCCGGCAACGGGGCTATCTGATTGAGGCCGGGCGGCGTCCTCGACTATCAGATGTTCGGTTAGCCGGTCGATGGCCGCACGTTCGGCAGGCGCAGAGAACGCAGCGAGAAGCGAGCGCGCCATGACCTCACCAATTCCGTCTATCCCCATAAGGTCTTCCCAGGCCGCATTCGCCTCTTCAGCGGTGTCTATGGCAGCGATGAATGCATCCCAAGTGCCGTAATGACGCGCAATCAGGCGAGCTGCGGCCTCGCCCACGTGTCGGATACCGAGACCGAAAAGCAGCCTGTCGAAGGCAATGGTTTTTCGCTCACGGATGGCGGCGAACAGGTTATTGGCCGAGGTCTCTCCCCACCCTTCCCGGTTCTGTAACTGTTTGATCCCGCTACTAAATCTCTCCTCCAGCGTGAAGATGTCAGCGGGTTCCCTGACCCAACCGTCGTGGTAGAATTCCTCGACCAGTTTCGCGCCCAATCCGTCGATATCAAAGGCGCCGCGGCTGACGAAATGCTTGAGTTTCTCGACCGCCTGGGCGGCACAGATCAGCCCACCGGTGCACCGGCGCACGGCATCGCCGGGTTCACGGATCGCCCCTGAGCCGCAAATCGGACAAATCTTTGGAAAATCACAGGGTTCCGTGGCGCTCTCTGGGCGTTGGCTTAAGTCAACATCTGCTACCTTCGGAATGACGTCTCCGGCGCGATAGACCTGGACCCAGTCGCCTTCACGAATGTCCTTGCCGCCACGAATTTCACCACCTTTGGAGTCCTTTCCGGCAATGTAGTCTTCATTATGCAGGGTCGCGTTGCTGACCGACACGCCACCGACCGTAACAGGCGTCAGGCGGGCTACCGGACTGAGGGCACCGGTGCGCCCGACCTGAATGTCGATCGCCTCGAGCCGTGTCCAGGCGAGTTCGGCAGGGAATTTATGCGCAATCGCCCAGCGGGGCGTGGTCGATCGCATACCCAGCCGAGCCTGAAGTGCCAGATCATCTACTTTGTAGACCACGCCGTCGATATCATATCCCAGCGTTGCACGCTGCTGTTCTATCACGGCGTAGTGGGCCAACATGGCGGCGACATCGGTGCACAGTCTGGTTTGATCGTTTACTGAAAAACCGAGCTTAACCAACATTTTCAGCGCACCACTTTGCGTGCCAGATAAAGGCTCGCTAACCTCTCCCCAGGCGTAGGCGAAGAAACGCAACGGGCGCGATTTGGTGATACGAGAATCCAGCTGCCGGAGCGATCCTGCGGCGGCGTTTCTGGGGTTGGCGAATGATTTACCACCCGCTTCCGACTGACGCTGGTTCAGCGCCGCGAAATCGGCGTGGGACATGTAGACCTCGCCACGCACTTCAAGAACGTCGGGCGCACCGGTCAGTTGTTCGGGAATGTCCACGATGGTGCGGGCGTTTGCCGTCACGTTTTCTCCCACTGCGCCATCACCACGCGTCGCGGCCTGCACCAATCGGCCACCTTCATAGCGCAACGACAGGGACAGACCATCAATCTTCGGCTCGGCCGTATAGGCCAGCGACCCATCCGCCATCCCCAGGAACTTGCGGACACCTGAGTCGAAATCGCGCACATCCTCGTCCGAGAACGCATTGCCGAGCGACAGCATCCGTTGTGCATGCGGTACTTTGGAAAAGGCATCAGACACCGGCGCACCGACTTGATCGGTCGGGCTGTCGTCGCGTTTCAGGTCAGGAAATCGTGCTTCAATCGCCGTGTTACGCCGTTTCAGCGCGTCATAGGTCGCGTCGTCGATATCGGGCGCATCGTCGGTGTGATAAGCAGCGTTTGCGCGACCAAGAACGTCCGCAAGGCGGGCCAGTTCCGCCGTCGCCTGATCCGTGGTCAGCTTGTTGATTTTGATATCGGCCGTCAAATTGCGCCCCCCGATCCAAGTGATATGGGGCGCGTTCGGTTAGGTCCAGTGGTCCGTTACAGTTCGACGATCCGCACGGCGCTGCCTTTGGCGGTCAGGGCAATCTCACCTTCACACAGGCGTAGGGCATCTTTTCCGAAAACCTTTCCGCGCCAACCTTTTAGCGATGGAAGTTCACGTTCTCCGGCCGAGATTGCATCCAGCTCAGCGACGTTTGCCAGCAACTTCTGCGCCACGCCCGCCTGTTCGGATTTCGCTTTCAACAGCACGCGCAACAGATCAGCCAGCGCCGGATTCACCTGCAGGTTTTCGCGGCTACGGTCCGGTTCGGGCCAGTCTTCCCTGGGCGTTTCGATCCCGGCCTTTACTGCGGCCAGAATCCCCTGGGCAATGTCGCCACGCCGCGCTTCACGCAACAGAAGGCGTGATCGGCTCAATTCGGTTTCATTTGAAGGCTTTGTCGAGGCAAGCTCGAGCATCGCGTCATCTTTGTAGATCCGGTTGCGCGGTACGTTTCGAGCTTGCGCGTGAGCCTCTCGAAACCGCGCCAACTCCCGCACGATGGCGAGGAATTTGCCGGAGTTGGTGCGCGTTTTCACACGCTTCCAGGCATCTTCCGGATTGATCCGATACGTTCCGAAATCGGTCAGCACAGCCAATTCCTCTTCGACCCAATCGCGGCGGTCAGTGCGGTCCAGCTCTGCTGCCAGAAACTCGTAGATATCGCGCAAATGGGTCACATCGCCGATGGCATAGGTTTTCTGTGCATCACTCAGCGGACGGCGCGACCAGTCGGTGAAGCGCGAGGATTTGTCGACCGAGGCTTTGGCGATTTTACGAACCAACGTTTCGTACCCTGCCTGATCGCCGAAGCCGCAGACCATGGCAGCGACTTGTGTATCGAAGAGCGGGGTCGGGATAACGTCTGCCTCAATGGCGAAGATTTCCAGATCCTGACGTGCGGCGTGAAAGACTTTTACGACCGAAGGGTCGCGGAACAGATCGTACATCGGGTCCAGCGACAGACCACTGGCCAGCGGATCGACCAGCACGGCATCGTCTTTGCCGTCACCGGAATAGGCCAGTTGGACCAGGCACAGCTTGGCGTAATATGTCCGCTCTCGCAGGAATTCGGTATCAACGGTGACGTAGTCATGTTGGGCGGCGCGGGCGCAGAATTCAGCCAGCGCATCGGTCGACGTGATCGTGATCATACGGGGGTCCGGTAACATTGTTTTGCGGCCTGATAGGTGTAAATCCCGGCAATTGGAAGGCGTCACATCGAAAGCGGCGCAACTTCCCCGCGAACAAACCGGGCCAGCACGGCCGGGTAAAGCGCATGTTCGCCGATCAGCACGCGCGCGGCGAGGGTTTCGACGGTATCATCAGCACGCACCGGCACCCGTGCCTGCCCCAGGATCGGACCTGCGTCGAGGTCCCCTGTGACCAGGTGCACCGTTGCCCCGGCGTGCGTATCGCCGGCCTCCAATGCACGGGCGTGGGTGTTTAGGCCGGGATATTTCGGCAGTAGTGACGGGTGGATGTTCAGGATGCGCCCCGCCCAGCGGTCGGTAAATTCTGGCGTCAGCATACGCATGAAACCGGCGAGGCAGATAACGTCGGGCGCGACCTTCTCAAGGCGGGCGCTCAGTGCTCTTTCGAACTCTCGGCGATCCCCAAAATCGCGGTGAGCGAGGACCGCAGTTTCAATCCCCCGGTCCTCGGCCTTCGCCAGCCCCCCTGCCCCGGCGACGTTCGACAGGACCAGAACCGGACGCCCCGGATGGTCGCCCACCATGCTGTCGGCCAAAGCAACCATGTTGGACCCACCGCCGGAGATCAGAATCGCGACGCGTTTCACCCCAGATCGCCGCCGTAGATCACGCCCTCGCCCTCCACGACCTTGCCGATCAGTACGGCACGTTCGCCGTGGGCATTGAAGGCTTCGACCAATTCGGGCGCGTGGTCAGTTTCGACGACGACGACCATGCCGATGCCACAGTTAAAGGTTTTCAACATTTCGGCTTCAGCAATCCCGCCTTCACTGGACAGCCAGCGGAACTCAGGCGGAAGCGACCATGCAGACAGGTCGATCTCGGCGCCAAGCCCTTTGGGCAGGACGCGCGGCAGGTTCTCGGTCAGCCCGCCGCCGGTGATATGGGCCAGCGCGTGAACGCCGCCGCCGCGCATCGCTTTCAGCGGGGTTTTGACATACAGCCGCGTCGGGGTCAGAAGCGCCCCGCCCAGAGTGCCGTCACCCCAGGGACATGGCGCATCCCAGCCAAGACCGCTTTGGTCCACCACCCGTCGAACCAGCGAAAACCCGTTCGAGTGAACACCATCGCTGGCAAGTCCGATCAGCATGTCGCCGCGCCTGACCTCGGGCATGGATTGGCCGCGTTCCATCGCACCCACTGCGAACCCGGCGAGGTCAAAATCCTTGCCCTCATACATCCCCGGCATTTCGGCCGTTTCACCACCGATCAGAGCGCATCCTGCACGTTCACACCCGGTGGCAATGCCTTCGATGACCTGCGCAGCGGCATCGACGTCCAACGCCCCGGTGGCAAAATAATCGAGAAAAAACAGAGGTTCCGCGCCCTGGCAGACTAGGTCGTTGACGCACATGGCAACCAGATCAATGCCGACGCCGGCGACCTCTCCGGTATCAATCGCGATCCGCAGCTTTGTGCCGACACCGTCCGTGGCCGCGACCAAAACCGGGTCGGAGTATCCGGCCGCCTTGAGATCAAACAACGCCCCGAAGCCACCAAGCCCCGCCATCACGCCGGGCCGCGCAGTGCGTTTTGCGGCAGGCTTGATCCGCTCGACCAGCGCATTACCGGCGTCAATACTCACACCTGCGTCAGCGTAACTCAGCCCCGGTTTTGTCATCTGGTATCCCCGATTGTTACGCGCGGGAGTAGCCGTTTCGGCGCGGGCGCGCAACAGACTCGCTGGCCAGGATTTACGCGCGCCGATCACGAGCACCTCACGGGTCCGTCAGGTCCTTCACGCACACGTCAGGAGCTAAGCATTGACTTATATTGCGAAAAATCGACCATCGCGACTGTCAACGAGGGAGATGTGACATGACACTGAAACTGATCGCAGCGGCAACGCTGGCACTGGGACTTGCTGCCTGCGAGGAACATGACGATGACATGATGATGGACGATTCCATGATGATGGAAGACTCGATGATGGAATCTGAAAGCTAGGGCAACGCGCCAGCCTGGCTATTGCATCAACAATTAAGCGCTCGGCGGACTGAAATCTGCCGGGCGTTTCCTGTTCTTGGTGTGCTTGTGACGCGACAGGACTTGACCACACCCGCGCGTCTGTTAGCCCGTTCACAGGCGGGCCTGTAGCTCAATTGGTTAGAGCAGAGCGCTCATAACGCTTTGGTTGGGGGTTCGAGTCCCTCCGGGCCTACCATCTGTCAGTCAGCCAGCGGTCTTCTAAAAGACATCCGTTGGGTTGCGCGACCCCCTAGGGCTCGATCTCTTTCACACGTTCGCGCAATCCATCGACCGCGTCCAAAAGCTGGCGCTGGCGGTCCGCTTCCAGGAAGCCCACGTCTTGGCCCAGCCCGTCATAAAACGGCACATGGGTTTCAAACCTTGACCACAATCCAACATAGCAGCGGTACACCACGTCAGAATGCGAATTGCGCAGGACCTGATCAGGCAACATGTCGACGACGACGATTCCGGTCCACGACGTCTCCCCGGCGGGCCGGATCTGAGGCGCATCGCGGAACCGGACCTCGACCGGAACACGTTGCTCACCGCGTCGGCCCAGCCACCAGCGCGTCTCGACCCAGCTGCAATTCCTCAAACGGCGAGCGCGCCCCGCTATCACGCTACCTTCGGGTTCAGCACGGATCTGGGTAACCTCCAGACGTGTGATAACCGGGAAGAACCGTGCTTCGAACCAGCGGGTCCAGAATTCAGGAACCAGCACCAGTACCGCGAAGGCGAGTACCCAGAGTTCGGTTCGCTGCGAAACACGCAGCAATCTCTGGAGCCTCATGCGACGAACCAACGGGTCGCTTCGCGAAGATAATCTTTCAGGACAATGAGTGCGGCAATGAAGCCGCCCAGAAAGATCACGGCGCGCCTCCAGGTTTGTAGAACCAGTCGGCGTGCGGCGCGATATTCGGCCTCGGCTTTCAGTTGGTCGATATGCGGGCGCAATTCTGCAATGACATTCAGCCCGTCGCGATGGACCAAAAGCTCTCGAAAGGCGGCAACTTCGGCCTCGGTCAGTTGTTCGGACATTTCACCCCGGTTGTGTCTCGAAAGTGGTGGAAATTCTCCGGCGGCGTTCTCCGAGCGTTTTGATTTGCGCCTGATCAGGCGACGAGGTCAAGTGTCATTGGTTCAATTGGTTGCGCGAGCGTTTCCCAGCCGTCGACCTTGCGCATCTGGATTTGGCCTGAGGCGAGGAGCGCCCAAAGCAGCATCGGCACGGTTGCAGCGCAGGGCAGCACGGTCTGTGTTTTGATCCGGCGGCGAAACTCCTCGTTCAGGCGCTCGATAGCGTTGGTTGTGCGAGCTGACTTCCACTGCGACGGATCGAGGCGGGTGAAGGTGAACAGCCGATCCCCGGCCTCTTCAAGGCTGTCTGCGACCGCTCGACACTTGAGCTGCCATTTGCGTAGAAAGGATTTGCGCTGCTTCTCAACTTCATCGGCGGTTTCAGCGTAGATCATGGCGCGATAATCGTCGCCCAGCTCCTCGTGCATATGTTTTGGGGCGTGGGCCAGCAGGTTGCGATGCTTGTGAACAGTGCAGCGTTGGATCGGCAAGTCTTGGCCCCACAACGCGACCAGCGCGGCCTCCAATCCCGGCGCGCCATCAACCATCACGAACTCGGGCCGCTTGAGGCCCCGCGCATCGAGGTCGTCAATGAACTGACGCCAGGCGGCTGTGCTCTCCCCGCCCATATTCATGATGGAAAGCAATACTTTCTGCCCATCACGACGCACGCCAATGGCAGCCAGAACCGAGATGTTCTGCGCTTTCCGATCAAGACGCGTCGTGATGACGGTGCCGTCAAGGATGAGCCGAACGATGTCCTCATCAGCAAGGCTGCGGGCGCACCAGGCGTCCCAGTCGGTCTTCACCTTGCGCCAAGCGCGGCTGACGACGTCTTTGCCGACAGCCCCCTTGAACAGCGCAAACAGCGCGCGCTTCACACGCCGCGTGTTGGTGCCCGAGAGATAAACCGACGCAATCAACGCTTCGGCCGTCTTGGTCAGGCGCTGGTAGCGCGGCAACGCTTTTGAGCGCCATTCACTAGCCTTACCGACTTCATCTTCAACCCGGGCGCGGGGTACGCTGATCGTCTCGGTGCCAAATGTCCCGGTGATCTGACGGTCCCGGTGGCCGTGGCGATAGCCTTTCACCGCCTCGGCGTCCCGGCCATACCGCAAACGGCCAAGAAAGCCGTCCAGTTCTTCCTTGAAAACGGCCTCGATCGTGCCGCGGATGTTGGCGCGCAGCCGATCTTCGATCGGATCAAAGCCTTCTTCACATGCAAGTAGCGAAATGGGGCTCGTGTCTGTAGTCTTGGTCATGGCGTGATCTCCTAAGGCGGTACCAGCCGCCGATTGGGTGGGTTTGATTCACCCGGAGATTACGCCACCTTCAAATTTCCACCAACTTCCCGACACGACCTTCACCCCCGTTTCAGACCGCATCCGGATGCATCGGGATCGGCCAACGGGGGCGACTGATCTTCGTTAATGGCAAACAGAAGGTTTCGAGGGCGTTCGGTGGGGGCCGTTGGTCCAAGATCAGAAATTTTCAGTCCAGCCGAACGACGCCACGGAATCGACAACGGGCCGAAAGGTTTTCTCTGATTTGACAAGTTGTTGCGCCCGCAATCAGCGCGGAAATCTCAGCACAGCCCGTAGCCCGCCCAATTCGACGCTTTCCCCCAACTCCAGCGCACCACCATGACCACGCGCGATATCGCGTGCAATTGCCAAACCCAGTCCTACACCGGTGCCTTTGTCTTGGTTGCGTGCCTCGTCCAACCGAATAAACGCACGGGTGGCGACTTCTCGATCTTCTTCAGCAATGCCGGGACCGTCGTCCTCAACAATAATTTCAAGCGTCTCAGCCGTCCCGCCCAAGGAGACAACCGCGCGGTTTCCATAGCGCAACGCGTTGCCGATCAAGTTGGACAAGGCACGTTCCACCGAATGCGATTTCAACATTAGCGGATGAGCAGCAGCGTCTGGGGTGGTAAACGCAACCGCCCCTCCTGACCCCGCAGCTTTGGCAACGACGCCCTGTACCAGCGCGACGGGATCGGTTTGCGTGGCCTTCTCCATCGCGTCGCCGCGCGCGAATGTCAGGAAGTCGTCGATCAGGCGCTCCATATCGTCGACGTCACGCCGCAATTGGATAACCTCTTCGCCGTCATCGATCATTGAAAGGCTGAGTTTCAGCCGCGTCAGCGGTGTACGAAGATCGTGGCTAACGCCCGACAACATCATTGTGCGCTGCTCGATCGACCGTTCGATCCTGTCGCGCATGTCCAGAAAGGCCGCTCCTGCGGCACGTACCTCGGCTGCTCCACCGGGTTTATACTCGATCATCTGGCCCTTGCCGAACGCCTCGGCCGCCGAGGCAAGCCGGGTGATCGGGCGCAACTGATTGCGCAGGAAGCGGTAGGCGACAAAGGTAACCACCGCAGTGAAGAACATGATGATGACGAGCAACTGATGCGGGTTCGACGCAGTGAAGCGTCGGCGCGGCACTTCAATCAATAGCGGCCCGAAACCACTGCTCAGCCCGATCTCTACGAAATTCGGCGCGTATTGAACCCGCACCGCTTCAACTGGCGGCAAGCTTTCGTGCAGTGTCCGTACAATCACCGCGCCGGCCAGATCGGTCAGGTGATAATCGTCGGGACCGACCATCTGATCCGTCAGGGAAACCTCCATGCCCAATGGGACAGCAATAGCAGCGGCGGCTTCAAGCCCGGCCTCAGCCGTGGCAGCGGTGTCGACCAAACGATGTATTTCGAACAGGCCCAAAACGACTGTTTCCGTCATCCGCACGGTGACATCGTCATAGAACCGCTGGATGAATTCAAACGAGATCAGAAACTGAACGACGAAAATCGGCACCACAAGAATTGCAGCGGCGCGCCCGTATAGCGTTCTGGGCATGTATCGTTTGAGCCAGGCGAACCCCATGGGCTATGCATAGCGCGCGAGCGTGGCGGGAAGGAAGCCAAGATGTCGGATGCAGCGCAGATGGTTCCGGGCCGCGCCGAGGTTGTTGCACCGGGCGTGCGTCGCCTTCTGGCGCCGAACCCGTCGCCAATGACCGGACCGGGCACGAATACCTATCTTCTGGGCCAGACCGATATCGCCGTGGTGGATCCCGGACCCGACGATCCGGCACATCTGTCGGCAATCCTCGCGGCAATTAACAGCCAAACCGTCAGCCATATTCTGATCACGCACGCGCATCGCGATCATTCGGCCCTTGCCCCGGCGCTGGCGCAGGCCACAGGCGCACCTATTTGTGCATTTGGCCACCCGGAGGCAGGTCGCAGCGCGACGATGCAGACCCTTGCCGCCAACGGTCTGGCAGGCGGTGGCGAGGGCGTTCACACTGAACTTACACCGGATCTGGTCCTGAAAGATGGCCAGCACATCCAAGGTGCAGACTGGTCCGCAACCACCCTGCACACTCCCGGGCATTTCGCCGGACACCTGGCCTTCGTGGTCGAAGCCAACGGTGAGGTCGCGTTGACCGGTGACACGATCCTGGGTTGGACATCTACCCTAATCTCGCCACCCGACGGTGATGTCGGGGCGTTCATGACGAGCTGCGAAAGGCTGAGGTCCCTTGGCGCGAAACAATTCCTGCCAGGCCACGGGCCAAAAATTGACGAACCTGCCGAGCGGCTCGACTGGCTCATGGGGCACCGCCGAAACCGCGAAGCGCAAATCGTTGCCATGCTTACCAACGGGCCCGCCACGGTGGCAGAACTGACCACACAGATATACGCCGACGTCACCGATTACCTGCTGCCGATGGCCGAACGCAATGTCCTTGCCCATCTCATTGATCTTCATGAGCGAAACCGAGTGAACGCCGCCCCGAAACTATCCGCAACGGCCATCTTCGCCCTGCGTTGAGCCACCGCCGACACTCGCAAAAATACCGTCTGGACGCCCCGAAGGTCGCTTGCTATATGCGGCCCCGGTATTCCGGCGTAGCTCAGCGGTAGAGCAGTTGACTGTTAATCAATTGGTCGTAGGTTCGATCCCTACCGCCGGAGCCAAAATATCTACATGTTATCAGATAGATAGGTTTTTTGCCGCAAGCCCACCTAACCGGTGGGGTTTCAAGTGGGTTACAAAACGTCAACTATTGATGCGGAATACCGCACACGACGTCGCCCCTGCGCTCGATGTCACCGGCACCTATGTCCTGAGGGTTGATCAGGCGCCGTTCCTGCACCCTTCAGCAGCCAATTCGATCTATGGCGGCGCTGACCCGCATACTGATCCCGGCCTATACAGCAGCCCGCCATGTGACGAACGCGCTCCGCGCCACCTCTGAGCGCCTCTCAGGGGCGATGTCGCCGGATGCCTTGGCGGTTTTCTGGATGCCCCCCTTCTTCGAATCCCGCGGCTGTCCGCTGACCCCCCCCCCGGGGCACACCCCCCTCTTTTGGGCAAAGGCACGCGGCACCTAGTGTTACGATTCTGGGCGCAGGAATTACGTTTTGGCGGGGGATGAGTTAGCGTGCAATTGGCAGGCGAATATAGGCAGTGTCGATGCGCGCGTGGGATTATCCATTCAAGACCGTCAGGATCGCCTGCAAGGTCTGCAACCGGCGGGGGCAGTATTCCAAAGCGCGCTTTGTCGAGATCGTCGGCCGCAACACCGCATTACCGACCGCCCTAGGCGTAATCGCCAAAGATTGCCCGATGGCCGGCAAGCCTTCCAACATCATCCACGACCGCTGTCAGGCCCATTACCCTGACCTGATCACATACTCGCAAAATAAGAGCTGGCCGGGCGATGCGGGGCGTCGGGGGCGTCGCGGACTGAAAACCGGGGCGGCCGCATTCGTACAGGCACACAAAACCCTGCGTCATGGCAAACCTCCGGTGGGTAGACGCCCGGGTGCC
Source organism: uncultured Paracoccaceae bacterium (assembly GCA_943787785.1). Classification (GTDB taxonomy): domain Bacteria; phylum Pseudomonadota; class Alphaproteobacteria; order Rhodobacterales; family Rhodobacteraceae; genus WLWX01. The sequence goes on along the minus strand of CALSNT010000005.1, from coordinate 162,147 downwards.
GGGTGCCGAGAGGCTCTACGCTACACTGGAAACTGGTTGGACGACATTCGTATAGGCACAAAAGGCCGGCGGTATGCGAGGGCGCAGACTAGTTTGGATGCGATGCTGAAGTCGGAGTAACGTCGCCGTCAGAATCGGCCCTGAGAGGCTCACTGACTGGCCCCCTGATACTTCACCGGCCACCCCCGGAGAGCCCCGTCGGCTCCCCGTTGCTACGGCCTGCTGCTGGTTCTACCGTAACCGTACACCGGCCGTTCGGTGCAGTCACAACGAAGGGGAAAGATGCGGACGGAGTGTGAATTCGCTGCGTTTGCGCAGGAGACTGCTTTTGTGCGTTTTGCGGACCTTCACCTTGGATTGCAAACAAGTTGCACACCAACAGAGGCGACGACCTCGATTCAAACGCATAGTTTTTCCGATCCTCCATCGGTTGCCTAGCGCTAAACCCGAAGTATTGTTTGAACCGGCCCATAGATGACGTCGGCAGCAGATGGCGGTCTGAGGCCATTCCTCGCCATCTATGTGCCACGAACAGCTTCGGTGTCGCAAACGGAAGGCCAATGCGACAGCCATACCGCTAGCAATGAGACAGAAATGTCTTACGGAGACCAAATGACTGCTCATGAGCCAACCGTCACACGGCACGGACGGGCACCGGTTCGGTGTCCTGTTTGTCTTTGCCGCTGGCGTGCTTTGGTCGACCGTCGGGCTTGGAATACGGCTGATCGAAGACGCGGTTGTGTGGCAGATATTACTTTACCGTTCGGCCAGCCTGTCACTTCTGCTTTACGTGTTCATTCGCATGCGCTCTGGTGAAAGCCCCTTTGCCCAGATCCGCCGCACCGGGTTTCCAGCGGTGATCGCGGGGCTGTCGCTAGTTGCTGCCTATTCCGGCGGGATATATGCGATCCAGGCGACATCCGTGGCAAACGCCATGCTTTTGTTTGCAACAGCACCCTTCATGGCGGCAGTTCTGGGGTGGATCGTTTTGCGCGAACCTGTACGCCCTGCCACCTGGGTGGCGATCACCGTTGCCATTGCCGGTATCGCGATCATGGTCGCAGATAAATCCGGAGGCGTCGCCTGAAGGGCAGCCTGGCGGCTTTGGGGTCCGCCTTTGGATTTGCGGTCTTCACTGTGGCGCTGCGGTGGGGCAAATCGGGTGAAATGCTGCCGTCGGTGTTTCTGTCCGGATTGTTCGGCATCATCGTGACGTCCGGCATTTGTCTGTTTTTGGAATTGTCTCTGGTGTTGTCGGTCCGGGATGGTGGCATTGCAATGGGCATGGGGGTGTTTCAGGTCGGCGCAGGGTTGATCCTGTATACTCTGGGGTCTCGCAGCCTTCCTGCTGCGGAACTTGCGCTGTTGTCACTGGCTGAAGTTCTGCTTGGCCCGTTATGGGTCTGGTTGTTCATCGGCGAAACGGCCACGCTGAACACATTGACTGGAGGCGCAGTTTTGCTTGCGGCGATCGCCGGAAACGCTCTGTCAGGCAAGCGACGTAGGCCGCCGCCGATCACGTCACCTTAGGGGATTGGGGACAACCTATTCCTGATGGAGTCGCCGTGAGTGGGTGCGTTGCAAGTGTGATCCGATACACTTGCGCATGATGATTGTTGCTTTTGGGGTTCCGATATAAGTGTTGCTATTGCGCGACTTTGGCCCTACGGCTTTATCGACTGGAGCACCATCATGGCGTGCATCGGTGTTTCTACGGCCAAACTTGATCGCTAACTTCGTCTTCCTCTTTTGCCTGATGTTTTCGCAGCCAGGCAACGCAGGTCAGACGACAATCAATTGGCCAAATTGCTAACGAGCATTTCTGTTCGACCCTACGACATCGTTGCCAAGATGCTGCTAGAAGCATCTGAAGCGCTCCTGATCCGCATGCATTGGCAGGATCAGGTCATCAATAGTTTTCCATACGCGTCCAATTTTCGGACGAAACAACACAGGCCCCTAATAGGGCTGTGTTTTCGAACTCGATTTGTGCCCTCTCGATGTCTCTGCGCGGTTCGCGCTCGGGGACGCACCATGGGCGTACCGGCGTTATGACCAGAGGGTTGCAGCGTCGTTGGAGCATGACCTGAATTTGGACAAACATACCTGCTTTTCACCCCCGGCCCTGTAAATGTGGCCGAGACCCTGCGACGCGCGATTTGCAAAGAGGATATCTGCCATCGGGAAACCGATTTTGATGACCTTCTTGCAGGCATCGAGCACAAATTGCTCTCGCTTTTTCAGATCAGAAAACGGGAACGTTATCGCGCAGTGGTGATCACCGGCTCCGGAACAGCGGCGAACGAGGCGATACTGTCCTCAGTTGTCGGAGATGGTGCCGTTCTGATCCTGTCGAACGGAGAGTTTGGCGGGCGACTGCACAAAACATCGTTGATCCACAACAAGCAAACCCACCTGATCGAAATGCCGTGGGGCGTGCCCTTTGATGTTGCGCAGATCGCGGCCTATCTGCTGGAAAACAAGATCGATGTGGTGGCCATGGTCCACCATGAGACGTGTTCCGGCATGCTGAACCCGCTGGCGCAGATTGGGGCCCTGGCCAAGGCCAGTGGCGCGCTCTTCGTGGTGGATGGGGTTAGCTCGGTTGGCGCAGAGGTGATCGACATGGAGGCATGCAACATCGCGTTTGTGTCGAGTTCCAGCTCCAAAGCACTGGGATCGTATCCGGGCTTGTCGTTTGTCGTGGGCCGCAAGAAACAGTTCAAGCGGCTCAAACACCACGCCGCCAAAACCACTTACCTGAATCTTGCGACATTCTACGCATTCCTCAAGAACCACAGTCAGACGCCAAACACGCCCGCTGTTCCATTGTTTTTTGCACTGGACCAAGCGCTAACAGACATTCTGCGCGAGGGCGTCCTTGAGCGATATGCCCGCATCAAGGCGCGGGCTGATTTGCTGCGGAACGGCATGCGCAGGCTCAACCTCGACTTTTTGGTTGATGAGGCGGAGATGTGTTCGGTTCTGACGACGGTCCGCATTCCGGCATCAGTATCCGTGCATGATCTGCGTGCGCGTCTACGTGAAAAGTCCATCATCATCTATGAAGGAAAGGGATGCTTTGCAGGCAAGGTTTTTCAGGTCGGCAATATCGGGGAGCTCTCGGATGACGACATCCGTTATTTCCTGTCCACCCTCAAGGACGTGTTGCTGACGCTTCAGGCAGAAGCGGCAGACCTTGTTATTCCGGTCAGGCCAAAGCAAACGCCCCCCGCCGTGTTGCCTAGTGCCGGCACATGTGCGGGTGGTATCATGAACGATAAGCTGAAACGACTCTGGGCGACCAAGACCCGCGATGACGAATGGTGGTCATCCTTTGTCACGGCACCGCTGGCTATCGCTGCCAACTTATGGCGCTGTCGACATCCCTTGGATTACACCCAACCGGATCACAGCGGCTTCGTTCCTTGTGGCTATCGTGGCAACCTTTGCAATTCTGATCGGAGGGACTGCTTGTTTCATCGCAGCGGCCATCCTGATCCATATCAGCCACGTCCTGGATTGCATGGACGGTCAGATGGCGCGCTATAGAAAGGTTTCGTCCCCCGTCGGCAGCTATTACGACCGTATCACGGATCAAGTGCAGGTCACGTTATGGTTCGGGGCGGCAGGCTTTGCTGCATTTGCGCAGACAAACAGCGTCACACCAGTTTTTCTGTCGCTACTCGGTATCGCGTTCTACGGATTGCGCGGCTACGCCAAATACGTGGCGTTAGAGATCGAAACGGGACGCAACCCGGATTATCCTGCTCAGATCGCGCAAATGAAACAGGTACAGACCACCGCGGGGCTAGGATTTGGTCTGAAGGCAAATCTAACCTGGTTCGGGCGTGAACAAAGCAAGTTCTCGCCTTTGATGAAGGCGTGTTCATCTTCATGCTCTCTGCGGCACTCATCTTTGACCAACTCATACCCATGCTTTGGGTGTTTGCGGCAAGCCAAGTGTTCTGGGGCCTCTACAAATCGTGGGCTCGAGGAAAAAACATCAAGACCGAAAATCTAAGGTTCCAACGAAAAATAGCCTGCTTCATACGGCTCATTTAGGATTCAAGTATCATGAAATACGAAAAACACCGTGCGCCGATTGCCGTCATTCTGGCCGCTGGCATTGGCTCGCGCCTCAGCCCCCTGACCGATAATTGCCCCAAAAGCCTTCTGTCGGTGGGCGGGTCTGTCATTCTCGAACGTATGATCCGCAATTGCCTGAGCTGCGGGATGTCGCAATTTGTTCTCGTGCTGGGGCACCGAGCGGACGAGATAAAGAAGTTTGTAGACAAGACGTTTCGCGGCATCCGTGTCACCTATGTGATCAACGACCGATACCGCGAGACGAACACAGGCTACTCCCTGATGCTGGCGGCCAAAGCGATTGGCACATGCTGAGTTTGTGAAATTCGATGCGGACGTTGTGTTTGATGTCAAAATCCTGCGCCAGCTTTTGGACAGCGACCACGCAAACGTCTTGTGTATCGACCGCAACATCGCGCTTGAGGACGAAGAAGTTAAGGTCATCGCAAACGATCAGATGCAGGTTCTTGAAGTTGGCAAGTCCGTCGATCCGAAGCGCGCGTTGGGTGAATCTATCGGCATTGAAAAGATCAGCGCCGGAACGGGTGCACTGCTATTCGCAGAGCTTTCAGAAATGATGGAGAGCCGTGGAAACCTTCAGGCGTATTACGAGGCGGCTTACGCGCAATTGGTCGACAAAGGGACGCAGTTCCATGCTCTTGATATCAGCGGTCTGGACTGGACCGAGATTGACACAGCCAAAGACTTTGCCGCTGCAAATAGCGATGTTTGGCAGCCCTGTTACCACCATATCCCGTAGCCAGCAAAAGGTGCTGGACGAGGCTGCGGAAGAAGGCGGCTCCATCAGACGCACGTCTGATGCATCTTACCGCCCTGCGCCGCAAATCTGGCGCGCGGTGTACAGCGCAGTGATGTCCTTGCCATCCCGGCACAGGATCGCTGCAATTGAAAGGACCTCTCATGGCCAAAGGCAACAACAGCAAGCGTGGCAACAAAGAAGCCAAAAAACCCAAGCAAGAGAAGCCAAAGGTTTCTGCAACGGCCAATTCCCTGGATGGAAAACCTGCGCTCGGCTATTGGCGGAAAGAAGATAAAGTAGTCAAACCGTTTCGGATTTCGTCCGCCCGAGGTATTCAGCTTAGACTTAGTTGCGCACCTTGGCGCGGGCGGCGTCCGAGACGTTTCTCAAAACGCCTATGATTTAGATTTGGAAGACCCGATGAGCGAAACAGAAGAGTCCGGCACAAAGGTTCACTATGTCTGCCAGACATACAGTGCCAAGACGACTGCGCGCGGGCAGCAAGGCAACCTTCAAATCGACAAGCAGCTGCAGATATTCTACACCTCATGAAGCTCAAGAGCGGGCAGAACGGGAATTTCGCGCGGAAAGTTGCGTCGGTGCTGACGCCTATATGGTGATAGAAGATAGCAGTTCCGGCGAAGTCGGAGACCCTACATTTTTAGTAAGACTTGGGTCTGTCCCTGAGCAGGATTGACTTCAAATCGCGCGTGCATTGAAGAACATAGGTTGGCCCACAAGCATTTGCCTGCGGGCCAGTAAGTCGTAATTTACATCATGCCGCCCATACCACCCATACCAGCCCATATCGGCATGCCACTGCTGTTTGCTGCCGTAGGTTTGTCCGCAACCATCGCTTCGGTCGTGATCAGCAAGCCTGCAACAGATGCAGCATACTCAAGTGCTATCCGAACGACTTTGGTCGGATCGATTACACCGGCCTTCAACATGTCGCCGTATTGCTCTGACTGTGCGTCGTAGCCAAACGTCTTGCTGGTATTCTCAACGATCTTGCCAGCTACGACCGATCCATCGACACCAGCATTTTCGGCAATCTGGCGTAGAGGCGCTTGCTTGGTTTTACTCTGGACTATTGAAACGCGTTCGCGAACGCGGTCATCTTTGACCAAATCGGCCACAGCGAGTTTGACCAGATCACAGCCGCGCAGTTTGCTATCAATCGCAACGTTAAACAGCGCAAGGTCACGAAGATAACCCGAAAGTTCAAGCCCGCACGTATGGCCCACACTTGTTTGGGAAGCAGCGGTCGTTTCTGTCCGATGACCCGCCCTTTGTTCCAGGCCTTTCGCTTAGGGGTGACTGCGGGAAGTTGGACTCTTGGCATAATATGCCCTCCAATCCTCCCTCCAAACCCAGACATCAGCACAGCGCTGGCAACAATAGCATAGCATCCTGTTCAACGGCCGGTGTCCGAAGTTGTTGGAACCCTGTTTCTCTGCCAGTGCATTCGTCCGCACAGAGCCCATTCTGTGAGTTCGACTATTTCGCTGCGTGCGCTCGCAGCATCCAAATTTCCGTAGCTGAAAATTATTTCATTGTCGCGGTGCGGCAGAACAACCTGTCATTCGTGCACATTGCAGCGAGGAATCGAATACCAAAGATCAAGTCGGTGGCAATGCCATCATTTGAGGGGTTTGGTGACTGTCTGCTATACTTGGCTGAACCAATATTTGCGCAGCATCCGTCAATAGAGCGAGACGGATTTGCCTAGCTTCGCAGATTGTTCCGCCGCCAGCCCCATCTTTACCGCTACAAGGCCGTCGGACAGCGTAACTTCAGGAACCTTGCCGCCGCGAACTACTTCAATGAAACGCTGGTGCTGATAAAAAGTCGATCCGTTGTGGTCCCCGGCGGTCAGCAACTGTGGATTAACAGGAATTTCGACTTCTACCGGGCCAGCCTGATTGCGAGGTGAGCAAATGACTTTTGGCACCGGCGGATTGCGACCAGCGGCAGCCCAAAACCGAGTTGGTCCGGGTATTTTTGCTTCTATTTTGCCCAGCGGGCCAACGGCAGACACCTCTTCTTGGTATTCTGATCCTTCGGCGTACATGCACAATTCGAGCATTGCCCGGCTGCCATTGGCAAAATCGACAATGACATAGGCCGCGTCCCAGATGTCCGGGGTTTCGCCGTCATAGACCTCGTCCAAATGGTTAACGTCTTGCCCGCCCGAAGCCATAACCCGGACCGGTTCACTGCTAAGTATCAGTCGCATCAGGTCGAAGAAGTGGCAACATTTTTCAACCAAAGTCCCGCCAGAGCCTCGATTGAAGCGGTTCCAGTTGCCGACCTTGGGCAGAAACGGGAACCGGTGTTCGCGAATGCTCAGCATAGTGATACCACCGGTCACATCGTTGCTCTGATCCAGAAACGCCGCGATCGGGGGCATGTAGCGATACTCCATCCCTATCCAAACGGGTGCGGGGTAATCCTTGCCAATATTGGCGATGCGCTGGGCATCATTCGGATCCGTGAACAACGGCTTCTCCATCAGCATGGGCAACGGGCGCACTTTGGCGATATGTTCGAATTGGGCGACGTGCACGTGATTGGGTGACGCGACCAGCAAGCAATCAAGCTCGGGCACAGCCAGCAGATCCTCAAGGGAGGCGCATTTCGCGGCGCCCGGCGCAATCTGTGCTGCTTGCGTGGCCATAGCAGCATCGGGCTCAAAGATCGCCGCAACACGTGCGCCGTCCAACAATGCGATATTGGCCAGATGTTCACGTCCCATCATGCCGCAACCAATGATGCCATAGTTCGTGGTGTTACTCATGTTTGTCCTTATTTCATCCGGGCCACGTAGCGCACGCGTTCGGGGTTGAACCATGTGCGGGAATATTCAACGACGCCCCCGTCTGCCGCCATGCTTCGCCGTTCTACAAAGCCGACAGATGTGCCCGCCGGACAACCGATATCAGCGTTGTGCCATTTGGGCAGAGCGGCGATGCCAATGCGGTCTTCGACACGCGCGATCACAAGGCCCAGCGACTTTTTGTAGTAGTAATAGAGCGAATCCGACAGGTCGGTCGGGCGCACATTTTCGCCCCACTTTCCGTCAAGCCAGATTTCTTCGAATGCAGCGGGCAAGGCAGACAAGTAACGCATGCGCCGAATGCGATGACTATCAGTTGATTCGCCGAATTGCGGCATGCCATCCGGTTTTTTCAGCAGCTCGACGCTAAGGATCTTCGCCGTTGGCAGGCCGCCACCTTCAAGGAGTTCCAAACGAAAGAACGCATAAACACTTGCCGCATCCGGGTTGTGACGCACATAGTTGCCAGACCCATGCACTCGTTCCAGTAACCCCTTGGCCACCAGGTCTTCCAGTGCTTTGCGCAGAGTTCCGACAGCAATTCCAAGTTCTGCCGCCATTTCCCGTTCCGGGCGCAGTCGTTCGCCATCGATCAACCGCCCGGCGGCGATTTCGCGGATCAACATTTCGGCCGTCTGCATATAGATCGGAAACTGAGCGGTCGTGGTGGCCATTTCTGCACCCGAAAAATTGATACACTATTGATGTATAGGAATGCCGATGCTACGCAAGGGGCAATTAACCGCTGCTGGAAAGAGTCGCATGACCATTGTCCCCGTCACCTCGGCAGATCTGGGCGCGGCCGAAGTATCCTGGTTTTCCGCGCTTTGCGGCGATGACTATCGGTATCTTGGCGTACCGGAAAGTGCGTTGGCGCCCTCGTGGGAACATTGCCGCAATATCGTGTTAGAGGCAGAAAAACAGGGCTTTCGCAATGTCCTGTGCCCGTCGTCTTATCAGGTAGGGCAGGATGTGTTGACGTTCGTGTCGGGCATGGCGCCGCTGACTGAAAAGATCAACATGCTTGCCGCGGTCCGCTGTGGTGAACTTCACCCGCTGATGCTGGCGCGTACTGTCGCTGCGATTGACCACATGATGAAGGGGCGGTTGACGCTGAACATCATCTCATCCGACTTTCCCGGCGAAAAGGCCGAAAGCAACTTTCGCTATCAACGCTCACGTGAGGTGGTCGAAATTCTGCGCATGACCTGGGAACAGGATGAAGTTACCTACCACGGTGAAATCTATGATTTCGCCAATGTGACCACTCTGCCGTCGAAGCCTTATCAGCAGAATGGCGGGCCGCTGATGTACTTTGGTGGCTATTCGCCGTCTGCACTGGATTTGTGCGCCCAGCACTGCGACGTTTACCTGATGTGGCCCGAACCGAAAGAACAGATTGCCGAGCGGATGCAGGCAGTGAACGAACGTGCAAAGGAATACGGGCGGACTTTGGATTATGGCCTGCGTGTTCATGTGATCGTGCGCGATACCGAGGCCGAGGCGCGCGAATATGCCGAAAGTCTGGTGTCAAAACTGGATGATGAATACGGCAAGTTGATCCGTGAACGCAGCCACGATTCAAGTTCGCTAGGTGTGTCGCATCAAGCCCGAGCGCGTGAGCTAGCGGATCAATTCGGATATGTTGAAAGGCACCTGTGGACAGGGATCGGGCGCGCCCGGTCGGGTTGCGGGGCGGCCATTGTCGGCGATCCCGATCAGGTGATGAGTGAAATTGAAGAATATCAGAAGATGGGCATCCGAGCCTTCATTTTCTCAGGCTACCCCCACATTGATGAGGCGCAGCATTTTGGCAAGCACGTGTTGTCGAACCTCAAGACCTGCTCATTGCCCGAAATATACGGACGGGTTCCGGGCGAAGCCCCCCAAACCCCCCTTGCAGCCGGAGGGCGCGGTTGATGGAACGTGTGGATTTCCCAGTCGATGTCAGCCTTAGCCGGATCGTGTACGGCATGTGGCGGATTGGCGACGACGCCGATACTTCGGTCGCCCATGTGCGCGCGAAACTCGACGCTTGCCTGGCGCAGGGCATCACGACGATTGACCAGGCGGACATTTACGGCGGCTACGCAGCCGAGGCTATTCTGGGCGACTGTTTAAAGCAAAGCAAAGGCCTGCGCGATCAGATCGAGATCGTGACGAAGTTCGATATCGTTGCCCCCGCAGGCCGCTATGCCGATGCACGGGTCAAGCATTATGACACATCGCCCGCGCATATTCAGCGATCGATCGATAACTCCCTGCGGGACATGGGGATTGACCATATCGATTTGTTGCTGATCCACCGCCCGAACCCGCTGATGAACCATGTTGAGACGGGCAAGGTGCTGGACGACGCCGTAGCTTCGGGCAAGGTGCGCGCAGTTGGCGTGTCGAATTTCCGGCCCTGGGATTGGACGCTGCTGCAATCGGTGATGGAAACCCCGCTTGCCACCAACCAAATTGAGCTTAGCCTGACGGCTCATGAGCCGATGACGAACGGCGATCTGGCTTTCTTGCAGCAACATCGCGTTGTGCCAATGGCATGGTCGCCTCTGGGTGGTGGCACGTTGATGAGTGCGTCCGCAGGCGAAGAATTGCGCAACATGATTGCGGACGTGGCGAATGCGGCTGGTGTAGATCACGCTGCGGTGGCAGTGGCCTGGCTCCTGGCCCATCCGGCGCGGATCATGCCGGTGATGGGGACCAACACGATTTCACGTATCGAAACGCTGTCGGATGCACTCAAGGTGAAAATGGACACACAAACTTGGTTTGAACTTTACACCGCTGCACTTGGGCACGAGGTTGCCTGACGTGGCGGATGGTAGCCTTCCCCATGAGGCGCCGGTCGGCGATGACCGTGCGTTTCGCACAGCTTTGGGAAAGTTTGCCACCGGCGTGACAATCGTCACCTGCGACAGTGAAATCGGACCGCTCGGCATTACGGCGAACAGTTTCGCGTCAGTCTCGCTCGACCCGCCACTGGTACTTTGGTCTCCGGCGCGGGCCTCAAGGCGCTGTGCCGCGTTCGAGGCTGCCGAACAATTCGCGATTCATGTGCTGGCCGATACGCAGCACAGTTTCTGCCGGAATTTTGCCTCGCAGGGTGACAATTTCGATGGGCTGGATTGGCGGCCAAGCGATCATAGCGTGCCGCTGATCCGCGGTTGTCTTGCGCGGTTCGAATGCAGCCAACACGCTGTATACGACGGCGGCGATCATGCGATCATCGTCGGGCAAGTAATGGCAACGTCGCTGCATGAAGGCGGCCCGCTGGTGTTTTCAGGCGGTGCCTTTGGTCAATTCTCGAGGATGGAGTGAGTTAGGAAATTATCGACACTCGCCCGAAAACACGAACCACCGGGCTTGATTTGGGAGGATGCGCTGCATGGCGCTGTTGAACGCACTGCTACGACCGTTCCAGCTGTGGAACGACCTGGTTCTGCCGATTGGGCGGTGGATTTCCATTGTCGCGATCGCACTGATGGTGGTTGCGATCCTGATCCAGGTGTTTTTCCGATACGTTCTTAACAACGCGCTTCCTTGGCCGGATGAGGCCGCGCGCTTCATGATGCTGTGGTTGACAGGCCTGATGGCCCCGATTGCGTTCCGCCAAGGGGGCTTTGTTGCAATCGACATGGTGGTGCAGGCCCTGCCAATGAGACTGGGGCAGATCGTGTCGATCCTGCTGCTGATTATCTCGGCGGGTGTTCTGGCGCTGGCCGTCAACATTGGTTGGGGTGAGGTCACGGGTTTTGGCGGAAAGTTCAAATCTGCTTCGCTCTACGTGCCTATTTCATTCGATCTGAGTGAATGGCTACGTGTGCCCCGGTCTTGGATGATGACCTCACTTTTGGTTGGGGTAGTCCTGCTGTTCATCGTGAATATTGAATTGATCCTACGGTCGCTGATCACCCTGCTTGGTGGTGGTGATCGGTTGCGGGAACTGGCCCCGGCCGATGATGAAGTCCTAGCAGAGTGATTTGATATGCTGATCTGGTTCCTCCCCGTCTTTCTGGTCTTCCTGATCATCGGTCTGCCGGTGTTTTTCGGTCTGTTGGCCGCACCCGGAATCCTGTTGTGGATGTCGGGGCAAGAAAAAGATATCACGCTGCTTTACCGCAATGTTTACAACGGCATGGACAGCTTCCCGCTGATGGCGATCCCGTTCTTTATGCTGGCGGGCGAGATGATGAACAAAGGCGGAATTACCGAGCGCCTGGTCGAGTTTTCGCAGGCCTTGATGGGCCACCTGCGCGGTGGACTGGCGCATGTGAACATTCTGTCGTCGATGCTGTTTGCAGGGCTTTCCGGTTCGGCTGTTGCGGATACCTCGGCACTTGGTTCAATGCTGATCCCGGCGATGGAGAAGCAGGGCTATACCCGCCGATTTGCCGCTGCTGTGACGGCCGCGTCGTCGGTGATCGGGCCGATCATACCGCCATCTGGCATTATGATCATCTATGCCTACGTTATGGGCGAATCCGTTGCCGCGCTGTTCCTCGCCGGCATTGTGCCCGGCGTGATGGTGGGCGTTGGTCTGATGCTTGTCGTTCGGCTTTTGGCCAACAAATACGACCTGCCCAAGGCTGAGCGCATCGTGAAAAAGGGTCAGACCCTGACCGCGCGCGAATACTGGGTTTCGTTCGTTTTGCTCCGCCTGAACCTAGGATGGATCATTTTTGCGATCTTCCGAGGTATCACTGGTATTGCGACCGGCGATGAGGCTGGCACACCAATGGTTCTGGCAACCTACGCCGTCGGTGTTCTGGCTGCACATGTCTTCCTGATGTCGATGCGTTCACGCGTTGAAAGTGACTTTCGCATGGTCACTAAGCGCGCGGTTGTGCCGCTACAAACCCCGATCCTGATCCTTGGCGGCATCCTACTGGGAGTCTTCACTCCGACCGAGGCGGCGGCTGTCGCTGTGTTCTATGCCGTCATCGTGGCTTTCTTCGTTCTGAAAACTATGAAGTTGTCGGACCTGCCAAACATCCTCAGCCGTTCGGCCATGACCTCGGCCGTGGTGCTGTTGTTGGTGGGGGCAGCGATGGCGTTCAAAACAGTGGTGTCGCTGTCCTATGCGCCGCAGATCCTGGCGGACTTCATCTTGTCGCTGTCGGAAAACCCGTTGATCCTGTTGTTCCTGATCAACATCCTGCTGTTCATAGTTGGAATGTTTCTTGATGCGGGCCCTGCGATCATCATCTTGGGGCCGATCCTTGGACCGATTTTTGTCGAGATGGGCGTTCACCCTGTTCACTTCGCGATCATCATGTCGGTCAACTTGACAGTCGGCCTTGCCACGCCACCGATGGGCCTAGTGCTGTTCGTCGCCTCATCTGTGGCGAATGAAAAAGTCGAGACCATCGCCAAGGCGATTCTGCCATTCCTCGCCGTCGAGGTGTTGGTGATCTTCCTGATCACTTATGTCCCGGCAATTTCGATGACGATCCCGCGTCTGACGGGTTTCGTTGACTGACCAAAGCAACCAAAAGGGAGATACTAATGCTAAAAGGTCTGACCACTGCGGCGCTTGCCGCGACGATGCTTGCGGGAACGGCGCTGAGCGCGCTTGCCGCCGGGCACGTTGAATACAACATTCGTGCCACCGCGAATTCGAACGAAAACGATGAAGATTATGACGGCCTGGTGGTCTTCAAGAACTTTGTCGAGCAAGCCTCGAACGGCAGGATCGCTGTTGAGATGTTTATCGGCACGCAGCTGTGCTCGAACGGGGCAGAATGTCTGCAGGGTGTCGGCGACGGCAACATCGACATCTATATTTCGACCTCGGGCGGTGTGTCCGGCATCTTCCCGTTCGTTCAGGTCCTGGACCTGCCCTATCTGATGGCGGATGACCGCGTGGCCGAAGCTGCACTGACCAACGGCACCTTTTTTATGGACAAGATGAAGGAAATGACGCTCGAAATGTCGGGCGACACGATCCGCCTGATGACCGTGGGAAATACCGGCGGCTGGCGCAACTTTGCCAATACAAAGCGCCGCGTGGCATCGCCATCGGACATGGAAGGCCTGAAAATCCGCACCGTGGTCGCCGACCTGCCGCAAGAGCTGGTTAAGGCACTTGGTGCCGCCCCGACGCCGATCCCGTGGCCCGAGCTGTTCACCAGCTTCCAGACAGGCGTTGTGGAAGGCTCCAAAAACGGCATCACCGACATCATGGGTATGAAATTTCCGGATGCGGGTTTGCAGTACGTCACGCTCGACGGCCACGCCTACATGGGTGCACTGTGGTTCATGAACAACGAAAACTTCAAAGCGATGCCGGCTGACTTGCAGCGTGTTGTGGTCGACGGGTTCTATCAACTGCAGCAGGCCACGTTCGCTTCACCCAAGCGCAAGTCGATCCAAGCATACCAGGACTTCACTGCTGGTGGTGGTGATCTTTACGTGCCGACACCGGATGAAAAGGCAGCCTTCAAAGAGGCAGCCGCGCCGGTGTACGATTGGTTCAAATCCAACGTTGACGGTGGTGAGGCGATCTTTGACGCGCTGAACGCATCTGTCGCTGAAGCCGAAGCCGCGATTGACGCAGCGCGCGCGGCTGATCTGAACTGATCTGCTACTACAAAACAAGAAACGGCGCTCTATCTGGGCGCCGTTTTCTTATCTATTGTCACCGAAACGGATACATCCACGGTTTGTAGTCGTTCACCAGCACCTGCGCGCGATCTATCTGCTCCTGAGTCATGCGCTTCTGGATTTCCTCCAGCGAGTCCACAGCATCCGGGTCGCCACCAATAGATGACAGGGCGTACCACATGTAGGCGCGCACCAGATCCGGCCTGGGCATGCCGAGGCCCAGTTCATAGTACCAACCGACCCCCGACTGCGCGCCGGGGTGGCCCTTCATCGAGGACCGTAAATACCACTCAAACGCGCGCTCAAGGTCTTTTTCGACACCCAACCCCAATGCATACATGACGCCGATCAACTCCTCAGCATCGGCATTGCCGGACCGCGCAAAGGGTAGCAGCGCCTCACGCGCTTCGGCGAATTTGCCCGCCTCCATAAGATCGCGCGCATGTTCGATATCCGCCAAAGCTGGGCTTGCGCACCCCAGCAGTATCGCCACAATCGCTGCATGAACCGTCTGTTTCATATTGCCGCCTTTTGCTTCGCCCTGCCAGTCTCGGCTGCCGATCTGCCGCACCCGCTAACAGACGCTGATTTCCTGCCGGTAGATCTGGCGCAGGCCAAGATCGGCCAACTTTTGTTCTATGACAAGGTGCTGTCTGGCAACCAGAACATCGCCTGCGGTACGTGCCATCACCACGATCTGGCAGGCGGCGATGGTTTGAGCTTGGGGATCGGCGAGGGCGGCACTGGCCTTGGCACCAAACGAGTGGCCGAAAGTTCACAGGACAGGATCCGAAAACGCATCCCACGAAACGCGCCTGCCCTGTGGAACCTTGGCGCGCGCGATATTTCGGTGCTGTTTCACGATGGGCGGCTGGAAAGTTCAACCCTCTATGGCAATGGGTTTAACTCACCGGCAGAAGAACGGCTGCCAAAAGGCCTCACGTCGATATTGGCGGCCCAGGCGTTGTTCCCGCTGACGGCTCGGTTTGAGATGGCCGGTGACCCGGAAGAAAATGAGGTGTCAGGTGCTGTCAATGACCGGATTGACAATGCTTGGCCGATAATTGCGAAACGTGTCCGTACGATTCCCGCATATGGTGACATGTTTGTGGCCGCATTTGAACACATAGAATTGGCCGAAGAGGTGTCGATCGTCGATATTGGCAACGCGCTGGGGGCATTCATCGCGCATGAATGGCGAAATCACGACAGTCCATTTGACCAGTTTCTTAAGGGTGACAATGCTGCACTAAACTCTGTTCAAATGCGAGGTTTGGAGCTGTTTTTTGGCGAAGCTGGTTGTTCGTCCTGCCACTCAGGTGCATTGCTGTCAGACCAAAAATTTCACGCTCTCGCCCTGCCTGCATTCGGCCCTGGCAAAACCCGTCAGTTCGATCTGCAGCCCAGAGATGTAGGCCGAATGGGGGAAACGGATTTAATTGAGGATGCGTACCGCTTTCGAACCCCAATGTTGCGCAATGTGGCGCTAACTGCTCCGTATGGGCACAACGGCGCATATCCGACTCTAGAGGGAATAGTAAGGCATCATCTGGACCCTGCTGTCGCACTTTCAAATTGGACACGTGAAATGGCGAGATTACCCAATGCTGAATGGCTCAATGAAACTGATTTTGTTGTTCAAGCCGACTGGCGTGAAATGGATCGTCAAAGACGTTCCATCGGAATATTACCGATTCAATTGGATGACGGCGACGTGCAAGCACTCGTTGAGTTCGTGAAAAGCTTGACTGGGATCACCGCCAAAGAACGACCATTTGGCCGGCCTGATCGAGTTCCGTCTGGTACGACTGTCGATTGAGTGTGGTCCGATTAACTTTAAATGCATGCGTGAGAACGGCGGAGCAATACTCGGCCACGGTAGCGGCGGCACAGTGCTGTCGCGGGCGGCGTAAAAGTCGGCCACTTTTGCCCTTTCATTTGATGGGAGGGCTTGGGGATTTTCACCGTGGATTTGTATTTGAAGGTTCGCCACGCTCACTTTGAGGAAGGGTTGAGCGGGCGCCGGATTGCCCGGGATTTTGGGCTTAGCCGGGACAGTGTTTCGAAGATGTTGGCGTATTCTGAGCCGCCCGGATATCGGCGAACGGCGCCGATCAGGCGTCCCAGGCTTGATCCTTATACGGGTCAGATCGACCAATGGCTTGCGGAAGACAAGACCCGTCCCCGCAAGCAGCGCCATACGGCCAAGCGGATCTTTGAACGGCTACGTGACGAATGTGGGTTCGGTGGCGGTTACACGATTGTCAAAGACTACGTCCGATCCAGGAAGCGCTCCGGCAAGGAGATGTTTGTTCCGCTGAGCCATCCGCCTGGACACGCCCAGGCCGACTT
The DNA here is from genome assembly GCA_943787785.1 of uncultured Paracoccaceae bacterium. Lineage (GTDB taxonomy): Bacteria > Pseudomonadota > Alphaproteobacteria > Rhodobacterales > Rhodobacteraceae > WLWX01. Next base: position 145,498 of record CALSNT010000005.1, on the reverse strand, counting down.
TGGCGAAGCGCTGGTTGTGATCGGCGGTGTCGAGCAAAAGGCGTTCTTCTTTGCGCTTGATTTGCCCCACAGTGATGCCTGCTACATCCGCGCGTATCCTGCGGCGAACACCGAAGCCTGGCTGGACGGGCACGTACATGCCTTTGGCTTTTTTGGCGCGGTGCCGCGCTCTGTCCTTTACGACAATGATCGCTGCCTTGTGGCGAAGATCATGCCGGATGACACCCGCCAGAGAACCCAGCGGTTCAGCGCGATGCTCTCTCATTATGTGATCGGTGACCGTTATGGCCGTCCCGGCAAGGGCAATGATAAGGGCAAAGTCGAAGGCCTTGTTGGGTACGGGCGGCGCAACTTCATGGTACCGATCCCGCGCTTTGCCCATTGGGATGCGTTCAACGACTACCTTGAAGAACAATGCCGCAAACGGCAGGCCGACATGCTGCGCGGTCACAAGGTCAGTATCGGCGAACGGCTGGAGGCTGATCTGGCGGCCATGCGTCCTTTGCCCGCCGCGCCCTTTGAAGCCTGTGATCTCCAAAGTGGCCAAGTCACATCAACATCCCAGGTGCGCTACCGGGGCAACGATTACTCAGTCCCCGTTGCCTATGGCCATCGAGAGGTTTGGATCAAAGGCTTCGTTGACCGCGTCGTGATTGGCTGCGCGGCAGAGATCATCGCAGACCATCCCCGCTCCTATGACTCAGGCGATATGGTGTTTGACCCGGTGCATTACCTGCGCCTGATCGAGCGCAAGATCATGTCCTTTGATCAGGCAGCGCCCTTGCAGGGCTGGGAGCTGCCAGAAGCCTTCGCCACGCTCCAGCGGCTCTTGGAGGCCCGGCAAGGCAAGACCGGGAAGCGGGAGTATGTGCAGGTTCTTCGCCTGTTGGAACGCTTTGATCTGGCGGTGCTGCATCTGGCGATCAAAGACGCACTGCTGATGAGAGCGGTCAGCTTCGACGCGATCAAGCATCTGCTTCTCTGCCGTGTTGAGCGCCGACCGCCGCGGCTGGATCTGGATGTCTATCCCTTTCTGCCCAGAACCAATGTCGCCACAACGTCTGCAGCCACCTACATGAGCCTGCTGACAGGCGGTGGCGCATGACCGAGGCTCCTGAACTGCTTCTGGCCCATCACCTCAAAACCCTGCGGTTGCCCACATTCCTGCGTGAGCACGACAAGCAAGCGCGTATCTGCGCCGCAGAGGGCGTGGACCATGTCCGCTATCTGGCCCGGCTGACCGAGTTGGAACTGATCGACCGCGAACGACGCATGGTCGAACGCAGGATCAAGTCGGCGAAGTTCCCGGCGGTCAAAAGCCTGGACAGCTTCGACTTCAAGGCGATCCCATCGCTGAACAAGATGATGGTTCTGGAATTGGCGCGCTGTGATTGGATCGAGCGCCAGGAGAACGTCATCGCGCTCGGCCCGTCCGGCACCGGCAAAACCCATGTCGCGCTCGGGCTGGGCCTTGCAGCGTGTCAAAAAGGGCTGCCGGTGGCGTTTGTAACAGCAGCGGCGTTGGTCAATGAACTGATGGAATCCAGAGACGAGAAGCGCTTGCTGCGCCTGCAGCGACAACTGGCCAAAGTCAAACTGCTGATCATCGACGAGTTGGGCTTCGTGCCCCTCAGCAAAACCGGCGCTGAACTATTGTTCGAGCTGATCTCACAGCGTTACGAACGCGGCTCCACGCTAATCACCAGCAACCTGCCATTCGAAGAATGGACTGACACATTCGGCACCGAACGCCTGACTGGCGCCCTTCTGGATCGCCTGACCCATCATGTGAACATTCTGGAAATGAACGGCGAAAGCTACCGCCTCAGCCAGAGCCGCCAACGAACCAAAACAACCGGAACTTGATCAAAGCAGGATTGGCCTGACGGCCAATGCGCCTTGGAACGTGCTTGCTACCTGAGGGCCTCACGCTCCAAGGCGCACACCACAAACTGGCCGGCTTTTGCTCCGCCCTAGTGGCAGGATATTACGCCGCCGTTGAC
>CALSNT010000005.1:0-143395 GCA_943787785.1 uncultured Paracoccaceae bacterium | reverse complement strand
CTCTCGGTCATTGCCGGCCGAAACTTCGCTGCATTCTGTCTGAACGTCCGCATTTCCCGCTGTTATGCAGCGGGTGGTTTTCGGCGCTGCAAAAGGACCGACCTGCAGCGAGCGCGCGCAGCGAACATTTGCCACTTCTGAAGCGGTGTCGAAGGAGTCCTTCTCTGCGATTCTCGCAAATGGCCGGTGCTGGCATCTTGCCTGCTGAAGGCACGCGAAAGAGGTTGGCCGGCACAAAGCAATCACCTGCTTCATTGATAGCTAGTCAATGGGAAAAGTTGGCCTGCTTCAGGTTAATATGTTTGTTTTCAATATATTATGAAATACTGAAGATCATTGCATCCAATTTGGTAAGCAAATTGTAAGCAGCGGGGACAAAATTCTTTGCTTTCGGCGTTTGGGTCCCGCAAAATCTCCGCATAAGGGAGGACGAAATGGGCCATATTAGGCTCGGGACGCTGCCGCAGTCAAAAAAGTGGCAAGACGTCGTTGGTTTATTGGATACCGACGCGCCGCTTGAAACCGTTGCCGAGGCCGCGGCCCGAGCATCCGAGTATGATCTGAAACGCGCGACCAATGATCCGGGGTTTCAGTTTGTCACGGGGCTTCTGGTGCGGTTGCCGTTTCTGGCGCGAGCACCCGGCTTCGAGGATGTCCTGGCCGACCTAGGGATTGGCTATGACAGCCTGTCGTCCCTTCCAGCACTTCTGGCCGGTCTGAGTGGCGCCATCGAGCGCAACGCGTTTGAAACTGGCTATTCGTCCGACATTGGCGGACTGGCGAAAGCCGCACTGACAGAAACTTTCGCCGACAAACTTGCAGAGCGCCTCCCTACCCTTTTTGAACCGACGCCCCGGGAGCTGCGCAAGGCCCTGGCCGGATATGCCAGCGGCCAGGAGTTCGCGCGTCTGTCTCGCGCCTTTTTTGCCAGCCTAACCTACCGATCCCTTGACTATTTTCTCAGCCGGGAGTTGGCCAACCACACGGGCACCGATCGACGCTTTGCCAGCGATGCGGACCGGGTCGCCTTCGAACGTGCGCTCAAACAGCACACAATCGAAGCCTCCCGCATCGTCGAAGAATATTCTGGCGGCTGGTACGGAAAGACAGTCTGGCAGAAGAACCGCCTTGATCAGCAAGAGATCGACCGGTTCACACGCTACTCCTTCAAGAAGATGAGGGACGAACTCGGGCGGCGGCGTGCAACCGCCTGACCATATCGTCGAGTGCCTGGACCCGCACCCTGTTGGCGGGAAGGATACCGAACTCGCCTTCACCCTGGACGGTAAACCAAGGCGGGTTTCGGTTCAGATCGGCAAGCTCAACAAACAACTTCTGACCGGTCTGTCCGATCACGCCATCGACCTTCTTGAGATTGCGTCGTTGGTCTACGCGGTTGATGCCCTAGTCAGCCGCGGCGGACCTGTCTTGCGCCAGATGGGGAAGCAGTGGCACCGCCGGTTCATTATCACGATGTCAGTGCGGGACGTCGAAATCTGGCAACAACCAGACGTGCGACAGGCTCTGGAGGATCTCCTTTTCTTCCTAAGTGATGATCGTTTTGAGTTTGAATTTGTTGAGCGGGATAATGAGCCAGGTCCCAAGGAGCGTTTCTTTAAGTTCGACGCAGATTCAGCGTGGAGACCGGATCGGGTCCTGATGTTCTCCGGCGGGCTCGATTCATTTGCCGGGGCTCTGGAGGAAATCTTTGATCACGGCCACAAGGTTGCGCTCGTCAGCCATTTCTCAGCCACAAAAATCGCGCCGGTACAACGCGACCTGGCGACAGCCATTCGAGGAAAATTGGGACCCGAAGCCTGCACACATTACACGATCAAGGTTCACATTCCGGGCAAAAAGGTCGTAGAGGGCACTCACAGAACCCGATCTTTCCTGTTTGCCGTTCTTGGCGCGATTGTCGCCAATCTTTTCGAACTCAAGCGGGTATCCTTCCACGAAAACGGTGTCGTTAGTCTGAACCTGCCACCTGTTGCCAACGTCGTGGGCGCGCGAGCGACACGGACGACGCACCCCAAATCGCTGGCACTCTTTACGAAACTCACGGGTAGTGTCTTCCGGCAGGGCATGCGCGTTGACAACCCGCTATTCTGGAAGACCAAGACAGAGGTCGTTGAAACGATAGGGCGCCTTAGGTTTGAAGAACAAATCCGGGACACGCCACAGCTGTGCCGACGTTCACAACCGGACCAAACAATATATTCATTGCGGAAGATGTTCGCAGTGTATTGATCGGCGGTTTGCCATGCTGGCTGCCAGAATGACGGGCCATGATCCTGCTGATGCCTATCGACTCGATTTGATGGAGGGCGTGCGCGAAGGTCCGATCGACCGGGAAATCGCGCTGTCTTATGTACGGAATGCACGTTTCTTTGAGATGGCCACACCGGAAGACCTTGTGAGAGAATTTCCGGCGGTTGTTGATGCAATCGGTCATCTGGGTGAACCTGAGGGGACCGCGCTGAAGAAGATAACGGGGCTCCTTCAGCGCCACGGGGCGGCGGTGTCCCGCGTGATGCGGCAGGAACTTGAGGGCCGCGGCCGCGAGGCTTTGCCACCATCCACTTTGCCCCGTCTTTACGCGGAAGATGAAACGGCCCGTCTCCGCGGCCTCAAGGCTGAAGTCACGCCAACCGTTTTGGCACCGGCAGAAATTAAGGTTGTGCTGGTGTTCGACAAGCCCAATCAAACGGCAACCATCGAAGACATAATTGGAATCCGCAAGGGCGCGACACCACCATCTTCTTTGGACTCTTGCCAGGAAACATCTGGAGGCAAATGGTCAAGGGCTGGACCCGTTCGATTATCCTGCCACGTCGGCACAAAAACTAACGGACGTCCTGGGATACGCCGAAGAGGGCAACGTTCGACAGCAGGTAAAGCGGTCTCGGTCCGAGCTGATCAGGAAATTTGAATCCGCCGGGCTGGATGCGGACATCGGCAGCAGCATCATCGAAAATGTCCCTGGACACGGCTACCGGCTCAACCCGGACCTGGTTGATGTCCGGGTTAAGTTGGCGCCGTAGCTAATTCAATCAGATCATTGTCGTCGACGTCCTGAACTGGGCCCCGCTTTCGGAATCGGTCCATAAGCTCGATTTGCCGACCGGTCGCGACAGAGCCATAGGACCGAAATGTCGTCAGCACATTCTCGTGGCCCATATTTTGCGACCAGGCTTTGTAATCCTCCGGTGTTCGACAGTGTTCTTTCGCCAGTTCGGCGACGGTGTCGCGGACCCTGTGTGGCGAGAACGGTGGCAATCCGGCAGCGCGGAATGCCTCCTTGAATATCTTCGCAGCACTTGAAGGGCTGGCCCAAGGCGCCCGATCAATACCCAGCACCGCGAATCCACTCGAGGGACCTGGGCCCACCCTGGTCTTGGGAAACAGGGGATCGGCATCTGAGAACATTTGGTCTGTGCGCAGCTCTTCGATCCAATCCCGGACGATCTGTTCGGCCTGACCCCCAATTGGAAAGAAGCCCGTGGTGAAGGTCTTGCCGTTCTTGGTGTTCACCTTGAGGCCATCGAAGTTGACGCAGGCATTGGCCAGATCGACATCGCCCAGACGAAGGGTAATAGCGGCACCCTCTCGGGAAGACGTCAAAAACAAAAATGCCACGAGTGCTCGATCACGACGCTGGACGATTGTACCCGTCGGCATCTTCCGCAGAAGCCTGCTAACCTGTGCCGGAGATGGATGCGGCTTCCAGAGTGTCTGCCGCCGCGCATTCTCGGATTTGCGATCTGGCGTCAGGTACGCAGCGTCGGAGTGCGTGATCTTTGACTTGTACCCCGACTGGTCAGCCAGCCAGAGGAAGAATGCTTTCAGTTCGCGAAGGATTCCGTTGACGGTCGACGCTGACAGCGGTGCGTCGCCTCGTGCACTCCGTTTGCTGGCCAGGTGGCGCTTGAAGGCCCGCGCCCGCTCAGAGTGAAACACTCGAAAATCCTTGCCTGCCTGGAATGCCTCATAGGTGGAAATCGCGGCAGCGGCCTTATCAATATATGCCTCGGAATAGCCGCGCGCATCCTTCATCCAGACGAAGTATTTGCGCTTGATGCGCAGGTTATCAGAGTTGCGCTTTGACATGGGTCCGGGCTCCAGTTGAGAAGGTGACATTTATGGGGGCATCGGAAAGGGACACTATTCTTGGGTCCGCCGTCTGGATTGTGACGTCCAACTTGGCCCGGATTGCCTCCAAATCGGACCGTTTGACGGCCTTGTACATGAGCGTCCCGCAGGTGTCGCAGATTGCGGTCAGCATCCCACCGGTCGCGGTTTGTTGGACATAGTCTGCCATTTTGCCCGCGGCGGTTCGTCCGTCCCGACAGCCGAAACAATAGAACGAGTGAAGAGCAAGGCAGCATTTGCGCCTGGTCTGCCGCTCACCGAGAAAGGCACGCAAGTCCCGGCCCTCGATCAGCCATGGTTTTGTTTCGGTGTCGGCCGGTAGCCCGTGGTCTTTGATCCACCTGATGACAGTTTGGCGGTGCACACCGAGAACTAGGGCGGCCTCATAGGGCGTGTAGAGCCTATGCGTTTTGATCTTTCGGTAGGGGACGCGCTTCGCCATCACTCGCCCTCCCGTGCAATCGGTCCGTTTGTGTTCTGGCATACCTGTGCCGCCTCATAGTCCTCAACCACGTCTTCGTCGTAGAGAACCCTGGCGCCGATTTTCAGAAACCTCGGCCCCCTCCCCAGCCAGCGCCATTGTTCCAATGTTCTGGGCGACATGTGCCAGCGCTCTGCCAGCTGCTCTTGTGTCAACTTCGCCATCGTCAACCTCATTGTCTCATTGCGGCGCACGATCATTCGGTCCGCTTCTGGCAATCAGGGTCGGCTTCTGCGCCGGAAATTGATGTGGTCAGCGAATTGGCAGGCGTGACACTGACGTCACGTAAGTTATTGAAACTATTCGATTCAATGATCGAATTTGTGACATCCGGCGAAATCAACGTGACATCGGGCGATTAGCGGCAAAGGAATGTCCAGAATCGATTCGGATACGAAAATGACGATCCGGTCGAACTGCCAATCCGGACATTCATTCAAATCGCAGCATTCGAATGCTGTGGACGACAAAAATGCGGGACTTTTCAGCCGTTCGCTGACAGTGCAAAAATGGCCCGACGACCGTCGCTGGACCTTCAGAAACTAGCTGCGTTCGGCGAAACAATTACGAATTCTTTGGATGGCCTTGGCGCTACCTTCCAGATCGTACTTTTCATTAAAGCCGTCGGATGTAAGATTGATCGTGTGCCCATTTTCGATGAGTCCCAAGAGGGAAATCTGGCCAAGATTTGTAATCTCCAGGTGTGTCTCGCTCTTGGCTTCGGCGGTAACGCTGACCTGCTGGGGATAGAAATCGACTAGTGCGAACATGTCGTATCGGTGGGAAGATGGCAGTTGCCACCCAGGATTTGACAATCTCAAGTGCCAGCTCGCATCGTCGCGTTTTGCTAAGGTGAAATTCGTGCCGTCGCTGAAAGTTGTGCTGGCCCAACACTCCTTGAAACCATAGCCGTTGAGACCGATTTCGACTTCTCCGCGCCAGATTCCATCGACGAACGGGATCGTCGGCTCTGGAGTTGCATCAGCAAGTGTTTGCAGGAGGAAGATAAAAAGTAACGTAATGTAGGACTGTTTGTACATTGCCGAAGTGATCCGAGCGTACGATCCGACTGAACGTTTCAGGGCAAAATTCTTGGACTTCAACCAAAGATGCATCGAAAGGGCAATTGCTGCCGTTGCTGCCTGAATTCCTGCGAATATCCGGTTCACTTGATGACCATAGCACACCATCCGGGTTTCGTCCGCATTGGGCTCGAAGGAGCCATGCGGCATCGCAGCAAATGCGCGAGATATGTGGTAAAGAGAATGTCCGCGTCAGCGCGTACAACGTAGAACATGGGGATCGCGATGCTGGAACAAAATCTCTAAACTGAGATTTTCTTCCCGAATACCTCCGCCGCCGCGCGCAGCGGGTCGTCGGCCAAGTGAGCATAGCGCTGCGTCGTCATCGGGTTTGTATGCCCGAGCAGACGTCCGACGATGGCGAGGCTCATCCCGCTGGAAACCAGATGTGAGGCGTGGGTGTGTCGGTTGTCATGGATGCGGTAGTCTTCCAGCTCCGCCGATGCGGTGATTGACTTCCAGAACCGTTTCAGGTCCGCGATTGGCTTATCTGGCTTGCGACCCGGAAAGAGAAGAGCCGAGCTGTCCTCTGCACCATCACACATGCCCCGAAGCAATTCCAGCGCCGACGCGGATAGCGGCAAATGCTCAGTGCGTTTTTGCTTGGTGTGATGCGACGGCTTGGTCCAGACACCACGATCAAGATCGAATTCTTCCCACCTGGCTGATAGCACCTCCCCGATCCTAGCACCGGTCAGCAGTTGCAGTCGGATGGCGTTGGACGCGATTTGGTTGGGGTGCTCGTCCAGCGCCGCTAGAAGCCTCGTCAATTCATCGTCAGACAACCATCGATCTCGCTTCTCTTCGTGGAACTTGGCAATGCCTTTGGCGGGGTTGTTAGACCGATACCCCCCACCGAACCGAGAACTCGAACATCGTGGAAATCAAGGCCAGCGTCCGGTTGGCCAGATAAGGGGTCTTTCTCAAGCCAGTATGAAGTTGATGAATGTCCCGCCCGGTGATCTCAGCAACTTTCCGACTTCCTAGTTTCGGCAATATGAAACGTCTGAGGGCGGCCTCATCGTTCTTGACGCTCTTTGGACGCTTCTTTGGGATCGCGTGTGCCGTCAGATATTGGTCCGCCAGATCCGAAACGGAGGGGGCTTCCTTGTATGCCTTGCCCTCTGCGACGGGGTCTTTTCCACGAACAACATCAGACAGAAGCCCTCTGGCTATTTCCTTGGCTTGACGAAATGCCATCAGAGGGCCGTGGCGCCCGATGGTCTTGCGCCGGGAACGCCCTGTTTGGCGATTGCGATATTGGACCACATAGCTACGGGTCGCATTGGCTTTGACACGTACACCGAACCCAGGAAGCAAAGTGTCCCAGTAGATCACGTCAATGTCCCCCGCCGGCAAGGACTCAACTGTGGACTTCGTAAGCTTTTGCGACGGCATGTTCTATCAGCACCAAAGGAAGAGGTAAGCAATAGGTAAGCTAAACCGATAGAATTCGCAAGCGGCGCGTCGAAAAATCCAATCCTAATTGACGTTTATTAATCTGATATAAAGAGATAATCTTCATATACATGAAATCCAGCGAACTGGATCAAAGCAGTGCCCGTCTGACTGTTAATCAATTGGTCGTAGGTTCGATCCCTACCGCCGGAGCCATAAAAAGCCCTTAAGTCGCAAAGACTTGAGGGCTTTTTTGGTTCTTGGGGAGCAGCGCGCTCCGCGATGTGAGGGACCACTGAGGGACCAAATTATTTTTTGGTATCTCTACCCGCGATCTCCACATCAAACCGCCGCGAGCTCAGTGCTGGGGCTGGATCGTAGGTTGGGTCCACCACCTCGGGTTTAGTCGGTGCTGCGGGTGGTTCGTGGAACATCAGGTCCGGGCCTGTGTCTGGCACCAGCTTCTGAGCCGCCATTGCTAACAGAAAATTATACGTCATGGTTGGTCTCCTTCTTAGGGTTGATGCGCGTGTCTTCGAGCGCCTTGGCTGTGATCGTGGTGCCTTCGGGCAGCCCAGCGGCGAGGATCCCTTCAGCCTGCTTACGCCCGCGAGCCAGCACGAGGACGTCCAGCGTGTATCCGCCGGGGAGGGTGACGGTATACCGGGGCAGATCGGCGGGCTTGAAGCCGCGCGCCTCCAGCACCTCCCAAGGCATGCGGTTGATGTAGTTCGAGGTCTGGGCTGCGGTTTCGTAGGCGGGGAAGTCCTGCCCCCGCCACCAGACGTAGGTCGTCAGCAGCCGCGCCAGTTCTGCACGGTTGCGCGTCTTACTATCTGGTGCAGGGACGAAGCGGTACTTCTGCGCCATCCTCACAAACCTGCGATTTCATCCGCAAACCAGCCAACACGGGCTGGGCCAAGTCGAACTCGCTGCGGGAACTTCCCGGCGCGCTCCAGCCGACGGCGTTGTGAACTGGAATCGCCCCAGAGCCTCAGGATCAAACCCACCCTCGACGCTGATCCGATGACCACCTGCTAGCTCAATCTCGATACGACCTTTGTTGGATGCCGGGCCAAAGTTCCGTTCAAGTCGCGGCGTCATTGGCACCGACAATGGCGGCGGATCAGGCGCAACGACATCCACACAAATCTCGACTGGCAGGAAAGTCGTCTCTTCAGCTTCAATGATCCCAGGCACAAACCGAGGGTCCTTCAGCCACTTGAAGATCAGATTGGCATTCACCGCATAGCGCCGACCAACCTGCGCAACCGACACACCCGGCATCGTCGTCTGCTGGCAGATCTCGCGCTTCTCCCCATCCGACCAAGTTCGCTTCTTCCGCCTGCCCATAGAGTGCCTCATGGTGTCCACTACGATGGTGGACACCTAAATTACTCCCTCAGGCCGCGTTAGGTGGGGTTCGTCGGACGCTCACACTTAAATCATTGATATTAAGCACGTACCAATATCCTGTTAATCAATTGGTCGTAGGTTCGATCCCTACCGCCGGAGCCAATTCTCTTAACGACCAGCCTGCCCCAACGCCGCAGCACACGGTCGTCGGCTAGTGCGCTATGGCCAGCGTTGCGCCGCCATCTCGGCCAGCCAGCCGCAAAAAATACCGCCGAGCAGAATGGCCGCAACAATGGGCGCGGTTCCGATCATGAACAGATATTCCACCATCAGATTGGCCATATCCTGCAGTGCTTCGACCGGACCATCATAACGCATACGGGTGGAGTTTATCGTCATCTGATAACCGCCCCAGGCAAGCAGACACCAGAATACAGTTGCAACGACCGTGCTAAGGCCAACTCCGGCGGCGCGCACCGCGCCCTCACCTGCACGCGGCCCCATAACACGCCACCCCATCAGCAAACCGATCGCTGCATTCACCTCGTGAAGCCACTTTGCTGACGACCCTTCAGGCAACTCACCCATCACCAGATCCGAAACGAGCCAGGCCAGAACTGCGAACGCTGCGGCTCCGATCAGTTTTGCGGCAGTGGGCATCGCGCGCTATTCTCCAGTCCCCGTGTCCGGGCTGAATGTCCGTCAGGAACGGTCGCGGCGCAAGACCTGCCTAGCCGTTTTCCCGTTCTTCTGCGATGATCTGTTGCAGTTGCTCCAGTGGCAGCGCACCGGGAACCAAGGTATCTCCGATCACAAAACTGGGCGTGCCGCTAATGCCAAGTGCCTGCGCCAGCAACATCGAGTTGGCGATATGCTCGTCAATTTCGGCAGCGCCCATATCGGCCTGCAGTCTTTCCGCATCGAGGCCCTGTTCGCGTGCAAGTTTCAGAACGCTGGCCAACTGGGCCTGGCCTTTCATTTCCATCAGCGCCCAATGGAACGCCTCGTATCCGTCTTGGTTTCGTGCGGCGAGTGCGGCGCGGGCTGCTTCTACCGAGCCTTCGCCAAGGATCGGGAATTCGCGCATGACAAGGCGGATATTCGGGTCGCTTTCCAGCAATTTGGCAACTGTCGGGCTGGCCTGCCGACAATAGCCGCAATTGTAGTCGAAAAATTCCACGACTGTAACATCGCCATCAGGATTGCCGAACACCTCAGCCTGAGGGTCGTTCAACAGCAGGTCTTCATTCTCTGCCAAAGCGGCCGCCGAAGATGCTGCCTGCTCGGCCTGTTCACGCTCTTGCAGGATCGCCACCGCTTCCATGACAATTTCGGGGTTCTCCAGAATGGTCTCCAGAACCAATCGCTTTACGTCCGCTTCACTCAGCGACTGCGCGCTGACAGGTGCCGTGGCGAGGATCATCAGGGACAGGAAGGCAATCAGTCGGGTCATCATGTAATTCCAATTCTCAAGTGCAGTTAGTCATGGGGCGGATACGCGACCGCTTTGTGCACTCTATCCCCTATTGTTCGCTTGTGCAGAAGCCCGTGGCGGTATGTTTGCGAAAATTAACGCCAGCGCACGCCTTTATAGGCGACGGGTCTGGAGAAACCGCACGCAAATTAGCTCGCTTGAGATCCGATATGGTGTTGAAATTGCGCCAAAATCAGGAAGCGTTAAGTCGATTGTCTCCGATCCGAAAACGGACAGCCCTTCTGGCTAATAACTTCGTCACTGACCGTGCACCGCCCTTCAACTGTCCGTGAAGACTTAGGCAACTGTGCAACACCGGCGCAATTTCGCGCATTTTGACGCTACAAAGATTGCAGAAAATCAGTAAAAGCAATGCGGGATTACCCACAAACGGATTCGCAGCGCTGCCGCCCGTGTCAGCAGTTGTGACAGCAAACCTGCGAAACAGGAGATGTAGCAGATGTTAACACGTAGAGAGGCGCTTGTCGCGTCAGGGGCTGCAGGGATTATTGCCGCAACCGCCGGTACTGCCACCGCCCAATCGACATTCAAGCTGCCAGAAAAATTCAGCCCACGCGAAGTCCGGGTCGACAAGGACATTGCCACCAACACGATCATTATCGTGACGGGCAAGCACTTCCTTTATCATGTCGGCGAAAAGCCCGGCACAGCCGTACGTTATGGCGTGGGCGTTGGCCGCGCTGGCCTGGAATTCAAAGGCAGCGCCGTGATCGGTGCGAAAAAAGAATGGCCCAGTTGGACACCGACCAAGGACATGATCAAGCGCGAACCGGAGAACTACGCCAAGTGGGCCGATGGAATGCCGGGTGGTCCCGAGAACCCGTTGGGCGCACGCGCATTGTATCTGTTCCAGAATGGTGCCGACACCTTCTTCCGCATCCACGGCACCACGGTTCCGCGCTCGATCGGAACGTCGGTTTCGAACGGCTGCATCCGCATGATCAATGAGCATGTGACGCATCTTTATGATCGGGTTTCTTTGGGGACCAAGGTCATCGTCGTCTGACGAACTGATCATCGAAATAGCAAAGGGCTGCCCCACCGGGCGGCCCTTTTTTGTTAGAGCTGACCCAACTGCCCCGGCACCGCACCTGCTTTGCGCACGCCGGCCAACTCGCGCATGTGCCAGGCCAACGCCTGATTGGACGACAGGACCGGCAGACCGCAGGCTGTCTCGATTTGTTCAATCACCGTGATGGTGCGCAGGTTGGTACAGCTAAGGATTACCCCCTGCACATCGCCCTGCCCGGCCAACTCAACCGCAGGTGCAACGACCGAGGCCGGATCCATCCGCGCCACGCGCGCCTCCTCGGCTTCGTCGAAAGAGCCAAACACCGGAGTTTCCACACCATTCTCGGCCAATGCCGCCCGCAGTGCATCCGAGACATGGGCAACATAAGGCGAGAGCAGAGCGGTCTGGCTGATCCCAAGTGCCGCACAGGCGGCGGCCAATGCGCTCATCGGATTGGTCACTTCGCGGGTTTTGACACCGCGGCGGACCTGCGCCGCAACTGCGGCGGCACCGATAACTGACGCGCCGGAGGTGCAGGCGTAGCCGACAACATCAAAGTCGATCGAGGGCGGAAGCAGTCCTGCCGATGCGGCAAGTCCGGCTTCCATTGTCGCCAGCGTTTCAGCGGTAACTTCGGGCGCGCTTGGCACGCGCGTGGCATAAAGCGCCAGCCCGTCGCCGGACAGCATCGGCGTTACCTCGGGCTCCAGTGTCTCATCCGACTGCAGGGCGATCAGGCCAAAGGCGGCGCGGTGGCCAATTGGCGGCGACAGGTCGTAGGCAAAACCCATCTCAGCCGCTCCAGGGCAGCCCTGCACCCCAGACACCCGAACCGTCGCGGTACCATTGGCGCAGCAGCGCACGCTCGGCCGGCTCGATGAACGACAGATTGGCAGGCGGCATCGCGTGGGTCACCCCGGCCTGCAGGTAGATTTGCTTGGCAGCTGCGGCGATCTGCAAATCGGTTTCCAGATGCACACCCTTCGGGGCGCGGTGCATTCCTTCCCAAGATGGCTCAGCCGCGTGGCACATGGAGCACCGTCCCTGCACGATATTGCGCGCGTCCTCCCAGTCGTCCACCTGCATAAATGCTGATTCCAAGGGGGTTGGCTCACGAACATCGTCCCGCTTCATCGGAGCGGTCGACAACCACATGATTGCGATGAACAAAGCAGCCGTGGCTAACCAAGTCCAATGCGGATTCCCCTTGCGAGCATGATGCGTATTAAACCAATGGCGGATCGTCACCCCCATCAGGAACACAAGGCTGGCAATGATCCAGTTGAAATCCGTCGCGAACGCTAACGGGTAATGGGTGGACAACATCAGAAAGATGACCGGCAACGTCAGATAGTTGTTGTGGGTCGACCGCAGCTTGGCGATTTTGCCGTATTTCGCGTCCGGCTCCCGCCCAGCCTGAAGGTCCGCGACCACGATCCGCTGGTTCGGCATAATGATGAAGAACACGTTGGCCGACATGATTGTCGCAGTGAATGCGCCAAGGTGTAGCAGCGCCGCGCGTCCAGTGAAGACTTGCGTGTAACCCCATGACATCACTGTTAAAAGCATGAACAGCAGAACCATCAGCGTTGTCGGAGACTCCCCCAGCTGCGACTTGCACAGGAAGTCGTAGATGATCCAGCCCACCGCCAGTGATCCGGCCGAAATCAGCACCGCTTGCCACAGCGCCAGATCGGCGACGGTGGGGTCGATCAGGAACATCTCGGCCCCAACCCAGTAGACAACCATCAGCAGGGCCGCGCCGCTCAGCCAAGTGGCGTAGCTCTCCCATTTGAACCAGGTGAGGTGTTCGGGCATCGCCTCGGGCGCAACGAGATACTTTTGAATGTGGTAGAATCCGCCGCCGTGGACCTGCCATTCCTCTCCATCCGCAGGGCCGGGTATTGTGCGGTTCAGGCCGAGGTCCAGCGCGATGAAATAAAACGATGATCCGATCCAGGCGATGGCAGTAATGACGTGGACCCAGCGCACCGCGAAGGCCAACCACTCCCAGATGATCGCAAGATCGGCCATCAGCTGCCCCGATACGTCGAATAGCCGAACGGCGATAACAGCAATGGCACATGATAGTGGTCGGCTTCTGACATGCCAAAGCGGATCGGAATCTCGGACAGGAAGCGAGGGTCTTCGGGCGGCGTTCCGGCTGTTTCGAGGTAATCAGAACAGTTGAAGATCAGCTCGTAAGTTCCTGTCTTGAAATCTTTTTCCGGAAGGATCGGAGTATCCGTCCGCCCGTCCGCATTCGTTACCGCCTCGGCGATTTTGCGGTGGCTGTTGCCGCTGACCCGGTAGAGCGTGATTGCGATCCCCTCAGCCGGGCAGCCCCTCGCCGTATCCAGCACGTGGGTGGTCAGGTAACCGGTCATGGACGCCTCCGCTTTGCACATCTAAGAAAGGGCTATCACCCCACCGGGGCGCGTCAAGATGGATAGGCGAATGCGATACGACCGAGACATGCGGGGCCACGGGCCAAACTCTCGCGATCCGGCATGGCCGGACGACGCGAAGATCGCCGTACAATTCGTTGTAAATTATGAAGAAGGTGGCGAAAATTCGGTTGCCCACGGGGATGCGGCGTCCGAGGCTTTCCTGTCCGAAATCGTCGGTGCTGCCGCCTGGCCCGGTCAGCGTCACTGGAACATGGAGACGATCTACGACTACGGCGCGCGTGCCGGATTTTGGCGCCTGCACCGGATGTTCACCGCAGCCGGAATTCGCCCGACGGTTTTCGGTGTCGCGACTGCACTGGCGCGGGGTCCGGAACAAGTTGCCGCTATGAAGGCAGCCGATTGGGAAATCGCAACCCATGGCTACAAGTGGATAGAATACAAGGATTATTCCACGGAGGATGAGCGCGATCATATTGCGCGCGCCATCGCCCTCCACACCGAGGTCGTCGGATCGCCACCGCGCGGTTTTTATCAGGGGCGCGCCTCGATGAATACGGCGCACCTTGGCGCCGAGGCTGGATTTGACTATCTGGCAGATAGTTATGCCGATGAGTTACCGTATTGGATAACTTTCGACGGCGAACCCTCTCTGATCGTTCCCTATACGTTAGACGCAAACGATATGCGGTTTGCCACGCCGCAGGGCTTCAATTCCGGCGATCAGTTTTACGCCTACCTCAAGGACAGCTTCGACACGCTCTATGCAGAAGGTCAGGCTGGGGCGGCGAAGATGATGTCCATCGGCCTACACTGCCGCCTTGCAGGGCGGCCCGGGCGGGCGGCGGCGGTGCAGCGGTTCATCGACTATGCGCAGGGCCACAGCGATGTCTGGTTCCCGACTCGCATTGAAATTGCCGACCACTGGCGCGCAAACCATCCTTACCAAACGCAACTCCGACCGTCCGAGATGGACAAACCCGCTTTCGTCGCTGCCTACGGCGGCATTTTTGAGCATTCCGTTTGGGTCGCCGAACGTGCCCACGCCCTTGAACTCGGTCCCGCACATGATTCGGCTGCGGGCCTCCACAACGCATTGTGCCGCGCATTTCGCACTGCAAGCGGGGATGAGCGTCTTGGCGTTCTGACCGCGCACCCGGATCTGGCGGGAAAACTCGCAGCCGCGAAACGCCTTACTGAGGAGTCCACGTCAGAACAGGCGAGTGCTGGTCTGGATGCCCTCACTGCGCAGGAACACGCGGATTTTTCACGCCTGAACACCGCCTACACCGAGAAATTCGGCTTCCCATTCATCATCGCGGTGCGGGATCACGACAAGGCCAGCATCCTGGCCGCCTATGAGCGACGCATCGCCAACGACCGCGACACTGAGTTCGCCGAGGCATGCCGACAGGTCGAACGTATCGCCGAATTCCGCCTGATGGATCTGCTGCCGTGACCGCCATTGCCGTTGAGACGCTGACCCCCGAGGTATTCGCGCCCTTCGGAGACATCCTGCAAGCCACTGGAGAACCGACAAAAATCATCAATCAAGGCAACTGCGGGCGCTGGCATGACCTAGCAAAACTCGACTTCGCAGATGGCCGCGCGGGGATCAGTCTGTTCAATGCCAAAGCGCGAGCCCTTCCCTACACCCTCGACTTGGTCGAGCGGCATCCAGACGGCTCGCAGGCGTTTTTGCCGATGACCGAGCATCCGTGGCTGGTAATCGTTGCTTCGGACAACAATGGCCAACCCGATACGCCGCGCGCGTTTGCCGTCCCGCCTCATGTTGGCGTGAACCTGCATCGAGGCACCTGGCACGGGGTTCTAACGCCGCTTCACACGCCCGGCCTTTTCGCGGTCGTCGACCGCATCGGTAGCGGCCAAAACCTTGAAGAATTTTCCTTTCCAAACCCCTATCTAGTAGGCTAGTTTTCGCCGAACACGAGATGTTGGCAAGTGCTCGTTCACAAAGCCGCGCGAAATCCGGCCCGCAATTGGCCAACACAAGGGGACAAACATGACCGACAGTTCGATCGGAACGCCAGAACAGCTGCGCGATCCAAATTACACGCCGCCGCTTGGTCAGGCGATTCCGCTGGGCATCCAGCATGTGCTGGCGATGTTCGTCTCGAACGTTACACCGGCCATCATCATTGCTGGCGTTGCGGGCTTTGGCTTCGGCTCACCGGATGTCGGCACGCTGATCTACATGATCCAGATGTCGATGTTCTTTGCCGGTATCGCGACGCTGATCCAGACCATCGGTATCGGACCGGTCGGGGCGCGACTGCCAATCGTTCAGGGCACCTCTTTTGCATTCCTGCCGGTGATGATCCCGGCAATGCTTGGCGCGGGCACCGCGGGGCTGCCTGGGCTGATGGGAGGCGTCATCATCGGTGGCATCTTCCACTTCTGCATCGGGCTGTTCATCAAACGCATCCGCTTTGCGCTGCCACCGCTGATTACCGGCCTGATCGTTCTGATGATCGGTCTGGCGCTGATCAAGGTTGGCATCGAATACGCCGCTGGCGGAGCAGGTGATTTCAACCGCAGCAAAGAGACTTGGGGCGGCATCGGAAACTGGACGCAGGCGCTGGTTGTGATCGTTGTCACACTGGGCATCAAGTTCTACGCGCGCGGCTTCCTGTCGGTGGCTGCTGTTCTGATCGGTCTGATTGCAGGCTACATCCTGGCGCTGGTCATGGGCGATGTCAGCTTTGGCAGCCTCGGGAACGCGGCATGGTTCGCCCTGCCCCAGCCCTTCGCCTTCGGGTTCGAGATCAACTGGGCGATCGTCATCGGCATGTGTCTGATGGCCTTCATCTCGGCGATTGAGACGGTCGGCGACACCTCCGGCATCACTAAGGGTGGCGCGGACCGTGAAGCTACCGACGAAGAGGTTCAAGGCGCAACCTTTGCGGATGGCCTTGGTACCGCGGTTGCCGGTATCTTCGGCGGCTTGCCCAATACCTCGTTCAGTCAGAACGTCGGACTGATCGCAATGACCGGCGTCATGAGCCGCCACGTGGTGACCATCGGGGCGCTGTTCCTGATTGCCGCCGGACTGGTTCCCAAGGTCGGAGCCATCGTCAATACGATCCCGATCCAGGTGCTGGGCGGCGGCGTGATCGTCATGTTCGGCATGGTTGCGGCGGCGGGCATTAACATGCTGTCGGACGTTAACTGGAACAGGCGCAACATGGTGATCTTCGCCATCTCGCTGTCGATCGGTCTGGGCCTGCAACAGGTCCCGGACGCGATGGCCTTCTTGGGTGGCACAATGAAGATCCTGCTGACCTCGGGCCTGTTGCCAGCGGCGATCATCGCGATTGTGCTGAATCTGATCCTGCCCGAGGAGTTGGGCGAGTAGGTTCTCGGTCACATACCGAATGGAAAGGCCTCCGAATTTCGGGGGCCTTTTTCTTGTTGCAAGCCGGGCGAGTGCCGGCCTTTGGGGAAGAGGGTCGCTCTCCCGGTGCCCCACGAGCTTGATGCCGGGCAAAAAGGCTCCGGACCTAAAGCGTCGCAAGCAACGCCGCCACCCTCGCTAATCCAAGCTCAAGGTTCACTCCCTCACCCCCACCAACCCCAAGTCGGATATGTTGCGGCTGTTCATAGGCACTGCCGGGCAACAGGAAGGTCCGGTAGGGATCGGCCAGCAGGCGCTTGGCGAATTCGTCCCCGTCGATATCAGCTTGCAGGCGGGCGAGGCCAATCAATCCCGCCTCAGGGCGGACCCAAGACAGGCGCGGTTGGCCGGTGACAAATCGGTCCAGCTGCTCCAGATTGGTCAACCCGTCGGCACGGGCGCGCTCCATCGCGGCATCGTATCGCTCAGGTCGCAGAGCTATCTCGGCAATCGCCTCGCCCATGATGTTCATGATCTCGCTGGAGTTTTCGCGTCGGATCACCGCATCCATCACCAACCCCGGATCGCGGCATATCAGCCACCCGGTGCGCAAACCCTGCAACCCCAGCGCCTTCGACACACTGCCCACCGTGATGCCACGTTCATACATTCCCGCAATCGAGGGCGCGCGTGGGCCGACCCATTCGAGGCCTGCATAAACCTCATCCACGATCAGCCATGCGCCAGCTCTCCGGGCGATCTCGACGATTTCCCCCAATGCGGCGCGATCCAGCATCCGGCCGGTGGGATTGTTCGGGTTGGTCAGGAAAATCAGCTTGGTCTTCGGGGTCACTGCTGCCGCCAGATCCTCAGATGAGAGGTTCCACGCCTGCGCCTCATCGCGTCGAACCTTGCGGATATTCACGCCGACGGACTTCGCCAGCACCTCGGCCTGTGGCCAGCCGGGCGTTTCAATAACAATCTCGTCGCCGGGTTCCAGCAACTGCATGATCGCCAGATAATTCGCCTCAGCCGCCCCAGCCGTGATCAGCACGTCGTCCGGTGCGCAACTGTCCTCAAGCCCGGCCTGACGCAAAACATGATTACGCAGTTCTGGCAGGCCCCGGAATGATCGCTGGTTCCAGTCAAGTGACATGTCGGGGTCAAGCTCGTCCAGATACTCCCCCAACCGGGGCGACTGCGACAGGGAAAACCCGACAACCGCTTCCGGCGCGGCCTCGGTGGTTTCCAGAAGATACTGGAACAGCGTGTGAATCTTGACTTTCATGGCCGCTCCGCGATTGGCTGGATCGAGGGGGACGCTATATGGCCAGCGCAGACTACGTAAAGGGGCGGCCAGTTGCGCTGCATGTTTTGGATTACGGACTGTTCAAGGTGCATGCAAACGGGCGCGTCATCGGCATCTGTGGATTCCTGATCGAGACTGACGCCGACGAGACAATCCTGATCGATACCGGCTTCCCGGCGAAATACGCCGAGAACACCAAGGCGGCATCGGACGAGGACCTGCTTGGTGGTTTTGGCGTGGTTTTGTCGCTGACCCACGACAACCTGCCCGCGGCCCAACTGGCAAAATCCGGAAAGACGCACGCGGACGTGAACCTGCTGATTATGACCCATACACATATCGACCACGTCGGCGGCATTGCGGAGTTTCCCCAGGCACCGATCCTGATTGCGGCGGCGGAGCGGACTCTGGACAGACCACTCTATTGGGGGCCGATCCAGCCGATGGATTGGCCTGATCGGGAGTATCTGTTGATCAACGAAGACACCCGTATTGGGCCATCGCTGCAGGTGCTGCTGGTACCCGGTCATGCGCCGGGGCAGTTGGCGCTGATGATGGACTTGCCGGAAACCGGACCGGTGCTGATTGTCAGCGACGCCATCTCGCGCCCTGCCGAGATCGACGAGAAGTTTGCGGGCTCTTGGGATGAGGGGTTGGCGATTGCCAGCGGCGCGCGATTGATGGACCTCGCCGATCAAACAGGTGCATTCGTGATCTATGGCCACAGCCCGGAGCAATGGCCGAAACTGAAGAAGACGCCAGAGTTTTACGGTTAGCTTTGGAATAGGGCCGTCGCGAGGACATTTCCGGTTAGCGAACATCATCCGATTTGGACCTTGGGTGACGCCCGAACCCGGCGCTCTCTATGCATGGAATCAAGGCGAGGCCACCATGCATTCGCCCGCCCTGCACGTTACGGCGGATGTCGTCCAACGCGATCCGACCCTACCGCACATCTCGCCCCTGATTGAGGATAATCACATTGCCACTACAGATATCGCCTGCCGGGGACACCAGAAACGCGACCCAAGCGGCAATTTCACCTGGTTGCATCGCGCGCCCGTGCGGCATTTGGGAGATTGCCCTCTCCAGCACTTCTTCGCTCACCACGTTGAAAAGTGGCGTTTCGGTCATCGCTGGCGCAATCGAATTCACCGCAATCTTATCGCTCGCATAACGGCGCGCCAGATCCTTGGTCAGCGTGTCCAAGGCCGCCTTGCTGGCCCGGTAATGCGGCGGATCAAAGACGTCGAAGTTGTAAGCGCCGTTGGACGAAATATTGACGATCTTCTTTACACCGGGACGGGTCAGCATCAGCGCGACCGCCTGCTGGCAGCAATGAAACGCGCTTGAGAAATTAAGTGCCATCTGGCGGTCAAATTCCTGGGCCGGGATGTCGGGAAACTCCGACATCAGGCAAGTGCCCGCGTTGTTGATCAGTATATCGACGGCACCAAAGCGTTCGACCACCAATTCGAATGCGCCTGCGACGGCCTCTGGATCGGTCAGATCCACCGTGACTGACAGGAAGTCGCCACCCAGTTCTGAGGCTATTTCGCCAATCCCGTCCGCGTCGATGTCAAGTCCGGCGACCTTGATGCCGTCCGCCATCAGCGCCGAGACGATATGGCGTCCCATGCCGCCTGCCGCGCCGGTTACAATGGCAACTCGATCCGTCAACGCGTCAATCCTCGGCAATGTCCTCGGCCCACAACTCCGGCTTTTCCTCGATGAAGCGGGTCATCAGGGCGGTGCAGTCGGGATCGTCGGCGATGATGACCTCGACTCCACGTTCGCGCAGAAACTCTTCGTTGCCGCCGAAGGTCCTGTTTTCGCCAACGACAACGCGCGGGATGCCGAATTGAACGATGGTCCCGGCGCACATCATGCAAGGGCTGAGTGACGTATAGAGCGTCACGTCGCGGTAGGTTTTTTGGCGACCGGCGTTGCGCAACGCCGACATCTCTCCGTGCGCAATTGGATCGCCGCCCTGGACGCGCTGGTTGCGGCCCTGCCCGATCACCTCATCCCCGCGCGCCACAACCGAGCCGATTGGGCAGCCACCTTCATCAAAGCCCGCCTTGGCCTCGTCGTAAGCGGTGCGCAGGTGGCGGCGGTCTGTTTCGCTCAGCATTGGAATGATCCCAGTTTGGCGTGGCGATTGACGTCCTTATAAAGCAGATAGCGGAAGGGCCCCGGCCCGGCGGCATAGCAGGCCTGCGGACAAAACGCGCGCAGCCACATGAAATCACCTGCCTCAACCTCAACCCAGTCGGTGTTGAGTTTGTAGACTGCCTTGCCTTCCAGAACGAAGAGGCCGTGTTCCATCACATGGGTTTCCTCGAACGGGATCACGCCGCCGGGATGGAAGGTCACGATGTTGACGTGCATGTCGTGGGCCAGATCGGCACGGTCGACAAATCGCGTCGTGGCCCAGGCATCAGTGTCGGGAGAGGGGTTTGGTGGGGTCGTCTGGTCGGAGGTGACAAAAGCTCCCGGAGGGTCGATCCCCTCGACCGGCTCATAGCGTTTGCGTATCCAATGGAAGGTCGCCGCGTCGTCGGCCGGATTTGCCAGAGACCAGTCCGATCCGGGTGGGATGAAGGCAAAACCGCCGGGTGCCAGGTCATGCGCCACACCGTCCAGCGTCAGTCGCGGCGAACCGGCAACGACAAATAGCACCGCCTCGGCCTGCGGATCAGGTTCCGGGGTCGTACTGCCACCGCCCGGAGCCACCTCTGTGAGGTAGTGCGAGAAGGTCTCGGAAAACCCAGACAAGGGGCGAGCCAGAACCCACAGACGGGTCTTGTCCCAATGCGGCAGATAACTCGTCGTGATGTCACGCATCGTACCGGCAGGCAGGAATGCGTAGGAGGTCGTGAAAACAGCGCGACCGGTCATCAGGTCGCTCTGGTCAGGCAGGCCACCTGCGGGGATGTGATATGTGCTCATACGTCTAGGTTTAGCCTGCCTGTGTCGACGGGGCCAGAGTATCGATGACGAATTTTTTCCGCTGATTTCCCGGGGCTGGACCACCACCAAAGAGTAAAGCACGCGCCGACGCGCCGCACATTCAATGAACGTTGGGACGCGTGCCGAGGCTTGCCAATCGCGCACCTCATCCGTAGCTCAACCACAATGCCAACTGCTTCGCCCCCCTCCTGCCCGACGCCGTTCAACCTTGCCGCCTATGTCCTTTTCGGATCGGGCGCTTCGGACCAACGGATTGCGTTGCAGTTGCTGGACGACAGGGCGACCCGTTGGAGTTATGGTCGACTGCGACAGACGGTTCTTGGAACGGCAGGGGGCCTCGCTTCGCTCGGGCTGCCGCGCGGGGCGCGGGTGCTGTTGCGCCTGAACAATACAGCTGATTTCCCGGTCGCTTACCTGGCCGCGATTGCAGCTGATCTGATCCCGGTGCCGACGTCAGCCAGCCTGACGGTGCCCGAGATCACCGCCATCGCCAATGATCTGGATCCGTCGCTGATCCTGTCGGCGCCGGGAGTCGCCCTCCCCGATCCGCTATCCTGCCCGGTTCTGTCGCTGAATGATTTGCGCGCGCTTGCCGACAGCCCGCCATTGGAGCCGATACTCGGAGACCCCAACCGCCCTGCGTATATCGTTTACACCTCCGGTACCGGAGGGCGCGCG
Organism: uncultured Paracoccaceae bacterium; assembly: GCA_943787785.1. Taxonomy (GTDB): domain Bacteria; phylum Pseudomonadota; class Alphaproteobacteria; order Rhodobacterales; family Rhodobacteraceae; genus WLWX01. The sequence goes on along the minus strand of CALSNT010000005.1, from coordinate 121,696 downwards.
CGCGGAGTGATCCATGCCCATCGCGCGATTTGGGCGCGCCGGATGATGTGGGACGGGTGGTACGGGCTGACCCGCGAAGACCGGCTGTTGCACGCAGGTGCGTTCAACTGGACGTATACGCTGGGGACTGGATTGCTTGATCCGTGGGCGGTCGGGGCAACGGCGCTGATCCCAGCCGCCGGAACACCTGCGACCACCCTGCCCGATCTGCTGCGCGAGCACCACGCCACGATCTTCGCCGCCGCTCCGGGGGTCTACCGCCAGATGTTGCGCGCCGATATCCCGCCGATGCCCGCCCTGCGCCACGGCTTGTCAGCCGGCGAAAAACTACCCGATGCCACACGCGCGCGCTGGCAGGACGCCACCGACACCGAAATTCACGAGGCCTTCGGAATGTCAGAGTGTTCTACTTTCATTTCAGGTTGCCCGACGCGACCCGCCCCACCCGGAACGCTGGGATATCCCCAATCCGGTCGGCGTATTGCAATCCTGAGCGATGGCGCACCCGCACCACCTGACACCCCCGGCACCATTGCCATTCACCGGCACGATCCGGGACTGATGCTGGGGTACCTTGGCGATGACCGCTTGGGGGGCGATTGGTTCACCACCGGCGATATCGGCTCGATGGATGCCATCGGCGCCGTAACCTATCTGGGTCGCGCTGACGACATGCTGAACGCAGGCGGTTTCCGGGTCAGCCCGTTGGAAGTGGAGACTGCGCTGACGGCCCATCCCGACATCTCGGAGGCTGCTGCCGTCGAGGTTCGCACGGCCCCCGACACTACCCTGATCGCAGCATTCTATGTCTCGACATCGCCACTGGCGGAGGCCACTCTGACCGCTCATGTTGCCACCCGGCTGGCAAATTATAAATGTCCACGCATCTGGGTCCATGCAGACACCCTGCCGCGTGGGGCCAACAACAAGCTGCTGCGTCGCGCCCTGCGTGATAAATATGAGGCCGAGAATGGTTAAGCTCGATATCCTGTCTGATCCGATTTGCCCCTGGTGCTATATTGGCAAGGCTAATCTGGACAAGGCAATCCAGGCACATCCGGACCACCCATTTACGATCGAATGGCACCCATTCCAGCTAAATCCTGAGATGCCAGAGGGCGGTATGGATCGGCGGACGTATCTCGAGACCAAGTTCGGTGGCAAAGAGAACGCAGTGAAAGTCTATGGCCAGATCGAGGACGCGGCGAAAGCAGCCGGGCTGGAGATTGACTTCGCCGCCATGAAGCGCACGCCCAACACGATCGACGCGCACCGCCTGATCCACTGGTCGGGGCTGGAAGGGCGTCAGACAGCCGTAGTCGCCTCGCTGTTCCGCGCCTATTTCGCAGAGGGGAAAGACATAGGCGACCGGGGGGTTCTGCTGGATATCGCCGAGGCTGCCGGTATGGACCGCGCCATAACCGAGCGGCTGTTCGATAGCGAGGCAGACATCGACGACATCCGCGCCCGCGATGCCCATGCCCGTGAAAAGGGCGTGACCGGTGTGCCGACATTCGTGGTTGCCAATCAGCACGCCCTGCCCGGCGCGCAACCGCCGGACCTGTGGGTGCGTGTGATCGAGGATATCGCCAAGCAGGTCGCGGAAGCGCCGAAAGATGCGCCCGCGACATGAAGTTGGCTGTCATGCCTGCTTCGCGTCAGGCCGCGATGGCCGGTGGGGCCAGCCCCTCCAGATCTCCCCGAGGTATTTTGACGAAAAGACGATGCATATGCGTTTGGTATCTCAGATGATCTCATGATTATTGCACGTCTTTCTGCAGGCTATGTGGCCGCGCGCATTGGCATTGTCCAAACACTTCCGTCCTTTTGGGCGTTGCTGTTGGGTGCGCGACGATCGACGCGGGCGTCGGCGACTGAATGAGCATTGCGTTAACCCTTGGACTTGGCGCGTCGTTCATTTGGATTGCGGTGTTGTATTGGTCGGACCGCCAACCCACGCGCCGTCTTTGGCCGCCACATCAGGGCCATTGGTTCACGGCGCTCTGGGCCTGGGGGCTGACTATCGCGATCTACGTGGGGCTGATCCGCACCGCGACGTCCGACTGGAATGCGCTTGGCCTGCCGGTCTGGTTGCGCTGGGGGCTAGGCGGCGGCATTTCGACCCTTGGCTCGATCATCCAGACGCAAGGCATCGCAGCAATTGGACTGCGCGGGACCAGCGGCTGGACCGAACGGCTGGTCGCGTCAGGTGTCCATGCCCGTTGGCGGCACCCTCAGTACCTGGGCCAGATCGCGACGCTGATTGGTATAGCATTGTTCGCGGGCACGATTTCGGGATGGCTGGTCGTCGTCACCGGTTCGTTTGCACTGATCTATGCCGCGCGGGTCGAGGACCGGTTCCTCGCAGAACGCTATCCTGCATTTTCTGACTACTCTGCGCGGGTCGGTTGGACGCCATTCACGATTGGCTCGCGGGAATGACCCATCGCCGCCTGCCCTATACCGAGTTCGTCGCCCTGATGGCGATGCTGGCCGCCACAGTCGCCTTTTCGATCGACTCGATGCTGCCCGCGCTACCGGAGATCGCCGCCGAATTGACGCCGGACGCCCCGAACATCGCCCAAGGGATCGTTATCAGCTTTGTTGTCGGCCTGGGTATTGGCACGCTGTTCGCGGGACCAATATCGGACGCTTTCGGGCGTAAAGCGACGATGCTTGGCGGGGCCGCGCTTTACATTTTCGCCTCCGCACTCGCCTGGCGGGCCGAGGGGTTGGAGATGATGTTCGCCGCGCGCGCCCTGCAAGGGCTGGGAGCCGCAGGGCCAAGGGTCGCCGCGGTCGCGATGATCCGCGACCTCTACTCGGGGCGGGAAATGGCGCGTCTGGTAAGCTTCGTGATGATCGTCTTCACGCTGGTGCCGGCGATAGCACCGACAATCGGAGCCGGAATCATTGCCTTTGCCGGATGGCGCGGAATCTTCATCGCCTTCATCATCTTTTCGGCGCTGACAGTCGCTTGGCTGGGACTGCGCCAGGCCGAAACGCGCCTAAGCGAAAACCGCGTCCCATTCCGGCCTCGTCGCCTATGGGCCGCCCTGATCGAAGTCTTACGCAATCGACAGGTTATGGCCGCCACCGCCGTGCAGACGCCGTGTTTCGCGATGTTGTTTGCGGTGCTGATCAGCGCCCAGCCGATTTTCGACGGGACATTCGGACTTGGCGTAGAGTTTCCGCTGTATTTCGGCGCAATCTCGATTTTGGCCGGATCGGGCGCATTCCTGAATGCCCAGCTCGTCGGGCGGCTTGGGATGCGCTTTCTGGTCCGCGCCACATTGGTGGGGCAAATCGTGCTGAGCTTCGTCATGGCGCTGACGACCTATGCGACCGGCGCCATCGGTGACCCGTTCTTTTGGCTTACTTTCGTATGGATGATTGGTATTTTCTTTCAGGCCGGGCTGACCATTGGCAACCTGAACGCATTGGCGATGGAGCCGATGGGTCACATTGCGGGAATGGCGGCCTCGGTCATCTCAGCAACCGCCACAATCGTCGGCGGGCTGTTGGCAGTGCCACTGGGTCAGGCATTCGCGGGGTCCCCCCTGCCGGTGGCGACCGGGGTTCTGGTTTACGCAATCCTGGCGCTGGCACTGATGCAGACCGTCCCCGACGAGGTCAGGGAATGATCCGCGTGTACTTGGTGCCTTCGATCACGGCGCTGGCAATCAAACCGGCCTGACCGAAAATAACCGCGACGACCGGTTCCAACGTGGTGATCGTTTCGGCCGAGATGTTCTCACCCTGATCCATTACGGCGTATTCCGCATCTGCCCCGGCGGACCAGCCTATGGTGGTACGGAAATTGGTGAGGCTTTGGTCGGTCATAAAGAACAGGACGTGCGCGTATTGCTGCGCCCCGATCTGCAAGCCGGCGCTAATCTGCGCGGCCGAGTAATAATCAACCGTCACGCCCTGAACGCGCAACGCGCCGCGTCCATAACTGCCCCCGATGCCGAGGCCCGCCTCGGTCACCAGCGGCATGACCAGGATGCCCGCCGCGTTGCGGCCAACCTCGGCCACGCCGGGGTGATTTTGATAGAGGTGGTTCAGCGTCTGGTCGACGCGCTGGTCAATAATCGCGCCGCCCTGGCTGCCGACCGTATTCATACAAGCCGACGTCAGGAACGCGGCAGCGGATGCGCTTGCAATCAGCGCACGACGAGTCGTTTGGGTCATGGTTTACCTATGGGTCTACTGCTCTGGTTTATGCGGCATTCTGTTGGCCGCTTAGGCGGAACTATAGCGTGGATAAATCCCTGTGTCACCAAGCCATCCTCAGCTGCCCGAACCGGCAATAACCGGCGCAAGTTAAGTTGGGTTGCCGCCTAGGGCGCTACCGGATAAGCCAAGATGAACCGGGGAAGAGCGGGCAGAATGGAACGCACAGTCGTTTGCATGAAATGGGGCACGCTTTACGGGCCTGACTACGTGAACGTGTTGTTAAACGCGGTCAGCGCACACTTGGAAGGCTCGTTCCGGTTCGTGTGTTTCACAGATGATTCCACGGGCGTTGATGACCGCGTTGATTGCGTATCGATTCCGCCCATGACGATGGCCGCGGGGGGCTGGGCACGTGGCGGATGGCCCAAGTTGAGCATTTTCAGCGACGAAGCCGCGGCCAAGCTGGGCGGGCGTTGTCTGTTCATCGACCTTGATACAATCGTCACCGGGCCGTTGGACCCGCTGTTCACCAGACCAGGCAATCCCATCATGATCCGGGAATGGCCCCGTCTGGCGGACCGGCTACGTCGACGCAGGCATTTCGGGGCCAGCGGGATTTTTGCATGGGATGGGGGCAGTCTGCAGCACATCTGGGATGAGTTTGAGGCGGATTCGGATACAATCCGTGAGCAATTTCGTCAGGAGCAGCAGTTTTTGGAGCACAGGGCAGAGGACTTGACGTTCTGGCCCGAGGACTGGGTTATTTCATTCAAACGGACGCTGATGGCTCCGCCCCTGCTTGATAGGATCATCGGCCCCAAACCCGTCCCTCCCGAAGCGCGAATTTTGGCATTTCATGGCGACCCGAGGCCGATTGACGTCGTCCCGGACAAAGGTCAGCGATGGGGCAAAGGCTGGCACTATGGGCGCGGCGCAGTTCCCTACGTGCGCGACTATTGGCTGCGGTACGGCGGAAGTGATCCGGAATTGGATACGCGAGAGTAAAGGCCCGGCGCAGGCGTCCATTGCCACCTAACGCGAGCCGCTCGGTTAGGATGCCCGCGCTAGGCCGTTCCTACCGCCTGTCCAGAAACGATCCCGCAGCAATGCGATCAACCGTTTAGCAGTTCAGCCACATCCGGCGCGAAATACGTCAATATCCCGTCGCAGCCGGCACGACGAAATGCGATAAGGCTTTCCAACATCGCCTTTTCCGGCTCGATCCAGCCCGCATCAATCGCAGCCCGGATCATCGCGTATTCACCGCTAACCTGATAGGCGAATGTCGGCACAGCAAAGCGCTCTTTCACCCGCCGACAGATGTCGAGGTACGGCATCCCCGGCTTCACCATCACCATATCCGCACCCTCGGCCAGATCACGAGCGACCATACGCACCGCTTCGTCTCCATTAGCAGGATCAATCTGATAGGTTGCCTTGTCGCCGACCAGCCGCCCCGAGGCCCCCACCGCATCGCGGAACGGCCCATAGAAAGCGCTGGCAAATTTTGCAGCGTAGCTAAGGATCACCGTGTCCTGATGACCGGACTCTTCCAGCGCTTCACGCATTGCGCCGATCCGCCCGTCCATCATATCGCTGGGTCCAAGAATATCCGCCCCTGCCTCGGCTTGCGCCAGCGCCATCCGGACCAGCGCCTCGACGCTTTCGTCATTCACGATGACACCTTCGCGGACAATCCCATCGTGCCCGTTCGCGTTGTAAGGGTCGAGCGCAACATCCGTCATCACCACAAGACCTGGAACCGCGTCCTTGATCGCGCGGGTGGCGCGGTTGGACAGGTTGTTGGCACTCCAGGCCTCGGCGCAATCCTCCGTACGCCGGTCGGCCTCGGTATAGGGAAACAGGCAAATCGCCGGAATGCCGAGACCCTTGGCGCGTTTGGCGGCCCGCACCGCCCGATCCACCGACAGACGCGCCACGCCAGGCATCGTGGGAACTGGGTCAACCACATCGACGCCTTCGGTCAGGAAAATCGGCCAGATCAGATCGGCGGGCGACAGCTGGGTTTCGCTGACCATCGCGCGCAAGCCCGGGGTGCGGCGCAACCGTCGAGCACGCATTGCCGGAAATGCCGCTGGCAAAGAGTGTCCGTTGTTCATATCGCACGACCTTTCCGCCGTCCTCGGGCATCCATATCCCTGCTCCAGCGTTACGTCGAAGTGCCGCACACCTCAAGGTCTGGCCAAGACGCAAGGGCGCGCCTATGGTCCGCGCGGGGCTGTATCGGGGATGCCTGACTTGGAATGGTACAAGACCGTTTTCGAACTGATCGACATGCGGTCTTTCTCGAACCTGTGGTTCTGGATTGCGTTGGCAGTCGTTTGGTCCACCACCTCTCACTGGGTGCTGGGTGTGCCGTTCGACATGTTGCAACGCGCGCGGCGCAGCGGTGGCGAGGCCGAGGCGGATTTTGAAGATATGGTTCGCGTCAACGTCAACCGCCTACTGCACATCGGGCAGGTTTCGGGGTTGTGGATTCTAACCATCGGTTCCGGCGTGTTGACGGCGCTGGCGATATTGGGCTTCTGGTACAGAGTCGAGATCTGTCAGGCGCTGTTCTTGCTGGGATTTCCGATGACCATTGTCGCCATTCTATCGCTACGCACTGCCGCCGCGATCCGGCGCGACTCTATCGTCGGAGAACCTCTGCGAAAACGCATGACGAGGCATCGGCTGTGGACGCAGGTGATTGGCATGGTCGCGATTTTCGTCACTGCCATGTGGGGCATGTATCAGAACATGTCGATCGGTGTGCTGGGCGGCTGAGGACGGGGCCTCGGGATGCAAGCCCGGTTGACACTGCGCCCTGCGCGTATACCCACACCGCAAATGGTCAATCCCACCAAAATAACCGTCGGCGGTGCGCCCGAAGGGCATGACGCGCGTCTGCTGCTGGCCGAGGCGGCGAACGGCCCCGCTATCCACATCGCGCGCGACGACAAACGCATGGCCGCCATGGCCTCGGCACTGGCTTTTTTCGCGCCCGACATGCCGGTGGTGACCTTTCCGGGTTGGGACTGCCTGCCGTATGATCGAGTTTCGCCGAACCCCGACGTCTCGGCCACAAGGATGGCCACGCTGGCCGGCCTGACCCACGGGATGCCGCCGCGCTTCATCCTGCTGACAACCCTGAACGCCGCCACCCAGCGCATTCCAGCGCGCGATGTACTGCGCGACGCCGCCTTTACTGCCCACGTCGGCTCGCGCATCGACGAAACCGGTTTGCGCGACTTTCTGGTACGTATGGGGTTTTCCCAGGCTCCGACCGTCTGCGAACCGGGCGACTATGCAATTCGGGGCGGCATCATTGATGTTTGGCCGCCGGGCCACGACACGCCGGTGCGCTTGGACCTGTTCGGAGACGTTCTGGAGCGCGCACGCCGTTTCGACCCAATCAGCCAACGCACTGCTGAAGCGCTGGAGGTGGTCGAGCTTGCGCCGGTGTCCGAAGTGATCCTAGACGAGGCAGCGATCACACGCTTCCGGCAAAACTACCGCTTGGAATTTGGCGCCGCGGGAACAGATGATCCGCTTTATGAAGCCGTCAGCGCCGGGCGCAAACACGCCGGGATCGAGCATTGGCTGCCGTTTTTCCACGACAAGCTGGAGACGCTGTTCGACTACCTCCCCGATGTCCCGGTCTGCCTTGATGATCAAATGACGCCCGCACGCCTGGCGCGTTGGGACTCCATCGCTGATCAGTACTCCAACCGGCACGAAGCTCTGACAAGCAAGGCGCGCCTCGATTCCGTCTACAAACCTGCGCCGCCCGGCCTGCTTTATCTGGATGACGCGGCTTGGGATGCCCAGATCGGCCCTCGGCGGGTTCTGTCATTCCATCCGTTGCCCCAAGCCAGTGGGCCGGGAGTAATCGACGCAGGCGGACGGATCGGGCGAAGTTTCTCGCCAGAGCGCCAGCAGACGGAGGTGAGCCTTTTCAAGGCGCTGTCCGACCATATTAATGCGACACGCCAAGAAACTCAGGTGGTCATTGCCAGCTATTCTGATGGCGCCCGCGAACGCCTGTCAGGGCTGATCGAGGATGAGGGGTTGGCCGACGCCCGACCCATCGCCGATTTCCGCGACATGCCCCACGGCACCGGCGGCGTGTTCCTGACCGTCTGGCCGCTGGAACACGGATTTACCGGTGACGGGCTGACCGTGATCTCAGAGCAGGACGTGCTTGGCGATCGGTTGATCCGCCAGACCCGCAAGAAACGTCGCGCGGAAAACTTCCTGACCGAGGCGCAGAGCCTCTCACCCGGCGACCTGATCGTGCACATTGACCACGGCATCGGCGTCTATCGCGGGCTGGAAGTGGTCGAGGCACTGGGCGCGGCGCATGAGATGATCTTGCTGGAATACGCAGGCGGCGACCGCCTGTACCTTCCCGTTGAAAACATCGAAATTCTCAGCCGTTATGGGCATGAGGAAGGGCTGCTCGACCCCCTTGGCGGCGGGGCCTGGCAGTCGAAGAAAGCCAGGCTGAAACAGCGCATCCGCGACATGGCCGACAAGCTGATCCGGGTGGCTGCTGAACGGATGCTGCGTCGTGCGCCGATCATGGAGCCCCCGGACGGTATTTGGGACGCGTTCTCGGCCCGCTTTCCTTATGAAGAAACCGACGACCAACTGACCGCAATTGGCGCGGTGCTGGACGACATGGCCGGCGGCACGCCAATGGACCGTCTGGTCTGCGGTGATGTGGGTTTTGGCAAGACGGAAGTCGCGATGCGCGCCGCTTTCGTCGCGGCGATGAGCGGTGTTCAGGTCGCCGTCATCGCCCCGACCACCCTGCTTGCACGGCAGCACTACAAGTCTTTTGCTGAACGATTCCGAGGGTTTCCGGTGGAAGTGCGGCAGTTGTCGCGCTTTGTCGGAGCCAAGGAGGCAGCGGATACGAAATCCCGCATGTCGGACGGCAGCGCCGACATCGTGATCGGCACCCACGCTTTGCTGGCCAAAAACGTGCGGTTCAAGAACCTCGGCTTGTTGGTGATTGACGAAGAACAGCATTTTGGGGTGTCCCACAAGGAGCGCCTGAAGGCATTACGCTCAGACGTGCATGTGCTGACCCTGACTGCGACGCCAATTCCACGAACACTTCAACTTAGCCTTACAGGTGTTCGTGATCTAAGCATAATCAGAACTCCACCTGTCGACCGCCTGGCTATCCGCACCTATGTCTCAGAATTTGATGCCATCACCATTCGCGAAGCCCTGCTGCGCGAACATTACCGTGGCGGGCAAAGCTTCTACGTCGTCCCACGCGTCGCGGATCTGCCCGAAATCGAGGAATTCCTGCGCGATCAGGTCCCCGAGGTCTCCTACGTCATCGCCAATGGTCAGATGGCGGCCGGAGAGTTGGATGATCGGATGAATGCGTTCTACGACGGCAAATACGACGTACTACTGGCGACGACGATTGTGGAAAGCGGCCTCGATATTCCAACAGCGAACACGATGGTCGTGCATCGTGCAGATATGTTCGGACTGGCGCAATTGTATCAGATTCGCGGTCGCGTTGGTCGCTCAAAAACACGTGCATACGCATACTTGACGACCAAACCTCGTGCAAAGCTTACAGATGCAGCACAGAAGCGTTTGCGGGTTTTGGGTAGCCTCGACAGCCTTGGTGCGGGCTTCACGCTGGCGTCGCAGGATCTCGACATTCGCGGGGCGGGCAATCTGCTGGGCGAGGAACAGTCCGGGCAGATGCGCGATGTGGGCTATGAACTCTACCAGTCAATGCTGGAAGAGGCGATTGCCAAGATCAAAGCGGGTGAGTTGGAGGGGCTTAGCGAGGCCGACGACCAATGGGCCCCGCAAATCAATCTTGGCGTTCCTGTACTGATTCCAGACGCTTACGTACCCGATCTTGATGTAAGACTTGGATTATACCGCCGCCTGTCGGCGTTGAGTACCAAGGTCGAGCTGGAAGGCTTTGCCGCCGAGTTGATCGACCGCTTCGGCAAGCTGCCGCGAGAGGTGAACACCCTGCTTCTGGTGGTTCGCATCAAGGCCGAGTGCAAAAAGGCCGGGATCGCCAAGCTGGATGCCGGACCCAAAGGAGCGACGATCCAGTTTCACAACGACAAATTCCCGAATCCGGCAGGCCTCGTCACCTTCGTGCAGGACCAGCGCGGGCTGGCCAAGGTGCGCGACAACAAGATCGTCGTGCGGCGCGACTGGAAGAAGGCGAAGGACAAAATTCAGGGCGCGTTTGCGATTGCGCAAGACCTCGCAAAACATGCGCGGCGTGGGAAATCCTGACCCCCAGTCCCGATATTTGGAGAAATCGCGAGACCTAGATTTCGAACATTTCTCGCTGCAAAATTTGCGAAAGCCCGCTTGATATCGTCCAGGACTTTCACAAATTGAACATTTGCCTATTTCCCTCGCAACCGCCGGATCAGCGCGCTGGTATCCCAACGCCCGCCGCCCATCCGTTGCACGTCGCCGTAAAACTGGTCGATCAACGCCGTGGTCGGAAGGCTCGCGCCGATCTCATCGGCGGTTTCGAGACATATCCCAAGGTCTTTGCGCATCCAGTCAACCGCAAACCCATGCTCGAAGTGGTCGTCCAGCATGGTCTCGTGCCGGTTGACCATCTGCCATGAGCCTGCTGCCCCTTGGCTGATCACCTCGACCACCGCGCGCCCGTCCAGACCTGCCTTTTCACCAAACGCCAGCCCCTCGGACAGGCCCTGCACCAGCCCGGCGATGCAGATCTGGTTCACCATTTTACACATCTGGCCCGCGCCGGATTCACCAATGCGTCGACAGATTTTTGCGTATGCATCCAGCACAGGTTCGGCGCGGTCATAGTCCGCCTCTGCCCCGCCGCACATGATCGACAGCGCCGCATTCTCGGCCCCCGCCTGCCCGCCCGAGATTGGCGCGTCGACATAAGCAAGCCCGGCCTCGCCCGCTGCCGCATGCATCTCTGCCGTGACCTTCGCCGAAACCGTGGTGTGATCGACGAACATCGCGCCCTTGGCCATGCCCGAAAACGCGCCGTCCGGTCCGGTGCAGACCTGACGCAGGTCGTTATCGTTCCCGACGCAAGCCATCACGAATTCGGCCCCCTTGGCCGCCGCGGCAGGCGTTTCCGCTGCCGCGCCACCGTGTTCCTTGGCCCATTTCTGCGCCTTCGCAGCGGTGCGGTTATAGACCGTCACATCATGCCCCGCCGCTGCCAGATGCCCGGCCATCGGGTATCCCATCACACCCAGTCCCAAAAACGCCACTTTCGCCATTGCCGCACCTTCCCTTTGTTATCCGTTACGGGCTATCTAGCGGCCTTCACGTCCGCCGTAAACAAAGGCCCCGATGTTCAGAATTTTCCGATGGTTGCTGCGGATTTTGCTGGTGGTGTCTGCCGTCATTCTGCTGGTTATGGTCGGGATTTACTGGTTCGCCTCGCGTTCGATCCCCGACTATTCGGGGACCTATTCGGTTACCGGGCTGAGCGCCCCAGTTGAGATCGTGCGCGATACCGCCAATGTGCCCCACGTCTTCGGCGACAATGACGCGGACGTCTATTTCGGCCTTGGCTATGCCCATGCGCAGGACCGCTTGTGGCAGATGACGATGCTCCGGCGCACAGCGCAGGGACGGTTGTCCGAGATTTTTGGCGAACGCACGCTGCAGATTGATGAGCTGATCCGCCGCCTCGACCTCTATGGCTTGTCGATAAAATCAAAAGCGGCGCTCGAAGACGAAACGCTGGCCAACCTCAATGCCTATTCGGCCGGGATCAACGCCCGGCTGGCCGAGGTAAACTCGGAAGCCCTGGGGCGTGGTGCACCGGAATTCTGGATTTTTCCACGAGCAATCTCACCCTGGACGCCAAGTGACAGCATCGCGCTGGTCAAGCTTTTGGGGCTGCAAATGTCAGGGCAACTTTCAACCGAAGTAAGGCGGGCGCGCGCGTCACTGATCCTCGACCCTGAGCGGGTGCGCGATCTGATGCCCGACGCTCCCGGAGCCGGCATTGCGGCACTGCCTGAATATGCCTCACTGGTGCCGGACGCGCCGAAGTATGCGGCCAACACACGCGGTCCGCGCGATCCTTTGTCGCCTTTCGCGCCGCCCGGTTTGCCGGGGGCGTCGAATGGCTGGGCGGCGGCTCCGTCACGATCGGCGGCGGCCAGCACGCTACTGGCGAATGATCCACATCTGGGGCTGACTGCCCCTGCGATCTGGTATCTGGCGCGGATCGACCTGCAATCGGGTGGTGTGATCGGCGGCACGATCCCCGGTATTCCGGCGGTGATGGTCGGGCGCAGCTCTGCGCTGGGATGGGGCATCACGTCGAGTTATCTGGATGATCAGGACGCTTATATCGAAAAGCTGAACCCCGACGACACGACCGAGGTTCTGACACCGGGCGGCTGGCAGCCGATGACAACGCGGTCCTCGATCATCACGATCAAGGACGCGCCGTCCAAGACGATCCAGCTGGCCTGGACCGACAACGGCCCGATCCTGCCGGGCGGACACTATGACCTCGGGACGGTGACGCCACCGGGGCATCTGACCTCGCTGGCGTGGACAGTGCTGAGTGACAAAGACACGTCGATTCAGGCCGCGATGAAGCTGATGGCTGCGCAGGATGTAACCGAAGGCATGGCCGCAGGGGCAGAGTTTGTGGCGCCCAGCTTGAACCTTGTGCTGGCCGACCGACGCAACATCGCCATGAAGACCATCGGCCAGATGCCACGCCGATCCGAGCGCCACCAGAGCCAGGGTCGCCTGCCGACCCCTGGCTGGCTGACTGACAACCGCTGGCTGGGGAATCTGCCCTATGGCGCGAATCCGGCCTTCATCGCGCCGGTCGGTGGGCTGCTGGGCAACACCAACAACAAACTGCTCGACCGGCCTTTCCCGCTCCACGTCAGTTTCGACTGGGGCGACACGCAGCGCATCCAGCGTTGGCGTCGGTTGATGCAAACGCGCGAGGTGCATACCCGCGAAAGTTTCATCGAAGCGCAACTCGACACCGTCAGCTACACCGCCCGGACCCTGCTGCCGCTGATCGCTGCTGATCTGTGGTTCACCGGACAAGCCGCGCCGGATGGCACATTGGAACGCCAACGACAGCGCGCGCTGGAATTGCTGGCCGAGTGGAACGGCGAGATGAATGAACATCTGCCCGAGCCTTTGATCTATGCCGCTTGGTTGAATGCGCTTCAGGTGCGGCTAACACAGGATGAGCTCGGGCCGCTGGCGGGCGAATTCGAACGCCCGGACCCAGTGTTCATCGAGCGCGTTTTCCGCGACACGGATGGTGCGGGCGTGTGGTGCGATGTCTCTCAATCAGCGCCGGTGGAGACCTGCGCGGCAATTTCCCGTGATGCTTTGGACGACGCGCTTCTGCTGCTGGAGGAACGCTACGGCGACGCAATTGAGGCGCTGCGCTGGGGCGATGCTCATCAGGCGGCGCACGATCATTCGGTGCTGGGCGAGGTTCCGGGCCTGAACTGGATCGTCAACATCCGCCAGTCGACATCGGGTGGGGATCATACGCTTCGGCGCGGCAGCACCCGCGGCGAGGGATCCGACCCGTTCACCAACGTTCATGCAGCGGGCTATCGCGGAGTTTATGATTTTGCCGATCCGGATAGCTCGGTGTTCATTATTTCGACCGGGCAATCCGGTCATCCGTTGTCGCGCCACTATGATGACCTTGGGGAATTATGGCGACGCGGCGAATATATCCCGATGTCGTTGGACCCGGCGCTGGCAAGGGCGGCTGCGACCGGTGTGACAATGCTGGTCCCGGAGTAGCGTCGCCGCAAAGGCATCCGGCGGTTTTGGCCTGGTGCAGACATTCCTACGATCTGGGCACAAGTCGGGCACGCGCCTGCCCGACGCCCTTCGGGCTTGATTCCGGGCAGTGAGGCGTTTTCTGACCGGCAGCCTCGAGCCAAGTACCAAAAAAAACGGCGTTTCACCCGTTTGCGGTGCAGGCGGGCGACCCTGCATTCGTGCGCCTACAACTTCTCAAACCGCGCCGCTTGTCGCCCCGTCATGCGCACGGTCAGGCGATAGCCGTCATCGCCAGCCTGCTCATCTTCGACCACGCCCTGCTCGTGCAGCCACGCGCGGCGGCGCCCGTCGGAGTATGGCAGGTCCAGTACCTGTTCCTTGCGCTCAGCGTCCAGCGTTTCGGCGACGGCAGTTAGCAGGTCTTCGACCCCCTCGCCCGTGATGGCTGACATCAAGAAGGTCGTTTCACTACGCGCCACACGCGCCGTTACCGCTTCGCGCGCCTCGCCATCCAACAGGTCAATCTTGTTCCAGACCTCGAACTGCGGCGTCTCTTCGTCCACGCCCAGCCCGGCCATGATCGTGGCCACATCGGCGGCCTGCTCTTCTGTCTGGGGATGGGCAATGTCGCGAACATGCAGGATCAGGTCGGCGTCCAGAACCTCTTCCAAGGTGGCACGGAACGCGGCAACCAACTCGGTCGGCAACTCGCTGATGAAGCCCACGGTGTCCGACAGGATCACCTCGGCGCCATTTGGCAATTCAATCGAGCGCATGGTCGGATCAAGGGTTGCAAACAGCATATCCTTGGCGAACACCTCGGCCCCGGTCAGACGGTTGAACAGCGTGGATTTTCCCGCGTTGGTATAGCCGACCAGAGCAACTACCGGAAACGGCACCTTGGCACGGGCCTGGCGGTGCAGGGTCCGGGTTTTGACGACTTTGGTCAGTTGCCGACGTAGCCGCGTGAGCTGTTCGTCGATTGCACGGCGATCCGACTCGATCTGAGTCTCACCGGGGCCGCCAACGAAGCCGAGGCCACCGCGCTGACGTTCAAGGTGCGTCCAGGCACGGACCAACCTGGTCCGCTGATAGGACAGCGCCGCCATTTCTACCTGCAGCACGCCCTCGCGGGTTCGCGCCCGGTCGCTGAAAATTTCCAGGATCAGCCCGGTGCGATCCAGCAGTTTGACCTTCCAGTCGCGTTCCAGATTGCGTTGCTGCACCGGGGTGACGGGGCCGTCGATCAGAACCAGATCAACCTCGGTGGCCTCAAACATCCTGCCAAGCTCGGCCAGCTTCCCGGTGCCAAACAGCGTACTGGGCCGCGCGTCACGCAAGCGCACCACATCAGAGCCAACCACGTCCAACCCCGGCAGGGCATTGGCCAGCGCCACGCCTTCGGCCAGCGCCGCCTGCGGATCACGCCCGCCTGCACCCTGAATTTCGGGATGGATTACATACGCACGGGTCGCGCCCAAGGCTTATTCTTCACCGTCATAGAGGCTGATCGGCTGCGAGGGCATGATGGTCGAAATCGCATGCTTGTACACAAGCTGCGATTGACCGTCGCGCCGCAAAAGCACGCAGAAATTGTCAAACCAGGTGATAACACCCTGCAGTTTGACCCCGTTGATCAGGAAGATCGTCACCGGAACTTTGGTCTTGCGGACGTGGTTCAGAAACGCGTCCTGCAAGTTTTGCTTGTTCTCAGCCATTGTATTCAGGCCCTTTTTTTCTTTTTGCCGTCCCTGTTGGGCCGGATTTTATCCAGCCACGACCTAGACTATGGGGTGCGCGTGGCCCGGTGACCAGCCCAAAAATTGGCCAAACGCGACATCTGTGGTCTATCCGCGCCAGTAGTCTGGGTTCAGCAATGCGATCAAGGCCAGGGTTTCCAACCGGCCAAGGATCATGGCGGCACTCAGGATGGCTTTGGCTGCGGGTGACAAGAGGGCATAGCTGATCGGCGCTTCGGTCGCGATGTTCGCAAGCGGGCCGGTGGTCGACAAGCTCGCGATCGTCAACACCAACGCGGGTTCGAATTCCAGACCGCTCAGCGACAACGCCAGCATCACCGCCGCAATCGAAATCGCAAACAGCATGAAGAAAATCCACGCATAATAAGCTCCGTGGCGGCGCATCCGCCGTGCAACCGGGCCGTCGCCCCCGACCGAGGCCGGGATGGCCAGACGCTCCATCTCGCGGACCCCGTGTTTGTAAAGCGCATAGACCCGCAGCAGTTTTACGCCGCCTGCCGTTGTGGCCACGCCGCCCACCAACCAGCGCCAGACCCATCAGGATCAGCCCCGGCGTGGCGAGGCCTGACCAGTTGCGCGCGACCTCCCAGCTGGCGCTCTCAAAGCCGGTGGTGGTCAGAAACGACATTACCGTGAAGACGCCGCCCCAAAGTGCTGCGAGCGCAGTCAGCGGATCATTCGCGGCGTCCACTTCCAGCGCACCGATCCAGTGACGCAGGAAAAGGCCCACCGGCACCAGGACGACCAGCGCCAGTCCCATGCGCAATTCCGGGTCCTGTACCAACTGGGCTGTGTCGCCGCCCAACACATCGCGACTGAACGTCAGACGGGTAAGCGCGAAGACCAGAAAGGCGAATATCGCAAGTTCTCCAACAAAACCCGAAGTGGCCTCGGAAGGGCCGCCGCTCGGAGAAATGCCGCTGGTCGCCAAGGTCGACATCGCGTGGCTGACGGCGGGAAATGGGGCGTCGCCCGCGGCCATCAGAATAATCCACAGCGCAAGGGTCAGGCCCGCGTAGATCGGCGCCAAACGCAAGGCAAAGCGCCGCATACGATGCGACGATTCCCCCCCGTCACCGTCTACTGAGGCAGTCTGCCTTGTTGACTGGCGATCGCTATTGCCGGCAGTGCGAACCTCGAATCCGCCAAGTTGCAGCGGCGCAAGGATAGCTGCCGCTGTCACCCAGACCAGAAAACCACCCAGCCAGCCCACCAGTGCACGCCACAGGTGAACCGTATCCGGCAATCGCTCAGTCTGTTCAAAGAGGGTTGCGCCGGTTGTGGTCAGGGCCGACACCATCTCGACGTAGGCGTTCAGGTAGCGCGTGTCGGGCACCGCGTCCGCGAAGGGAACCGCCAGAACCAGCGGCAGCAGCACATAACTCAGCACCAGAGAGGCGAGATGCCCGACCGACCGGCGTTTTGGCGAATAGCTGGCCGTCGCAAAGCCCATCAACACGAAAACCACTGCGAATATCACGGCACTGAACAGGAAATCCTGCGCGGAACCGGTATCGCCTACCGACCATCCGAACAGGGCCGGGATCAGCATCGCCAGCGCAGAGATCCCGATCAGCAAGACCAGAAGTGGCAGATCGCCCAGTCGGCTCAGCATCAGAAGAAGTCGATCGAGACCTGTAGCAGGCGCTCGACCTCGGGCACATCATCCGTCAGCGCGAAGATGACGATCACGTCCCCCTCCTCGATCCGGGTGCCACCAGCAGGGCGCACCACCTTGTCGCCCTTTTGTAGTGCGCCAACGATGACGCCTTCGGGAAAGCCCACATCGCGTAATGCCTGCCCTGCAATGGGCGAGGTCGACAGGACCTGTGCCTCGATCAATTCCCCCTCGGCGTCGCCGATCGAGTAAACGCCGCGCACCCGCCCGTGCCGAATATGTCTGAGGATCGAGCTGACAGTGGTGGCACGCGGGCTGATATAAGCGTCGATATCCAGTGGGTCGAGCAATGGTACCAGCGTCGGATCATTGACCAGACAGATCGCCATTTTTGTGCCCGCGGATTTCGCCCGCACGGCGGTCAAAAGGTTCGTCTTGTCGTCATCGGTTACCGCAAGAATTGCGTCGGCCTTGGCGACGTTCGCCTCGTTCAGCAGGTCCATATTCATGCCGTCGCCGTTCAGGACGATGGTCCGCTCCAGCGCGTCGGCCGCATGTTCTGCGCAGGTGCGGTTCTTCTCGATCACCTTGGCGCGGATGCGTTCCGGGCGTGCCTCCAGCGCCTTGGCCACCGCCAGCCCGACATTGCCGCCGCCGACGATGATCACCCGGTCCTGCCGGGTCTGCGATTTGCCGAAAATCTCCAACGTGCGGTTCACGTCGTCGGTATGGGCGCAGACATATATCTGATCCTTTGCGTAAAGTTGATCGCCCGGACTGGGCACGAACAGGCGCCGTTCTCGTCGCACGCCCACGACGATTGTTCGCAAGGTCGAGAACAGGTCGGTCAACTGGCGCAGCGGCGTGTCGAGCACCGGGCAATCGTCGTCCAGCGCGATACCAAGAAGCTGCGCGCGGCCTTCAAGGAAGCTTTCCGTATCGAACGCATTGGGCGCCGCAAGACGGCGCAATGCGGCTTCGGCCACTTCGCGCTCCGGGCTGATCACCACATCAATGGGAAGATGGTCGCGCCGGTAGAGGTCCGAATAGATCGCTGTCAGATAGCTCTGCGCGCGGAGCCGGGCAATCTTGCGAGGGATGCTGAAAACCGAATGCGCCACCTGACAGGTGACCATGTTCACCTCATCACTGTGTGTCGCAGCAATGATCATGTCAGCGTCCTGCGCCCCTGCCCTTTCCAGAACATCGGGATAGCTTGCAAACCCGGCAACGCCCTGCACGTCCAGCGTATCCGTCGCCCGACGCACCAACTCGGCATTGCTGTCCACCACTGTCACGTCGTTTTTCTCGCCGGACAGATGGCGTGCGATCTGCCATCCAACCTGGCCCGCGCCGCAAATGATGACCTTCATACTGGCTTCCCTTGCCGGTCAGTGGCCCTGATTGGCACGCCAATGCGGGTGGTTCAACCGTTGGATTACTGGCTGGCGTCCGCCGGTTCATCCTCCAACCGTGCAACCCGTGCTCCGCCTTTGGCTGTGGTAACCACGCCAAGGCTCTTGAGTTTGCGGTGCAGGGCCGAACGTTCCATCCCCACAAAAGTCGCCGTCCGAGAGATATTGCCGCCGAACCGGTTGATTTGGGTCAGAAGGTATTCTCGCTCGAACAGCTCGCGCGCCTCACGCAGTGGCAGTGTGGCAAGGCTACCGGAAAGGACGATGCGTTCGTCGCCATCGCCACCGGGCTGATCATTCTGCGGCAATTCGGAAGCCATGATATCGCCCTTGTCGGGACCCAGGATCAAAACCCGCTCGATCACGTTCTTGAGTTGCCGAACGTTTCCGGGCCAGATCATCGTTTGCAGCAGCGCCTGAGCGTCACCCGCCACTTCGCGTTGTGGCAGTCCCTGATCGCGATTGAAGCCCTCGATGAAGTAGCTGGCGAGCTCCGGAATGTCCTCACGGCGATCTTCCAGCGACGGGACTTCAACGGGTACGACGTTCAGCCGATGGAACAATTCCTCGCGGAACCGACCCTCTTCAATTTCGGTCCCTAAGTGTTTGTTTGTGCTTGAGATAACGCGGATGTCAACTTTGACACTGTCGCTTCCGCCGACCCGCGAGAATTGCTGATCGACCAGAACCCGCAGAATTTTTGACTGAGTGCCAGAGGGCATGTCTGCCACTTCGTCAAAGTAGAGGATGCCGCCATGCGCCTGTTCCAGCAGACCCTGTTCGATGCCCTTATCACCTTCGCGCCCGAACAGAACTTCTTCCATCCGGTCCGCTTCGATAGACGCGGAATTCACCGATATGAACGGGCCATCGGCACGGTTTGAGTTGGCATGGATGAAACGAGCCGCGACCTCCTTCCCGACGCCTGCGGGGCCGGTCAGCATTACCCGTCCATTTGATTTCGTGACCTTTTCAAGTTGTGATTTCAATGCCTTGAACGTCGGGCTTGAACCGATCATCTCAGTCTGGACCACATCCTTGCGTTTTAGTGCGACATTTTCGTGCCGTAGACGGCTGGTTTCCATCGCCCGACCAATCACCACCATCAGTTGGTCGATATTGAACGGCTTCTCGATGAAGTCGTATGCCCCTTGCTTGATCGCTGCGACCGCAATCTCGATATTCCCGTGGCCCGAAATGATAACGATCGGAATTTCCGGGTGGTCGCGCTTGACGGATTTGAGGATATCGATCCCGTCCATACGGCTGTCCTTCAGCCAGATATCCAGGATCATCAGCGAGGGCGTCTCTTTGGCGATCTGCGCCATGCATTCGTCGGCGTTGGCCGCCAGACGGGTGGAATAGCCATCATCGCCCAGAATATCGGATATCAGCTCCCGAATATCGCGCTCGTCATCGACGATCAGAATATCAGCCATCGTACTTACCCTTTCTTCCCAGCCGCCAGCGGCAACCGCACTTCTGCGCGTGCACCGATCTGTCCCGATTGATCCAACGGATCAGCATCGGTCAAGATCAGCGTCCCGCCATGTTCCTCGATAATTTTCTTGACGATCGACAGGCCCAGCCCAGTGCCCTTTTCGCGGGTCGTGACATAAGGCTCAAACAGCCGCGCCCGGTCTTCCGGCAGCCCGATGCCGTTGTCAGACACGGTGATTAACAGTTTGTTCTCGATCGTTCTGAGTGCCACATGCACCGATGGTTGGTGATTTTTCGGAGCGCCTTTTTCGTGCAAACTTTCAATAGCTTCACCGGCATTTTTAATTAGATTTGTTAAGGCTTGCGAAATCATGGTTGCATCCACCTCGACCAGGATTGGCCCAGCCGCCAGATCCGACGTCAGAGGCACACCTAGCGCGTCTTCCTGCAACGTCACGGCATCTCGCAGGATAACCACCATGTCTTGTTCAGCGATCACAGGTTCGGGCATCCGTGCAAACTTGGAGAACTCATCGACAATGCGTCGCAAATCACCTGTCTGGCGTACAATAACGTCCGTCAGTTGTTCCAAAGTATCGGATTCCTCGCCCACCATCGGCGCGTATTTGCGACGGATACGCTCGGCACTCAGCTGGATAGGGGTCAATGGGTTCTTGATCTCATGCGCAATGCGCCGCGCCACGTCTCCCCAGGCGGCCATGCGCTGTGCGCTAACCAGATCGGTTACATCGTCAAATGCGACCACAAAGCCTTCTCGTTTGCCATCCTCACCGCGCCGGGTCGCCATGCGGACCAACAAATTCTCTTGCGTTCCACCGCGTGTCACTTTGATCTCTTCCTGCGCGACCTGTGACCTGCTTCGGCGCAACTTGTTGAACAGGTTTCCGAATTCGGGAACCAAAACCGACAGGCTGACGGTCTGATCTTTACCCTCATCGACCCGCAGAAGGCGTTCGGCGGACTTGTTGACAAACGTCACTCGGCCATCTGCGTCCAGCCCGACAACCCCGGCAGTGACCGAAGACAGCACGGAATCGAACAAGCGGCGGCGCTGTTCCACCTGTTGGGTATTCTCAACCAGGGCCGCACGCTGGCCTTTCAACTGGTGGGTCATCTGGTTGAACACCCGGCCCAGCATGGCAATCTCATCGTCGCCCGGTTCGGCTGGAACCTGCACGTCCAGATCACCCGATCCGACCCGCTGCGCCGCAGCCGCCAACCGCCCGACCGGGCGCGCAAGTCGTTCCGCGAACCAAAGTCCAAGCCAGACCGCTGCGAGAATCAGAATGAATGCGAATGCGAGGTAGAGGAGCCCGAATTCCAAAACCAGCCTGCCCCGCTCGCTTTCAAGCTGGTTATAGAGATCAACGGTTTCCCGCGTGTCGTCGAGCAACGACAAAATCTGCCCGTCAACATCGCGCGATACATACAGATACGCATTCGGCAGGGTTTCCAGCGCCACGAGCGCGCGGAATTCGTTCAGGTCCCAATCTTTTATGATCTGGGTTTCACCGGCACGCGCACCTTCGATGACCTCTGGGTCCGGGCGTTCGAAATCGAACAGATAACTGCGTTCCCCGCGCGAGATGATCTCGCCGGTCGAGTCGATCACATATGCCTCACGCAAGCCGCGCTGGATTAGGCTTTGCCCTTCGCCAAGCACCTGACGCAGATCGCCAATGCTGGCGCGACTTTGGTCTCGGCGGCTGACATCTATGAAGCCCGCCAGCGCCACGGCATCGGCGCGAAGGGCCTTGCGTTCGTTTTCTTCATAAGCTTCGGCAGCAACCCGTGAGGCTGACACCACCTCGCGCACCCGGTCGGAAAACCATCCCTCGAGCCCGATATTGACCGTCAGGCCCGCAAATATCGCGACGGTCACCGTCGGGATCAGGGCGACCAGAACGAACACGCCGGTCAGACGCAAATGCAAGCGGGAACCTGCCGATTGTGCACGCCGGGCAGCGATCATGCGGGCGATCGTACCAATCACCAGGGCGGCGACGACCAAGCCATAAACCAGATCTGCCAGAATCACCGCGCGCAAAGTCGTGCTGTCTGCACCCTTGTTCAGAGGCCCCAGAACCCACAGCGTCAGGAGTGCCAGAACCGGCCCCAGAACGACGATGGCCAGCCGCGCAAACAACATCAGCCGTCGCGAGGACGGCCATCTGAAGACTGAAACTACCGGTGCCGCCTGTGTACCGTCGGCCACGCCAAAGGCCCCTAACTTGATGCTGCCTTGCGGTCAGCTTGCCGCCATTGCTTGGTGGCCGTTTCATTTCGGCCACTCTCTGTTGCTCTTTTACATCAACTTGCGACGGCGTGTCACGCGGATATCCAACTCGGTCAGTTTCTTTCTGAGCGTATTGCGATTGATGCCCAGAAGATCGGCGCATTTGGCCTGATTACCACCTGTCGCGTCCAGTGCGATTTCGAGCAGGGGAACCTCAACTTCGCGCAGGATACGCTGGTACACGCCGGGCGGCGGTAGCACTCCGCCGTGCATGTCAAAATAACGCTGGAGATGGCGGGCAACCGACGCGCCCAGACGATCGCCCTCAGTGGCAGTTTGCAGCGGGTCAGCAGCAGGTTGGCCAGAAAGTGTGGCTTCGATCTCGGCCGAAGAAATTTCCGGCTCGGTCCCGGTGACGGAAAGCTGGCGCATGGCGTTTTCCAGCTGGCGCACATTGCCCGGCCAGCTGTAGGTGCGCAGCAACGCCAGCGCCGGATCGCTGAGCGCGCGGAGTGTTCCGCCGTCCCGTTCGCTTCGGGCCAGGAAGTGGTCAACCAGCAACGGCAAATCCTCGATACGGTCGCGCAGCGACGGGGCGGTCAGCGTCGCGCCGGCGAGGCGGTAGTACAGGTCTTCGCGAAACGCCTTGGATTCTATCGCCGCTCCTAGGTCGACCCGGCTGGTTGCCATGATACGGGGTGGGTTTTCGCCCAGATTGTCCAGCATGCGCACGACACGCGCCTGCGCGGCGGCATCAAGATCGCCCACTTCATCTATCAACAGCGTACCTGCGCGAGCGCGTGACATGATAGTACTCAGGGCAGCCGCGTCTGTCAGATCGGGTGCTGATATTGCGACAAACGGCAAATTTCTTCGATCTGACAAGTCATGAATTGATCGGGATATCAGTGATTTACCAGTTCCGCTTTCACCCATCACCAGAATCGGGATTTCGGTGTTCATTACGCGCGCAATCAGGCGATAGAGCGCCTGCATCGCCGCAGTTCGCCCGACTAGGGGCAGATCATCGCCGTCCCGATCACTCGTCGGTGTAACGGCGGCAGTCTTGCGGCGCCCAAGTGCGCGCCCGGCACGCTTCATCAGGTCAGGAAGGTCGAACGGTTTCGGGAGGTAGTCATAGGCGTCCGCTTCTGCCGCCTGAATTGCCGTCATGATGGTGTTCTGCGCCGAAATCACAATCACCGGCAGACCCGGGCGTGCCTCGGCTATTTTTGGGAGTGTTTCCAGCCCGTTACCGTCCGGCATCACGACGTCCGAGATCACCAGATCGCCGCGCCCTTCGTCCACCCAGCGCATTAGCGTCACGAGCGAGGATGTGGCATGAACCCGACATCCCGCGCGGGTCAGCGCCTGGGTCAAAACGGTGCGGATCGTGCGGTCGTCGTCGGCGACTAGAATGGTCCCGTCCATGGGTTACTCCTGAGTTTTCGCAACCGGCAGGGACAGGCGGAACACCGTCCTTCCGGGGGTCGTGGTGACGCTGATCCATCCGTCGTGGTCGGCAACAATCTTGCTGACCAGCGCCAGCCCAAGCCCGGTGCCATTTTCGCGGCCCGACACGAATGGATCGAACGCGTTGGCGGCAATCTCGGGCGGCAGGCCGGGGCCATCGTCTTCGATTTCCACCTGCAAGGGCAGCGCCGCGCCGGTTCCGTCGGCGCGCCGCAGGCGCAAGGTCATGTCGTAGAAGGTTCTCACTGTAATGGTACCACCTTTGTTATCAGCGGCTTCCGATGCGTTCTTCAATAGGTTTAGAAAGACCTGCAACATTTGGTCGCCGTCGACCCATGTGGCCGGAAGTGACGGATCATAGTGCTTGCGAACCGCCATATTCGCCGCAAAACCGACCGACGCCGAGGCGCAGGCGCGGTCCAGCAAGTCGTGTATGTTTGTGGCGGCGCGCTGGGGTGGTCGTTGGTTGCCGAAATGCTCGACCTGATCCAGCAGCGCGACGATGCGGCGGCTTTCAGCGACGATCAGGTCGGTCATTTCCAGATCCTCGCCTTTGAGGCCCATGGAAAGCAGTTGCGCCGCCCCTGTGATCCCGGCCAGCGGGTTCTTGATTTCGTGCGCCAGCATCTCGGCCATGCCGATGGCCGAGCGTGCGGCGGTTTTGACGGAATGGGCGCGGCCTAGTTGATTGGCGATCTGGCGCGGCGTCAGCAACATCAGAAGGCGGCCCGGCTCGCCCGGCACCGGCGCAATCTGGATGTTGCAAACGACAGGTGGTCCGAGGCCTCCGCTGACATCTACAGTATTGATAAACAATGGCGATTGGTCATCACGGACGCGGGACAGCGCGTCACCCAGCGGCGCGTCAATTGCCAGCCGATCCAGCACCGGCGCGCCGGTTACAGATTTGGCCGAAGCGTTCAGGAAACCCTCTGCCGCCGGGTTAATGTCAGAGATTGCATCGTCGGCACCGATCAGGACTGCAGGGACCGGCAGCGCAGCCCAGAGGGTATCGTCAGTGCTCATGCAGCTTCTCGATGGTTGGTCAGCGCATCGCCGAGGAGCCTGTGCATTTTCTTCGGTGAGGTTTCGGTCAGGACTTCACGGCGCAGGTTCGGCGGTGTCTCCGCGTGGTCCATATACCAACCGAGGTGCTTGCGGATCACCCGCCCGCCTAGAGATACACCATAAAATTCTAGAGTATCTTCATAGTGTTCCAACGTCATATTAAGGTACTGAATCGCGTCAAGTTCCATGGCGGTTCCACGCCCGCCCAAATGCGCTGCAACCTCTGCTAACCGCCAGGGCGCGCCTTGTGATCCACGCCCGATCATCACGCCTGCCGCGCCGGACAGCCGCAGCGCTTCCGCCGCGTCGTCAGATGTCACGATATCTCCGTTGGCGATGACCGGAATCGAGACCGCCTCCACCACCGCCCGTATTGCCGCCCAATCCGCGCGGCCTTTGTAAAACTGACAGCGTGTGCGTCCGTGGATCGTGATCATCGCGATCCCGGCTACCTCGGCGCGTCGCGCCAAATCGGGGGCATTCAACAGATCATCGTCCCAACCGAGGCGGGTTTTCAGCGTCACCGGCACCTTTACGGCCGCCACCACAGCCTCGATCAGGTGCAGCGCGTGATCGAGGTCGCGCAGCAGCGCCGAGCCGGACCAGCCGTTAACAATCTTCTTGGCCGGGCAGCCCATGTTGATGTCGATGATGCGCGCGCCGCTGGCTTCGACCATGCGCGCGGCCTCGGCCATCCAATGGGCTTCGCGGCCTGCAATCTGCACAGCTGTATTCTCAATGCCGAAGCCAAGTTCGGCACGTTCCCGCACGCCGGGCTTGGCCTGCACCATTTCCTGACTTGCGACCATCTCGGACACGACAAGGCCCGCGCCAAAGGATGACACCAACCGGCGAAACGGCAGGTCGGTGATTCCGGCCATCGGGGCCAGAAGGACTGGGGTATCAAGCGTGACATTTGCCACTTGAATGGTCATGTGCCTAATCCTTGGGCAGATTTGGCTGGGTTAACGGCTCGTGCCGCCAGCGGCAACAGCTGCGCGTCAGATTTTTCGACGAAATTTTCCGGCTGCTGCATCTCATTGCCCTGAAGCGACGCAATGCCTAGACAGACAGCGTTTTGAGAAAAGGGATCGCCGTTGCCCGTCACTGCAGCAATCATCGTCGCCGCCGGACGCGGAGAACGCGCCGGGGGCGAATTGCCCAAACAATGGCAGATGCTGGGTGGGCGCCCCGTGATAGAGCGCACAATTGCCGCGTTTAGCGGAGCGCCCGATATCGGCCCGATTGTCGTGGTTCTCCACCGCGACGACATGGTGCGGGCGGCGCAACTGGGAGAGGTTATCTGCGTCGCCGGTGGTGCGACACGAAAGGACAGCGTTCTCGCAGGGTTGCGGGCCGTTCCAAGCCAGGTGACTCAGGTGCTGATTCACGACGCAGCGCGCCCGTTGGTGTCGCAAGCGCTAATCACGCGGGTCATTGCGGCACTGGAAGGGTCATCTGCAGCACCTGGGCTGCCCATCACAGATGCGTTGTGGCGTGGCGATGACGGCAAGGTCGGTGGAGTCCAGCCACGCGACGCATTGTTTGCAGCGCAAACGCCGCAAGGGTTTCAGTTTGACGCCATTCTGGCCGCCCATCGCGCCTATCGTGCGAAGGCCAGCGATGATGTGGAAGTCGCCCGCGCGCATGGGTTGGAGGTAACAATCGTCGAAGGTGAGGCCGAGAACTTCAAGATCACCCACCCACAGGATTTCGCGCGCGCCGAGGCCGTGCTAGGCGGTCGCATGGATGTTCGGGTTGGCAGTGGATTTGACGTGCATCGGTTTTGCACGGGCGATCATGTGACGCTGTGCGGCGTTGCCGTGCCCTATGGAAAGGGGCTTGAGGGACACTCGGACGCGGATGTGGCGATGCATGCGATTACTGATGCAATCTATGGCGCGTTAAGTGCTGGTGACATCGGCCGGCATTTCCCTCCCAGTGATCCGCAGTGGAAGAATGCGAACAGTGGATTGTTTCTGAGCCACGCCTCCGGGATGGCGGGTGAGCGGGGATATCGGATCAACCAGATCGACTGCACGATCATCTGCGAGGATCCCAAGATTGGCCCCCACGCCGCCGCCATGCAGGCGCAACTTGCCGAGATTACCGGGGTTGCCGAGGATCGGATCAGCGTCAAGGCGACAACGTCCGAGCGGCTGGGCTTCACCGGCCGGGGCGAGGGCATCGCCGCACAGGCAACCGCAACGTTGGTCGCCGAATGACCCGCCTTATCGCCATCTTCTTCGGGGCTGGACTGCTGCGCCCTGCCCCCGGCACTTGGGGTACAGCGGCAGCCTTGCCAGTTGGTTGGGTGATCCACGGGCTGTTCGGGTTTCCGGGGCTGGTGATTGCAACGATTTTGGCGTTCGCGCTGGGATGGTGGGCAACGGCGGTGGAAACCCAAGGCAAGGCCGATCACGACCCGTCCGAGATTGTCATCGACGAGGTTGTCGGGTTGTGGATCGCGCTGATGCCGTTGTCCGCAGGCCTGTCGCACGCGGGCGCGGACCCCTGGTTGTTCCCCTGGCCCGGCTGGCTCGGGGCGTTCGTTCTGTTTCGCCTGTTCGATATCTGGAAGCCCTGGCTGGTCGGCTGGGCCGACCGGCGCGGTGATGCGCTCGGGGTCATGCTGGACGATGTGATGGCAGGCGCTTTTGCGGCGATTATTCTGGCATTGGCCGCTGGCGTTTCGCATGGGATGCTCGGCGTATGAGTGCCTCAACCCTGATCATGGCGGCGCGCAACGCCAAGGCGACAATCGCCACCGCCGAAAGCTGTACTGGCGGCATGGTCGCGGCAGCGATAACAGCGATTCCCGGGGCCTCGGACGTGTTCGATCATGGCTGCGTCACCTATTCCAACGCTGCCAAGGTTCGGATGCTGGACGTGATGCCGGTCTCCTATCGCGCAGCACGGTGCCGTCAGCGAGGACGTCGCGCGCGAGATGGCCGAGGGGGCGTTGAAGTCCTCGAAGGCCACGCTGGCGGTGGCGGTCACCGGGGTTGCGGGTCCGGGTGGGTCGGAAACAAAGCCCGAAGGACTGGTCTGGTTCGCCACTGCAATGAAGGGTGCCCCGACACTGGCTGAGGTGCAGGAATTCGGAGCCATCGGGCGCGCCTCGGTGCGCGACGCAGCCACGGATCATGCGATTGCGCTGCTGGTGAAGCGGCTGGGGTAAGGTGGAAAACCTGCGGCAGCGTTGCCAGAAGTAGCCGCAAATTCTCATTCAGTTCAATTAACTTGAGATGATGAAAGTGGTTGGAATGACCCTGAGTGGACGTTCGTTTTCTCGCAACATAAGCCTTGCACTTGTCAGCCCGTGGGTTGGTGATGCGACGGACATTCGTGCCGCTTAATGGTGAGGTTCGCCCGTCAAATCACAGAGTTACGCTGCCCTCACCAGTCGCCAACCCGCCCGGACGGGCTGGCGAGTGCATGGCGGCTTCGCCTTCATTCCATGCACAAAGAGGGCAAAGGTCGAATGGCCGCTTCAGGCCTTTAGCGGCACCCTTGCAGCTACATTCCTGCGGGATAACTTTGCTTTTGACCCCAAATCGACGCCCTGCCAGTTTCGCCTGAATAATGCGCATAGGCCGCCTATTGTGCCTAAATATACAGCAGTTCCGCATTTGCTCACAAAATGCGCAGCCGGATACCAAACTGCCTGTTTTCATCGCCGCCTGCACCGGCTTGATGCCCCGGAAACACATGACGGAGGCGACAATGGTCGGCGCAGATACAGCCTGGATTATCACCGCAACAGCCCTGGTGCTGTTCATGACCCTGCCGGGCCTTGCCTTGTTTTATGGCGGTCTTGTGCGGGCGCGGAATGTGCTGAGCGTGTTCATGCACTGCTATGCCATCGCCTGCCTGATGAGCCTTCTGTGGCTGGCTCTCGGCTACTCAATCGCGTTCGGTGACGGCAACGCGATCTGGGGAGGTCTCGGAAAAGCCTTCCTGAACGGCGTGACCGCCGACAGCCTGTCGGGAACCATTCCCGAGGTCTTGTTCTTCGCCTTCCAGATGACATTCGCGATCATCACCCCAGCTTTGATCGTCGGAGCATACGTCGAACGCATCGGTTTCGGGTTCGTCCTGCTGTTCAGTGGCCTCTGGATGCTGCTGGTCTATGCGCCGGTGGTGCACTGGATTTGGGGCGGCGGCATGCTGGCTGATGGTGGCATTTTCGGAGAGATTGGCGCCCGGGACTTCGCAGGTGGCATAGTGGTCCACGAAACCGCCGGTCTGGCGGCGTTGGTGATCGCGGTGATGTTGGGCGCGCGCAAGAACCGCACCACGCCACCGCATAACCCCGGCTACGTCATGATCGGCGCGGCGATGCTTTGGGTTGGCTGGTTTGGCTTTAATGGAGGCTCTCAGCTGGCCGCCGACGGAGGCGCCGCGATGGCGCTGACGGTCACGCATATTTCGGCTGCCGCTGCGTCCCTGTCCTGGGCCGCTTGGGAGCGGATCAAATACGGCAAGGCCTCGCTGGTCGGGATTGTCACCGGCACCATCGCGGGGCTTGCCTCAATCACACCGGCGTCCGGTTTCGTCGGACCAATCCCTGCACTAATCATCGGTTTGGTTGCTGGTGTCCTGTGCCAGGAAGCCGTGAACTTCATCCGTAACAAGGCCGGTATCGACGACACCCTGGACGTCTTCGCAGTCCATGGCGTCGGCGGCATTTTCGGTACTATCATGATAGCAGTGTTCGGTGCTGGCGTCTGGGCGGCGCAGCTCGGCTCGCTGGCGATCGTTGGCGTTTACACTGTGGTTCTGACCGCGGTTCTGGTCGTCATCTGCCGCGCCGTCACGACATTCCGCGTCGATGCCGAGGCGGAAACCAACGGCCTCGACCTGTCCCTGCATGGTGAGCGTGCTTACGACATGACCTCCTGATAAACTTTCAGGCGCACTTCATAGCGGGCCTTTCGAGGCCCGCTTTTTTGTGTTTCTGTCCCGGCGAAATTCACACCGAACCGGACAGCAACCGTGATCCACCGCACAGCCATTGCGGCGCTCAATTCTGCGTCGAACACGACCGCGAGCCTTGCGCTGATGCTCGGCGGAGCGCTGTGGGGCGTCATCTGGATTCCGATCCGCGCGCTTGAAGCGCAGGGATTGCCTGGCGCCTGGCCCGGCTTGCTGATTTATGCGGCCACGCTGGTCGTGCTCAGCCCATTGATCGCGCTGCGCTGGCGCCCCATTTGGGCGCGATTTGGCGCGCTGGCGTTTTGTGGTCTTGGCACCGGGGCAGCGTTCAGCCTGTACGCAACAAGCTTGCTTTTGACCGACGTGGTCCACTCGATCCTGTTGTTTTACCTCACTCCGGTATGGGGCACGCTACTTGGCATTGCGCTTTTGGGCGAGCGCCTGACCCTGCCCCGCCTCGCGTCCCTTTGCCTGGGCATCGGCGGATTGGCGGTTGTGCTGGGTGGGGGATCGGGCCTGCCATTGCCGCGAAATCTGGGCGACTGGCTGGCGTTGGGCGCTGGATTGGCCTGGGCGGTCGGCAGTTTCGGGGTCTATCGGATGAAGAACGCTGCCGTTAGCGACCAGATCCTGGCGTTCATGGTCGGTGCGCTGCTGGTGACAGGCGCAACACTATTTCTGGGTGGTGACGCCCTTGGAGGAACAATCGCGCCTGCAGTGTTTCTCGGCAATGCCGGCTGGGGTCTGCTGATCGCATTCTACGTCGCGCCAATGCTGGTGCTGACTCTGTGGCCAGCCACCCGCCTGACACCGGGGCGCGTGGGGGTGCTTCTTATGACGGATGTCATAGCTGCGGTCGCTTCGGCCGCATGGCTGGCTGGCGAGCCCTTCGGCGCGCGGGAAGTACTGGGCAGTGCACTAATGATCTCGGCGGCACTGGTCGAGGTTTTGGGCAAGCGGGTCTGAGGCGCGGACGATCCCCTTGGTGGTGCGCCTGCGGCGAGCGGGAAAGGGGGCGGTCTGCCCCCTCTGTCGCTTCGCGCCATTCACCCCCGAGGATATTGTCGGGTCAATGATGCAGCGGTAGGATTGTGTTAACCAGGTCGTGTCGGGAAGTTGGTGGAAATTTGAAGGTGGCGTAATCTCCGGGTGAATCAAACCCACCCAATCGGCGGCTGGTACCGCCTTAGGAGATCACGCCATGACCAAGACTACAGACACGAGCCCCATTTCGCTACTTGCATGTGAAGAAGGCTTTGATCCGATCGAAGATCGGCTGCGCGCCAACATCCGCGGCACGATCGAGGCCGTTTTCAAGGAAGAACTGGACGGCTTTCTTGGCCGTTTGCGGTATGGCCGGGACGCCGAGGCGGTGAAAGGCTATCGCCACGGCCACCGGGACCGTCAGATCACCGGGACATTTGGCACCGAGACGATCAGCGTACCCCGCGCCCGGGTTGAAGATGAAGTCGGTAAGGCTAGTGAATGGCGCTCAAAAGCGTTGCCGCGCTACCAGCGCCTGACCAAGACGGCCGAAGCGTTGATTGCGTCGATTTATCTCTCGGGCACCAACACGCGGCGTGTGAAGCGCGCGCTGTTTGCGCTGTTCAAGGGGGCTGTCGGCAAAGACGTCGTCAGCCGCGCTTGGCGCAAGGTGAAGACCGACTGGGACGCCTGGTGCGCCCGCAGCCTTGCTGATGAGGACATCGTTCGGCTCATCCTTGACGGCACCGTCATCACGACGCGTCTTGATCGGAAAGCGCAGAACATCTCGGTTCTGGCTGCCATTGGCGTGCGTCGTGATGGGCAGAAAGTATTGCTTTCCATCATGAATATGGGCGGGGAGAGCACAGCCGCCTGGCGTCAGTTCATTGACGACCTCGATGCGCGGGGCCTCAAGCGGCCCGAGTTCGTGATGGTTGATGGCGCGCCGGGATTGGAGGCCGCGCTGGTCGCGTTGTGGGGCCAAGACTTGCCGATCCAACGCTGCACTGTTCACAAGCATCGCAACCTGCTGGCCCACGCCCCAAAACATATGCACGAGGAGCTGGGCGACGATTATCGCGCCATGATCTACGCTGAAACCGCCGATGAAGTTGAGAAGCAGCGCAAATCCTTTCTACGCAAATGGCAGCTCAAGTGTCGAGCGGTCGCAGACAGCCTTGAAGAGGCCGGGGATCGGCTGTTCACCTTCACCCGCCTCGATCCGTCGCAGTGGAAGTCAGCTCGCACAACCAACGCTATCGAGCGCCTGAACGAGGAGTTTCGCCGCCGGATCAAAACACAGACCGTGCTGCCCTGCGCTGCAACCGTGCCGATGCTGCTTTGGGCGCTCCTCGCCTCAGGCCAAATCCAGATGCGCAAGGTCGACGGCTGGGAAACGCTCGCGCAACCAATTGAACCAATGACACTTGACCTCGTCGCCTGATCAGGCGCAAATCAAAACGCTCGGAGAACGCCGCCGGAGAATTTCCACCACTTTCGAGACACAACCGTTAACCAGTTTCGACAACACTCCGAGGCGCGGTACAGGCAGGGATGCCGATGACCGTGGTCGATGATGGCGGCCCAGCTCGTGCAGAGTTCGGGCCGTTATCTACATTGACGCCATCATTGACCCACAAATATCCCCGCCGGAGGTATCTTGTTTTCTGCGGAGCAACCTTGCGTCTATAGCCCCCGCAGGCAGGATGTGAACGCGCTCAAATCAACGCCATTTTCAATCGCCGAAACCAGATTAGCAGCGCGAGCGGGGCCCAGGATTGACGCCGCCTTTTGCGACAGACGACTGCGCAATGCATCCGGGTCTGTGCGACTGTTCAGATCGTGTTCCGCTTCAACACCGTCAATGCGAACACGCGCGGCGGTTTCCGCCAACGTGTCATCTCCGGCGATCTGCACGCGATCCAGCAGAGACACCAGTTCCGCGTCGGCACAGGCGGTGTCGGAGAAGGTCCCGAGCGCGCTGGTATCCCACCCTGTCAACGCCATGGCGGCACATAAGCGTAACGAGAATTTCGCCTCCAGCCCGGTGCGGGGTTCGGCGATATCGCAAACCGTCAGCCAACTTGGGTGGACGTAGACCTCGACCCGCTGGGGGTCGGCTGCGTCTATCTGGCGCAATGCCTCGATCATCGCGTGGGTTCCATGGCAACAGGCGTGGAGTTTGTGGCTGACGGTCTCAAACAACCAGTCGCGCCCGTTGCCCTTCCAGGCGGTGTCGTCACAGGCGCCGTGGTGCGTGGCCGCAAAACCGTTGAGCCCATCCAGCGCGCCCGGGTTCGAGGTCATTCCAGCACGCGCGAACCTGACCGCTTCGACGCCGTTGGCGGCGGCGTAGCCTGCATTCATCGGTTTGCCCATGGTACCGAACTGCGCCTTTATCCCGCCTGCCCGGCTGGCAACCAGACCCAGCGCATCACCAGTCTGTTCCGCATTGAGGTCCATGAGCTTTGCCGCTGCGAGGGTTGCGCCAATGGCCCCGGCGGTTCCGGTCATATGGAAACCTTGCTGATAGTGGTCTCGCCCCAGCCACACGCCAAAACGAACCGACGCCTCCAAGCCGATCAGCGCTGCCTCGGCAAAGGCTACACCATCCACGCCAACCTCCTCGGCAACCGCCAGAGCCGCCGGGATCACGGCGACCGAGGCATGACCGATGTGTGCGAAATGCGTGTCGTCATAGTCCAGCGCATGGGACGTTGCCCCGTTCACCAACGCTGCAGCGCGCGCAGGTGAACGGCTAGAGGCTCCCACCACACTTGCGCGCGCGCCATCGCCGCCGGCAGCGCCATGATTTTCCTGCAAAATTATGTCCCGCGCGATGCGGGAGACCGGCTCGCTCGCCCCGGCGATGGCGCAGGCGGACCAGTCCAGCAGTGAAAGTCGGAAAATCTCGCGAACCAGCGGGGTCGGCTGCGCCGTTTCTGAAAACCTAATCAGTCGTTCTGCGACGCTCATGAAGTCGGACCGTATAGGGCGGCGGCGCGGGTTTCGAAGGCGCGGACGATGCGCTGCATAGCCTCGTTAAAGACCACGCCGATGACGGCTTGCAGGATGCGGTTCTTGAATTCGAAGTCGGTGGTGAAGGTCACCTCGCAGCCACCCGGAGCCTCGGCAAAACTCCAGACGGAATCCATCGTCTTGAACGGGCCGTCTATATAGGTGGTTTCGATCCGGCGCGCTTCGGGCCAGAGAGTGACGCGGCTGGTGAATTTTTCGCGGTAGACCTTGAAGCTGATGACCAGATCCGCCTCCATTACCGAATGCTCACCGAGGTCGTCGTGGCGATGAATTCGTGCAGCGGCGCACCAGGGTAGAAATTCGGGGTAACAAGCGACATCCGCGACCAGCGCGTACATCTGGTCGGCAGTATAGGGCAGCTGGCGGGTTTCGGCGTGGCGAGGCATGGGCGCAGCTTTAGCAGCCCACCCGCCGCCTGCAAGCCACACTCGGGCCCGCGTGGCATTTTGGTCTGGTGACAATCGGGTGCGGTCTGCGCATGGTGGATCGAACGCCAATTGCGACCGAGACAGCTCATGCCAGACCCTTACGAAATCGATCTGATGATCTCGGCCAAATCCATTGCCGCGCGCATCGAGGATTTGTCCCGCGAGATCAGAGAGACGTTTAAGGATACCGACAAACTGGTGGTTGTCGGCCTGCTGCGCGGCAGTTTCGTGTTCATTGCGGATCTGGTGCGCGAGTTGGACTTGCCGGTCGAGGTCGACTTCCTCGAGGCATCCTCCTACGGCGACGGGATGGAAAGCAGTCGCGAGGTGCGTATTCTGAAGGACCTGCGCGGCGCAATTGAAGGGCGCGACGTGTTGCTGGTCGAGGACATCGTCGACACCGGTCACACGCTGAAACACGTCACCGCCTTGCTGGAGACCCGCAAGCCGAAGCGGTTGGAGACGATTGCGTTGCTCGACAAACCGTCGCGGCGCGAAGTGGATGTGAAAGCCACCTGGACCGGGTTCGAGATTCCAGATGAGTTTGTCGTCGGCTATGGCATCGACTTTGCGCAACGGGACCGAAATTTGCCCTACATCGGCAAGGTGCGGTTTATCTGACCGGTAAGAGAGCGTTTCGGCATGCTCTCCAATCCTAGTCTGGAGCGCGCTATGATCTGATCATGGTACTAGCCGGGCGATGGTTGCGTCTTTGGCCGATGTCCGCTCCAAGCCAATAGCCCACCTCTACGAATTGCGCCTCCGTCCATTCGTCCTTTCTTTTTTGAACCCTCCGCCGCGTTGCTGCGACCCAGTGTGCGTCGTCAGAGTTTTTGGAACCAAGAACGGCCTAAACTAAGAGAGAGTCTGGCTCATCTGATTTCTGTGATTATGCGGCGCGTTGTCTGTGATGCAAGCGCCGCGTTTCGAGCGTCTTTCGTTTGATCCTTTCTCTTTGTTTTAGAATGGCTTTGTCACGGCCGAAGTAGACGTCGGATGGCGTGACGTTGTTGAGGCTCTCGTGGTACCGCTGATGATTGTAGTGTTCGACGAAGGCTTCGATTTGGGCTTCGAGATCGCCCGGCAAGAAGTAGTTTTCGAGCAAGATGCGGTTCTTCAGGGTTTGATGCCATCGCTCGATCTTGCCCTGAGTCTGCGGATGATACGGCGCACCGCGAGAATGCTTCATGCCTTTGTCCTGCAGCCATTCAGCAAGGTCGCCTGAGACGTAGCTGGAGCCATTATCGCTGAGCAGGCGTGGCTTGTGAACGACGTGGACCTGATCACAGCCGGATGCCTGCAGGGCCAGATCGAGCGTATCTGTCACATCCTCAGCCCGCATGTTCGTGCACAACTTCCACGAGATGATGTACCGGCTGTAATCGTCGAGGATCGTGCTGAGATAAAACCAACCCCAGCCGAGAACTTTGAGGTAGGTGAAGTCGGTTTGCCAAAGCTGATTGATGGCGGTGGTCTTGTCGGTGAACTCGCTCGCTGCCTTGATAACAATGAAGGCGGGGCTGGTGATCAGATCGTGGGCTTTCAGCACTCGGCAGACCGAAGATTCTGAGACAAAGTAGCGGTTCCGATCCGTGAAGGTCACCGCCAGTTCGCGCGGCGACAGCTCCGTTTCCTTCAACGCCAGCTTGACGACCTTGCGGCGCACCGTGTCAGGAATGCGGTTCCAGACGTTTTTTGGCTTGGGGGATTGATCCTGCAGCCCAGCCTCGCCACGCTGCAGATACCGATCATACCAACGGTAAAATGTGGTGCGGGGCAGGCCCATTTTTGCCAACGTCTGACGTGCTGACAGGTGCGATCCCTCGACCAGCCGGATGATCTCCAGCTTCTCGGATGGGTGATACCTCATTCTTGGTCGCCCCCATCCCCTGTCATGCTTTTTTTGAGCAAACGGAGGTCAAGCGTCTGCTCCGCAACGACCTCCTTCAGGTCCCGAGCTTCGCGCCGCAGATCCTTGACCTCGTCGGTCGTCGCAGCACGCGCTGTATCGCCCGCCAGGCGTCTCTTCCCGGCCTCCATGAAGTCCTTCGACCATTTGTAATAGATGCCCTGTGAGATGCCCTCACGGCGACACAGCTCGGCAATACTGTCCTCGCCGCGCAGGCCGTCCAGTACGATGCGGATCTTCTCTTCCGATGAATATTGCCTGCGGGTCGCCCGCTTGATGTCTTTGACGATCTTCTCGCCGGCGCTCTTCGTTGTCTGTCTCATGCCCCACTCCTCAGTGGTTACGATGCGCCAACAACTCTCTCTTATCAAATCGCCCTATTTGGACCCATAAGCGCTGACGTCAGACAGCGACCCAGCTATGACAACAGCGTCATAACGCCTTGGAGGACAGGCCAATGAAAGCCATCACCGCAACCGCCCTGAGCCTCGTTACACTGGCGACACCTTTGGTCGCGCAGGACTCAAGCGGCCTGACCTTCAGTGGCGACATCCGCATCGAACATTCTATCGTCGGCAGCGACAATGACACCTTTCTGATCGGCAGTGGCGACCTGAATTTCGATTTCGGCAATGGCTTTGGCATCGTGGCCGCGGCCGAGGCCTATGCGTCGGATACCTATGATCTTGAGGCCCTTTGGCTGGCCGCGTCCTATTCCGGGGATTGGGGCAGTGTTCAGTTCGGCGCGCCCGAAAGTGTGATCGATACCTATACTTCGACCGGAGAATTCAATGGATCGGCAGGCACGTACCATATGCCGATGACGATGATCTTACGCCAATCTTATGTGAAATCCGTCGCCCTTCTGGAAGACGAGACGCCGCTGGGCCTTCGCTTTGACGGCAGCTCGGGAAACCTCAGCTATGGTGTCAGCTATCACAGCTTCGACGATGGCGCGCTGACATCTGTCGCCGGGGCCTTTCGGTATGACATCTATGCCTACGGCGTGTTCGGTGGGGTCGAGCGCAACGAGATGGGTGGTGGTGACCTGACCCTCTGGCGTGTTGGCGCCGATGCGGACATGGGCAGTCACGGCGGTTCCGCTGTCGTCAGTGGTGGCAACGACGGGTTCCCGACAACAATCGAGTTGCAGGGATTCTACCGCCCGACCGATCAGATCACGCTGGGACTGGCCGTCATGGACATCGACAGTTCGGAAACGCTGTACGGTGTAAATG
Source organism: uncultured Paracoccaceae bacterium (assembly GCA_943787785.1). GTDB lineage: Bacteria > Pseudomonadota > Alphaproteobacteria > Rhodobacterales > Rhodobacteraceae > WLWX01. The sequence continues at coordinate 84,155 of CALSNT010000005.1, read as the reverse complement.
CGGAATACGCCTTTGCCAACAATGCCTACGTGCGCGGAAGTGTGACCCGCGCAGACGGTTTTTCTGACACGATGGTCGATCTGTCTGTCGGTTTTCGTTTCTAGTTCCAATTCCAAAGCCGGAAGCCCGCGGAATTGTCCACAGGGGCGGCCCTCATCCGGGTCGCCCCTGTTGGATTTTGGATGCTTCAAATTCCAGAATTCTCGCCGGAATTCCAATTCCATGCTTTATTTCAAGCTATTTGGTGCCCGGAGAGTCATTCGAGTCACACATTGAAACAGGTTGGAAAAAGGCGATTCATTATCGCAAACAGATGCGGTAGTCTCGACGCAATCCAATAAAACAAAAACGCCCGAGGCAGAGACAATGAAACGAACCCTGAAGAAGACCGCCATTTTGATGGCCACTTGCGCCTTGCCAGCGGTGACGCTGGCGGGCTCTCCGATGTCCGGCCCTGATTTAATCTATCGCGGCTTTGTGGAGCTTGAGCACCTCAACGGAGATTTCGACGACGAAAATGTCATCGCTGGCCAAATGTTTTTCAACTGGGCACCGGCGGCAATCAGCAGCTACGGTCTAGGTGTTACTGGTGGGCTGGAGGGGATTACCCTTCTGGGCAGCAGTTCTGACGACTACCTCGCTTTGTGGTTGGCGCTGACCTACACCATGGCTGGAAGTTCGTACGGAGACGGTGTCCTGTCGTTCGGCTTCCCAACGTCACCGATTGATGACTACGCCAGCACCGACACGTTTAATGGGACGGTCCTTTTTGACTTCGAACTGTCAGCCTTGGGCAAAGGGTCTTTCGTGCGTTCAGCGAACCTGTTTGAGTCTGACCGGTCGCTGGGCGTTCGTTATGACGCAACCTCTGGTCCGCTGAGCTATGGCGTTGCATTTCACCGGGTTGAAACAGATTTTGATGATATCAATTCGTACTCGGCTGCGGCGCGTTACGCCACCGGTGCGCTGACCTTTGCGGGCGGTATCGAACATCTGCGTGGTGACAGCGACACGGCCACCTTGGCGCGCGCCGGGGTCGAGGCGGACTATGATCCCTTCGGCGGTCATCTTTATGTCTACAAGGGTGACAGCAGCGTGGCCCCAGACGGGGTAGAAGTCTCGGCGTATTACAAAGTCATGCCAAATCTGAAAGTGTCCGCAACCTACATCGATTATGACTTCGGTGATGCACGCGGAATAAGCGCACAATATGATCTGACCAATGGTGGATATGTTCAGGGTGGCCTGCTGGACGTTGATACCAGCGACACAATGATAGACCTGTCTGTTGGGTATCGCTTCTAAGGCAGAGCACATGACCGGATGTATCTGACTCACTTACTGAGGATGGCGCGCTGGGCGCGCCGTCCGCCTTCGGCCAAACGGGTAAAACTGGGGCTGGCTGTGATTGCCATCTGTGTTGCGCTTTTCGCCATCGAGCGTCTCGTCGGATGGCCAGATTTCCTGACCACGGAGTCCACTCCGGGCGGGCGTATCACCCGATAAATCATGTGCGAGCGGCATTCTGCCGCCTCTCCACTATGTGATCGATGAACACTGACCCTGCGTAAATGCTGACTGGAACCGCTGGGATTGTTGGGTATGCTGAACCTACGAGGTCCAACTTTTCGGAGGTTTTTATGACTCTTGTGACTAAATTTCTGGGCGGCGCGGTTTTGACTGCGGCGATCGCCGGTACCAGCTTTGCGGCATCGCATCTGGACCCCGCCGTTGCGGGTGCCATCAGTGCTCGCAAAGCGCATATGCAGCTTTATCAACATAATGCCGGCACTTTATTTGCCATGGCACAGGGTAAAGTTGACTACGATGCGGATTCTGCTTCGGCCGCAGCATCTAATCTAGCAACGCTCGCGACACTGAAACAACAAGGGTATTGGATACCGGGAACCGATCAAGAGACGCTTGGCGAAGACACTCGCGCCCTTGCAGCGATTTGGGCCGATGGCTCGGACATCGGTGCCAAGGCCGATGCATTTGTTGAAGCGTCGGCGGCAATGAACGCCGTAGCCGGTGACGGGCTGGACGCCTTGAAGGGCGCCATCGGAGCTGTTGGCGGCGCATGCAATGAGTGTCATAAGTCGTTCAGAGGTAGCAGATAGACGACTGACGGAAAGGCAGAGGGGCGACCCGCCCCTCTGACATTGATATGCGAAAATTGCTGATGCTTCTTGTGGTGGCTGGCCTGATCGGGCTGGCCATTTTCTGGTTTGTGACTCAGCCGAAACCGCTGGGCGCCGAGGCGCTTGCCAGGACCACCAGCGATGTCGAGGCAGGCAAATACGCGTTCTATGCCGCGGGCTGTTCGTCATGCCACGCCGCGCCCGATGCCGAGGGTGAGGAGAAGCTAAAGCTGGCAGGCGGCAAACGGTTCGTGTCTGACTTTGGCACCTTCATCGCGCCCAACATCTCGCCTGACCCGGAACACGGCATCGGCGGGTGGAGCGATCTTGAGTTGGTGAACGCAGTGGTAAAAGGGGTCACGCCGGGTGGGTCGCATTACTTTCCTGCTTTCCCCTACACCAGCTATGGCCGGGCCGAGGTAGCGGATGTTGCAAACATCGCCGCCTTCCTGCGCACCCTGCCCCCGGTCACGCAAAGTGCAGCCCCGCATGAAGTTGGATTCCCATTCAACATTCGCCGCAGTCTTGGCGGCTGGAAGTTCCTGTTCCTCGACGACGGCTGGCAGATTGAGGGTGATTTAACTGAACAACAGACGCGCGGTCGCTATCTGGCCGAAGCTCTGGGTCATTGCGGTGAATGCCACACACCAAGGAATTTTCTGGGCGCAACGGATGGATCTCGCTGGCTGGGCGGGGCCAAGAATCCCTCTGGGAAGGGGCGCATTCCCAATATTACACCAGCGGTTTTGAAATGGTCCGAGGCCGACATGGCCGAGTATCTAAAGTCTGGATTCACGCCTGAGTTCAACAGTTCTGGCGGAGAGATGGTAGATGTCATCGCCAACACCAGCCAACTAACAGATGAGGATCGCGCCGCTATAGCGGCCTATCTGAAGGTTGTTCCCGGGGTGGCTGATCCGGCAACGCAGTAAAGCGAAGAGATCACGGGGGACCCGAATGGCGCGCGTTCTGGTTGTGGGGGCCGGACCAACCGGGTTGACCGCCGCAGTGGAACTGGCGCGAGCCGGGCTGATACCGCGCATTGTAGAATGCCGGCCTGATCCCTCTCCGTTCAGCCGTGCCGTCGGAATTCTGCCGGGATCGGTCGAGATTTTGCGCCCCTCTGGTGTAACAGCCTCGATCGAGGCTGAGGCTGTGCTTTTCACCGGCTTGGCGCTGCACGATGGCCCTCGCCGCCTCGCATCCCTGCCGCTGAATTTCGACGATCGCAGCCGCATTCTTGGGCTGGCACAGGACCGGACCGAATTTCATCTGGCCGAGGCGCTACGCCGATATGGCGGCGAGGTAGAGTATGGCGCGGCGCTCGAGACTCTGAGCCAGGACGATGCTGGCGTCACCGCCCGGATCAGCGGACAGGAAGAACGATTTGACTATGTTATCGGTGCTGACGGGATTGGCAGTACTGTAAGGGGCGCACTTGGGTTGGAGTATCCGGGTTTCGATTTGCCCGACCAGTGGTCGATTGCCGACGTCGAGTGTTTGGATTGGCGCGATCCGACAATGTTTCAGGGCTTTCTTTTGGAGCAAGGCAACGTCTGCATCGTCGCCCCGCTTGAGGCGACGCGGTTCCGCGTCATCTCTAGTACAGCAGATGCGCTGGCCGCGCTGCCAGTTCCAATGGACGTCACGCGCGTCCGGCGCAGCGGCGCGTTCACGATTTCGGTGCGGCAGGTCACCGACTATTGCGTCGGGCGCGTCGCGCTGGCGGGCGATGCGGCGCATTGTCATTCACCGGCTGGCGGACGCGGTATGAACCTTGGCATTGCCGACGCCGCCGATCTGGCCGCGCGTATTCTGAGGGGAGACCTCGGCGGATATAGCGCCGCGCGTCACGCCGAGGGCGCACATGTTCTGACCTTCAGCGAGCGTGGGCGGCGCGCCCTGCAAGCACGCAACCCGCTGGCGCGGCTGGCCGTGCGCTCACTCGCTCGGACAGCCGCTGCCATCCCACCATTCGGGCGTGCCGCGATGCGTCAGTTCGTCAATGGCTGACAAAGAACCGGCGGAACCAATGCGCCATTTTCGCGGGCATCTGCCGCTCTGGGTTTCGGCGTTGATCGTTCTGGTTGGCGGACGTTTGCTGGCGCATTGGGGGTGGAGCGCATTGCCCCTGCCCTTGCCGGGCCGATGGTTCGCAGCGATCCTGCTGGCAGACGTGGCCTTTTTGATCTGGCAATCTGTCGGGACGATGCGCGCTGCCCGGCGCAGTGCACGACGCGGCAATGTGGCTGGCGCCTGGGGCGTGACAGTTCTCGTAATCATCGCAATCACTCTGGCGCTGAACCTTTGGATCGACCGGAGTGCCGCACAGGCTCCACCGCCTGTTATCGCGGCCCCGAATTCGCCCGCGCAGGTTATCTTTCGTACCGATACCACCTTGCGACTGAATGGTGAGATCGATTGGCAAAGCTATCGCCAGTTGGAGGCAATGATGGCTGATACCGAAGTCAGCGCGCTGCATCTGAATAGCGCGGGCGGACTGATCCCGGCGGCGCGGGGCATGGCCAAGCTTGTAGCGGACGCGGGGCTGCCAACGCATGTCGCCGAGACTTGCGCGTCCGCCTGCACGCTGATCTTCCTCGCTGGTCGACCACGCACACTTGGTAAAAGTGGGCGACTGGGCTTTCACGGCTACGCGGACCAGAACCTCAGCGGACTGATTGACATCCAGGCCGAGCAGGCGCGTGATCGCAGCGCGATGGCTGCTGCGGGTCTGGACGCGCGTTTTCTGGACCGAATTTTTGATGTCCCGCCTACGCAGATGTGGTTTCCGACACGCGCCGACCTCGTCGCCGCGGGCGTTCTAACCTCCGCAGACGAATAGATCGGCGCGAATTGCTTCGCACCGGTCACACGTCATAAAATAGTTCCTCGAACGACACTGGCTACAGGAGCGGGATGCAAAACGCGCCCGGCGCCGTCCGAAACACGTCGTAGGATCTTCGGTGTGCAACCGGTCGTGACGGGGAGTATTGAATATCCATCCCGGTGCCGCACTTCAGCGGATCTGCAATTCCGTCAACTTTTTCAAGCGGTTCAGAGTTGCCGTGATCCTGATCTTGTGAACGTAAGATCACTCAAACCGATTGCCCTGGCGTCACGCAAGGGGCCGGTAGCGGCCTTGTCTCTTTTTAACGTTTTATTCACGCTTGTCCGTGTTTTTGCTGCCGTGCGGCGCGCAAACGGGCGAAATCGTCGCCTGCGTGATAGCTGGATCGCGTCAACGGCGTGGCCGAGACCATCAGGAAGCCCTTTCCGAAGGCCGCTTTTTCGTAAGCTGCGAATTCCTCGGGTGTGACGAAACGGTCCAACGCGTGGTGTTTTGGAGTCGGCTGCAGGTATTGACCTATGGTCAGGAAGTCGATGTCCGCAGCGCGCATATCTTCCATAACCTGAAGCACAGCCTGACGGTCCTCGCCCAACCCGACCATCAGACCGGACTTGGTGAACATCGTCGGGTCAAGTTCCTTCACGCGCTGGAGCAGGCGCAGAGAGTGGAAATAGCGCGCGCCGGGGCGCACTTCGGGATACAGGCCGGGTACGGTTTCGAGGTTATGATTGAACACGTCCGGGCGCGCCCCGACCACGATCTCCAGTGCGCTGTCGTCGCAGCGGATGAAGTCGGGTGTCAAAATCTCGATGGTGGTGCCGGGGGCTTGTCGGCGGATGGCGCGGATCGTCTGAGCGAAATGCTCGGCGCCACCGTCCTCGACATCGTCGCGGTCCACGGACGTAACAACCACATGGTTCAACCCAAGTTTCTTGACCGCATCGGCAACGCGACCCGGCTCAAACACGTCCAACGCATCGGGCGGTTTGCCAGTGGCGATGTTGCAGAAAGTGCAGGCGCGCGTGCACACCTCGCCCATGATCATCATCGTGGCATGGCCTTGCGACCAACACTCACCCACGTTCGGGCAGCCCGCCTCTTCGCAGACCGTCACAAGCTTGTGTTCGCGCATGATGTCGCGGGTCTGCTTGTAGCCTGCAGAGTTCGGAGCTTTCACCCGAATCCACGACGGCTTCTTTGGCTGTGCCTGATCGGGCTTCTTTGCCTTTTCGGGGTGGCGTTGTTCAGGTATTTTCAGATCACGCATGGGCTTCGGGTTCCTTGACTTGCGCCTGTCATACCGCACGGCCCCTACCCTGACCAGATTGCCATGATCATAACTGCTATGCCGTTGATGATGGAATCCAGTTGAACCTTCCGCACCGCTGATTAGAATCCTTCTAAATGAATCACCCAAACGTCAGGAGCCCGCAATGGACGGCGATATGAAATGCCCGGTGTCGCACCAGAAAAAGACCTCGAACCGCGACTGGTGGCCAAACCAGCTTAACCTTTCGATCCTCCATCAACACGGCGCCAGCCCCGATCCGATGGGCGCAGAGTACAATTATGCAGAAGAGTTCAAGTCGCTGGACCTTGAGGCGGTAAAGAAAGACCTGTTTGCCTTGATGACCGACAGTCAGGACTGGTGGCCTGCGGATTATGGCCACTACGGTCCGTTCTTCATCCGCATGGCCTGGCATTCTGCAGGCACCTATCGCACGGCTGACGGGCGCGGCGGCGGCGAATCGGGGGCACAGCGCTTCGCGCCGCTGAATTCCTGGCCCGACAATGGCAACCTGGACAAGGCGCGGCGCCTACTGTGGCCGATCAAGGCGAAATACGGGAAGAAGCTGTCCTGGGCCGACCTGTTCATCCTGACCGCGAACTGCGCCATTGAAAGCATGGGCGGCAAGGTCTTCGGTTTCGCGGGCGGGCGTGAGGATATCTATGCCCCCGAAGAGGACGTCTACTGGGGTGCCGAAAAGGAATGGCTGGAGGCCTCTGGAGGCGACAACAGCCGCTATTCCGGCGAACGAGAGCTTGAGAACCCGCTGGCCGCAGTCGAAATGGGCCTGATCTACGTGAACCCGCAAGGCCCCGATGGTGACCCGGACCCGATCCGTTCGGGCCGCGACATCCGCGAAACCTTTGGCCGAATGGCGATGAATGATGAAGAAACCGTCGCGCTGGTCGCCGGGGGCCACACGTTTGGCAAGGGCCACGGCGCGGGCAATCCCGAACTGGTCGGGGCCGAGCCAGAGGGTGAAGCGATGCACCAGATGGGCTTTGGCTGGACCAACAAGCATGGGACCGGCGTCGGCGTGAACACCACGACCTCGGGTTTTGAAGGACCGTGGACGCCGAACCCGACACAATGGGACATGGGCTATTTTGATGTTTTGTTCGGATACGACTGGGAAAAGACTACAAGCCCGGCAGGCGCGATCATCTGGCACGCCAAAGACCTGGCCGAGGAAAATCACGCGCCCGAGGTTGACGGTTCCGGAAAGAAGGTGCCGCTTATGATGACCACGGCGGACATGGCGATGCGCTTTGATCCAATCTATGGGCCGATCTCAAAGCGGTTCCAAGACAACCCTGAAGAATTCACCGACGCCTTCGCCCGCGCCTGGTTCAAACTGACGCACCGCGATATGGGACCGAAGGCGCGCTACCTTGGTCCGGACGTCCCCGAAGAAGACCTGATCTGGCAGGATCCCGTGCCTGCCGGGATCGCCTTGTCCGATGCGGATGTCGCTGACCTCAAGGCGAAGATCCTTGCGTCGGGGCTGACGGTCGCGGAACTGGTGAAAGCGGCCTGGGCCTCGGCATCGACCTTTCGCGGGTCCGACAAGCGTGGCGGCGCCAATGGCGCGCGGGTCCGGCTGACCCCACAGAACGGCTGGGCCGCCAACGAACCCCAAGAACTGCGCAAGGTCCTGTCTGCGCTGGAAAGCATCCAGGACAGTCACGGCACGGTATCGCTGGCCGACCTGATCGTGCTGGGCGGAGCGGCGGCGGTGGAGTCTGCAGCGAAGGCAGGCGGCCATAATGTGTCCGTCCCGGTCACAACCGGGCGCGGCGATGCGAGCGCCGAGCGGACCGATGCCGACAGCTTCGACCCGCTGGAACCGGTCGCCGACGGGTTCCGCAACTATGCCAGCGCCGGCCTGCCCGTCCGGGCCGAGGAGATCTTGTTGGACAAGGCCCAGTTGATGAACCTGACCGCACCCGAAATGACGGTTCTGGTTGGCGGCATGCGGGCCCTGGGGGCAACGCATGCCGGCACACAGGCGGGGGTGTTCACAGACCGGCCCGGCGTGCTCAGCAACGATTTCTTCAAGGCTGTGCTGGATATGACAGTGGCCTGGACGCCGACAAACCCCGACGAAGCCAGCTTCGAAGGCCGCGACCGGGCGACAGGCGCGCGCCGATGGACGGCGACGCGGGCCGACCTGGTGTTCGGGTCAAACGCCCAGCTTCGCGCCCTGTCCGAGGTTTACGGCGCCGACGATGGCGAGGCCAAGTTCGTCCGTGATTTCGTCGCCGCTTGGACCAAGGTCATGGAAGCCGACCGTTTCGACATCTGAATCCGCGCGCCCCGATGCGTTCGGGACGCAGGCGCAAAACTGGGCGGTCAGCCGATGAGGCTGGCCGGGCGGTTTTCTGTTGCGTAGTGGTCGCGCGGGCGCTCGCCCGCTCCGAGCAGGTCGCCGGCCAGGAACAGCGCACCGTCGCGATTTCGCCGACGCGCCAGAAGTTGCAGCACGCTTTCGACCGCGGTGTAGGTCGTGGTTGCTGCGGCCGCGTCGAACGGCGTGGCGGCTTCGGCCATGCCTTGCTGGGCGCTTTCCGCCTCCGCCAACTGCTGTCGCAGCGCGGCCCGCCCTGCGGCGGTGATATGATAGCGCGCAATACGTCCCGGTGTCGTGCAGGCGATCCAATCGGTCAGAGCCATCGCCTCGATCACCTGTCGGTCGGCGACGGCGATGCGGATGGTCTGGCCACTCGCATCTTCGCGCACCACGACGCCTTGATCCATGTCGGCGGCGACGGCAAGGCAGGCACCTGGTTCGTTCAGTCGGTGCAGGACACGGGTGGAATCGGCCCGCATTTCGATATCACTCAAGAGGTCGGGTTTTGATCGTTTGACGCGCGAGGCAGCGGGCATCTGGGCGGGCTCCTTATTCGTTCCAGGCTGATTGGGTGATGGGGTATTGGGCCCGGCGAGCACCCAGAGTGTTCAGCGCCTGATCAATTAACCAGTCATCGCGCCGAGATTCGAAGTGGCGGACCTGCCGCAGGATCGTCGATGCATGCCAGTCCGCCTAGCAGGCAAGAGCGCGCAGCGACTGGCCCCCTACCGTGTGCGACAGATAGTGACGCGCCGGGGCGGGAACCCAACCGGGCCATCGCTGCGGCGATTGACGATCTGACAGTGCCGCTGGCATGGCAATTTCCCCCGGAGCCTGCAAAAAAACTGGGCATAAATAGATCGCGCCAGGTCCTGCGGAATTGTCTAAAATTGCAGATAACCTTGAGTTGCAATCGTAACCGAGTAGTTAAAAATCCGGGCGTTGCATGATTGCCCGACGCAACACCTGCCCCAGCGGCCGCATGATGGAAATGTGCAATTAGCCTTGGGGGCAACATGACAGACCGACTGAAAGACCTGCGACGACCGCGCCTGCTGATCCGGGCCGCGCGTTTTGGACTGACGACCTATCGCCGTGACCGGGCCCTCAAACGCCTGATCCCGAGTGAGCGGAAGCCCACGCCCGCACGCGCTGTCGAGGTATTGCTGGATCAGGAAGCTGAGGTCGAGGCCAACCGGACGTCGCATTATGCCACGTACAAAGTGGCTGAGCATGTCGGTATTCTGATCGCGCTGATGGCAGAGGCTCAACTGGCCGCTGCCTGCGAGGAAACGTCATTAGAAACCAAAGCCGCCCGACCTGCCCTGCCTGAAAATGTTGTTGCCTTGGTACCCCGACCGCGCCGTCAGCTCATCGTGTCGGGCAATTCCGATTTGCGGCGCGCAACGTAATCGTTCAACCCATCGAGGATACCGGCGTCCAGCGCCGGTGCCTCGTAGCGGGCCAGCAAGGCGTCGACGCGGGCCGTCGCCAACGCCTCGGTATCGCGTGCGCCCTCTTCGTCCCAGGTCTCGAACGGTTTGTAGTCAAGCAACTCGGTGCGCCAGAAAGCCGACTTGAAGTTCGCCTGAGTGTGGGCGCAGCCGAGGTAGTGGCCGCCCGGACCAACCTCACGCAAGGCGTCCATTGCCTGACCGTTTTCGTCGTGCTGTACGCCCGCCGCCATGCGATGCAGAATGCCCAACTGATCGGAATCCATTACAAATTTTTCGTAGGAACTGACCAGTCCGCCTTCCAGCCAGCCGCAAGCATGAAGCATGAAGTTGACACCTGCCAGCAGCCCGGCATTCAGCGAGTTCGCCGTCTCATACCCCGCCTGCGCGTCAGGCAGTTTCGAACCACAGAACGACCCGGCAGACCGGTACGGCAACCCCAGACGGCGCGCCAGTTGACCTACTCCATAGGTGATCTGCGCCGCCTCTGGCGTGCCAAAGGTCGGCGCGCCCGAATTCATGTCGATCGAGGTGACGAAGGCCCCGGCAATCACCGGAGCACCCGGGCGCACCAGTTGGGAATAGGCGACGCCGGCCAGAACCTCGGCCAGAACCTGCGTCAGCGTGCCGATGACCGATACCGGCGCCATTGCGCCTCCAACAATGAACGGAGACACGATGCAGGCCTGCCCGGCGGCTGCATAGACCTCCAGCGCGCCCATCATCGTGGCATCAAAGGTCAGTGGAGAGTTGATGTTGATTAGCGAGGTCATCACGACATTCTCGTCAACAACCTGGTCGCCGAATAGGATCTTCGCCATCTCGACCGAATCCGCCGCGCGGCTGGGTTCCGTGACCGAGCCCATGAAAGGCTTGTCGCTAAGCGTCATGTGGGCGTGCAGCATGTCGAGGTGACGTTTTGAGACCGGCACGTCGGTCGGTTCGCAGACCGTACCGCCCGAGTGGTGCAGCCACTTGGACATATACGCCAGCTTCACGAAATTCTGGAAATCCTTCATCGTCGCGTAACGCCGTCCCCCGGCGGCATCGCGCACGAATGGCGGGCCGTAGACGGGGGCGAGCACCAGCCCATTGCCACCTATATCCACATTGCGGTCCCGATTGCGGGCGATCTGGGTGAATTGGTTGGGGGCGGTCTCACACAGCTTGCGGGCCAGCCCTCGCGGGATATGCACACGCTCACCCTGCACGTCGGCCCCAGCTTCGCGCCAGCGGTCGAGTGCTGCGGGGTTATCGGGGAAGGCAACTCCGATCTCTTCCAACACGGTCTCGGCGTTAGCTTCGACGATCTCCAGCGCTTCGGTGCTGATGTATTCCATATTCGGGGTCTTGCGCGTAATCGCTGGGACCATCTCGATATGATGCGCGGTGCGCTCGGCCCGCCGTGCCGCACCACCACCTGAACGTCCGCGTCTGCTGGGTTCCGCCATATCCCGATTCCTTCGACCAATAGGATGCGATGAGCCCGGTGATAGCGCGCATTCCGCCGCGCAAAACATCGATTTGCGCCATTTGCGTGGCATTCCCGACACCTGCGTCCGACAGACGGAGGGCCAATGCGTCCTGATGTCGTTTATTGCGCAAGCGCCGGTCGATTTGCGCTTGCCGCACCACCGGTCGCGGGCCACCTGTGAGGGAACGGCGAACACGGGAGCGGACAGATGAAAATTGGATTTATCGGGTTGGGGAACGTCGGTGCAAAACTTGCCGGCAGCATTCTCAGGAATGGTCACGACCTGACGGTACGCGATCTGGATCAGGGGCTGGCGCAACCGTTCTTGGAACAAGGCGCAGACTGGGCCGAAAGCCCGGCGGACATGGCGCGGGCCTGCGATTACATCATCACCTGCCTGCCCAGCCCCGCTGCCTGCGCCGAGGTTATGGAAGGCCAAGGCGGTCTGCTAGAGGGGCTGTCCGAAGGCAAAATCTGGGCCGAGATGTCCACCACCGATGCGGGCGAAGTCCGCCGTATGGCCGAGCTGGTTATCGCCAAAGGCGCCTCGGCTATTGACTGCCCGGTGTCGGGCGGCTGCCACCGGGCAGCAACGGGAAATATCTCGATCTTCGCAGGGTGCACGCGTGAGACGTTTGATGCCGCCCTGCCCGTCCTCACCACGCTGGGGCGACGGGTGCTGCATACAGGGGAGGTCGGGACCGCTTCGACCCTGAAAGTTATGACCAACTATCTGGCGACCGCCAACCTGCTGACCTGCTGCGAGGCGCTGGTGACGATGAACGCCGCCGGGCTGGACCTCGCGACAACATATGAGGCGATCAAGATCAGCAGCGGCACCAGCTTCGTCCATGAAACCGAAAGCCAGCTGATCCTGAACGGCAGCCGCGATGTGAATTTTACCATGGACCTTGTCGCCAAGGACATCGGCCTGTTCCAGAAGATCGCCGATGATGCCGGGGTGAACCTGGAAATCTCGCCCCTGCTTATCGAGATCTTCCGCGACGGCATGGCGCGCTATGGCGACCGCGCGCAATCGGACGACATCATCCGGCGCCTGGAAGACGCGACCGGGCTGGACATTCGCGCGCCGGGCTTCCCGGCGGACCTGGTGGATGAGGAACCGGAGGAGGCTGGGTATGAGGTGGTGGTGAGGTGAACGCTGAAAGGCTGATCAAAGACACCCTGCGCAAGCTGACCGGTCGGCCCACCCGCGCCGACGAACGTGCGCGCTATGTCGAGTTTCTGCATATCGGCAAAACCAGCGGTAGGCAGATCAAGAACATCGCCAGCCAAGTGAATCGTCACACTGATCACGTTCGCATTCGATGTCATGGGCACTCCAGGACGCTGGCAAATTTGCGCGAGGGAAATCGCTACTTCTTTTCCATTCGCGAACCCGTGGCCCGGTTTCGATCGGCGTTCTACTGGTGCAAGATGCAAGAGCTCAAGTCGGCCCCACGCGACTGGAGCCCGGACGAAACTGTCGCCTTTTCCCACTTCCCGGAGGCGAATGACCTGGCCGAAGCTCTGTCCGACGCCGGAAAGTGTGGTGATCAAGCGCGCGCAGCGATGATGTCAATCAACCACTGCAACTCGGCCCAGGTGGATTGGCTTCGCAACCAAGGGTCGTTCCTTGAACTGCGCCCGCCGGTCTGGATCATCCGGCAAGAGCAATTTCAGAGCGACCTCAACGAATTTCTTCGCCGCATCAAATACGACGGCCCGGTGAGCTTCAGCGATAAACGCGACGTGGCGCATCAAATCGACTATTCCGACATTCCCCAGATCAGCGAACGCGGCGCGGCAAACCTTCGTGATTGGTACGTTCAGGACGTGCACTTCTATCGGACATGTTGCGACTGGCTTGACGCGGGCGGCGTCAGCCAAGGCTAGGCAGCAAACTGTCCACGCTCGCCTTCGCATCGCCATTGGACATGCGGGTGTGTTCCGTGAAGAACAGTGGGGATAACCTTTGCCCGACCGCGGTGGGGCGGATGGGATGCGGGTTCTGGCCTGATCATTCGCTGGCCGGGCTTCGATGCCGGAATACTCAGCGCCACGTCATGCGGCGCTGCTAATCCTGCTGAATCCGTCCTCGAATGCGCCGCACGATCCGCCAGATGGCGAACACCACCGGCAGGGTGATCATCGCCGTCAGAACCACCTTCGAGACGCCCAGCAGTTCGGCGACTGGTGCCAGCAGATAGCTGAGCAGGTTGACCGAGTAATAGCTGACAGCAATGACGCTCAGCCCCTCGACCGTTTTTTGCAGGCGCAGTTGGGCGTCGGCGCGCCGATCCATGCTGGTCAACAGCGCCTGGTTCTGCGCTGAACGAGCAACATCGACGCGGGTGCGTAACAGCTCGGCGGCACGCATGGCACGGCTGGCCATCGTCTCCAGCCGTCGCTCGGCGGCCTGCGCGGTTCGCATCGCAGGATCAAAGCGGCGCATCATGAATTCGGCAAATGTTTGCCGGTTCTCGAACCGTTCTTCGCGCAGGATGTTAATTCGCTGGGCCACGATTGCTTCATACGCCCGGGTTGCCCCGAACCTAAAATTCGACTGGCCGAGTAGTTGTTCGATTTTCGACGTGATCGTCAAAAGCCCTCGCAAAGTCGCTTCGTCAGCCAGCGTTTCATCAACCATGTCGCTGGTCAGTTGCGACAGTTCGGCACCGATCGCTGCCAACTCTCCGGACAGACGGCGAGCGCGGGCAAACCCCAACATAGACATCGCCTTGTAGGTTTCGATTTCCAACAGTCGCTGCAGAATACGCCCGGTGCGCTGCGCATCAGTACCGGCATCCACGAAGACCGCGAACCGCATGTGTCCGCCGGGATCAATTCGAAAATCGCCGGCAATCACGGCATCACAATCGAGCACCTGACTGACAGCCACGCTTTCCCCGACAAACCAGGCATCAACCTTTTTTGCGACCTCTTCGCACCCACAAACCTCGGCTCGGATATGTGCGGACGTCAGCCGCGTGCCAGGCGCCTGGGCTAACCAATCCGAGGGGAATACATCGAAAGAAGACGGATCGTAGGGGCGGTCTGACAGGCCATCAAGGAAGACTGTGTAGGAAACGAACTCGGTGTGGCTTTCCCATGTCAAATGATGCTTACCAATCCGGCCGGACCAATGTGTCGCGCCGGGCGGCGGGTGCGCCGCGCCGTGCCGGTCAAGCAAACTGATCAGGTGTTGACTGTCCGCATCCCGATCACGATCTGCGGCGTTCTCGGCCGGTTTCAGAGCCAGATAGACAGCACGGCAAGGGGCCGGAACGACAGGGAACGGGCGGGCGTGAATTTCGTTCGCCAGCTCGTATCTCAGCGGGTGATCCGGCAACACATCCGCGTTTCGCCCGCCAATGTCATCCGGGGCACTCACGGGGTCCAATCCATAGCCATCGCTATGTCAACTGTGGCAACAGGCTATCCACGCTTGCCTTCGCATCACCATAGAACATCCGCGTATTCTCCTTGAAGAACAGCGGGTTCTCGATCCCGGAATACCCGGTTCCCTGGCCGCGTTTGCTAACGAACACCTGCTTGGCTTTCCAGACCTCGAGCACCGGCATTCCGGCAATGGGGCTGTTGGGATCGTCCTGTGCGGCCGGGTTCACGATGTCGTTCGAGCCGATGACGATGGCCACATCTGTCTCTGGGAAGTCGGCGTTGATCTCATCCATTTCCATGACGATGTCATAGGGCACCTTGGCCTCGGCCAGCAGCACGTTCATGTGGCCCGGAAGGCGGCCCGCGACCGGGTGGATAGCAAAGCGGACTTCTTTTCCGGCGGCGCGCAGCTTGCGGGTCAGTTCGGCGACCGACTGCTGCGCCTGCGCGACGGCCATACCGTAACCGGGGATGATGATGACCGATTGCGCATCCTCCAGTGCAGCGGCGACGCCGGCTGAATCGATCGGCACCATCTCGCCCTCGATCTCCTGCGCGGGACCCGTCGTGCCACCGAAGCCGCCGAGGATGACCGAGATAAACGACCGGTTCATCGCCTTGCACATGATGTAGGACAGGATCGCACCGGAAGAACCGACCAGCGCACCGACGACGATTAGCAGGTCGTTGCCAAGGCTGAACCCGATCGCTGCCGCTGCCCAGCCGGAATAACTGTTCAGCATCGACACGACGACCGGCATATCCGCCCCGCCGATCCCCATGATAAGATGATAGCCAACGAACAGCGCGGCCAGCGTCATCAGGAACAGCGGCAGAAAGCCACCGGTGTTGAAATACCAGATCAGGCAAAGAAACGCTATTGCCGCCGCGCCTGCATTCAGTAGATGCCCGCCCGGCAGCTTTTCGGCAGCACTGCTTAACCGCCCTGCCAGCTTGCCAAAAGCCACGACTGATCCGGTAAACGTGATCGCGCCGATCAGCACGCCCAGGAACAACTCCATGCGAAGGATGGTAATCTCAACGCCGGTTTTCTTTGCCACGACTGCGGCGAAGCCACGGAACTGGTCCAATACTGCCGGATCGGGCTTGCCTGCTTCGGCCAGCGGGAACGCCAGACCGGCAGCAGCGTAAGCTTCGGCAACCCTTCCGATCTCGATATGTGCATTCAGGCCCACAAAGACTGCAGCAAGGCCGACGAGGCTGTGCATCGCGGCCACAAGCTGCGGCATCTCGGTCATCTGGACGCGCTGCGCGACGTAGACGCCCGCAACGGCACCTGCCGCGATCAGAATCAACGACAGTAGCCACAGCCCCGCGCCGGGACCGATCAGCGTGGCAAAGACCGCCAGCGCCATGCCGACGATACCGTACCAGACGGCTCGTTTCGCGCTCTCCTGCCCCGACAACCCGCCGAGGCTGAGGATGAACAGGACGGCAGCGACGACATAGGCCGCAGTGGTGAATCCGAAGTCCATTGCGCGGCCCCCCTCAGGATTTCTGGAACATGGCGAGCATGCGCCGGGTGACGAGGAAACCGCCGAAGATGTTGATCGCGGCCATGAATATAGAGAGCGCGGCGAGGATCATCACCAGCCACGAACCGGAGCCGATTTGCATCAACGCGCCCAGGATGATGATCGACGAGATCGCATTGGTCACCGCCATCAACGGCGTATGCAACGAATGCGCCACGCCCCAGATCACCTGGAAGCCGACGAAGACGCTGAGGACGAAGACGATGAAATGCTGCATGAAACTGGCCGGAGCGTAGAGGCCCGCCAGCAGGATCAGCCCGCCACCGATGGCCAGCAAGCTGAACTGATTGCGGGTCTGGGTCTTGAACGCCGCGATTTCCTCGGCCCGCTTCTGTTCCGGTGTCAGCTCCACCGGTTTTGCCTTCGCCGGAGGCTTGGCAATCGCCGCGATCTTTGGCGGTGGTGGCGGGAAGGTTATCTTGCCCCCGTGGGTCACGGTCGCCCCCCGGATCACATCGTCGTCCATGTCGTGGTTGATCTTGCCGTCATTCTCGGGCGTCAGATCATCCATCATATGACGGATGTTGGTAGCATATAGAGTGGAGCTCTGCGCCGCCATCCGGCTTGGGAAATCCGTATAACCAACGATGGTCACACCATTTTCGGTGACGATCTTCTCGTCCGCGACAGTCAGCTCGCAATTGCCGCCGCGCTCGGCCGCCAGATCAACGATGACGCTGCCGGGCTTCATCAGCTCGACCATATCCTTGGTCCACAGCACCGGCGCATCACGACCCGGAATCAGCGCCGTGGTGATGACGATGTCGATATCCGGCGCAATCTCGCAGAACTTCTCCAACTGCTTTTCGCGGAATTCAGGCGAGCTTGGCGCGGCGTAGCCGCCGGTCGCCGCCGAATCCTGACTGGATTCCTCAAAGTCTAGGTAGACGAACTCGGCCCCCATCGATTCAATCTGTTCGGCCACTTCCGGGCGCACGTCGAAGGCATAGGTTATCGCGCCAAGGCTGGTGGCGGTGCCGATCGCCGCCAGACCGGCAACCCCAGCCCCGACAACCAGAACCTTCGCGGGCGGCACTTTGCCCGCCGCCGTGATCTGCCCGGTAAAGAAACGGCCGAAGTTGTTGCCTGCTTCGATCACCGCACGATACCCGGCGATATTCGCCATCGAACTCAGCGCGTCCATCTTCTGCGCGCGGCTGATGCGCGGAACCATGTCCATCGCGACAACGGTCGCGCCGGTTTTGGAGGCTTTGTCCAGCAACGCCTCGCTTTGGGCGGGATAGAAGAACGAGATTAGCGTTTGTTCTGGCGCCAGCCGCTTTACCTCAGTCGCACTTGGCGGTTGGACCTTTGCAACCAAATCGACGCCCTTCCAGACACCTGGCGCGGATTTGAGAACCTTGACGCCAGCGGCCTCATAAGCGGCGTCAGAAAAACCCGCCGCCTTCCCTGCCCCGGCTTCGATCACGCATTCATGGCCCAGCTTCTGCAACGCCCTGGCACTATCGGGCGTCATCGCAACACGCGCTTCGCCGTCGGTCGTTTCCTTAGGTGTCCCGATCTTCACAACACCGTCCCCCCGGTAATTTTCTTGCGCCATCATTACGCGCGGATGAACGAACCGCAACAGGCGCTTTTCCACATCGCAGACCCGCCATGCAAAATTCGCACCTGACATTCGGAAATTGAGCAGTTAGAATGTCGTTTAACGTTAAACTATCTGCAATCCGGGGAGGGAATTGCGCCTATGGCCGCCCGCAAAACGACCAAGAAAGCCGCCAAGCCGAACGTCTCGAAAGACGAACTGCTGCACTATTACCGGGAAATGCTGATGATCCGCCGGTTCGAGGAAAAGGCCGGACAGCTCTATGGCATGGGCCTGATCGGTGGTTTTTGCCATCTCTACATCGGGCAGGAAGCGGTGGTCGTCGGGCTGGAAGCTGCGGCAAGCGAAGGTGACAAACGCGTTACATCATACCGCGATCACGGGCACATGCTGGCCTGCGGGATGGACCCGAAAGGTGTCATGGCAGAATTGACTGGGCGTGAGGGCGGCTACTCCAAGGGCAAGGGCGGCTCCATGCACATGTTCAGCAAGGAAGCCCATTTCTATGGTGGCCACGGCATCGTTGCCGCTCAGGTACCGATTGGTGCCGGGCTGGCGTTCTCGGATAAATACAAGGGCAACGACCGGGTAACGTTTACCTATTTCGGTGACGGTGCCGCCAATCAGGGCCAGGTTTACGAGGCTTACAACATGGCCGAACTTTGGGACCTGCCGGTCATCTTCGTGATCGAGAACAACCAATACGCCATGGGCACCTCGACCAAACGCTCCACAAAATCGCCCTCCTACTGGGAACGTGGCGCGGCCTATGGGATCGAAGGCGAAGAAGTTGACGGGATGAACGTACTGGCCGTGAAGGAGGCTGGCGAAAAGGCGGTCGCCTACTGCCGCGCGGGCAAGGGGCCGTACATCCTCGAAGTAAAAACCTACCGCTATCGCGGCCATTCGATGTCCGACCCGGCCAAGTACCGGACTCGCGAAGAAGTTCAGAAGATGCGCAGCGAACGTGACCCGATTGAGGCGGTGCGCGACCTGTTGCTGACCGGCAAACACGCCAGCGACGCGGACCTGAAAGCCATCGACAAAGAAATCAAGGATATCGTCAACGAGGCGGCGGAGTTCGCGAAGGAAAGCCCGGAACCGAATGTGTCTGAACTCTGGACCGACATCTACGCGTCGGAGGCGGTCTGATGCCCCATTTCGAAATACACGTTGGCGACGTTGAGGCGGCGAAGCAATTCTATGGCGGCTTGTTTGGCTGGGCTTTTGAACCGATGCCCGAAGCCGAGGACATGCATTATCATCTGATCGAGGGGCGCGACATTGGCGCGGCCCACGGTGTGACTGGCGGAATTTTCCAGCGCATGGACAAGGCCCACCCTCCCGGCACGGCGGTGCGCGGCTGGACAATGACATTTGACGTCGATGATTGCGACGAACGTTATGCTTGGGCGTTAAAGAATGGTGGCTCCGAGGCACTGCCACCCACCGACATGCCCGGCATCGGCCGGTTTGCCTATGTCGAAGACGGTCAGGGAAATATCGTCGGAATGCTCACCTCGGAAGGGGATGCCTAGAATGGCCACAGAAATACTCATGCCCGCCCTCAGCCCGACTATGGAAGAGGGCACATTGGCGAAATGGCTGGTCAAGGAAGGCGACGACAGTCTCGTCCGGCGACTATCCTGGCCGAGATCGAGACCGACAAGGCGACGATGGAATTTGAAGCCGTCGACGAGGGCATCGTTGGCAAGCTGCTGGTTGCCGAGGGAACCGAAGGCGTGAAAGTGAACACGCCGATTGCGGTCATGGTCTCGAAGACGGCGAAGCGCCGATGATGCTGGCCGCCCCCTGCCGCCGGTCGCTGCAGCGGAACCCGCCGCTGAACCTGACAAAGCCGCCGCCGCGCCCAAAGCGCCGGTTCGGCGGCTTCTGTCGAACCGGACTACCCGGAAGGGACCGAGATGGTGACGACCACGGTCCGCGAAGCCCTGCGCGACGCCATGGCCGAAGAAATGCGCCGCACTGAACGAGGTTTCCTGATGGGCGAGGAAGTCGCCGAATATCAGGGCGCCTACAAAATATCCCAGGGCTTGCTGGATGAATTCGGCGCAAGCCGCGTCATCGACACCCCGATCACCGAGCATCGGCTTTGCTGGTATCGGCGTCGGCGCGGCCTTTGGTGGTCTGCGCCCGATTGTCGAGTTCATGACGTTCAACTTCGCTATGCAAGCGATTGACCACATCATCAACTCTGCCGCCAAGACGCTCTATATGTCTGGCGGTCAGATGGGCTGCCCCATCGTGTTCCGTGGCCCAAATGGCGCCGCCGCACGTGTCGGCGCGCAGCACATCCAGGACTACGCCGCCTGGTATCGCCAGATCCCAGGGCTGAAGGTGGCATGCCCTACTCCGCCGCTGACGCAAAGGGCCTTTTGAAGATCGGCAATCCGCGATCCGAACCCGGTGATCTTCCTTGAAAACGAAATCCTCTATGGCAAGTCCTTCGATGTGCCCGAAGCTGGACGATTTCACGTGCCATTCGGCAAGGCCCGGATTGGCGTGAAGGGTCGACGTCACGATCGTCAGCTTCGGAATTGGGATGACATATGCACTGGAAGCCGCTGAGAAGCTGGCCGAAGAGGGATTAGCGCTGAGGTGATTGACCTGCGCACCTTGCGCCCGATGGACACCGCACGGTCGATCGAGTCGTGAAGAAAACCAACCGCTGCGTCACGTTGAAGAAGGCTGGCCCGGTTGCTCCATCGGCAACCACATTCGCCGTGCTGATGCAGGAGGCGTTCGATTACCTCGACGCTCCGTGATCACGTGCACCGGTAAGGACGTACCCATGCCCTACGCCGCGAACCTTGAAAAACTGGCGCTGGTGACCACCGACGAGGTGATCGCAGCGCCGTAAACAGTGACTACCGCTGAGGGACCGCGACATGCCATCAGAAATACTGATGCCCGCGCTGTCCCCGACGATGGAGGAAGGCACGCTCGCCAAATGGCTGGTCAAGGAAGGGCGACACGTTGCGTCGGGCGACCTTCTCGCCGAGATCGAAACCGACAAGGCGACCATGGAGTTCGAAGCCGTCGATGAGGGTGTCGTCGGCAAACTCTTGGTCGCCGAAGGCACCGAGGCGGTGAAAGTGAATACGCCGATTGCGGTGTTGCTCGCCGATGGCGAGAGTGCTGGCGATACTGCCACTTCGCCAAAGAAATCTACGAAGATCGTTGCGGAACCTTCTGAGAAAAAAGAGGAACCGACGAAATCGGAGGAACCTGAGATTATCAAGCCAAATGGTCATGATGGCGTTGGCGGCACATCCGGCGGGTCCACAAAAGCCAACGGTGACCGCATCTTCGCCAGCCCACTTGCGCGGCGCATCGCTGCGGACAAGGGTCTTGATCTGGCGAGCGTTACCGGGTCTGGCCCGCACGGTCGCATCGTGAAGGCAGATGTTGAAAATCTGCAAGCCGGGGCGGCGAAACCTGCGGCCGCGCAGACGGAACCCCCGGCAGCACCCGCACCATCGGGGCCCGGCACCGATCAGGTTCTGGCAATGTACCAGGATCGCGAGTTCGAAGAGGTCACGCTCAACGGCATGCGCAAAACAATCGCCGCGCGCCTGAGCAAAGCCAAAGCGACGATCCCGCATTTTTACCTGCGTCGCGACATCGATCTGGACGCCCTGCTCAAGTTCCGCGGCCAACTGAACAATGATCTTGAGCCACGCGGGATCAAGCTTTCCGTCAATGATTTCATCATCAAGGCTTGCGCGCTGGCCCTACAAGAGGTGCCAGACGCCAACGCCGTCTGGGCGGGCGACCGACTGCTGAAACTGAAGCCCAGCGATGTCGCCGTTGCCGTCGCCATCGAAGGGGGACTGTTCACTCCGGTGCTTCGCGATGCGCACCAGAAAACGCTCAGCATGCTCTCGGCAGAAATGAAGGACCTTGCCACACGCGCCAAGGACAAGAAGCTGGCCCCGCACGAATACCAGGGCGGCAGCTTCGCGATCTCGAACCTGGGAATGTTCGGAATTGACAACTTCGACGCGGTCATCAACCCGCCGCACGGGTCGATCCTGGCTGTCGGTGCCGGCGCGAAGAAACCAGTCGTCGATGCCGAGGGCAATATCGTCGCTGCCACGGTGATGTCTGTAACACTCAGCGTCGATCACCGGGTTATCGACGGCGCCCTGGGGGCTGAATTCTTGAGTGCAATCAAACGAAATTTGGAAGCCCCGATCACAATGCTCGCGTGACCATCATCGGTTTGGGCATATCCCCGCCCGAGGCATCCGTCGCCGCGAGGCGGCCCCGATCCGCGCCGTCAGGCGTGGATCAACCGTCTGCCTCACCGCCCGCGGCGTTCAGGATCTGATCCATTGTGAGTGCCGGCTGATCACATCCGGCCTCGCCCACGATCTTCGCCGGAAACACCTGCAACCGTCTTGCATGGCGGCACCTCTTCCAGCACCACCGATCCGGCAGCGATCCGGCTGCAATTCCCGACGCGAATGTTGCCTAATACCTTCGCCCCGGCCCCGATCAGCACGCCATCGCCAATCTTGGGATGCCGGTCGTCATGCTCTTTGCCGGTCCCGCCCAGCGTCACCGAGTGCAACATTGAGACGTTGTCACCGACCACTGCCGTTTCGCCAATGACAATAGAATGCGCATGGTCGATCATGATCCCGCGCCCGATCCGCGCGGCCGGATGAATGTCGACGCCGTAGGCTTCGCTGATGCGCATCTGGATGAAATATGCCAGATCGGTGCGCCCCTGCTGCCAAAGCCAATGACACACACGATAGGCCTGAACCGCTTGATATCCCTTGAAAAACAGCAACGGTTGCAGAAAACGCGTGCAAGCCGGATCACGATCAAACACCGCCACAATGTCGGCCCGCGCGGCCGCAGCAAGGTCTGGATCGCTGGCATAAGCCTCATCCGCAATCGCACGAATTGACTGTTCCGACAGTTCGCGTGAGGCCAGCTTGATCGCCATGCGATAGGCCAGCGCCGTCTCAAGGCACTCGTGGCTGAGCACGCTGGCGTGCATCAATCCGCCCCAAACGCGCTTCAGCGTCAATTGCGGTGCGCGCCTCGTCCGTGATGCGCTGCCTACACCGGATCCAGGGTGCTGAGTTTCTTGCGGGGTTTCGGCCATGACTTGCCCTCCGTTACAGCGGCGTCTTACACCAGTTGAGCACGTGGCGCAAAAAGTCCAGTCCGAGGGGGGTGCGCAATGACAGAAAGTGAACGCGCGGCCTCAAAGGCGCGGATATTGGCCGAAATTTCTGCGCTGACGGCGCAGGATGATCTGGGGCAGGACGCACAGCAAACGGTGGCGCTCGATCAGCAATCCGTTGGTCGACTGTCACGGATGGACGCCATGCAACAACAAGCTATGGCGCAAGCAACCGCTCGACGACGCTCGGGTCAGCGTCAGCGGTTGGAGGCTGCGCTGGAGCGAATCGAGGCGGGTGAATACGGCGACTGCGTCGATTGCGCCGAACCGCTTCCCCTGGGCAGGTTAGAGTTGGACCCCGCAGCGACACTCTGTATTTCCTGCGCATCAGGTTGAATAGAAACTTGGTTGCAACACCGTAAGTATGATCTTTAATGCATTGATATAAGTTGCATCAGTAAGAAATCGCTCGCCCAAAGGCTGACGGCGCATTGCCACAGCCATCAGCGAGCCATCCCCGTAAGTCGGATGGAACTGACCACGCTCTCGCCGCCAGGCATCCGCCTCTTCCGCTTCGACCAGCATCTGTCGCGCCAAGCCAAACTGCGCCTCTGGCGCAACGCGAAATCAACACCCCGCGCTACCGCCGAGGCGTCGCCCAGCGTTGGCGGTATCACGCGCGCGGCAGGCTCAACTCGGTCAGATGCACCGCCAGGCGCACAGCGCCGCCTGCGAAATCGCCACCCTCGCCGGTCAGTGTCAGCGCAGTTTCGGCATAGTACGCCTGTGGCGTTCCCGTCACACCGCGCATCCAGGACCCGGCGCTGAGCCCGATACCAGACCCGTATCTGTCATCCGACCCCCCCCGCGATTCCCAACCGCCAGCTGGTCGCGGCGCCGGTGATCGAGGTAAGGACGCGTCCGGTCACCCCCAGCACAATCGCCCCGGAAGGTATGATCGCTGCCGTCGCCGACGTCGCCCCGGCGAGTATCGCATGGTCTACTTCAATAACCCTCGCCAACTGGCCGGCACCATTAGAAGAAATGCTAACGCCCCCAACCAGCCAATCGCCATCGTCGAACAACGCCGCTGCGGCCTCGTCGACCACCCAGGCTCGCCAGCCGGTCGCGGCGTCCATAAATTGCCAACCGCCGTTGGAGTAGACCGCAAGCCGCCCCGCCTGCCCGGCCCAGTCATTCACCGCACCAGTCGGAACGCCATAGACGTCACCCTCAGCCGCGAACCCCGGCGGCGTCGCGGTACTGATCGACAGCAGGCTCAAATGCGCTGCCGCGTCCAGACGCACCAGCGCCTCGTTCACCGTCACATGTTTCTGCGCCTGCGCCGCTTCCAGCAGCGGCAACATCAGTTTTGCAGTTTCAGCCATTGATTTCGATCCTCCTGAATAAGCCGGGCCCAAAGCGGTCAGAGACCTGCGCGACCTCGACCGAAAAATTGCCGGAAATTGCATCTGCCGCCTGCATCGCAGCGGAATAGGTCCAGGCAGGCGCACTCAACGAAACTTCGCGCACAACCGAAGTGCCATCGGTGACGCGCAGCAGATAGGCCTCGGATGCCTCGCCCAGCGGCACATCCCCGGCGCCCCAAAGGTCACCGTCGATGCGCGTCCGACGCACCCAGCTGACATCTAGGTCGCCGCCGTTTTCCACAGCCCGCAAATGCGCGGGCGCGTATGGCCGCAGGCCAACCCCGTCAAACGCGCGCACTTCCTCAACATAGCTCGCGTCATCCACCGGTCGCGCCGCCGGTCCCACCCGCCAGGTCCGCGCCAGCCCCCGTGACGAGGCCGGCAGGTCCAGCTGCCCCAGCGCCCCGTTCAGCAGCACGACAACGCTGCCAATCGGCCACGCGGCCGGGATCAACGCATCTGTCCCCAGTTGCCCACGCAGGCGGGCGCTAACCTCCCAGACATCCTCGGCCACCAGCACCGCATCACGAAACTGCAAGACCTCCCAAACGTCCGAAGTCCCGTCCCCGATCGCCAACGCATTCGCCCCCGCCAGCAATTGTGCTTCCGTGACCGAGG
Organism: uncultured Paracoccaceae bacterium; assembly: GCA_943787785.1. Classification (GTDB taxonomy): domain Bacteria; phylum Pseudomonadota; class Alphaproteobacteria; order Rhodobacterales; family Rhodobacteraceae; genus WLWX01. The sequence goes on along the minus strand of CALSNT010000005.1, from coordinate 58,860 downwards.
CCAGTCCGCCGCCATAGACCTTGATCCGCAACGCGGCCCCGCGATCCAAAACACCGGCCGTCCCTGCAGGCAGAACAGTCTCGGTCACTCCGATCACCGCTGCCACCGGCAGTATCCGGTTCAACGCAAACGCTCCGCCCGCGCTGGAGGAGTAGGCCGAAACCGATCCCGGCCATGGCGTTGCCGTTACCGCCAGATGCGGCGCGTGTTCAGCTTCGCTGCCGGTAAGTAAAGGCAGGTCCAGAGAAATTGGAAACACCGGAACTGCAGGCACGAACTGGGTCAAACGCGCCGCCGGTTCCACGCTGTCGCTGGGCTGATAGAGCCCCGGCTCCACCCGCGTCGCTTCAACCAGACGCGCACCGACATCTTGCACCCGATCAATGCGCCAAAGATCACCGTCCTCAAACGAAACCACATCCCCGGCGCCGTGGCCCAGGCCACTGGGCGGTAGCACAAACCGCACCGTGTCCCGCGCAATCCGCGCCTCCGCCAGCCAGCGCTCCACAATTGCGCGCGCCTCGACATGGGTTAGCGCCAACGGCAATTCCGACTGCGCCACACTGGTCGTTGCCTCATCAGGAAAGATCGCCTCAGCGGTCCGCGTCTCGAAGCTGCCGTCCGAGGCGACATAGCTCAACCGCAACCGCCCCGCCGTTTCCGGTGCGGCGCTGCGCCTATGATCCCGCGCCGAACCCAACTCATCCGAAACCGCAAGCCGCGCGGGATCTACGGCGCCATCAACCCGGCCATCCCGGTTCGCAAATCGCAACACGCCGTCGCGCTCGATCGCATCAAACCCGTGGGCCAGCATCAACGGCTGCAACGCCGCTCGCCCGGTCGAGACATCCTCGACCACATAACCCCGCACGATATCGTAAAGGCCCGAAACGTCATAGGCGGCCACGCCTGCTGCCTGACACACCTCAGCCACGACCGAAGCCAACGCCCGCGCCGTTACCCGGCCGGTCAGCCAGTGACCCTTGGCGTAGTTGCCACCATCACTCCAAAGCGCCGTATTCGCTGGGAAAGCCGGATAGGGTCGTGCATCCCAGGCCCAGACATGCGCCCGCGACATGTCGATCATCGGCCCGCCGTAGACGCCCGAAACCGGGTTCTTTGCCGGATCGTCCCAATAATCGCCAATCGCCCGGATGTACTGCATCTGGATCAGATCATCACGCCGCCCGTCCGAGTACTTTGGCAGTGAACTTTCCGAGGATTTCGGGTCCAGAAACTTGTTCGGCTGGTTGGTTCCCTTATCAACCGCCGCGCAACCATACTCATCGACCCAGGCCGCATCAAACTGAGGTCCCCGCAGACTCTCCGGTTGAAATGCCGAGAACACCTGCGCCATCGCCCTGTTCGGCCAAACCAGCCGCTTGCGCACAGACTCCCACTTCGGTCGCCGGTCAGGGGGTGAGATCGCCATGATCCCGCTGTCCCCGAACACCATCACTTCGCGCACCTGCTCGATGGTCTCGCCCACCAATGCGACTCGCGATGCCCGGCCAGGATCACCGGGCCGGTCCCCCTCAACCTGCACCCGCACCCATTCGGCCCCGGCACGAGTCTTCCCCGCTCCGCGCCCCCCCAGAGCCACCCATGTCCGCCAGTCGCCAGCCGGCGGCACTTGATGCTCCATCGCCCAGAAGTCGAACAGATAGGGCAGCGCCAGCAGCGCCTCATTGCTCAGCCCATCGAGAAACTCAGCCTGAATCTCCGGTTCCGCGCAGGCGATCCAGGCGGCCGATGATTTCCCGTCGGGCCACGCCAAGGTCAAGTTCCGCGCCAGCGCCGTTTTGATTTCCAAGGACGTTTTCAAGTTGTTTCCTCTTCTCCAGAACCGTCATTTCGGCCTGACTGAATAGTGTGATTGTCTTGCGAACTTCCGCCGCAGGGGCCGTGTTACCGGCTTCCAGATCATCGGTGATCGATGCCAAAGCCGCTGTCATTCGCTCCAAAATTGCCAACGCGTCCCCCTGCAGCCGCGCCAGCCGATCGTCGTCCCCATTCGGGTCCATTGGTTCCATATGTCTTGAATTGCCTCTCATACGGGTTCCGTACGAGAGAAACGGAAAAGGCGGCCCCGAGTATCCTCGAAACCGCCCGCCCACTTCTTCTAGCCTGTCCCGACTCCTAGGTCGGAGAGGTCGATGCGTCAACCAACAAGGGGTTAACGCGCCGCCCGCAACTCATTGTAAAACTTATTGATTGGCGCGATCCCTCTCGATCCGCCTCCAGGCCGCAACATTCTTGTTATGCTCCGCCAGAGTCTCCGCAAACGCATGCCCGCCGGTCCCGTCCGCCACAAAGTATATGAACGGAGAGCTATCGGGATTCACCGCCGCCTCAAGCGCCGCCAGCCCCGGATTAGCAATCGGCGTCGGCGGCAACCCGGCCACCGTATAGGTATTATACGGCGTCTCACGGTCCAATTCCGAGCGTCGCAGCCCGCGCCCCAGAACGCCCTCGCCGCCGGTGACCCCATAGATCACCGCCGGATCCGTCTGCAGCCGGATTCCCTGATTGAGCCGGTTAACGAAAACCGAGGCGACTTGCCCCCGCTCTTCCGGCAGGCCTGTTTCTTTCTCGATGATTGAGGCCAGCACCAATGCCTCAGCCGGTGTTGCCACTGGCAATTCATCGGCACGATCCTTCCAGACCCGCTCCAGTCGTGCCGCCTGCGCCGCTTCCATCTTGGCCACTAACTCGGCCCGGTCCGCACCCGAACGCACCTCGTAGCTGTCAGGCGCTAATGAGCCCTCGTCCGGCAATCCGTCACCAAGGTCACCACTCAAGAAATCGGCAGCTTTCAACCCTTCGACAGCCTGCCAGACAGTCGTGCCTTCAACCAGCACAACACTAATCCGCGTGTCCGCATCATCCCGCGCCGCGATATATTCCGCCGGAGCTTCATCAACACCCGGCTCAAACTCCGCCTTTACCTCGAATTTATCCGTTTCCGGATCCAATTCGCGCACCTGAGCCTGCAATCCGTTAACTTTAATCCGATACACTAACTCCACGCCGCAACTACTTGCTCCGCCCTTGGTAATCAGATCCGTGATCTCATCCATCGACGCCCCCGGCGGCAACAGAAAACTCCCCGCCTTCAGCAGCTTCGTGCGATCCGTGTAATCCGCGCCCATCCGGAACAGCCCAGCCGAACGCACAGCGCCCATGTCTGCCAATCGTTCGGAAATCCCCCGCATCCGCGACCCCGGCTCGACCTTCAAACAGACTGCCCGTTCCAGCGGCCCCTGCGCGACATACTCAACCTTCGCCCAGGCCACCGCCCCTGCTGCCGCCACCAGCCCGACCAGTAGGATCGTCAGCCCATTAGACGCAATGTGACGCCACATCAGCGATCCCCCTGCCCGAAAATGACCGAGGCATTGGTGCCCCCGAACCCAAATGAATTCGACAACGCATAGTCGATCTTACGGCTGCGCGCCTCACGCGGCGCCAGGTCCAGTTTGGTTTCAACCGCCGGGTTCTCAAGATTGATCGTCGGCGGAGCCAGCTGATCGCGGATTGCCAGGATCGAGAAGATCGCCTCGACCGAACCAGCAGCCCCCAGAAGATGCCCCGTCGCCGATTTGGTCGACGACATCGTCACCCCATCCGCCGCATCCCCCAACAAGCGTTCAACCGCGCCAAGCTCAATCACATCCGCCATTGTCGACGTCCCATGTGCGTTGATGTAATCCAGATCCCCAGGCTTCAAACCGGCGTTTTTCAACGCCGCCGACATCGACCGGAAGCCGCCATCGCCATCCGCCGCCGGCGCGGTGATATGATAAGCATCACCCGACAGCCCGTAGCCCAGTACCTCGGCGTGGATCGTCGCACCGCGCGCAATCGCATGCTCACGCTCTTCCAGAACCACAATCCCTGCGCCCTCGCCCATTACGAACCCGTCTCGATCCTCGTCAAAGGGCCGCGACGCTTCTTTCGGAGCATCCCCACGCTTCGTGCTCAGCGCCTTACATGCGTTGAACCCGGCCACCCCAATCTCGGAAATCGGCGCTTCAGCCCCGCCCGCAACCATCACATCCGCATCACCCAGCATAATCAACCGCGCTGCATCACCGATCGCATGCGCGCCCGTTGAACAGGCCGTCACCACCGCATGGTTCGGCCCCTTGAGCCCGTGCTTGATGCTGACCTGTCCCGACGCCAGATTTATTAGCGACGACGGAATAAAGAACGGCGACACCCGCCGCGGACCCTTTTCCTTGATCAGCACCGCCGTCTCGGCAATCGAGGTAAGACCCCCGATCCCGGACCCAATCAGAACCCCACTGCGAAACTGGTCCTCATCCGATTCCGGTGCCCAGCCAGCATCCGCAAGTGCCATATCCGCCGCCGCAACCGCGAAGATAATGAACGGATCAACCTTGCGCTGATCCTTCGGTTCCATCCAGTCATCAGCATTGAATGTCCCGGCTGTCCCATCGCCACGCGGGACCTCACAGGCATAGGTCGTGGCAAGATGGCTGGCATCAAAAAGCGAAATCGTATCAGCCCCGGACTCGCCCGCCAGCAGACGCTTCCAGCTTTCATCGACCCCCGATGCCAGCGGCGACACCATCCCCAGCCCGGTCACAACCACTCGACGCATTGGCTTCGCCCCTGATTTTCCGCACGAAATTCGTTCCCGCGGTTTTACACGTCATCTGTGAACAGGGGCAAGGGCAGCGTCCGGCAATTCGTCGCTTACCAATTTGACCGCCGCGCAGTGGCGCGTTTGATTGCATTTGTCGTTTCCAAAGATCGGCAAAGCGCCACCATACCAAGGCATTTCTTGCCGCGTATGACCATGCTACCGGGTTTATGTTCGCGGTTCATTGCAGATTTGCCGCACGCGTAGTCGAGGTAATTACCCAATGCTCCCATTCCGTGATCTTCCACTTACGCAGTCAATGCAGGCCAACGCGCCTCCAGTTCGTCAAAAGCTGATAATCTGCTCAGCACCACGTACCATGAGCACGACTTTTTGCTCCCACCTCACCGCCGCTGGAATGGCCGCCCCCGATGAATATTTCGGCCGAGAAGAGATGCAAAGGACCAAAGACAGCGGAATAGTGGAAGATTGGTCCGTCCAGAGTTACGTGGATTTGCTTTACAACGCGCGCTCACGCGATGGGTTGTTCGCAACAAAACTCCAATTCGGCCAATTCTTAGCTTCGCTCACAAACCCCGTCGGACAAAATCTGTTTGACGATGCGGTAGTGGTAAAATTGGTCCGATCGGATGTGCGCGCGCAGGTGGTGTCGGACGCAGCTGCCAGATGCTACCATCACTGGTCAAACGATTTTCCAAACCGACCGACCACTGACAGGGCGTCATTTTTCTATCCGAGCATACGCGCAGGGCTCAACGCGATGCTAGTGAATGAGGCTGGCTGGCAGGCCTTCTTTGCCTTCAGTGGAGTTACGCCAATCTTAGTAGCCGAAAAGATGATGCTATCCGACATGCGCGGTGTGATTCACCAAATTGCCTGCGCACTCGGTCGCGAGGTCGATGACGAACGATTAAACTACAGAATTGCGTCTGACAGCGGGCGATATACTGCGCTGGCGCAAGAGAAAGCACAGATATCCGCCGAAGCAGAACGGGTGCTCAGCCCGATAGCATTCCACCAAGACACATATCGGCACGCAAAATACCCGCGCCCGTATCGCAGCCCGTTGAAACGGCTGAGGCATCGGCTTTTTGGTCGACCACATGATCAGTGAATTCGCGACGAAATAATAAAAAATGCGGCGCGCGTTGGCGCACCGCATTTCAGAAAATTCCGCTTGGAACTGAGGCGCTTACTGCGCTTTCTTGATGAAACCGACCGCGTCGCCGAACGACTGGATCGTTTCTGCCGCATCGTCAGGGATCTCAATCCCGAATTCTTCTTCGAACGCCATCACCAGTTCAACGGTGTCCAGGCTGTCCGCACCCAGGTCGTCGATGAACGACGCATTCTCGGTTACTTTTGCCTCTTCGACGCCCAGATGCTCGACGACGATCTTGCGTACGCGATCTTCAATGTCGCTCATATGATATATCCTCACGTTCCTTATGGGGGTCGCAACCCGCCATTGTCTTTGATCCCGAAAGATCACTTTCTGACCCCGAAGGATCGTTCTAACCCCGTGAAATCACGGGAAAAATGTCAGGTCCGATCACGGATCAGTGACAATCTGCGCCGCTTCTATCACAAGGTTCCTCGAACGCAAACGATCATTGACGCGCTCAGAACATGGCCATGCCTCCGTTAACATGCAAGGTCGCACCGGTGACATATGCCGCTTCGTCACTTGCCAGATACAGTGCGGCAGCTCCAATTTCCGTTGCGTCACCCATCCGCCCTGCAGGCACCTGCGTCAGGATACTTGCCTTCTGATCGTCACTCAATTTGTCGGTCATCGCAGTTGTAATGAACCCCGGTGCGATGCAGTTCACCGTGATCCCCCGGCTTGCGACCTCATAGGCCAACGATTTGCTCATCCCCGTCAGCCCGGCCTTGGCAGCGGCATAGTTCGCCTGTCCCGGATTTCCCGTCGCCCCGACGACCGAGGTGATGTTCACAATCCGCCCCCATCGCGCCTTCATCATCCCCCGGATCGCCGATTTGCACAGCTTCATCGAGGCCGTGAGGTTCACAGAAATCACTTGATCCCATTCTTCATCAGACATCCGCATGAAGATATTGTCCCGCGTGATCCCGGCATTGTTCACGAGGATATCGAGGCTACCCATCGCCTCTGCTGCCGTCTTCGGCAGGTCAGCAACTGCCTCCATGTCCGACAGGTTGCAGGGAAGCACATGAGCACGATCGCCCAACTGCCCAGCCAGATCATTCAGCGGCCCCTCTCGCGTGCCAGACAGACCAACCGTCGCCCCGGCCCCGTGCAGAGCCGTGGCTATCGCTCCGCCAATACCCCCGGACGCGCCGGTCACCAGCGCCGATTTTCCCGTCAGATCAAACATAGTCAGCTTCCATTTTTCAAAAGTTCAGACCGCCTCAACCAGCGGCGCGCGTTCGCCCAGCAAGTACCTGATGACGTCCACATAGTCGAACGCCAGCGAGACCAGGATCGTCAGGATCACCAAACTCAGAATCCGCCGAGGCCACACCGGCATATCCCGTCCGCGTAGCAATACGATCAACCAGATAACCAGCGGCGTCCAGATGACCACATGGGGCAGGCCCAGCAATTTGACGTACCCCATGCTGTTGAACATTGACGTCACGCCAAACCCACCAGCCACGGTCGCCAAAACCGTCAACAGCCCCGCCACTCGCGTCGGTCGCCAGATCAAGAGCGCGAGCGGCAACACCAACGTGCCGAACATCAACCAGTACAGCCACCAGCCGACCCATTGCGGCTGCATTGCAACTGCCTCTTCAAATGTCACAGCGCCCTCCTAACCAGCGGCTTCAGCCGCTGCTTTGACATCGTCAGGCGAGGACACCGCACGCGTTTCGGCCTCCTTGGCGATCCGCCTCACCATCCCGCTCAGTGCCTTGCCCGCACCGATTTCCCAGAATTCCGTGACGCCATTCTGGACCATGAATTCCACCGAGTCCCGCCAGCGCACAGCTCCGGTAACCTGTTGAACCAGCACGGATTTGATTTGATCTGGCTCGGCAGTTGCGGCAATCACATTGGCGACCAAAGGCACTTTCGGCGCAGCGATCGTCACGTCTTGCAGTGCATCGTACATTGCATCCGCTGCGGGTTGCATCAGTTCACAATGGAAAGGCGCTGACACCGGCAACAGGATTGCGCGCTTTGCGCCTTTGGCTTTAGCAATCTCACACGCCCGCTCGACCGCCGCCTTATGACCGGACACAACCACCTGCGCCGGATCATTGTCATTGGCCGCCTGACAGACTTCGTCGCCGGCGGCTTCTGCCGCGACCGCCTGCACGGCATTGATATCCAACCCCAAAACTGCTGCCATGGCGCCGACACCGACAGGCACTGCCTTTTGCATTGCCTCGCCGCGAACCCGCAACAAGCGTGCCGCATCGCCAACCCCAAGCGCACCCGAGGCCGCCAATGCGGAATATTCTCCCAGTGAATGCCCCGCCACGAAGGACGCTTTTTCCACCCCCACTCCCTCGGCCTCCAACGCGGCCATCACAGCCATTGAAGTCGCCATCAAAGCGGGCTGAGCGTTCGCGGTCAGGGTCAGAGTTTCGGCATCGCCTTCCCAGATCAACTTGCTCAGCGGCTCTCCTAGCGCGTCGTCCACTTGCTGGAAAACCGCTCGAGATTCAGGATAGGCATCGGCCAACTCCCGCCCCATGCCAACAGCCTGCGCCCCCTGTCCGGGAAAAATAAATGCGCGTTTCATAAGCCCCTCCGTTGCGCTGAACCAAGGGTCGCATACCGTGCCACCGCACGCCAAGCAATGCAGGTGGGTCGTCTATATCAATATCAATGATCTTCCGTTTTAGGCGACAGACAACAGCCGCGCCTGTTTCTCGTCTTGCTCCTGACGTTCGGCAAGTCGACGACGGGCTGGTTGCAGATCCGCGCACATTCTTTCGTGCAATGCATTCAATTCTTCTTCGGAACCACTCGCCACCTTGATCTCACCGACGCCCCGAAGCCGCAAATGGAGCGACGCTGGCTCCAGTGGGTTTTTCGTACGCTTGATGTAGAAACTTTCCAGATCACGCATTGTGAAAGTTTTCTGATGCCGTGTGCGGCCGCGATTGTTGAGATAAGCCAACACGATCCGGCGGTTTTTTGAATCAACGCACATCTGCGTTTTGAGTCCACGCGCCGCCAGCCAGTAGAATACAAAACCGGTCAAAATCAGCGCTATCGACAGGCCGAGTTTTGCCTGCATCAAGTCAGTGCCCAATATGTTACTTGGGATGACCCAAAGCGCACCCGCTGCCAACAGGATCGCCAGTCCGGAGTACCTCAGCACGGTCTCCAAAGTGGCATCCAGATCAAACTGCCTGGATACCTCGTGAACCGCGTAACCATTTGCGGTTTCGCGGATTTTTATCGACTTTGACGCCTTACCTGGCGCTGCGCCGTATTGTTCCAATGCGCGTGTCATCGTGACGGCATACTCCGATTTACTCTCACAACGATACAGCTATGCGCGTTAAAGTTGTTCAAATTTGGACACTTGCATGTAATTTGCGTGTATTATTCAGACGCGCTTGCAGAATTTCCGCGCCCCGCCTATAAGCGCGCGTCCTTCCACACGGATATGAACAGCGCAGCCTCTCGTGGGTCGGGTCGTGGAAGGTTTGACCCCCCTTTGAAGTGCGCTCGAACAGTGAACGGAGAACCCATGCCGCTTTACGAGCATGTTTTTATCTCGCGCCAGGATTTGTCCAATACCCAGGCCGAGGGACTCATCGAACATTTTGGCACAGTGCTTTCTGACAACGGCGGCAGCATCGTCGAGCAGGAGTATTGGGGCGTCAAAACGATGGCCTACAAGATCAACAAGAACCGCAAGGGGCACTATGCCTATCTGCGCACCGATGCTCCGGCACCGGCGGTGCAGGAGATGGAGCGCCTGATGCGCCTGCATGAAGATGTCATGCGCGTGCTGACCATCAAGGTCGACAAGCACGAAGAAGGTCCATCCGCACAGATGCAGAAGCGTGAAGAGCGCGGCGACCGCGGCGATCGTCGCCGCTGATCTCTTGTTGATCTGACACATGAATAAAGGACAATAACCAATGGCTTCAAAACCGTTTTTCCGTCGTCGCAAAACCGACCCGTTTGCCGGCGATAACGCACCGACGATCGACTACAAAGACACCCGTCTTTTGCAGCGCTACATCTCAGAGCGTGGCAAGATCGTCCCCTCCCGCATCACCGCTGTCGGTGCCAAGAACCAGCGTGCCCTCGCCCGGGCGATCAAGCGCGCACGGTTTCTGGCGCTGCTGCCCTATGCCGTCAAATAAGGAGACTTCGTCATGGATGTGATCCTTCTAGAACGCGTGTCCAAGCTGGGCCAGATGGGCGAAGTCGTCAGCGTCAAACAGGGCTATGCCCGTAACTTCCTGTTGCCTCAGGGCAAAGCGCTTTGGGCGTCGCCTGCGAACGTTGCCAAATTCGAAACTCAGAAAGCGCAGCTGGAAGCGCGCAATCTGGACACCAAGAAAGAAGCCGAATCGCTGGCCGAGAAACTCGATGGGCAGCAGTTCATTGTGATCCGGTCCGCGTCTGATTCGGGCTCACTTTACGGCTCGGTCTCGACCCGTGACGCTGCCGACGCGGCAACCGCGGAAGGTTTCTCGGTTGATCGCAAGCAGGTCGCCCTGACTGCGCCAATCAAGGAACTTGGTTTGCACACGGTTCTCGTGACCTTGCACCCCGAAGTTGAAGCGTCGATTGAACTCAACGTTGCACGCTCGACCGAAGAGGCGGAATTGCAGGCTGCCGGCAAGTCAATCCAGGATCTGGCTGCGGAAGAAGAAGCCGCCGCTGAATTCGAAATTGCCGAGCTGTTCGACGACATCGGTGCTGCCGGTGTGGAAGACTTCGGCGACGACGACGCTGGTCCGGTCAAGGTTGCCGAAGACGCAGCCGACGATGTGGCTGACGCTTCGGACGACGACGACAAATAGTCCTAAGCGACCGATTATTGCAAAAGGGCCGCGCCGCAGGGTGCGGCCCTTTTCTTTTGCGCCAAATGCGCCATCCTTATGGGGCCCACGCCCTAGAGGAGTTCGCAAATGTTTCGCCCCACACTGTTGCTGATATTCACGGCATTCACCTCTGTTGCACTTGCCCAATCGGATACGCCAGCTCCGCAGGGTCCGCCAAACGTCCCCGAATTCGCGCCCGCCTTTCCTGAACAGACACGTGCCCCGGCGATGCAATCCTCTGCGCCGGAAATTGCAATCTTCGTAGACAAACTGGAACACCCTTGGGGCATGGCCGAACTGCCTGGGGGCGGATTGCTGGTCACCGAACGCGCCGGTCGCCTGCGCCACGTCAGCGCCGACGGCGCTCTGTCGGAACCGATCAAGGGCCTGCCCAATATCTGGGCGGGCGGCCAGGGTGGCATGCTCGACGTCGCCATCGGTCCGACGTTTGCCGACGACCGATTGATCTACTGGACATATGCCAAGGCGACGCCCGACAACATGGGCACAACTGCAGCCGCCCGGGGCCGCCTGTCCGAAGACCTGGGCCAGTTAACTGATGTCCAGGACATATTCGTCCAAACCCCCGCCAGCCGAAGTGGCGCGCATTTCGGCAGTCGGATTGTATTTGACGACGCCGGTCACACCTTCATCACAACCGGAGACCGCGGTGACGGCGATCAGGCGCAGGATTTGTCGCGAACCATTGGCAAGGTGATCCGCGTTACTCTGGATGGCAAAGTCCCGCCGGACAACCCGTTCGCCAACCAGCCCGCTCCGCAATCAGAGATCTGGAGCTACGGCCACCGCAACGTGCAGGGTGCGACCATCGGACCCGATGGAGCTCTCTGGACCATTGAGCATGGCCCGAAGGGCGGCGATGAACTGAACCGCCCCGAGCCGGGGAAGAACTATGGCTGGCCGGTAATCGGTTACGGCGAAGACTACAGCGGCCTGCCGATGGGCGATGGCCTGACCGTTCGTGACGGCATGGAACAGCCGGTCTATTATTGGGACCCAGTCATCGCGCCGGGCGGCATGGCATTTTATTCCAGCGCCATGTTTCCAGACTGGAACGGCGACCTGCTGATTGGCTCGCTCAATCCCGGCGAACTGGTTCGTCTTCGGCTCGCGGATGGAAAAGTCGTCGGAGAAGAACGCATTTTACGAGGCATCGGACGCATCCGCGATGTCGAGGTGATGGCCGACGGCTCGGTCTTGCTGGCTATTGATGCTCCGAACGGTGGATTGCTGAGGCTATCACGCTAAGCCATTCACTGCTGCCGCAAATTCCGGCGAGAGATTCGGCACCATAATCTGCAAACAAAAAAAGGGCCGCCCAAAGGCGGCCCAAATTGCTTGATCGAAGCGTATCCTACTCGTCTTCCAGCGCCTCGACGGCCTTTTGAAGATCGTCCTTCGAAACGTCCTTATCCGTCACCTTGGCAAGCTCGAAAATATAATCGACGACTTTGTCCTCGAAAATCGGCGCTTGAAGCTGCTGACGCATCTGCGGATTGTTCTGCACGAATTCGAAGAACTGACGTTCCTGACCCGGATACTGACGCGCCTGGTTCATCACCGCTTGCGTCATTTCAGCGTCCGAAACCTCAATTTCATTCTTGCGGCCCAACTCGGCCAACAGCAGACCCAGACGAACGCGACGCTCGGCCAGTTCATCATGCTCTTTGGTCGTCTCGATTTCCGGATGATCGTGACCCTCGACCTCAGGATTCTCTTCATGCCACAGCTGATGCGCAATCTGCTTGGCTTCAGCTTCAACAAGCGACGGCGGCAGATCGAACTTTACCAGCTTGTCGAGCTGGTCCAGCAGCGACCGCTTCATGATCGACCGGCTGGCCCCGGTGTATTCCGCTTCCAACCGCTCACTGATTTGCGTCTTCAACGCGGCCAGATCTTCGGCCCCGAATTTTTTGGCCAACTCATCGTCGATCTCGGCCTTCGCCGGCGCTTTGACCGCTTTCACTGAACACGCGAACACGGCCGTCTTACCGGCAAGGTTCTCGGCCTGATAATCGGCGGGGAAATCGACCTTAATTTCAGTCTCGTCGCCTTCCTTTGCGCCGACCAGTTGCTCCTCAAACCCAGGGATGAACGAGTTTGATCCCAGCACCAGCGGATAATCCTCGGCCGAGCCTCCCTCGAATTCGTCGCCATCGATCGAACCTTTGAAGTCGATCACAACCTGATCGCCGTCTTTGGCCTTCGAACCCTTCTTGCGATCTTCGAAATTCTGCGCGCTTTCCGCAAGATTGCCCAATGCCTCATCAACCGACGCGTCGTCCGCTTTGACTTTCAGGCGTTCGATCTTGAGCTTCTTGGCATCGAATTCCGGGATGTCCGGCAGCGCTTCATAGGTCATCTCGACCTCGACATCGTCGCCTTCTTTCCACTCTTCGTTGGTCATCTTGACGTCAGGCTGCATCGCAGGGCGATCACCGGTTTCCTCAAAATGCGACGACATCGCCCCATCGACGGTTTCCTGCATAGCCTCGCCCATGATCCGCGGGCCGAACTGCTTTTTCAGCAACGCCATAGGGACTTTGCCCTTGCGAAACCCTTTCATTTCGACGTCGGGCTGCGCCTCGGCCAATTTTTCCTGAACCTTCGCGTCCAGCTCGGCGGCGGGAATGCGGATGGCGTATCCGCGCTTGAGGCCTTCGTTCACGGTCTCGGTGACCTGCATCTTGTCGCGTCCTTATCCAGTCAGTTTGGTGCGGGTGAAGGGACTCGAACCCCCACGCCTTGCGGCGCCAGAACCTAAATCTGGTGCGTCTACCAGTTCCGCCACACCCGCTGAAATCCGAAGGGCAGCCGCATGGCCGCCCCAAAGTCGCGGCTTTCTAGCAAAGGGTGAAACCGGATGCGAGTACAAAAAATAAGGCAATCTCGCCTTATGGTCGTTTTTTTGCCACATTTGCAACTTTAAGTTGTCTTGCGTGCGCTAACATTCAACGCGGGGTAACGACAATGACCAACCTGGCTGCCATCAAGAACGACGATCAGGGCACGACAATGGTTAAGCCGGCCCGGGTAAAACCCGCCAGAGCCTTTCTACCTGAAGGACTGCGCGAAGGGGCGATGGTACTGACACTTGATGGCCCAATTCCCGTCGAGCATCTGCAAGACGGCGATCGGATTATTACCCGTGATGCCGGTCCGGTGGAATTGAGAAATATCCGGTCGCGTATGCTGCAGTCAGTTCGCCCTGTCATGGTGGCCGTTGGTGCTTTGGGTCACGGAAACCCTGATGAGGAAATCATCATGGCACCGGGTCAGCGTGTCATGTTACGCGGCGCGGAGGCGATGGATCGGTTCGGACGTGATGAAGTAATCGTAAAAGTTGTCGATCTGTGTGACGGCGAAACGATGCAGCAAGCCGCTCAGCCGATGAAACTGCGTATCTTCCTGCTGGAATTTGATGCCGAGCACATCATCTATGCCGACGGAGTCGAAGTTGCCTGCACACCAAGCGTCGAAGGAACCAACCGGCCGGGTCTCAATTTGACGCCGGTCGCCTTGCGTCAGGAGCCCTTGCAGCGTGCTGGCGTCGTCCCGGACGAGCCAGCACCGGTCTGCGCGCGCCGCATCATTCCTAAATCGCGTGATGTACCGGCCGAGATGACCAAGTGTGCCTAGAGGTCCAGGCTTCGGAAAACCTCCGGCAGGGTTTCGGGTAGATCCTCTGCAATAAGCCCTGGGCCAAATAATCTGGCGGCTTCCGCATGCAGCCACGTGGCTGTCTCGGCGGCGGCCATTGGCATGAAACCGCGGGCAAGAAGCCCCGCAATGAACCCCGCCAGCACGTCACCTGTCCCTGCGGTGGCGAGCCACGGCACGGCGCTTTCCCCTAGCGCCAAATGGATCGCCGCGCCCGCATCCGGCGCGGCGATCACCGTTTCCGCCCCCTTCAATACAACTACACATCCCGCACGCGCTGCTGCATCTCGCGCTGCATCGGACTTGGAATAGCCCGTGCCTTTTGCCGCAATCCGGCGTGAAATATCCGGGAACAGCCGCGCGAATTCGCCAATGTGAGGTGTCAGAACACAGCCGTCGTGCAATTTGTCGAGTAACACATTTGGCTCATCCGAAAACGCACTCAGCGCGTCGGCATCAAGCAAGGTTGCCCGCCTGGCGGCAAGCGCCGGCGGAACAAGATCGCGCGCCCGTTCCTTCCCCAATCCGGGCCCTAGGCAAAGCGCATTCAGACGTTCGTCTTCCAGAAGCGCATTCAGGGCATCCGCATCTTTAAGGCTGCGAACCATGATGGCATTCAATTGCGCCGCATTTTCGATCAGCGCCGCCGGTGGGCACGCAACCGTCACCAACCCCGCCCCGACCCGCAGCGCCCCCCGCGCCGCCAACCGAGCAGCACCGCCATGCCCAACGCCGCCGGTCAGGATCAGCGCGTGCCCGTGGTCGTATTTATGTTGATCAGGGCGCTTGGAAAGCGCGGATTTCATGGCGTCGGTCAGGGCTATTGGATGAGGGTTGGACAAGAGATTCTATGCCTCCGGCGGGGATATTTGAGAACCAATGATAGGGTCAGAGGCCAATGTCTTTAACGACAATCTTACCGCATGCCGCAGGGCCATCGGCAAGCACATGACCGCGTTTTAGGCTGTGGAAGGTGACCGTGAGGTTGGCCTTTGCAGTTTCAAAATCAAAAGGAATTGGATCTGGCTTTGGGAACATTCCTGTGTCTGCGTCCATGCCAGATGGAACATCAATTGCAACAACGCGCGCGGCAGGCCAATGTTCGTTTGGTTCTCGTCGACTGTTCAGCGCGCAAGTCAAGAGTGCCCAAACAACTGCGTTGCAATCAAAGGCGCGCCGCAACCCTGTTCCGAAGACCGCATCAACCAAGACAGTACTGGACGAATACGAGTCGGGATCGAGCCAGAATTCGCGACACGAAAGAGCTGAAACATCGCCGCCCTCACACCACCGCTCATAATTCACCCGCGCATCCGGTGGCAGCTTATCGGCATCGCCGTACAGGAACACCTCAACCTCCCACCCCTTTTCCCGCAACAACCGCGCTACCACGAACCCGTCGCCGCCGTTGTTGCCTGGGCCGCACAGCACCACGGCCCGGCCCTCACCCATTGCCAACTCTGGCCATTCCTCAAACACTGCCTCGACGACGCCCTGCCCTGCGCGCTCCATCAACTCGAGGCCTGTGACTTGCCCACTTTCGATGGCCGCTTGTTCAAGCGCGCGCATCTGGGCTGAGGTTATTGTTTCAGTCATCCGCGACCTCATGTTTTCAAATCGATCAAAAGACAAGCAATTTGCCTAATTTTTGTGCATTCAGTAATCATTCGGTCCCTGGTTGGTTGCGCCAAGTGCACCCCGAATTGCCGCCTCCACGCGCACGTGATTTCCCCCATTTCGACACATCAAAGGAGGCCGGTCCATGAAAAAGATCGAAGCTATTATCAAGCCGTTCAAATTGGACGAGGTCAAAGAAGCGCTGCAAGAGATCGGCGTTCAGGGCCTGTCGGTGCTTGAGGTCAAGGGTTTCGGCCGTCAGAAGGGCCACACCGAACTGTATCGCGGCGCAGAATACGTCGTCGATTTCCTCCCGAAAGTGAAAATCGAGGTCGTCCTGCCCGACGACCAGATCGACGGCGCCATCGAGGCCATCATCGCAGCCGCCAAGACCGACAAGATCGGCGACGGCAAAATCTTCGTTTCATCGGTCGAACAGGCGGTGCGCATTCGCACCGGCGAGACCGGCGACGACGCAATCTGATACACCACTGAGACAACGGGGTTCCGACCAATGAGCAACAAAGACTTCCTGAAAACGATCCGCGATGATGACGTCGAATACGTCGACATCCGTTTCACCGACCCACGCGGCAAGCTGCAGCACGTCACAGTCATGTCCGATCAGGTTGACGAAGACTTCCTGGAAGACGGTTTCATGTTCGACGGCAGTTCGATCGCCGGCTGGAAGTCGATCGATCAGTCCGACATGAAGCTAATGCCGGACACCAAAAGCGCCTATCTGGACCCGTTTTATGCCGAGAAGACACTGGCCGTACATTGCTCGGTCGTTGAACCCGATACCGGCGAAGCATACGACCGCGACCCCCGCGGCACGGCCGAGAAGGCCGAGGCTTACCTGAAGTCCTCGGGCATCGGCGACACGTCGTACTGGGGCCCGGAAGCTGAATTCTTCCTGTTCGACGATGTGCGTTATTCGGTCGATATCAACAAGGTCAGCTATCAGATCGATGCCACCGACGCGTCCTGGAATACCGACACCGACTATGAAATGGGCAACATGGGCCACCGCCCAGGCGTCAAAGGCGGCTATTTCCCGGTGAACCCGATTGACGAGGGGCAGGACATCCGCTCTGAAATGCTCTCGACCATGAAACGTATGGGTATGAAGGTCGACAAGCACCACCACGAAGTCGCCTCCTGCCAGCACGAACTGGGGCTGGTCTTCGGATCGTTGACTGAGCAGGCCGACCATCTGCAAAAGTACAAATACGTCATCCACAATGTCGCCCACGCCTATGGCAAATCGGCGACGTTCATGCCCAAGCCAATCGCCGGCGACAACGGCACGGGCATGCACGTGAACATGTCGATCTGGAAAAATGGCAAGCCGCTGTTCGCAGGTGACAAATACGCCGACCTCAGCGACGACGCGCTGTTCTACATCGGCGGCATTCTCAAGCACGCCAAAGCGCTGAATGCCTTCACCAACCCGGCCACCAACAGCTACAAGCGTCTGATCCCCGGTTTTGAAGCACCCGTCTTGCGCGCCTATTCCGCCCGCAACCGGTCCGGCTGTGTCCGTATTCCGTGGGCCGAGTCGCCCAAGGCCAAGCGTGTCGAGGCCCGCTTCCCCGACCCCGCCGCCAACCCCTACCTGTGCTTCTCAGCCCTGCTGATGGCCGGTCTGGACGGCATCAAGAACAAGATCCACCCCGGTGAGGCGATGGACAAGGATCTCTATGACCTGCCGCCGGAAGAGTTGGCAGGCATCCCAACTGTTTGTGCCTCGCTGCGCGAAGCCATGGACGAGCTGGAGGCCGACATGGACTTCCTGCTGGCCGGAGACGTCTTCACCCGCAGTCAGGTCGAAGGCTACATGGATCTCAAGTGGGAAGAGATCTACGCCTACGAACACACGCCACACCCGATGGAATTCAAGATGTACTACAGTTGCTGATTTCAGTCTGTCTTGCCGAACACCTGGGGCGCTCATCTGAGCGCCCCACTTCGTTTGACGTTAGCGTTAACAAGCCGGTCGGATCAGACCACGACTTGCAAACTCTTTACCTTTATTAACAGTTAGTTAAAGTCTCGACCGGATCGCATCCTTTGGGCGACTATTGCCTCGATTCAGCGCCGGATTTCCTTCCCTGTGCCTCACTTCCTCCACATTCAAAGGCGATTGTTTGCTCGAAAGTCGGAAAAACCGACGTAAAAAATATACGGCGGCGCGCTTTTGGGCGTCAGAGGGAATACAAATGAACACGCAAACAAACATCGTTGCGACGTTGAATTTCGAAGACGCTCCCGTCTTCGACGTTGCTGCGCTGAGTGCAGAGCTGAGCGGTATGTTCCACGATGTTGATATCGACCTGGCCGCAGCCAAATCGGTTGACGGAAATCTGGAATTCGTTGGTCCGAATATGCGGGTCGAAGTCTCCCCCGGCGACGCTGCATTGACGGTATCCGTTGGCCGCTCACCCTGTGCAGATGACGATGCGCCTTGTGCGAAAAGGGATCGGGCGCAACGGGCGGCGTGTTACAATGTTGTGCGTACGCTTCAGACACGGCTTGCACCGCGCTCAGTCAGCTGGTCGGACGCCGATCTGGCAAGCGCAGACGCGACATCGCGCCGGCAACATCTGAAGAAGCAGTGCCAGGCACCTGGAGGTCTGTCGCCGAAAGAACGGATGAACCGCAATTTCGGTACCGTCGAAGGCGAAGGATCGCAGTTCGATTGCTCAACCCTGGCGGTGGCGCAAACCCATAAACGTTTGGACAGATCATTCGAGGCTGTGCAATCCGAACAAACCAGCGAAGTCGGAGATCAATCAGACCTCGCTGATTTGGGATACGGTCAACCCCGCACACGTCTCACAGCAGCCGAAGCAAGTCGGTTTCCCGATTTGATGCCTGTCGAACTGGCGCTGCGCGAAGAGCGCCGTGCACTGTTCCCAAGCGACACCATCGCATTGACGCAAAGGTCGGCTCAGCACGAAACGACGAATCCAACCGAGCGTCGTGAAGCCGACGACATCATGGCGCGCCTGACGGTTTATGTTTTGAACACCATCCTTCTGGTGGTGGCCTTCCCGGTCGGCTTCGGGATGTTGATCTTCAACATCCTTGGCGGAGAGAACCTGCGCACAACGGCCCACGTCATGGCACTGACCGGAATGGGTACGGCACTGGCCGCCGCGAACGTCCAGTTACCATTTCTGTCGATGATCTAGCGCCCGACCCCATTCGGGGTGGCACGTCGAAGCGAAATAAAGCCGTCGTTTCACCGCGACGGCTTTTCCTTCTGTTGGATCAGCGCGCTTTTACGGCGTCGATCGACGCCTCCAGAATGTCCATCCCCTCGGCGAGGATTTCATCCGGCACCGTCAGCGGTGCGAGGAACCGGATTACGTTGCCATAGACGCCGCAGGTCAGCAGCACGAGGCCGCGCTCAAGCGCTTCCAGGCGAATGGCGTTGGCCATGTCGGGGTTCGGCGCACTTCCGTCGGCGGTGTTGAACTCTGCCGCGACCATAAAACCGGGCCCACGCACATCGACAATCTCAGGCACCCGCGACCGGATGGATTCCAACCGCTGTTTCAGCCGCGACCCAAGCTCGTTGGCACGTGCGCACAGGTCTTCTTCTTCGATCACATCCAGCACCGCATGAGACGCAGCAATCCCCAGCGGGTTGCCACCATAGGTGCCACCAAGCCCGCCCGGTTGCACCGCATCCATCAACTCGGCCCGACCGGTCAGCGCCGCCAGAGGCATGCCGCCTGCCAGACCCTTGGTCATGGTGGTTATATCGGCGGCGACGTCATAGGCCTCCATCGCGAACATTGTGCCAGTACGGGCGAACCCGGTCTGAACCTCGTCCGCGATCAGCACGATGCCGTGGTCATCACAGAGCTTGCGCAGGCCACGCATCAACTCGGCAGGAGCAGGGTAAAAACCGCCCTCGCCCTGCACCGGCTCGATGATGATGGCCGCCACGCGATCCGGGTCCAGATCAGTCTTGAACAGCTTGGTGATGGCGTCCAGCGCGTCTGCGACCGGAACGCCATGAAGATCAATCGGGAACGGCACATGGAAAATGTCCGGCATCATCGCGCCGAACCCCTTCTTATAAGGTGCGACCTTGCCGGTTAGCGACATGCCCATGAAGGTCCGACCATGAAACGCGCCGCCAAAAGCGATGACCGCCGGGCGGCCCGTCGCAGCCCGCGCCACTTTGATCGCATTCTCGACTGCCTCGGCACCCGTGGTCACGAACACGGTTTTCTTTTCAAAGTCGCCGGGGACTTTATCATTCAGCCGCTCGGCCAGACGAATGTAGTTCTCATACGGCAACACCTGATGGCAGGTGTGGGTGAAACTCGCCGCCTGCTCGGTCACCGCCTGCATCACTTTGGGGTGGCAATGTCCGGTGTTAACCACCGCAATCCCGGCAGCAAAGTCGATATAGCGCTTACCCTCCACGTCGAGTTATGCCCGAAAGTTGGTGATGGCCTGAAGTAGGCGGCATATCATGGCGGTGTTGAAGCGCCGTCATTCTCAAAGAGAAAGGATATGCCACCATGGCCAAATCTACTGTTGTCCCGTTCGAACTGCCATCGGAAATTTCGCCTGATCCGTTGACCGCGGTGATCCAGGCCGGGGCGAAGGAGTTGCTGCGCACGGCGGTTCAAGCCGAGGTTTCCGCCTTTATCGCCGAACACGCACATCTTCTGGACGAGGACGGTCGCCAGCGTTTGGTGCGCCACGGATTTCTGCCCGAGCGAGAAATGATGACCGGGATCGGGACGGTACCAGTGCAGGTTCCGCGTGTTCGAGACCGCGGCGGCAACGCTGATGGGAGCAAGATCAAGTTCCGCTCTTCGCTGGTGCCGCCGTATCTGCGCAAGACGAAGTCGGTGGAGGAACTTCTGCCCTGGCTTTATCTGAAAGGCATCTCGACCGGCGACTTCAGCGAGGCGCTGTCCGCGCTTCTGGGGCCGGATGCCGAGGGGCTGTCGTCCTCAACTATCACGCGCCTGAAGGCCAACTGGTGGGAAGAATATGAGACCTGGCGCAAACGCGACCTCACGGGCAAGCGCTATGTCTACATCTGGGCGGATGGGGTTTACTTCACGCCCCGGTTGGGCGGCGACCGTCAATGTATGCTGGTGATTATCGGTGCAGACGAATACGGCGAGAAGGACGTTCTCGCCATCATGGACGGGTTCCGCGAGAACGCCGATAGCTGGCGCGACCTGCTGAAAGGGCTGAAAAAGCGCGGACTGACTGTTCCGCCCGAACTGGCCACCGGCGATGGTGCACTCGGCTTCTGGACCGCCCTGAGAGATGTCTATCCCGAGACCCGTGAGCAGCGGTGTTGGGTTCACAAGACGTCAAACGTGTTGGGCGCGATGCCCAAATCCCTGCACGAAAAAGCCAAGGCTGATCTGCAGGACATCTGGATGGCCGAGACGAAAAAGGAGGCAAACGCCGCCTTCGATCTCTTCGTGGACACCTACGGCGTGAAATACGAGAAGGCCGTGGCCAAACTGGTCAAGGATCGTGATGAGCTCCTGGCCTTCTATGACTTCCCGGCCGAGCATTGGAAACACATCCGGACCACGAACCCGATCGAAAGCGTCTTCGCCACGGTCCGGAACCGCACCCGGAAGACCAAGGGCTGCCTCAACCGCAAGACCGCCCTCGCCATGGTCTTCAGGCTGATGATGTCAGCCAAGAAGAAGTGGCGGAAGATCTCCGGGCCAAACCGTCTGCCCGAGATCATTCAGGGGGTTGAGTTCAAAGACGGCATCAAGCAACTTCAAACCGCCGCCTGATGACGGCCGTCACCAACTTTTGGGCATAGCTCTCCACGTCCCAGACTTCCGAGTTCAGCGCCCGGTCCACGTAAATCTGCGTCATCATCCCGACCCCGTTCGAGATCGCGGCATCACGTCGCTTCGAGATTTCCTGATTCAACATCATGTGTTCCTTATTGCGCCGTCTGTCCCAGCGTTGCGTCAGCAGATTGGGCTGGCCGGGCGCGACTCGATCGGGTCGCGTTTGATCGGTGCATTATGCCTGCTTTCGCGGGCGCGCAAGCGGCAGTTTGGCGCGGTTCAATCGGTTCTCGCACGGATAATCGATGTGTGGATCGTGAACAGGATTGCGTCTGTTTCGGGCAATCTGATCAGGCTCTGACGCTCACTGCGAAGATAAGGGGCGGTATCATCGCGCTCATAAGGTGCATCTTTTTCGGACCGCGGGGCGAAAAGGTCAGCCTCGTGCCAACGGTGGAGATTGCCACGACAGACCGGCTGGTCGACGCGCAAATTGTCGAAGATGCGTTGGACCCGCTTGGCGATATCATCGTCGTAACTTTCCACGGGCTGGTGAATGCGGATCATCGGGCGGCCGATTTTCTCGGCCAGCGTCCAGTGCGCCGGAAAACACAGAATCGCTCCGGTCAGGACATGTTCGTCGCGCTGCTTTTGCATCAGGCACAGGTCTTCTGCCACAAGCCGTCCAAGCGTCAGCAATGGCTGGTTAGAGTTCAGCGGCACAATGACGCCGTCCGGACGTTGCACACGGTCAGATGCGACCGTGAAACCCGGCAACGAGCGCAGATGCGCCAGAGCCATCATATATAGTTCCACCGCTGCGGCCCACGCATCCGGCATCAGGGCATGAACAGCATTGGCCCTGGTGGCGATCAGGCGATCCCGCTCGACCATCTGACCACCATACGCTTCGTCCACCCGCAACCAGTCACCCATCTTCATTGGCTGCAACCCCGGCAGGCGCTGACCGGCAGGAGATGTCCAGGGAGCTGCGGCAAATTTGGTTTGGAGAGCAGGCATGCGCGGCAAGCTAGTCGCAACGAGGTGAAAGCGAAACCGGGATTGCCGATTTTGACCTTGAGGGGGCTTTGGTTTTCTCGCAACACAAGCTTTGCGCTTGTCAGCCCATGGGTTGGTGATGAGACGGGTATTCGTGCCACTTAATCGTGAGGTTCGCCCGTCAATTCACAGAGTTACGCTGCCCTCACCAGTCGCCAACCCGCCCGGACGGGCTGGCGAGTGCACGGCGCCTTCGGCTCGATTCCGTGCACAAAGGAACCTGTGCGAACGTCCGCCCAGGGCCGTAAAGCCCCCCCTACTCCTTCCATAGAATCCTGGCGAAAGGACCGTGACCTCTCGTCCCGTCACCATGACGTGACAGGACAGGTCCAACCCTTGCTCGGCTTGCGCCCTGCCCCCACTGTTGCCAGCGCGGTAGATTAAGGGGACAGCATGACCACCGAACGCATAACATTCACCGGGCACAATGGAGCCGACCTCGCGGCGCGGCTTGATTTTCCTGACGGGCCGCATCTGGCCACCGCATTGTTCGCGCATTGCTTCACCTGCTCCAAGGACATCCCCGCCGCGCGCCGCATCTCCGCACGCCTCGCCGGGATGGGCATCGCCGTTCTGCGATTCGACTTCACCGGTCTGGGGCATTCAGGCGGTGAATTCGGCAACACGACCTTCACCAGCAACGTCGGCGACCTGCATGCTGCCGCCGACCACCTCGCCGGAATGGGGCACGCGCCCGCCCTTCTGATCGGCCACTCGCTGGGCGGCGCGGCGGTCCTCAAAGCCGCCGGAGACATCGCATCCGTCAAAGCCGTCGCCACCATCGGCGCGCCGTTCGAGCCCGCCCACGTCACCCACAACTTCGGCCATGCGCTGGAGCAGATCCGCCGCGACGGACAAGCCGAGGTCAATCTGGGCGGCCGCCCGATCACCATCAGCGAAGATTTCGTCGACGACGTCAGCGCCGAGAAACTCGGCCCGGCGATCGCCTCGCTCCGTCGCGCCCTGCTGGTGTTGCATGCCCCGCAGGACCGGATTGTCGGGATCGAGAACGCCTCGAACATATTCCTCGCCGCGAAACACCCGAAAAGCTTTGTCACTCTGGACGAAGCCGATCACCTGATCACCCGCCCAGAGGATGCCGAATACGCCGCCGAGGTTATCGCCGCCTGGGCCAGTCGCTATCTGAAACTAACGCCCCCGGCCCCCCCTCCTGGCGCGCCGGAAGGGGTGGTGCGCGTGTCCGAAGCAGACCCGAACGGCTTTCTGCAGGACGTGAATGCAGGGCCGACACATCACGCGCTGGCAGACGAGCCCGAGGCGTACGGCGGGACCAATCGCGGCATGACGCCCTACGGCTTCCTGACGGCTGGACTGGGCGCCTGCACCTCAATGACCATCCGCATGTACGCCCGACGCAAGAAATGGCCGCTTACCCACGTCAGCGTTGATGTGACCCATGACAAGGTGCATGCGCAGGACGCCGAGGCAGGCGGTACCAAAGTCGACACCTTTAGACGGAGGATTTCGCTGGAAGGTGATTTATCAGATGATCAGCGTCAGAAGCTGCTGGAAATCGCCGAAAAATGCCCCGTCCACCGTACGCTGGAGCAGTCCAGTCGGGTCGACACTTCGCTGGCTTAAGCTGACATGGACCACTGAAATGTATAAGGCGCGCCACTGGCGCGCCTTTCTATTTGCAGAAGCATTGCAGCGGTTTAGCCGCGCGCGTTGCCGATTAGCTTCCACAGCCCCGGAACCAGCAAGGCTACCAGCGCCAATTTCACCGCGTCACCGACCAGGAACGGCCACAGGCCCCAGGCAAGGATCGGTTGATCCCATCCGAACAGCTGACCCAGCCACAGCAGACCAGGCACATAGATCAGCACGTTGCCGATCAGTAGTGCCACAGCCATTTTGCCGACGGAACGGTCCCAGCCGGCCCGCGCCAGCGCACCAAGCGCCAGTACCGCGAGCACATAGCCGACAAGATAGCCGCCCGTGCCGCCCATCATGTAGGTCAGTCCGAATTTCTCGGCCGAAGACCCGGCGAACACGTCAAATCCCAATGCGCCGATAATCATGTAGCCTAGGATCGTCACCAGACCGAGGCGCGCGCCATAGGCCGCGCCGACAGTCAGCACCGCGAATGTGCCCATGGTGATCGGCACCGGCCACATCGGAACCTTGATTTTCGCCGCAATCGCCAGCGCGGCAATCCCCAACACCACCAGAACTGCCTGTTTGATCCGCAGTTGCGTGCCGCTCGCCGGGCCAATCGCCTCGGCCAAAACTCTGTCGTTCATGCCCCTTGCCTTTCATTATCGAAGGTTGAGGTCGGTTTTGCCGCAGCGGGGCAGCGCGCGCAAGGGAAAGCCTCAGCCGGGTCGGCGATGCAGGGTTGTCATCCTATAGTCCTTGCGCGGACCGGTGACCCGCCAAACCGCCTGCCAGACCGGCCAATCCGTGAAATCATAAGTCACGTCATATGTGTCGGGCGCGCAATCATGGCGCGCCGTCACCCCGAGTTTGTGAAACGGCCTGCCGTCCTCAAAGCTGATCTCGATCTGCCCCGGTTTCGGCTCGGCCCAGAGATAGCGCCGGGTCGCGGTGACAGGCTCACGTCCGGCCATGCCGAGTTGACCGTGCTCGGACCAGACCCAGCCATCGGGCGTCTCGGTCAGCGTTGCGTGACCCTCAAACACGCCTGACTCTCCCGCGCGCCGATCCTCGATCTGCCGCTCAAGCAACCAGCCACCGGCAAAGTCCGCTAACCGCCTCACTTCTCGTAACGCCCCTCAGTTACATTGCCGTAGGCGTCGAGGAACCGCACTGCGCCGTCAGCCGCCTCCATGTCATAGCACTCCCATTGATCGTTCGGCGGCCACTGACTGCAATACCGATCGCCGCGCACCGCCCAACTCCCCAGACTAGGTCGGCCGGCCGTGTAGGATGTCTGCCCCGAGGAATAGAACTCCTGCTCAGCACCTTCGTAATACAGCGTGCGATCCTCCAGCGCCGTCTGAATCTTCGCACCGTCCATTGGAGTCCAATCCTGCGCCGAAACCGGACCCGCAAGCACCACCGCCAAAACAATCGCTCGCATCTGCCCGCCTCAACTTGTCGCCCCGTTCCGCGCAGTCTATGACCGCGCCGAACCGCCCTCAATTCAAAAGGCCGCGACATGATCCCGCGCTATTCCCGCCCCGACATGGTGGCGATCTGGTCCCCCGAAACCAAGTTCCGCATCTGGTACGAGATTGAGGCCCACGCCTGCGATGCGCAGGCCAATCTGGGTGTAATCCCGCGCGAGAATGCCGAGGCCGTGTGGAAGGCCAAAGACGTGGAATTCGACGTCGCCCGTATTGACGAGATCGAGGCCGTCACCAAACACGACGTCATCGCCTTCCTGACACATCTGGCCGAACACGTCGGCGCGGATGAGGCGCGGTTCGTGCATCAGGGCATGACGTCTTCGGACGTGCTCGATACCTGTTTCAACGTGCAACTGGTGCGCGCCACCGACCTGCTTCTAGCGGATATGGACGCGCTTCTGGCGGCCCTGAAACGCCGCGCGCTGGAACACAAGATGGACGTCTGCATCGGGCGCAGCCACGGTATCCACGCCGAACCGGTGACCATGGGCCTGAAATTCGCACGATTCTATGCCGAGATGGATCGCGGCCGCACCCGGCTGCAAACGGCCCGCGCCGAAATCGCCACCGGAGCCGTTTCCGGTGCGGTCGGAACCTTCGCCAACATCGACCCGGCGGTAGAAGAACACGTCTGCGAGAAATTGGGCCTGACGCCCGAGCCGATCAGCACACAAGTCATCCCCCGCGACCGCCACGCCGCGTTCTTCGCCACCCTCGGCGTTATCGCCAGTTCGATCGAGAACATCGCGACCGAGATCCGCCATCTTCAGCGCACCGAAGTCCTTGAAGCCGAAGAGTTTTTCTCCAAGGGTCAAAAGGGGTCTTCGGCCATGCCCCACAAGCGCAACCCGGTGCTGAGTGAGAATCTGACTGGCCTCGCCCGATTGGTCCGTATGGCCGTGGTGCCGGCGATGGAAAACGTGGCGCTCTGGCACGAACGCGACATCTCTCACTCCTCAGTCGAGCGAAACATCGGCCCTGACGCGACCATCACACTGGATTTCGCGTTGGGACGCCTGACCGGGCTGATCGACAAGCTGGTGATCTATCCCGACAACATGATGCGCAATCTCAACCAGTTCCGGGGACTTGTTCATTCACAACGTGTGCTTCTGGCGCTCACACAAGCCGGAGTCAGCCGCGAAGACAGTTACAAGTTGGTCCAGAGAAACGCGATGAAGGTCTGGGAGCAAGGCGCTGATTTCATGACTGAATTAGAGGGCGATGATGAGGTTGTCGCCGCCCTCGGCGCAGACGGAATCGCCGCCCACTTCGACCTCGGCTACCACACCAAACACGTCGATACGATCTTTGCCCGGGTGTTTGGTGACCTCACGGATGCGTGACAGGGAATTTCTGCCCACTTGTGATAGGCTAAGGCCAGTCGTTTTGGTACAGGAGGGCTCGCCCCAATGAAACGCGCAACTTTTCTGGCGGTCGTGGCCGTCATCCTGGCACCGTCGATGGCCGCTGCAATGGGCTGCCGCGGGGCTGACCACAAAGCGGACACTGCGTCGGCCTGCATTGATGGCACCAAGTGGGACGCAGCGCTCGAAGCCTGCATGCCGGTCGTAACCGGCTGATCCCATGAAGCATTTCTGATAGCCGCCGCGCTGGACCTGTCTGGCGCGGCCTTTGCCTTGGGCAGTGACGGCCCCGAACCCCGGCAACATTCTGGCCCGCAGCTGTCGCGGGCAGGTCCCCATGTGGCGGCGGGAAACCTGACCCTGGTCTGCGCCGATCTTGCGGCGATTCCGGACCGGTCCAACTGGGCCTGGGCCGCACTGGATCGGGCGATCCAAACCTGGAAGACGGTCAGCTACTATGACCCGCGCTATTCGATGGCCTTGGCCGTCAGCATATCCAGCGCACCTGTCATTTTCATTGCGAATTCAGCCTCCGGGTCGATGGCCTCCATGCCCTCAAACAGGTCGGCGGGTGCCTCGTAGGTCACCCAGACGTCACCGGCTTCGTCTTCGTAGACCAGGACCATCATCGGCAGCTTCAGCCCGGCCCGCTGGTCGGCCAGCATTGCCTGACTGCCAAGTGCGGGGTTGCCAAAAATCAGCTTCTGCGTGGGCCTAAGCTCCAGCCCGGCCCCTTCTGCATTCGACGCGTGGTCGATCCGCGCCACGACCTTCGCGCCTGCGCCTTCCACCGCCGCGACCAACGCGTCCATCGTTTCGGTCACCGACTTGCCGGACTGTTTCACCTCCAGCGCGGTCGCCCCAGTGGGCAGGCCCAGGCACAGTGCAATCGCAGCCCCGGCCATCAATTTCCGAATATCCATCATCTGATCCTTTCACTTGTTCCCAAATTCTCAACACACCGTCGACTTGCTTTCGCGCCCCGATCAGGGCTAGGTCCGCCCCGATGCTAAAGACCCGGATCATCCCCTGCCTTGACGTCGCCAACGGCCGCGTTGTCAAAGGCGTGAACTTCGTCGATCTGATCGACGCGGGCGACCCGGTAGAGGCCGCTATCGCTTATGACGCGGCGGGCGCGGACGAGCTGTGCTTCCTCGACATTAACGCAACCCACGAAAATCGCGGCACTTTATTCGATTTGGCGCGCCGGACGGCGGAACATTGCTTCATGCCGCTGACCGTCGGTGGCGGCGTCCGCACCCCTGATGACGTACGCGCCCTGCTGTTGGCCGGGGCCGACAAGGTCAGCTTCAATTCGGCCGCCGTCGCCGACCCCGAGGTGGTGGCAAAATCCGCCGAACGTTTTGGCAGCCAATGCATCGTCGTCGCCATCGATGCAAAAACGACAAGCCTCGGAAAGTGGGAGATTTTCACCCACGGGGGACGGCGCGAAACCGGCATCGACGCGGTCGAATTCGCCCGCACCGTCGCCGCCAAAGGGGCCGGTGAAATCCTGCTGACATCGATGGATCGCGACGGCACCCGCAGCGGTTTCAACCTGCCTCTGACCCGCGCGATTTCCGATGCAGTCGGCGTGCCCGTCATCGCGTCGGGTGGCGTGGGAACGCTGGATCACCTTGTCGAGGGCGTCACAGAAGGCCACGCCAGCGCCGTGCTCGCCGCGTCAATCTTCCACTTCGGTGAATTTACGATTCGACAGGCCAAGGCCCACATGGCCGCCGCCGGTATCCCGATGAGGTTGGTATGAAAACTTTGGAAACCCTCGCTGCTACCATCGAGGCACGCAAGTCCGCCGATCCGACGTCGAGTTGGACCGCCGCCCTGCTGGCCAAAGGCCCCGAAAAATGCGCCGAGAAGTTCGGCGAAGAATCCGTCGAGGCGATCATCGAGGCCGTCAAGGGCGACCGCGCCGCGCTGACGGCCGAAGCTGCCGATGTCCTTTACCACCTTCTGGTCATGCTGACGTCACGCGATGTACCGCTATCGGATGTTCTGGAAGAACTCGACCGGCGCACGAATTCTTCAGGCATCGCAGAAAAAGCGTCCCGCAACTAGCTGATCTAAGATCATCTTTTCTAAAACCATCCGCGCCAGATGCTCCAACAACTGCCAGTCTCACCGGAGTCTTGACGAGATCACGCCTGTCGCAAATCCGCCCTTGCGCAATTCTCCGAACAGGCGCTGGTGTTCGATCTTGGGACAGCGGTTCTGGATTACCGTCACGCCGCGCGCTTCGGCCTTCGCCGTGGCCTCAGCATGTTCCACACCGATCTGCATCCAGATCACGTCGAGGCTCGGAAACATCTCAAGGGCTTCATCAACAATCGCAGTCACCGCCTCGGATCTCCGAAAAATATCGACCATATCAACGGGTTCCGGAATGTCCTTCAGACTTCCGACAATTGTCTGCCCGAACAGCACTTTGCCAGCATGGCCAGGATTGACCGGAACGACCTTATATCCGCGCACCGACAGATAGCGCGCCACATAGTGGCTGGGTCGCACCGAGTTTGGCGACACGCCAACGACCGCGGTGGACTTTACACGGGTCAGCACGCTGCGCAGCAGGCTATCGGAGTAATCCGCCATCAAAAGAAAAAGACGCCCGAAGCAAGCTCCGGGCGCCAGTGTCGGAACGAGGGACAGTGAAGGGAGGCTGCAGAGTTCCGTTCTACGGCCTCACCATTCATATCTAGGCGGGGAACCGCCGGGTTAAAGGGACGCTCAAACATATGTGATCGGTGCCACGGTAGGGCATGCGCGTCCAGCCCCATCAGCCACCAAGAACCGATGGCCAGTTTGCATCACCCGAGGCGATGTGGCCCGGCACGTCGCGTAACCAGCGTCGGCGGACGGATTGTGAGAAGTTGAGGTAAAGCTTGCCGCCTTCGATACTCCAGGCGTCCGGGTCGGTAGACGCGGTGTAGCCTTGACTGACGGCATAGGCGCAATAGCCGCCATACTGGGGTGCATATTTCGCCGGATCGGCGTCAAACAACGATTTATTCTCTGCACTGGCGAAGTACCAGGTCGCGCCTTCATATTCGCTGGTGAAGTCGGGGCTGCCCTGCACCGGGCCGCCCTCGGTGAAATAGGCAACTGGGTCGGTGCCACGGATGGCCGCGCCATCGTCCGAGAACACCATGGGTTCAGCGGCGTTCGCAGTCTGCATGGTCAAAGCAACGGCGGGAAGAGTGGCGAACAGGGCAAGTACGGCGCGGCGGGTGGTCATCGGGGGATCCTCCTTGGGAATGGCATCGGGTAAGTCTGCAAAGAACATGCGTAAGGTTTCGGTTCCAGGAAAGTGGGCTGGCGAAGCCGTGATGGCCCGTGTGCGCCCGGGGCCAAATATGACAGAATCAGCGGCCATAAGACCTCTGTGCGGATCGAGTTGTTTCAATTCGTGCCTGAAAGCAGTGGCCAGGCAATGGCTAAAGCTTGCCAGTAGCGGCCATTGGTTTTCACGCAACACAAGCCTTGCACTTGTCAGCCCGTGGGTTGGTGATGCATCGGCCATTCGTGCCAATTGATGGTGAGGTTCGCCCGTCAACTCACAGAGTTACGCTGCCTTCACCAGTCGCCAACCCGCCCGGACGGGCTGGCGAGTGCAAGGCGCCTTCGGCTCGATTCCGTGCACAAAGAGGGCAAGGGTCAAATGTCCGTTCCAGGCCAAAAACGGTCTCTACCCGCGCCGCGCCACCTCATACAGAGCCACAGCCGCCGCGTTTGACACGTTCAGCGACCCGAAATCCGAAGCAAACGGGATTCGCGCGATCACGTCACAGGTTTCGCGAGTCTTCTCGCGCAGTCCCGGTCCTTCGGCCCCCAGCACCAACGCAACGGGCCGGCCGCCCAACCCATCCAGCGCTTCGGCCAGCGTCGCCTCGCCCTCGCCTGCGAGCCCGATGCAGGTGATCCCGGCATTTTGAACCTCGCGCATTGCGTTGCTCAGATTCCCGATCCGCAAATAAGGTCGCCTTTCCAACGCGCCCGACGCCGATTTCGCCAGCGCCCCAGTTTCAGGTGCCGAATGGCGCGCCGGGGCTACGACCGCGCGGGCACCGAACACTTCGGCAGAGCGCAGGATCGCCCCCACGTTATGCGGATCACTCACCCGGTCCAGCATCACGAACGGCCCCTGCCCCGCGTCCGGTCCGGCGATGTGATCCGCAACCGCGCCCCAGGCCAGCGGGCGAACTTCGAGCGCTGCGCCCTGATGCACTGACCCCGGATCCAGTGGTGCGGGGAACTTGCGCGGATCCGCAATTTCGGGCGTCAGCCCGCTGGCCGCCACCGCGTCGCCTAACCGGTCGAGAGCGTTTTGCGTCACCACCAGCCGCAGCTTGGCGCGCGCGGGATTGGCCAGCGCATCGGCGACCGCATGAATGCCGAACAGCCAGAACGTCTGTGCCGCCGAGGCCCGCCGCGCCCGTTCCTTATCGATCACCCAAGTCGGTTTTTTCATCGCATCGGTTCCAATGGCCTGCCCCTACATCCGCTGGTGCGCCCAAGCGTGCCCAAGTTCAACCCCGCGCCGCTTGAAATTCCGGTTGACGGGTCCGGGGCGTAAGATTATCCCGGCCCGACGTCAGCAAGGGGCTTGCCCCGCTGACCCCGGTGGGCGACAGGCCGCAAGGTGTGGCAGGGGACTGTAACTCCCTCGCGGAGACGCACGCCTGGTTCGATTCCAGGGTCGCCCACCATTCTTATGTCATTGTTTGAAATTTGGTATTCCGGCCAACTTTTGATAACTTGCCGAGACCACCGAACGCCAGGCCCGGTAACTCAAAAGAAATACAATATTTCAGCCCCTTACGTCTGAGCAGGTATCACCCCGGCGGAACCAGCATTTGCACTTCATTCGCCTCCTATTTGTCGTAGGGCTGTCTTTACCCGTGCGATTCAGTAGCGGAAACATTTGCTGAGACCTGTGTAACTGCCTTTTCAAGCTCGGCTGGCCCATCTTAGAGCCTCAAAATTTGATCCGAAACCGTGCTCCCGAATGGCAAGATTCATGAGCCAGGTCACCACCCACAGCCCTGATCACTGACTTTACGATGTTCAGGCCCATCCCGGTGCCTCCATCGTCACGCCGTGTAGTGAAGAATGGGTTCAGAATCTTATCGCGGTTTCCGTCGCTGATTCCAGAACCGTCATCGGTGATGGTAAGGCAGCGCATGCCATCTTCGCTCGATGCCGAGATAATCGACAAGCAGTTCCTTGGAGACGCCGTGGTACGGGTCGCGACAGATGGCCCGTCACATGAAGCGCAATGATCATCAATGCGGTCGTCCATCGTGTCCGCCGTTTGATGCGCCTTATGCGTCTGGTTCCGATTTATCAGGAACCCAACACCAGCAAGAAGCATCCGCAGCACAAGATCTGGCCGTACTCTGCTGAGGAATCTGTGATCGACCGCCCAACCAAGTCTGGTGCGCAGGATATTACCTATATTCCGATGCGGCGTGGCTTCCTGTACTCGTGGCCATCATGGATTGGCACAGCTCGCAAGGTCTTGGCCTGGCGGCTTCCAACAGTATGGACGCGGAGTTCTGTGTTGAGGCCTGAAAGATGGCTTGGCCAACTACGGCGCGCCGGAGATATTCAACACAGATCAGGGCAGCCAATTTACCAGTGGCGATTGGATCGACGTGTTGAGCGGATGCAATCAAAATCAGCATGGATGGTCAAGGCGCTGGCGCGACAATCGCATGATCGAGCGACTGTGGAGATCCCTGAAGTATGAATGCGTTTATTTGAACGCCTTTGAGACAGGTTCAGAAATGCGTACTGGGATCGGCAAATGGCTGATCTACTACAACTCGGAGCGCCCGCATTCGACCCACGGCATATTGACCCCCGATGAGGCCTATGTCAGCAAAACAGAACCCATGAGATTAGCAGCCTAAAGGAAACCCTGATCCATCTTAACAAGGCTGAAAACTGGTCGAATAACTAGGGCCACCTCTCATCGGTGCCCATGACTTCCGGTGAATCGGGTCTGTTCAATGAGCTTGGTGATCGGGCGCGTGATGAAGCGCCAGAATACGAAACCGATCAATCCGGTAGATGTGATGATGAACAGTCCTGCTTTGGCCAGATTGAATCGCTCACCATAAAGAAACTGGAAAATGTGGTTGGGGGTGCGGCTAAGATAAACCGCACCGACTATTTGACCATCGACGGTAACGGGCATGGCGACGAATACTCGGACTCGGGTTCCGCGACTGAAATTGTAAAGGATCGGTTCCGGGTCGTCGCGAATGCGTACTCGGGCGACCGATACCATTTGGCCATTCAGGGCGTCGGCAACCTCCTCTACGTGGGCCAGAGATTGCCCGGTTTCGGCACTGCCCCCGATGACGTTCCCCTGGTTATCGAGCAACCTGTACCCGACAAGGGTGTTGACCTGCGACGCTCTGGAAATTCGGGATAGCTCTGGCCCTATCTCACGATAGACATTGGCGATTTCAACGGTGATCGGAGTCGGGTCTGGACGAGGCGGAAGAATGCTCTCTGCTTGCATTGAAAGAGAGGGGAAGACCGGATCGAACTCTCCCGGCCCCACCGCATAACGATTGTCGTTAGCCGTTTCGGCCTGGTAAAGTTCAGCGTAGGTGGCGGCCAGCACAGATGCCTGTCCCAGAAGGCTTTCCTCGGTCTGTTGTACAAGTTGGTTTGCATAGAATTTGAACAGGAAAAGCCCGGCAAACGGCAAGCACAAGACAATTGCGAGGACCAACAGAAGTACAGTCGATAGACGGGGACGCCATTTGCGTTTCACTCTGTCCGGCACGATCCCATCCTAAGGCCGACACCATGCACTGTGACGATACTATCCGAACAGCCCGCCCGGCCCAGTTTGCCCCTGATGTTTCGGATGTGGCTGTCAATCGTCCGGTCCGACACGTGTATATTCGGGCCGTACATCGCGTCTACAAGCTTCTGACGCGGTAAGACATTCGCGGGCTTCATTAACAGAGCTTCAAGCAAAGAGAACTCGGAAGCGGTCAGTGGGACATTGGTTCCGGCCAGCACGCAGAGATGTTTGTCAGTGTCGATCTTCAGATCGCCACAGGTAAGCACGGTGCCAGGTGCTTCTGAAACCGGCCTGATCCGTTTTAGGACCGCTTTGATCCGGGCCACCAATTCCCGGGGCGAAAAGGGTTTCGTGACATAATCGTCCCCACCAATCTCCAACCCGAGTATCCTGTCGATCTCTTCGTCCCGCGCAGTAAGGAAAAGGATTGGTAGGTCCGAGGATTTTCGGAGTTCCCGGCAGACCTCCAGTCCGTCCATCTCGGGCAATCCGATATCCAGCACCATCAAATCGGGCTTGCTTATCCGGGCGACGGTCAATGCCGTCAGGCCATCCTCCGCATAGGTCGTGGCAAACCCGGCACTCTCAACAGCAAATCCGATCACCTCGCGAATATTCGGATCGTCATCAACGATAAGAATGTGGCTGGGCATCACCGGCGTTCCTTTGCATCTGCCGTTCAAGATAGACCTGTAGCCGCCATCGGCGAAAGCCCCATTCCCGCCAGTTGTCTATGGGATCATGCTTAATCTGGGAGGCGCTATATCGGGAGCAAAACCGACGTCCGCTTTCTTCTTCGCGTTCCAGGATTAATGGCAAAACCTGCTCACCCAGGCGACATATGTATCCGGAATCGAGACGAATAAGGTCAGTCGTATGGCGCAGATTATAATCCGCGATCACATAGGCAAAGTTGACGAAGCCGCAAACGTAGAGAGTTGCCATCAATACCAACAAATTGGAACGCACAAGCCAGGCAACGTTGTGCGACCGGGTGATGTGGAAAATGGTGAGGACCAGCCCGACAAACACCAGACCCATCCAGATGAAGGCCGCAACGCGCAGATAGGTGAGAGAGTAAACTTCGACATACAGGCTCAGCCGGAACGCAGCCGTTACCACCAGGAAAAGATTCTGTCCGAGCCACAGGAACAGCAGGTTCCGCAAGAACCGGCTGTCCTTGATCATTCTGTGTGTTGAGATGGCAAACAGCCCAGCCAGAAGGGCCGTGGCCACCAAGGGATAGGCCCCACGATGGGCGTAACGGGCGTAGGTCATTCCATCTGGAAGCGCCATTCCCCCCGAAAGGATGCCGAGGTCCATGATGGACTGAACCAGGAATAACGTGTTGAACAAAACCAGTGAATTGCGAACTGAGTCCGCTGTAACCAAATTCGCGATCAACGGGACCCGAACCGACCCAACGGTCGGGGCCCTCATCACCGGGCCGAGCCATGTTGGCCTCAGATTCAGATACGGCCAGACAAGCGTCGCGACCATGAACCAGAAGATGACTCGCAAGATTAGTTCCGGCGTCAGAAACTGAAATCTGGTCAACTGGTCGAGGAACTGCTCAAGGATCGGATTGGCCGTTGTCAGCAAGAGTAGGAACACCAAACCCACACCCAGGGGCAGGACGAGCGATTTCAGGTGATGTTTCAGGCTCGATGCAGGCCTGGCACCCTTAATCTCGCTCACAATCACAGCAGGCAGCAATACCGCCCCGATGGAGGACAACCGGACCATCATCCACAGGGCTTGCCACCATTCTAGAATCCTTCCGTAACTCACCCAGCCCACCAACGCGGTAATACCGAAGACGGAGAACATCAAAGAAATCGGTTGAAGCTGTTCCACAACCGGTAGATTGCAAATCACCTCGAAGCCGGTTCCGATCAACCATTCGCGGCGAGTCGTTCCACCGGGCCTCAACCACAAAAGGCAAACTGTTAAAACCAAAGCAAAAACTGCAATGGAAACCCCAGCGCCGTGCTCCCAGAACAGCCAATCCGCCAGTGCGACCAAGATCAGCAAAGCAATCAAGGGCATGGGAAACTCGGCGAATGTCACCATTGGTTTGGTGCTGCCCCGATCATTGATGCCGTCTGTCATATCGGCGCTGTCACTAGCCAGCCACCAGCCGTCCAGCCGAAGACTGTCTGGAATTCCATCAATCACGAGCTGCCTGCGCATCTATCCCTCCATGGATTTTCGTTTCGCTGGAAGGAGTATCGGCACCCGATGTGCAAACGATCCGGCGGAGTCGTGCAGGCGTCGGTGTTCTTGTGTGCAGTTTTTGTGCAGAGAGCTTTGACTACCCGCCATTCCCCGCTCAATCGAATGTGAAGCATCAGCGCGATGCCGAAAATGCTCGGGTCCCGGCGATGTATTCAAACCATACGACAGAATCTTGTTCGCCAGATGCAATCGATACAAAACAGCACTTGCTCGAGACTTTCCGGACTACGTCTTTACATGTTGGGAATCGCGAATTGCGTGCGGAACATGACCCATTGCTGCGTGGACGCGACAATGACGCAAATGTCATGAGGGCTTCGATTTCAATGACGCCCCCTGCGCCGCATCTATCGACCCGCTTGAGTTGCGGACTGCGGACTGTCATCACGCCTCTAACCAGAGCACTCAGGCCAACGCGATATGTCAAACCCCAACGGAACCCGGCTTGACCGGCGGATCAAGGATCAACTGCGGATGCTCCGCGCCCGCATTGATGCCTGGCGCGGCGCTCCGGCAATCAAACGACGCTTTCTCGAAAGTCACGGTTACCCGCTCAACCTGAGGACGCCGCGTACCTGGAACGAGAAGATGCAGTGGCGCAAGCTCTATGATCGAAACCCGCTGCTACCGATCATATCGGATAAGGTCGCCACGCGAGAGTTCGCCCGGTCTCGCTTGGAACCATCCGACCACTGGGTGGTTCCGCCGTTCCTGCAAGTCGCAACCAGGGTCGACCAGATCGATATCGCCGCCCTGCCCGACGACGTGATCCTGAAACCCGCACACGGCTCTGGCTGGCGATTGCTGCTTCACGCAGAGGAACCCCGCGATATTGCGGCGATCCGAAATACGCTTCGCCGATGGCTGGATCGCCGCTTCGGAACGGCATTGGATTTGAACGAGCAATTCTACTGGCCCGCCAAACGGGCGATCCTTGTAGAAACATTGATGCCTGGCCCCAAGGGTTCGCGTCCCGCTGAAGTGAAATTCCATCTGTTTCATGGTGAAATACGCTTCGTGACATACACCGAGGCAGGTCCGAATCTTCTGAGTGTCGGAGTGTTTGATGAAAATTGGCAAATCCTGCCCTTCGCAATTCACATGCCTCCGATGGAGGTCGCCCCGCCGGTCCCGGAATACTGGGATGACCTGTGCCGGATAGCACGACTCGTTGGCGCTGGATTTGACCATGTGCGGGTCGATTTCATGATGGCGGGTGACCAGGTAGTGCTCAACGAAATGTCGGCCGTTCACATCAGTGGCTATGGCCCGATTACACCCGTCGAATACGACCGGATCATTGGCGATTGGTGGGTTCCGCCGGACGAGAAGCAGGATGGTGCTGTGAGGGAGGATTGAACTCAAGAAATTTTCCTGAAACCATTGATATTAAACAGATATTTTACAGTCGTATGTTCCATCCGTATGTTCCAAAGTAGTAGCTTCCACATGTAGTACCGATATATTCCGACGACACAAGATATAGTGGTAGTACGATAACATACTCAACAATATCAACAGGTTATGTTTTTTGCGGTGGTGGATGGTGCATTCGATACTTAACGTATCACGTCAACTTGCCAATATCCGGTAGACGGAAGCCCTGCCAATCCCGACTTCCTTGGCAATGTCGTTAGGCTTCATACCCTTGGCTCTTAAGGCTCGAACATCGTCACTCTTGGCCATAGCAGTAGGCTTCCTGCCCTTGTATTTGCCAGCAGCCTTGGCCTTGGCGATAGCCCAAGGCGCTGTGCGGCCTAACGGTGTTGTAGTGAACGCGCCATTGTTCGATCAGGATTTGAGCTTCGCGGAGGCTGTAAAATAGCTCGCCATTCAACAACTCATCGCGGAACCTGGCGTTGAAGCTTTCGCAGTATCCGTTTTCCCAAGGTGACCCTGGCTCAATGTAAGTGGTCTTCGCGCCCACGGCGGCGATCCAGTCCCGCACTTTCTGAGCAATAAATTCCGGGCCATTGTCCGACCTTATGTATTTCGGCGGGCCACGCAGGATGAACTGGTCCGTCAGTGCGTCCAGCACGTCCGTCGAGTTGAGCTTGCGATCAACGCGGATCATCAACGCCTCCCTGGTGTATTCATCAATGATGTTGAGCGTCCGATAGACTTGCCCATCTGCGGTGCGATCCTGGACGAAGTCATAGGACCAGACATGGTTGGGGCGCTCTGGTCTGAGACGCACGCACGACCCATCGTTCAGCCAGAGCCGCCCCTTTTTCTTCTGCTTCTGAGGAACCTTCAGCCCTTCGCGCCGCCAGATACGTTCGACCCGCTTGTGGTTCACGTGCCAGCCCGCATTGTTGAGCAAACCTGTGACCATCCGATATCCGTAGCGGCCATATTGATCTGCCAGCTCGATGATATCGTCGGTCAGCCGGTTTTCGTCGACACGTCCCTTGCGGAGCTTTGCGCTGTGTGGATCGATGCTGCCCAAGTGTGCGGCAGGCCCGGCGCTCGGAGAGTTATGCCCGAAAGTTGGTGATGGCCTGAAGTAGGCGGCATATCATGGCGGTGTTGAAAGACGCCGTCGATCTCAGAGAGAAAGGATATGCCGCCATGGCCAAATCTACCGTTGTCCCGTTCGAACTGCCATCGGAATTTTCGCCTGATCCGCTGACCGAGGTGATCCAGGCCGGAGCCAGGGAACTGCTTCGCACGGCGGTACAAGCCGAGGTGTCGGCGTTCATCGCCGAGCATGCGCATCTTCTGGACGAGGAAGGGCGCCAGCGACTTGTCCGCCACGGGTTCTTGCCCGAGCGAGAGATGATGACCGGGATTGGAACGGTGCCTGTTCAGGTTCCGCGTGTCCGCGATCGCGGCAGCAATGCAGATGGCAGCAAGATCAGGTTCCGCTCGTCGCTGGTCCCGCCCTATCTGCGCAAGGCCAAGTCGGTCGCAGAGCTGCTGCCCTGGCTATATCTGAAGGGTATCTCGACAGGCGACTTCAGCGAAGCGTTGGCCGCGCTGCTGGGGCCGGAGGCCGAGGGGCTGTCATCCTCAACCATCACCCGCCTGAAGGCGACCTGGTGGGAGGAGTATGAGGTCTGGCGCAAGCGCGATCTGAAGGCCAAGCGCTACGTCTACATCTGGGCGGATGGGGTCTACTTCACGCCGCGCCTGGACGGCGATCGTCAATGTATGTTGGTGATTATCGGCGCCGATGAATACGGCGAGAAGGACGTGCTGGCGATCATGGACGGGTTCCGGGAGAACGCCGACAGCTGGCGCGACCTGCTGAAGGGGCTGAAGAAACGCGGCCTGACGGTGCCGCCCGAGCTGGCCATCGGCGACGGCGCGCTCGGGTTCTGGACAGCGCTGCGCGAGGTCTTTCCCGACACGCGCGAGCAGAGATGTTGGGTCCACAAGACGGCGAACGTGCTGGGCGCCATGCCCAAATCTCTGCACGAAAAGGCGAAGGCGGATCTGCAGGACATCTGGATGGCCGAGACCAAGAAGGAGGCCACTGCCGCCTTCGATCTCTTCGTCGAAACCTACGGGGTGAAATACGAGAAGGCCGTGGGCAAGCTGGCCAAGGACCGCGACGAGCTCCTGGCCTTCTACGAGTACCCGGCCGAGCACTGGAAGCACATCCGGACCACGAACCCGATCGAGAGTGTCTTCGCCACGGTCCGCAATCGCACCAGAAAAACCAAGGGCTGCCTAAACCGCAAAACCGCCCTTGCCATGGTCTTCCGGTTGATGATGTCAGCCAAGAAGAAGTGGCGGAAGATCTCCGGTCCAAACCGTCTGCCCGAGGTCATTCAGGGGGTTGTCTTCAAAGACGGCATCAAGCAACTTCAAGCCGCCGCCTGATGACGGCCGTCACCAACTTTTGGGCATATCTCCGATCGAGGACTACATGGACATTAACCGCCCCGGCTTTGCTTTTGCGGAACGACTTGCCGCAGACCATATCGACGCACTTGGCGTAATCCAGATTTCTGACAAGAGAATGCAAAGGCCAGGTGATCTGATTGCCTCTCAGGGTGCCGTGAAACTGTTTTGCCCGAAGTCGGTTCAAACCAGCGTTGGCGCGCAGATGGTAAGCAATTCGGCGGCGCGTCGGTTGTTGAACGCGACGGATGCTTTGGACCGACCTCTGGAGGACACGCTTGCGCTGTTCTGGGAAACCGGGGTTTTCCCGCATGTCATACTGGGTAGCGGCATTCGGTCGGCACGGCGACGTTTTCTACGACGCTTGCCAGTCGCAATGTGCATTCTGCGCGAACGGTTGGCATTGGCTGGGCCGATCGCCGCATACCGCCGTCGCGTCAGGACGCTCAGCCAACTGCACAGGCAGTGGGCCCTGCCCTAATGCGCGTTCTGGTCCGCTTGCGTGGCGGCTTGGGCAATCAGATGTTTCAGTACGCCACCGGGCGTGCCATTGCATTGGAGTCCGATGGGCACCTCGAACTGGACTTGCGCGCTTTGTATGGCCAGCGCGGACATGAATTTTACGGTTTGGATGCATTCCGGATTGAAGCACCGATGTGTCCAAAGTGGCGGTTGCCAAATGACGGCATTGATGCCCGATCAACGCTGAGAATGCCCAAATTCCTGCGACG
Organism: uncultured Paracoccaceae bacterium; assembly: GCA_943787785.1. GTDB lineage: Bacteria > Pseudomonadota > Alphaproteobacteria > Rhodobacterales > Rhodobacteraceae > WLWX01. The sequence continues at coordinate 17,924 of CALSNT010000005.1, read as the reverse complement.
GTATCACCGGTTGCAGGATTTTGGATCAAGACTGGATCCTTCGCAGTTGGTTCAGTGCCGCAATACTTGGCTACAGGGATACTTCCAGTCCGAGGTTTATTTCGCCAAACACAGCGACCAAATTCGTCGCGAGTTCCGGTTCAAGGACGAGCATTCCAAGGCCGTTGACCACTGGTTGGCCCGCATCGGCGAAAAACGAAATTCGGTTTCTGTGCATGTGCGCCGCGGTGATTACTTGCCCGGCTTCAATGAGAATCGGTCCATTGCGACCTGCGGCGTCGGTTACTTCCAGGCGGCAGTTGTGCGGCTTGCCGAGACGGCACCAGATTTGGCCGTTTTTGTATTTTCGGACGATACCTCGTGGGTGCGCGAAAACCTGAAATTCGCACACCCGACAGAATTTGTCAGCGGCAATCGACCGGACGAAGACATGCGACTGATGGCGGCGTGTCGACACAACGTCATCGCCAATTCGACGTTCTCGTGGTGGGGGGCCTGGCTCAATCCACACAGTGACAAACAGATCGTTGCGCCGGATCGTTGGCGGTACAAATCCGGCGGCGCGTCGGACTGGATTGTTCCGGAAAGCTGGATCAAGCTACCGGTGTCGGATCCCTACCGTGCGGGCCCTCATCGTCCTTCGTAGTTCGGCGCCCGTTTTTCGGTGAACGCCAGCACCCCTTCGCGGAAATCGCGGGTCTTGCCACATTCCCCTTGCAAGCGCGCTTCTAACGCCAGTTGATCGTCCAGCGAGTTGTCATAGCTTTCTCGCAGTGCCTGCCTGACGCGCGCATAGGTTTGCGTCGGGCCATTCGCCAGATGGGCGGCGCGCTCGCGCCAGTGGGTATCGAAGTCACCGTCTGGCACGGCTTCCCAGATCATGCCCCAGTCGCTGGCTTGCCGCGCGGTGATCTTGTCGGCAAACAGTGCCGCGCCCATCGCCTTGGCAAAGCCCATCTGGCGGGGCAGCCAATAAGTGCCGCCCGCATCCGGGATCAGCCCGATCCGGGTGAAGGCTTGAAGGAACACCGCACTTTCAGTGGCAATGACCACGTCGCAAGCCAATGCCAGATTGGCCCCAGCCCCGGCGGCAGGTCCGTTGACGGCAGCAATGGTCGGCACCGGGCAGTCAAAGATTGCCTTGAGCATTGGAACGTATTCGTCCCGCAGGGTGCGTTCCAGATCGAGGTTGGCGACATTCGCGCGATCCCCCAGATCCTGCCCGGAACAAAACGCCCGCCCGTTCCCGGTCAGCACAATGACTCGATTGCGCTTGGCAGTCGCTTTCAGCGCGTGCGTCAATTCGGCCCGCATTTGGCTGTTGAGGGCATTCATCACGTCCGGGCGCGCCAGCCCGATTTCTGCGATTCCATCCGCTTCGGTCAGGGTGATTGCATCATAATTCATCGGTCGGTCTTTCCTGCGGAGCACATTCGGATGCACCATAGTGAACCGATCAGTTCAGCAACAGACCCGACCGGGGAGCACCGGAGATCAGCTGTCCAGAAGCTCGTCCAGATGGGCCTGCTCGTCAGCACTCAGCGCCGCAACCTCAGGCGCTGCGCGCCGACGCCGCAAGGTCAGTGCTGCAATACCGATGCCGCCAAGCAGCATCAGCGGGGCGGCGATCCACAGCACCAGCCCTGCGCCGCGCGCTGCCGGGCGCATGCGAACGTACTCGCCATAACGATCCACGAAAAAGTCCATCACCTCGGCGTCGGATTTGCCGTCTGCGATCAGCTCGCGCACAAGTACCCGAGCATCGGCGGCCCAGGCAGCGTTAGACGACGCAATGGCCTCGGATTGGCATTTCACACAGCGCAGCTCTTGGTCGAGCGCCTGCGCCCGTGCTTCCAGCACCGGATCCGCCAGCATCTCGGACGGTTCTACGGCCAGAACCGGCGCAGCCAGAAGGCACAGAATCAGGGCGAGGCGCTTCATTCCGCAGGCACCGCACGCTGCGTTTTGCGCGCCCCGGCGGCGATACGGTGACGCCGGTCGCTCAGCGACAGCGCGCCACCAAGCGCCATGATAATTGCCCCGGCCCAGATCCAGTTGGCGAATGGTTTGATATGGGTCCTAAGCGCGAAGCCGCCGCCCTCCTGCGGATCACCCACCACGACATAGAGGTCGCGGAACACGCCGTTCGCAATCGCCGCCTCGGTCGTTGGCATCCCGGCGACAGGATAGAACCGTTTCTCGGGTGAGAGTTGCGCGACGACCCTTTCGCCGCGCCTCAGCGTCACATCCGCCTCGGTCGCCGTCCAGTTCGGGCCGCGCACATCCTCGCGCACCGCGTCCAGAGTGACCTGATAGGCTCCGACCTCGAAACTGTCGCCGACCTGAGCCACCCGAATATCCTCGGTCTGCCAAGCTGTCAGCGCGGCAACCCCAAACAGCGTAATCGCAAAGCCCGAATGCGCCACGGCTTTGCCCCAGTCGGCGCGTGGCAAACCGGCGAGCCGGCGAAGCTTCGTCGCGGCCACTCCTTTGCCCGCACGGATCCAGAGTTCCACCAACGTCCCACCGATAGTCCAGACAGCCAGCGCTGCAGCAACTGGCGCGAGAATCGAGCGGCCCGACTGCATCGTCCAGACCAAAGCTCCGATTGCAATGGCTGCGATGAGAGCAGGCAACAAGCTGCGCCCGGCCCGGCCCAATCGCGCCCGCTTCCAAGGGATCAGCGCCCCGACGGGCAGGATCAGCGCCAGCGCGACCATGAAGGGCGTGAAGGCGGCATCAAAAAACGGCGGTCCGACCGAAAGTTTCTGATCCCAAGCCAGCTCGGCCACCAGCGGCCAGACCGTGCCGATGAAAACGACGAACCCGGCCACCGCCAGCAACACATTGTTGGCGATCAGTGCAGTTTCCCGACTGGCCAGTGCAAAGACCCCCTTGGCTTGCAAGGCATGGGCGCGCAAGGCGTAGAGCACCAGCGCCCCACCGGTGAACACCACGAGAATCGCAAGGATGAACATCCCACGCTCCGGGTCGTTGGCGAAGGCATGCACGCTGGTCAGCACGCCGGATCGCACGATGAACGTCCCGATCAGAGAGAACCCGAACGCCAGAATCGCCAGCAGCACCGTCCAGCTTTTCAGTGCCTCGCGCTTTTCCACCACGATGGCCGAATGCAGCAAAGCGGCCGAGATCAACCAAGGCATGAAGCTGGCGTTTTCGACCGGATCCCAGAACCAGAACCCGCCCCAGCCGAGTTCATAATAGGCCCACCACGACCCCAGCGCGATACCCACAGTCAGAAACAGCCAGGCGGCAAGGGTCCAGGGGCGTACCCAGCGCCCCCACGCCGCATCAACGCGCCCCTCGATCAGGGCGGCGACGGCGAAAGAGAAGCTCATCGAAAGGCCGACATAGCCGAGGTAGAGGAACGGCGGGTGGAAGGCGAGGCCGACATCCTGCAGCAGCGGGTTCAAGTCCTGTCCATTAAATGGAGGAATTTCAAGGCGCTCAAACGGGTTCGACGTCCAAAGAATGAAGGCAAGGAAGGCCACGCCGATTGCCCCCTGAACGCTGAGCACCCGCGCGCGCAGGCGATCCGGCAGTCCACCTCCGAACCACGCTGCCGAGGCTCCGAAAAGCGCAAGGATCAGCACCCAGAGCAGGAGTGAGCCTTCGTGATTGCCCCAGACGCCGGTGACTTTGTACAGCATCGGTTTGGCGGTGTGCGAGTTTGCAGCGACAATCGCCAGCGAGAAATCCGACGTCACGAAGGCGTGGGTCAGGGCCGCGAAACTAGCAGCGATCAGGATGAATTGCATGCTGGCCGCCGGCTCACCGATCCGCATCCAGACCGGCCAGCCCTTTTGCGCGCCGACCAGTGGAATGACCGCCTGCACGCATGCGATGCAGAAGGCGAGGATCAGACAGAAGTGGCCAAGCTCGGTATACATGCTCCGTAGCCTACCCGCGCCGCGCGCCACTTCCAATGGGGCGCAGGGCGACGAAACGCCGCCTCACGCGATGGTGTCAGCGGCGGATCATTTCGGCCAACGCTGGGTTGTCGCCGACTTCGGCACCGTCGTCCAAGGCCTTTAGCGCGGCCAAATTGTCGGTCACCTGCTCGGCCCGCGCCAAGGTGGCCGCCATCGAACGCTGGAATTCCTGCCCCTTGGTCTGGTGTCGCGCCCCAAAATAGAAGCTGACGATCGCGCCCAGCAGCCACCACAGCGGTTCAGGCACCAATGCGATGCCCTGCATCCGCTCGGCAAACCAGATCGGGTCGATCATCGCCGCAGCAAACAGGCCAAGTGTCCCCAGTGCCATGGCCGGACGCGGAACGCGGTTGATCGCATCCATGAAGCGATCAAAACGTCCACTCTTAGGTGACTGAAATTCCTTAGAAAACTGCTCAAGCGCGGCATCCGACATTGCCAGGTCCCGCACCGCCTGCGCCTCGGCATTTGTGGTGAACACCTCGGCCGTTTCGCGCACCAGGTTCTTGCCGCCACCAAACAGCAGCGACATCAGCTGGACGATCAGCCCCATTTGGCACACCTCGCCCGGTGTTCGGCATCGGTGAGATGGAAGCGCGGCGAAATGAACTCCTCAGCACGTTTGATCCAACCGCCTTTGCCGCCATCACGACGGCGCGCGTATTTACGCGACTTCGCCCGCCGGTCCGCCAGCGCGTAGTAATAATTCCGCCGCGCGATCCCATAGGCGTCGGCGATCAGATCCGGCGATTCCTCGGCAGCCGCCCTGGCCGCGCCAATCGTCTGCGGCCCAATCGCGCCGTCGACCGAGATTTTCTGGCCCATCGAGTTCAGCAATCGCTGGAGAATCTTCACAGCGTTCGACCCCGCGTTGACCTGCATGTCAAAGACACTCGCGTGGAGCTGCGCGGGAAGTTCCGCGATCCGAGGACGGTTGAAATAGTGTCTTACGTAGATATCGCGTGCCTGATCGACGGTCAGGCGTTTCACGTCTGCCGTTGTCACCCGTCCGTCGCCGGTCAGGTCCAGACCCAGCGCGCGCATGGTGCCGATGGTCACCCCATGTTTGGTTGCCCCACCCGGATCATCCGGGTCGTTCACATAACCACCCTCCCGCAAAACAATGGCCTGCGCGATGTCGTTGACAGATTGCATGAGTGCACCCCCATAAGCGAAGGGGGCGCTAACTGATTAGAAGTGGTTAATTTTGTGCTGGTGTGGCGTCCGGCTCGACGTACACGCCCTGTTCTTTCAGCGCGTCGATGACTTCTTTGGGCATGTAGGTCTCGTCGTGTTTGGCAAGGATTTCAGTGGCCTGAAAGGTGCCGTCGATCAGCCGCCCGGTGCCAACCATGCCTTCGCCTTCGCCGAACAGATCGGGGAGGATACCGGTGTAGCTGACCGGGATCGTCGCCGCGCCGTCTGTCACGGAGAAGGTAATTTCCTCGCCTTGACCGCGCTGCAGACTGCCTTCAGTCACGAGGCCACCAAGACGGAATACCTCCGATGGCGGCGGCGGCGCTTCGGCGACCTGTGCAGGCGCGCGGAAGAAGTTGATGCCGTCGCGCAGCGCGTATCCGATCAGCGCCGTGGACAGGGCCAATGCCACCGCCGCAACGGCGATGACCTGGATGCGACGTTTTTTCTTCAATCCCTTCATGGCGTCACGGATAGACCGGCGGGGCCATCAGCCCCGTCGTCTCATCAAGTCCAAGCATCAGGTTGGCGTTCTGGATCGCCTGACCTGAGGACCCTTTGGTCAGATTGTCCAGCACCGCCACCACGGTGGTGCGACCCGGAATACGATCTCCGGCGACACCGATATGGCAGAAGTTGCTGGCGCGTGTATCTTTCATCTGTGGAACCTCACCGAATGGCAGAACCTGTAGGAATGTTTCGTTCGAGTACGCCTTTTCCAACGTCTTATGAACTTCTTGTGCATCACCCTTCAGGTAACACGTCATGACAATGCCGCGCGAGGCGGGGATCAGATGTGGCGTCAGCTGCACCTGCACCGGACGGCCAGCGATCTTCGAGAATTCCTGATCAAACTCGCCCAGATGCCGGTGCGTCCCACCAACTGAATAGGGCTTCACGTTCTCATAAAGCTCGGACAGCAGCAAATGTTCCTTCAGCGACCGGCCCGCGCCGCTGGTCGCCGCCTTCAGGTCCATCACGATGTCATCGAGGTCGATCACCCCAGCCTCGATCAGCGGGCGCAGCGCAAATTGCCCGGTCGCAGCATTGCAGCCTGTCCCGGCGACCAGCCGAGCGTTTCGGATTTCGTCGCGGTAAAATTCCGTCAGACCATAGACCGCTTCGAGCTGTTGCTCTGGTGCACCGTGCGGCTTTCCGTACCATTTTTCGTACTCTTCCGGGTCACGCAGCCGGAAATCTGCGGACAGATCTACGACTTTGAGATGTCCCGGCAATTCGCGGATCACGGATTGAGACGTCGCATGAGGAAGCGCGCAGAACACCATGTCAATATTCGTAAAACGAATATCCTCGATCCGTACCAAGACCGGCAGATCGAGATGCCGCAGATGCGGATAGACCGAGGACATCGGCTGCCCGGCCTTGCGGTCGCCGCTGAGCGCGGCAATTTCCAACGTCGGATGGGTCGCGATCAGCCGGATCAGTTCGGCGCCGGTGTAACCGGACGCGCCCAGAATGGCGATTTTTTGGGTCATATCAGGCCCCTTTGTTCCTTGGTCTGCGATGTAATGACGAATGGCGCGTGACGCAAATCACGCCGCTGTAAATTCGATCCGTCGTCGCAGGAACTGGGTGGCGCGGTCCGACACGCGGCCCGGATCGCCGGTGGTCAGGAACGCGGCCTCCCCGGTGCCGAGCATGTCCGGGTGCCGGGTCAGGTAATCTGACAGGCTTTCGGCCACCAGACTGGCTTGAGAATAGACTTTCACGTCCGGGCCCAGCGCATCCTGGAACACCTGCTTGACCAGCGGATAATGGGTGCAGCCCAGCATCGCTGCGTCCGGTGTCGGCATTTTGCGTTTCAGCGCCTCCACATGGCTGCGCACCAGTGCTTCGGCCAGGATCATGTCACCCTCTTCAATCGCGTCAACAACGCCCCCACAGGCCTGCGCCTCGACATCAACGCCGATGGCACGGAACGCCAGTTCGCGCTGGAACGCCCGGCTGGCAACGGTGGCCGGCGTGGCGAACAGGGCGACGTGTTTCACGGCCACCTCGCGCGGCGGCGAATTGTCACCCCATTGGCGTTCGGTCAAAGCCTCGATCAGTGGCACGAATACACCGAGGACGCGCTTGCCTTCGGGCACCCAGGATTCCTGCATTCGCCGCAAAGCAACCGCGCTGGCGGTGTTGCAGGCCAGGATAATCAAATTGCAGCCGGCATCGAACAAACGCTCACAGGCGGCGCAGGTCAGATTATACACATCGTCCGCGTCCCGCACGCCATAGGGCGCGTGGGCGTTGTCGCCAAAATAGACGAAGGGAACTTCGGGCAGCCGGGCGGCCACAGCGTCAAGGACGGTCAGCCCGCCCAGCCCTGAATCGAATACGCCGACTGCCATGTTTCGCCCGCCAAAATGTCTCGTGTCGCAGGGGCATAGGGCGCGGCGTCGGGATTGTCCATGCGAGCCTATTCAGCGGCCGTCGCCGGGGCGAGCCCGGCACGGAAGGCCGCCAGCAATTCTTCCCGCCGCTTCGCCGCCTTGGCCGCATTTTCCATCTTCACCGGGCCAAATCCCCGGATCGTCAGGGGCAGTTCGGCAAGAGCCACCGAAGCGTCTAGATTTCGAGACGGATCGGCGAGGATTTCCTCAAGATCGCCTTCGTACTCGGCAATCAACGCACGTTCCATCCGCCGTTCTTCGCTGCGCCCGAAAGGGTCAAACGATGTGCCGCGTAGGCGCTTGAAGCGGGCCAGTACGGGCCACAGACGCTCGGTCCATTGCCCGAACTGCCGCTTGACGGGCCGCCCGTTTGCGCCGGTCTTCGATAGGATTGGCGGGGCAAGGTGGTAGGAGAGCTTCAGGTCGCCGTCGAATGCCTCAGCCGCCTGTTCGCGGGTGTCAGACAACAGGCGGGCGACTTCATATTCATCCTTGTAACTCAGCAACTTGTGATAGCCGAGCGCCACAGCTTCGCGCAGTCGCAGGTCACTGATCTTATCCAGACGCGTGCGATATTTCGCGGCGAGTTTCGGACTTTGATAGGCGGTCAGATGGTCGGCGCGGAATGCAATTTTCTCGTCCAGCGTTTTCGGCAGGGCAATCACCGACGGGGCCAGAACGTCGGCCAGTGCCTCGACGTTCAACGCTGCCCAACGACCGGTTTCGAACGCCTGTTGGTTACGTTTCGGGGCAGCCCCGTTGAGCTCAATCGCGCGGTAGATTGCATCATGGCTCAGCGGAACCAAGCCATTTTGCCATGCCGCGCCAAGAACGATCATGTTTGAATAGATCGTATCGCCCAGAGTCACACGGGCAAGCTTGGTCGCATCCAACAGGCGCAACCTATCCTGAAGCTTCGCCTCAAGAGATAGCTTCAACCTGTCACCCGGCAACGTAAAATTCTCATCACGGGCAAAGTCGCCTGTCATGATCTCGTGGCTGTTTACCACCGCCCCAGCGGAGCCGGGCCGCAACAGGTTCAGCGTCGACGCCCCTGCCGAGACCACAAGATCACCTCCGATCAGCGCATCACATTCGCCAAGCGCCACGCGTATCGCGTTGATATCGTTCGGCGTCTTACCAATGCGGCAGTGGATATGCACAGCACCCCCCTTCTGGGCCAAGCCCGCCATCTCCATCATGCCGACGCCCTTGCCTTCCAGATGAGCGGCCATGGCGAGGGTCGCACCAATGGTCACGACCCCGGTACCACCGACCCCGGTGATGATCATGTTGTGGGTGCCGTCAATCACGGGCAGCGCCGGGTCCGGCAGGCCGGTAAGGTCCAGTTCGCGGGCCGCCGCCTTCTTGGGTGTGCCGCCTTCGACGGTTACGAATGAGGGGCAAAAGCCGTTCAGGCAGGAATAATCCTTGTTGCAGGACGACTGGTCTACGGCGCGTTTACGGCCAAGTTCAGTCTCGACCGGAACCAGCGAGACGCAATTCGATTGGACCCCGCAATCCCCGCAGCCTTCGCAGACGTCGGTGTTGATGAAGACCCGCTTGTCGGGGTCGGGGAACAGCCCGCGCTTGCGGCGGCGACGTTTTTCGGCGGCGCAGGTCTGGACATAGATGATAGCTGAGACGCCTTTGTATTTGGAAAATGCCCGCTGCACTTCTGGCATCTCGGCGCGTTCATGCCAGCCGATCCCAGCGGGGAAATCCGCACGCCGAGGCTCCTCTTTCTCATCGTAAACCACGGCGAGATTCCGCACTCCCATCGCCAGCAGTTCCCGCGCGACCCGGTCTGCCGTCAACCCGCCATCGTTGCCCTGCCCGCCGGTCATCGCGACAGCGTCGTTGAACAGGATTTTATAGGTCATCGTCGTGCCAGCCGCCAAAGCTGCGCGAACTGCCTGCACGCCGGAATGATTGTAGGTGCCGTCGCCAATATTCTGGAACATATGGTCACGCGTCGAAAACGGCGCTTCACCCACCCAGTTCGCACCCTCACCCCCCATCTGCGTGAAGCCGACCGTATCGCGATCCATCCATTGCACCAGATAATGGCAACCGATCCCGGCATAAGCGCGCGATCCCTCGGGGAGTTTGGTCGAGCTGTTGTGCGGGCAGCCGGAACAGAAATACGGGGTGCGTTTGGCAAGGTCGGGGGCGTTGTCGGCTTTGGCCGCTTCATCAAGGCATCGCAGGGCGGCTTTCACGTGGTCGGTGCCGCGCCCTTCCTCGATCAGCACCTCGCCCAAACGGCGGGCAATGAACACCGGGTCCAGTGACATCCGGGTCGGGAACAGCTCGGGACCGTGGGCGACCTTGCGCCAGCCATAGACGCGGCGACCCGCGCGATCATCAAAAATCGCCTCTTTCACCTGAACCTCGATCAGCTTGCGCTTTTCCTCGACGCAAACGATCAGATCGAGGCCCTCGGCCCAGTCGTGGAAGCTGTCCATGTCCAACGGCCAGACCTGCCCGACCTTGTAAGTTGTCAGGCCCAGACGGTCTGCCTCGGCAGCGCCGATGCCCAGTAGATCGAGCGCGTGGACCAGATCCAGCCAGTTTTTCCCGGCAGCGACAAAGCCGATTTTCGCGCCTGGTTTTCCCCAAACACGATTGTCAATTTTGTTTGCCCGCGCAAAGGCTTCTGCGGCGAAGCGCTTGTGGTCAATCATCCGGGCTTCCTGATCGACCGGAGTGTCGCGGATGCGGATGTGCAGCCCGCCCTCGGGCATGTCGAAGTCCGGCGTCACGAAACTCATCCGATCCACGCGTCCATCGACCACCGCCGTTGCTTCGACCGTGTCTTTCATCAGCTTCAGGCCCGCCCAGACCCCGGCAAAGCGCGATAGTGCCCAGCCGTACAGCCCATAATCCAGAATTTCCTGCACGCCCGCCGGAGACAGGACAGGCATATAGGCGCCCACCATGGCCCAGTCGGACTGGTGCAGAGTGGTCGAGGACTCGCCTGTGTGGTCATCCCCCATCGCCATCAGAACGCCGCCCAACGGGGACGTCCCGGCCATGTTGGCGTGGCGCATGACGTCACCTGACCGGTCCACCCCCGGCCCCTTGCCATACCAGAGGCCAAAGACGCCATCGAAGCGCCCTTCACCGCGCAACTCGGCCTGCTGACTGCCCCACAGGGCCGTTGCAGCGAGATCTTCGTTCAGGCCCGGATTAAAGTGGATATCGGCGGCTTTTATATCCGCACCGGCCCGCGTCATCTGCTGGTCCACTGCCCCCAGCGGGGAGCCTCGGTACCCCGTAACGTATCCGCCGGTATTCCACCCCGCCGCCCGGTCGCGCGCCTTCTGCATCAGCATCAGCCGCACCAGCGCCTGGGTGCCGTTCAGTAGCACCGGAGATTTGGTCAATTCGAAACGGTCGTGCAGCGAGACATCGTTCAGAGCCATCGGGAACCCCTCCTCGGATCGCGCCATTATAGGTCAACTAATCTGACCTACAAAGCGAATTTCAGTCACGAGTTTGTTTGCTTTTTACGCCACACACCGCTTATGCAGCGTATCAATGTCATACGCTCACATTTTCGGATTTGGTCAAAATGGACTGGGATAAGCTCAGAATCTTTCACGCCGTCGCCGATGCCGGCAGCCTGACTCATGCCGGCGACACGCTGCACTTGTCGCAATCCGCTGTCAGCCGACAGATTCGCGCGCTGGAAGAATCACTCAACACGACGCTGTTCCACCGCCATGCACGCGGGCTGATCCTGACCGAGCAAGGCGAGCTGCTATTCGACGCGACCTCCGCGATGAACAAGCGGCTCGACACAGCCTCAGCCCGGATCCGCGACAGCGAGGAAGAGGTATTCGGAGAGCTGCGCGTCACCACCACCACCGGATTCGGCACCATCTGGCTCGCACCGCGATTGCCGAAGCTTTATGAAAAATATCCCGACCTCAACATTGACCTGATGTTGGAGGAACGGGTGCTGGACCTGCCGATGCGCGAAGCCGACGTCGCAATCCGCATGAAAGAGCCCAGCCAGGCCGACCTGATCCGCCGCCGACTGATGACGGTGCGAATGCGCCTTTATGCAACACCGGACTATCTGGCCGCCAAGGGAACACCGATGCGCCCGGAGGACCTCGCCGACCATCGTCTGATCTGCCAGAACACCACGTCCGCGCAGGTCAGTGCCGGAGCACGGCTTGTACAGGAACTCCTGACTTACAACGTCTCGTCCACCCTGACCGTGAACAATTATTACGGAGTGCTTCAGGCAGTGCTGAATGATTTGGGCATCGGCGTGTTGCCCGACTATGTTTCCGAAGATGTCCCGAACCTGGTGCGTGTCCTGCCCGAATTGGAAAGTGCCGAGGTTCCCGTGTTCCTCGCATTCCCGGAAGAACTGAGACATTCCAAGCGGATAGGCGCATTCCGGGACTTCGTGACCGAAGAAATTGTCGCCCATCGCAAGCGCCAGAAGGCCGACGCAGAAGCCTGACGCTACGGCAGATATGCGACAGCGACATATCCGAAATGCGTGATTGACCCCCGTTTACCCTTGATCGCTCTGCACAGACTGCCTAATTCTTAAGCCAGAGGGCAGGCATTGCCTGCTTTCTACCTCCCTGTTGGACTTCGGCCGCGCCTTGTGCTCGGCCTTTTTTTTGGGCCGCTCGAAATTGCGCGCCGATGCGGGTTGGACGAACCAAAAGATGAGCCATCAGATTACTCGCCTTATGCGGGTATTTGTTTCACTTTTCGAACATCTGCACGATTTCCAGCATGATGGCTTTCAACTGAGTCCGCCCAGAGGCCGCCGAATCCCGCAGTTGCCCCTTTTCCCGTTGCCCTGCTTGACCTATGAGGTGCGCAACGGACCGGGGGGCCAATGCAAGAACCTGAGATTACTGACGATCTGATTGCCGCGCATGGCTTGAAGAGCGACGAATTCGCCGAGATTCTGAAACTGCTGGACCGGGAACCGACGTTCACCGAACTCGGCATATTCTCGGCGATGTGGAACGAGCATTGTTCCTACAAATCATCGAAGAAGTGGCTGCGGACATTGCCAACCGAGGGGCCGCAAGTGATTTGCGGACCCGGTGAGAACGCCGGCGTAGTCGATATCGGCGACGGACAAGCCGTTGTTTTTAAAATGGAAAGCCACAACCACCCTAGTTATATCGAACCCTATCAGGGTGCGGCGACGGGTGTCGGTGGCATTCTGCGTGATGTCTTCACCATGGGCGCGCGGCCGATTGCGGCGATGAACTCACTGTCGTTTGGGCGACCTGAGCATCCCAAGACGCGCTCGCTTGTGGCGGGCGTGGTTGAAGGCGTCGGCGGCTACGGCAACGCCTTTGGCGTGCCTACGGTTGGCGGAGAGGTGCGCTTTGATGCCTCATACGATGGCAACTGTCTCGTGAATGCTTTCGCTGCCGGTCTGGCTGATACGGATTCAATCTTTTACTCGGCGGCATCAGGCGTGGGCCGACCTGTGGTCTACCTCGGCGCAAAGACGGGGCGCGACGGGGTTGGCGGTGCGACAATGGCCAGCGCCGAATTCGACGACACGATCGAAGAAAAACGCCCCACCGTGCAGGTAGGCGACCCGTTCACCGAAAAGCGTTTGCTGGAGGCGTGCCTCGAGCTGATGCAGACCGGCGCGGTCGTCTCAATTCAGGACATGGGGGCTGCAGGCCTGACCTGCTCGGCCGTCGAGATGGGTGACAAGGGCGGTCTGGGTGTTCGGCTGAATCTCGACGCCGTACCGGTTCGCGAAGAAAACATGACCGCCTACGAGATGATGCTGTCAGAATCCCAGGAACGGATGCTGATGGTGCTGGACCCCGACAAGGAAGACGTGGCCCGCGCGGTGTTCGACAAATGGGACCTCGATTTCGCCGTCGTCGGAGAGACGATTGCCGAGGACCGCTTCCTGATTCTGCATGGCAACGAGGTGAAGGCCGATCTGCCACTGAAGGCGCTGAGCGGCACCGCCCCGGAATATGACCGAAAATGGGTGCCGACCCCTGCCCCTGCTGCGCTGGCAGATGTTCCCGCGATTGACGCGATGGACGCCCTGCGGTCCCTGATCGGCTCGCCGAATTACGCTGCCAAGCAATGGGTGTGGGAACAGTACGACAGCCAGGTGATGGCCGATACATTGCGCACACCCGGTCAGGGGGCTGGAATCATCCGGGTCCACGGCACTGGCAAAGCGCTGGCGTTCACCTCGGACGTGACGCCCCGTTATGTGGTAGCGGATCCAGAAACCGGCGGCGCTCAGGCGGTCGCCGAAGCTTATCGAAATCTCTCAGCTGTGGGTGCGAAGCCTTTGTCGTCTACAGATAATCTGAATTTCGGAAATCCAGAAAAACCCGCAATCATGGGCCAACTTGTCGGCGCGATCAAAGGTATCGGCGCAGCCTGTCTGGCGCTGGACATGCCGATCGTCTCGGGCAACGTCAGCCTTTATAATGAAACGGACGGAGCGGGCATCCTGCCAACCCCGACAATTGGCGCGGTCGGTCTGATCGCTGCTGGAGAAGCGCCTATTGGAGGCACGGCACAGCCCGGTCAGGTGGCGTTGCTGGTGGGTGAAACTCACGGCCACATCGGCTGCTCGGCCCTGCTGGCCGAGGCTTGGGGCCGTCGCGATGGGGCGCCTCCGCCGGTTGATCTGGAGGCCGAGCGACGCAACGGCACCTTCATCCGCGAAAACCGGACCCTGATCGGAGGAGCGACGGACCTGTCCGACGGCGGGTTGGCACTGGCAGCATTCGAGATGGCAGAAGCATCGGGAACGGGCGTTTCGCTGGACGCGGCCGACATCCCGACCTTGTTCGGCGAGGATCAGGCGCGGTATCTGCTGGCGTGTAATTTTGATGCCGCCGAGGCGCTGATGCCAGCCGCTGCGCAAGCCGGGGTGACCATTGCTTATGTCGGGAAATTCGGTGGCGACACGGTGAATTTCGGCGGCGACAGCGCCTCTCTGGCCGACCTCGCTAGCCTGTATCGGACCGCCTTCGCCGCCGCTGTCGGCTGATGCTGCGCCGGGCATCTCCTGACGACATCCCGGCCATTCTAGCCCTGCAAAACGCGCCCGGAATATCCGAGGGTTTCAATCCGGCAAGCGCCGAGAGCTATGCAAAAATGATCGCGCACCGTGAACGCGAGGTCTTCGTCTGGGACACCGGCGCCGTCTGCGGCCTTGCCATGTTGGCGCTAGAAACCAGACGCCATTTCTTTGCCGAGTTGCGCAAGTTCGGAACCTACCCGACGGGACAAGGCCACGGAGCCGCTTTCGCGCAGGCAATCCTTGCAGAAATGTTCAACAAATTCGGCCTGTTCCGGGTGGAAACGCAAGTTTACTCTCGAAACACACGCGCGTTGGAATTCTATGCCCGGCTGGGGTTTGTCGAAGAAGGCTGCCTGCGCCAAGCCGTACGAAGTCACGACGGCCAGCGGGTTGATTTAGTCCAAATGGGGTGTGTGTTCAGCGACTGCAACCTTGCCGAAGCCCAACACTCCGCTTAGATCAAGCATCAAAGGAGTCCCGCCCCATGGCCATGGCCGCCCGCGACATCGAAGACCTGCTGCGCCAGACATTCCCCGACGCCACGATCACCATCACTGATCTGGCGGGCGACGGGAACCATTATGCCGCCGAAGTCGTTGACGAAAGTTTCCGCGGCCAGAACCGGGTCCAGCAGCAACGTGCGGTTTATGCGGCGCTGAAAGGCAAGATGGACGGATCAAACGGAGAATTGCACGCGCTGGCGCTGACGACGAAGGTACCGGAATGAGTTGGGGCTGGGTTGCGATAGCCGTCGTTGGACTCATCGTCGCTGCGGCCATCGCCGAGGCATGGTATAAGCAGGGCAGACGACGAAACCTTTCCGCTATCAAAGGGGCCAAGGATGAACGCAAGAAAAGGCCCTTGGGCACAGAAGCCATTGACATGAGTGTGATCGCGCGCGCGCATAACCAGAATGAGGTTATTGAGCTGTTCAATACCACTGTATCACGTCTCGGGAAAACGGCCGCAACGGGCGCAATCAACTTCGCCAAGAAACTAGGATCGACGAAATGACCACCGAAACCCAGATCAAAGAAACTGTGACCAGCAACGACGTTGTCCTGTTCATGAAGGGCACCAAAGAGATGCCGCAGTGTGGATTTTCGTCCCGCGTGGCGGGCGTGCTGAACTATATGGAAGTCGAATTCGCCGACGTGAACGTGCTGGCGGATGAGGCATTGCGCCAAGGCATCAAGGACTATTCCGACTGGCCTACCGTGCCGCAGCTATATGTCAAAGGCGAATTTGTAGGTGGCTGCGATATCATCACGGAAATGACCCTGTCCGGTGAGCTGGACCAGATGTTCGACGACAAGGGCGTCACCTATAGCAAGGACGCCGCTGACAAGATCCGCGAAAGCAACAGCTAAGCAGAATTTCTCGGTTCAGTGTTTTGGCCGCATATGGCCTTGCGCGGGCATTGGAACGGCGCCCAACCGCTGTTCAATTGCGGCGATTGCTCACGGCGCGCGTGTTAGCAATTGGTCTGGGCCACGAAGAAAGTGTGTTGGCGCAGAAATAGCACGTCCGCGCGAGGCGGAAGAAAAGCTTCAGCAGGTAAGATCGACTGCGTGACGCTATTTCGCAGCGCGCGCTTCAACAGCGTCGGCAAGCTCTTCAGTCCGCGCAGCGATCTGGGAAAGTCCGGTCACGACCTCTGGTGGGACAACCGGCACCTCGATCTGCTCCGGTTCTCGTTCGGACATATTTCGCAGGTTTTCAAGCTCGGCTTCCTGTTCGCCCAGACGGGCCTCGGCTTGCCGCAACTGCTCGTCCATTCCGGCGGTCTTGTCGGCCAGCATCAGCCCGGCCATCAACAGCATCCGGCTTTCGGGCATCCGCCCAATCTGGCTGGCAAGCACCGAAGCTTCGCCGTCCAGCAATTGTGCAGCGGATTCGAGGTAATGTTCCTCACCCTCCTGGCAGGCCACTTCAAATTCGCGGCCACCGATGATGATCTGAATTTCGGGCATCAGGCGGATTCTCCGATCAGGGATGACAGTTCTTCCATCACCGCGTCCATTTCCAGGCGATCCGCCTCACGCGCTTTCTTGAGCTCGGCTATTTCTGCGTCGCGCTCACGAAGCTGAGCGTGCAGTGCTGCGTCATCGCCCCCCCCGCTGCCATCGCGCAGGTGCTCGATCTGGGCATCGCGGGTCTCGATGACGGCACGCAGGCGTTCCTGTTCCCCATCAAGTGCGATCAGCGCCTCGCGCATTTGACCGCTCTCGCGATCATGCGCGGCAAGCTTGCCTTTCAGGTTGGCCAATTCATCGCTGTGCTCGGCATTTTCGGCGCGAACCTGCTCCAGCTCGGCCTCACGCGTTGCAAGAATTTTCTGCAACTGCCCACCTTTACCATCCTTATCTTCAACTTCTGCGGTAAGGCGCTTCAACTCTCCGTCGCGGGTTTCCAGCCACTCGGTCAATGAGGCGACACTAGCCTCGCGCGATTCGAGGTCCTGACGCAAATGCGCAATCATTTCTTCACGGCTTTGAATCTCATCATGCGCTTCGATCAGTTTCTGGTCACGCGTATCAATACGCTTTTGCAGCTTTGCGAGGTGATTGTCGCGGTTGTCGATCTCGGCGCGAAGTTCTCCGGCGGCGTTTTCCTGCTGCTGCAGTTCCTTCTGCATCGTCACCAATTCTTCGCGCAGCGCGCCCGAACCAGCATCCTGCTGCGCGGCCGAATTGCGCAGGGCGGACATGTCAGCCTTGGATGCTTCGACCGCCTCGTCACGCTTGGACACTTCGCCTTTAAGGCGCTCGACCTCGGCGTCGAACAACTTCTGCTGACGCTCAAGCTCCTCTTGAAGGTCTTCAACGCGGCTGTCTTGGGAACCGCGCATGTCGCGCAGGCGGTTCTCCAGCTCTTCTTTTGCGGCGCGTTCGCCTTCCAGCGCCGCTTCGAGCTGGCGCATGGCCGACCCATCGACCGTATGCAGGCCCTGCTTGATCCGATCCAGTGCCGCCGTGATGCGGCCCTCGAGCGCCAGGATGTCATCCATCTATGCTGTCCCCACGTATTTGCTTCCCCGCTTTTGCACCGAGTTGCGAATCGTGTGCAACCGGGGTTTTGGTGATTTTATCTAAACGCGCCCGGATTGCAGCCCCTGTTGGCGAACAAAGGCTTATGAGGCGCGCTTGATCTCACCCATTGGCCTGCTATCAAGCGCCCGAACCACAGCTGATCAAAGGAAGTGCCGCGCGATGGATATTCAAACCCTCAGAAAGACGCACCCTGATCACTGGATGCGCGCCGCGGCGATTCGGGCTCTTACACTCGACGCCGTTGCGGGTG
>CALSNT010000004.1 GCA_943787785.1 uncultured Paracoccaceae bacterium | reverse complement strand
AATCAGGATGTCGAGCGCACCATTTGCCTCGATCCCAGCCACCCCTTCGGCAACCGCAGCGCTGTCGGTGACGTCAAAAGCGGCGGTTTCAATCGAGTATCCCTCGCCGCGCAAAATATCAGCCGCCGCCTCCAGCCAATCTGCATCGCGGGCGTTCAGCACCACGCTCGCCCCGTATTGCGCCAGCCCGCGCGCCAACGCGAACCCGATGCCCATGCTGGATCCGGTGATCAGCGCTCGCTTCCCCGTCAGATCAAAAAGATTGCCTGTCATCGTGCACTCACTTTCTATTGCCATAGGTCCGGACCCTAGTAATCACATTTGCTATCGACTAGGCCTTCGGGCCGAAAGTCTGAAATCACTGCGCGGTGCCGTTCATGAAAGCTGTCGTTATCCACGCCGCCCACGACCTGCGTATCGAAGATCGTGAACCGCAAGCACTGGGCGAGGGTCAATTGCGCGTCGCCATCGAGGCTGGCGGCATCTGTGGATCAGACTTGCACTATTATCACGATGGCGGCTTCGGAGCGATCCGCCTGCGTGAGCCGATGATACTGGGCCACGAGATTGCCGGTCGAATCGTCGAGGGCACGGCCGAGGGGTTGGCGGTTGGCGACCGGGTGGCTGTGTCACCGAGTCGGCCTTGCTTTGACTGCACATATTGCCAGCAGAATATGCACAATCATTGTCTGAACATGCGGTTCTACGGCAGCGCCATGCCGATGCCTCACATTCAGGGAGCGTTCCGTGAAGAACTTAACGTCGATGCCGCGCAATGCTTTGCGGTCGGCCAGAATGTGTCGGCGGGCGAAGCCGCGATGGCGGAACCGCTGGCCGTTGTTCAGCACGCACTGGTTCGCGCGGGCGCGCTGGACGGCAGGCGCATTCTGGTCACAGGGTGTGGTCCGATCGGAGCTTTGTGCGTGTTATCGGCGCGGGCTGCGGGCGCGGCAGAAGTCGTTGTAACCGATATCTTGGACCCAGTGCTTGCATTGGCCAGACAGATCGGTGCGGACCGCGCCGTGAATGTTGCGGCTGAACCGGATTGGACCAGAAAATATTCTGCGAACAAAGGCCACTTCGACGTGATGTTCGAGGCTTCTGGAAATCAGGCCGCGCTGCGCTCGGGGCTGGACGTTTTGCGTCCTCGCGCCACTCTGGTTCAGTTGGGATTGGGCGGAGATATCAGCATTCCGCAAAACCTGATTGTCTCCAAGGAAATCGACATCAAAGGCGCATTTCGATTCCACGAAGAATTCGGCACTTCGGTGGACCTGATAAATTCCGGCACTCTCGACCTGGCGCCCCTGATCACCGATAGTTTCCCGGTCGATCAGGCAGTATCCGCCTTCGATCTGGCAAGTGACCGTTCGGGGGCTATGAAAGTGCAACTGCAATTTTCGAATTAAACGCGAGGCAGAAGAATGGTGGACGAAAAACCTGGATTGTTACTAATCGGTGACGCGACCGAACGGATGCGCGCACGGTTCTCATCCGAATTCACTGTGCATGATTCTGCCGCATCAAGCGTGGATCAAATATTGGCATCGCACGCGGACCGTATCATTGCTGTAGCCACGAATGGTCACGATGGCATCAAGCCGCAAATCATGGCGGCTTTGCCAAATCTGAAAATTATTTCCTGCTATGGAGTCGGTTACGATGCCATCGACGCCAATACAGCAGCGAAACGCGGCATCATCGTGACTCACACGCCGAATGTTTTGAACGACGAAGTGGCCAATACCGCCATTCTTTTGTTGCTGGGTGTTGCGCGGGACTTCGTGGCTAACGACGCCTACGTGCGGGCCGGGCGCTGGTCGACCGACGGCAACGCACCGCTTAGCCGATCAATTCATGGTATGACGGTCGGAATTCTGGGATTGGGCAGGATTGGGGAAACGATTGCCGAAAAGCTGAAGGCGTTCGGCTGCAAAGTCGTTTATCATTCCCGCAATAGAAAGCCGGTCGACCTTACCTATTATTCTGATCTGAAAGAAATGGCGCAGGCGTCGGATGCGCTGATTTGCATCACACCCGGCGGGGCTGCGACCCGGCATCTTGTGAACGAGGAGATACTAGACGCGCTTGGGCCAACCGGCATCCTGGTCAACGTCGCGCGCGGTTCCGTTGTCGATGAAGCGGCGCTGGTCGAGGCGTTGAACTCAGGCCGGATCGGCGGCGCCGGCCTTGATGTCTTCGAAGCGGAACCGGTTGTTCCTAAGGCACTTTTCGGAATGCCAAACGTTATTTTGCAGCCCCATGTCGGAAGTGCGACGGTCGAGACCCGGCGCGCGATGGGCGATCTGACCTGTGACAACCTTAGCCAGTTCCTTGTTGATGGTACTGTGCTGACCCCGGTGCCGGAATGTTCCGATCTGGTATGAGTGAGATTGCACAAGTTTCCACGCAGTTATTCAACATTCCATTGGACGACGTTCTGGTGGATGCCAAACACGGTGACCACACGCATTTCCAGCTTGTCACAGTCACCATCGAGACAACCGACGGATTGTCCGGCACAGGATATACATATACGGGTGGCAAAGGCGGGCATGCCATCAAGGCAATGATCGACAATGATCTTGCGGCGTTTCTAATTGGGAAATCTGCGGCAACAGTGGAATCGCTGTACGAGGCGATGCAGTGGCATGTCCATTATGTCGCGCGTGGCGGAATTGCCAGTTTTGCCATTTCGGCGGTCGACATCGCGCTGTGGGACATTCGCGGTAAATCGACGGCGCAGCCATTATGGCAATTGGCCGGAGGTTATTCTGACAAATGTCGTGCCTATGCCGGCGGAATTGATCTGAACTTTCCACTCCCGAAATTGCTCGATTCAGTTCGCGGGTATTTGGAACGCGGCTTCAACGGCGTCAAAATTAAAATCGGCCAACCGACATTGGCCGAAGACGTTGAGAGAATTGCGGCAGTGCGTGAGTTGATTGGCCCGGACGTAGCGTTCATGGTCGACGCAAATTACTCGATGACCCGCGAACAGGCCATCGAGGCCGCACAAGCATTCGCACCATTCGACTTGCTGTGGTTCGAAGAGCCGATCATCCCCGACGACTACGCGGGTTTCGGCGAAATCGCCGAGGCGACCGGTATGCCACTGGCGATGGGTGAGAACCTGCATACAATTCACGAATTTAAATATGCCGTGGCACAGTCGAAACTCAGTTATCTGCAACCCGATGCCTCGAATTGTGGTGGTGTGACCGGCTGGCTGCAGGTTGCCGAGTTGACGCGCGACACGGGTATTCCGATCTGCAGCCACGGCATGCAGGAGCTGCATGTCAGCTTGGTGGCCAGCCAGCCGCATGCCGGTTGGATCGAAGTGCACTCATTCCCGATTGACCGCTACACAACGCGACCGCTGGTGGTCAAAGACCATCTGGCGATAGCACCGATGGACCACGGGACCGGCGTGACGTTCGACTGGAAAAAACTTGGGCCATACAAAGTGCACCAATAGCCCGCTGGCATCGGATCGGATTAGGTATTGCTCGTGACGGCGGAGAGCTCGCCGCTCCCTATTCGAGGGGCACAGTGACCTTTGATGCAGCCTCGCGCGCGTACACAAAGACTTGCTGTCCACGTGGCGCAACAGGAAACCGGCAGAGGCCTGGCTAGGGACCATCGAAAACTATGCAGCTCCCATGTTCGTCAATTCGATGTTGGGACGGCAGACGTTCCGTCCGTGCTTTCAGCGATACCAAGCACGGAAAATGCAATGTGACGCTCGATAGCGCCTTAGCGGAGCTTCTGGCTCCGGGTGCAAACGACAACACCCGCAACAGCAATGTTACGGGTGGTACGTTCTTGTTGGTTGCGGGAGCTCGCAACCCACGATGTCGCATCATGGTGAGCAAAGGGCGCAATTTGAACTGAGGCAAGCCCTGCGCGCCGAGATTATCACGCTGAAAACTTGTAAGGCTAACCAACCCATATTCGTCTAAATAGGAAATTACTTTCTGGAAACCCAACAAACGAGGCGAGCAGGCCAGCGCAGGTTCGACATCTACAAGAGAGCGTGGCTGGATCATGCGGCACCACCTCCAACCAGCCATTCGTCCAGCTTGGACCAGCGTCTTCGTCCTGACACGTTCTTCACGGCGATGGCCACCGCCTTGCGCTGACCGATAATAACAACCAGGCGCTTGCCACGAGTAATTCCAGTATAAAGCAGGTTGCGCTGAAGCATGGCATAATGCTGCGTCAGGACCGGGATGACGACGGCGGGGTACTCCGATCCCTGGCTTTTGTGAATCGTCGCAGCGTAGGCCAGCACCAGCGTATCGAGTTCTCCGAACAGATAGGTCACTGTCCGGCCGTCGAAACTGGCGGTCAACTCTCCCTCATTGAGGTCGATACCATCAACGTAGCCGATGTCTCCGTTGTAGACCTCTTTGTCATAGTCGTTCTCGATCTGCATGACCTTGTCGCCAGGCGCGAAGGTCGACCCAAATCGTTCCACCTTGTTGTCCCCGGAAGGATTCAGACTTGGCCTGAAGTTCGATATTGAGCGAACGGGCGCCGACACCGCCGCGGTTCATTGGGCAAAGAACCTGGATGTCCCGAATGGGGTCAAGACCGAAGCGTTTCGGGATCCTGGTCTTGACCATGTCGAGAATGCGCGTCACGGCTTGATCCGGATCTGCCGCGGGAACAAAATAGAAATCGCTCTCGCCGCCGGGCTTGCCGAGATCCGGTATCTGTCCTTGATTAATCCGATGCGCGCTTGTGATAATCTTACTCCGGGCAGCCTGTCGAAACACTTCCGTCAGTCGCACAACAGGAATTGCTTCAGACCCGATGACATCAGCAAGTACCTGCCCGGGTCCAACCGAGGGTAACTGGTCGATATCTCCGACGATAAGGAGAGCCGCATGGTCCGGGACGGCCTTGAGAAGCGCGTGCATGAGGGAAACATCGACCATCGAGCTTTCATCAACGACCAGAAGATCGCACTCGAGCGGGGATTCTTCGTTTCGCTTGAAGCCGAACGACTTTGGGTCGATTTCCAGCAAACGATGGATGGTTTTCGCCTCCATGCCGGTTGCCTCTTTCATCCGCTTGGCAGCGCGCCCTGTAGGGGCGCACAGAAGCAGCTTGACGGCTTTTGCCGCCAGGATCTGCAGTATTGAGTTGACGATGGTGGTTTTGCCAACGCCAGGTCCACCAGTGATCACCATGACCTTAGAGTGAAGCGCGAGACGAATGGCCTCAGCTTGGGTCTCAGCAAGTGTCAGTCCAGTCTTCTTCTCGATCCATGGGATTGCCTTTTCGGCATCAATGTCGGGCCATGGAAGCGGACCTGCGTTCAGATGCTGGAACCGGTCGGCGACACCTTTCTCCGCGTGATAAAGTCCGCTTAGGAAGACGCAGGGTATATCGCCGACGGTGTCAGCGGTGACCGTGCCTTCAGACAATTCCAATTCGATGGCCCTATGGATCAGGTCGTCAGGGACCTCGAGCAGCTTGATAGCCAGAGGTATCAGCTCTTTCCGCGGCAGGCCGCAATGCCCATTTCCCATGGCCTCATTGAGGGCATAGGAAATCCCGGCACGCACACGGATCATGGCGGTTTTTTCGATCCCGAGTGTCTCGGCGATCTGGTCCGCCGTTCGGAACCCGATGCCGCGAATGTCTTGCGCCAAGCGATAAGGGTTCTCACTCATCACCTGCACAGCATCTACGCCATAGGTCTTGAAGATACGGACCGCCCGGGCGGTTCCGACCGTATGGCTGTGGAGAAACACCATGATCTCGCGGATGACTTTCTGATCGGCCCATGCGGAGGTGATCTTGTCGGCCCTCTTTGGCCCAATGCCCTCAACCTCCCGCAATCGCGCGGGCTCGGCCTCGATCAAGTCGAACACATCCTTGCCAAACATCTTGACCATCCGTTTGGCATAGACCGGCCCGATGCCCCGGATCATACCGGAGCCCAGATATTTCTCGATGCCATCAAGCGACGTCGGCGCAGAGGTCTTCAAAAATCGGGTCCGGAACTGCAGCCCATGGGTGCGGTCATTGACCCAGTCCCCAGACGCCGTGACCCATTCGCCCGCAGAAATCATAGCCGCATGTCCGATTGTCGTGACAAGTTCCCTGTGGCCACGTGCCTTCAAGCGCAAGACGCAAAAGCCGCTTTCAAGGCTATGAAAGGTCACGCGTTCAACCAGACCGGCGAGAACTTCCTGCTCTGAATTTTCCACCGGACGCTTCATTCAATTCCATTTGGGTCGGGATGTCTGTCTGAGGCTGCGCCCACCGACAACAAATCTCTGATCGGAAACGGCATGTGACAACTGCGGCCCCAACACGTCCGTTTAACAATATGCATGTTTTCGTGCGATAATGCCAAGCACGCCACTACGGGGCTCCTAAACTTCGCTATCCCGTCGTGGGACGAGGTTCTGATTATGATTATTCACAACGGCAAACGGCCGTCTAAAGGTTCACAGACCCAAGTGGCTGATAGGCTGGGTTTGAGGCCTTGAGGTAGCCGAAGCCGGGGGTCTTAGCCACACACCCTCAAGACGGAGATCTTGATGACATTTGCGTTTTATGACTTTGAAACAACGGGCACGAACCCTGCTTTCGACCAGCCCCTGCAGTTTGCCGCAATCCTGACAGACGATGACTTTCTCGAGATCGACCGGATCAACATTCGGTGCCGTCTTGCCCCGCATATACTTCCCGCTCCGATGGCAATGGCCATTACGAATGTGACACCGTCAATGCTGATGGACCGCTCACTTCCGAGCTGGTTCGAGTTCGCTGAAATCCTTCGACATCGAATCGATAAGTGGTCGCCTGCGTGTTGGACCGGCTACAACTCGATCCGCTTTGATGAGGAAGTACTGCGCCAGACATTTTACCAAAATTTGCAGCCAGAGATTTTTTTGACTCAAACGAATGGTAACCAGAGGATGGACATGCTGCGCGCCGTCCAGTCTGTCCGAATGCTCGCGCAAGATACACTGACCTGGCCTGAGATAGCGGGCAAACCAACCTACAAGCTTGACCAACTGGCGCCTGCAAATGGTTTCTCAGACCACAAGGCGCATGATGCCCTTGGCGACGTTCTCGCCACAATCCACCTTGCGCGGCGCATCCAAAATCGTGCGCCCGAACTCTGGTCAGCGCTCCTTTCCAACCGGAACAAAGCCGACGTCATCTCCCGCTTGAGCTCCGGCCGACCAATGGTTCTGATCGAGAACCATTTCGGGCGCCTGAAAGTCCGAAAGGGATCCTATTGTGGCGTTCAGGACAATTACATGAGCGCCGCGGCTTTTTTTGATCTCGAGGCGAGTGATCCAAGTGATCTTGTGGAAGCTGATGATGATACGATTTTTGCGGCCCTAAGCGGTGAACGGCGGCGCATCGTAGCTGTTGCCACGAACCGCGATCCATCTCTCTTCGATCTTCCAGATCCTCCGACGGAGATCGTTCATCGCGCTGAAATCATTGCCAGCCGTCCGGACTTTCATCGCCGCGTAGGTGCTGCTTTGGCGAGGAGGTACCAAGACCGTCAGGAGCCTGCGGACGTAGAGAAGCTCATCTATTCGGGCTTCTATACGTCGGCCGACAAGGCTCTGCTCACGCAGTTTCAGGTGGCGAAGCCGCCTGATCGAAAAGAGCTGCTGAACGAGATAGCAGATGAGCGCCTCAGGAAGTTGGGGCATCGAATTTTATTGAATGAGACGCCGAATCTGTTTGCAGACGAACACCTTAGCAAGGCTGCGGTTGCCCTCGCTGAAAGGTGGACATCTGAGCTGGACCGAAATGGCTGGAATACAGACGAGCAGGTTCGTAATGACCTGCTCAAGGTGAAGGAAATGGGTCTGGCGACAGAAGCGCAGATCGAGGAAATCCGAACGTTCGTCAGCGCGCGAATATCGAGCGCAGCTGCAGGCAAGATGCCCACATAGGGGTGTGTCAGGAAAGCTGGCTGCTCTTTCTGCCCCCCTACAGCCCGGACTTGAACCCAATTGAAATGGCCTATTCCAAACTCAAAGCGCACTTGCGCGGGCTCAAGGTCCGAAATTTCGACGCACTCTTCAAGGCAGCCAGTTACGTTGCAGATTAGGCTCTGGACCTATAAACGGCGCGGTCTCAACGGCAGCTTTGACCCAGAGCAGACACTGGCGAAAAATGTGGCTATGACCGAGTTGCGGACAAAGTGAGCCTTCGCTGCATAGGCTCCAATGGCCGCTATCCAGAAAATCAATTCGAATATGCGTCCTTTTCAACGCCCACTCCGACCAAAGATCTTTCGTCGGTGATCCCCGTCGGGGGGGTGCTCAAACTGCCGCAGCATGATCCTTGCCGATTGTCGATAGTGTAGTGACTTCTGCCTCCAGATTGGTATTTCTACTGCGACATGCGTCTGATCGAACAGATATACCAGATTGCCGAGCGCCACCCGAAGAAGATCGCGCTGATCAGCGAGAAGAACCAGCTAACGTTCCTTGACCTGATCTCGCTTGTGGCTGCCTTTCGTGAGGCCATGGGCGCGCAGGGCGTGCAAAAGGGCGCAAGGATTTTGCTGGCCAGCACCCGATCCGAATTCGTCATTGTCGGCGCGCTGGTGGCCAGCCTTGACGGCCACCGAATAATCTTTGGATCACCGGAAAAGGCCGGGAAGGCCGGCGTTGACTATGACGTTTTACTGTCTGAGCAAGCACCCCCCGAGGATACGGATGTTCATTGCGTCCAGATCCGAAGCGGCTGGTTTGATGCGCTGGTGTCCGACCGGCTGATCAAATTGCCGGAGCCGAGCGCGACCCCCGCCACCTATGTCGGCTTTACGTCCGGCTCAACCGGAACGCCGCAGCCGTCCGAAACGCTTGAAAAGGATGTTCTGCGACCAATTTCCACCTGGGACCCGCTGGCTCCGTCGAACGAGCGGCTCATGTTCTCGGCATCACCTTCCGAAAGCTGGGCCAGAAACGGATACTTGAAGCACCTTTCTGACGGGGGGTCGATTGTTGCGCTGTCG
The DNA here is from genome assembly GCA_943787785.1 of uncultured Paracoccaceae bacterium. Classification (GTDB taxonomy): domain Bacteria; phylum Pseudomonadota; class Alphaproteobacteria; order Rhodobacterales; family Rhodobacteraceae; genus WLWX01. The sequence goes on along the minus strand of CALSNT010000004.1, from coordinate 107,583 downwards.
GAACACCGCAGCCGACTTCTTCAGTACATTGACCTTTACCAGGTAACTCTGGTTGTCCTGTCGCCGGCATCGATCCCACAGATCGCGGCAATTCCGGATGCCAGACACTATTTTTCTTCCGTCAAATACATTCTGCTGGGCGGCGCCTACATCAGTAGTCGGGCGATCACCGCCCTGCGCGACTATTACCATGGCCAAGTTCTGGTCGGTTTTGGTTCGTCCGAGATTGGTGGCCTCGCCCGCGACGCGGTGGGCGTCGATGAGCCATTTGAAGATGGCTACATTGGAAAGCTGACTCGCGACGATCTTGAGATTTTCTTTCACAACGGTGCCGGCACTATCCTTAAAGGCACCAGCGAAGGTCAGATTGGATACCGCTTTCTTGGCGACGCGACCGTTCAGCGCAGGAACGTCGCAGTCGGGCAACCGGGTTGGAGCGAAGATGCGAACGGTCATCCGCTTTACTGGTCTACCGATATCATGCGAAGCGAGGGCGACCGGCTGTACTTCGTCGGGCGCGCTTCCAACATCATCAATTTCGGCGGCAACAAGGTCGCGCTTGAGGATATCAATGCAGCGCTCGAAAAAACCGGCCTTTTCGATGAGGTGGCAAGCGTTGCCCGCCGCAACAAGTTCGGCGTTGAAGAGCTGTTCGTTTTCTATGCAAGCAACCGGCGTGTCAGTACGGCGCAGGTGAATGACGCACTCGATTCCTCGGTGCGGCTTGTGCGCGCCAGCAGCGTCACGAGGCTGGAAAGCCTGCCGCGCACGGCGACCGACAAGATTGATGTTCAGGTCCTTGCGACCATGTGATACCCCCCCAGCATTTGCATCCCGAAACTGGAGTGTATCAAATGCTACGCGGAATTATCGTTTGTGCCTGGGCTTTCGCCACCCTTGCCAGTGCTGCCTGGGCGCAGGATTGGCCGACTGAATCCAACGCCGATTTTGATGCCCTGTTGGAGGCCGCAAGGGCCGAAGGTGAAATCGTCATCATGGGGCAGCCTTCTCTTTCGGAAAAATTTGCGGCGGCCTTTGAAGCCGACACCGGGATCAAGGCCAGTTTCATTCCTCGGGGTCGCGGGGCCGAGCGCCAGCGGTTCTATCGCGAAGTCGAAGCTGATCGCCTGACCATAGATGTGTTCCTGAGCGGTCCGACGCCATTCAGCCTCGTCGAGAAAGATCAGCTCGCCCCGGTTCGCGACATGCTGTTGCTGCGGGATCTTCTTGCGCCCGAGGCTTGGCGTGGCAGCGCGTTGAAATGGGTGGACGATGCCGAGCGTTATTTGCCGATGCCGTCAATCTATGCGGCGGGTGGCATTCTGATCAACACCGACATCATTGATCCGGCCTCGATAACTTCATGGGACGATCTTCTGGCCGAGAGGATGCTGGATCAGGTCGTGATGCATAACCCGGCGCGCCCTGGCGCCGGCGAAACCCTGGCGATGTATCTGATCGATGTTAAGGGGGAGGATTTCGTACGCGAACTTCTGGGCAACGACAGGATCACGCTTACCAGTGACTATCGACAGGTCGTGGATCTGGTCGCACGAGGGACAAATCCGATCGCGCTGGGAGCTTTGCTGGCAAATATTCAGCACTATGAAGATCGCGGTGTGGATAATCTGGAGATCTTCTGGACGAACGACGTGCCGGGTTATGTTCTTGGCGGCGGCGCGGTTTTGGCAGTTCCGGCCGGCGCACCCCATCCGAAAGCCGCGGCAGTTTTCGCCAATTGGTTTCTGAGCCAAAATGGGCAAGAGGCGCTTGCGCTGACGCAGGCGCTGCCGACGGACCGCGAAGACGTCGATGCGGACCTCTGGCCGGAGTATTCGGATCCGCGCAATCGCCCGGAGCTATTGAACCTTTATTCGCAAAGCTGGTTCTTTGGCACGCGACTGGAAAACCGGGCTTTGCTGGAGGGCATCCTGGCCGAATGATAATGTTGCATCGCTGATGTCGCCAAACCTCAGACCCGTTACGGGCCCATGCCAGAGACTGTGACACAAACTTGGCTGAACGGCCGCAGGGTTGCGGCCATTGGTCCGGTCGTCTTGTTGTCGCTGGTGGGGCTGTTGGCGCTTCTGCCGGTTGCGGTCATCCTGCCAATGTCCTTCGGGCTGGTTGGCGGCGGCGCGACCAACACTTTGTCGGCGGATGGTTACGGCACGGTTTTCTCGGAGTCAGACTTTTCACGTTCGCTGACGCTGACCACGGCGCTAGCGGTACGGGTCCCTCTGGGAGTCGTTGTCGGCGCCTGGATTGCCTGGCTTATCGTCAGGGTACGCGTTGTCGGCAGCCGGATTTATGAGTTCACGCTCTGGTTTATTTTCTTTCTGCCCAATGCGCCGCTGCTTGCCGGATGGATACTGTTTTTGGACAGCGACTACGGCCTGCTGAACGTCGCCGCGCGGGGGCTTGGACTGAACCCGCTTACCGACATCTATTCGGTCGGCGGCATCCTTTGGTTCCAGATGGTGACCAACACCACCCCCATTGCAGCCCTGCTACTCATTCCGGCAATGCGCACCATTGACCGCGTCAGTGACGAAGCGGCCCGTGTCGCCGGGGCGTCACCCTTTCGGATCTGGCGCTCGGTCATTATGCCCGCCGTCGCGCCAACGGCGATTGTCGCCGGTGTGGCGGGGCTGACCCGCGCAATGGAGAGCTTCGAGGCCGAGCAGATTCTAGGCACGCCGAAGGATCTGATTGTGCTCCCGTCGCTGATCTATGAATACGTTCTGGATGAAACCCCACTCATCACCGAAGCCGCAGCGGTCAGCATGTTTTTCATCGCATTGATGATCGTGCTGACTGTCGCACATGCATGGCTGCGCCGGGGCCAACGGCAAATCGCGCTGCGCAGTGATCAGAGTGTCGACCCCACCGACGCCTACGGCGCCAGGTACCGGATGGCCGCCGGCATCGGTCTTGGCGTTCTTTTCTTCATCGGAGCGGGCATTCCAATTGGCATGCTGATCGTCGGAAGTTTCATGAAGGTATTCGGTTTCTGGTTTATTGACATGCCATTCAGCACCGCGAATTGGGCCGAAGTGCTGACTGGCCGAAATCTGTCGAATGCGCTGGTCACGACAATCGCGCTCGGCCTTGCTGTCGCCATCGCGGCAAGTCTGCTGTTCCTTGCCGTCGCGGTAATGCTGCGGTCGGGCGGGCCAGTTCTTCGGACAGTGGTGTCAGGTCTGATCTGGCTGCCATGGGCGATACCCGGAATCATCTTGGGCCTTGCAGTTCTGGAACTGTCACTGAGCGCGCCCGTTGCCTGGCTGGTCTATGGCTCGCTCGGGCCGCTGATCTTCGCTATGCTGGTGCGGGACATGCCGCTGGCGGTCCATCTGTTCTCGGCCTCGCTGGGCCAGATCGACCCTGATGCCGACGCGGCGGCCAGACTTGCCGGTGCGGGGCCCCTTCGCCGGTTCTTCCGGGTCACGGCGCCCATGATTGCGCCCACCATAGTGGTCGTTTTTCTGCTGGCCTTTTCAAGCGCCACAAAGGACGTTTCGTCGTTGATTCTTCTTGCCCCACCGGATGCGATGACGCTACCGATCCTGACATTCCAATATCTGTCCACCGGAGCATTCGAAAGTGCGGCGGTGGTTGGTGTCATCGCGGCGTTCATCGCGCTGGTGATGACAATGCTTGCATTGCGCGTCATGCGGGCGCTGGATCCATCGGCTTGACCATGATCTCGGTCCGAAACCTCCGGAAATCCTTTGCCAGCCGGGGCGGTGGCAATCAGTTCGAACTGTCGGTCGACGACTTTGACGTCCCCGCCGGGTGTTTCCTGACAATTCTGGGCTCCAGCGGCTGCGGCAAATCGACGTTGCTGAGGCTCATCGCCGGGCTTGCACGACCGGACGCCGGCAGCATCCACATTGCAGGAAGCCCGGTGTTCACGGACAGTGATGGAGTCGACCTTGATCCGGCCGAGCGCAATCTGGGCATGGTGTTTCAATCCCATTCGGTTTGGCCGCACCTCAGCCTGATCGAGAATGTCGCCTTCCCGCTGCGGGCGTCTCGGCGTGGAGCCCGGTTGTCACGGTCCGATGTGGCGACGCGCGTGCGCCAGGCGCTGGATGCTGTCGACCTTGCCGGAATGGAAAGTCAGCCGGTGGCGTTGATGAGCGGCGGCCAGAAACAGCGCGCTGCAATCGCGCGCGCGATTGTCATGCGGCCGCGTCTTTTGCTGCTGGACGAACCCATGAGCAGCCTTGACGCCGACCTTCGCCGTCGCATGCGCGATGTTCTGTTCGGGGTGCGCGATCAGTTCGACCTGACCTTCGTGCATGTCACCCATGATCAGGCCGAGGCACTGGCGATATCCGATCAGATGGCCGTCATGAAGAACGGTCGCATTGAGCAACTCGGCACGCCGCAAGAGATCTATGAGCGCCCCAGTTCCCGCTTTGTCGCCGGCTTCGTCGGAATCGGCGGGTATCTCGACGAAGCGCGCACGCATTTTGCGCGGCCGGAATGGGTCGAGGTCAGCCGAACCGACAATGGTCAGGGCTGGCGCGCATGTAGTGTGGTTCAGGCGGATTATTCCGGGGATCGCTGGCTATTGACGATCGCAACAACTGCCGTTCCGCTGCTGGCTTTTACCCGCGATCCACAATTGGCAACGCCCGGCACCAATCTCTGGTTCCGGGCGTCCCGATCAATCCAGTTCTAAATGGCGAAGTGCGCTAGAATCTGAAGCCGGCCCGCAAGCTGACGGTCTGAACGTTGCCGCCATCAATATAGCCCTCAAACTGATTGCCATAGTTGCGGTTCAGCAATTCGACGCCGAAGAAGCCATTCTGACCAAGGCCCATTTCGGCACCAACACCAAACAGCGTGCCATTGGCGCTTTCCTCTGAGAATGTTTCGGCATCGGTGAAGCTGGCACTTGTGCGGGTTGCGCCGACCACGCCATAGATCAGCGATTTTCCAACCGTGGTGCCGAACTTCAATTTCAGATCAGTCGTTTCTTCAAAAGAAAACGATTCATCGTACGCGGCTTCGCCGAGATCGCCCGTATGGGCAAGTTCGACACCGATAATGAAGCCACCCGCGTCATGGTTGTAGCCTGCGAATACGCCGGCCGGGTTCCCATCCAGATCGTAGCAATCCACCGAACAAGGTACGTCAAATTCACCTTTGGCCAGGCCAACCTGGGCACCAAAGTAGAAGCCGGCGAAATCTGCCGACTCGGCAGCGGCCTGACCGCCAAACGCGGCGGCAACGGCTGCCCCGGATGTCGTCAGCACAGTCTTGTTCAGCATGGTTCCGTCTCCAATTTTCAGTCGCCAAAAGCACACACTATCGAATCGTGTTTATGCTATTGCCAAATGAGAAAGCGCGCAACGGTTCGTCGCGGTCCAGTATTGAAATCGGGGTGTCTCACCCAGCAACCTGCCCAAATCCCCAGCGGATGTGTCAATTGAGCAACTGTTGTCGCTTGGAAACAGCCATGAAGGCGCATTTCTCGCGGTCCGGCTCACCAGTGGCACCACGTGGCAGGGACGGCGCAAACAGCACTTTTTCAGGGGCTGCGCGCGGACCGAACCGGTCGCTTAACTCCGCGCGGGCATCTTCCGCCACCGCGTTCTGGCTGCGTTTGCCGCGAACCACCAGAAAGGCGGCAATCCGGGAAATACCCGAACTGTCGGGCAGTAAAAAGCACATGGCATCAACAACGTCGGTAATATCGCGAAGTGCTGCATCAATCGCGGGGCCGGGCAGTTTCACGCCACCAACATTCAGCGTGTCGCGGGTGCGGCCAACGATCTCAAGCCGGCCATCGGGCAGGAAATGGCCCAGATCACCGGGATGGAACCACCCCTCGCGGAAGGCAGATTCCCTGGCGTCCGGTGCGTTCAGGTAATCATTGGCCAGATAGTCGTGTCTGATGCGCAACTCTCCAAGCTCACCGTCTGGTGTCGGCTGACCTGCTTCATCAACAATCTGAACTTCGCCCTCGCAGCCCAGATACTCACTCTGAACGGTTCCGTCAGCAGCCAAGGATTTTCGAACGGAATAAACCATGTTCGCCTCGGTCGAGCCATAGTGCTCGAAAACGGTCTCAAACCGGCCCAACAGGCCCAGCGCCAGATCGTCCGAAAGCTTGCCGCCCCCGACATGGGCGGTGCCCAGCCGTTCCGAATTGCTGGTCTGCGCCATCAGGGACGAAAACTGGTTCGGTGATCCGAACAGATCGGTGGGCCTTGACTCGATAATGAACCGGCCGTTCTGCGCCACGACAATGCACCCCCCCGCCAAAAAGACCGGAAGAATGCGGGAAAGGAACGGAAAGGAAGTTACCGGCATCAGGCTGCCTAACAGACACTCCGGTTCGCCGAAATGTCCGGACAGGGCCTGCGCCCGCTTCAGCATTGCGCGCTGTGAGATAGCCACCAACTTTGAATTGCCTGTGGTGCCGGAAGTGGGCGCAATCACCCAGTCGTCATCCAGGCCTGTCGTTTCTGCGAACGGAATGTCCGAGCCAACCCCGAACTGCGGCGGTCGCGCGCTCCAAGTCTGATCAACGTCGATACGGTGGCCGACCGAAACCGAGGCCTCGATTGTTTCGGGCAGGATGACATGTGTCACACCAACTTGCCGGGCAATCTCGTCGTCGGAAATTCCCGTGGTCCAGCGCGCGCCCAAGGCGGACGCCGCGAAATAGGACATCAGAGTGATCATCGGATCAGCGCCTGCAACAGCACAGAACGAGGAACTGTCGACGCCGCGAACCGCGAGATTTGTCGCAAAGGCGTCTATCAGCCGCGCAAGATGCTCGTACGTGAGAGTGCCGACTTCAGTTACTACGGCCGGGCGGGACGCGTATTGTGCAGCTGAAACAAGAACGGATTGACCTAACGTTCTGTTTGGAAATGATGATGTCATGCGCAGTTCTTTATCAGGAAACGCCTTACAGTAAAGCAGACACAAATTCAGAAAACCGGCCACTGGAAGCATGCGGTGTCCGCAAATTAACCTGGGAAAACCTCACTCTGTGTTAGGTGGCAAGATCTACCCAATAGCGTGAAAGTGTGGATTCGTTGCGTGTCGACAAGATTTATAAGGGCTCGATTCGGACTTTAGCTGCAAGGTGTTCCTTGATCTGAAGTAGGAATTAGCCGACATTCGTCATGCCGCAGCAACTTGGTTGGTTTGGGCTCTCAGCCGTTATCTGAGGCTTTTTGTCGGATGACCGGTTTGGAGCGACCTTCGAACGTTGCTCTATAGACTCCATCTGCGATGCCATCATGATTCAAGCGCGGCAGGCGGACTATCTATGTCGCACCTATTCCGGCTCGACCTACAGCACCTGAAAGGCATCCAGCATTTGTTTCCCAGGCCGCGCGGGCGGGGTGCGCCGCCCGAGTATGGAACGCACAGAACACTTAACAATCGGGTCGTCAGTTGGTCCCACCTAGGCGTGTTTGCCCGCATCTTCCAGGCACTGGCGCAACCAGGTTTGGGCGACGAAACCAACCTCGACGTCAGTACTCATCTGGAAGAACGCCAAATTGAGACACAATACCGACGTCGGGTGCGTTTGCTTCAGCCTTCCGTTATAGTCTGTGTAAATCCAGTAATCTTCGGACACCCCCAATGCCCACCCTTCTACGCAAACCTGTGGCCTCTGCCGGCTTGGTCCACGACATCACCCCAGACTCCGCCGGTTGGTCCTATGTCGGCTTCGCGCTTCACCGCCTGTCTCCGGGTGACCTGGTTACGAGCACCACCGACGATACCGAGGTCATTCTTGTCCTCGTCGAAGGTCACGCAACAGTCAGCGGCGCGGGGCAGCAGTTTGGCATCCTTGGCGACCGCCTCGACGTGTTTGAGCGTACCCCACCCCACGCCGTCTACATTCCGAACGGGTCCGAGTGGTCTGCCACCGCGACCACCGCCTGCACGCTGGCCGTCTGTTCGGCCCCCGGTCATTCCGGGCACGAGGCGCAGGTCATCGGCCCCGCCGGAATATCGTTGGAGGAACGTGGCAAGGGCACCAACACCCGCTACATCCATAACATCGCCATGGAAAACCGAGACGTTGCCGACAGCCTTTTGGTCACCGAAGTGTTCACACCGTCAGGGCACTGGTCCTCCTACCCACCGCACCGGCACGATGAAGACAATTTCCCCGACATGACCTATCTGGAGGAGACCTACTATCACCGGCTGAACCCGGAACAGGGCTTCGGTGTGCAGCGGGTGTTTACCGAGGATGGATCGCTCGACGAGACCATGGCCGTGGCCAACCACGATGTCGTGTTGGTCCCGCGCGGCCACCACCCGTGCGCCGCGCCCTATGGATACGAGATGTACTATCTAAACGTGATGGCCGGCCCCTTGCGAAAATGGCGCTTTGCCAACCACCCGGATCACGATTGGATTGCGCAGCGGGATGCCCAAGAGGTGACCTGACGGCTGAGTGCTTGGGCGCAGTTGGTCTGGAGCCGATGCTAGTCAAGCGCGCAACCGTCGCCCGGAACAAGGCGAAGCCGCCGGGCTTGCACCCAGATAACACCAATTTCTGCTTCAAGCCATTAACGCCGCGTGTCGTGGAGAGCGATATCGTGCCAAACTTGACGGCCTACGCGTCCGCGCCTAGCCAATGGAAATCATACGCCAAAAAAGGCCGACCCGATGCACCCTGACACCTCCGCCATCATTGTCATCGATATCCAAAACGACTTCTGCCCCGGCGGAGCGCTCGCCGTAGCAGACGGAGACTCCATCGTCGCCCCTGTCAACGCCCTGCTCGCAGACTTCCCGGTCCGCGTATTTACGCAAGACTGGCACCCGGCGGGCCATTCCAGCTTTGCCAGCAGCCACCCGGGGCAAGACCCTTTCAACGTCACCGAAATGCCCTACGGCCCCCAGGTCCTGTGGCCCGACCACTGCATCATCGGCTCAGACGGTGCCGCCTTCCACGCCGGGCTGAACACCGACGCAGCCGACCTGATCATCCGCAAAGGCTTCCGACCTCAGATCGACAGCTATTCCGCCTTCTTTGAAAACGACCACTCAACCCCCACTGGGCTAGAGGGCTACCTGCGCACAAGGGGTGTCACTGACCTTACCCTGGTCGGGCTGGCCACCGATTTCTGCGTCAACTTCTCGGCCGTCGACGCCGCCCGCCTGGACTTCTCGGTCACCGTCCGCCAGGACCTCTGCCGCGCCATTGACCTCGACGGATCGCTGACCGCCGCCCGCGACGGGATGCGCGCCGCCGGAGTGACACTGGCCTGATCGCGCCCCGCTGGACAACCCCCGCCCCGCTTGTTCTAACAAACGCGCCCCAACGGAGCGCGCTAAATGGACATCGCCACCCGCGTCTGGAACCACAAGTGGAAGATCGACCCGATCGTCCGGTCCCTGATCGACACCGATTTTTACAAACTGCTGATGTGCCAGTCGGTGTTCCGCAACAAGCCGGACGTCCGTGTCACATTCTCGCTCATCAACCGCACCAAGACCCTGCCGCTGGCCGATCTGGTGGACGAAGGCGAACTGCGAGAACAACTCGATCACGTGCGCACCCTCTCGCTCTCCCGCGGCGAATCCACCTGGCTGCGCGGCAACACCTTCTACGGCAAACGCCAGATGTTCTCGCCCGAGTTCATGGAGTGGTTCGAAACCCTGCGCCTGCCCCCCTACCACCTGGAACGGGTTGGCGATCAATACGAACTCACCTTCGAAGGCAGCTGGCCCGAGGTGATGATGTGGGAAATCCCCGCCCTCGCGATCATCATGGAGCTCCGCTCGCGCGCCGTCCTCGGCACCTTGGGCAAATTCGAACTGCAAGTCCTCTACGCCCGCGCCATGACCAAACTCTGGGAAAAGGTCGAAAGCCTGCGCACCGTCCCCGACCTCCGCATCGCCGATTTCGGCACCCGCCGCCGCCATTCCTTCCTGTGGCAGGACTGGTGCGTGCAGGCCATGCGCGAGGGGTTGGGCGACGCCTTCGTCGGCACCTCCAACTGCAAGATCGCCATGGGGCGGGAGTTGGAGGCGATCGGCACCAACGCCCACGAACTGCCCATGGTCTATGCTGCCCTCGCCGATAGTGATGCCGACCTGAAAGCCGCGCCTTACGAGGTTCTGGCCGACTGGCACGAAGAACACGACGGCAACCTGCGCATCATCCTGCCCGACACCTATGGCACCAAGGGGGTTTCTGGAGGACGCCCCCGACTGGCTGGCGGGGTGGACCGGGATCCGGATCGACTCAGGCGACCCGGCGACCGGGGCCGAGGTGGCGATCAACTGGTGGAAAGAGCGCGGCGAGGACCCGGCCGAAAAGCTGGTGATCTTCTCCGACGGGCTGGACGTCGATAAGATCATCGACCTGCACCGCCAATTCGCCGGCCGGGTCCGCGTCAGCTTCGGCTGGGGCACCCTGCTGACCAACGATTTCCGGGGGCTGACAGACGGCGACGCCCTCGCCCCCTTCAGCCTGGTGTGCAAGGCGGTCGAGGCGGACGGCCGGGCGACCGTCAAGCTGAGCGACAATCCGAACAAGGCCATGGGGCCGGAGGCGGAGATCGCCCGGTACAAGCGGGTGTTCGGGGTGGGCGAGCAGGTTGGGGTGGAGGTTGTGGTTTAGGTAACAAACTTTCTTAGTGAAGAGAATAATTCCAATAACTCGTCCGGAATGTCGGTTCTGGAAAGGCAACTTACGATGCCCAAAGGAGTAACATTAATTCCATCGGATTCTCGCAGTACTGAATTAATTCGCGAAATCGCCTGCTTTCCCGGAATCATAAAGAACCTGCGTTGGTCCCATTGCTGGTCAATACGTCTTAGCTCGTCTTCGGTCAGCGTCGAACCATGAACAGCGCCTTCAGAGGACCTTTCGAAAATGCGCCGCATCTCAGAGTACTGTGCAGACACATAGTGCTTCATGTCATCCGAAAATTCATCCAAGATTTCCGCCGCGTTGCAACTATATTTGCAATCCACGCCTCCACGTTTGATCTTTTCCGTTATTCTGCGAGTTGCGGCAACATCAATAGCAGAAGGCACAAGCAGATAATTCTCGACTTCTTTTCTTTGCAAAATATGCGAAATCGAACACACTGTTGAAAGATCATTCTCTATGGCGCTGCACTCTTCGTCAGAGCGATAGTCGCGATCAAGAATGCAGGCCGATTCTGGACGAAAGCCCAATGCGGTTTCGAACCCTTCCACAAGGTGTTTTACTTTCTGTGGATTGAATCCGTTCACAGGAATGATTGCGAACTTGCTTCGTCGTCCAACGTCCGGATATCCAGCTAGTACAGCCAACCGCCCCAAAATTTGGTAATCGTTGCCCTCAAGGAATACAGCTTTCCCAGTTTTGGATATTTGGGTGAGAATAGGGTTCAAGTTTGAACCTAAAGCGGAAAACACCGTGGAAAGCTGACTCGCATCTTTTACTCTTGCCGCACGTTTTTTCTTTTTATCAACGACGACAATCTCTTCGAATTCCGCTTCTGATAAGATCTCGGTCGAGTGTGTGGGCGATCAGGACATCGGAATCCATCTCCCGCAAGATACTCAACAACTGTCTTTGAAGGTCTGAGTGCAGGTAGCCCACATTCCCCAAGTAATCCGCTGATTTCGCTGTCTTGAACACGAAATTTCGAATATAAATCATGGTGTTGATGGCTGTTCGGGGCTTGTTTCATGGATCACCCAGAGGGTGCGGGCTTTGCTCGGGCAGATCGGGTCGATTTCGACTCTCGCGTACGGATGGAATTTCGCGGCACGCAGCTCAGTTCCGACGGTGGCCTGCTCGTGATGCGCGAGCTTGATGACGCGCTCGGGTTGTCCGATCTGGCGGCAGCAGCATTATGCGACACCCGGCGCGGCAAGAACACGATCCACCGGCTTGATGGGCTGTTCCGGCAATCGGTGTTTGGTCGTGTTGCCGGATACGAGGACGTCAACGACGCCGACCGCTTGGCCCTCGATCCGGTCATGCGCCAGGTCGTGGGCGGCCGGGCTGTTGATGCACAAGCTGCCTCAGCTTCCCAGATAGGGCGGTTCGAGACGGTGACGCTGGCCTTGGCCGAGAACCGGGATGCGCTGTCCGACCTGAACGGGCAATGGATCGACCGGTTTCATGATCGCAATGGCCTGAAGTATGTCGTGCTGGACATGGACAGTTCCGTGAGCCCTACCCATGGCGATCAGGAAGGTGCCGCATGGAACGGGCACTTCGACTGCACATGCTACCACCCGAACTTTCTGTTCAACCAGTTCGGCATGCTGGAACGCTGCGCCCTGCGTCATGGCAATGTCCACAGCGCGGATGGCTGGCGGGACGTTCTCGACCCCGTCATCGCCCGCTACGCGGCGCGCGACCTTGGCGGCCGGTTCTTCCGGGCTGATGCGGCCTACGCGATCCCGGCTATCTATGAGCGGCTGGAAGAAGCCAAGTTTTTCTACGCCATCCGTCTGCCCGCCAACAACGTCCTGCGCGAGAAGATAGCGCAGCGGGTGACACGGCCCGTGGGACGGCCCTCCCTCACCAAGGTCAAACGGCTTTTCGAGGACTTTGAGTATCAGGCGGCGTCCTGGGATAAGCCGCGCCGTGTGGTCGCCAAGATCGAATGGCATCCGGGCGAGTTGTTCCCCCGCGTGGGCTTCATCGTCACCAACCTGCCAATGGAGCCGGACGAGGTCACCCGCTTCTACAATCGACGCGGCACCGCCGAACAGCACATCAAGGAGGGAAAATACGCCTTCCGCTGGACACGGCTGTCATGCAAGAAGTTCCGCGACAACGAGGTCCGCCTGCAACTGCACGCACTGGCCTACAATCTGGCGACCTTCTTACGCTGCATTGAGTTGCCCGAGGCCATGGTGGACTGGTCGTTGACCAGCCTGCAGCTGAAGCTGATCAAGATCGGCGCCCGCGTCGTGCGCCACGCCCGCGCCATCACCTTCCAACTCGCCGAGGTGGCCGTCACAGGCCCGATGGTGCGCGCCATCCTTGCTGCCATCCGCCGACTGCGAGCGCCACCGTCATGCGCGTGACCGCGATCCCGACCCAAACAGAACGAAAGCGGCTCGGCAGGTCTGTCCCCCGCGCTGAAGAACGGCACAATCAGACGCCAATGCCCCACCCTCAAGGCGCGATGCGCCAGCTTTGGACGGTCACAGCGCAGAGGAACCTTCCAACAGCTACAAAACCCTTGATCCGTGAGCGAGATCAGGCCAGCATGCAGTCCAACGGCAGGTCACATGGGGAATGTCGGGGTAGATGTCTGGTTCGTCGATTAGGAATATTGATGCTTTCTCGGAGAATACAATATAGGTTAACATCTGGCACCAGACTTGGAATCCAAAACCAGCCCAAAAATAGTTCTCGGGGAAGTCGCTGTTCTGGGCAATACATGAACAGCCTTGGCTTCCCGTCGACTACCTCCAATTCTGGAAATTCTATATCCATATCCTGGCCACGTACTCTGAACAAGGCTATGAAATTCATTGAACATATCGGGAAAGTGATACCAAATATTCCGGAAGTTTCTAGCTGCCCCATAGCTATTCAACGCCAACCTTGCGGCTTCCTGTTCATATCGGATTTCTTTGTGTTCAACTGGCCCAAGTATCGGGACAAATCCGATTGAACAATCAAAATGTCGCCGAAAAAGTTTTGGTGTATTGCACGCCAGGCCCATTTGCCGTCTCAGGAATCATCACACAGGATCCCGGCTCGCCCAAAGAACAGTATCAGCTTATTCTTATTCGATAGTGTGAACGTGACAACGGCGGGATCGGTATCATTATAGTTATGGAATATATTTTTCATCGGCCACTGAGAGGCCTGCAAGAGAAACTCTATGGCCAAAATCATGGCCATTCGGCCCCTGGACCAACTCCGCGCGTTTCGCGGATGCGCGCCTTATTGCGGGTTCCAGAATGCGAAATGCTGTTAGGATCGTTGATTTCCCGGCATTATTGGGTCCAACGATGATATTGAGCTTCTTGAGTTGGATTCTGAAGTTCAAGAATGCCTTGAAATTCTGTAAGCTGACCTCAACAGAACGAGTTCTATCGGAAATCATGGCTGAGCTTTGCAGTTAATAAATTCCAGTGAATGATAATCTCTGAGTGGTTTCAGCACAACGCTAAATAAAAATAGGTTCATTCCACCCGCCCCCTCAGGCTCTTAACCTCCCCCCGCACCTTCTTCGCCTTCAGCCGCCGTTCCACCGACCCCTTCGTGGGTCGCGTCGGTCTGCGCTTCTTCGGCACCACCGTCGCCCGCTGCACCAGTTCCGCCAGCCCGCTCCCGAGCGATCTCTCGATTCCGGGCCTGGCTGCGGGTGTCCTGCACGAGAGATCACCACCTCGCCGGCCTCCGTCCACTTCTGCCCCCGCCAGCCGCCGCAGCCGCTTCTTGACCGGGTCCGGCAGGTTGGGGGACGCGGCGGCGGCAAAACCGCAGCTCCACCGCCGTGCTCACCTTGTTGACGTTCTGCCCGCCGGGGCCGCTGGCGCGGACGAACTGCTCCACCAGCTCCCACTCCTCAACTCCCGATCTGATCCGTCACCCGCAAAACCATCGCGACCCACCTGCCATACACGTACCATACGTTACGCCGACGCTTTGCCCGACGCAAAGCCGACACCCGAATTTCCCAACGAAAAGGGCCGCCGGATAACGGCGGCCCTTCGAGTTTATCAGAAGATGGGCCAGTTAGGGCTGGGCCCAATCAGAGATTGTTTATCCCCGGATTCTACCCCGGCGAAACGGTCCCCTCTGACTGTCCTCACACCAATCTCCAAAGTCACTCTTGACACTGGACCACCTCCTTTCAGTTGTTACCGATAAGGCGACGTTGCCCCCAGATGTTGCGTTTGTCAAAGATTTTTACGCAACACGTGCGGTCAATTTCCCGACAATGATGCGGAACGGTATCAGCGCCGCCAGCGCCAGCGCCAGCTTCACACCCCAGTCCGCCACCGCCAGGCTGACCCACAACGGCATCATTGACCCAACCCCCAGCATCGGCAAAACCTCCCCCGCCCAGCTGACATCATTGCCCGGCTCGATGAACGTCAGCGCGGCCGAGAAAGCGATCGTAAAGAAGATCGCCGTATCAAGGATCGAACCGATCAGAGTCGAAACCAACGGCGCCCGCCACCAGACGCCACCGCGTAACCCATTGAAAACGCTTACGTCGATAAGTTGCGCGGTCAGGAACGCCAGACCCGAGCCCAGCGCGATTCGCCAGGTCACCAACGGCCCGAATTCGCCCGAAATCTGTGTGCCGATCAACGAGCAGATGATCCCGACAACAAACCCCGCCAGCACCACCCGCCGCGCATCCGACGCCCCGTAAACTCGGTTGGTGATGTCGGTCACCAGGAACGCCAGCGGATAGGTAAACGCCCCCCAGGTCAGCCACTGGCCAAACAGGAATTGAACGAGGATATTCGAGGCCACAACGACGGCGGCCATGGCAAGAATGCCGGGCAGTAGACGGGTCATATGATGTTCCGTTTTGACAAGGTTGCGGATACTTGGCCCCGTATCGAGGCGGGACGGAGGCGCTGATAACGCCGCCGGTCCTGCGGTTCAACCCCTATTGATCCAGCGCGTATTCCACGAACTCGGTCCTCTGGAACCAGTTGAAATTGTTGTCGGAAATCATCGTCAACCGGATCGCGCCGGTATCATCCCGCCAGACCGCCAGCCCCTCCAGATTGTCATGCGCCCGCACCCGGCTGGTGAAATGCTCCCGCTCGTCCACCGGCTCAGCGCCTGCGATATCAAAGCTACGCACCCTGCTGGCGAGGCCGAACGGGCTGCGCAATTCGCGCTCTAGCAGATAGAATCGCCCGTCCGGTCCGATATCCGCCCCCACCGCCAGAAACGCGCCGCGCCGGGGAAGGTCGAAAGGTTGATCCCAATCGCCATTCCGATAGCGATAAACCGGAAATGGCCGACGCAGCCGCCCGGACCGTTCCGGCAAGGTGTAAAGCGTGCCATCCGACGCCACCGCCAACGCCTCGAGCGACGAGTTGTTCTGCATGTCGGCAAAATCCCCGTGACGCGGCAACCAGGCGGCCTCGGAGTCGGGCGCGGAATAGGTCCAGACCCGATGATACTGCTCGAACGAAATGAAGATCCGACCATCTTTGCGGATGGCCAGCCCCTCGGCATCCTGATGAAACGGACGCAGCTCGGTTCCTTCTGCGGGGCTGAGCCTGAGCCACGACGGCTCCGAGACGCCGACGACCTCACCGTTAACGCGTTTGAAAGTACCCTGAACAATGGTGCCGCGATCTGAAATCACGGTGAAACCCTGGCCGTCAGCCGAGACTTCAATACCCGAATAGCCGCCGTGGCCTTCGATCTCGCTTTTCCAGGTAAACTGACCGATCAGACGCGCGTCCTGCGCCCCGGCACATTGGCCGAGACAACAAAAAACAGCGGCTGCGATCAGTTCTGCAGGACGGTTTCGCATTGCCCCGGCAGATCGGCCAGCATCAGTTCTTTGCGGGGCTTTGGGGGCTTGGCGTTGGGGTCAGGTGGCGGCGGGTTAAGGATGTTGCGCACCCATTCCTCTGCATCCGCACAACCGTCTCCGGCAGGTGGGGCAGCTTGGTTTTCACAGCCTTTCGCACCCCTGGGACAGCTGAGCCGAACGTGGAAATGATAGTGATGTCCCCACCATGGCCGGATCTTGCGCAACCAGCTTCGATCGCCCTTCTCATCCTTACACATCTGCACTTTGGCTCCGGGAAAGATAAAGATCCGCGCCACGGCAGGGTCGCTCGCCGCTGCTTTTAGCAGCGCATGATGCTGAGGCGTCCAGTTGCCGTTCACATACGCCCCGTTGGAGCGGCGCAAGGAAATCGACGAAAGGTTCTCACGGTCCTTCCGGCTCAGGCCAAGATCATTTGCCGGGCGAAGCCAGATGTCAGCGTCCAGCCCGATCTGATGACTGCGGTGCCCCGACAGCATCGGCCCGCCGCGTGGTTGCGACATGTCGCCGACGTAAAGGCCCTTCCAGCCTTTCAACCGGCTGGCCTTGCGCGACAATTTCTGGATGTATTTTACCGTCACAGGGTGACCCCAATTGCGGTTTCGGCTCAGGCGCATGGCCTGCCATGTCGGTCCGGATTCGGCCAATTGGACCGCCCCGTCAACGCAGCCTTTGGCGTAGCCTCCAAAGGGTTGCGCCTTGCGCTGCGAGCCATAAGGCATGCCGCCGAAAAGTTCTTTCGCCAGTGGCTCGGACGCGACCGGCGCGGCCAAACCGAACATCAGGGCAAGCCCTATCAGGGTGCGTGTCATAGTCATCACTCGGATTCTCCCAACGGGTTGACCCAAACTAGCAGGATCAGGCCAATCAGGAAAAGCAGGATCAGCGGCGATACGCCAAGCCTTGCCGATCCGGTGAAATAGGTTGCCAGTCCGATCAGGCCGGGGGCGAGGAACGCCGTGGCCTTGCCGGACAACGCGTAGAGGCCGAACGCCTCGGTTGGGCGGTCAGGGTCAGCATGGCGCACCATCATCGAACGGGACGCCGCCTGTAGCGCTCCGCCGGCGCCGCCGATGACGGCCCCACAGATGTAGAAGATGGTGTCAGGCAGGGTGGAACCGGGGGCGAGGGGGACACCGAAGATCGCCTCACGAGTCATGCCCACAATGATCGCGCAGACGGCGATCAGCACCAAGATGCAGGTCAGGATTACTGGTTTCGGTCCGAACGCCCGATCGGCTTTGCCACCCACCCAACTGACCAACGCGGCGGTGATCGCCCCAACGATACCGAAAACACCGATTTGCGTGATGCTCCAATCCAGCACCAACGTCGCATAGACACCGCCAAAGCCATAAAGCCCGTTCAATGCGTCCCGATACATCAACGATGAGCCGAGATAGGCGAACAGGCTGCGGCGCGCTTTCAGGGAAAACAGGGTCTGTTTCAATCCGATCAGAGCCGCGCCCACTGTGGTGCGCTGGTCTGCTGGTCTTGGCTCCTCTCGCACCCAGGCGAAGAAAAACGCCATGAAGACGACGAACCAGATCGCCGTGAACGGCCCGACAAATCGCGTTCCCTCGCGCGCCGCCGGGTCCAGCCCGAAAAGCGGTGCAATGCCAATCAGCGTTGTCCCGCTGGCCTGTTCGACGAACAGCAGCAGCATAAGCAGCAACGAAATGACGCCCCCCGCATACCCCAGCGCAAAGCCCGAGCCCGAGATTGCGCCAACTTCGTCCCGCGCACCCAGATCAGGCAGCAGCGCGTTGGTGAAGATCGTCGTGAACTCCAACCCGATAAAGCCGATCCCGAAGGCCACCAGCATCAAAGGCGCGGTCGAGGCATCGGGATAGGTCCACCACAAGGCCGCAGCGCCCAGAACGTAGAGGCCCGAGAACAGCCAGATCCACGGCATCCGTCGCCCCGACGCGTCGGCAATCGCCCCCAGAAACGGCGCGGAGAACGCAACGATCAAGCCGGCAACCGTCTGCCCCAGCGACCAAAGGCTTTGAGCGCGCGCGTCCGCTGCCTCCTCTCCGAGGCCCCCGGCCATCAGGTTTTCAGCAACGATGGCGGCAAAGTAGGGGCCGAAGATGAAGGTGAGCAACAGCGTCGCATAGGGTTGACTGGCCCAGTCGAACATCATCCAGCCGAAGATGCGCTTGCGCGGTGAAACTACTGCCATGCCGTGCCCCTTTCCCCCTGCCTAGCGCCGAACAGGTCCGTGCGGCAATCGCCGATGCGCTTGTCAGTCCGCCTGCGGGCGCTTAGATGGCGCAGAACTGACAAAAGGAAATCTGCGCATGCTCTCGATCCTGCAAATTCTGCTGCTGATCCTCGACGTGGTCTGGTTCATCATGATCGCCCATATCATCATGAGCTGGCTGATCAGCTTTCAGGTCCTGAACCTTCAACAACCAATCGTCGCGCAAATATGGTATGGCCTGAACCGGTTGCTGGACCCGATCTACAGACCGATCCGCCGGTTCCTGCCGGAAATGGGCGGCCTTGATTTAGCCCCGTTGGTGGCGCTGGTCGCCGTCTATGCCGCGCGCATTATCATCACCAACAATATGATCGCCCTGGCATTCTGATTCTGCCCGCATCGGGATAATTTCCCACCAAATCCCCTGCATCCGGTTGTCCCCGTAATCGGCATCTGCGATGATTCCGGCAAAACAAGATACAGGCCCCGTTTGATGCCCTCGCCACAGGCACTTTTATCCTCAGTTTTCGGCTTCGACGCGTTCCGTCCGGGGCAGGAGGAGATTGTCGAGGCCGTGACCGCAGGCCGCGACGTCCTCGCCATCATGCCAACGGGGGGCGGGAAATCCCTGTGCTTCCAGCTTCCCGCCCTGATGCGCGAAGGAGTGACGGTGGTGATCTCTCCGTTGATTGCGCTGATGCGCGATCAGGTGCGCGCCTTGACGCAAGCTGGGGTGCAGGCCGGAGCCCTGACGTCGGGAAATACCCCGGATGAGGTTGACGCGGTATTCGAAGCCCTAGACGCAGGGGCGCTGAAACTGCTCTATATAGCGCCAGAGCGCCTCGCCAATGACGGCACGGTGAGGATGCTGAAACGGGTCGGTGTCAGCCTGATCGCCGTGGATGAGGCGCATTGCGTCAGCCAATGGGGCCACGACTTCCGCCCTGACTATCTGCGGATTGGCCAGTTGCGCGAAACTGTGGGAGTCCCACTCGCCGCCTTCACCGCCACAGCCGATGCCGAAACCCGCGACGAAATTGTCGAACGCCTGTTTCCGGCCACGCCACAGATTTTCCTACACGGCTTCGATCGCCCCAACATCCACCTGGGCTTTTCAGCAAAGAACAAACCCCGTCAGCAAATCCTCAGCTTCGCCGCCGCCCGCAAAGGCCAGTCGGGCATCACCTACTGCGGCACCCGCGCCAAAACCGAAACCCTCGCCGCAGCCCTGAACGCCGAAGGCCACACCGCCATCGCCTACCACGCCGGGTTGGAGGCCGAGGATCGCCGCATTGTCGAGACCCGGTTTCAACGCGAAGACGGTCTGATCGTCTGCGCCACCGTCGCCTTCGGCATGGGCATCGACAAGCCCGATATTCGCTGGGTCGCCCACGCGGACCTGCCGAAATCCATCGAGAGCTATTATCAGGAAATCGGTCGCGCAGGCCGCGACGGTGCCCCTGCCGAAACCCTGACGCTCTATGGCCCCGACGACATCCGCCTACGCCGCGCGCAGATCGACGAAGGCATGGCTCCGCCAGAACGCAAATCCGCCGACCACGGACGCCTCAACACATTGCTTGGACTGGCTGAGGCGCTGGGTTGTCGCCGCCAGCAGCTGCTGCGCTATTTCGGCGAGGACCCGAAACCTTGCGGTAACTGCGACCTCTGCGACAGCCCGGCGGACACCTTCGACGGGACCGAGGCGGTCAGAAAAGCCCTGTCGGCCATCCTGCGAACTGAGGAATGGTTTGGCACCGGCCATCTGATCGACATCCTGTTGGGCACGATGACCGACAAGGTGCGCCAGCGCTCTCATGACAATCTTTCGACATTCGGCATCGGCAAGGACTTTGACCGCCACCAATGGCAGGCAATCTTCCGGCAGATGATGGGTCACGACATGATCCGCCCAAACCCGGACCGGTTCGGGGCGTTGCAGATGACCCATGCCGCGCGCCCAATCCTGAAGGGCGAAGCCTCGATCACTCTACGTTCAGATTCCGTGGCCCGCCCGGTGCGCAGAGCTGCGCCCAAGGCGCTGGTGGCGGAAGAAGACGCGCCGCTGCTGGCTGCGCTGAAAGCGCAACGCCGCGCGTTGGCCGAGGCGCAGAAGGTCCCCGCCTATGTCATTCTCAACGACCGCACCCTGATCGAAATGGCCGAGAAACGCCCCGTAACGATGGACCAGATGGCCCGCGTCGGTGGGGTCGGCACCAAAAAGCTGGAACGCTACGGCGCGACGTTCCTCGAAGTGATCTCGGGCGAGGCAACCGCCCCGCAACACCCCGCCCGTCGCGCGCTGAACGGGCGGGACGCCGGGACGCTGTTCGACCGGCTTCAGGAAGCGCAGGTTGATCTGGCGCGCGGCATAAACGGCACCGAAAAACCGCTCAGCTGCAATCACACGACTTTGCGCAAGATTGCTGAATCGCGCCCCGACAGCCTGCATGCCCTGTCTCGAATACAAGGCATGGGCGATTTGAAAATCGACCGCTTCGGCGACGCATTTCTGGTGGTTCTGGCCGAGGTCTGAACTCTCGCACACTCTCGCAAAACAATGACAATCCGGGTGGACACCGTTGTCACAACGGCCTGCGCCGTGTCAGCATAGCGGAGACCCCATGTGTTTCATTGCCGGAGTATGCCCCATGTTTGTCCGTGCTGCCTTTCTGGTATCCCTGATTCTTATGCCGCTCACTGCCGTCGCCGACGGTTGGCTGCCAGACCGCCGATTGGTCATCACCCGCGATCAAGATTTCGCAGGCCGTGATATTCAGCAGATTTTCGACACCACCTATCAGGCCTGTCGCAACGCCTGTCAGGCTGATGCCAACTGCGTCGCCTTCACCTTTAACACCCGCTCTAACGCCTGTTTTCCGAAGTCGATGTTGGATGGGATGACGCCCTATGCCGGGGCAATCTCGGCCGAGGTTTTCAACTATTCCAGCAGTGTGATCACAGAGGCGGAAGCGCGCGGCGCGCGGCTTGATTTCCTCTCTGAACGTGACCAGAGCGCCGCCTTGGCGGAGACCTTGGATCTGGCTGAACGCCACCCCGCCGGGATCTCCAACGTGCCGGAATTGCTGCAAGGCGCGGGCGATGCGCGGGCGCGCGGCGATTTGGCCGCCGCACTGCGCTTCACCGGCGCAGCTCTTGCGCAAAGCGATGCGCCCGATCTCTGGGCCGAATATGCGCGCCTGCAGTTGGACCAGCCAACCGAGAACCGGTCAAAACGGTTCACGCTGAACCGCCGCGCACAGGCCGCCGCAATCAACGCCTATTTGCGTGCGCCGACAGAGCCAATGCAGGCCAACGCCCTGATGACGCTTGCCGAAGCATTGGAAGCAGGCGACCGCGGCCGCGACTCCCTGTCAGCGCTGCGTCTTGCCGAGGAAATCCAGCCCCGCGCCGACATCGCCGAGGCACTGGACGCGGCGATTGCGAAATACGGCTTCCGGGTCACCGAAACACGGGTCGACAGCGATAGCGCAGCACCTCGCCTTTGCGCAGAATTCTCGGAAGTTCTGGTGCAGGCAGGCGTAGATTATGCCCCCTTTGTTGCCGGTGAAATCGACGGCCTGGCCGTTCAGGCCGAGGGTCGGCAGATTTGCCTCGACGGCGTCAACCATGGCAGCCGATACCGCGTGACATTCCGTGCCGGGCTGCCCGCCGCCTCGGGCGAGGAACTGATCAAACCGGTTCAGCTCTCGCTATATGTCCGCGACCGCGCCCCAGCCGTCCGCTTCCCGGGCCGCAGCTATGTCCTGCCTGCCTCGGGACCCGCCGCCGTTCCGGTCGTGACTGTAAATGCGTCCGAGGTGGACTTGACCCTGTTCAGGGTCTCGGACCGCAACCTTGTCCGCTCGGTCCAGAACGACCTGTTTGCCCGACAGATCGTGCAGTGGGAGCAACGCCTGTTCGCCGGTGAAATCGCGGAAGAAGTCTGGAGTGGAAGCGGCGCGACTGGGAATGAACTGAACCGCGACATGACCACCCGCCTGCCGATATCGGACATCACCGGAGCGCTGGAGCCGGGCATCTATGTGCTGCAAGCAGCAATCCCGAAGTCCGACCCCTACGACAGCCCGGCGGCAAGCCAGTGGTTTGTGGTCTCCGACCTAGGCCTGTCCACGATGAACGGCGTCGATGGGCTGCATGCCTTCGTGCGCTCGCTGGCAACGGCCGAGGCAAAACCGGGTGCAACGGTAACACTTCTGTCCCGCGCCAATGCGGTTCTGGGCACTGCCGAGACAGATGCGCAGGGTTACGCCCGTTTCGCACCCGCTCTGTCGGCAGGCAAAGGTGGCGCTGTTCCGGCGATGCTGACGGTTGAAGGCGGCGACGACCTCGCCTTTCTGCCCCTGACCGACCCCGAATTCGACCTGTCGGACCGCGGCGTCGAGGGCCGCGACCCTGCGGGACCGATCGATGTCTTTCTGGCCACAGACCGAGGGGCCTACCGCGCCGGTGAGGTCATTAACCTGACCGCTCTGGCTCGCGACGGACAAGCCGAGGCGGTTTCCGGTCTGCCCCTGACTGCAATCCTGAAGCGCCCTGATGGCGTTGAATTCAGTCGCCATCTGTCGGCAGTGGGTCATGCCGGCGGTCACGTCTTCGACCTGCCCACCACGGCCACCGCTCCGCGCGGCGTCTGGCGTGTCGATGTGAAGGGCGACGTGGACGCCGCAGCCCTGGCGACGACCACCGTGTTGGTCGAGGACTTCCTGCCCGAACGCATTGATTTCGACCTCGCCCTGCCCGACGTGCCATTGCGCGCAACTGACGAGCCGCCGCTGTCGGTCAGCGCGCGCTATCTGTTCGGCGCGCCGGGGGCGGATCTGGCGGTTGAAGGCTTCGTGCGCCTCGGCCCCGTTCGTGAATTGCCAGACTATCCCGGCTACGTCTTCGGACGCTATGATGAGCGTGCCAATTCGCAGCTCCAATACTTCGATCAGGTCCGCACGAACGCCGCGGGGAATGCGGTTATGCCGGTGGTTTTCCCTGACGTCGAGGCCGCCGGTCGCCCACTGGATGCGCGGTTGACTGTGGCCGTATCGGAAGGGTCCGGGCGACCGGTGGAGCGCGAAATATCGACCCTGATTCGGCCCGAAACACCCTTGATTGGCATCAGGCCGTTGTTTGATGGTACATTGTCCGAAGGCTCTGAGGCTGTTTTTAGCCTGATCGCCCTCGCCCCCGATGATGCCACGCAGGCTCTGCCAGTGCGCTGGACGCTGGATCGGGTCGAGCGCCGCTATCAGTGGTACAGCCTCTATGGAAATTGGGAGTGGGAACCGATCACGACTCGTACCCGCATTGCCACCGGCGAGCTGGTGCTGGGCGGTGACCCTATGCAAGTCAGCGCCCCGGTTGATTGGGGAAATTACGAGCTGCGCGTAGAAGCTCTAGCTGGCCCATATGTCGCCAGTTCCACGGATTTCTGGGCCGGTTGGTACGCTGCCGCAGATGCCTCTGCGACGCCGGATACTGCCGAGGTGTCACTGGACGCCGCCGCCTATCGCCCGGGCGAGACCGCAATCCTGCGGGTCGTCCCGAGGTTCGCTGGAACAGCGCTGGTGACCGTTGTGTCGAACCGTCTGATCGACATGAAAACCGTCTCCGTGACCGAAGGCGAAAATCTGATCGCACTGCCGGTCACCGACGATTGGGGGGCAGGGGCCTATGTCACTGCGACGGTAATCCGCCCGCTGGGTGCCGCAGACGACCCCAGCCCGGCGCGATCACTGGGCCTCGCCTATGCACCGGTCGATCCTGGCGCACACAATCTCGACGCCGCGTTCGAGGTGTCTGAAACAGCCGACCCGCGCGGCCCGCTTGAAGTTGCACTGCGCGTCGATGGCGTGGCAGAGGGAGAGACCGCCTGGGCCACCATCGCTGCCGTCGATCTGGGCATCCTGAACCTGACCGGACATGAAACCCCTGACCCGGCAGGCCACTATTTTGGTCAGCGCAAACTGGGCGTCGGCATCCGCGATCTTTATGGCCGCTTGATCGACGGGTCTTCCGGTGCAATGGGAACCGTGCGCTCAGGCGGCGACGCTGCCGGAAACCAGCGCCTTCAGGCACCCCCTCCTGAAGACCTGGTCGCCTATTTCAGCGGCCCGGTGCAGGTCGGCACCGACGGTCTGGCCCACGCCAGTTTTGACCTTCCCTCATTCA
This sequence comes from uncultured Paracoccaceae bacterium, assembly GCA_943787785.1. Lineage (GTDB taxonomy): Bacteria > Pseudomonadota > Alphaproteobacteria > Rhodobacterales > Rhodobacteraceae > WLWX01. Next base: position 82,689 of record CALSNT010000004.1, on the reverse strand, counting down.
ACGGAACCTTGCGTCTGATGGCCGTGGTTTGGTCCCCCACTGGCGTCGCCAGTGCCGAAGCCGAGGTTCTGGTCCGTGACCCGATCGTGGTCACCGCCAGCCTGCCGCGCTTCATGTCTCCCGGAGATTCCGCCCGGATGTTGTTGGAGGTGGTCCACGCAAGCGGGCCAGAAGGGGATGTCGGGCTGACGCTCGGCGCATCTGGCGTTTTCCTTGAAACAGACTCTATCCCAGCTCAATTTCAGATGACTGAAGGCTCAACAACTCGCCTGCTCGTCCCGGTTACAGCTGGTGCCGAGGGTCTGGCCGACATCAACGTCACCCTTACGACGCCCGATGGCAAAACCTTGACGAAACCGCTTGTCTTGCCGATCCGGCGACTCGATCCGGAAGTCACCCGCCGCAGCCGTTTCGCACTGGCCGCCGGAGATACCTTTCGCTTCGACCGCGAGGTCTTCACCGGCTTTGCCCCAGGCAGCGGCTCGGCCACCCTCGCTGCCGGTCCCATCGCGCGGCTCGATGCGCCGGGGCTATTGGCCGCGCTCGATCGCTATCCCTATGGCTGCACCGAGCAGATCACATCGCGCGCGCTGCCGCTGCTCTACCTCAACGAAGTCGCCACCGCGATGGGTCTGGTCGGGCGCAACCAGCTTAGCACCCGCATCGAACAGGCTGTAGCCGAGGTTCTGAGCAATCAAGCCAGCAACGGGGCGTTCGGTCTCTGGCGACCTGCGTCCGGCGACTTCTGGCTGGACGCCTACGTCACCGATTTCCTGTCGCGTGCGCGAAATCGTGGATTCGATGTTCCGCAAGTCGCGTTCACAACCGCGCTCGACAACCTGCGCAACCGGATCAACTTTGCGCCCGACTTCGACCGAGGCGGCGAGGATATCGCCTATGCTCTCTATGTCCTCGCCCGCGAAGGCGCGGCGGCAATCGGCGATCTGCGTTACTATGCGGATGAAAAGGCCACGGCGCTGGCCACCCCGCTCGCCAAGGCGCAACTGGGGGCGGCGTTGGCCGCCTACGGCGATCCAACACGGGCCGACACGTTGTTCGCAGCAGCGGCCAGCGATCTGACGCGCCCGCCTGAAACCGAGGCGCGTTACTGGCGCAGCGATTATGGCACGCATTTGCGAGACAGCGCGGCGGTCCTGACACTCGCCGTCGAAGCGGGTAGCAATGCCGTTAACCGCGACCGTCTGGCCGACGCCATCGCGCCGCTGCAAGGCGGGCATGCGCGTTCGACTCAGGAAGCAACCTGGTCGCTGCTGGCGGCCCACGCGCTGGTTGAAGACGCAAGCGGGGGCGGCTTGTCGATCGACGGCGCGCCGCCCGACGGTCCGCTGGTGCGGCTGCTGGAGGATGCGACCGATGCCGGAGCCATTCAAATCACGAATACCGGTGCAAGAGAGACAATTCTGACCCTCACAACGTTCGGCGTTCCGGAACAGCCCGAACCAAAGGGCGGCAATGGCTATGCCATCGGGCGGATGTATATGACGCTGGATGGTGTGCCGGTTAACCCCTCCTCGGTCGTCTCCGGCACCCGTCTGGTCACGGTCCTGACCGTGCAACCCTTCGGCGGCGGAGAGGCGCGATTGATGGTTAACGACCCGCTGCCAGCGGGTTTCGAAATCGACAATCCGAACTTGCTCCGGTCAGGTGACATTGCAGCACTGGAATTCGTCGAAGTCTTGAACGACACCGAAACTACCGAATTCCGCGAAGACCGGTTCCTCGCGGCGGTCGACTGGCGCTCAAATGACCGGTTCCAACTGGCCTATCTGGTTCGCGCCATAACACCTGGCGATTACCACCACCCGGCAGCGAGTGTCGAAGACATGTACCGCCCCGAATTCCGCGCTCACACTGATGCAGGCCGGATCACGGTGACCCAATAGTGATGCCCCGCATCGGCCTCATTCTGATTTCGGCGCTGCTCTGGAGTGCGGCATTCGCTCGTGACCGGTTTGATACCTGGATTGCGGCAACTGAGCTGACTTTGTTGATCGCCGAAACCGGCACAGAGGTTCGGGATCGTAATGATCACTTATTGCGCGCCTATACCGTCGCAGATGGACGCTGGAGGCTTGCCGTCGCTGGCGATGCGGTTGACCCGCTGTTCCTGGACATGCTCGTTGCCTATGAGGATAAGCGGTTTTTCCGCCACAATGGGGTCGATTTTCATGCCGTCGCGCGGGCTGCCAGCCAGGCGCTATGGCATCGACGAGTCGTCTCGGGTGGCTCAACCCTGACCATGCAGGTGGCCCGTTTGCTGGAAGATGGCAGCACCGGGCGTTGGGCTGGCAAGCTGCGGCAAGTGCGGCTTGCGCTGGCGCTGGAGCGGCGGCTGAGCAAAGCCGAGATTCTGATGCTCTACCTGCATCGCGCCCCCTATGGCGGCAATCTGGAAGGCGTGCGCGCGGCCTCGCTTGCATGGTTCGGCAAGGAACCGACGCGCCTGACTCCCGCTCAGGCGGCACTGCTGGTTGCACTGCCGCAATCGCCGGAGCGGCGTCGGCCTGACGTGAACCACACGACGGCACAGGTCGCCCGCGACAGAGTGCTTGTCCGTATGGCAACCTCCAAAGTCATTGACCGCAGCACTGCGCAGGCCGCGCTGCGCGAACCCATCCCAATCCGCCGCCGCCCCTTCCCGGCCCTCGCCCCTCATGCCGCCGACCGTGTGGTCGCTGGTGATCCCGGACGTGGTTTGCATCATCTGACATTGGACGCCCGACTTCAGGACCGCCTTGAACAACTGGCCAGCAATGCTGTCATGCGGGCCGGGCGCAGTCTTTCGGTGGCACTGGTTGTCGCCGACCATCGGAGCGGGGAAATCCTCGCTTCAGTTGGATCCGCCGGGTTCTTGGATGACGGGCGCCAGGGATTTGTTGACATGTCCCGCGCTCTCCGCTCTCCCGGATCGACATTGAAACCACTTGTGTACGGCCTCGCCTTTGATGCCGGGATCGCGCATCCTGATACGCTGATCGATGATCGCCCCACCGCCTTCGGCACGTACGCGCCACAGAACTTCGATGGAGCGTTCCGCGGCACGGTCAAAGTCCGTGACGCTCTGAAACTGTCGCTGAACCTGCCGGTCGTTTCCCTCACCGAGGCTCTTGGGCCTGCAAATCTGATTGCGGGTTTGAAACGTGCCGGAGTCGCTGCGGAAGTTCCGGGTGGGCGTGCGGGCCTCGCTGTGGCGCTTGGCGGTCTGGGCGTCAGCCTTGAGGATATGGTTGGACTCTATGCGGGCCTCGCCAATGGCGGGATAGAAGTGCAGCTTCGTTTGAAATCAGAGACTATTTTGGCCCCAAGCCACAGAATTATTTCGGCCGAAGCGGCGTGGCATCTGGGCGATATCCTGTCGGAATTAACTCCACCGGGCGGCGGAGCGCCCGGCCGCGTCGCCTGGAAAACCGGCACCAGTTATGGCCACCGAGATGCCTGGGCGTTGGGCTGGGACGGGGCACATGTTGTGGGCGTCTGGATCGGGCGACCCGATGGGACGCCAGTACCAGGGGCGTTCGGCGCTGAGCTTGCAGCACCGCTTCTGTTCGATGCGTTTGCGCGGATTGATCCGATGCGGACGCCGCTGTCACCGCCGCCGCCGGCAACCCTGATTACCAGCACCGCGAAACTGCCTGCACCGCTCAGAAGGTTTCAGCGAAAAGGCAGCCGCACAGGTGAAACGGACGCTCCCTTGGTCGCATTTCCACCAACCGGCGCTCAATTGCGAACCAATAGCGGCCTGATAACCCTGAAAGTGCGCGATGGTCGCCCGCCGTTCTTGTGGCTCGCCAACGGCGCGATGCTCGCTTCCAGAGTTCAGGACAGGGAAGTCGAGCTGCGCCTGTCTGAACCGGGTTTCTACACACTCACTGTAATCGACTCTGCCGGACGTTCTGGCCGGACAGAGTTCCGATTGGATTGATCGGAAGCGTCGGGTTTTCGCCCGCGCCTAACGCGTGCTGTGTCATCAGAGTCCTCTCCCTAATCTAAGCGTACGTCGCGGAACATCTGGGCGGGATGCACGTTGAGCGTGCAGAGTTATTCGCCAAACGGAAGGATTACGGACATGGGACTTGGGACAATTCTGCTGATCGTTCTGATCTTGCTGCTAATCGGGGCGCTGCCAAACTGGGGCCACTCGAAGAATTGGGGCTACCGTCCAGTTGGCGGGATTGGTTTGGTGCTTGTGATCGTTCTGATCCTAGTTCTCATGGGACGTATCTGAAGCATGACGATTTGGCGCGTCGAAGTTTGAGGTCGGCAGTTGCGCGAAGCCATGTCATAATCCAACGCAGCAGCGGGGATCCCGACATGAAAGCGAACAAAAGCCAAGATTTCCACGCGCATCTGGCCGACAGTTTGACGCAAATGAAACAGGAAGGGCTGTTCAAGACTGAGCGGCCAATCATGTCATCGCAGGGCGCCAGAATTACCGTCGAAGATGGGCGCCAGGTGATCAATCTCTGTGCCAACAATTACTTGGGACTAGCCGATCACCCTGCACTGATAGCAGCCGCCAAAACTGGAATGGACGCCGGTGGCTATGGCATGGCCTCGGTTCGGTTTATTTGCGGCACGCAGGATCGGCATCAAGCGCTGGAAACCGCGCTGGCCAGGTTCCTCGGGATGGACGATTCCATCTTGTTTGCTGCCTGTTTTGACGCAAATGGCGGTGTGTTCGAGCCTTTATTGGGCCCCGAAGATGCGATTGTGAGCGATGCGCTGAACCATGCTTCGCTGATCGACGGCATCCGGCTGTGCAAGGCGCAGCGCTATCGTTACGCGAATTCGGATATGGGCGATCTTGAGGCGCAGTTGCAGGCGGCGCGCAATGCCGGAGCGCGATTCTTGATGATCGTAACGGACGGCGTATTCTCGATGGACGGGTACCTGGCCAAACTGCCCGAGATCACTGCGCTTGCTAAGAAATACGGCGCGCAGGTGCTGGTTGATGACTGCCACGCCACGGGCTTCATGGGGCCGGGCGGACGCGGTACCCCGGCGCATTTCGGGCTGTCGGTGGATATCCTGACCGGTACCCTGGGCAAGGCGCTGGGCGGGGCAATTGGTGGTTATGTTGCGGGGCCGCAACCGGTGATCGACCTGCTGCGCCAGCGGGCGCGGCCCTATCTTTTCTCAAACGCGCTGCCACCGATGGTCGTCGATGCTGGAATCGAAGCGTTGCGGCTAGTCGAAGCGGGAGACGATTTGCGCGCGCAGCTGTTCGACAACACTGCCTACTGGCGCAACGGGCTGCATCGACTGGGGTTCGACTTGCTGGAGGGCGACCACCCGATCGTTCCGGTGATGCTGGGCGACGCACGATTGGCACAAGACATGGCTGCACGCCTGTTCGAGATCGGCGTTTACGTGGCCGGGTTCTTCTTCCCCGTTGTTCCAAAAGGGCAGGCCCGGATCAGAACCCAGATGTCGGCGGCACTGAACCGGAACGATCTGGATCAGGCGCTGGAGGCTTTCGCAACAGCAGGTCGTGAGCTGGGCGTAATCGAATAGAGGGGCAAGACGGGATGGAGCGCAACGATGGAATGAAGGCGCTGGTCAAGGCGCAGGCCGCGCCCGGACTTTGGGCCGAGCGTCGCCCGGTCCCCGAGGTCGGCCCTGACGACGTGCTGATCCGCATCAACAAGACCGGCATCTGCGGCACCGACATCCACATCTGGAACTGGGACGACTGGGCGCAACGCACGGTTCCGGTTGGCCTGATCACCGGACATGAATTTGCCGGTGAGATCGTCGAACTGGGCGAAGACGTCACAGATCTGACCATCGGTCAGCGCTGCTCGGGTGAGGGGCATCTGATCGGCAAGACCTCGCGCCAAAGCCGTGCGGGAAAATTTCATCTCGACCCGGAAACGCGGGGTATCGGCGTCAATGAACCCGGCGCTTTCGCCGAGTATCTGCGCCTTCCCGCCTTTAACGTTGTACCGCTGCCAGACGCTATTGATGATGAAATAGGGTCGATTTTGGACCCATTGGGCAATGCGGTCCACAACGCCCTCAGTTTCGATTTGGTGGGTGAGGATGTGCTGGTCACCGGGGCTGGGCCGATCGGCATTATGGCGGCCGCGGTCGCACGCCATGTAGGTGCGCGCCACGTTGTCATCACAGATTTGAACCCGGATCGATTGGCGCTAGCCGGACAAGTCGCCGATGTGGTGCCGGTGAACCCGATGGAGGAAGATCTCGCCTCGGTTGCCAGCCGGTTAAAGCTGAAGCAGGGCTTCGATGTCGGCCTGGAAATGTCCGGGTCACAGGCCGCGCTCGATCAAATGGTCGAAGCCCTGGTGATGGGCGGACGTATCGCACTCCTGGGAATCCCTCCGGGCAAATCCCCGGTAGACTGGTCCCGCATCGTCTTCAAGGCGGTCACCATCAAAGGCGTCTATGGCCGCGAGATATTCGAGACATGGTACAAGATGATCGCGATGCTGGAAAACGGTCTGGACGTGCGCCGTGTAATCACACACCGTTTCCCGGTTGCGGACTTCGAAAAGGCGTTCGAGGTCATGCGTGGCGGGTCGTCCGGCAAAGTGGTGCTGGATTGGCGCTAGCGAATCGCATTTCCGTGGTAAGATCAGGCGTCGATTATTCCCATCAGGAGCCGCCCGATGAACAAGATCACCCAAACCAAACGCATGACAGCCTCGGATTTCGATCAGGAATTGTTGGACCTTTATGACTTCTACGCCCACGGCAAAATCACCAAGCGCGAGTTTCTCGACCGCGCCGGGAAGTTCGCTGTTGGCGGGCTGACGGCGATCACTTTGCTGTCAATGCTGTCGCCGAACTACGCCCTTGCGCAACAAGTCGCCGAGGATGACGCCGATATCGTGGGAGAGGACATCACCTACGACAGCCCGAACGGCAACGGCGCTGTGAACGCCTATCTGGTCAAGCCAGTGGGCGTCGCAAACCCTGGCGCGGTGCTGGTGGTGCACGAGAACCGAGGCCTTAATCCCTACATCCGCGATGTGGCGCGCCGTGTCGCAAAGGCGGGGTTCCTGGCGCTTGCGCCCGATGGGCTGACGTCGGTCGGCGGATACCCGGGAACCGACGATGAGGGGCGTGAACTACAGCGCACAGTTGACCGCGAAAAGTTGATGAACGACTTCTTCGCTGGGTACGAACATCTGGCGGCGCGCGAAGATGCCTCAGGCAAGGTTGGCGCGGTGGGGTTCTGTTATGGCGGCGGGGTCTGCAATGCGTTGGCGGTCGCTTACCCGGAACTAAACGCCAGCGTGCCGTTCTATGGTCGCCAGCCTGCAGCGGACGATGTCTCGAAAATCCAGGCGGCGCTATTGATCCATTATGCAGCATTGGACGAACGTATCAACGCGGGCTGGCCAGACTTTCAGGCGGCGCTGGATGCCGCGGGAACGGACTACACCGCGCATATCTATCCGGATGTGAACCACGGTTTCCACAATGACACCACGCCACGTTACGACGCTGAGGCGGCTGAACTCGCCTGGTCCCGCACAGTGGAGTTTTTCGGCAAGCATCTTGGCTGACCACACCCGTGTAACGATGAATTGCACTTGACCGCATCCGATCAGCCCGCAGGATAGGCGTGCTGATTTGGGGGGCAAGATGAGCAAGACATTCGCCTCGGCCGGAGACATGGCCGAGAAGACGACGAGTTTTACTGAAATTGGCGACGGCCTCTACGCGTTCACAGCCGAGGGCGATCCCAATTCAGGTGTCATTATCGGCGACGACTCGGTGATGGTGATCGAGTCGCAAGCGACACCGCGCCTCGCAAACAAGGTGATCGATTGCATTCGCACGGTCACCGACAAACCGATTACCCATTTGGTTCTGACCCACTATCACGCGGTGAGGGTACTGGGCGCCTCGGCCTTCGCAGCGTCACAAGTCATCATGTCCGAGAAAGCCCGCGCCATGGTAGTCGAGCGTGGTCAGGAAGACTGGGACAGCGAATTCGCCCGCTTCCCGCGACTGTTTCAGGGGCACGAAGATATCCCGGGCCTGACCTGGCCGACCACGACATTTCAGGGCCGGATGAGTGTCTATCTTGGCCAAAGGCGGGTCGATTTGATGCAGCTTGGCCGCGCCCATACCGCGGGCGATATCGTCGCTTATGTCGGCGACGCCAACGTCATGTTCACCGGCGATATCGTCGAATACAAATCCGCCTGCTATTGCGGTGACGGGCATTTTCACGATTGGCCAGCGACACTGGACGCGGTGCGGCGCTGGGACGTTGATGCCATTGCGCCGGGGCGCGGAGACGCATTGGTTGGCAAAGCGATGGTGGGCGAAGCGCTGGACCTCACGGCGGATTTCATCCGCTCAACCTATGCCCCCGCTGCCCGCGTCGCGCTGAAGGGCGGCAGCCTGAAAGATGCCTGGGACGCGGTGCGCGCCGAATGTGACCCGAAGTTCTCTGACTATGCGATTTACGAGCATTGCCTGCCCTTCAACGTCGCCCGCGCCTATGACGAAGCCCGGGACATCGACACGCCTCGCATCTGGACGGCCGAGCGTGATGCCGAAATGTGGCAGGCGTTGCAGGGGTGAGTACAGCGTTGCGCATGATCCGGCTAACCGCGATCTGGTATCTGATCGGGTCGGTCGCGCCGATGGTGGCGCTGGCACTGGTCGAAGTCATTGCACCATGAGCGGACTGGCCGCTGCCATCCTGATACTTCAGGGTCTGGTGTTCGCCGCATGGGCGTTCGTCGCCTTCCGCACCCTGTTCGATGTCACCGGACGTGCGCGCCGGTTGAGCGGCAAAATACTGCCCGGCCCCGGATGGACGGTTCATGCCTGGGCGAATTGGTGGCGCGACAGAAGCACTCACCGGCATCGACTGCAATTTGTCGGGCTGAGCCTGCTCCTGATCGTACTGATCGTGATTTTCGCGCTGGTTCAGCGCGCCTGATCCGGACGCAGCACCACCCGGCCCGCATCGCTAAGAGTCCAAACTTCGCTGCCCTCGAACACCGCCGGGATCAGTGGGCGCCCATAGGCAGCGCCACCGTCGAGATTGACCCGATTGCCATAGTGTGTGGGTTCGTCGATCACGGTATGGCCGTGCACGATCAGCGCCCCATGGTCCCGCGTGTCGTCGATGAACTCCTTGCGGATCCAGACCAGATCATCCTCGACCTGCCGTGACAGAGGCACGCCGGGGCGCACACCGGCATGAACGAAAAAGAGTTCGTCGGCTTCGTGGGTCAGGGGCAGCGCCTCCAGCCACGTCAAATGATGTTCGGGAATGCAGGTTCTGGCATGTGCATGCGCCTCGGCGCGCCCCTCTTCTGAAGCCCCCGCCACGCCATAGGAGGCCAGCGTCGTTGCCCCGCCCAGTCGCGGGTCCAGCCAGTGAAGCTCGGACATCATTGCCGGGTCATACCAGCAGGGATCGTCCATGAAACGATAGAACAAACGGTCATGATTGCCTTTGAGAACGACCCAGGGCTGACCGTTGGCTTGCCCCTCAATCAAATAGTCCAGCACACCGCGCGAGTCCGGCCCCCGGTCGGTCAGATCACCGACATGGACAATCTGGGCACCATCATCCCCTACCCGCGCACGGTCTTCTGCAATCCGGCGATGCGCGTTCTTCAACTGGCCAAGTTGGCCGTGAATATCGCCAATGGCGTATATGCGGCCCGTCACGAGACCTCGAACTCCAGCGGACTCACCGATTGGAACAAGCCAGTTGCACGCAGCTTGTCCAGTGTCGGCGCAGGAATCGGATCGTCGACGTACAAAAGCGCGATGGCGTCCTTGCCGCGCTCCGCCCGGCCCAAAGTAAAGTTGGCGATATTGACGCCGTTTTCGCCCATGGTCTGACCAAGGGTACCGATGATGCCGGGTGTGTCCTCGTTGGTCGTATAAAGCATATGTTGACCGATCTCTGCATCAATATTGATGCCTTTGATCTGAATGAACCGTGGCTTACCGTCCGAAAACACCGTCCCCGCAATCGAGCGTTCGCGCTTGGCTGTCCGAACCGTCAACTTGATGTAACCATCAAATACGCCGGTCTTGCCTTGCGTCGTGGTCGAACAATCGATGCCGCGATCCGCGGCCAGAACCGGGGCCGAGACCATGTTGACCTCGGGGTTCGTGGCCTTCATCAGCCCGGCAATCGCCGCCGCATTCAATGCGCCAGTGTTCATCCGGGCAACTACCCCGTCATAGAGGATGTTCACGGCCTTGACCGGCTCATCGGTGAGTTGTCCGACAAATGCCCCGAGGTGCCCCGCGAGTTTCAACCAGGGGCCCATGACCTTGGCCTCCTCAGCCGTGACCGATGGCATGTTCAGCGCATTCTGTACCGCCCCTGTCAGCAGGTAGTCCGACATTTGTTCGGCAACCTGAAGCGCGACGTTCTCTTGCGCCTCGGTTGTTGCGGCACCCAGGTGCGGGGTCACGACCACGTTCGGCAAGTTGAACAGCGGGCTGGCCGTGGCCGGTTCTTCAGCAAAGACGTCAAAGGCGGCCCCGGCGACGCGACCGTCCTTCAGTGCCTCGGCCAGCGCTGCTTCGTCCACAAGACCACCGCGGGCGCAGTTAATGATCCGCACCCCCGGTTTGAGTTTGGCGATTGCCTCACGGGACAGAATGTTGCGGGTTTTGTCGGTTAGCGGGACGTGCATCGTGATGAAATCGGAACGCTCTAATAGCTCAGCCAGTTCGACTTTGCGCACACCCAATTTTGCCGCGCGCTCCTCGCTCAGGAACGGGTCGTAGGCGATGACCTTCATCTTCAGACCCAGCGCACGATCACAAACAATCGCGCCAATGTTCCCGGCTCCTATAACGCCCAGGGTCTTGGCCGTCAGCTCGACCCCCATGAAGCGTGATTTCTCCCATTTGCCGGCGTGGGTCGAGGCGTTGGCCTCAGGTATTTGCCGCGCCACGGCCATCATCATCGAAATCGCATGTTCGGCAGTTGTGATAGAGTTGCCGAACGGCGTGTTCATCACGATCACGCCTTTCTTCGAGGCGGCGGGAATTTCGACATTGTCGACCCCGATCCCGGCCCGCCCGATGACCTTTAGGTTGGTCGCCGCCTCCAGCAATTTCGCAGTGACTTTTGTGGCCGAGCGGATGGCAAGCCCGTCATAGTCGCCGATCACGCTCAGCAGCTTTTCCTTGTCTTTGCCGAGGTCCGGTTCGAAAGTGACATCGATGCCGCGATCCCGGAATATCTGTACGGCAGTTTCAGAGAGTTTATCGGATACGAGAACTTTTGGCATTGGATTTATCCTTTGGTTGCCGGGATGAAGCCCGGCCGACGTTGGAAAACTGGGGGTAGGCCGGGCTTCAGCCCGGCAATCTCAAGCGGCTTCGGCTTGCGCTGCATTTTCGGATTCGAACGCCCAGCCGATCCACGGCATCAACGCTTCGATGTCCGAAGTCTCTACCGTACCGCCACACCAGATGCGAAGTCCCGGAGGCGCGTCGCGGTAGCCGCCGATGTCGAAGGCGACGCCCTCGGCATCCAGCCGCTTTGCGACAGCCTTCGCAAAGGCAGCGCCGTCAGAAATTCGTGGGTCGGTGAACTTCAGGCAGACCGAGGTGGTCGAACGTGTCGCTGGCTCGGTGGCAAGATTTTCGATCCAGTCGTGGCGATCAACGAAGCTCTGAACCGCCGCAGCATTGGCGTCCGCCCGCGCAACCAACCCGGTCAGACCACCGACCGAGCGCGCCCAGTCGAGCGATGCCAGATAGTCTTCGACCGTTAGCATCGAAGGCGTATTGATCGTCTCGCCCCGGAAAACGCCGTCGATCAGCTTGCCGCCCTTGGTCAGCCGGAAGATCTTCGGAAGCGGCCAGGGCGGGGTGTAGCTTTCCAGACGCTCGACCGCGCGGGGGGACAGAACGATCATCCCGTGCGCAGCCTCGCCGCCCAGCACCTTCTGCCAGCTGAACGTTGTCACATCCAACCTATCCCACGGCAATTCCATCGCAAACGCTGCGCTGGTGGCGTCGCAGATCGTCAGACCCGCGCGATCCTGTGCGATCCAGTCCCCATCCGGCACCCGCACACCCGAAGTCGTACCGTTCCAAGTGAAAACGACATCGTGGTTGAAGTTAACCGTACTCAGATCGGGCAGATGACCGTAATCCGCCTGCAAGATCGTTGCGTCCAGCTTGAGTTGCTTGGCCACATCGGTGACCCAGCCAGCCCCGAAACTTTCCCATGCGACCATCGTGACCGGACGCGCGCCAAGCAGGTTCCACATCGCCATTTCAACTGCGCCGGTGTCTGAGGCTGGCACGATGCCGATGCGATAGTCATCGGGAATACCGAGCAGCTCGCGCGTGCCATCAATCGCGGCCGCCAACTTGGCCTTACCGCCAGCGGCGCGATGTGACCGACCGAGCCAGGCTTCGCCCAGCTTGTTCAGGTTCCATGTCGGAGGTTTGGCGCAGGGGCCGGACGAAAAACGCGGATTGATCGGCCGCGCGGCCGGAGTCTTGGTGTCCATCACTGGATATCCTCACAGATATATGCCCCTCGTTGGGGAGAGGTGTCCCACCCGCGGGCCTATCTGTCGGCAATGTCTTTCGCAAGCGACAAAACGTCGGTATCAGGCCGCAACTCCGGTTTGGAAGGAAAATCCTTTGTTCATCGTTACCCTGTTGGTTGATCCGAAGTCGCCGACGCTTGATCCGGCTTTGGTTGAAAACCTGCGCAACGCCTGGGGTGGAGGGGATGCGATTTGGCTGGCCCCGGACGAGGCGGCAGAATTCGACGTTGCAGTGCAGCCAGACACCTTCGAGACGACACACAACGACCTGCTAGCAATGGGTATTGATCTAGCAATTCAGCCGGAACAGGGTCGAAAAAAGAGTCTTTTACTGGCCGATATGGACAGCACGATGATTGGGCAGGAATGTATCGACGAATTGGCCGCCGAGGCAGGCTTTGGAGAACGTGTCGCTGCGATCACAGCGCGCGCGATGAACGGAGAGCTGGATTTTGAGGCGGCCCTGATCGAGCGGGTCAGTTTGCTGAAAGGTCTTGATCTTTCCGTGATCGATCAGGTGCTGGAACACCGAATCTCTATGGCACCCGGAGGAGCGACGTTGGTGGCAACAACGAAGTCGCAGGGCGGGCATGCGGCGCTGGTGTCGGGCGGTTTCACGGCGTTTACCGAAGTGGTTGCAACGAAACTAGGTTTTGATGAGCACCGGGCCAATACACTGCTTCACGACGACGGCAAGCTGACCGGCGATGTTGCGCGCCCGATTCTGGGACGTGATGCCAAGGTCGCGGCGCTGACGGACATATGCGCCCGGCTCGGCATTTCGACGGATCAGGCGATGGCGGTCGGCGACGGGGCCAACGATCTCGGGATGCTGGACGCGGCAGGGGCTGGGGTCGCCCTCCACGCAAAGTCGATCGTCGCTGAACAGGCGGCAATTCGGATCGACCACGGCGATCTGACGGCACTGCTGTATTTGCAGGGCTATGCCAAGTCGGAGTTTCAGGAGGTGGCATGATGGTGCGACCGTCTCGTTGACTCCTTAATTAGCTTATGTGTTAATTAACGAAATACGGAATCAACGGATGCTGAATGCCCTCACTACCCGAAACCTTTGCAGCCCTGTCGGACACCACTCGGTTTGCTATCGTTGAACGGCTTCTCGCGGAAGGCGAACTCCCCGCTGGAGAGTTGGCAGCCGCAACCGACCTGTCGCCTCCGGCGGTATCGCGTCATCTGAAGGTGTTGCGAAATGCTGGGATCGTCGCGCAGCGTGTCGACGGAACGCGACGCTATTACCGGGCCGAACCGGAACCGCTCAGGGCGATTTCGGCCTGGACAGGCTCTCATCGCGCGTTTTGGGAGGCCAGCCTCGACCGGCTGGAGAAAATTCTGAACAAAAGCGGGTGGACCTGAAAATGGCAGACGTAACCTTAGAGCGTGACTTCTCTGTGTCTCCGGAACGACTGTTTGAGGTGGTTAGCACACCGGAGGGATTGGCCAGTTGGTGGGGGCCTGAAGGGGTCACATTGGCAGATCACCATATGAATTTCACCCGTATCGGGCCGTGGCAATCAACTATGGTTAACGGCGATGGCCAGCGCTTCAAAGTCACCGGGCGGGTCACCCATGTGGACCCGCCCAAATCGGTCGGGCTGACCTGGGCCTGGCATGACGACGCAGACGAACGGGGCCACGAAAGCCACGTCACCTTCACGGTCAGACCACACGCCGACGGCGCACGCTTGATCGTGGATCACCGCGGCCTTGCTGACGACGAACAAGCAGGGCGGCACACCGAAGGCTGGACCTCGTCACTTAACAAGATCCACGCGGCGCTGGCCAAATAACCCCCAAAGGGAGAAAACAGATGCCCAAGTTCATATTCGCATATCACGGCGGTTCGGTGCCGGAAACGCCGGAAGAGGGTCAGAAAGTCATGGCCGCTTGGACGTCATGGATGGAAGGCCTTGGCGCGGCCATCGCTGACGGTGGCAATCCGGCAGGGATGTCGAAAACTGTGAGCGCCTCGGGGGTGGCCAATGACGGAGGTCCGAACCCCATTTCGGGTTATACGCTCGTCAACGCGGACACTATCGAGGCTGCCTGCGATATGGCCAAGGGGTGTCCGATCATCGACGACGGCGGCTCGGTTGAAGTCGCCGAGGCGATGGAGATGTGAGTTTGCGCGGCGCGGGCTTTAGCGAAGAGTCTGCGCCGGAACCACATGGCCGATGATAATCTGGCGACGGTTTGACACCGGCGCTTTCAACAGCGCTTGAGCTACCGGATGTGCAGCATCCAGCGCGCCGAATTTCGCGAGTAGCGCTGTAATCGCTGTTTCCGCAGCACGCGTCGCGCCATCGGCAATCTTTATCGCAATGCCCAATTTCCGCTCCGGCAAAATTGCGACATAGACGCCCTCGGCCCCGGTCTTGATCGCAGCGCGCCCTTCACACGCACGCATCAGGTTCGTACAGGCGCGCCCCTCGCCCGCGACGAGCTCGGGGTGCGCGATCATCGCCTGACGCAAGCGCAGTTTCGCGTCGGACAGGGTGTTGCACCCCTCAGCGGACGCAAACTTGGACATTGCGCGCGCCAGACCCCTCAGAGAGCAGGCGAAATTCGGTGCCGAGCAACCGTCGATGCCATGGCCGGGGCTGGTCTCTCCGGTGGTTGCCTCAAAAGCTTCCAGTACCGCGCGCTGCACCGGGTGATCCAGCGCCAGATATTCCGGTCCCGCCCTCAGATGACGCGACAGTGTCAGAAACCCGCTGTGCTTGCCCGAGCAATTGTTATGTGTCTGATTTGGCGTTTCGCCGTCGCGGATCATCGCATGGCGCAGGTCTTTGTCGCGCGATGGCTCGGGTCCGCAGCGCAGATCCTGCTCGCTCAGCGATAAATCGCTTAGCCAGGATTGAACGTGGGGCACATGCAGGGGTGCGCCATTGTGCGACGCACAAGCCAACGCCAATTGCTGGGGCGCCAAACCGGCGGCATCTGCTGCTCCCGAGATCATCAGCGGCAGTGCCTGCACCATCTTGCACGATGATCGAGGCAGAATTGTCTGCCCCGGATCGCCCCATTCAGCCACGATCTGACCCGAGTCATCAACCACTGCAACATGCCCCCCGTGAACAGATTCCAGGATCGGCCCGCGCCAAACTTCGACTAATGATTCAGCCTGCAGCACTGCTGAGCCTCCTGTCATGGGCGATTTTCCAAGATCGGGGCTTTTCCAAGTGGTTGTGATCCCCTAAAAACCCGATCTAGGGTAAACAGGCCGGTGCGGGCAAGCGACCTCTGAGTGAACAGGGGTGTTGGAGACCGGCCAAGAGGCAAACGACAGTCCGGAGGCTGTATTGATGATCCGTAACACCATTATTGGACTGACTGGCGCTATTATGATGCTGGGTACCGCACCCGTCATTGCGCAAGAATCCGACAACCAGGTCGCACAACGCACCGACTGGAGCGTTTTTGTCGAAGAAGACCCCAAGGAGTGTTGGAGCGTTTCCAGCCCCAAGGAAACTGTTAATAGCCGCGATGGCCGTGTTGTGGCGGTGCGCCGTGGCGACATTGTGTTGTTTGTGACCTACCGGCCCGGAAGCGACGTGACCGGAGAGCTTAGTTTCACCGGTGGATACCCTTTGGCCAGCGGATCGAATGTGACGATGGAAATCGGCGGCGCGACGTTTCAGCTGTTTACCGAGGGTGAATGGGCCTGGCCAGGATCAGCGGAAGAGGATTCCAAGATCGTGGCCGCCATGAAGCGGGGCGCGCAGGCTGTTCTGACAGGGCGTTCGGCCCGTGGCACGGTCACCAAGGACACGTTCAGCCTGCTGGGCTTTACCGCCGCCGAGGATGAAGCCGCTAAGCGCTGCGCAGGGTAAACACCCACTATTGAATTCGGATCGAGGGGCGCAGGTGTATATCTGCGCCCCTCGGTGCTATATGCGCCACATCAGATATTTCACGGACTAGCGAAATGACCGCCACCGCGCCCATCACACAGGACGTTATGACCATCCCGCGCAAAGTGATTGATGGCTCGGTGAACCTGATAGGTCTTACACGCAATGGACTGCATGCAGCCCTGATCGAAGCGGGGGACGCCCGAAAAACAGGCGAAGATGCGCACCGGGCAAATCTGGCAATGGCTCTATCAGAAGGGTGTGCGCGACTTCGACGCGATGACAAATCTCGCCAAAGGCTATCGCGCAGAGTTGGCCGAGCGGTTCGTGATCGAACTGCCCGAGGTCGTCACCCGCCAGATCAGCGACGACGGCACCCGCAAATACCTGGTGCGGATCGCGGGCGGGCACGAGGTTGAGACCGTCTATATCCCCGAGGAGGGGCGCGGCACGCTGTGCATCTCGTCCCAGGTTGGCTGCACACTGACGTGCTCGTTCTGTCACACCGGCACTCAGAAACTGGTGCGCAACCTCACGGCGGGCGAGATCATCGGCCAGGTCATGCTGGCGCGCGATGATCTGGGCGAGTGGCCGGAACCGGGTCACAATCCGCATGATGAAACCCGCTTGCTGTCCAACATCGTCCTTATGGGCATGGGCGAACCGCTCTACAATTTCGAGTCCGTGCGTGACGCGATGAAGATCGCGATGGATCCTGAGGGCATCAGCCTGTCGCGCCGCCGGATCACCTTGTCGACATCCGGTGTCGTGCCGGAAATTGCGCGTACTGCGACCGAAATCGGTTGTCTGCTGGCGGTTAGTTTCCACGGCACAACGGACGAGATTCGCGATACGCTGGTGCCGATTAACAAGAAATGGAACATCGAAACGCTGCTGGAGGCCCTTCGGGCATATCCAAAACTCAGCAATTCTGAACGGATTACGTTTGAGTATGTGATGCTTAAGGATGTGAATGACAGCGACGAGGACGCGCATCGACTGGTGCAGTTGATTAAAGGCATTCCGGCGAAGATCAACTTGATCCCATTCAATGAATGGCCCGGTGCGCCATATGAACGATCCTCAAACAACCGCATTCGGGCATTCGCTGACATCATCTACAAGGCCGGATATGCCTCACCGATCCGAAAGCCGCGGGGCGAGGATATCATGGCGGCCTGCGGCCAGTTAAAGTCAGCAACCGAGCGGGTGCGAAAAGGCCGCGCCGCCATCGCGGCTGAGGCCGGCATCGCGCCTTAGAGCTGCTTTTCCATCATCACCTTGGTGGCGGTTCTGTGTGTTTCGGTCCAACCAAGATGCCGGTAGAGAGCCACATTCTCGGGAATATCGACATGCGTCGCCAGGCACAGGCGAGGACGGCCCATATTTTGCGCCACCTCGTCGGCTTCTTTTAGAAGGGCTTTGCCAATGCCACGGCCACCATAATCCGGGTGCACCGCGATGTTGGCCAGATGCAAATGATCAGAATGGTCCACGAGGATCATTGCACCCAGAACATTTGAGCCATTCGCCGCAACAATAACGACGTTCCGCGCAATGTCGTCACCGACTCCGCCGGAAACGTCGGGTAACGCGATTCCACGCGCGCGGAAACGATGAAAGGCCGCATCAATACAGGCGACAAATTCAGCGGCATCGTCTGGAACCGCCAGGCGGATGGTAAAATTGGTCATGCCGACCAATAATATCGACAATAGAATTTTGGTCCATGCCGAGGGATCGCTGACTAGCGCAGTGGGCCTCCCTCGATCAAATAGGCAGACAGTATTGGCAGATACCCTGCCCCCAAAGCGGCCGCCATCCTTCCCAGCGATCCCGCTGCAACTGTTGGCGCTTCGATGCCTTGAGTATCAACGATAGCGATTGCATCATTGACCTTTGCGACCAGTCGATCACGCACGTCTTCCAGAAATCCGCCGTCCAGAATGATGTCCTGAAAATTCGATTCCAGATGACCACGTACATTTCCGACGAAATCCAACAGAATCAGATCGGCACTGCGCCGACCAAAGGCAAGCGCGGCATCCCGATCATCCGGATCAGTCACAACATGCCCCATGTGTGCGAGTTCGCAGACCGCATCCACATCCGCCGTCTTGGTAAGAGGCTCGGCGTAATTTATCAGACAGACTACACGATGTCCGACGCGGTGGCGTTCATGACAGGAGCTAAGGAACCACTTGAGGCGCAGGCGTCCTAATCAGCTGCGAAACATAGGCGGACGCGCATCAACCCAGGCGCCGCCGTCATTCGCTGAAGCCACCGCCTGATGCACCGCCGCCATCGACCGCAAGCCATCCATGGCGCGCGGGTACAGGTCTGCCGCCGGATCCGGTGCACGGCCTTCTTTTTGGGCACGGATCGCCTCGGCGAGGTCCTTGTAGATGTTCGCGAAAGCCAGCGGCATCCCTTCGGCATGGCCTATCGTGACGCGGGTCGCGCGGTCGGCTTCGGGGGACAACCCGGCCTCGCCCCGTTCGATGATCTGGTTGCGCCCACCAGTTGGGGTCCAGATCAGCTGGTTGGGTTGTTCCTGCGCCCAGCGCAGGCCGCCCTTTTCGCCGAATACCTGGATCGCCAATCCGTGCATTCGCCCCACTGCGACGGAACTTGTCCATAGCCGCCCAACCGCGCCACCATCCATCCGAAAATTCACCATCGCATCATCTTCCAGCGTTCGGCTGGAAATCGTCGAGGCGAAGTCGGCGCTGAGTTTTTCGACCTCCTGCCCGGTCACGAAGCTGGCCATGTGCAGCGCATGAATGCCGCAGTCTGCAAACTGCGCTGACACGCCCGCTTGCGCCGGGTCATAGCGCCAACGCACCCTTGGATTGTCTGCATCGGCGGCATCCGCGTGGTGGCCATGTGCGAACTCGGCGACGACAACACGCACAGCGCCCAGATCCCCCCGCGCTACCATCGCCCGCATGTGGCGCACTAGCGAGTAGCCAGTATAGCCATAGTTTACTGCGCAGATTCGTCCCGATTTCTGCGCGATCCGCACAATTTCCTCGCCTTCTTCCACCGTCATGGTCATCGGCTTTTCGCACAGAACGTTGAAAGCCAGCAGAGAGGAATTCACGGGTAATCTCGAAATGCGTGGCGTTCGGTGTGGCCACGGTGACAAGATCGACCCGGTCGTCTCGCGCGCTTTCCCCTGCCAGCATCTCGCGCCAGTCTCCATAGGCCCGGTCTGCTGCGACGCCCAGTTTCTGCGCATATGCGCGCCCGGCCTCTGGGTTGTGATCCAGCGCGCCTGCTGCGAAGGCGAAGTCCCCGTCCAGCCCGCTGCCGAGCCGGTGAGCCGGACCGATCTGGCTGCCCTCGCCGCCGCCAATCATGCCCCAGTTCAGTTTTGACATCTTAGAATCCAATCGACTGAAGGTACTCGCGGTTGGCACGTGCGTCGTCCACTGGCGAGGTGAAGCCCGTTGGGTCGCAGTCCTGTTCTACTGTACACCACCCCTCGAACCCCGCATCCAGAAGCAACTGGCGCACAGCAGGGAAGTCGACGTCTCCGTCACCGAGATTGCAGAAAATTCCCTGCCCGCAAGCCTCATAAAAGCCAGTGCGCTTTTCGATCACATCGGCCTTCACCACTGGATCAATGTCCTTGAAATGCATGTAGCTGATGCGCCCGACATAGCGCTGCATGAAATCGACAGGATCGAACCCGGCATAGGAATGATGCCCGGTGTCAAAGCAGATTTTCAGTGTCTCTTCCGGCACTTCTTGCAGCAAACGCTCCAATTCCGGCTCAAAGTCAATGAATCCGCCAGCGTGGGCGTGCATACCAACCGTCAGCCCGTAGTCTTCGGTCCCTATCCGCGCGACATGAGCGATCCGGTCGCGGTAGGCATCCCATTCCGCGTCGTCCATTTGCTCGGCCTCGGACACACGACCCGCGGTCGGAGCGCGGCGCGGTGAGATGGAGTCGATCAGCACCAGATGCTGCGCGCCATGGGCAACCAGCGCTTCGCACGTGCGAGTTGCTCCGTCGAGAACGTCATCCCAGGCGTCCGGGTCGTGAAAGGCGCGGAACACGACGCCACCGATCAGCTCCAGCCCGTTTTCGGCCAGCGCATCGGCGACTTGAGGCGGGTCCTCGGGCATGAATCCGACAGGACCAAGCTCAATGCCTTTGTAGCCGGCCTCGGCGTTTTGCTTCAGCACGGTCCTCCAATCCGGATTGCGCGGATCGTCTGCGAATTCGACACCCCAGGAACAGGGGGCGTTGCCGATCAAGATGGTCATGTTGGGTGTCCCCCTTAAGTCAAAATTCGCTGACAGTCTGCCAGCTTCGCGACGCATGCGAGGCGCGCACAGCAGCAACGACCTGTTGCACTTCCAGACCGGCTTGGAAACTGGGCCAAATCGCTTCACCCGTGTCGATGGCCTTTAGAAAATCATGCGCCTCGATGATGATCTGGTCCTGATAGCCTGTGCCATGTCCCGGCCCCTTGCAGAACGGCAGGTAGTCGGGGTGCGCCGGGCCGGTCAGAATCTTGCGAAAACCGCGTTGTTCGGGCGGTGCATCGCCGTGATAGAGCCACAATGCGTTCTGATCTTCCTGATCAAAGCGTATCGCGCCATCGGTGCCCGAGACTTCATAGGCATAGCCCATCTTGCGCCCGGTCGCGATCCGGCTGGCAGCGATATGGCCGCTGACGCCATTGGCAAATCGCACCATCATTTGCACCTGATCATCGTTAGTGACCTTAACGCCGCCTCGCGTCGGATAGGCGGTTTCCATTACCGCGTTCAACTCAGCAATCGGTCCCATCAACGCAAGAGCGGCGTTGATTGCATGTGGCGCTAGATCGCCGAGACAGCCATTCGCCTCACCCTGGTAACGCCAGCCGGGCATGTCGGGATCCGAGTGGAAATCCTCGGTATGCTCGCCACGAAAATGCGTGATCCGGCCCAGCGCGCCATCTGCAATCAGCTTGCGGGCGTATTGCGAGGCTGGGGTGCGAATGTAGTTGTAGGCGACTTGATTTGCGACACCGGCCTTTTCCGCCGCGGCAACCATCGCGCGGGCATCATCGACGTTCAGCCCCATCGGCTTTTCGCACATCACCGGCTTTCCCAGCGCCAGTGCCGCCTCGGCAATTTCGCGATGTGTGTCTTGCGGCGACGCGATAACAACAGCTTCGACATTCGGATCGTCGACCAGATCGGTCCAATCGGCAGCGCCGCGCGCGAATCCATACGCCTGTGCATATCGCGCACCGCTTTCGGGTCTGGATCCGCAGATCGCCGTTAACCGAGGTTTCAGACGTGTCTCAAATATCGTGCCGACGCTGGCGAAAGCCGCCGAATGAGCCTTGCCCATATAGCCGCCCCCGACAATGCCTATGCCGATTTCTGCCATGCGAGACCTCCGCTTAAAAACCGTTTGCAACCGGTTGCAAAACGAGTATCTTCAATCGCGCCCTGCGGTCAATGGGCTATGCGCCAGCGAATTTCAATGAGGTCGAGATGAGCACCGTCACCCTGACAACCGCGCAAGCCATTATCCGATACCTTGCCGCGCTATTCATCGAAATAGACGGCAAAAGAACCCGCGTTTGCGGTGGCGGTTTTGGGATATTCGGCCACGGCAATGTCCCATGTCTGGGCGAAGCCCTTTGGGATCACCGCGACATCTTCCCGCTGTATCGCGGTCAAAATGAACAGAGTATGGGTTTCGCGGCAGCTGCTTACGCCAAATACCACCTGCGCCAGCGGTTTATGCTGTGCACGGCAAGCGCGGGTCCGGGGACGGCGAACCTCTTTACCGCCAGTGCACTGGCACACGCCAACCGCCTGCCGATGCTGATGCTGTGTGGCGATGCCTATCAGACGCGCCTGCCGGACCCGGTGCTGCAACAGTTGGAGCACTACGGCAATCCTTCGCTTGGGCTGAATGACGGGTTCCAGACTGTCACACGCTATTGGGATCGGATTACGCACCCGGCGCAGGTGATTCAGAGCCTTCCTGCAGCGCTGGCAACCATGCTGGATCCAGCCGATTGCGGCCCCGCGTTCATCGCACTGCCGCAGGATGTTCAGGGCTGGACATATGATTATCCCGTCGAGTTTTTTTCCGAACGCACGCACCGGATACGCCGCCAGGCACCTGATGCTGCTGAAGTTGCCGAGGCTGCCGCGCTTTTGCAGAAATCCGAACGCCCGATGATCATTGCCGGGGGCGGCGTGCAGTATTCCCGCGCGGTGGTTGAGCTTACTGCCTTCGCAGAAGCGCTGAATATCCCGATCGTCGAAACCATCGCCGGGCGGGCGAATATGGTGGCGGGGCACCCCCTTAACATTGGCCCGATTGGCGTGACGGGTTCGAACTCGGCCAATGCGATTGCGGAACGGGCTGACGTGATCGTCTCGGTTGGGTCGCGTTTGCAGGACTTCACCACCGGATCGTGGACGGCTTTCGCCGAGGACGCGAAATTTATTTCGATCAATGCCGCGCGGCATGATGCGGGCAAACATATGTCGCTTCCGGTGGTCGGGGATGCCAAACTGGGGCTGGAAGCGCTGGGCAAGGCGGCTGCGATGTATTCTGCGCCCGATGGCTGGGCGGTACGCGCACAGGCCGAGCGGGCGAAGTGGGACGCCTATGTCGCCGAGAATGTGAAGCCGGGGAACCGCCCTAACTCTTACGCACAGGCGATTGGGGTAGTGAACGGGTTGATGGGCAAGCGCGACCGGGTGGTCACCGCTGCCGGGGGCCTACCTGCCGAAGTGACAGCGAACTGGCGCACCCTGGATATCGGCACGGTCGACGTGGAATTTGGGTTCTCCTGCATGGGGTACGAGATCGCCGGGGCCTGGGGCGCGCGGATCGCGCAGGCTGAGAAAGAACCGGACGCGACGGTTGTATCGCTGGTTGGCGACGGAGCCTACCTGCTGCTGAACTCCGACATCTATTCGTCCGTGCTGACGCAGAAAAAGATGATCGTGGTCGTGCTCGACAACGGTGGTTTCGCGGTCATCAACAAATTGCAGAACAACACCGGGCAGGAAAGCTTTAACAACCTGATCGCCGACTGCCCGACTGTGTCTGAGCCGTTCGCGGTGGATTTCGAAAGCCACGCGCGGGCGATGGGGGCGAACGCTGAAACAGTCTCGAATCCAGCCGGATTGGCGGACGCGTTCAAGCGGGCGCAGGCGGCGGACAAGACCACCGTGATCGTCATGCAGGTCGACCCCTACGACGGCTGGACGGCGGAAGGACACACCTGGTGGGAGGTCGGCACGCCGCATGTCTCCGATAAGCCCGGTGTCAACGCCGCCCACGCCGAAATTGAAAGCGCGCGGTCGCGCCAACGCAAAGGTATCTGAGCCATGAAGACCTACACTGCCGCCACTGTTGACCCGGTCGAAGTATGCGACGAACTAATGAACGGCGCGGGCGCAGTGAAGGTAAAAGGCCTGTTTTCTGACGCCGACATCAACGAGGCGCGCCAGATCATCATGGAATATTCTGACGCAGATGCGGTGAAAGTGACCCACTTCCAGGGCGCCGCGGCGGAAGAGGGCAAGATCAACCTGCAGCGCCGGGTCTGGAACCTGCTGGCAAAGGGCGATGTCTTTTCCCGGATGGCCGAGGAACCGACGATCATGAAAATCCTGTCGCGGTTTCTGGGCAGTGAATTCATCATGGGCTCGATCGCTGCAAACCGGATATTGCCGGGTGGGCCGGGGCAGGAACCGCATGTCGATTTCCCTTATTGGGATTTCCACAAGCCGGACTCGCACCCGATGGGGTTGAACGCATCCTTCCCGATGAACGCGCAGATCTCGGTCATTCTGGACCCGTTTACCGAGGAAAGCGGCGCGACGGCCTATATGCCCGGCACGCAGAAAGACCTGCGGTATCCGACGCCCGAGGAACAGAAGGAGTTCTACAATAGCTGCACGCGGATGACCGGCGAACCGGGCGACACCGTGCTGTTTTTCGGGGCGGCATGGCATTGCGCCATGCCGAATAAGTCGGACCACGAACGCAACGCTGTATTGATCAACTATGTGCCGAAATTCGTCGCTCCACTTGAGGATATGCCCGGCGCCCTGCCGCAAGAGTTCATGGATGCGGCCAGTCCGATGATGCGGCAGTTGCTGGGACTGAACTACAAGTATCCCGAAGTTCTGGACACCGCCGACGCCGTGAACGCCGAGGGCCGCAAGTGAGCGATCTGCTGGCGGGCATTGCCCAAAATAACTTTGTGATTGTAGGCCGCGCCGGGATTGATTTCTTTACTGACGCCGGCGTCGCTGCCGAAGACGCAGAACGCGTCACTGTCGGTCTGGGTGGATCCTCGGCCAATATCGGTGCGGGGATTTGTAAGCTGGGCGGCAAGGCGGCACTGGTCACACGGGTCAGCGACGACAGCGTCGGCAGTTACTGCGTCGGGCAGCTGAAAAAATACGGCGTTGAGACACATCATGTGACGCCGGTTGGCGGCGAATACCGCAACTCTCTGGCGTTCTATGAAAGCCGGGTCGAGGGGCACCGCAACGTAATTTACCGCAACGGTGCGGCGGACTTCCAGATGTCCGAAGCGGATGTCGAGGCAGTGGAATACTCCAGTTACGGTGCCTTGATCACCGCTGGCACGGTTTTTGCCGCCGAGCCATCGCGCAGTGCAACCTTCCGGGCCTTCGAACTTGCCAAAGCTGCCGGCCTGCCGATCATCTTTGACATCGATTATCGACCCTATTCCTGGCCTTCACCACAGGTTGCAGAGGAAGTGCTGTCCCGCGCCGGGGCGCTCAGCGACATGATTGTCGGCAATGATGAAGAATTTGGGTTCATGGCCGGCGACATCTCGAAAGGGCTCGCAAAGGCGCGGGAGTTGGTGGCGACAAGCGCGTCCGTTGTGATCTACAAGATGGGCGAAAAGGGCGCGATCACACTCGCCGGTGGAGAGGAAATCCGCACAGGCATTTATCCTGCAGAGGCGTTGAAACCCACTGGTGCAGGCGACAGTTTCATGGCCGGTCTCATGGCCGGCCTGGCGGCGGGTCATCCGCTGCGCGAGGCTGTCCTGCGCGGCTCCGCCTGTGCCTCGATCGTTGTCGCGAAACCCGGCTGCGCGCCGGCAATGCCGAACACTGAACAATTGGAAGAATTCCTGGCCGCTCATCCCGGCCCAACCGAGGTCTGACATGCATATCGCCCCATTCGATAACCAGAACAAACCCATTGTTGATGTGGGTGACGCGACCGTTCCGCTGAATTATTTCAACATCGTCAAACTAACGAAGGATCAGGCGTTCGAATACCAGGTGCCGGGGTTCGAGACCTGCATCGTCCCAGCCACCGGCACGGTGGATGTGGAGGTTGAGGGGTTCAACGCTACGGCTATTGGCGGACGCGGCGTGGATGTGTGGGATGGCGAGCCAGAAGGCGTTTATGTGCCGTCGGGTGCCAAGGCACGGATTGTTTGCACGTCTGACGCGGCCGAAGTGTTCGTTGCCGGGGCGAAATTTGACGAGGTGCTGGAACCCTTCGCGGTTCGCGCGGACGAGTTGGACCTCGTGCAATACGGCAGCGACGACACCAAGACCCATCGCAAGATCAAGCACATTCTGGGTACCAAGTATCACGGCAAAGTTGGGCGGCTTCTGGTGAGTGAGCTGTTCACCGTCGGTCAAGGTGGCTGGTCGGGATTCCCCAGCCACAAGCACGACACCGATCGCCTGCCGAACGAAACCCGCCATGATGAAACCTACAACTTCCGCTTCCGACCCAATCACGGGTCGGGTGTGCAGATGCTGCAACGTGAAGACGGCAAACCCGGCGACGCCTATCACATCGTTGATGGGTCCACGATCTGCCTGGACAATGGCTATCACCCCTGTGCGGTTTTGCCGGGATACGAGATGTACTATTTCACCATCCTTGGCGGCCTTAGCCAGCGGTCACTTGTGCAGTATTTTCAGCCAAGCCATGCCTACCAGATCGAGACTATTCCCGGCATCAAGGACATGATTGCGAAATTCAAGTGACCCTCGCGACCCTCGCCGAAGTCCTGCAACCAGCGCTGAAAGGCGGTTATGCTGTCGGCGGATTGGTGACACTGGGCTGGGAAGATATGCGCGCCTATGTGGCCGCGGCTGAGGCTGAGAACTGTCCGGTGATCCTGCAGGCCGGACCATCGTGTCGCGAACACACGCCGCTGCCGATCCTTGGCAAAATGTTCCGTCATCTGGCCGAGCGGGCCAGCATTCCGGTCGTCGCCCATCTGGACCATGGGTATACGTTCGAGGAGTGTCAGGAAGCGCTCGACAGCGGCTTCACCTCGCTGATGTATGATGGGTCGCGCAAGCCGTTGCTGCAGAATATCGACGAGACGGCGAAAATCGCCGAACTCGCACATCGCGCGGGGATCTCGTGCGAGGGTGAGATCGGTTTCGTCGGGTATTCCGGCGGCGAAAGCTCGGCTGGGACCGACCCGATGGAGGCGGCGCAGTTTGCGCGGGAATCAGGTGTTGACGCGATGGCTATCTCGGTTGGCAACGTTCACCTGCAGCAGGATAAGGAAGGTGGGTTGGATGAAGACCGTATTGGCGCGATCGAGGCGGTAACTGACATTCCGCTGGTAATCCACGGTGGCTCGGGCGTTCCGGTGGAACAGCGCGTGCGGCTTGCGCGGAATACCTCGATCTGCAAGTTCAACATCGGGACCGAATTGCGGATGGCTTTTGGCGCGGCCCTGCGCGATGCCGTCAACGCTGACCCGGAGCGGTTCGACCGTTTGTCAATTCTGAAGGACACCCATGCGCCTGTTGTCGCGGCCACGCGGCAGATTATCGCGGCTTTCGGCCCAAGCTGACTTACACCGGCCTCAGTGTTCCGCCGGGCTGCAGCATCGGGGTCATCTCGATTCGCTCGCTGTCTTCGCCATCTGTTTTTGATCCGCTGACAATTATTTTCGCTGCCGCGCGCCCGATCTCGATCCGCATGGAATCCATGGTCGCCAACCGGGTTGGCAGACCGTCAAGCAATTCGAGGTCGTTGAACCCGGCCATTCCGATCTGTCCCGGCACGTCGATCCCGGCGTCCTGGCAGTAGAGCAGTCCGCCCATACCGATCATATCATTGGAATAATAGAGAAAATCTAGGTCGGGCGTACGCGCCAGCATCGCTGCCGTCATCTCGCGGCCCTTTCCCATTGCAGATCCGCCAGAGTAGAACTCCTGATCTGCAACCTCCAACCCGGCCTTGGCCAAAGCATCCGTGAATCCCTCAAATCGCTTCCGGGCGCGGTGATCAAGCGGCATGATCGTGCCAAGGAAACCAATACGTTTATGCCCACGACGAATGATCTCCTGCGCCATTTCGCGCCCGGCGCGGCGGTGCGAAATCCCTACCACACTGTCCACTGGATCTCCGTCAACATCCATGATCTCGACAATCGGAATTCCGGCGGCTGCCAGCATTGCGCGGGAAGCCTCGGAATGCTCTAGCCCGGCGATGATCACCCCCGAGGGACGCCAGGACAGCATCTCATAGAGGACCTTTTCCTCACGTTCGGGCGAGTAATGGGTAACGCCGACCACAGGCTGCAAAGGCGTTTCATCCAGCACCTCGGAGATTCCAGTCATCACTTCCGGGAACACCATGTTGGACAAAGACGGAATAATGACAGCGACCAGATTCACTTGGCTGGAAGCCAGCGCTCCGGCGATTTTATTCGGGACATAGCCAATGCGTTTAGCTGCCTCGAGTACCTTGTCGCGGGTTGTGATCGATACATCACCGCGCTGTCGAAGCACGCGGCTAACAGTCATTTCACTGACACCGGCGACTTCCGAAACGTCACGCAAAGTCAGCGGGCGGCGAGCAGGTGGCTGAAGGTTGGTCACGGGCGCGATCTAAGCCTTTTCGCAAGGGTCGTGCGTTCATTGATTGTTAGCCGGTTCCTTTGGCATAGGCCAAGGGCTTTCGCTTGTCGCCTGCATTGATAGGATGCTTGGATGAAACAATCTGCCACCAAAAACCGCTGGGAGAAGCGCCCGAAACGCATGGCGTGTATCGGCGAAGCGATGATCGAATTGTCGCTGGACGGATCCGGTGATGTCGCGCGCATCGGCGTCGCCGGCGACACACTGAACACAGCCGTTTACCTGCGCCGGAACTGGCCTGGCGAAGTCGCCTATGTGACCGCGTTAGGCACGGATGCCATGTCCGAGAAAATCGCGGAATTCATCCGGTCTGAAGGGATTTCGGATGATCTGTTGATCCGCAGCCCAGAGCATATGCCGGGACTCTATGCGATCTCAACCGATGCTACCGGTGAACGAAGCTTTACCTACTGGCGGGAAAACTCGGCTGCTCGAAGCCTCTTCCAACCAGGGATCGGCCCCAAATTGGATGCGCTGAGCGGCTATGACGCCGTGTTCCTGTCCGCGATTTCGCTCGCGATATTGCCGCCTGATATGCGAGAGCAGTTGCTGAACTGGCTGGCGGGCTATCGGGAACGTGGCGGGTTGGTGATCTTTGACTCGAACTATCGCCCTCGCCTGTGGGAAGATATCGAAACGGCCCGAGACGTCATTTCCCGCGCATGGGAGTTGACAGATATTGGCCTGCCGTCGGTTGATGATGAAATTGCCATCTTTGGCGATGCGGATGAAGCTGCTGTATTGGCGCGTTTGTTCGCGGCGGGCCTGCGGTTTGGTGCGCTGAAGCGTGGGGATGCTGGGCCATTGCCGCTGAGCGGGTGTCAGGTTGACCAACCGTACCCGGTGGCTGACCGTATCATCGACACTACCGCGGCAGGAGACAGCTTTAATGGAGGTTTTCTGGCGGCGTGGGCGAACGGCGGAACCGAAGCAGACGCCCTGCTCGCCGGCCACATATGCGCCCGAGGTGTTGTCGGGCTTCGCGGCGCGTTCGGGTGAAAGTCAGGATTTTCCTTGCCTGTGCGCCGCATCGGGCGGTATGGCGCGACACAACGAACAATTCGGACATTAAATGACCAACCACCTGCACCAGAACGATTTGCCCGAAGATCTCGACCTTGGTCCTATTGTGGCCATTGATTGCGAAACGATGGGCCTGATCCCGCAGCGCGATCGCCTGTGCCTTGTGCAGATGTCGTCGGGCGACGGAGATGCGCATCTGGTGCAGATCGCAAAGGGCCAGACCGAGGCCCCCCGGTTGACCGCGATGCTAGCCGATCCGAACGTTCTGAAGCTTTTCCACTTCGGTCGTTTCGATATTGCTGTGATGCAGCATGCGTTCGGGGTGCTGGCCACGCCGGTCTGGTGCACCAAGATCGCCTCGAAACTGGTGCGCACCTACACCGACCGGCATGGGTTAAAAAATCTGACCGACGAGTTGTTGGGCGTCGATATCTCAAAACAACAACAATCCAGCGACTGGGGAGCTGCCAATCTCAGTAAGGCGCAAATTGATTATGCCGCCTCCGACGTCCTTTACCTGCACCGGATGCGCGAGAAGTTGATTGAACGGCTGGAGCGAGAAGGCCGTCTGGCAATGGCACAGGCGGCGTTCGATTTCCTGCCCGCCCGCGCTACGCTTGATCTGGCGGGCTGGCCCGAGACGGACATTTTCGCCCATTAACGGACGTGCGCTTGGAGTGCCGCCTCGAAGGACGTATCTGAAACAGATGGCTCGCACAGACGATACCTATACGCGCCTTGTCAAAACGCTGCGGCTGGCCCTGCCACTTGGCGCACTGGTGATTTTGTCGACGGTGTTTCTTGTTTCCAAACGCGTATCGCTCGATCAGCCGCCGCCATTTGACGAGCTACGACTGGACCAACTTCTGAGCGACGAACACATAACCGGTCCCTCATTCGCAACGATGACTGAAGATGGATCATCGGTGCGCTTTGCGGCCGACCGGGCGCAGCCAAGGGGTGGTACGGAAGGTCAGTATCTGGCTGAAGCGGTGCGCGCGGATATTGAAACCTCGGATGGCGGAGCAATGCACTTCGAAGCTCCGATCGCCGAGCTGGATCAGGAAGCCAAGCAACTGGTGATGGGCGACGGCGTGACGATCCTGACCTCGACAGGCTACCGGATCGAAGCCGAGACGTTTACTTCGACCTTGGATCAAACCAGCGTTGCCAGTGCCGGTGAGGTCAGGGCAACCGGGCCAATTGGCAACTTGACCGCCGGGCAGATGGAACTGCTGGAGCAGGACGATGGTTATGTTGTTGTTTTCAAAGACCGCATCAACCTGATATACGATCCCACAGCAGAAAAGGATGACACGCCGTGAATTTTCTTCGTATATGCGCCGTTGGGCTTGTACTGTCCCTTGTTACCCCGGTTTCGGCACTGGCGCAGGCGTCTGTAGCCTTTGGCGGTCTAAGCCACGATACATCGCAACCCGTTGAAGTCGCAGCGGATAGGCTGGAAATCGACCAAGATGACGGGACCGCAGTGTTCAGCGGCAATGTGCTGATATCGCAAGGCGCCATGCGGCTGTCGGCTGGAAATGTCCGGGTGGTCTATGCCGAACAAACCAGCAGCGATGGCACTGGTGAAATCCAGACCATGCGTGCCACTGGCGGCGTGACCCTTGTAAACGGCGCCGAGGCCGCCGAGGCGCGCGAGGCGGTGTACAATATTGATGCTGGTACAATTCACCTCAGCGGTGATGTCATAATGACGCAAGGGCGTACGGCCATCGCCGGCAACAGTTTGCGGATAAACCTCAATAACGGGTCCGGCGTGATCGAAGGGCGGGTGCGCACCGTGCTGAGCACCGGAAATTGAACGCACCGCATCTGAGTTTGGCGCCCGGTGAATCCGGGTTGCAGGTCGTCAACCTGCGCAAAAGTTACCGCAAGCGGCCGGTGATTCGCGATGTCTCTCTGGAACTGCACCGGGGTGAGGTTGTGGCACTGCTAGGGCCCAACGGTTCGGGAAAGACATCATGCTTTTATGCGATCGCTGGATTGGTCTCGCCTGAAGGTGGACAGGTTGTAATCGACGGCCGGGACGTGACCAACCTGCCGATGTACCGCCGGGCGCGACTCGGGATAGGGTATCTGCCACAGGAAGTCTCGATTTTCCGTGGCATGACCGTCGAAGACAACATCATGTCCATCCTCGAGCTTTCTATCAAAAACCGATCGCGCCGACGCGACATGCTTGAGGACCTGCTGGGCGAGTTTTCGATCACTCACCTGCGCCGCGCTGCTGCCGTGTCACTTTCGGGGGGGGAACGTCGCCGGGTTGAAATTGCACGCTGTCTGGCCGCCAACCCGAAGTACCTTCTGCTGGACGAGCCGTTTGCCGGTGTCGATCCAATTGCAGTCGGAGAGATTCGCGCGCTCGTCGCACAGTTGCGCGACCGTGGCCTTGGAGTCTTGATCACAGATCACAACGTTCGCGAAACCCTGGAAATTGTCGATCATGCTTACATTCTGCATGACGGCGCGGTCTTGATGAGCGGGACCGCGGAGCAGGTCATCAATGACGAGAATGTGCGGCGCGTCTATCTGGGCAATAGCTTTCGCGCGATGTGACGTTGCGCCGGCACTTGAGCGAAAACTCATTGACAGCATGGTCGATTTGGACGCCAAATGGGGTTAATGCACGGCATTGCCCGACATTCAAAACGACCAGAAGCGCCTTTATGCGCAGGGTATCCGATGTTTCTCAGCACAGGTGACGATTCGCGCGGCTCGGCGCCAGAATTCGCCGTGTATAATTCGAAATATCGGGAAATTATGCAATACATTCAACATTCTGAACCAAAAAATGGAGACTTTAGTGAAGTACCAGATCAGCGGACGACAAATCGATATCGGCGAGGCTTTGCAGACCCACGTGCGCGGGGAACTTGGTGACCTGGTCGAAAAATATTCCCAACGGCCCACCGATGCTCAGGTCATCTTCTCAAAGGACGCACATGAGTTTGTCTGTGAAACAATTGTCCATCTATCGACCGGTCTGACGACCCAGGCCCGTGCCCATGCGGGCGAAATATATGCTGCGTTTGATCAATGCGCTGAAAAGCTGGACAAGCAGTTGCGCCGCTACAAGCGCCGCCTGAAGGACCACCACAGAGATCGCGCGCAACCAGTTGAATTATCGGCAGCCGCGTCCTATATCCTCGCCGGAAATGAAGGGCCGGACGATGCCGAGCCCGAATCACTGCAACCCATGATCATTGCCGAAATGGAGGCAAAAATACCCTCTCTGTCCGTTGGCGAAGCTGTGATGCAAATGGAACTCGCCGGGGCCCCAGTTCTTGTTTTCCGTAAGGAGGGGCAGGACAAAGCGGTTAATATCGTGTATCGGAGGGATGACGGAAACATCGGCTGGATTGATCCGGCCTGACCGATCAACGGGCGCCTTTCTGCGGGCGTCGAAGGAAAGTCAGACTGCTTATGGTGCTCAGTAGCATACTGGACGCGCACGCTGTGCGAGTGATTAATTCCGTTTCCAGCAAGAAGCGGCTTCTGCAGGATATTGCGGAAACTGCGGCGCTGATCCATGGTCTTTCGGCACGTGATGTGACCGATGCATTGCAGGCGCGCGAGTCTCTGGGATGCACGGGTGTTGGCCATGGAGTGGCGCTACCCCATGCGCGCATCCAAGGTCTGACTGAAGTTCGCGGAATTTTCGTCCGCCTGGAACGCCCGCTAGAGTTCGGGTCCGCCGATCGCCAGCCGATTGACCTGATCTTCGCTCTGCTGGCTCCGACGGATGCCGGCGTCGACCATCTGAAGGCGCTAGCACTCGTAGCTCGCACCATGCGAGATGTTGATCTCTGTACCAAACTGCGTTTGACCACCGATGTGGCAACAATGCATGCAATCCTGACTGAAACGCCGACCCGTGGTTCGCAGGCAGCCTGATCGTCAGACTGCACCAGACCAATCCTGCCAGCCGAAAATCAGATAGTCTCGCGCATATGTGGCGCGACAGGCCTGCTCCAGCACCTCTGACCAGATTTGGTCGAGGGACCATGGACCATCAGATTCTGTTGGATCAAACGCCGCCGTATCAGCGCCGACGTCCGCCGACAGTCGATCCAATCCAGTCTGAAGCTGGTCTTCACGCAGAACAGCATCGGGCGGCGCAAATTCGGCAAAACCGCGCAATATCTCCGCCTGGCTGGCCCAGCCTGCATCAGTCCTTGCCGAGGTCTGTCCGGCCAGATTGTCTTTCACGAACCTGAGAAACACCAGAAATGCGTCGTGGTGCTGATCAACCCGCCATTCCTTATCCGGGGTTTGATCGGGGACGGCCATTTTATATCGGTCGCGCAATTGCTCCCGAATTGCCAGGAATGTCTTGTCGTTCACCGGCAGAATGCGCGTTGCAAACATATGATGCGCCCGCGCCAAAGGGTGGCGCAGAACCGTAAAGCTGTGATGGCCTGGACGTTTGCGCATCCATTGCCGCAGCGTTTTCTGATTGAAGTTGCTGACCAACGCGCCGTTCTCGACGTGCTTCAGCCAGCCTTCAACTGCCTTGGTTTGCCCCCCGGGTATTGGCATGAACAGCAGAGGCACGCGGTCGCCACCCAGATAGTGCGGGATGTTACTTCCGCGGCGGGGTTCGGCCACGACTTGGTCATGCAGCCCGAAACGATCGAGATCAGCTAACGCGCGCTCCATCGCTTCGAAATTGCCTACCTTCTCCGAAAGCGGCGCAGGATTCTGGACCCTGGTCTTGCCCGACACCTTTGCTTTCACCTCGCTAACGCCCAGCCAGCGCGCCAGCCCGTTCAGGACATCGACGTCGCGCAGGTCGTCGTAGGCCAGGTGAAACGCAGTCTGGCCACTGGTCTGCAAGCCATGCTGAATCTTAGCCCGGAAGCCGCCCAGCGCGTCCAGATGCGCGCGAAATTCTGCGGCGTCAAAATCTACCTGCGCAGTCTTGGCCCGCGCCTTGCCGCCCAACCGCCACTGCCCGGTCGCACGGGCTATTTTCAGGCTGATGTAGCTGTCCAGCGGATCCCGCGTGAGTATGATTTTGGCTGCGCGCGGATCGGTTAGTGAAGCCTCCAACATACGCGGATCATGGTCGTTGAAAAACCGGAACCCTGACAAGTCAGAACTGCCAGCGAGGAGATTGCCTAGAAACCCGTGTGGGTCTTGATCTCGCACTTCAAGACTGACGCCAGCCAGTTCCCGGCAGCCTTCGTGGCCGATGAAATGTGGGTTGAACAGCTCTCCGTGGCAACTCAGGCCATCGTAACCATTCAGGCTCGCCTCAAGAAAGTTGGAGCCGGTCCGCATGTCAGCGAAGACCACGAAATAGTCGAACCGGTCGGTCATTGGTCAGTTGACCAGATACGGACGGCGGCGCGGAGGCTGGGGCGGGGCTTCAAGTTCGATCGGAAAATCGCCCATCAAATAAGGGTGCATTCCTTCGTTTTTGAGCTTCTGCAGAAAAGTTCCGAACCCGCTCAGATCCACAAGGGTTGGCGCTTCGCTCAGATGCTGCGATTTACGCAATCCTATCTCGTCGACGATCATCTGCAGTGGCTCCATTGGCGCTTCGACGAACTGCGCCATTGTCCAGATGCGGATTCTCGCGCGTGACTGCACACGTCGCAAAATTTCCAGGTGGTCCGCTTCGATCTGTTGCAGACGCGCTGCCGATGCGCGCAGTTCGTCGAAATCTCGCCCGCTCAGGAACAGCGGCACGGCCCAGGCACCGCTGATGACTGATATCTGCGCATTCGGATCAGCCGCGAGGAACCAGCTGACTTCCTGCCTGTCGCCAGGACCGAACTGAAAACATTGCCTCTCGCCACGAGTGTTCCAAATCAAATCGGTCAGGAAGGCGAATGGGTTGTAGTCCCTTACCTTGGCGGCATCGCTGAGCGCGCCTGCGAAAGTGACCTGCCCGTCGGCAAATTCGGCGCGCTTTGGCGCATAAAGATGACCGTGCACCCGGGCCTCGGTCGCACGCGATAGCCAGCCGTCGAAGTCCCGGAATACAGCATCAAACCCTTGAAACACCGAATATGGGGCGGCAGTCATGCCGTTCTCCCACCCCCGGTGCGGAAAGCGACTTTGCATATAAAGGCCGGGGCGACCCCGCGTGCGTCGCTCGACGGCCCCGGCGAAGTTTCGATCAATCTTGCCAGGGTTTGGCTCGGCGCGATTCTTGTTCTGTGCAGCTTCCGACAAAAAAGACCGGTAGAGCCGATCCGCATGTGGCCAGATTTTGCGTGCCACGAAGCAGTCCGATCGACGCAGCAGCTGCAAATGATCATCGTAGAAAATATGTGGTTTGCCCTGGAAATCGAACTTGCTGAGCGTCAGCGACCGGCTTTCAATCTCGACCGAGTGACGGCGTACGAGTGTCTGATCATAACTTTCGTCCGGAATCCAAACGTGCCGGAAATACCTGTCGTGGGCGACTCGATCCGGCCCGTATAGGATTTTCATCAGGGTCGCGCGGGTCAGGCACCACCACTGAGAACCGAGGTGCGGTGTTAGGCCGTCCGGGATACGCCGGCGCAATCCGATCCGGCGTTGGAAGTGGACGGCAAGGTCAAACAAGTGCCGATGATGGCGCCATGAAAATGGAAACCACATTTGGAAACGTTCAGCATCAAGCCCGCCGATGGTCCACGGAACGTCGCGGGTCGCGACGCTTTCGATGAAGTCCGTGTTTGGACGGGCGGCAAGGTATTCGCGCAGTTCTGCCACTGGGCGCAGCGGCAAACATGCGCCTGAGGCCAAGAAGACATGCCCAACCTCCGGGAACTCCCTCAACAGCAGTTCAGACCCGCTTTGCGATGCCGCCACCAACGACCAGGTACCCCAGTCGCACTTGTAGGGCGTTGCGCAGAACCTGATGGTTTGATGCGCCGCAAGACGTTGCTTCAGTGCAGTCAGATCTTTCGCAGGAACGCGCTTGTCCACGTGGATCACCACGGGACAGCCATGTTTGGCCCAGTGGTTCGCAGCTTCAGCCGCGCGGCCTAGCGCCGTGTGGACAATCATGACGATTCCGAGCGTCATGCCCAATTCCCCACAGACATAAGCCCCAGAATCTCGAGCTGACGCCAGTTGATGTATTTCTCACTCTACGGGCACCAGAGGTTAGATTTTTCGCGCAGGTTTGCCTGATAGGCGCGGTATTCGTGGCTGGCGGCATAGTGCTGACGACGGTCCAGCTCTTCAGCTGACTTCTGGACAAATACGTCGAGGAATTTGGCGTGCAATAAAACACCCGAAGCTTTCTCTCCGCCCCACTCGTCATAAACAAGGTTCAATCCCCGTGGCAGTAAGCTATGGGTCGAACTGACATAGGTGTATTTTCGATCCCATTTCACCAGCGGGATCTTGTTCAGCGCCGGCGCGCGCGCCGGTTCATCGGCGAAGAATGCACGCATGCGGGGCCCACCCTGGATCCACAGGCTGCCGAACTTTTGGTTCTGCGAGATAATGTAGTTGCCCGGATCGAACCAGGAGGCGATCTGGAATGGATCATCGCCCTCGCTATACGGACGCTCGTCGATCGAACCCTTCGGGTACATGTCCAGCAACATTGCCCCAAATGAGCGGATTGACGACGCATCAAGCCAATCGGTCAACGCCCTCAGTGGTCGGGTGTCACAGAAAGGGTAGACGAAGAATTCGTCCGGATCGACCGTCAACGTCCAGTGTCCGTGGGCATAGCGTCGCATCAGCCAATTCAGCCAGTCGACCCCAAACCGCGCTCGCTTGTAGCTGCGCGTCGACACCCACAGCGACACGTCAGGCTGGTCCATCAGATATTTCCGCGAGCCGTCCGTGGAATTGTTGTCGACAAAGAAGAAGTGCTCGACACCAAGCTTGCGATAATATTCCAGAAAATACGGCAGGCGCACACGTTCGTTGCGTATCGTCGAAAACAGCAGAAAATCGTCGGGGCGGATCCTGTGAGTCTGGTCGTGTTGACAGAATAGCTCGCGCCGCTTGCGCAGCGCGCGCAGCCGCCAGCGCTTTCTCTGCAGGCGCAACCGATACGAGGTGACAACGCTCATCGCCCGTTCCGTGTTTCACACGACGCAATCACAACAGCGCCCGAAGCTGGCGGAAGTGAGACTCCCACGTAGGAAGCGGAGGCGGCTGTTTCCATGCGCTCGATCTGCCTGTAGCAACCATGTGATCTATGGCGTTCGTCCATTGTTGCATATCGCCGGTGTCGACGTAAACGGGATAGTCGCCGAGGATTGCGCGCACCGGTGCCAAGTCGGCGCTGATAACAGGCAGGCCAATCGCCGCTGCTTCCATCGGCGGCAGACCGTAGCCCTCAGCAAGCGACGGAAAAAGTAGCGCGGTGGCGCGTGACAAGATTCCAGAAAGCTCGGTGTCATCAAGACGACCCGCCTCATGCACGGTGCGCCCCATGAAAGGGGCGTTATCGAGAGTTTCGAACACGTCCTTGTTCTCCCAGCCGCGCCCGCCCACGATGACCAGATGGGGAATGTCGTCTGGTGGACGGGTGTCATGAAAATGCTGCCAGACAGCCAGCATCAACGCGTGGTTCTTGCGTGGTTCGATAGTGCCCAGCATCACGAAGATGGATGGGTCCGCTGGATCAGGTTCATCGTTCGTGCGGCGCAATCGAGATGTCATGCCCAGCGCAAGCACTTCGACGGGCGGAGTTCGCTTGCCTCCAAAACGCAAGATATCCGCACGGGTCTGGTCCGAGTTTGCAAGGAGCAGGTCGCAGGCAAGGGCTGCGCCCATCGTGCGACGAAATCCCACGGCAGACTTAGGGACAATCGTGTCGGGCCGATCCAGCGGGATCGTGTCATGAATCATTGCAATGGCGCGCCCGCCAGACAAGGAGCGGACCGCGCCAACGATGGAGCGCTCGAGGTTGGCATGGCCGAGATTCAAATATCGCAGGTTCGCAGGCAAGTGTTGGCAGATCATCCGTGCAACGCCCCATCGCGGCGTGCGCGCAATGGCGAGACTACGCAGGAGCCGCAGGACTTTCTTGCGCACTGCACGGCGTTTGGCCGCGTGGCCTTCATTCATGCCTTCCGGGTCGCCGACGCTGACCAACAAGGCGTCACACGCAGCTTCCATTCCGCCACGGTCCAGCAAAAGAAACCCTAGCTTCGTTCTAATGAGCCCAAACAGCTCCGCCTCTGACCCCAGAAACTCTGTAAAATAGGCCTGATCCACCCGATCGATACCGGTCGGGGGACCGTGGCCGACCCGGCGTGCAAGCCGCGTCAGGTCCAGGCAAATCGGTAGTAACGGCGCAACTGGCATCGGCGGAGGCTTTGCGGCCATGCGCCTATCCAGCGTTGGCGGTGAGCTGCTTCAGGAAGGCGCCGAACTCGTCCCGCAGCCCTTCGCGGGCCAGCCCGAAGGCAACGGTGGCCTGCAAAAACCCCGCTTTCGAACCGCAGTCGAACCGCTGCCCGGTAAATCGCAATCCGTGTACAGGGCGACCTTCGCGGATTTCCTCGGCAATGGCGTCAGTTAGTTGAATTTCCCCGCCAGATCCCGGCTTCTTGGCGTCAAGATTCTTCAGCACCGACGGTGTCAGAATATAGCGCCCGATGACCGCAAGGGTTGAGGGCGCGCTAAGCGGGTCCGGCTTTTCCACCATACCGCGTGCGGCCACCAGATCAGTGCTAGCGTCCGCCACATCGAGAATGCCGTAGCTTCCCGTCATTTCGCGCGGCACATCCATCGTCGCCACCATCGAGCCGCCGACCTCTTCATGCGCCTCAACCATCTGTTGCAGGCAGGGAACATCGCCGGAAATCACGTCGTCAGGTAGCATCACGGCGAAAGGTTCGTCCGCGATCAACCGGCGGGCGCACCAGACGGCATGGCCCAGCCCCATAGCGCGGTGTTGACGCAAGTAAGCAATGCCACCGCTTTCTATATTTGTTGTCTTCAAAAGCTCAAGCTGTTCATCCTTTCCGGCTTTGCGCAGGGCGCGCTCAAGCTCGGGCGCATGATCGAAATAGTCTTCCAATGCAGATTTCCCGCGCGCGGTG
The DNA here is from genome assembly GCA_943787785.1 of uncultured Paracoccaceae bacterium. Classification (GTDB taxonomy): domain Bacteria; phylum Pseudomonadota; class Alphaproteobacteria; order Rhodobacterales; family Rhodobacteraceae; genus WLWX01. The sequence continues at coordinate 43,272 of CALSNT010000004.1, read as the reverse complement.
ACAAAGATAAACTCTTTAATTCCGGCAGCGCGGGCTTCGTCGATGGCGTATTGAACAAGCGGCCGATCAACCAGCGTCATCATCTCCTTCGGAATCGACTTGGTGGCGGGCAAGAACCGAGTGCCCATTCCCGCGACAGGAAAAATTGCCTTGGTGATTTTGCGCGCCATGCGAACTTCCCTACTGACCATTCCAAGCCATGAATGATCGGGTCAACTTACAAACTGCTGTTTTCGGTTAAGGTTAGGATAAACTGAGATCAAGTATCGATGAAATGCGTGGCTGTTATTCCGCGCAAGGCTGATACTTTAGCCACTTCGTGGACCGCCCGGCTTCGGCGCGTCCATCGTGACACTACCGGCATGTCGCGATCCGAACGGCCCCAGATACCGCCGGTGTGCAGCCAGTATCCGGCGCGCGTAAACTCGACCTGATGAAAAAGCGTGGTCGGTGAAAACCGGTACAGAGTAACCCGGCTTTTTTCGGTCAATGCGTGATCTACCTTCCTCTTCGCCGCGCGCCAATGGCGTAGACCGGACGCAAACGCGACCGACGATCTGTTCGGAGGCGTATCAAACTAAGGCTGAAAGATTGGCGCACCTTTGGGCGTCCAGAATGCGTCTGCATATCTGCGGCCATCAGCAACCCCAGCATCGAATTCCGCCAGCCGAGCACGCACTGCAGACGGCCAAACGTCGCCTCGTACGGCATAGCGGATCATGCGTGCATGTTCTGCCGCCCGAGCGGCGTCTAAGGCTGCAATTGGATTTTCAGAGTAGCGTTCAAAAAACACCGACCAGCTTGCACCAATATCGAACAGATCGGTGGGCACACGGTCATTTCGACGCCGGGCCGACGCACTGTAGCCATGATGGACCTGAGCCAACGGAACGAGTGCCGTCGTCCCTCCGTGGCGCGCCAGCCGCACGTTTAGGTCCGTTTCGTCCAGGAAATACCGATAAGCTGCGTTGAAACCGCCAAGATCGGCGAGAACGCTGCGCCGCCACGCCATATTCGTTCCCTCGGTTCGAGGGGCGACCTGGATTGACCCCTGAAGAACAAGGGGGTCAGGTCCAGGATGCACGATTGAAACTTGATTTCCGTTCGGATCCACGGATCGGCTTTGGTTCTGGAAGGAGATGCCATTGCGACCCCTCACCCAGCCTCCTGCTGCATCTACAGAAGTCCGTGAAAACGGCGCAATCAAATGATCCAACCACGAAGGTTCCGGCACCGCATCGTCATCAATGAATGCCACGATCTGCCCGCCCGCATGATCCAGCCCGACGTTGCGCGCGGCCGAGATATTGGCTTGGTCGAAGGTGACTAATTTAATGTGTCTGGCGTATTGCGACGCTGCGGCACAGCCTTGTGCATCGGCGACCACCACCACTTCAAACGGGTGATAGAACAGCTGCGAAATACCCAGCAGGCAGCGATGCAATGCCTCTGGTCGGCCCCGACTGACGACGACAATGCTGACGGTCAGTTCCTTCATGCGGGTTTGGTCAGCGTAACTCCGGGTGCGTAAGCGATAAAGAACGGGTTCTCGTATCCGGGTTTGCCGTAGGTCAGCGGATTGTGGTCGCCAAACCGCACGACATGTCCGCCGGCCCCTGCCAGTACAGCGTGTCCGGCGGCGGTGTCCCACTCCATAGTGCGCCCAAGCCTTGGGTAGAGGTCGGCTTCACCGGTCGCAACCAGGCAAAATTTAAGCGAAGAACCGGCGCTTTTCATATCTGCGACAGAGTACCCATCGATATAGGCGTCCGTTGCCGCATCACGGTGCGATTTGGAGGCGACAACCCGCAATGCCTCGCGATCGGGCGACGCCACGCTGATTGGTTGGGTTGTCCCGACTTCATCGCCGAACGGCCCAAATTCCTCGACCGATTGGCCGTCCGCCTTCGTGTAAAACAAACGCCCCTTGGCAGGTGCGTAAACGACGCCGCGCACTGGAACGCCTCCTTCGACCAGGGCGATATTGACTGTGAAATCGCCACGTCGCTGGATGAATTCCTTGGTACCATCAAGCGGGTCGACGATCAGGAAACGGTCAGCTGAAACGGAATGACTGGCGGATTGTTCTTCGGTGACAACGGCAGCGTCCGGAAAGTCCTGTGCGATCCTTACAGAAATCAATTCATCGGCAGCCTCATCAGCCAGCGTCACAGGGCTTGAATCCGACTTGACACGCAATCCAAGGTCGCCGCCATCGTAGATTTCCATAATCTTGGCACCGGCCTCCAAGGCCGAGCTACGCATAGTTCGTTCCAACTTTTCCAGATCCATCCGCACGCATCCTCCATAGCCCAGAGCAACACGGATTGTGCGGTCGAGGCCCGTCCCTTATGATTAGCATGCAACTTCTCGGCAAGGTTTCCCTGACATATCGGAACCGAGCCACGTACCCACCTATCAGGAACCGCCATGTTCGAGCGTCGGCAAGCCCAAAACAGTTTCATCTCGGCAATGATGATCGTCGAGCTGATTTTTCACGCCACGGTCCGATCGATACGCAGCAGCCACAACAACGCTTTTATCGCCCTGGCTCTCAACCCGCATTCCCCAAGTAAATCTTTGATTTCGCTGTCCTGATCTCGTTATTTTCTATATAAATCATAGTGTTGTTGGCTGTTATGGGCGTGTTCTATGGATCACCCGGAGGGTGCAAGTTTGGATCGGGGTGATCGGGTTGATTTTGACCGTCGGGTGCGGCTGGAGTTTCGGGGCGCGCAGATCAGTTCGGACGGCGGTTTGCTGGTGATGCGCGAGCTCGATGACGCGCTTGGGCTGTCTGGCCTTGCGTCAGAGGCGCTGCGCGACAACCGCACGGGCAAGAACACCGTCCATCGGCTTGACGGGCTGTTCCGGCAGTCAGTGTTCGGGCGGCTGGCCGGATACGAGGACGTCAACGATGCCGACCGTCTCGCGCTTGATCCCGTGATGCGTCAGGTTGTTGGTGGTCGGGCTGTCGATGCGCAAGCGGCCTCAGCCTCGCAGATGGGGCGTTTCGAGACCGAGATGCTGGCCATGTCCGAGAACCGTGAAGCGCTGTCCGATCTGAACGGGCAATGGATCGACCGGTTTCATGACCGCAACGGGTTAAAGTATATCGTGCTGGACATGGACAGCTCGGTCAGCCCGACCCATGGCGACCAGGAAGGGTCCGCCTGGAACGGGCATTTCGACTGCACCTGTTATCACCCGAACTTCCTGTTCAACCAGTTCGGCATGCTGGAACGCTGCGCCCTGCGCCATGGCAACGTCCACAGTGCCGACGGCTGGCGGGACGTCCTCGACCCGGTGATCGCCCGGTATGCCAAACGTGACATCCTGCGGTTCTTTCGTGCCGACGCCGCCTATGCGATCCCCGCGATCTATGCGCGGCTGGAAGATGCGGTCTATTTCTACGCCATCCGGCTGCCCGCCAACAACGTCCTGCGCGAGAAGATCGCCCATCGGCTGACCCGGCCGGTGGGGCGACCGTCGCTGACCAAGGTCAAGCGGTTCTTCGAGGACTTCGAGTATCAGGCGGCGTCTTGGGACAAGGAGCGCCGCATCATTGCCAAGATCGAATGGCACCCAGGCGAGCTGTTTCCCCGCGTCGGTTTCATCGTCACCAACTTGCCGATGGAACCGGACTGGGTGGTTCGGTTCTACAACCAGCGCGGCACGGCCGAGCAGCATATCAAGGAGGGCAAATACGCCTTCCACTGGACACGGCTGTCGTGCAGGAAGTTCCGCGACAACGAAGTCCGGCTGCAATTGCACGCACTGGCCTACAACCTGGCCACCTTCCTGCGCTGCATCGAACTGCCCGAGGAAATGGCCCAATGGTCGCTGTCCAGCCTGCAACTCAAACTGATCAAGATCGGGGCCCGCGTCGTCCGCCACGCCCGCGCCATCACCTGCCAACTGGCAGAGGTGGCCGTCACCGGCCCGATGGTGCGCGCCATCCTCGCCGCCATCCGACGATTGCGAGCGCCACCGCTATGCGCGTGACCGCGATCCAAGCCAAAACTGAACGAAAGCGGCAGGACAAGTCTGCCCGATGCGCTGAAAAACACCGCCGCCGGGCCGGGATGCTGCGGGTTTACGGGCCGATTCGCCCAACTTCGGGCGTTTGCGCGACCACAGACCCCGCTCGGGGCGGAAAGCGCTTGACCAGTTGGCGCAGTCAGGCGATCTTCACGTCAGAAGGCAGGCCACTTGGGGAATGTCGGCTCAATCTACTGCAGATTGCGGTGCTAATGGGTGCATTCATCCTGATGTTCACGGTCTTAGGACTGCGTTCGACGGTTTTGCGGGGCGACTTTTTTCTATTTTTGCTTTCGGGTGTGATGTTTTACATGGCCCATATCAAGACGTTCCGCGCGGTCTCGGGGGCAGCAGGAGCGGTCTCGGGGATCATGCAGCACGCTCCGATGACCACCGCCATCTCAATCACGTCCGCCGCATTGGGAGCTTTGTATCTTCAGATTCTTTCGATGGCGGTTGCGCTTTTCGTCTATCACACCCTTTGGACACCAATAGTTATAGATGACCCGATCGGTGCGCTGGGAATGTTTCTTTTAGCGTGGTTTTCCGGCGCGGCGGCAGGCATGGTTTTGCTGGCCCTCAGTCCGTGGATTCCCGATTTCGTGGCGGTGATCACCCGAGTATATATCCGCATCAACATGATTGCTTCGGGAAAGATGTTCGTCGCCAATCAATTGCCAGCATACATGATCGCCATGTTTGACTGGAATCCGTTGTTCCATACAATAGATCAATCTCGCGGTTTTGTTTTTGACAATTATTTCCCGCATAATACGTCGATCAAGTACGCCCTCTTGTTGTCGATTGGCCTGCTGATGATTGGCCTGATGGGCGAATTCTATTCTCGTCAGAGAATTTCGGTAAGTTGGGGAGCGAAACGATGAGGCTGATAGTTGCGGCCACGATGGTGCTCGCGTCCATACTCGCTGCACATGCACAAGATTTCCCGGCACTTTACGATGTGGTGGACGTGCGATCAGATGATGTTTTGAACGTACGTGCCGGAACGGGGACAAACCATCCTATTGTCGGAGAGTTGCGCTGGAATGAAACCGGCGTCGAAGTTCTGCGGGTAAATGACGCGCGCCGTTGGGGGCTGGTCAGTCGAGGCGAATGGACCGGCTGGACGTCGATGAATTTTCTGCGTCGCCAACCGGGCCACGACGCTTCGCTCTTCCCGACCCGCCTATGGTGCGTGGGCACAGAGCCATTTTGGACCATGCAGTTCGACAGCGGCACCCTGGGATATCGCTCCCCGGATGAGAGTCTGATAACCGACCCAGTCGATTGGACCGGCCCCAGCAGCAACATCGGAAGCAATGCCTACGGCTTTTCGACGTTGCGCTCATCCGGTGTAGTGGCCCGGGGTCAGTGCTCGGACGGCATGTCTGATCGTTTGTATGGGTTTTCGATGCACACGGTACGCCACAAAGGGGCCTCGGTTGGGTTGTTATCGGGCTGCTGCACGATGCAGGCACCCTGACCAGCAACAAATTCGGCCAATCATTCCGGACCCATCACATTAAGCAGGCGCGACACCAACGCCGCCTGATTGTGGGTTTGGGTCTTTTCAAACATCCGTCGAACTTGCGTACGTACTGTATTGATCGACACCCCGAGGGTTGCCGCCGCGTTTGCCAAGTCTTTGCCTGCCGCAAACAACACGGCCAGGTTTTGCTGGGCGGGTGATAGACCAAAACTGTCGCCGGCTTTTTCCATTCTGGTACGCAGAAGAGCCTTGTCATCAAACGAAATCAGCACCCGTTCCTGTTCGCTGACAACCCAGCAGAAAATCGGTTGGCCTGCTTCGTCTTCGCCCAACGGCACTACCTGGGCCTGTTCATTCAGAAAGCCGCGCGGAAGGTTTGTCGCGAGGCGTTGTCTGCAATGCTTGATGGCCGCTTGCAGGCCGGCGTCAAAGGCCCTGTTTTTGCATCTCGGGCGACGACCAGAAATGGTAAGCCCGGGGTGTCCGGGCAGCCGCTCGCTGGCAAGATTATTAAGCCCAACCAAATGGCCTTGCGCGTCAAGCTCGATCCGAGGCGCATCCTCCCTTCCGATGCCCGGGGCGGCCACAAACAGCCCGACAATCTTCCATGCGCCATCGAACCGCTGAACGATCTTGGTTTCGTGCGAGAACGGCGCCACGTGCATCCCGGGTTCGTGACTGAGGGTCACCAAGTCGTAGTAGATCCATGCCAAATCACCGGACACTTGGATCTGAATGTTGTCCCAGCGCAGCAAATTCTGTGCATCATAGTTCTGCAGGAATTGGCGCATACCTTCCTTGAACCTTGGCAGCAATGCATCCCATCCGACGTGGACGCGTGTGCCCACATGTGGACCACTCAGAACCCGTCGGACTTCGGGGCCATGGTGCCAGTGCTTGATGAAAGCGTCGAAATCGCCACGGTAATAGCTGTCCTGTTCAGAATGCAGAAACTCAAGAATTTCGCGCTCTGCTGCAGTGAACGATGCATCTTGGGCTCGTTTCATGGTCCGCGTGCCGCCCGTGATTTTCTTCTGAAATGGCTCGGTATTGGCGATATCTTAACGATCCGCCGGTTGCAGCGCCAACGGGACGATTGCGCGGATTGTGACGCACAGTCGCGCAAGCAAAAAAGTAATATCCAAATGGCCCCCTTTATTGGGCCTCACCTTGCCACCGGTCACATTGCACAGGTGTCATCCCAATGCATGACACAGTGAAAATTCATCACTTTGCCCAATGCCGGAAACATGTGCGCTCGCTATGCTTCAACAATGCGTAGAGTCAGGTTTACGCGCCCACCGTCTGGCAGCAACCGGGATGAACCATGGCGGATCCGATCTACTCCGTGATGACGCAAGCGTGCCGCACCTCCCATGATCACCACATCGCCTGAGCGCAGCCAGACGCTTTGGGTCGGTGCGCGCCGCTCGGTCCCGCCGATCCGAAACAACGCATCGTCGCCGAGCGATATCGAAAGAACAGGCCACTCAAACGAAGCCTCGTCCTTGTCCTGATGCAGGCCCATCCGGGCATTCTCGCCGTAGAAGTTGATAAGGCAGCTGTCGGGCTGACGCTCGAGCCCGGTTAAGACCTGCCAAATCTCTATCAATGGTTCCGGGATCGGGGGCCACTCAACACCGCTGGGATGGCGCGGCGCATAGCGATACCCGCCCGCATCAGCGATCCAGCCCCAGTGCCCGGCCGATGTCATACGCACGGACATCTGCTTACCGAACCGGGTTTCCGGTCTGAACAGTGGCGCTGCAGCGGCGACGTTGCGCGCAGCTTCAATCAGGCCTGCCTGCATGTCGACATTCAGCCAGTTCTGATAGATCTCGAACCCACCCAAAAGCAGCGGTTGTTGCCTGTGTTCCCCGTTCACTACCACCCCCTTACAAAAATGCCGCAATCAACCGTTTTCGCGCCTTTCGCCCGTTGCAGCGTCAAACTCGCCTCCCTATATACGCCCGGAACGCCGCCGAGGGCTCTGTTCTCGGATATTTAATGGGATCAGAGGTGGACGCCGGACTTAGGGTCCGCCACTGCAGTATCGCCGAAAGAAAGGACTACGTCATGGCCAAAGTAATTGGCATCGACCTTGGAACCACCAACAGCTGCGTCGCGATCATGGACGGCAGCCAGCCCCGCGTTATCGAAAACGCCGAGGGCGCACGTACGACGCCGTCGATTGTCGCGTTTACCGACAACGAGCGCCTTGTGGGCCAGCCCGCGAAGCGGCAGGCCGTCACAAACCCCGACAACACGATTTTCGGCGTCAAGCGCCTGATCGGTCGGCGGTTCGACGACAAGCATCTGGCAAAAGACAAGAAAAACCTGCCCTTCGACGTGGTCGATGGAGGCAACGGCGACGCTTGGGTTGAAGCCCAGGGCGAGAAATACAGCCCCAGCCAAATCTCGGCCTTTATCCTGCAAAAGATGAAGGAAACTGCCGAAAGCTATCTGGGCGAAGAAGTGACCCAGGCCGTCATCACCGTGCCCGCCTATTTCAACGACGCCCAGCGTCAGGCGACCAAGGACGCGGGCAAGATTGCCGGCATGGAAGTGCTGCGGATCATCAACGAGCCGACGGCCGCTGCACTTGCCTATGGCCTCGACAAGAAAGAGACCAAAACGATTGCCGTCTATGACCTTGGCGGTGGTACCTTTGACGTGACCACCCTGGAAATCGACGACGGTCTGTTCGAAGTTAAATCCACCAATGGGGACACGTTCCTTGGTGGTGAAGACTTCGACATGCGGATCGTGAACTACCTCGCCGATGAGTTCAAAAAGGAAAACGGCGTCGATCTGACGAAAGACAAAATGGCCCTGCAGCGTCTTAAAGAAGCAGCTGAAAAGGCCAAGATCGAACTGTCGTCCTCAAACCAGACCGAGATCAACCAGCCGTTTATCTCGATGGACCCAAAGGGCGGTCAGCCGCTGCACATGGTCATGAAACTGACCCGTGCCAAGCTGGAAAGCCTGGTTGGCGACCTGATCAAATCCTCGATCAAGCCATGTCAGGCCGCGCTGAAAGATGCGGGCCTGAGCGTTGGTGACATTGACGAGATTGTTCTGGTCGGTGGTATGACCCGGATGCCGAAAGTCATTGAAGAAGTGACGAAGTTCTTCGGCAAGGAGCCGAACAAAGGTGTGAACCCGGACGAAGTCGTAGCTGCTGGTGCCGCCATTCAGGCCGGTGTACTTCAGGGCGACGTCAAGGACGTGGTGCTGCTGGACGTCACACCGCTGAGCCTTGGCATTGAAACGCTGGGTGGTGTTTTCACCCGGTTGATTGACCGCAACACCACGATCCCGACCAAGAAGTCGCAAATCTTCTCGACCGCGGAAGACAACCAGAACGCCGTGACGATCCGGGTCTTCCAGGGTGAGCGCGAGATGGCGAACGACAACAAGATGCTGGCCCAGTTCAACCTGGAAGATATCCCGCCCGCACCGCGTGGTCTACCGCAGATTGAGGTGACCTTCGACATCGACGCCAACGGCATCGTTGCTGTGGGCGCCAAGGACAAAGGCACCGGCAAGGAGCACGCGGTGACGATCCAGGCTTCGGGCGGCCTGTCCGAGGATGAGATCGACCAGATGGTGCGTGACGCCGAAGACAATGCAGAGTCCGACAAGGAACGTCGTGATCTGATCGAAGCCAAGAACCAGGCAGAAAGCCTGATCCACAGCACCCGCAAGTCTGTGGAAGAGCATTCCGACAAGGTCGACCCGACCACGGTCGAGGCAATCGAGTTGGCGATTGCCAACCTCGAAGAGCAGATGGAGACCGAGGACGCTGGCAAGATCAAATCCGGTATCCAGAACGTCACCGAAGCGGCGATGAAACTGGGCGAGGCGATCTACAAGGCCGAACAGGAGAAAGCCGGTGAGGCCGCTCCTGAAGGTGCCGACGAACCTCAAGGCGTGGACGACGACATCGTTGACGCGGACTTCGAGGACCTCGACGACGACAACAAGCGCGCCAGCTAAGGGCTTGGACGACATGCGCGGACCGGCCTGAGTAACCTTGGGCCGGTCCTGCGCGTTCTCGGAGAACGGATATGGCGAAACGCGATTTTTATGATGTGCTGGGGGTCTCGAAAGGGGCCTCGAGTGATGAGATCAAGCGCGCTTATCGCGGCAAGGCGAAAGAGCTGCACCCGGATCGCAATGCGGGAAACCCCGACGCCGAAGGTCAGTTCAAAGAAGCGAACGAAGCCTATGAGGTTCTGAAGGACGCTGACAAAAAGGCGGCCTATGATCGTTATGGCCATGCTGCGTTCGAAGGCGGCATGGGCGGCGGCCCGCGCGGCGGCCAGGGCGATTTTGCCAGCGCCTTCTCGGACGTGTTCGACGACCTGTTCGGTGATATGATGGGCGGCGGACGTGGTGGTGGCGGGCGCGCGCGAGCAACACGCGGGTCTGACCTGCGCTATAACTTGAGGGTCGATCTGGAAGATGCCTTTGCGGGTCTTCAGAAAACTATCGATATCCCGACCTCGGTCACCTGCAAAACCTGTTCGGGCAATGGGTCCGAGGGTGGTGCAGAACCGCAGGTTTGCCCGACCTGTTCCGGCATGGGTAAAGTACGTGCCCAACAAGGTTTTTTCACAGTCGAGCGCACCTGCCCGACCTGTACCGGCGCGGGCCACGTCATCAAAAACCCCTGCCGCGCGTGCGGTGGCGCGGGTCGGGTCGAGAAAAATCGCTCTCTTTCGGTGAATATCCCGGCTGGCGTGGAAACCGGGACCCGCATCCGTCTGGCGGGCGAGGGCGAAGCAGGCCTGCGCGGCGGTACTTCGGGCGACCTTTATATTTTCATCGAAGTGACCGAGCATGACCTTTTTGAACGGGACGGCAACCAACTGCATTGCCGGGTGCCCGTCAGCATGACGGCAGCCTCGCTAGGCGGGGATATTGAAGTGCCGACGATCGATGGTGGTCGCACCCGCGTGAAAATCCCGGCTGGCAGCCAGACCGGCCGTCAGATGCGCCTGCGGGGCAAAGGCATGCCACAACTGCGCGGCGCGGGCAGGGGTGACATGCTGATCGAGCTGCACGTCGAAACCCCGGTGAACCTGACCAGCCGCCAGCGCGAGTTGCTGGATGAGTTCAGTCAACTGGGCGAGGACAACAATCCCGAGAGCAGCACCTTCTTTTCCAAAGTGCGCAGTTTCTGGGATGGAATGACGAACTGAGATTTCGGTTGTTTTTCGTTCGGCCGCTTCACATGTATGTGCTCAAGACTAAGCTACCGGATGTAAAATCCATCAATTCGTTGCTGCGAGCGGTGACTGGAGGGGTCAGCCCCCAAAGGCCTCCCCGGGATATCTTGGCGAAAAGACGCTGAAATTTTAGTGCCTCGCTGTTGCCGACTGCGCGGATTGCAGTTGCCATCTCGGGAAGACTGCTGTGACCGAGAGAGCAGAATGGAACGCCGCAGCGGCGAATTTGTTAACCAATTCTTCATTTTGATTAAGCAAACAATCGGCCATGCCCAACGGCCCGGATATGTTCGGTGAAAAACCGCTTCCGTTGTTTGAGTCGGACGAGGCGGCGTGCAGCGATGCGCTGGCGCAAGCTGAGGTGAAGCTGCCGTCCTACATCAAGGATCACCGAAAACGTCTTCGCGAGCGCTTCATGCACGGCGGGGCGGCTGCGATGCCGGATTACGAATTGCTGGAGTTGGTGCTGTTTCGCGCGATTGCGCGGCAGGATGTGAAACCGCTGGCGCGTCGGTTGCTTGACACGTTTGGAGACTTCAATCGGGTTGTCTCTGCCACGGCCGATCAGCTTACCAAGATGCAGGGCGTTGGTGACGCGGTGGTGCAGGAACTCAAGATCGTTGAGGCCGCTGCGCATCGGCTGGCCCGAAGCAAGGTGCTGGGCAAACATGTGCTGACCGGCTGGGACGCGCTGGTCGACTATTGCCACACGTCTATGGCGCACCGCGCGACCGAACAGTTTCGTATTCTGTATCTGGACCGCAAGAACGTGCTGATTGCCGATGAAGAACAGGCTCGTGGCACTGTGGATCACGTGCCTGTCTATCCGCGCGAAGTCGTGAAACGCGCGCTGGAGCTAAATGCTTCGGCGCTAATTCTGGTGCACAACCATCCTTCGGGCGACCCGACGCCCTCGGAGTCGGATATCGACATGACCCGCCGGGTTCAGGACGCAGCCGAAGCGCTGGGCCTGACGCTACATGACCACTTGATCGTCGGGCGTGAACGGGAGCTGAGTTTTCGTGCATCGGGGTATTTGTGAGCGCCGGAGAGAGGAGAATGCCTCCGGCGGGGGTATTTTGCACAAGATGAGATTGGGAGATTAGGCGTCGGCGGAACTCTCCTCCGCCAGAAGGGCCGCCAATCCGTCGCGATAGCTGGGAAATGTCAATTGGACGCCAAGTTCGTCTTTGATCCGGTCATTTCGAACACGCTTTGACTCGGCATAGAAGCTGCGCGCCATCGGGGTCAGGTTGGCGTCTTCGAGACGGACTTCGGGGGGAACTTCGACGCCCAGCAAGTCCGCCGCATAGGCGATCACGTCCTGTGGCGGAGCCGGATCATCGTCACACACATTGTAGACGGCACCGGGGTTGGGGCGCGAGAGAGAGGCGTCGAGCGTGGCGGCAATGTCCTCAACATGTATGCGGCTGAACACCTGCCCCGGCTTGACGATCCGTCGCGCTGTTCCCGCCCGCACCTTGGAAAACGGACCACGTCCGGGGCCGTAAATCCCGGCGAGGCGGAAGATATGCAACGGCAGGCCAGTTCTGGCCGCGAGATCTTGCCAAGCGCCCTCGGCAGCAACCCGCGCTTCGCCGCGCTTGGTTGTGGGTGTCAGGGGGGTGGATTCGTCGACCCAACCGCCCTCATGATCGCCGTAAACGCCCGTGGTCGAGAGGTAACCAACCCATTCAAGCTGAGGCGCCACCGCGGCTATCTCATAGCGCAGGGCGTTCAGAACCGGGTCGCCGTCTTCGCCGGGGCCAGCGGAGATCAACAAATGCGTGGCATCTTGAAGCGCGGGGCCTGGATCGTCGCCAGGCCAGACGAGTGGCGTCACACCAGTTTCGGCAATCTCGTCTGCCTTTTCTGCCGAGCGCGTGGTTCCTGTGATCTGCCAGCTGCGTGGCAGTAATCGGCGGGCCAGCGCGCGCGCGGAGTATCCGTGGCCAAAGGACAAAAGGGTCTGCGTCATGCGGCGTAGTCGGACCCCTCGGCGTCCAGCAATGCGCGCAGCTCGGCCAAGTGGCGGATGTCCTGTTCAGGATAGGACTCAATCTCGGACGCAGTCTTCTCGGCGATGTCGTCGGGCAGAACCCGTAGTGGCTGTCCGGTTTGCAGGGCGCGGATATAGGTCTCGGCGGCACGCTCGAAATAGAACATGCGATTGAACGTGTCGGCCACGGTGTCGCCGATCACCAGCACCCCGTGGTTGCCCATGACCATGACTTTTTTCTTCGGGTCGGCGAACAGGGCCGAGCACCGCTCGCCTTCCTCCTCCAATGCCAAGCCGCCGTAGTTTTCGTCAATCACCACACGGTTGAAGAACATGGCTGAGTTCTGATCGATTGGCGGCAGGCGGCTGTCGGCGAGGCTGGCCAGAACCGTGGCGTGGATTGAGTGCACATGCATCGCGCAGCGTGCATGCGGAACGTTGCGGTGCAGCGCACCATGCAGGCCCCAGGCAGTCGGGTCCGGTGCGTTCGGACCGCTCAGCGTTTTCGGATCGTTGGCGTCGATCAACAGAAGATCGCTGGCGCGAACGCGGGTGAAATGCATCTGGTTGGGGTTCATCAGAAACTGCGACCCATCGTCGTTGACGGCCAGTGAGAAATGGTTCGCGACGGCCTCGTGCATGTTCAGGCGGGCTGTCCAGCGGAAGGCAGCGGCAAGGTCGGCGCGTTGATCCCAATGGTCGATGTTGGTGCGGGTGGTTTGAGTGGCGATGTTCATAGGGCCTCCGACGGGTGACGTCTGACCATTGCGGGTGCTGTGGCGTTCGTCAATCGGCTGTCGCGCGCGCGGGCGGGGGTTGAACATGGCCGCAGGTTCATGACAATTGGTTCATGGAACACCCCAATATATCAAGCTGGGCCGACGCGGCCCCCAAGTTAGTTGCCGTAGCCGCCGGACGTGCGCCTGCCGACACGGTTGTGCGCAATGGCCGCTGGGTGAACGTCCATACGCGCGAGGTGATCGACGGCACCGACATCGCCATTGTCGGTGGGCGCTTTGCCTATTGCGGACCGGATGCCAGCCACTGCATCGGTAATGCGACCGAGGTGATCGACGCCGACGGCGCTTACATGATCCCGGGCCTATGCGACGGCCACATGCACATCGAATCCGGTATGCTGACCCCGGCAGAGTTTGCCCGCGCCGTGATCCCTCACGGAACCACCTCGATTTTTCACGATCCGCATGAGATCGCGAATGTCCTCGGCCTGCGCGGTGTGCGGTTGATGCATGACGAATCGCTGATACAGCCAATCAACATTTTCACCCAGATGCCCAGTTGTGCGCCCTCGGCGCCGGGGTTGGAGACGACCGGGCATGAGATCAGCGCCGAGGATGTGGCCGAAGCGATGGAATGGCCCGGAATCATCGGGTTGGGCGAGATGATGAATTTCCCCGGCGTGACAGCGGGTGATGCGCAGATGCTGGCTGAGATTGCAGCGACGCAGCGGGCAGGCAAAACCGTGGGCGGCCATTACGCCAGTCCCGATCTGGGGCCAGCCTTCGCCGCCTATGTCGCAGGCGGTCCTGCAGACGATCACGAAGGTACATGCGAGGATGACGCAGTGGCGCGGGTACGGCTTGGCATGCGCTCGATGATGCGATTGGGATCGGCATGGTATGACGTGGAAAGCCAGATAACTGCGATCACCGAAAAAGGCCTCGATCCACGGAACTTTATCCTCTGCACTGATGACAGCCATTCCGGGACAATCGTGAACGAAGGCCATATGAACCGCGTCGTGCGGCACGCGGTTGCCTGTGGTTGCGACCCCGTTGTGGCGCTCCAGATGGCGACGCTGAACACCGCGTCGCATTTTGGATTGGAGCGCGAGATCGGCTCGATCACGCCGGGGCGGCGAGCAGATTTGATCCTGACCAGTGACCTCAAGAGCCTACCGATTGACCGGGTCATCGCCAGAGGTGTCACTGTGGCGCGGGTCGGTGAGGCTTTGGTCGACTGCCCCCATCTGGACTGGCCCCCCGAGGTGCGCAGCACCGTCAACATGGCGCGCGATCTGACCGAGGTGGATTTCCGTATCGAGGCCCCGGAGGGCGCCAATTCGGTACGTGCCAAGGTGATTGGGGTCGTCGAAAATCAGGCCCCGACGCGGGCGCTGACAGCCGATTTGCCAGTGACAGACGGTATTGTGGAAGGCGAAGGCGAGGTCTGCCAGATCGCGCTGGTCGAACGGCACCGTGCGACCGGCGGTGTGGTCAATGGGTTCGTCTCGGGCTTTGGTTACACGGGTCGGATGGCCATGGCCTCGACCGTCGCGCATGACAGCCACCACATGATCGTGGTCGGCACCAGTCGTGAGGATATGGCGCTGGCCACCAATCGACTACGTGAGGTTGGCGGCGGCATCACTGTTTGGCGCGATGGAGCGGAATTGGCCATGGTCGAGCTGCCGATTGCCGGGCTGATGTCGGACCGGCCAGCCGCACAAGTTGCTGCTGCTGCCGACCGGATGGTGCAGGCGATGGCCGAGTGTGGATGCACGCTCAACAACGCCTATATGCAGCATTCGCTGCTGGCGCTGGTTGTCATCCCCGAATTGCGGATTTCCGACATGGGCCTGGTCGACGTCACCCGGTTTGAACTCACCGAATTATTTGAAAGTACCACATGAGCGATCCCAACCTGCCCATCGTCAGCCCCGAGGTCCCCGATTTTGAGGATTTTCGTGATGCAGATGCCGCCGTTGAGCGGCTGAATGAGCTATATCGGACGGCGAGCAAATTCCTGTGCAACGCGTTCTCTCAAGCGGCGGAAGGCGGCATTCCATCCGCGCGGGCACGGGCATTCTACCCTGAAATTCGTCTGACCACGACCAGCCATGAAGTGGGCGACAGTCGATTGAGTTTTGGTCACGTTGCTGGCCCGGGCACCTATTCGACAACCGTGACTCGTCCCGATCTCTTCGCCAGCTACCTCAAGCAACAAATCGCGCTGGTGATGGAGAACCACGATGTGCCGGTGCGGATCGGGCCTTCGACGACACCGATGCCGGTGCATTTCGCCGTGGCCAATGATGCCTCGGTCACCGTTCCCCAATCCGGTGTCATGGAATATTCGCTGCGCGATTATTTTGACGTTCCGGATCTGTCGACAACCCATGATGAGATCGTAAACGGTTACGGCTTTGCCCATACCGACGGTGCGCAAGCGCTGGCGCCATTTCTGGCGCAACGGGTGGATTATTCATTGGCGCGGCTGGCCCACTACACGGCGACGGCTCCGGACCATTTCCAGAACCACGTCCTGTTCACCAACTACCAGTTTTACGTCGATGAGTTCGAGGCTTTCGCCCGATCCGTGATCGAGGACCCGGACAGTGCGTATACCAGTTTTGTTGGCCCGAATAATCAAGAAATCACAACCGCCGACGGAGAGATCACTACACCTGACCGCTTGCCGCAGATGCCGACCTATCATCTGAAGCGCGCGGATCGCGGTGGCATTACGCTGGTCAATATCGGCGTAGGCCCGTCTAACGCCAAGACCGCGACAGACCACATCGCTGTACTGCGCCCCCATGCCTGGTTGATGGTTGGGCATTGTGCGGGTCTGCGGAACTCGCAACGCTTGGGCGACTACGTCCTTGCCCACGCCTATCTGCGCGAAGATCATGTTTTGGACGATGATCTACCGATCTGGGTGCCAATTCCGGCGCTGGCCGAGATACAGATAGCCTTGGAACAGGCGGTGGCCGAGGTCACGGCGCTGGAAGGGTTCGAGTTGAAGCGCATCATGCGCACCGGTACCGTGGCGACCATCGATAACCGTAACTGGGAGCTACGCGACCAATCTGGTCCCGTGCAGCGCCTGTCCCAATCCCGCGCCATCGCACTCGACATGGAATGCGCTACAATTGCCGCCAATGGTTTCCGGTTTCGCGTGCCGTACGGAACGCTGCTGTGTGTTTCGGACAAACCACTACACGGCGAACTGAAACTGCCTGGCATGGCTTCGGACTTCTACCACACGCAGGTGACCAACCATTTGCTGATTGGCATTCGCGCGATGGAAGCCCTGAACAAGATGCCATTGGCCCGGATTCACTCAAGAAAGCTGCGCAGTTTTGAAGAAACCGCGTTTTTGTAGGCCGTTAGACAGGGCGACGGCAGAAATCCCGCCGAAAAATCGCGAAAAGCCCTTGCAACTGATCGCTAATCGTTGTGGAACCCCCATATATAAGGCTATTGTGGCAAGGTGAGCCCCAAGTATAGGGGGCCGAATGAGGAGAGATATCATGGCAAGCAAACCGATGACGAAGACCCAACTGGTGGCCGCACTGGCCGATCGCATGGGCACCGACAAGAAATCCGCTGGCGAGGCACTTGACGCTGTCACCGGCATCATCACCGACGAAGTGTCGGGCGGCGGGGCAGTAACCCTGCCCGGCGTTGGCAAAGTCTATTGCCGCGAGCGTCCGGCACGTATGGTCCGCAACCCCGCCACGGGCGAGCAGATCCACAAGGATGCCGACAAGGTCGTGAAAATGACCATCGCCAAGGCACTGAAAGACAGCGTCAACGGCTGAACCAGCCCTGACCGAATGACAGAAAGGTCGCCCAAAGCGGGCGGCCTTTTTTCGTTTAGGACATTTAGATGGACGTCCGCGCAATCCTGATGGGACTGGCCTTCGTGGTCATGTGGTCTTCGGCGTTTTCCTCGGCCCGGATCATCGTGGCTGAGGCTCCGCCGCTATCCGCTCTGGCGCTCCGCTTTCTGATTTCCGGCCTGATTGGCGTTGCGATTGCCCGCGCGCTGGGCCAGTCGTGGAACCTGTCCCGAGCGCAGTGGCGCGCAACTGTACTGTTTGGGATCTGCCAGAATGCGATTTATCTTGGGTTGAACTTCGTCGCGATGCAGACCGTTGAGGCATCGTTGGCCGCCATCATCGCCTCGACCATGCCGCTACTGGTGGCGCTGGCGGGATGGGTGATCTTTCATGAGCGTGTCGGCCGGTTGGGGCTCGCCGGACTGGTAGCAGGAACCGTTGGCGTCGTTATCATAATGGGTACGAGGATGTCTGCGGGTGTCGACAATTTCGGCCTGCTCCTGACCGGCATCGGCGTTCTGGGACTGACCTTCGCGACCCTTGCGGTGCGTGGCGCTGGCGGCGGCAAAAACATGCTGATGATCGTGGGATTGCAGATGCTGGTCGGTGCCGCAGTTCTGGCGCCGTTTGGGATTTGGCTTGAGGATCCGAACGTGACGCTGTCGACCCCGCTGGTCCTTGCATTTGTGTACACAACGCTCATCCCCGGTCTAGCGGCGACGTTGGTCTGGTTTCAACTGGTTGAGCGGATTGGGATGGTCCGCGCCGCGACCTTCCACTTCCTCAACCCGTTCTTCGGGGTGTTGATCGCCGCCATACTTCTAGGCGAGGCAGTCCGCGGCGCCGACCTGCTCGGCGTACTGATCATTATGTTGGGCATCCTGGCGGTGCAGGTGTCGAAGGTGCGTTCGCGCATCTGACACATTTTCTGACGTGCATTTGATGTGACAGGTTAGGGGCATCGCCCTATGCCGAACGCCATGGAGTTGATCCTTGGATATGGTGCCGGCCTTCTGACGCTGATTAACCCCTGCGTTCTGCCGATTCTGCCAATCGTTCTGGCCACTGCCCTGCAGGCTGGACGCCACGGGCCGCTGGCCATTGCGGCTGGGATGAGCCTGTCGTTTGTGCTTCTGGGCCTTGGCGTGACACTGGTCGGCTATAGCCTTGGCATCACCGAGGAAACCATTGCGCAGGCCGGTGCGGTACTGATGGTCGGCTTCGGGCTGGTCCTGCTGGTGCCACGCTTCTCGGAAAGTTTCGCTACCGCCACAGCAGGATTTTCCAGCCGAGCCGATGCGCAAATTGACGAGTTGGATCAAGGCGGTATGCGCGGCCAGTTTCTGGCTGGTATCCTGCTGGGCGCGGTCTGGTCACCCTGCATCGGGCCAACGCTGGGCGGGGCGATCTCGCTTGCCAGTCAGGGTGAAAGCATCGGTTGGGCAGCGGCAATCATGATCTCGTTCGCGCTGGGTGTGTCGACGATCATCATCGCGCTCGGCTATGGAGCCCGATCCGTCATCTTGCGCCGTCAGGCCACTATGCGCGCGTTTGCCGGCAAAGCCCGCCCGATCATGGGTTTTGTCTTCGTCGTCGTCGGCCTCGGCATCCTTTTCAAAGTTCACCACATGATCGACGCCTGGGCGTTGCGGCTTCTGCCGGTCTGGCTTGTCGATCTTTCCGTTTCCATCTGACCAAGGAGTACACTTTATGAACCGTCGTGATTTCGTTCTGGCCGCGTCGGCCACCGCCATCCTGCCGGCAGCTGCGATGGCCAACGCCAGCTATAAACCCGGTCTGGTTCAGGCCGAGTTGGCCGCCGGGAAGACGGTGTTCCTGGACTTCACCGCCAGTTGGTGTTCGACCTGTCAAAGTCAGGGTCGCACGATTGCCTCGCTTCAGGCCGAGAACCCGGCCTATGAACAAGCGATCAGCTTCATCGACGTAGACTGGGACCAGTATCGCGGTGCCGATCTCACCAAAGCGCTGAAGATCCCGCGCCGCTCGACCCTTGTGGTGCTGAAAGGGAATCAAGAGCTGGGGCGGATTGTTGCGGGCACTGGACGGGCGCAGATTCAACAGTTGATGGACGTGGCGCTGGGTGCGGCAACGAGCTGAGGAGTTCGAGAAACGCCGCACGATGTCAAACCGCGCGGTTCGTGGCTGTGAGAAACGTCTGGAGGGGTCAGCCCCTCCAGACATCGCCGGAATATTCGTTGTGAAACGACAAAGAAAAGCGCAGCGAAGTCGTATTCATACGGTCTGATTGCACTTGAGAGCATGGTGCGGCGAAGTGGATCAACCTGTCCGTATGACCCAAGCCCACATCACCCAATCGGCCCCCGCACGCCACCGGTCTGCGCGCGGTCCAGCAACAGATGATCCAAAAGCACGCAGGCCATCATCGCTTCGCCGACCGGGACAGCACGGATGCCGACGCAGGGATCGTGGCGGCCCTTCGTGATGATCTCGGTCGCCTCACCCGATTTGGTGATCGTCTTGCGTGGTGTCAGGATTGACGACGTTGGCTTTACCGCAAACCGCACCACTACGTCCTGCCCTGTCGATATCCCACCGAGGATACCGCCCGCGTGGTTTGACGAAAACTCCGGGCCATCCGACGCCATCGAGATCTCGTCCGCGTTCGCCTCACCGGTCAGCATCGCGGCGGCCATCCCGGCCCCGATCTCAACGCCTTTTACCGCGTTAATCGACAGCATCGCCGCCCCCAGATCTGTGTCGAGCTTGCCATAGACCGGCGCGCCGAGGCCTGGCGGGACGCCTTTCGCCGTTACTTCGATCATTGCCCCGACCGAGCTGCCGGATTTTCGCAGCCCATCCAGATAGTCGGCCCAACCCGTCGCCGCCGCTGCATCCGGGCACCAGAACGGATTCTGCGCGATCTGATCCCAATCGAATGCGTCTCGGTCAATGGCGTGTTCGCCCATCTGCACCATGTAACCTGTGATGCTCAGATCAGGGACAAGCGCCGCCAGAACCGCCCTTGCAATCCCGCCAGCTGCCACACGTGCCGCTGTTTCACGCGCCGACGATCGCCCGCCTCCGCGCGGATCGCGGATGCCGTATTTCTGCCAATAGGTGATATCCGCGTGGCCGGGGCGGAATTTCTCGGCAATGTCGCCGTAATCCTTCGAGCGTTGATCGGTGTTCAGGATCATCAGTTGGATCGGTGTGCCGGTAGTGCGCCCTTCGTAAACGCCGGACATGATCTGCACCTCGTCAGCCTCACGCCGCTGAGTGGTGTATTTGTTCTGTCCCGGCTTGCGCTTGTCCATCCAGACCTGAATGTCGCCCTCGGACAGCGGCACCCCCGGCGGGCAGCCGTCCACGGTCGCCCCCAACCCCGGTCCGTGGCTTTCGCCCCAGGTGGTGACCCGAAATAAATGTCCGAACGTATTCAGGCTCATCGCGCGCGCTCCTTACCCGAAATGGGTTAGCGGGCGCGCCGATGAGCGACAAGATCAATCTGCGATGCAGTTGCGTCGCTGAGTGAACCAGGCAGAGATGAAAGTGACGGTTCGGTCGGTCATGATCACGAAAACTGCGGTGATCCAGATTGGCATGTCAATGCGTGTGACCCAACCAAAGCCGAGGTAAATGAGCCAGATAAACACCAGCTCGACGAAGAGTATCTTTAGTCGCGTTGCCCCAAGCAGGCCTCCTTATCCATAAGATTTTTGAAGTAAATACCTTTTACATTAATGTAGTCGAAAATACCAGACCTGATCGGGCCGCAGCGCAGCGAAATCAGCCAGTCACAGCAGATTGAACCGGTTGGTGCCAAATGCCGACAGACAGATGATCCCAAACCGGAGATTCACATATGAAACGCTTTGCCACGACCATCGCTGTCATCGCTTAACTGGGCATCGCCGGGCAAGCTGCTGCCGACTTCACCCGCGGGTGTTCGGGCGTTTTTCGCATTGCCGCGTCCGGCGGTGATGACCTGTCAACCCGCACCGCCTTCTTTGGGGATATTGACGCCCAGGGACGCTGCAAGAACCGTTTTAGGGCGAATGACTGTCGCAAGCGGGCCGCGCGCTACATTCTCGATTGCGGGCAGAGTGCTTGGGATACCCGGTGGGACCCGGACATCCGCAAGGCGGCCAAACGCCCACCAGATTGCTATGGCCGGGGTAAAACCGGCATCCGTAGCTATGTCCCCTATAATCTGAAATCCGCCATCGAACGCTCGGCCTGCCGGATGCCAAAGACGCGCCCGTTTCAGGTGCAGGTTACAGTGCACGCCAATGGCGATTCGGGGTGCCATTCTTGGAAAGAGCTCCACAGCGCTTATGAGATCAAAGAGAACATGTGCTGATAAAGCTGCGTCAGCGCTTGCTTGCCATTCCGACACGCCCACACTAACTACAGTTCTACCTCGGGGGGCCCATCTGGGCTGAGATGCTTCTAGCGAACCCGTCGAACCTGAACCGGTTAATACCGGCGGAGGGAAGGTCGAGCATTCCTCACCCGATCCTTCGTCCGGCCACAAAGGAGAGTGAGAATGCGTTATCTGATCCTTGCGGCAGGGCTTTTGGCAGCAACTCCCGCGCTCGCGCAGGACAAGCCAACCCTTACCGTAATGACCTACGACAGCTTTGTGTCCGACTGGGGCCCGGGCCCGGTGGTCGAGGCGAAGTTTGAAGAGACCTGCGGCTGCGACCTGAAATTCGTCGGGTCCGGCGATGGGGCGGCTTTGCTGGCGCGGGTCCGGTTGGAGGGCGCGCGGTCGGACGCGGACGTTGTACTTGGCCTCGACACAAATTTGACGGCGGCGGCTGCCGAGACCGGTCTATTCGCGCCCCACAGTGCAGCGGTTGATGGGCTGAGCCTGCCTGTGGCATGGGACGACCCGTTGTTTCTGCCTTTCGACTGGGGCTATTTCGCCTTTGTCCACGACACGACCAAACTGGCGACCCCGCCAGCCGACTTCCGTGCGCTGGGTGCCAGCGATGTTTCGATCATCATCCAGGACCCGCGCAGCTCGACCCCCGGTCTTGGCCTGCTAATGTGGGTGAAGGCGGCATACGGCGATGAGGCCGAGGCCGTCTGGGCCGGTCTTGCGGACAACATCGTCACCGTCACCAAAGGCTGGTCCGAGGCTTACGGGCTGTTCCTTGAGGGCGAGGCGGACATGGTGCTGTCTTACACGACCTCTCCGGCCTATCACCGGATTGCCGAGGAAGATGACACAAAGGCCGCTGCTGAATTTGTCGAGGGGCATTACCTGCAGATCGAAGTGGCCGGGAAACTGGCGTCGAGCGACCAACCGGAACTGGCGGACGCGTTCCTCGCATTTATGCTGTCCGAAGGATTTCAGGGCGCGATCGCGACGACAAACTGGATGTATCCGGCGGTGATCCCGGCAGCGGGCTTGCCCGAAGGGTTTGGTGCCCCGCGTGTGGGGAAATCGCTGCACGTCGCGCCTGTGGACGCACCGACTGTGCGTGATGTGGCGCTGGACGAATGGCTGAGCGCGCTGGGCCAGTAACCCCACGCGTTGCCCTGATGGGCGGGCTTGCAGCAGGGGCGATCCTGCTGCTGGTCCTAGGCTCGATTTCTGCCGTGGCGCTGCGCGCCGAGGCTTGGAATGGGCTGAAGCCTTCGGACTGGGCGGCACTGCGGTTCACGCTGTTACAGGCCGTCCTGTCGGCTGCAATCAGCGTCGGGTTGGCGATTCCTGTGGCCCGTGCGCTGGCGCGGCGGCGGTTTCGCGGACGCGGTGCGTTGATTACCCTGCTGGGCGCACCGTTCATTCTGCCGGTGATTGTCGCTGTGTTCGGTCTGCTTGCCGTCTTCGGGCGCAGCGGTATGGCCAGCCAGATCCTCGGTTGGTTGGGGTTGCCGCCCTTGTCGATCTTCGGGCTGCACGGGGTCGTTCTGGCGCATGTTTTCTTCAACCTGCCCTTGGCTGTGCGACTGATCTTGCAAGGCTGGATGGCGGTCCCGGCAGAGCGCTTCCGGCTGGCGGCCTCGCTGAACTTTTCCGGTCGCGACATTGCCCGACACATCGAATGGCCAGTCCTGCGAGAGGTCGTACCGGGCGCCCTGATGACCGTCTTCCTGATTTGCACGACCAGTTTTGCGGTGGCACTGACCCTTGGCGGAGGCCCACGCGCGACGACCATCGAATTGGCGATCTATCAGGCGTTTCGATTCGACTTCGATCTGTCGCGCGCTGCCTTGCTGGCGCTGCTGCAAGTTGCAGTGTCCGGCACTGCAGCACTGATTGCCCTGCGCGTGGCACAACCCGCCGAGCAGGGCGGTGGTCTGGACCGCATCGCGGCGCGCTGGGACGCGTCCACGCCTACGGCCAGGACGCTTGACGCTGTGTTCCTCTCACTAGTGGCGCTTTTCCTGCTGGCACCACTTCTGAGCATCGTCATTCGCGGATTGCCGGGGATACTCGGCTTGCCTGCACCCGTCTTTGCGGCTGCCGGGCGTTCAGTGTTGGTGGCACTGACCTCGACAGCGTTGACCCTTGCGTTGGCCCTGCCCCTTGCGGTTTTGGCGCATAGATTGCGCGGGCGTGGCGGCAAAGCCATTGAGGGGCTGGGATATCTGACCATCGCGGCCTCGCCGCTGGTGATCGGCACCGGGCTGTTCATCGTCATCTTTCCCTTCGCCAACCCAGTGGCGCTGGCGCTTCCCGTCACGGCGCTGGTCAATGCTGCAATGGCGCTGCCCTTTGCACTGCGAGTGCTCGCCCCGGCGCTGGCCGGGGTCGAAGACAGCTATGGTCGTCTTGCGGACAGTCTGCGGCTGACCGGCATTGCGCGGCTGCGGCTGCTGTGGTTGCCGCGCCTGCGCCGCCCGCTGGGCTTCGCCGCTGGGCTGGCGGCGGCGCTTTCGATGGGCGATCTGGGCGTCGTGGCGCTGTTTGCGGACCCTGAGGGCGCAACATTGCCGCTGGTGCTGTATCGGCTGATGGCGGCGTACCGAACCGGAGACGCGGCGGCGGCGGCGCTGTTGTTGCTGATGCTGTCCCTGGCGGCGTTCTGGGTGTTTGATCGTGGGGGACGAATGGATGCTGACACTTGAAGGCGTTCGGCTTGCGCGGGGAAGCTGGAACCTGAGCGCGGACCTGACTGTAATGGCCGGATCGCGTGTCGCGGTGATTGGTCCGTCCGGTGCAGGCAAGTCGACTTTGCTGGATTTGATTGCGGGTTTTGCGGACCCGGACGTTGGGCGGGTCATATGGAACGGCACGTTGCTGACGGGCCTGCCCCCCGGCGCACGCCCGACCAGCCTGTTGTTCCAGGACGGAAACCTGCTCCCGCATTTAACGGCGTTTCAGAATGTGGCGCTGGGCCTGAGGCCCTCGCTGAGATTATCGTCGGACGAGGCTCACCGGGTGCGTGCCAGCCTGAGCCGCGTCGGATTGAACGGATTTGCAGATCGCAAGCCCGGGGCCCTGTCTGGCGGACAGCGAAGCCGGGTGGCTTTGGCACGGATGTTGCTGAGGGCCGAGCCGCTTGTGCTTCTTGACGAGCCTTTCGCCGCCCTTGGTCCGGCGCTCAAGTCAGAGATGCTGGCGCTATTACTGGAGTTGGTGGCCGAGACCAGCGCGACGCTGTTGATGGTCACGCACGATCCCGACGATGCCCGCGCGTTGGGGGATCAAACTATTCTAGTGGCGGATGGCATTGCGCATCCACCGCAGGATACAAGGACGCTGTTCGCCAATCCGCCCACCGCGCTGACAGCCTACCTCGGATAGAAAAACGCGCCCCGGTCTTCCGGAGCGCGTAATTCATTTCAGACTCTTGGTCGGGTCAGGCGGACTTGGCGCGTTTCTTGACCGGCGCCCAGATTGCCTTGTTGGTCAGGTACAGAAGCACCGACAGGATCGCCAACATCAGCACACCAACCAGCCCTGCCTGCTTGCGCTGCGCCAGCTTCGGTTCAGCTGCCCACATCAAGAAGGCCGAAACGTCCTCGGCCAAGTGGTGCTGACTGTTGTTATGCTCCGGATCAAATGTGACCGACCCATCTTCCAGTGGCTGAGGCATCGAAATCCATCCGCCCGGATAGGCAGTATTCTCGTAAAGCGTGGTGTCGCCAACGGTCTTTTCCTCGCCGGTGTAGCTGGTGAGGATCGCGGTAATGTACTCCGGTCCTCCCATGCCTTTGAACAACTGGTTGATGCCCAAACCGTAGGGGCCGTGGAATCCAGCTCGGGCCTTGGCCATCATTGACAGGTCCGGTGCGCCCGCCGTGTTGTTGGCCGGGAAGTTGTCTGTTTCCAGAATTGCGCGAAACTCACCCTTTTCGGTATCATAGAGCTGCCGATTGGAATCCTCATCGGCGATGAACAGTTCGGCGGCATATGCGCGGACCTGATCCGAGGGCAGGCCGGGGCCACCTGCATCGTGCAGAGTGCGGATCGGTACTTGGCGCAAACCGTGACAGCCCGAGCAGCTCTCGGTGAAAACCTGCAAGCCACGCTGCAGCTGCATCTGGTCATAGGTGCCAAAAGGCCCCTCGAAGGAAAAATCGACATCCTCGATGTGCCCGTCTCCGCCACCGGCGGGGATCGCCGGGGTGGCGAGGGCAAGAACGGTCAGGGCCGATGCGGCGAGTGTGCGGATCATGATACCGGTCCTTCCTATTCTGCCGGGGTCGCGTCAGCCGCGCCAGTTGCCTTGCCATGGCTAACCTTGGCGCGGAAGTCATCTTCGATGGTGTCAGGCAATGGCAGGGGTTTCTCAATCACGCCGAGCAGCGGCAGGATGATCAGGAAATAGGCGAACCAATAGGCCGAGGCGATCAAGGCGATGATGCCATAGATACCCTCAGCTGGTTGCGCGCCGCACCACATCAACACGATGAAGTCGATCACCAGAAGGGCGAACCACATCTTGAACATCGGGCGGTAACGGCCCGACTTGATGCTGGACGTGTCGAGCCACGGCGTCAGTGCCATAACAGCAATCGCGCCAAACATCGCCAGAACGCCGAAGAACTTGGCATCGATGATGCCACCGGTCACCCAGCTTGCGATCATCACAACCCAGACGTCCGAGGTGAAGGCCCGAAGGATTGCGTAGAACGGCAGGAAGTACCATTCCGGCACAATGTGCGCGGGCGTCGCCAGCGGGTTCGCCTCGATATAGTTATCTGGGTGACCGAGGTAGTTCGGCATGAAACCCACGATCGCAAAGAATACCGTCAGGATCACTGCCAGCGCGAACAGGTCTTTCATCACGAAATATGGCCAGAACGGCAGTGTGTCTTTCTCAGCCTCGGCTTTCGACCCCTTGCGCACATCCACGCCTGCCGGGTTGTTGTTGCCGGTGGTGTGGAAAGCCCAGATATGGACGATCACAAGGCCCGCAATGACGAAGGGCAGCAGATAGTGCAGGCTGAAGAAGCGGTTCAGCGTGGCGTTGTCCACTGCCGGGCCGCCCAGCAGCCAGGTCTGGATCGGCTCTCCGATGAACGGGATTGCGCCGAACAGGCCGGTGATGACCGTAGCACCCCAGAACGACATCTGACCCCAGGGCAGCACGTAGCCGAGGAAGCCGGTCGCCATCATCAGCAGATAGATCAGCATGCCGATGATCCACGTGATCTCACGAGGTGACTTGTAGCTGCCGTAGTAAAGGCCGCGGAAGATGTGCAGGTAGACCGCAAAGAAGAACAACGAGGCGCCGTTCATGTGCAGATACCGCAGCATGAAGCCACCGTTCACGTTGCGCATGATGTGTTCGATCGAGTTGAACGCCTGATCGACATGCGGCGTATAGTGCATCGCCAGAATAATGCCGGTGACGATCTGCAACACCAGGCAGAAGGTCAGGACGATACCCCAGATCCACATCCAATTGAGGTTCTTGGGCGTCGGGATCATCAGCGTGTCATAAAGCAGCCCAACGATTGGCAGCCGCTTGTGCAGCCACTTTTCGCCGTTGCTCTTTGGTTCATAATGGTCGTGCGGGATACCGGACATTGTGACTCTCCTTATCCCAGTTTGATCGTAGTGGCGTCGACGAATGCCGCAACAGGCACGGCGAGGTTTGTCGGTGCGGGACCCTGCCGGATACGACCAGCGGTATCGTAGTGCGAGCCGTGACACGGGCAAAACCACCCGCCGAAATCGCCAGCGCCATCGCCCAGCGGCACACAACCGAGGTGCGTACACACCCCGATCATCACCAACCACTCACCCGTTGGCCCGTCGTCTTCGCCAAACGGCGTCAAATAGCGGTTCCCGTCCACGGCGCTGTCACCGTCAGGCAAGTTGGCGTTGCGTGCCTGATCGTCGATCAATTCGTCCATCTGGACCTGGTTGGCGGCGTCAATCTCTTCCTGGGTGCGGCGGCGGATGAACACCGGCTTGCCAAGCCATTTCACGGTCAGCTGGCTGCCCGGCAGAACCTCGGCCACATCCACGCGGATCGAGCTGAGCGCCTGCACGTCGGCGGAGGGGTTCATCTGGTTGACCAGCGGCCAGACGGCAGCGCCTGTGACGACGACTCCGGTTCCGGCGGTGGCATAATAAAGAAAATCGCGGCGGTCGCCGTTGTGGTCGTCTGCGTGGGACAAAAGATCTCTCCGTCGTCGCGGCCCTAGGAACAGGGCGAATCCCGGCCCACTGCGCCGCGCGCAGCAGGGTTTCGAGCGTTGTTTAGCTGCCTGTGCGAGGGCCGTCCAGCGGACAAACGGGCGCAGGGGAGCGAATTGGCGATTTGCGCTGTTCAGACGGTGCACGCGTGACCTGCTCCGACGATTGTGCGATGCTTTTGACTGCAAAAACCCACTGGTCGGATTGAGGCCCACAGCTTGTTCGGCTTGCTGCAAAGGCGTTTGCATACGCGAAAACGCACGCCCCGCGGCAGCCTGGACTACGAAATGGCACTCTCAGTTCGCCGGTTGATAATTTTGGGGTGCGTCCCGGAGCGATCCTCGGCATCACCATCAGCCGCAGATTTCGAGGGCGAGGTCGAGCGGCCAGAGACTGGGTCAGGGCGCGTATGGCAGTGTGGCGGCGACGGAAGGGCGCGCGGCCATCGCTTCGCTCCAGCGCGCCAGTGCCGGCCGTGCTGCACGCCAGTCCCGATCAGCGAGTCTGAAATCGATATATCCAAGGGCTGCGATACAGGCGATCTGGCCCATATCGAGCGGTCCCGACAAATGGGCACTCCATCCGCTTTCAAGTGCATCCAAAGCCCGTTCGATTTTGGCCCACTGCCCCTCGACCGATGGCGGGTTTTGCTTGTCCGCTGGTCGGGTACGGCCTTCGTAGATAATCGCAACAGCGGCGTCGGATATCCCATCGCCCAGTGCTTCCAGCGTCAGGACGTCCCAGATCGGCGCATCCGGATACAGCCCGCCATTGCCCCGCGTATCGAAGAAGCGGCAGATCACCCGGCTGTCATAGAGCGCCGAGCCATCCTCGCGCAGCAGCGTCGGAATCTTCCCCAGCGGATTGTCCTCGGTCGGCATTTTGGCGCTGTCCAGCGGGTGACCGATGGCGGCCCGCAATTCGACATCGTCATGCTGCCCGGTTTCCAGCAAGACGATGCGCACCTTGCGGCAGAACGGCGAGGCGGGGTTATCAAACAGGATCATCAGTTAGCTCCGTAGTTGCGGGGTCGTCCGGGGTCAGCATCAGGCGGGACAAATCTGCGGTTCCTTGGCCGAAATTACTGTCGAGAAGGGCGTGACTGGCATTCAGCCGAGCTGCATCCGGTTTGTTCTGACCCAGTTTCCATGTGCCATCCACCGACGAAAGGCTCATCCGGCAAGGTACGATCATGCGCTTCATCTTCGCCAGAACCTTTGGCGTCATCTTGTCCATCGTCCAGGGCAGCTTCGGGGTCAAACGAGCTTCGTACGCTGCAGTTTGCCGGTTCAGCACGTCGGTCAGCGCCTCATCGGGCATACGTTCCAGCGTGCCGCGCAAATGAACCGCGACATAGTTCCACGTCGGCACCTGATCCGGCGCATCGTACCAGTCGGGAGAGATATAGGCATCCGCCCCGGCCACCGCGATCAGCGCCTTTTGTGGCGTCTTTAGTTGCCGCAGGATCGGGTTCGAGCGGAGGAGGTGCAGATCGAGTGTCTCGGCCTTGGTATCCAGTAGAAAGGGCACGTGCGCGGCCAGCGGACCGTCGTCGCAATTCAGAATCAGCGTGCCGAACCCGCGCTGCCGGGCAAGGGCGAGGCTGCGGCTGGCGGCCTCGCCACGAAAGGCGGGATTCGGGTGCATCGGATCAGGCGGCCTCGCCCAGAAGTGTCACGCCGTCTTGCCCGGTGATGCGAGTCCTGACGATTGCACCGCGTATCTGAGGGGCAGCCAGACTGACCTCGGCAAAATGCGCTGTTCGGCCTTTGGTTGCGGATTCCATCAACACCGCCTGTTCGGTCCCGGCTAGCGATGCCAGATAACCGGTCACCGCCGAGTCGCCCGCAGCACGCAGCCGCGCCGCGCGATCCTTGATCGCCGCACGGTCCACCTGAGGCATACGTGCCGCTGGGGTGCCGGGGCGTTGCGAATAGGGAAACACATGCAGCCAGGTCAGGCCGCAGTCCGCGATCAGCTTCTGCGAGTTTTCAAACATCGCCTCAGTCTCGGTCGGGAAGCCCGCGATCAGATCGGCCCCGAAGGTAATGTCGGGGCGCAGGGTGCGCGCCTGTTCGCAGAACGCAATCGCGTCATCGCGCAAATGGCGCCGCTTCATCCTCTTAAGGATCATGTCGTCGCCCGATTGCAGGCTGAGGTGCAGATGCGGCATCAAGCGCGGCTGGGTGGCAATCGCCTCGAGCAGGGCCGGATCCACCTCGATGGAGTCGATCGAGCTGATGCGCAGTCGTGGCAGGTCCGGAACAGACTTCAGAATGGCCTGAACCAGATCGCCCAATCGGGGCGTCTCGGACAGATCTGCGCCCCAGCTGGTCATATCAACACCTGTCAGAACGACCTCGTTGAAACCCCGGTCAACCAGTCGGGCAATCTGGTCGATCACAGTCCGCACCGGAACCGACCGCGAATTGCCGCGGCCATAGGGAATAATACAGAAGGTACAGCGATGATCGCAGCCATTTTGAACCTGCACGTAGGCCCGCGCCCGTGTCCCGAGGCCATCAATCTGCGGCGCCGGCGCGGCGGTCTCTGCCATAATGTCCGAGACTTGCGTACCGCCTGAGCCCCCGGCCAAGCCGCGCCAGGTCTCTGCCCGCATCTTCTCAGCATTGCCGATGACGGCGTTGACTTCGGGCATTTTGGCAAAGCGGGCAGGCTCGGTCTGCGCCGCACAACCGGTGACAATCAACCGCGCCTCCGGGTTCTGGCGCCGTAGCTGCCGAATATCCTGCACTGCCTTCCGGACCGCGCGCGCGGTCACGGCGCAAGTGTTGACAACGATGGCGTCATCTAGTCCCGCCTGGCCGGCTAGTTTGCCCATAACCTCGGAGTCGTAGGCGTTGAGGCGGCAACCATGGGTCGAAATTCGGGTCACGTTGCCAGCCCCAAAAAGCTGTCGCCTAGCACACCGTCAAACACATGCGCGGTTGGACCAGAAAGCCAGACGCCGTCGTCACGCCAGTCCACCGACAAAGTACCACCGTCGGCGACAATCTCGACCTGGCGCGCGGTCAGGCCTTTTGTAGCTGCAACCACAGCGGCTGCGCAGGCGCCCGATCCGCAAGCTAGGGTCACGCCGGTCCCACGTTCCCAAACCCGCATCCTCAGCCTGTTAGGCGCAAGCAGAGAAATGTATTCCACGTTTGTTTTTTTTGGGAATAATGGATTCGTTTCGATGATCGAGCCATCACCAACAAGGTCTGCAACTTCGGCGTCCGGAACAACGAACACACAATGAGGATTGCCCATCGACAAAGCCATCGGAGCTCCAGTTAGCGGAAGTTCCGATGGATCGGCCTCATCCGACAGCGGGATATCTTCGTTATTGAAAAGGGGCTTCCCCATATTCACGCCGACTAGGCCGGATGCATCGCGGACGGCCCGCAAATCCCCACGCGCTGTACCGAGGTTCAGATCGGACGTTCCAGCTTCGGTCATCAACCAATCGGCGACGCAGCGGGTCGCATTTCCACAGGCGCCGGCGACTGATCCATCCGGGTTCATGAAAGCAAGTTTGTATGCGCCGGGTGCTCCGGTCAGAATGGCAAGCTGGTCGAAGCCAACCCCACGATGCCGGTCACCTATGGCGCGGGCCAGTTCAGCGGTGACCGGCGCGCCGCCGCGGCGCTGATCAAGCACAACGAAGTCATTGCCCGCGCCATGCATTTTCCGAAAAGCCAAGCCGGCATATGCTGAAAAATCACCCATATGCGCGCCTATAATGCCTGCAATGGAATATGCAAAGCCTGCCCTATGCGGGTGGAGCTTCGGACCAGCGATTTCAGTCGCAATACAGGGTTGACGGGTGAAAGGCGCAGCGATAGGTCGTCGAGCCGAGTGGGCCGTTAGCTCAGTTGGTAGAGCAACTGACTTTTAATCAGTGGGTCGCAGGTTCGAATCCTGCACGGCTCACCACTGAAATCAATGACTTAGCGGGTATCCAAGGTGGCGCAAAAAGCGCTGGGGTTACATATGGGTTACAAAATCCCGATTTTGCGGCCTCTCGGCACCTAAATTCCCGGTGGATACCCAAAGGCGATTTCAGGCCCCCTAGGGACCATATGAACGGCGAACCGATCTATGACGGCGCTGCCCCGCGAACTGTTCTAGCCCCCCATGACTTGCCAGCCATGTGACCAACGCGCTCAGCGCCACCTCAGAGCGCCTCTCAGGGGCGATGTCGCCGGATGCCTTGGCGGTTTTCTGGATGCCCCCCTTCTTCGAATCCCGCGGCTGTTTGCGGACCCCACCCGGGGGCACCCCCCTGTTTTGGGGCGCTAGTACGCGCCACCTAAGTATACGAATCTGGGCGCAGGAATTACGTTCTGATGGGAACTGGCAAGCCTTCAACCCGCATTTCCCAAGTAGCTTGACGTTTTCGCACCTGCGATTGCCATTAACGTGTTATATTTCAGCATGTTAATCGGGCTGAAGGTGGCGGATTATGGATCACCCTGAGGGTGCACGCGAAACGGGTGATGGGCGGCTTGGCTTTGACCGCCGGGTGCGGCTGGAATTTCGTGGCACGCAGCTCAGTTCCGACGGCGGCCTTCTGGTAATGCGCGAGTTGGATGACGTGCTCGGGCTGTCTGATCTTGCGTCGGGTGCGCTCAATGATGGCCGCCGTGGCAAGAACACCTTCCATCGTCTTGACGGTCTGTTCCGTCAATCGGTCTATGGTCGGCTTGCGGGCTACGAGGACGTCAACGACGCCGACCGGCTGGCTCTTGATCCTGTCATGCGTCAGGTCGTGGGTGGCCGTGCCGTCGATGCGCAGGCAGCCTCGGCCTCGCAGATGGGGCGGTTCGAGACCGAGACGCTGGCCATGCCGGAGAACCGGGCGGCGCTGGCCGATCTGAACGGGCAATGGATCGACCGGTTCCACGACCGCAACGGTCTCAAGTATATCGTGCTGGACATGGACAGCTCCGTCAGTCCGACCCATGGCGATCAGGAGGGCACCGCCTGGAACGGGCATTTCGACTGCACCTGCTATCACCCGAATTTCCTGTTCAATCAGTTCGGCATGCTGGAACGCTGCGCCCTGCGCAATGGCAACGTCCACAGTGCCGACGGTTGGCAGGATGTGCTCGACCCGGTGATCGCCCGATATGCCAAGCGTGACATCATGCGCTTTTTCCGCGCCGACGCCGCCTATGCGATCCCCGCGATCTACGCGCGGCTGGAAGATGCGGGCTATTTTCTACGCCATCCGGATGAAGAAGAACGCAGTTCTGGAAGGTCGCATCGCCCACCGGTTGACACGGCCTGTGGGGCGTCCCTCGAAAACCAAGGTGAAGCGGTTCTACGAGGAGTTCCAGTATCAGGCCGCATCATGGGATAAGGAACGCCGTGTGATCGCCAAAATCGAATGGCATCCGGGCGAGTTGTTCCCCCGCGTGGGCTTCATCGTCACCAACCTGCCAATGGAGCCGGACGAGGTCACCCGCTTCTACAATCGACGCGGCACCGCCGAACAGCACATCAAGGAGGGAAAATACGCCTTCCGCTGGACACGGCTGTCATGCAAGAAGTTCCGCGACAACGAGGTCCGCCTGCAACTGCACGCACTGGCCTACAATCTGGCGACCTTCTTACGCTGCATTGAGTTGCCCGAGGCCATGGCGGACTGGTCGTTGACCAGCCTGCAGCTGAAGCTGATCAAGATCGGCGCCCGCGTCGTGCGCCACGCCCGCGCCATCACCTTCCAACTCGCCGAGGTGGCCGTCACAGGCCCGATGGTGCGCGCCATCCTTGCTGCCATCCGCCGACTGCGAGCGCCACCGTCATGCGCGTGACCGCGATCCCGACCCAAACAGAACGAAAGCGGCTCGGCAGGTCTGTCCCCCGCGCTGAAGAACGGCACAATCAGACGCCAATGCCCCACCCTCAAGGCGCGATGCGCCAGCTTTCGACGGTCACAGCGCAGAGGAACCTTCCAACAGCTACAAAACCCTTGATCCGTGAGCGAGATCAGGCCAGCATGCAGTCCAACGGCAGGTCACATGGGGAATGTCGGCTGAATTGACCGAAATTCTGCCCTGAAACAGAAATCGGACTCTTTTTTTTCCAGTCCCAGGAAAATAGGCTAACGTTTCAGGTGAGAAATTCGTCCCGAGATTCGGGAATTCGGTCAGCCAGTGTTTCGCGCAGAGATTGGGAGGAGCAGATTTGTCAGCCGGAAGTTTAGACCAGAATGCGGGCGTTGTTGCGTCCGATCTTCAAGTGCCGGACAGCATGCGGGCGTGGGTATTGGGCGATCCCGAACAGCTTACGCTGATCGAAAAACCTGTACCGGTACCGGGAAAAGCCGAAGCTTTGGTTCGGATTGATGCTGTGGCGATTTGTGCCACGGACCTTGAGGTAATCAGCTACGGCACCCCGGCGATCTTCGAGGGGGGCGCGCCGTTCAACAAGAGCTTCACGCCCGGGCATGAATATATGGGGACCATTGCCGCGCTCGGCCCCGGTGTTGACGAATTCCGGATCGGCCAGCGGGTGACGGTCGAAATCCACGCTGGCTGCGGCCAGTGCAAGCGCTGCCGGGCCGGGATGTATACCTCCTGCCACAACTACGGCGACCAGTCGAAAGGCCATCGTGCCAATGGATTCACCACCAACGGCGGCTTTGCCGAATACGCGGTCAACCATATCAATACGATGATCGCCGTCCCCGATGAGATGAGCGACGAAGAGGCGACGCTGGTCGTCACTGCCGGAACCTCGATGTACGGTCTCACCGAACTTGGCGGGCTGGTGGCGGGCGAAAGCGTCGTGGTAATCGGCCCTGGCCCCATCGGGTTGCTAGCAGTTGCAGTGGCCAAGGCGCTGGGGGCATCGCCCGTGATCCTGGTCGGCACGCGGGACAACCGGCTGGAGATTGGTCAAAAGTTGGGCGCGGACATCACGCTGAATGCCAAAACCGAAGATGTGGTCGCGCGGGTCATGGAGATCACCGGCAAAGGCGCGGATTATGTTGTTGATGCCGCCGGAACGGGTGAAACGGTCAATCAGGCCGTCCACATGACCAATCGAGGTGGCAAGGTGTGCCTGGCGGCATTCCCGAAAAACGCGGTCGAATTCGACATTGGCTATCTGGCGGTAAACAATATCTACCTCTACGGCATCCGGGGAGAGGGGAAATCAGCCACCCACCGTGCCATGGCATTTATGGCCGAAAAACGCTTCGATGCGTCACTGGTCCACACTCACACCTTCCCGCTGGAAGACCTGCCCGAAGCGCTTCGTCACGCACGCGAACGGGTGGACGATGCGATCAAAGTGGTTGTGTCGATGCGGCAGGGCCGCGAAGCTGCGCAGGCTGCTGAATGAAGCAAGGCTTGCCCTGATGACCAAAGCCCGCCGTGGCATCTATGCCGCCGCTGTGACTCCGTTCACCGAAAGCGGCGCGCTCGATTCGCCGAAACTGATTTCCTATTGCCAACACCTGATGTCTCCCGCAGGCGGCTGCGATGGCGTCGCCCCGACGGGCACGACTGGCGAGGGCACCTCGATCGCGATGTCAGACCGACTGGCCCTGCCCGGCCACTTTGCTGAAGCCGGAATCGCTCCGGACAGGGTGATTTTCGGCACCGGCGCTCCAGCCTCTGGCGACTGCGTGGCGCTGACGAAAGCTGCAGCCGATGCTGGTTTCACAAACGTGCTGGTCCTGCCACCATACTATTACAAAGACCCCTCGGACGAGGGGTTGTTCCGTTACTACGCCAATCTGGTCGAGTGGATCGGGCGCGACGACCTGCGCGTCTACCTCTACCACTTCCCGCAGATGTCGGGCGTCCCTCTATCGCCCGAACTGGTGCTGCGCCTGCGTGAGGCATTCGGACCAGTTATCGCAGGCCTTAAGGACTCCAGCGGCGAGTTCGAGCAATCCCGCGCGATCATTGAAGCCACCGGCGGCGTGGCCGAAGATTTTGACGTCTACCCGTCATCCGAGGCGATGCTGTGGGATGGCAAGGATATCGGAGCCGCCGGGATAATTTCCGGATCTACAAACGCTTTTGGAGCCAAAGCTCAGGCCGCCCTTCAGGCACCTGCTGGGGCCGCTCGCGATGCCGCAATGGTGGCAGTCAAAGCCGCGCGCACAATGGCCGGGAAATACCCGCTAATGCCCGCCATGAAGCAGATCGAGGCCTGGCGCAGTGGCGACGACAGCTGGACCCGTATGGCCCCGCCACTGGTGGAACTCACCGCAGCGCAGGTCGCCGACTTGCGGGCTGATCTTGACGCGCTGGCCACCCAGGTGGCTGCCGAATGACGAAAGGAGCGACCATGGCCGAGCACGGCCCCGACCACATCGAAACCAACCCCGATCCGGCGGCGTTCACCCATTGGCCGGACGGGTTGTATGAAGAAATGCTGGCCGGCCATTCCAACGGCTGCGTCGGATCAATCCTGGTGTCGGAGACCGACCGCGTTCGCGTCTGGCATCTGCACATCCCGGCCGGAACGCGCTGCGCGTTTCACCGCCACGTGAACCCCTATTTCTGGTCAGCGCTGAGCGCCGGAAAGGCGCGTGGATACTTCTCGTCCGGAGAGATTCGCGACACGGAACACTTCGTCGGCGAGACCAAGCACTTCCACTACGGCCCCGGCGACCACATGGTCCATTCGGTCGAGAACATTGGCGATACCGACCTGTCATTCGCCACCGTCGAATTCCTCGACGGAACCAACGAAGCCCTTGAGATACCTGACGAAATGAGGCTTGAATCAGCGGCTTGAGACCCGGCGTCAAGATCGGGACTGCGACACGAATGGGGCCTGACCCCGCATCTGTTTTCTAAGGGAGGAAAACCATGAGAAACCTAGTGAAATCCACAGCGGCAGCCGTTGCGCTTACGCTGGGGGCCACGGCGGCCAGTGCCGACGACATCAACCTACGGATCGGCTCGGGCCACCCGCCAGGCGTGGTTTATGCAGGTCTGATGATCGACTACTTCCAGGCCGAGCTGAAAAAGCGGGTCGAAGAGCGCACCGACCACACGGTGAACTTTGTCGAGGGCTACTCTGGCTCCATCGTCAAGGTGACCGAGGTGCTCGAGGGCGTCCAGGACGGCATCCTCGACATCGGCGGCATGTGCTTCTGCTTCGAGCCGTCGAACCTGCCGTTGCATGCTTTCCAGGTGATGCTGCCGTTCGGCACAATGGACCCGGAAACATCGCTGAAAGTGGCGCAAGAGGTTTATGCCGAAGTGCCGTATCTGTCGGACGTGTTCGAGGACAAGTTCAATCAGGTGCTGCTGAGCCGGATTGCCGATGGTGGCTATAACCTCGGGACCTCGTTCCCTTGGAGCGATCTGTCGGACCTGCAGGGACAGAAGATCGCCGGTGCAGGTCTGAACCTGAACTGGCTGAAGCTGGCCGGTGTCTCGGAAGTCCAGTCGTCGCTGGCGACCGCCTATACCGAGATGAAGACCAACGTCTATGAAGGCTGGATCATGTTCCCGTCGGCCTGGGTGAACCTGAAGCTGTACGAACCCGGCCCCTACTACACGCTGATCGGCTTTGGCTCGATGACGTGGCACGGGCTGACCATGAACAAGGACACCTATGATGGCCTGCCGGATGACTTCAAAGAGATCCTGCTGGAAGTTGCGGCCGATTTCGAAGAGCAGACCGGCAGCGTGAACGCCTCGGAATATGACCGTCTGGTCGACGTCCTGCGCGACACCATCACTGTGACAGAGATCGACCCCGCCGTGCGCAAGGCCTGGGCGGAATCGCTGGCCGAATGGCCGCAGTCGCTGGCAGCGGATCTTGATAGTCAGGGCCTGCCCGCCAGCCAGGTGCTGAACCTGGTGCTGGATCGGGCCGAGGCCAACGGCTACGAATGGCCGGTGCGCTACAGCGTCCAGTAATGCAACCGGCGCAGCCTTTCGGGGCTGCGCCAAACCCGAATTGGGGCTGACATGGCGCTGATCCGCCTGGCCGACCGGCTGACGAAATTCCTGATGATTTTCGGGGCGGTCTGGGCGTTCTTCCTGTGCTTTTTCATTCTGGCCGACATCATCTTTCGCGCCCTCAACATGCCGATTTCCGGCACCAAGGAGATCGTCGCGAATTCGGTGGTGATGATCGTCTTCATGCAGGTCGGGTTTGCTGTGCGAAGCCAGTCGATGTTGCGGGCCGACTTCCTGGTCGTGATGATGCCCAAACCGATTCAGAAAACGTTGCTGATCTTTGGGCTGGTATTGGGCGCGGCGTTCTTTCTGTTCCTGCTGAAGGCCGGGATCACGCCTGCTATGCGATCTTTCGCTAATGGCGAATTTGATGGCGAAGGCGCGTTGCGCGTGCCTGTCTGGCCGACCCGCTTTGCCATCCTGCTGGGCGCTGGTCTTGCAGGCCTGAATTATCTGCTATTGTCGCTGGTCGAGATTTTCGACCTGCGGGTCGAGCGGCTGGACCTGTGATCGGAACTCGGAATGTTTGACGTCTCGACCGCCGGTCTGATCATCGCGCTACTGCTTGGCCTCGTCCTGCTGGGTGTCCACGTGGCGATCGCGCTGGGCGTAACCAGCGCCATCGGCATCTTCATGGTCACCGGGAACGTGACGATTGTCGAACGGATGATCGCCTCGACCGCGGCCGAGGCGTTGCGCGATTTTACCTTCGCGGTGATCCCGCTGTTTATGCTGATGGGCGAGTTCATCGGGCGATCCGGGGCGATTACCGACATCTACGTGGCGATCAACAAAGGGCTGCGGCGGATACCGGCGCGGTTGGCGATTGCGACGGTGCTGGGCAACACGGTGTTTTCATTTGTCACCGGGGTTTCTATCGCCTCGGCCGCCGCATTCAGCCGCATCGCCTATCCGGAAATGAAGGCGCATAATTATGACCGGGGCTTCGCCCTTGGCGCTATCGCCGGATCCAGCTGTCTGGGCATGCTGATCCCGCCCTCGGTCCTGATGATCGTCTGGGGCATCCTGACCGAGCAGTCCATTGGTCGCCTGTTCCTGGCCGGTGTCCTGCCCGGCGCGCTGCTGGCGACGCTGTTTATCGGCTATATCGTCATCGTCGCAATCCTGCGCCCCGAGACCGTTGGTGAGGGCGCCGCCCACGTCGACGAAGTGAAGGTCGAGGGTGGCATTGATACCGAAAAGGCCGAGCTTCCGACCGGACAATTCCTCGCCTCGCTGATCGGCGTGGGCGGCATTATTTCGGCGGTGCTTGGCGGCATTTGGTTTGGCATCTTCACGCCCACCGAAGGAGCCGGCGCTGGGGCTGCATTGGCGTTGATCCTGGCGCTGTTCAAGGGCATGCGTTGGCGCGCGTTCATCGACGCTATCTATGCCGTCGGCAAGACCGCCGCTCCGATTCTGATCCTGCTGCTGCTGGCTGCGCTTTATTCGCGCACGCTGGCGATGACTGGCGTGACCTCAGCAATCCGGACATTCTTCACCGAAAGCGGTCTGGCCCCTTTCACTGTTCTGGCGATCATCATCTTGATCTGGTTTGTGCTGGGGATGATCATTGACAGCATCTCGATCATGCTGCTGACCGTGCCCATCGTCGAACCGGTCGCGCTCGCTTTCGGTTTTGACCAGCTGAGTTTCGCCATCGTCGGTATTATCGCGATTGAAGCAGGGCTGCTGACACCGCCCTTCGGATTGCTGATCTACACGGTCAAAGCGGCGATCAATGATGACGACGTGGGCGTGCAGAAGATCTTTGTCGCCTCTGTGCCCTATTGGGGGATCATGCTGCTGGCGGTCCTGCTGATCGTCGCCTTCCCGCAGATCTCGAATTATCTGCCTGACTTGCTGATGTAACCCCGGAGACGTCTGATGCCCGCTTATTGGCTTGCCCGATCCCTGATCAACGACCCTGTCGAATACAAGAAATACACCGACCAAGTGCCCGGTATCATCGCGCGTCACGGCGGCAAGGTGCTGGCCCGCGGCGGCAAATTTCAGGTGATGGAGGGGCCAGCGAAATTCCAGCGCTTCGTTGTCATCGAGTTCCCGACATTTGAAGCCGGGGTCGGCTGCTTCCAGTCCGACGAATACAATGAGGCCGCCCGCCACCGCCGCAAAAACGGCGCAGGTGAAGTTGAAACCGTGATCCTTCAAGCTGGTGAATTCACCAAATAGGATCTTTCGGTCGTCGGGGTGATTGGGATTAACGGCGACCTGACCTAAGAGAGTTTGGCATATCTGGTTGAAGTTTCGCGGTATTGATCTTGCTGCGCTGTCGGTATCTGGGCCGAGTAATCGGCAAGCGAAAAAGGAGCCGAGCCAAAGTTGATCTTCTGCGCGCCAGACTCTGTTCACAAAGCCGAAATTGGCTGCGGCGGGTTGTTTGGCTGCTTTGTCCCGCATCTCAGTCATAGCCTCAAATTTCACCGGTGTCCGCCTTCGACAAAAGCGGTCCTTCAAGCCCGAATTCGGGGATCGTCGCCCGTCTATGACCGCTCGACAAGCCAGACCCGTCATCTGACAAAAAGACTCAGATGACGGCAACGAGCCCGAAGCCGCCGGCCGTAATCAGCGAGGCGAACGACCGGTTCAGGCCCGGCCGGAAGACTTAATCCGTCGAGTTCCTTTCAGTTGTAATGAGTCACAGCCCTCAAGATGTGGCCGTGGCTTGACGTCATTGTGTGGGCAAGCAATCTGTGACGCAGCGACCGCACTTGCCCTTCGACGACTGCGCAGTCTTGCTGGCCCACCAGAGCAAGGCCTGAGTGGTTGGCCACCAGAAAATCCCTGCCTATTCTGAAAGGCCTGTCGCCGTGGGCTGCCGCCGCGCTTTGTCTATGCCCGGAATGAAGGCCCCAACCTCTTCCTGGTAGGCGAGATAATCGTCCCCGATTTCAGCAACTAGGTCCCTTTCTTCGAAATGCTTCACCGCGACAAAGATGTAAGCCGTGGTGACGGCGGCAAACAGAAGGTGACCGACCGTCATCGTCG
This sequence comes from uncultured Paracoccaceae bacterium, assembly GCA_943787785.1. Lineage (GTDB taxonomy): Bacteria > Pseudomonadota > Alphaproteobacteria > Rhodobacterales > Rhodobacteraceae > WLWX01. The sequence goes on along the minus strand of CALSNT010000004.1, from coordinate 2,380 downwards.
GTGCAGCCCAGAAGGCGATGAGAAAGCCGGACATGATCGGGTGGCGAACCAGGCGGTAGAACAGAACCTTGCGAAAGCCCAACGGCCGGAACTCCGTTCGCGTTAGGTTGGAATAGACCTGCTTCAACCCGAAAAGATCGAAGTGGTCGATCATGAAGGTCGATGTCAGGACGATAAGCCAGCCAGCCCAGTGAACGGCCAGAAGGACCACGCCCAAGGTGGTTCCGCTTTGATCCCAGATAACCCCGGTGATCGGTCGCCAGAGCGCGTAGATCAGAACCAGCGCGAAGCTGGAGAGCAGCACATAAGTCGAACGCTCGGCCGATTTGGGAATGAGCCGGGTCCAAATGCGTTTGAACCCGGGGCGGGCCATAACACTATGCTGGATGGCAAAGACCGACAGCAGCAACAGGTTAATAATCATGGATGCCACGATCGGGCCCTGGACGCCGTCATCAATGCCCTTGGGCACCAGGAAATTCCCGACAAACCCGATTGCGTAAAGGAAGCTGGCTAGGAAAATGACGTAGGCCACAATCCCGTAAAAGAAGGTAATTGTCCGTCCCATGATTGATCTCCGTTTTGCTGTTTCAGATGAGCAGCCACAGGCCCAAGCCGATCAACCCCAGGCCGGTGGTTTTTGAAATGATCTGTCCCGCGGGCAGCACTTTTTCTGCGAGAACATAGATCGCGATTGCGGCAATCCAGATGGCATTCATAACGCCGGCCACGAACAGAAGCCCCATCAGCGCCCAACAACAGCCCACGCAATATCCACCTTCAAACATCATCCATGACCGCTGCCAGGCCCACTACCCTGACCTGATCACATACTCACAAAATAAAGCTGACCGGGCGATGCGGGGCGCCGAGGGCGTCGCGGACTGAAACCGGGGCGGCCGCATTCGTACAGGCACACAAAACCCTGCGTCATGGCAAACCTCCGGTGGGTAGACGCCCGGGTGCCGGGTGCCGAGAGGCTCTACGCTACACTGGAAACTGGTTGGACGACATTCGTATAGGCACAAAAGCCCGGCCATGCCCGAACCCTAATAACCACGAATGACCCGCTATGTTCGTATCCTGCGGCGTTTAATTTTGCGACGGGGCGTCACTCAAACATCCCCAGCAATTTCATCGCGCCCTCCAGGCCCCGGAGTTCCCGTAGCTTCTCGGCGCGTTTCCGGCGTTTCTCTCGGGTCTGGCGACCATGAACAGTCTTGGCAGCACCACATCGCGCGCGGCCCTCTGTCGTCTTTGGGCCGGTGGAGGCACCGCCGTGGGTACGACATACCCGCATACCCCGCACCGCGGCCCTGCGGCACTGGGTGCCTGATCGCTTTGATTTTGCCTGACAGCGCGGGGCCTGGCATTGCTTGCTGAAGATGTGAACTTTGTCGGTAGTCATGTCTTCCCCTTTGTTTCCGGCGCGTCGTGGTGTGTCGCGCGACGGTGCCGGCTAGACGGGCCATCGGGCGGACTACTTGAACCGCTGGCCTGAGCGCCCATTTGGTGGAGTCAATTTAATATACAGTCCAAGGGCAAATCAGCCTAGGCTGTAGGCCTAGGGACCAGAGCATACAGGGGGGCACATGGCGAAGTGGCGGCGGACGGCTTGGTCCCTTTTCGGATTTGTCCTGTTTCTGACCGCGCCGCTTTCCGGCGCAGTCGCGCAAAGCATCGAATTCTTCGGCTCCATCTATGACCTGGACCCGCCGGTGTTTGAGAGTTCGGGCCTAGAACAGCTGGTCGGTGACGACGACACCACACCGCTGAACCAATTTAACCCCCAGGCCTTTTATCGCCAGCTGGCCCGCCCAATCGGACGACTGGCCGTGGAATTCAAAAGCGGAAACCCCGCATATTGCACAGCTGCTCTTGTGTCCGACGATCTGATCTTAACAAACGCGCACTGCATATTTGATGCGTCCGGGAACAACCTTGCGCGAGCCGGTGTGTTGTGGATGGGATATCTTTCGGCAGGGGTGAAAGAAGGAACCGACCAATACGAAGTCGCCACGTCTTCGCCGATTGAGTTTGGGACACCGGGGCCTGAAGGCCCGCCGGACTATGTCATCTTGCGAGTTAAGTCAGGCGATCCGGGCAAAACCTGGGGCACGGTGCAGCTGTCAAACGATGCCCCACTTGATGGTGACTCCCTTGCAATCATGCACCATCCACTCGGGTTTCCGATGGTTGTCAGCGCGGGCGGTCAATGCCGTTCCACCCGATTATCGCAGATCGACGTATTCCACATCTGTGACACGCAGGGGGGGTCCAGTGGCGCGCCGGTTTTTGCCTTGGGTTCATCCGAAGTTGTCGCGATACATTACCGGAAAGTCGGGCTATCGGAAAACGCAGCCCTACGCATTGATCACTT
>CALSNT010000003.1 GCA_943787785.1 uncultured Paracoccaceae bacterium | reverse complement strand
AGGCATCGGGCGCTTGGGCGTATATGCCGGCGCGCCGGTGCGATTGGCGGCCTTCGCACCAAGGGTGAAACCAGTATCGATACTGGCACATCATTGCACAATACCGGGCCACAACTGTGGCGTGCCCCCATCGTGTGGTCCGGTTTGATTGTTAGTGCATCGTGGGCCTTTGGTCCATTGGAACGATACTTTCTGGTGCTGGTGGCCGATAGCCCAAGGCGCTGTGCGGCCTAACGGTGTTGTAGTGAACGCGCCATTGTTCGATCAGGATTTGAGCTTCGCGGAGGCTGTAAAATAGCTCGCCATTCAACAACTCATCGCGGAACCTGGCGTTGAAGCTTTCGCAGTATCCGTTTTCCCAAGGTGACCCTGGCTCAATGTAAGCGGTCTTCGCGCCCACGGCGGCGATCCAGTCCCGCACTTTCTGAGCAATAAATTCCGGGCCATTGTCCGACCTTATGTATTTCGGCGGGCCACGCAGGATGAACTGGTCCGTCAGTGCGTCCAGCACGTCCGTCGAGTTGAGCTTGCGATCAACGCGGATCATCAACGCCTCCCTGGTGTATTCATCAATGATGTTGAGCGTCCGATAGACTTGCCCATCTGCGGTGCGATCCTGGACGAAGTCATAGGACCAGACATGGTTGGGGCGCTCTGGTCTGAGACGCACGCACGACCCATCGTTCAGCCAGAGCCGCCCCTTTTTCTTCTGCTTCTGAGGAACCTTCAGCCCTTCGCGCCGCCAGATACGTTCGACCCGCTTGTGGTTCACGTGCCAGCCCGCATTGTTGAGCAAACCTGTGACCATCCGATATCCGTAGCGGCCATATTGATCTGCCAGCTCGATGATATCGTCGGTCAGCCGGTTTTCGTCGACACGTCCTTGCGGAGCTTTGCGCTGTGTGGATCGATGCTGCCCAAGTGTGCGGCAGGCCCGGCGCTCGGAAACGCCAAGCTCCTGCCGCACACGGTCGATGCATTTGCGACGACGCGAAGGGCTTAGAAGTTTCCCCGTGCGGCCTCAGTCAAGATCAGCTTGTCCAGCGTCAGGTCTGATACTGCACGCCTGAGCCGCTGGTTCTCCTTCTCAAGCTCCTTAAGCCTCTTGAGCTGAACGCGCCCCATCCCGCCGTACAACTTTCGCCATCGATAAAACGTCTGCTGCGTCACGCCGATCTGACGCACCGCCTCCGCTATCGTCGCGCCCTGTCCCTGCAGCACTTCAACTTGCCGTAGCTTCGATACAATCTCGTCCGGCTTCTCTCGTTTCCCAGCCATCTCTGTTCCTCCAATATACGGGACAAATCTATCCCAGTTGGTGGACCACTTTCAGGGGGCTACTCCAATCCTTGCAGCGATCCCAATCACTGCATCCGCCGCCGGGCTTGAGCAGGTGGCAGACGATCCGATCTCCACAACGTTCACCTTCGGCTACAGTTCGGGTGATATCGATGGAGACATCGACCTGTCGACCATGACATTTGATGTCGACTCCGACATTTCACTCGGTAGCAACATAAACATCGCTCTTGGCTTGTCGATTTCGAAGACCACTGTCGAAGACCTCCTTGGCCCTGGAGGCGACATTGATGCTGAACTGATCAGCTTTGGCTTTGACCCATCTTACCACTTTGGAAACGGCGGTTATGCAGGTGTTTACTACCGCTCGGGCGATCTGGATATCGCCATTCCAATCATTCCAATCAACTTCGGCATCGACACATCCAGCATGGGTATTTTCGGTGGGTACGAATCCGGGCCGCTGTGGGTCGAGGCATTCTACGGAACGTCTGACGCTGACCTGATCGGACCTGACGACATCACAGACTACGGTGCGTCATTTTCATACGGTGCCACGGCCGACCGTGATGTGTTTGGTCACGTCGCACGCACAGATATCGAGGACGGATTTGGCGACAATCTGGAGTTGACGATTCTGGGCGTTGGTGCGGAATACCGGATGCAAAACGGACTGGCATTCTACGGATCGCTAGGCCGACTGAACACCGGTGGCACGATCGTGGCCGGGGGAGATGTCTACGCCAACCAGGCGACGCTTGGCGCGTCCTATGCGTTGCAGACCAGCATCCCAGCGGTCTTCAGCCTCGAATTCACCAAAACCGAGGTTGATCTGGATGGACTGCTTGGTACTGATCCGCTGGATATCGACACCGTCAGCGTCGGGCTGACAATTCCTGTCGGCAGCAATGCCAAGGCCAAGCCGCTTAACTCGTCGACGCAAACGGCACGTGGTGCCAGCCGCTCGGCGATCTCCGGGGCACTTGCCACGCTGAATTAAGCTTATACAACACGATCAATCAAAGCGGGCGCATTCTGCGCCCGTTTTTTGTTGCCCAAGGCTCCGAACGCTGGCTGTGCGGGTTGCGGGGCGATTTCAAGGTGCGCGATGGCCAAAATAGCGTTTGCGCAAGTCTGCGGCTTGGGCCAGCAGTTTCTGCCGGTCATCGCAATCGGGCATTGCCATCGCCAGTTGCTCGGTCTGCAATAATCCCAGCAATCCCAGAACCGGATCAGAACTCGTGAAGGTCTCGTAGAATGCGACGGCATCGCGGCGGTCTGGAAACATCAGTTTTTGATCCAAACCGCCGATTTCCAGTGACATGCGGTTCCGCATACATTTCTCGCAAACGCCGCAATTTCCGCCACTCACATTATACTCGGCACAAACGGTCAAATCCGCAAGAAGCCTAGGCGCTTCAGCATAGATCGCAGCCAGTTTTTCGGCACGGGTCGAGGCCCAGCCAAGGTCGTCAATTCCGAAGGCCGGCGATTGGAAATAGGATTCGACGCCCAGGATATTCGCTTCGGGCGCAATCATCAGCCCGTACGCAGGTGTGTTGTCAGCCGCAAAAGCACCGCTTGCCAGTCCATTTCCGGCATAGTGCAGTACACAATTCAACAACAGCGGCAGATAAGATTTCCCAGGTCGAAATGATTTCGGAATGTTGGTTCGCACAACGATAAGGTCCAGACGGAAATGCTCAGCGATCCGCGCAACACGCGCTCGCCTTCCGGAAAACGACACCTTGTCATCGTAGTGGATGTCCATTCCGTGCAGCAGAACGGCATGGGAGTAGCGGTTGTTCCGGCACGCCTCAATTGCAGCAAAAGTCGAATCAACACCGCCGCTCAGACATAGGATGCCCCCGTGTTCGGGACGCGGCGGATCAGGAACAACGTTGGTCAATTCCACATCCATCGGGTGACAGTCCATCGGCATGCGCGCCGTCCACAGCGCTGACGTGCGCGCCAGTGACAATGCCGTCCCTTCCGAAACAGGAAGGTCCAGGCGCATTGGTTGCCCTCGTCTCAGCGACAACGCCCCTGCGATCCATGCCGCAAAGTCATATGTCTGGAATGGCGGGAGCTCACGATCGGATTCGACAAACCATTCCCGGCCTCCGACCCGCAGCATCGCTTTGCTGGCTGAGATTTCAGTCTGAACATGTTCACGGCGGCGGAAAGGCTGGGTTGCTCGAACTATCCGGTGCTTGAAGGAGCGTCGGGTCATTCCTGAAACCCGCCAAAGTGGCTCAATCCAGCTCCGTCCAGGGCCAGGGCTTCACCTCGCTCGCCGCGGTCTGATACCGCGCAGCTTTGGCCACCCAGATGCCAAGACTCTCGCCAAACTCGGCCAACCGCGCGTTCGGCTCTCCTTTGCTGACCACCATCAGCACGAATTGAATGATCGTCGCCACGCCCAGCACGGTCTGCGCGATCGAGATCATCAACGCGATCAGGATCATGTAGATCAGCCTGATCAACAAACCATCTTTCGCCACCGGGTCTTGCGGCCCGTGCATCCGGCCTTCGAATTTTTCTTCTTCTGTCGGCATTGTCGCCTCCTCTAGCCGGCGGCCATTGCAGCGTCGATGGCGTCCTGTGTGCCGCGACTGAATTCCAGCGGGCACGGATAGTCGGCACCGTCGCGCAAGGACGCCCCGAAGTTTTCAACCTGAATGACATACTGGTTCACCCCGGGATATCGGCGTGTCATCACCTCGAATCCGTCGCGTTCCAGTACAACCTGCGCCATGCCAAACACGTTGGCGTTGAACGGCGTCGTCATGCGGATCACGCCTTTTTCGCCGTGGAAATTGGCTTCCTGACGCGGATGGGCGCGCATCGATGTGTATCCGGTGAAGCGCACCTCACCCAACCGCGCGTGCATTTCACAGGTCACCTCCACGCCGTTCTCGCGATCTATAGAAGCCCGCACATCCGACATCTCGGCTCCAGTGACAAAACGCGCCGAGCCGATGGTGTAAACGCCAATATCGCGCAGGCTGCCGCCGCCAGTGTCCGCGCGGTTACGAATGTTCTGGGTCTCGGACCGGTTATCGAAGCTGAAGGTGGTATCCACACGAACCAGACGTCCGATCGCCCCGTCCGCCACCAGATCACGCGCGTGAATCCACTGCGGATGATGCACGATCATGAACGCCTCGGCCGCAAGCAACCCAGAATTATCCCGTGCCGCGATCAACTGATCAAACTCGCCTGACTGCATGGTGATCGGCTTTTCGGTCAGCACCGGCTTGCCAGCGGCCAGCGCCTTCAGCGTCCATTCCACATGCAAATGGTTGGGTAGCGGGATATAAACCGCGTCGATATCCGGATCGGCCAGCAGCGTGTCATAGGTGTCATGGACCCGCAGTCCTGGTGCGAATGCGGTGAAACCTGCGGCTTTGGTCGCGTCCGAGGTGGCCAGCGCAAACAACTCAGCGCCCTTGGCCGCGTGGATTGCCGGGCCCATCTGTTCGCGCGCGAAATTCGCCGCCCCCAGAATGCCCCATCTAACTGGATTGTCCATGTCCGCCACCTTGCCAAAAGTCTCTCAGAACCATGCTAACCGATGTCATCGGCCACGAAAACGGCCATTACGACCTCTTCGCGACACGCGTACCGATTGATCCGGATCAATGCCCGCAGAAAAACCCTCTGGCACCATCAACCCAAGCCGCACAGGAATGGAATGCAGATGTCACTCCTAATACTTTATGGCTCGATTGAAGGGCAGACCAAGAAGATCGCCCAATTCGCTGCGGACGAACTGATCAAGGCGGGTCAGGATGTCCGCGTTTTCGATGCCGCCGAACGCACAACCGCAATACCATTCGATGGCGTCGACAAAGTCATTCTTGCTGGATCGGTGCACGAAAGGAGGCATCCAAAAGATTTCGAGGTCGCCCTGTCCGCGCATAAGAAACAATTGTCTGATCGCAAAACGCTTCTGGTGTCGGTGAGCCTTAGAGCGTGTCTCTGCCTTTCAGATTCAGGATTCCCAGATTGGCTGTGATGTGATTCCTTGCCCTTGAGGCAGATATGGGGGTTACAGATGGGCAAGCCACATCCAATAGAGCTGCGAACGCGTGTTGTCGCGTTTGTCGATGAGGGCCATGGACACCGCGAGGCGGCGCGGCATTTCCGGGTGTCACCGAAATTCGTGAACGACCTGATCAAACTGCGGTGCGAAACGGGATCACTTTTGCCGCGGCCTCAGGGCAATGGCGGCGGACATGGAAAGCTGGCCGGGGTGACCGGTTGGATAGATGCGCGCGTCACCGCCAAAGGCGAGATCACGCTCGATGAGTTGGTTGCTGAACTGGCCGAGACCCACGGTATCGACGTTCATCGCGGCACCGTCTGGCGGGTTCTGCGTGGCCTTGGATTGACGCATAAAAAAAGACCTGCAGGCGCTTGAGCAGAAGCGCAAGGATGTTGCTGACCTGCGCCGCATCTGGATCACGAAACGTCAACCCTTCATGGCCAACCATCTGGAAAGGCTGGCCTTCATCGACGAAACCTCAGCCAAGACCAACATGGCCAAGACGACCGGCTGGGCACCGCGCGGGCAGCGTTTGGTCGACCATGCGCCGTTCGGGCACTGGCGCACCCAAACTTTTATCGGTGCCCTCCGTCATGACCGGCTGGATGCACCCTGGGTGATCGACGGAGCAATGAACGGCGAAATGTTTGATCGCTATGTCGAGACTCAACTGGCCCCGACATTGCGGGCAGGCGATGTCGTTATCCTCGACAACCTGTCCAGTCACAAAAACCCCAGTGCGGCCCGAACCCTGCGCGAGATTGGCACATGGTTCCTGTTTTTGCCGCCCTACAGTCCCGATCTGAACCCAATTGAAATGGCGTTCTCGAAACTCAAGGCGCTCATCAGAAAGGCTGCGGCCCGAACATACGAAGACCTCTGGCAAGCGGTCGGCCGGGTTTGCGACCTGTTCTCAGACGAGGAATGCTATAACTTCTTCAAAGCAGCAGGCTATGAGGCCAATTAACTGCAACACGCTCTAGCGCGGCTTTCGACGAGGGTCAGGAAGAAGCGCAGGAGTATGTGACCGAATTGAAAATGCGTACCGGCCTTGAACCAGACGCCCAGGCGCTGGTTGCCGGTGCAGTGCGAAGCGACAGATACGACTACTTTGCGACGCAAGTGGTGCGCCACGTTGTGCTACGAGACCGCAGCTATGACCCGACCGAGGGAACTCACGAATTCACGGACTGGGACGCCTTGGCCGCAACGCTTCGGGCGTTCGCTGCCGACGATGACTAGGCATTCGGAAAGTGCGTGTCGACGCAATACGAAACCAGAGAGAAAGGCGGCCCCGAAAAACGGGGCCGCAAATATTGGCTGGTGAATAGGGGCGGACGTTTATGCCTGTTCCAGCAAACCCTTTTCCGCCGCAAGCTCGCGCATGCGGTCCTGAATCTTCTCGAACGCGCGCACCTCGATCTGGCGAATACGCTCCCGGCTAGACGTCATAGACGGCCGACAGATCCTCCAGCGTCACTGATTTCTCCGACAAGCGGCGCTGGGTCAGGATGTCCTTCTCACGCTCGTTCAGAACCTCCATCGCCTCGGCCAGCATTTCGCGGCGGATATCAAGTTCATCCTTTTCGGCATAATCCCCGGCCTGATCGGCGTCCTCGTCCTCAAGCCAGTCCTGCCACTGGGCAGCCCCTTCGCCATCGGCCGAGATCGTGGCATTCAGCGAGGCATCGCCGCCCGACATCCGTCGGTTCATGCTGATAACTTCATCCTCGGTCACGCTCAGATCATTGGCGATCCGCTTGACGTTCTCAGGCCGCATGTCGCCGTCTTCGTAGGCACCAATGCGCGATTTCGCCTTCCTCAGATTGAAGAACAGCTTCTTCTGCGCGCTGGTCGTGCCCAGTTTTACAAGGCTCCACGACCGCAGAATATATTCTTGGATCGAGGCACGAATCCACCACATCGCATAGGTCGACAGGCGGAAGCCTTTCTCAGGATCAAACCGCTTCACGGCCTGCATCAGACCGACGTTGGCCTCGGAAATAACCTCAGCCGTCGGCAGGCCATAGCCGCGATAGCCCATGGCCATTTTCGCCGCCAGACGCAGGTGGCTGGTGACCATCTTATGCGCAGCCTCAGTGTCCTGATCTTCGACCCAGCGTTTGGCCAGCATGTATTCTTCTTCCGGCTCCAGCATCGGATACTTGCGAATCTCCTGCATATACCGGTTCAGGCCCTGTTCCGGGCTTGGTGCTGGTAGGTTTTTGATGTTCGACATCTGGTTCAAATCCCTCATTGGCCCCGATGTTTCGCGGGTTAACATCATATGGTGAACAGATCGGTTCAGTTCAAGTCAAAAAGCAATCTGGCGTGTTTGGTTAATATTTCACCAATAATCCGAGCATTTTTAGGTGATTCCCCGCAATTTTTCAATGCGTTATCCGCGCAAGGCAACCAGAAGCCCGGCCATATCCTCTGGCAAAGTTGACGTGAACGTGAGCGTCTCCTGCGTCCCCGGATGTACAAACCCCAATGTCGCCGCGTGCAAAGCCTGCCGCGAAAACCCCATCGCAAGCTGCGCCGCCTCGGCCCCAAGTGACCGCGCCGAGACCTTACGCCGCCCGCCATAAGTCGGATCGCCGATCAGCGCGTGACCGGCATAGGCCATGTGAACCCGGATCTGATGCGTCCGCCCGGTTTCCAGGCGGCATTCGACCAGCGCGGCGGATGTCGGAGACCCGAACCGCTCTAGCACACGCACCCTTGTCACAGCCCGCCGCCCCTTCGCATCCACCACAGCTTGTTTCTGGCGATCCGTGCGGTGCCGCGCCAGCTGGGTCGTTATGCAGATCACCCCCCGGCTTTCCGCCGTGATTCCGGCCAATCCACGCAGCCGAGGGTCGGCGGCGTCCGGCACCCCGTGGCAGATCGCCTGATAACTACGCTCAACCGAATGCGCCTCGAATTGCGCCGCCAGTCCGTGATGCGCCCGATCCGTCTTAGCCACCACCAGCAGGCCCGAGGTGTCCTTGTCGATCCGATGCACCACACCGGGGCGCTTTTCACCCCCCACACCAGACAGGTCGTCGCCGAAGTGATGCAGCAGGGCGTTCACCAATGTCCCGGTCGGTGTCCCTGGCGCCGGGTGGACCACCATCCCGGCAGGTTTGTCGATCACCGCAAGATCGTCATCCTCGAACACGACGTTCAGCGAAATATCTTCCGGGCCGATATGGCTGTCCGCAGCCTCAGCCACGCGCACTTCGAAGATATCGCCTTCCCTCACCACGCCCTTGGAACTCACCAGCACGCCTGCCCGCGTTACACTGCCGTCCTCGATCAGCCGCACCAGCCGCGAGCGCGAAAGATGCGCTTCCTCTGGCACGTCGCGCGCCAGCGCCTTATCAAGGCGCGCGGGTGGATTTGGCCCGATGATGATCTGGACGGTGCGGCTGGACATGGACGACAAAACGACTCCTGAGGTATCGCCCGAGGCAACCATTCCCGGCCTGCGCCTGCTGCGCTGGCTGGTGACCGGGCTGACCGCGACGATGATCGTCGGGCTTCTAGCGATAGTCGCGCTGCTTGTCATCCTGGTGAACCGCGATTCCGTCATCCTGCCAGACCAGATCGCACTACCGGCGGGTGTTGAGGCGCGCGCCCTGACGATTGGCCCCAACTGGCTGGCCGTGGTCACCAGCGACGACCGCATCCTGATCTACGACGATCAGGGCGAACGGTTATTGCAGGAAGTGGTGATCGAAGGCCAACGCCCCTGACGGGGCTGCTGGCCTAAGATCTTTCGTTTTGCCAGCGCGGGCCTAACCTCCGTCGGGCAACGCCGGGAGTGAGCGCAGATACAAAATGACTGCTGCAACATCATCGTCCGTCGCATTCGCAAGCTCTGCATAGGGCATTGGCGGCAACATTCGGTCGCCGTTCGGGCGCATCCCCTGGATCATGCCAGCGAGTTCATCGTCCGTGTAATCCCCTAACCCGGTTGGAGTGATGTTCGGCGCAACAGTCGTGCCCCAGGGTCCGTGAAATTCGAAACCGCCAGCGCCCAGATGTGTTTCGAACATCGGACCTGTCGGCCCAAATGTCGTATGACACTCCAGACAATGCGCGACCGGCCCCGCAAGATAGGCCCCGTATTCCACAGTCACGCCTTCGGGGACGGCGGCGACCGTCTCAATCGGTGGACCATAGGCGGGCGGTAGCGGGATGTTGTAAACGCTGGTGCCGGGATCGTTCTCAACCGCCGGAACCTGACGCAGGTACATCACCATGCTCATCAGATCATCGTCGGACAATCCGCGGTAAAGCCCAATTGGCATCGGCGGCCCAATCACCGAACCATCGGGGCGGATACCTTCACGGATGGAGCGCGCCAACTCCTGATCCGACCAGTCCGCCACACGACTGCCCGGCGTGATGTTCGAGGCAATCGCCGTAAATGCGTCATTCTTCTCGACCAGCATGCCTGCAAGGTACATGTCCGGCAGTGGCCCGTCCGGGCCCTTGGGGGTGTGGCAGTTGCCGCAAGCGGCCGGGCCTTCCACCAGATAAGTCCCGCGTTCAAGCGACGGCTCAGCCATCGCGGATGTTGCGGAAAACGCGACGAAAATCGCCGAAACTCACACCAGCGAAACAAAACTATTGCGTTCTGGCCTTGTCATTGTCCTATCTCCAAAGTCGTTTGCCCCCCAACACTACCATCGAGTTCGTGCACCAATGCAACAAAAAGCAGTGGCGATCGACGATTGTCCGACGCAACAGCGACGTTGATTGGACTTTGGGAACTAAAAAGGAGAGATGGTACCGCCTCTTGGTCTCGAACCAAGGACCTCTGGCTCCACAAGCCAGCGCTCTAACCAACTGAGCTAAGGCGGCACTCTGGGGATGATTTAGCGCCGGGTCTGCGCGAATGCAACCCGGCTCAGAGGGTGATTGACCAGCTCTGCTCGACCAGGTCGACACCGAACGAATGCACCGGCACTGCGCTGTCCAGCGCGAACCCGTGCGAGCGGTAAAGATGCCCGGCCGCAGCGTGACTCTCATGCGTCCACAGCACCATGCGCCTATACCCAAAGTCGCGCGCGCCTTTTACGCAGGTCTCCAGCAAGCGATGTCCCAGCCCGGTGCCCCGCGCCGCTGGGTCAACATAGAATAATCGCAACTTTGCGACGCCAGCCTCACCAGAATCTACGCAGAAGATCGACCCGACCCGCGCCCCATCCCGCCAGGCGATCCAGGCCCGTTCGCGCGTCGCATCATGATCGCGGATGTAGGCGGTCAGTATCTCTGCAACCAATGCCTCGAACGTCGCATCGAAACCGTCGCTGGCAGCGTAGTGTGTCGCGTGGCGCTCAATCAGCCAATCGGCATCGCCTGGGGCCAGATCATGCAGATCAATATCACTCATGCCCGCGACATTGCCCGCCGGACCCTTGCACGGCAAGCCCGTGCGCGATACGCCAAGCCACCCTTTCGACAACGGACGAACACCCATGAGCATCGACAAACAAAGCGACGTGACCGCCAACCTGCAGATTGGCCCAACCTCTCTTGGGATGGTGCGGATCTATGTCGAGGGCGACGGCATCGAGCTGCCGCTGGATTTCGACCCCGAAGAGGCCGAGGAGATCGCCGAGGAAATCCGCGCCGCCGCAGGGCGCGCGAGGGCGATGGGATCGAAGGGCGGGAAAAAGCGCTGAGGCGTTGTCCTTGGCTTTTTGGTCTGATTTCAACGTTGGCCATGATCGCAACTATGGCCCGGAACAAGGCGAAGCCGCCGGGCGAGCGCCTGACCGTCCCGTGGGCAGGCACTCGCCCGGCTAGTGTCCAGGTCAGGCAAACGCCCACTCCGAGCTAATATCAAGCCAAAGCCCTTTCCTCACCCCTTCAAATATCCGAAAACGCCGCCACCCCCGGATCGCGAAAATCCTGAAGCCGGATCGCCGCATGGCGCGCGAACTTCTGCACCATCACCTTCCGGCGCGCCCCGGCCAGCTTGGTCTCTGGCCCGACACGCAAAATCTCGGCGTCCCAGGCATCGGCGATGATCAGACCGGTTTCCTCGGGCAGCAGGTCCGTCGGAAAATCGCTGTCCACGGCCCAGAAAAACCGGTCACACCATTCCAGATAGCCCTGCCATTTGCTGTCCGAAGTAAAATCCACCCGGCTGGATTTGCACTCCACCACCCAGACCTCGCCCTTCGGCCCCAGCGCCATGACGTCGACCCGCAGGCCCCGCACCGGCACCAGTTCTTCGACACAGACGAAATCATGGGCGCGCCGCAGATGCCGGCACACCCCACGCGCCAGCAACTGCCCCGGCATCAGATCCGGGCTGGTGGCGGGCGGAGTATCAAAATCATCCGGCATTCTCGAAATATGAACAATAGGTGAACAAACCGCAACCCCCGGTCCCGGTGGCCCTTGCCGCAGCCTACGCCCTTCACTATCTCTGACCCGTGACGGTTCTGCGCAATTCGTGCCGGGCTCAATTCCAGTGGCCTTACTCAAAACCGAGGGAGCTGGCTCTGTCCTGACTCTGGTCTGGTTATCTGGCGCCCACCTGTAACTTCAGGTCCTCGGGAATTCAAAACCCCGACGGTTGTCGCGGTTCCGTCACACCAAGCTTTTGCAGCGCCCATTACGGTCAAGAATGATCGAAGCAATATGCATTCGTGGCCTTGTGCACGGAAGCAAGGCGAGGCCGCCGTGCCCTCGCCAGCCCACGAGCTGACAAGTCCACGGCGACCGTTGCGCAATGGGCACTCCGACCGCCCAGCATCCATCCCAACCAAATCGGCAGGGAATCGCCCAGCCCTTCTCACGACACTGCGATCATCACCACCAAACGTGGACTCTCGGCCAATTTGCGCCATCCTACGCCGCGAAACGCGAAGGATAGCTGATGAACGACGACACCCGCCTAACAAGGGCCGAAGCGGAAGGCGTGCGCTATGCCAAGGAACTTGAGGGCCATCTCGGCTGGCTCGACACCTTCAGCGGTGCCGCCCTCGGCGTTCTGGCCACAGCCTCCGGTATCTACACTTACCTCGGCGTCTCGTCCCTTCTGGACGACAAAGGCGCGCTGACAATCTTCGCCGCGCTGGCCTATTCGGTCGCCGTCTCGGTCGGCATTTTCGTGTTCTGGTCCTACCTGATGCGCCTGCTTCCCGCCGTCCGGGGCGCATCGGCCCGGATGGGCCTGTTCTTCTCGATGTGCCTCGGCTCACTCGCGATCATCGCCATGTCCAGCTGGTTGAACGCCGCCGCCCTCGCCGGAGCCGCCGCCGTCGAACAGCATCTGGCCAAAACGGTGCAGGATTATCAGGGCTCGCTGGAACAGGCCCACACGGTGGCCATCGCCGCGCAAGGTTTGGAACGTGATGTCGCCCGCGTCCGCGAAAGTTTCGAGGGGCCTCTCCGAACAGGAAGCCACCGGCAACCTGTCCGGCATCGCCGGACGCGGGGCCGTGTTCCGCGTCCTGCGCCAAAAATCGCAGGAACTTAGCGCGTTGGAAGGCCAGATCGCCAGTCAGGGACCGTTGATTGACACCGCCTTCGGGGAAGGCAACGCGATCCTCAGCCGAATGCGCGCGTTGACTGTCGCCCAGGGCCCGGTCGAGGGTCGCTCGGTCCAGTTCTCCGAAGAAGCGGTACGCCTGGCCGGGCTAATCAGCGGATTGCGCCAGCTTTCCGTTGCACCCCTGGTATCGCGGGCGGCGCAAGACCTCAGTGCATCGGTCGTCCTCCCGCGTCTGGATGGCACCAGTGCTGAAACCCGCAACGGTCAGCGCGCGACGATCGATTCCGTGCTGACGGTACTGGGCCAGCGCGCGGAAACCCTGCGTCAGGCCGCAGACGTGGTCATCGCGATGCCCGCAGCGGCCGAGATAACCTACACGCCGATTTCCACCGCCGACGCGGTCATCCGCTACGCCAGCAATTTCATTCCGTCTTGGGCCGGGGCCATCGCCATCGACCTGCTGCCCGCCGTTCTGGTGCTGATGCTGGCCGTCACCCACGCCGCGATCCGCTCTGGCCGTGCCCGCGTCGGCATGGAAGACACGCTGACCTTGGCCGAGTTGCGCGCCGCACTGCACGCTGTACGCGATGTCGAGGACTCGCTGGATCGCCACCCGCACGAGGAGGCCCCGATCATCACCCCACCGCCACCGCGCCCTGTCGCGGTCGAGGAGGTTTCCGAAAAGGCGACGCCAATCCGCAAAGGCAAAGGTGAATGAGCGACGTCGCCGTTCCCGCTGAGCCGGACCAACCGGACGGGCGCAGATCTCGCCCAATGGCGCGCCGCGTCATCCGGTGGATCTTCGTTAGCCAGATCATCATGGCCGGCATCCTGGTCGGGCGCGACTTGGCTGGCGCTGGCTTCTCCAGCCTCGCCTGGCCCGGCACCGGCGCTCCGCGCATCAGCGAGCCGGTGCGCCCCGGCGACCAAACCCGCCGCTTCTCGCCGGGGCGACTGCCTGCCCGCCCGTCGACCACGCCCGGTGACCGCCCCTATCCTGAGACCGGCGAACTCCCGGACCGTCTCGAATTTGCAACCGTCGGCAGCGGCACCGACGCCGCCCTGTCCCTGACCGGAACCATCGCAGTCGGCGATGCCATACGTTTTGCCGACCATTTGCAGACGCTTCGCAGCCCGCCAAACCGCATCTGGCTGCGCAGCCCCGGAGGCTCGGTCAGCGACGCGCTCGCGATCGGTCGCGCCGTCCGTGACGCAGGGATTAACACAGCCATGGGCGCCGTCGATATCTGCCTGTCCGCGTGCCCCTACGTGCTGGCCGCAGGGGTCGAACGTGCCGTCCACCCGGACGCCTGGGTCGGCGTCCACCAGCACTATTTCGGCGAAAACACCATCCTGCCCGCTTTCATGGCCGTGGAAGATGTGCAGCGCGGACAGGCCGAAGTTATGAGCTATCTCAACGAGATGGGCATCGACCCTTTGGTGATGCAACATGCCATGGTGACGCCGCCGGATGAGATCTACCTACTCGTTCCGGAAGAGCTTGAAACCTACAAGCTGGTTACTGCCCTAGAAGATTGATCCAAAAGCGAAAAATGCCTCCGGCGGGGATATTTATGGGTTAGTGATGGAGCCTGGCTTGCAGCCATCATTGGCCCGGAAATATCCCCGCCTGAGGCATTAAATCTCGTCTCAGAACGCCTCTGGGCGCGCCTCGCGCGCCATGTGATCCAGAACCGCATTGACGAATTTCGGCTCTCGCCCATCGGGGAAAAACGCTTTGGCAACATCAACATATTCGGTGATGACCACTTTGGGCGGCGTCTCCGCCAACAGCAGTTCAGCCCCTGCAGCCCGAAACAGCGCCCTTAAGGTCGGATCAATCCGGGCGATGGGCCATTTTTCAACCAGAGCACGATCGGTCATCTGGTCGATAGCACCCTGATCTTCCAGAGCTTTTTCGGTCAGCGCGCGGAAGTGGGCCGGATCTCCTTCGGCCATGTCATAGTCGTCGAAGTGCTCGCCAAACCGCAGATCCTCAAACTGGCGCTGAACCTCGTCCAACGTTTGGTCCGAAGCTTCCATCTGGAACAGCGCCTGCACAGCAAAGAACCGTGCAGCCGACTTCATTTGCCGCTTTTTGCTCATGCGATGGATGATCCATCATCATCAGCCACCTGATAGCTATCAAGATTGCGGAACCCGATACCCTGTTTGCTCTCACCCCAGCGGCGTTCCAGCGCAATCAGATGCAACGCCGCCGCAGCCGCGCCGCCGCCCTTGTTCATCGCCTTGGGGTCCGCGCGCACCTCGGCCTGAGCGATGTTCTCAACCGTCAGAATGCCATTCCCGATATTCGCGCCCTCTAGCCCCAGCAGGGTCAGCGCCCGGCTGCTGTCATTGCAGACGGTGTCGTAATGAGTCGTCTCACCCCGGATGACGCAGCCTAAGGCAACGAAGCCATCGAAATTGGACTGTCGAAAGGCAATTCGAATTGCAGGTGGCACTTCCAACGCGCCCGGAACCTCGACCACCTCATACGCAGCATCCGCACCCTCGAGTGTTGCTTTCGCTCCAGCCATCAAGTTATTGGCGACACTTCGATAATATGGAGCACACACAATCAGAACCTTGACCGGCTTGTCGAACGTCGGCAGCGCCAATGAATCTTCGGTTTTTGCCATACCTCAGCCCTCGGTTATCCGGCGTGTGCCTTCGATGGACAAGCCATAGCCTTCCAGCCCGACCACCTTCGGCGACGGAGAATTCGTCAGCAAAATCAGCTGCGACAAGCCAAGCGATGACAGGATCTGCGCGCCCAGCCCGTACTGGCGCAGAGTCTGTGGCGAGACTTCATCCTTCAGCGCAAGTTTCATGTGTAAATCGCGCAATAACACCAGAACTCCGCGCCCCTCGTCTGCAATCAATTGCATCGCGTGGCCAAACTCAGCAGCACGCCCCGGCCCGCCTGTCCCGACCACGTCCAACAGCGGGTCCAGCGCGTGCATCCGTACCAGGACCGGCTCATCAGTCGAGATATCGCCTTTTATCAACGCGATATGCTCAGCACCCTGCGTTTCATCGGTGTAGATCCGCAGCATCCAGTCGCCGCCGAACTCCGAGTGGATCGTCTGCACGTCCCGCTCACGCACCAAATTGTCGTTGCGTCGGCGATAGGCGATCAGGTCGCTGATGGTGCCGATCTTCAGGCTGTGCAACTGCGCAAAGGCGACCAGATCGGGCAGCCGCGCCATGGTGCCGTCTTCCTTCATGATCTCGCAGATCACACCCGACGGGTTCAACCCGGCGAGCCGGGAAATATCCACCGCCGCCTCCGTATGCCCAGCCCGCACCAGCACGCCGCCTTCACGAGCGCGCAGCGGGAAAACGTGGCCCGGTGTCGCGATGTCGGCCGAGGTCGCCCCGCTGTCAATCGCCACAGATACCGTCCGCGCCCGGTCGTGGGCTGAAATGCCGGTGGTCACGCCCTCGCGCGCTTCGATCGAAATCGTAAAGGCAGTTTCATGGCGCGAGGAATTGTACGAGGCCATCAGCGGCAGGCCCAATGCGTCACAACGCTCTCCCGGCAGCGTCAGGCAGATCAGCCCGCGCCCGTGCATCGCCATAAAGTTGATCGCCTCGGGCGTGGCCATTTGCGCCGGGATCACCAGATCGCCTTCGTTCTCGCGATCCTCATGGTCGACCAGAATGAACATCCGGCCATTGCGGGCGTCCTCGATGATTTCTTCAATGGAAGAAACAGCGTCGGTCCAGTTCGGGTCCAGATCGTCTTTCATAGCTCTTCGTATCCGGCAGTTGCGAAGGGCGGCATATCCCGGTGCGCCGAGGATGGCCAGAGGCAGCGGTGCGTCAGATCGGCTGCGCGAAGACCTGATCGGCAGACAGGTAGCCCGCCATGGCAGCGGCTGCGCACCAGTCACGCTCCAACGATGTGTCGCCGACAACAAGAACCGAATCCGCAGGCAGGCTGACTGCCAGCGCCGGAGTCCGAACCGCTGCGCGAACCTCGGCCCAATTCGCAAATGCTGGCGGCGCACGGCGTGCGGTAACCTCGCGGCCTGTCGCCAGCGACAGACGCCGTGCAACCGAGTCCGGTTCTAACGGCGGATGTGCCAGCGAGAGCGTTGCGCAGGCCTGTTGAGCGTTCAGAAACTCCGCGCGATCGCCTGGCAAGGGGTCAGTGTCGCGTATGATCTGCAACGCATTGGTGGAAAACAGAAACGCCAGGATATCGCGGCCGGCTGTCGCGTGAATGCGGGCATAGGCCGGATAGGCGAGGCCCAGTTCCGCGGCCCGTTTCACGCGGCGGCGCACAACGTTCAGCGGCATATGCGGCAGCAACTCACGACGCGCCGCGCGCCAGCAATAGGTCCGCCATCCGCGCCCCTGCCCCATCGCGGGGCCGTTGTTGTGGCCAATCACGCTCATCCCGCCACCTCGGCAAGTCGGGCGACATAGCGCGCCAGCGTATCGATCTCGACGTTCACCTGATCGCCCATCTTCACCTGCCCCCAGGTCGTCACCTTCTGCGTGTGCGGGATGATGTTGACGCCGAAGGTCGCCCCGTCCACCTCGTTCACCGTCAGAGATGTCCCGTTCAGTGCGACCGAGCCTTTCGGCGCGATGAATTTTGCCAGCGCTGCGGGGACACGAAACGAGAAACGGGTGCTGTCACCTTCGGGCGTTATCCCCACCACCTCGGCTTGGCCATCAACGTGGCCGGAAACAATGTGACCGCCCAACTCATCACCGACCCTCAACGCACGTTCCAGATTGATCTTATCACCGACCGGCCAGCCACTTTGGCCGACGTTGGTGGCCGAAACCGTCTCGGCGGAAATATCGACATCGAACCAGCCCTGTGGCGCAGCGCCCTTGGCCACCACGGTTAGGCACACGCCATCGCAGGCAATCGACGCACCGATGTCGATGCCCTCAATGTCATAACTGGTGGCGATCCGCACACGCAGGTCGCCGCGTTTTTCGCTCGCCAAAACGGTGCCGATGTCGGTGATGATACCTGTGAACATGCCATGCCCTCTGCCGTATGCGGCGAAATAGCCATGCTAAGCCGCCAAGAGCAAGGTCAGTGCCTTCGGTTCGCGGCGTGAGAATCTACGTGACAGGCACGGCCAAGCACCGCAAAAGACCCGACAGTATGGTAAGCGTGTCCAAAATCACGGGCGATAACCGCCGATTTCTGTTCCTGCAGGGCCCTCATGGTCCGTTTTTCAGCCGTCTTTCCCGGATGCTGCGCGCCGCAGGTGCACAGACACTGCGCGTTGGTTTTAACCGGGGCGATCAGGCGTTCTGGGGCGACACATCGCGCTATATCCCCTTTACGAAAACACTGGAGGACTGGCCGGATACCCTGACCGGACTGCTCACCGATCACGCGATCACCGATGTGGTGCTCTATGGTGACAGCCGACCGGTGCACGCGCGGGCGGTCGAAATCGCGCGTGACCAAGGCATCACGGTGCATGTGTTCGAAGAAGGTTATCTGCGCCCGTTCTGGGTCACCTACGAGCGGGGTGGCGCAAA
This sequence comes from uncultured Paracoccaceae bacterium, assembly GCA_943787785.1. Taxonomy (GTDB): domain Bacteria; phylum Pseudomonadota; class Alphaproteobacteria; order Rhodobacterales; family Rhodobacteraceae; genus WLWX01. The sequence goes on along the minus strand of CALSNT010000003.1, from coordinate 366,752 downwards.
CGGACATTCGCGGCTGATAAACTTCTCGATAGACGAAATCCGCGCCCGGCTGCACCGCGCAGATCACGAACCGATGGAGATCCCGGATCATTGGGGCGACATGCGTCAGCACATTTTTTATGGCGCGCTCTACCATGCCTTTGTTCTGTGCGCGAACGGGCGATATCGGGCGCTGAAGACACATCGCAGCATCCCGGTTTCAGCGGAATTTAGGCTGTATCTCAAACGTTTGCTTCTTATGCCATGGCTTCGGGCCGAGCGTGCGATTGCGACGGCGCGCGTTCGGCGCGGCGGATTCCCATATCACGTAGTGCTGCTTCAGTTGGATCACGACGCCAGCTTTCTGGCGCACTCAGGCTTTGCTGACAGTGCCGAGTTTCTGACGGCGGTGGTGAACGGTTTCGCCGCGGGCGCGCCCGGCCATCACCATTTGGTCGTCAAAGCACATCCTCTGGAGGACGGGCGCGGCAATCCTCGCGCGGCGCTGTTCCGCGCAGCACGTCAGGCCGGGATTGCCGGACGGGTACATTTTCTGCGCGGCGGCAAGCTGGCACGGCTGCTGGATCACGCGCGCAGCGCAGTGACCGTGAATTCTACTTCCGGACAGCAAGTTCTCTACCGGGGGTTGCCGCTGAGGTCGTTTGGCTCGGCGGTCTATGCCAAACCCGAATTGGTCTCGGATCAGCCGGTGGACGCGTTTTTTGCCGACCCTAAACGCCCGGATCGCTTAGCCTATCAGGATTTCCGCCAATTTTTGCTGGAAACCAGCCAGGTAGCGGGTGGTTTTTACTCGCTGCGCGGGCGTCGCCAACTGCTGCGTCTGGTTGTCGATATGATGCTTTTGGCCGATGATCCTTATGACGCCTTGAACCAAGGCACCGCTGCGCCCCGGCAACAGTTACACGCGCAAGGTCGCGCGACATGAAACGAATGCTGGATTCGAGAAAAATCTGACGGTAATCTGGTTGAAACGCGTAAAAATAAGCGCAAAAGCGCAATTTTGGAGGCAGATAGCGTGGAAAATCCACACACGCGGCGAATGAAAACCTTCGCCGCAGTTTTGTTTTTGGCTATGGTGACGGCCTGTTCGATGCTGCCTGCTGTCGGCCCATCGAAAAAGCAGATCTATGAGGGTTCCGTACAACGCAGCGGCAATTCTTTTGTCGTTGAGGTCGATGACCATGTGACGCGCGAGGCGAATAGCATCAATCACTGCGCTTTGATCCCGCATTCCAGAACGCTGGGGTAGTGGGATCGGATACCATAAACCCCGGCGACACATTGGGCCTCACAATCTTTGAAAACGTCGATGATGGGCTGTTGACCGGCACCGGAACGAACTCGGCCGTTCTTGAGGAAATTCAGGTGGACGGAGCTGGCTTTATCTTCGTCCCTTACGCTGGTCGTATCCGCGCGGCTGGCAATTCGCCCGAGGCGATCCGCAGGATCATCACCGGAAAGCTGGAAGATCAGACCCCGGATCCGCAGGTACAGGTACGCCGGCTAGCCGGAGACGGCGCCAGCGTTACACTGCTGGGCAAGGTTGGTGGACAAGGCGTCTTCCCGATCGAACGGCCGACGCGTCAGTTGACCGGAATGTTGGCAGCCGCTGGTGGTGTGACGATCGAGCCAGACGTGGCCGAAATTACCATCATCCGTGGAAATTATCGTGGCAAAATTTGGCTGGAAGATCTGTACCAGAACGCCCGAAACGACATCGCCCTGCGAGGCGGCGACCGCATTCTGGTTGAGGCGGACAAACGTTCGTTCACGGCACTGGGTGCGACGGGCACGCAAACGCAGGTGACGTTTGAAGAGCGTACGATCACCGGTATCGAGGCGCTGGCCCAGATCGGCGGGTTGGCCGCAATGGGTGCGGACCCGACCGGCATTTTCGTGTTCCGCGATGAGCCGCAATATATCGCCCGCAAAGTACTGCGTCGGCATGATCTGGACGGGCCGCAACGGGTGACATATGTGCTGAACCTTACGCGGCCCAACGGCATGTTCATGGCCCGTGATTTCGAGATCCGCGATGGCGATACGATTTATGTGACCGAGGCTCCTTACACTCAGTTCGCCAAGGTCCTGACCGCCCTAACCAACTCGGCATCCACGGCGAATTCGCTGGTGAATGCGACGACCGTCGGCAACTCGAACTGACGCGGGGTGAGCGGCCGCGGAGGTGAACCCGAGTCTGTCGGCGGCGCTCTCCATGTCTTCAATGCAGGTTTTCTGCGAAATCGGCGAGTGCAACGCATCCTGGCTTTGGCTGGATGGGATGTGCGGCTCGGCTGGCCGGGTACCGATGGCCACATCGGTGTTTGGGGGAACAGCCCGACGGCGCATCGTGGAGAGCGGGTGGCCGAACGTACAGGCGCGGCGTTGGTTCGCATTGAAGATGCGTTCCTGCGCTCGCTGCATCCCGGTCGGGCCGGTGACCGCCCGCTGGGCCTGCTGATCGACGAACGTGGGGCGCACTTCGACCCAGTGCAGCCATCTGACCTAGAGGTCCTGCTGGCCACGCATCCGCTTGACGATACGGCCCTGTTGAATCGGGCGCGCGATCTGATGGCACAGTTGCAACGCGACGGAGTCTCGAAATACAGCGCCTTCGATCCTGCCCTGCCTGTTCCTGATCCTGGCTATGTGCTGGTCGTTGACCAGACTGAGGGCGACGCTGCGGTCATGGCGTCGGGCGCGAAACGGGCCACATTCGCCGAGATGCTTGTTTTTGCCCAGGCGGAACACCCCGGTGCACAGGTGGTAATCTTGTCGCATCCCGAAACAACCGCCGGGCACCGTACAGGGTATTTCCGAGAATCTGACGCGGTTGGCCGCGTCCAATTTCTAAGCGATCCGGTCAGCCCGTGGCAGATGCTGGCGGGGGCGGTCGGCGTCTATACCGTATCCTCGCAACTGGGGTTCGAAGCAATTGTAGCGGGGCATCGACCCCGCGTTTTCGGGCAACCGTTCTATGCCGGATGGGGATTGAGCGCCGATGAAAACGCGCCGCCGCGGCGGACCCGCAAGCTGACGCCAGCTCAGTTGGTCGCGGCGGCGCTGCTGCTTTATCCGACATGGTACGATCCGCATTTCGACCGACTATGCGAAGCCGAGGATGTGGCGCGCATGCTGGCTGCGCGTGCGCGGGCGTGGCGGACAGATCGACGTGGATATGTCGCCTCAGGGATGCGGCTATGGAAGCGCGGACATCTGAAACAGGCGTTTGGCGGATCAGTCGCCTTTGAGGATCGCGCGGATGCGGCCGTGGAGAAAGCCACCGCGCAAAACCGCCCTCTGCTGGTTTGGGCCGGGAAAGAAGTTGAAGCGCATCGCGCCGCCCCCACCCTGCTGCGCGTCGAGGATGGCTTCTTGCGCTCGCGCGGTCTGGGGGCAGAGCTTGTGCCGCCGTTGAGCCTCGTAGCTGATGATCTGGGCATCTATTATGATCCAAAACGTCCGAGTCGATTGGAGGCTCTGATTGCGGCCTCGGTCGATCTGCCGGATGCGGAGATCCGACGGGCCGAGCGTCTGATCGCCGGAATAACCCGGCGAAAACTATCGAAATACAACCTCGATGGCGAGCCGGTGGACCTGCCGAAAGGGCGGCGCATCCTCGTCGTAGGACAGGTTGAGGACGATGCATCGGTCCTTTTGGGTGCCGGTTTGACGCGGACAAACCAGGATTTGTTGCAAGCTGCGCGGGATGCAAATCCCAACGCCGTCATCGCCTTCAAGCCCCACCCCGACGTGGAGGCTGGGTTGCGAACCGGGGCCTTCGATGCGCACGATATGGCGGATGTCGTCGCTGTGAATGCTGACCCGCTGCATCTGCTGGCGCAGGTTGACGAAGTCTGGACGATCACTTCGACCCTTGGCTTCGAGGCGCTGCTGCGACGCAAGCCTGTGACCTGTCTGGGTATGCCATTTTATGCGGGCTGGGGACTGACGCAGGATCTGACGAAGTCTCCGGCGCGGCGCAAGGCGCGCCCGTCACTGTTTGGTTTGGGTCACGCCACCCTGATCGGATACCCGCGCTATTTCGATCCAGCGCTCCGCCGACCCTGCCCGCCCGAAGTGATTGTCGAGCAGCTGAGCAGCGGCGACCTGCCTCGCCCCGGCTCAAGCAATCGGGCGCTGTCAAAACTGCAGGGGCTGTTTGCTTCTGCGCATCCGTTCTGGCGTTAGGCAGGGCCGCAAGATGTAAGATCGCGTGGTTCCTGGCGGGGGCTATGGATGGGGGCAGCCCCCAGACAAACGGCTCCCTGGGGCCCAGCCCCCAGTCCCCAGTCCCCCGGGATATTTTCAAACCAATGATAAAAGGCGACTCTGCGGAAAGAACAGGTCAGGTGTTCGACCAGAGGCTGAGCGTGTCGGCGCCGACCTGTCGGGTATTCAGGAGGCTGAACTCAGGTGCGTCGGTTAGCGCCGAAAGCCCGAGATTGCCTAATGAAGGCAAACCGTCGGCACCAATCATCTTACCTGCGGTGAACAGGGCGATACGGTCGACCAGGCCAGCTTTCAACAAAGAGGCCGCCAACGCACCGCCGCCTTCGCACAGGACGCGGGTGACTCCAGCTGTTCCGAGCGATTGAAGCATGGCGGTGGGTTCTAGGTGGCCATCGGCATTAAGTGCAATCGGGAACAGGCGAGCGCCTTTTTTTGACCAATCGATTGTTTCGGCAGTTTCCTCATGAAGCAGCCATAAGGGCGCTTGGTCCATAGTCTGCTCAAGGCGGCTGTCGGGGGCCAGGTCCAACCCGGCGGAGGCGACAACGCGTACCGGGTTCGCCACCGGCCCCATATCTCGTACGGTCAAGGTGGGATCGTCCGCGCGCGCAGTGCCCCCGCCAGTCAGGAGCGCGTCGTGGCTCAAACGCATTGCGTGTACAGCGCGGCGTGCTTCGGACCCCGTGATCCACTTGCTGTCGCCGCTGGCTGTGGCAATGCGACCATCCAGTGTCGTGGCAAGTTTCAGGGTCAGCAGGGGGCGGCCATTAGTGATCCGGCTTAGAAACCCGGCGTGGTCGTAGGTGGCTTCTGTTGCACAGACCCCTTCAACCACCTCGACGCCAGCGGCGCGCAGTCGGGAAATACTCTGACCCGAAACACGCGGGTCCGGGTCGGTCAGCGCAGTCACCACACGGGCGATACCAGCCGCGATCAGCGCATCTGCGCAGGGCGGCGTCTGACCGGTATGGGCGCAGGGTTCGAGCGTCACATAGGCAGTGGCGCCGTTCGCTGCCTTGCCGGCCTGTGCCAGCGCCAGAGTCTCTGCATGGGGTCGTCCGCCCGCTGCGGTCCAGCCCCGTCCGACGATCCGCGTGCCTTGGGTAATAACGCAGCCCACTGCCGGGTTCGGCCAGACATGCCCCAAACCGCGCCGCCCCAGTGACAGGGCGAGCGCCATGAACCGCTGGTCTTGTGCGATCACCCTTCCGGTGGCGTTTGCGGCCTGAGTTCGGATACGAACTCCTCGAAGTCATCTGCGGCCTGGAAATTCTTGTAAACACTGGCAAATCGGACGTAAGCGACAGTATCGATCCGCGCCAGGCTTTCCATCACGATCTCACCGATGGTGCCGGACTTGATGTCCGTCTCACCCATGCTTTCCAGACGCCGGACGATGCCGCTGATCATCTGGTCCATGCGCTCAGGCTCGATCGGGCGTTTCTGCAGGGCGATGCGGATCGAGCGTTCCAGCTTGTCGCGATCAAAGTCTTCGCGCTTGCCGCTGGATTTGATGACCACGAGGTCGCGCAGCTGCACACGTTCGTAGGTGGTGAAGCGGCCGCCGCAGGCTGGGCAGAGGCGGCGACGCCGGATCGCAACATGGTCTTCAGCCGGTCGCGAGTCTTTCACCTGAGTGTCGATATTTCCGCAAAAAGGACAGCGCATGTCTGTATGGTCCCCATGTCCCCGTTATCCACAGGCACTATAGGGAGGACGCCAGAGATTGTGTAGTGCGAAAACGCAGACCCAAGATTGGGTCCCTTCCGGCGATCTCAGCCCAGATGCGCCGCTACGGTCCGGGATCGCGGACGGGTGCGATGTTCGAAAAGGTAGATCCCTTGCCACGTGCCAAGTTGCAGAGCGCCGTCGATGACGGGAATCTGCAAGCTGACCGGCATCATCGCAGCCTTGATGTGGGCGGGCATGTCATCGGGGCCTTCGCTCGTGTGGCGCAGGTAGGACATGGAGGAGTCATCCGAGGGCGGGACCAAGCGGTCGAAGAAGGCCGCAAGGTCGCGTTGCACGTCCGGGTCGGCGTTCTCCTGAATCAACAGCGAGGCCGACGTATGGCGGAGGAACAGTGTCAGTAGGCTTGGGCCGGGCGGGGCAGTATCAGTGACCCAATAGCGGACCGGCTGGGTGAACTCGGTCAGACCGGGGCCACGCGGGCTTAGGCGAAACTCTGTCTGCGCGGCCAATCCCTCAGTCGAAATCGTAGCTGTTGCCCTGGCATAGCGCGCGGGCATGGTGGGCACGCAGCACATCGATGCGACTGACGACGACACCGGCAAGGCCGTCGCGGTGACCGGAACTTGGGCCGGACAGGCTGAACGTCACGCCCTGGCCGCGTGGTCGTGGCAGGGGTGAGGTGACGTAGATCCGGGTCGTGCCGGGCATCCGCAAATTGCCGACGACGTAGTTGCCGGCGGCGCACCAGTAGTCATTGGGGCTGTGGTTGGCGTTGAAGCCGACCTCGAACTGGTCACCGGAGGCGGATACGACCCGTGCCTTCTGTTTGGCGTCGGCCGCGAACGGGAGGGTCATGGCGAGAGCCGTTGCAGCAATGAGGGTTTTCATCGGTAACTCCTGAACGATAGGGTACATGCACATCTTCTGATTGGCACCCAGTATCGCGCGTTATGTGCGGTTTGTCACGCGGGACCGGGCGCGGAAAACAGCCGGTCGCCCTGTTCGTCGATCATCTGTTTTGCCTTGGCGACCGAGGCGTCGCTGGCCGCCTGGCGATCGCTGAAGGTGTCAGCGCGGACCAGATTGTGACGTTGCACATCGTCCCCCTCGCCCTTTTCGATCAGGGCCCCGATGCGATGCTGCCCACCCTCGGCAATTGGTTGCGGGGTGATGCGGAAACCTTCGTAGGTCACGGGTTCGGCGTTGGCTTTGGCGGAGGGACCGCCAGAGGAGCCGAAGAGTTTGGAGAGGAGGGACATGGCGTGCTCCGGGCCGTTGCGGTGGGTTGGCCAAGCGTAGCCGGTGACGGCGCCGGGGTGAACCCCGGCCTACGGGTGGCGGTGCAACACCAGACGAAGGAAGCGCAAGCCGGGCGAACGCCTGTCTGGGGGCTGGCGCTGAGACGGTATTGGTGGGCAATTTATGGTGCTGCTTTGGCTGTGACCTCAGTGGGAAGTGAGACGTTGCGAAAGCGCCTGCCCGTCTCGCCAAAGGCGTGCCGATGGTTCATTGCTCACTTTGGGTGCGCCAGGCAGACAAGCGCTCGCCCGGCGCACTTCGGGCTTGTTCCGGGCGCGACTCCAGTTGAACTCAGCGAATTCACTTGTTTTGCCGTCCGAGACGACGTGAAACGGCACGTCCAATAGAATAAAGAATATACCAAAACACAAACACAGGCAGAAGCAACATCATCGAAGACAGGACAAACCAGCCCCACAAATTCTCGGCTAGAACTGCCAAAATATCAATCGAATGCGCGCATCGGACTTCTTCACCAGATAGTGCCGCGAAACCGTTTTCGCAGCCGGACATCAGTAGATAGGGAAGTGCCAAACCAAACAGCACGACGAATGCCCATGGGATGCCACGTCGTCTCAATAGACCTGACAACGGGGTCTCACTGATCCAGGAACGACCTTAACTTCCGCGACCGGCTCGGATGCTTCAGCTTCCGCAGCGCCTTCGCCTCGATCTGCCGGATCCGTTCCCGCGTCACGCTGAACTGCTGGCCAACTTCTTCCAGCGTATGGTCCGTGTTCATGCCAATGCCGAACCGCATCCGCAGCACACGTTCCTCGCGCGGCGTCAGCGAGGCCAGAACCCGCGTCGTCGTCTCTTTCAGGTTTTCCTGAATGGCACTGTCCAGCGGCAGGACGGCGTTCTTGTCTTCGATGAAATCGCCAAGCTGGCTGTCTTCTTCGTCGCCAATCGGCGTTTCCAAGGAAATCGGTTCCTTGGCGATTTTCATCACCTTACGGACCTTCTCAAGCGGCATTTGCAGCTTTTCGGCCAGTTCTTCCGGCGTCGGTTCGCGGCCTATTTCGTGCAGCATCTGGCGACCGGTGCGGACCAGTTTGTTGATCGTCTCGATCATATGGACCGGAATGCGGATCGTGCGGGCCTGGTCGGCGATGCTGCGGGTGATCGCCTGGCGGATCCACCACGTCGCATAGGTGCTGAACTTATAGCCCCGGCGGTATTCGAATTTATCGACCGCCTTCATCAACCCGATGTTGCCTTCCTGAATGAGATCAAGGAACTGCAGACCCCGGTTGGTGTATTTCTTCGCGATGGAAATGACCAAGCGCAGGTTCGCCTCGACCATTTCTTTCTTCGCGCCGCGGGCTTCTTTCTCGCCCTTCTGGACCTGCTGGACGATGCGGCGGAATTCGGGGATGTCGACGCCAACGTAGGTGCCGACCTGCGCCATCTCACCGCGCAGTTCCTCGATCTTGCCGGTCGATTTCTCGATGAATGCCTGCCAGCCGCGACCGGCCTTTTCACCCATCCGTTCAAGCCAGCCGGGATCAAGTTCATAGCCGCGATATTCTTCGATGAATTCGCGGCGGTTGATCCGCGCCTGGTCGGCGAGTTTCACCATGTTGCTATCGATCGACATGATCCGGCGGTTGATACCATAGAGCTGGTCGATCAGGGCTTCGATCCGGTTGTTGTGCAGGTGCAATTCGTTCACCAGTTCAACAATCTCGGCGCGCAGCTTCTGGTACTTGGTTTCTTCTCTTTTCGAAAAGCTGTCGTCTTCGTTCAGCGTCGCAGACATCCTGCTGTCCTGCATCTCGGACAGTTTGGTATAGTCCTTTGCGATCACAGCCAGCATGTCGAGCACGCGGGGTTTCAGAACCGCTTCCATCGCCGCCAGTGACAGGTTGGCCTGTTCCTCTTCTTCGTCATCATCATCGTCGGCGGTGATCGGGTTGCCGTCTGCGTCCAGTTCCTGCTTTTCTTCCTTGGCCTGTCCTGCGGCGACGGGCGCACCAGGTGCCGGCACGACCGGGGCAGTGGCATTCTCGCCCTCTTCCTCGACCGACCCCGAGAAAGTCGACTCAAGATCAATGACGTCGCGCAGCAGGATGTCTTCGTTCAGAAGTTCCTCGCGCCAGATTGTAATTGCCTGGAAAGTCAGCGGGCTTTCGCAGAGGCCCAGGATCATCGTCTTGCGGCCAGCTTCGATCCGCTTGGCGATGGCAATCTCGCCCTCGCGGGACAGCAGTTCGACGCTGCCCATTTCGCGCAGGTACATGCGCACCGGGTCGTCGGTTCGATCCAGCTTTTCGGTTTCGGAGGTCGAGACGACAACATCACGCGCGGTCGTCGTGGCCAGATCGCCGCCCTTGGCCTCTTCCTCTTCGGCCTCGTCGTCCTCAATGATATTGATGCCCATTTCAGAGAGCATCGACATCACGTCTTCGATCTGTTCGGAGCTTACCTGTTCAGGCGGCAGCACGGTGTTGAGCTGATCGTAGGTGATGTAGCCCCGTTCGCGCGCCTCGGCGATCATCTTCTTGACGGCGGTCTGGGACATATCGAGGCCCTGATCGTCGTCCTTATCGTCGCCCTTGCGCTCGTCGGTATCTTTGGGGGCCATGCGTCACATACTCCTGCGTGATGGTCTTGGGACCACGGGTTGACTCACCGAGGCCGAATCACCCACACTGATTCGGTAATAACGAATCACATAGCGCGAATCAGCGGCAGGCACACCCGCCCCGGAGAATTTTACCTTTGTTGTCCGTGTCGTTGTGGTCACGGCGCTTAGGGCGCGCCCTTGCCATGTCCGATCTTATCCAGCAATGCCTGAAAGGCGCTGCGTTCGTCCTTGTCGATGCGGGCCCCGTTGGGGCCGGTGTCAAATTCGGTGCGGTCTTCGTCGCCCGTTCCTGGTCCGCGCCCGTTCAGCGCTTCGGCCGCCTGACTTAACCGCCAGGTCAGGCCCTCATCCGCGCCCTCACCCATGTCTTCGATGGCGTCCTCAATCTCGGCCCGTGCGCCACGATGAGCGGAGAGCGTTGTCAGTTCTTCGGTCAGGCACAGGGCGACAAATTCCGGATCGACACTGCGCAAGGCCGGTGCGTTGTGCACATGGCCGGGGCGCAGCAGCTTTTCAAGAGCCGCTTGGCCAACGATCTCGGCAATTTTTTCGCGATCTGTGTCGGGCGCGCCCAAAACCAGGGCGTCGCGGATCGCGCTGTGGTCGGGGTCGCTGAAATCCATGCGCTCCAGTTCGTCCATGAAAGCGTCGGCCTGACCGGGATGGGCCAAAAGGATGGCTAGGATCACCGCCTCGCGCAGGTGGTCTTCCACCGCGCCACTGGCGGCGGCGAGCAACGAGCCTTTGGTATCGGCATTCGCCCCCGGCGGCGGGGGCTGCCAGCGCGTACCGGCTTTGCGCGGCGCGTTGCCACCCTGCACAAAGGCGCGACGTTTCGGCGTAAACAGATCACGGCGACGCTGGTTTACCTCATCGCCGTAATGGCGACGTAGGGAAGGGTCGGCAATCTTGCGCAAAGCCTCGCGCAGCGATTTATCCAACGCGGCGCGACGTTCCGGGCTGTCGAAGACCTTGCCCTCGGTCTCGCGCCGCCACAGCAGGCTGACCATCGGTTCTGCGGCATCCAGAAGCGCCTGCATCGCCGATTTGCCGCCCGCGCGGATGATGTCGTCGGGGTCCTGACCTTCGGGCATGATCGCAAAGCGCAAGGATTGTCCCGCTTCGATCAGCGGCAAGGCCAGGTCCATCAGCCGTATCGCCGCCTGCACCCCGGCGCGGTCCCCGTCCAGCGCAACAATCGGTTCGGGGCTGATTCGCCACAGAAGGCGCAGCTGATCTTCAGTGATCGCGGTGCCCAGCGGCGCGACCGAGGCCCCTAACCCGGCCTGCACCAACGCGATGACGTCCATATAGCCTTCGGCGACAATCAGCGGCGCGCCCTTGCCCGCCGCCTCGCGCGCGGGGGCGTGGTTGTAGAGGCTGCGGCCCTTGTCGAATATCTCGGTTTCCGGAGAGTTCAGGTATTTCGCCCGCGCATTTGGATCCAGCGAGCGCCCGCCCAGCCCGATGCACCGCCCACGCGCATCGCGGATCGGGAACAGGATGCGGCCCCGGAAGCGGTCGTAGGGCGCGCCGCCGTCTTCTGGTTTGGCGGCGAGGCCGGCGTCGATGATAAGGTCCGGCGCGATGCCTTTTTCGGTCAGAGCCGTGAACACACCCTGTCGGGCGTCGGGGGCGTAACCAACCTCGAAGCGTTCCTGTGCCGCCTCGTCGAGGCCCCGCCGCGCCAGATAGTCGCGCGATTCCGCGGCTGCACTGGTTTTCAGCTGCATGCGATAGTGGCGCACGGCGGCCTCCATCACCTCGGCCAATTGAGTGCGCCGATCAGCCTTTTTCTGCGCCTCCGGGTCGCGTTCGGGCATCGGCATCCCGGCTTCCCCGGCGAGGATCTGCACGGCCTCCATGAACTCGACATTCTCGGTCTCGCGCACGAAGCTGATCGCGTCACCCTTCTGGTGGCAGCCGAAGCAGTAGTAGAAGCCTTTGCGGTCATCGACGTGGAAGCTGGCGGTCTTTTCCTGATGGAAGGGGCATGGTGCCCACATGTCGCCCTTAGCCTGATTGGATTTGCGCGCATCCCACACGACCTTCTTACCAACCACGTCCGTCAGGGACAGGCGGGTTCGCAGATCGTCAAGGAAACCGGGCGGCAGACTCATCGTGAAACATATATAGGGCGACATTGGCGGTGGCGCGAGGGGCATCGCCCTTGCCGTGGGGCGGATTTGACCGGATAGTTACACAGCGCAATCGCACGCTGGGGACATCAGTGACAGCCGATCCGTTTCATCACCACCCCGGTCTGCGGGATAAAATCGTCGCGCCCGAATCTTCGTTTTATCGGACACTGACGACTGACACGATCAAACAGATGCTGGCGCAACATGATGTCGACCCCATCGCGCTGACGAGTGATGCAGACCGCAACGCGTCGCATCGTGCCAATCTGGAGACCTATGCCGGAGGCGATTTGTGGGTATTCGGCTATGGCTCACTCATGTGGGATCCGGCGTTTATCTTTGCCGAAGTGCGCCGTGCCCGGATCGACGGATATGCTCGCCGGATGATCCTGAAAGACAAGCTGGGCGCGCGCGGAACCGAGGACTCGCCAGGCCTTATGGCGGCGCTGGATCACGGCCCGCATTGTGAAGGGTTGGTGTTCAGGATCGAAGCCGCGCGGGTTGCGCAAGAAACCAAAATTCTATGGCAGCGCGAATGCGTGGCCCCCGGGTATGTCCCCTCAACGCTGACGGCGCGGATCGGGGCGCAGGATTTGCCTGTTCTGGCGTTTGTCGCGGATCACGAAGCGGATTCAATCGAAGCTGACATGCCGCGCGCCGAACAATTGCGCCTGCTGACAGCCAGCGTTGGGTTCATGGGCAGCAGTCTGGAGTATCTGCAGGGCATCGCCAAGAAGCTGCGCGAACTGGAAATCGAGGACGACGCATTGTTTTCCTTGTTGGCGCAGGCTGAGGGGCGCGTTGCTGCCCCTTAAACTGCCCGATCTGCAAGATCTGCGGAAATTCTAACCGACCCAAACGCCCGTCTTGGGCATCGCCGCAAAAAGCCCCTTCGCTCTAAATTCAGGCGAAGGCGCGTCGAGTCATAGTCCCTTCGCCTTGTACGCACTTGCCACCCGGCCAATCGCGACAATGAAGGCCGCAGTGCGCAGGTCTTCGACGTCGTCACGCGAATGCCAGACCTCGGCCATCGACTGATAGGCGCCGCGCATGGTGTCATCAAGGCCCGAGCGCACCAGTTCAAGTTCCCCTGCACCGCGCAGGTATTTTTCTTTGAAGTTCGGTGTCATCGACCATTTGTCACCCAGATGCTCATCAAGGCGGTGCAGTTCGTCAACGATCAACTGGTGCCGCGCCTCTTCCTGTCGCCGTTGCATCCGGCCGAAGCGGATGTGGCTAAGGTTCTTGACCCATTCGAAATAGCTGACGGTCACACCGCCCGCGTTGGCATACATGTCGGGAATGATGACAGTGCCCTTCGCTCGCAAAATCTCATCTGCCCCAGCAGTTACCGGCCCGTTTGCAGCCTCGATGATCAGCGGAGCTTTGATGTTCTTGGCATTGCCCTTGTTAATGACGCCTTCTAGCGCCGCCGGGATTAGGATGTCGCACTCGTATTCAAGCGCTGCCGCGCCGTCCTGCACGTACGACCCCTTTGGATAACCGGAGACACCGCCGTGATCGCCGATCCAAGCGCGCAGTTCTTCAATATTGATGCCTTCTTCGTCATGGATTGCGCCGTCACGCTCTATCACCGCGACGATGACGGAACCGTCTTCCTCAGAAAGAAACTTCGCGGCGTGATAGCCCACGTTTCCGAGGCCCTGCACGATTACTCGTTTGTCAGAAAGTGTGCCGGTCATGCCGGCCGCTTTCATATCCTCTGGATGACGGAAGAATTCCTGCAATGCGTATTGCACACCGCGACCGGTTGCCTCGGTGCGACCCTGAATGCCACCGGCATGCGGCGGTTTGCCCGTGACACAGGCTTTGGCGTTAATGTCCGTGGTGTTCATCCGGGCGTATTGGTCAGCAATCCAGGCCATTTCCCGCTCTCCGGTGCCCATGTCGGGGGCCGGCACGTTCTGAGACGGATGGATCAGATCGCGCTTGGCCAGTTCATAGGCGAAGCGGCGAGTGATGTTTTCCAGCTCATGCTCCTCATACTCGCGCGGATCGATGCAAAGCCCGCCTTTGGAGCCACCGAACGGAGTTTCGACCAGCGCGCATTTGTACGTCATCAGGGCGGCGAGTGCTTCAACCTCGTCCTGATTTACACCCAGCGAGTACCGGATACCGCCTTTGACGGGCTCCATGTGTTCAGAATGGACCGAGCGGTAGCCTGTGAACGTATGGATGTCGCCACGTAACCGCACACCGAAGCGAACGGTATAGGTGGCGTTACATATCTGGATTTTTTTCTTCAGGCCGGGCGACAGGTCCATCTTGTCGACCGCTCGACCGAACATGATGTCTACGGATTCGCGAAAGCTTGGTTCACCTGCGGGTGTCATTTGTTTCATCCGGTAAGACAGCCCAGCAAAAAACGGGCGATTCGCCGCATGTTGCCATGTTCAGGACGAACAGTGTTACCGGAATCTCCTGACCCAGAGCCGTCGAGTCTGATTCGTTTACATGAACAGGAGATTAGAATCCGGTTCAAAAAAGACTCACCTTTGAACAATTCTCTTGTCGCGAAACATACGAATTTGTCACTGCATTTACCAATGACTGTCATGGTTTCGCAGAGCTATCCGCCGAACCAAGTAGAGCATCAGAAAATTGGAGGGCTGCCAGATGAAAAATTCAGACGACGTGAAACGTTTGGGTCGAACACTCTTCAGCCGCGCCAGAAAATTTCCCGATAACGATGAAGGCACGGCAACGATCGAAGCGATCCTCTGGCTTCCATTGTTTATGGTAGTCTTCACAATGGTTGCAGATGTGGCCCTGATTTTCGCAGGGCAAGCGCAGATGCGGCGCGTCGTTCAGGATGCCAATCGCGCCTATTCACTGGATCGGTTCGATTCGACCACTGACCTTGAAAACGCCATCATAGCCGCGCTTTCCAATATGTCGGCAAATGCGACGGCTTCGGCGGTCGAAAGCGGCGGTATCATCACAACCGTTGCGTCCATTCCTGCAAATGATCTGGATGCGGTCGGGTTCATGGCGGCACTGGTCAACGCGACCGTCACGATTAGCTCGCAACATTTGATTGAGAGCTGATCATGTTCGTTTCCACCGCCGACACGAAATTCAGCGAGCTTTACAAAACATCCGAAGACGGCGGTTTGACCATATTCGGCCTCTATCTGTTCCTTGGCATGGTCATCGTCGGCGGCATCGCCATCGACTTCGCCAATCTGATCACGCATCGAACGCACTTGCAGGTCACCGCAGACGTTGCGGCCCATGCGGCTATCGTCACCCGACAGAACGCAACCGAGGGAGCTGCAAAAGTCAAAGCAATCGAGCTGGCCTCTGGCACGATGCCCACTGGGCGGCACGGTTCAGTTCTTACGGCTGCCGATGTTCAATTCGGTGCGTGGAATGCGTCCACTGAGGTGTTCAAACCCAGTGCCAATTCCAAAACTGGGGTATTGGTCGAAACCTCCAGCCTTTCTTCCAAGTCCAATCCGGTCTCGGCATTCTTGCTGCACCTTGTCGGCTTTGGGACTTTCGACGTTCGCACGCGGGCGGTCTATGAAACATACAAGCGGAACTGTCTGAACGAGGGTTTCGTGGCCGAGAATCTTGTCGACTTGCGATCCAACAATGATTTCCTCAATGATTTCTGCATTCACTCCAACGGTCACGTTGAGCTACAGAACCACAACTACTTTGAATCCGGGACCCGTGTAACGATGCCCAACAAAGGCGATCTGGTCATTCCGGGCAATGGGTGGGCCCAGAATCCCGGACTTGCCGATGCCCTAGGAGAGGATGAATTTTCACTCGATATCATCGACGATTTGCCAGATATCTTCAGTGACTTGTACAATCTCAATTCCAACTCGGAGCACTGGCCGTCCTATGTTACCGACACTTCGACGCTCGACACGATCAATTCGGGCGGCACATATGACGACAGCGACTTTGCCGACAATCGCGTCACGTGGGTAAACTGCAACGGGAACCAGGGCCTGACCATCGCCAAGAACACCACCTTGACGAAGGTCGCGATCATAACCGACTGCGCCGTGACATTTAAGAACGGCGGTGCGATGGAAGACTCACTGATTTTCACAATCAGCACCAGCGCCAACTCTTTCAAATCTCCTCAGGGGCGGTTGTGTCTCGAAAGTGGTGGAAATTCTCCGGCGGCGTTCTCCGAGCGTTTTGATTTGCGCCTGATCAGGCGACGAGGTCAAGTGTCATTGGTTCAATTGGTTGCGCGAGCGTTTCCCAGCCGTCGACCTTGCGCATCTGGATTTGGCCTGAGGCGAGGAGCGCCCAAAGCAGCATCGGCACGGTTGCAGCGCAGGGCAGCACGGTCTGTGTTTTGATCCGGCGGCGAAACTCCTCGTTCAGGCGCTCGATAGCGTTGGTTGTGCGAGCTGACTTCCACTGCGACGGATCGAGGCGGGTGAAGGTGAACAGCCGATCCCCGGCCTCTTCAAGGCTGTCTGCGACCGCTCGACACTTGAGCTGCCATTTGCGTAGAAAGGATTTGCGCTGCTTCTCAACTTCATCGGCGGTTTCAGCGTAGATCATGGCGCGATAATCGTCGCCCAGCTCCTCGTGCATATGTTTTGGGGCGTGGGCCAGCAGGTTGCGATGCTTGTGAACAGTGCAGCGTTGGATCGGCAAGTCTTGGCCCCACAACGCGACCAGCGCGGCCTCCAATCCCGGCGCGCCATCAACCATCACGAACTCGGGCCGCTTGAGGCCCCGCGCATCGAGGTCGTCAATGAACTGACGCCAGGCGGCTGTGCTCTCCCCGCCCATATTCATGATGGAAAGCAATACTTTCTGCCCATCACGACGCACGCCAATGGCAGCCAGAACCGAGATGTTCTGCGCTTTCCGATCAAGACGCGTCGTGATGACGGTGCCGTCAAGGATGAGCCGAACGATGTCCTCATCAGCAAGGCTGCGGGCGCACCAGGCGTCCCAGTCGGTCTTCACCTTGCGCCAAGCGCGGCTGACGACGTCTTTGCCGACAGCCCCCTTGAACAGCGCAAACAGCGCGCGCTTCACACGCCGCGTGTTGGTGCCCGAGAGATAAATCGACGCAATCAACGCTTCGGCCGTCTTGGTCAGGCGCTGGTAGCGCGGCAACGCTTTTGAGCGCCATTCACTAGCCTTACCGACTTCATCTTCAACCCGGGCGCGGGGTACGCTGATCGTCTCGGTGCCAAATGTCCCGGTGATCTGACGGTCCCGGTGGCCGTGGCGATAGCCTTTCACCGCCTCGGCGTCCCGGCCATACCGCAAACGGCCAAGAAAGCCGTCCAGTTCTTCCTTGAAAACGGCCTCGATCGTGCCGCGGATGTTGGCGCGCAGCCGATCTTCGATCGGATCAAAGCCTTCTTCACATGCAAGTAGCGAAATGGGGCTCGTGTCTGTAGTCTTGGTCATGGCGTGATCTCCTAAGGCGGTACCAGCCGCCGATTGGGTGGGTTTGATTCACCCGGAGATTACGCCACCTTCAAATTTCCACCAACTTCCCGACACGACCTCAGGGGCTTCGACTGGGCAAAGACGACGGCTGCGCAGCAGGTGGCGGAGCGCAGCTCCTCACTCTGGGCGGAACAAATTTTGCCTCCAAGCTGCAGATGTATGGTGGTCAGATTATCGGCGCTGGCGCGATCAATTTTTCAGCCAATGCCAATGGTATCGAAGGCGCTTCTATTATCTCGGGTGATGAGATCAGCGGAACATCGAATATGGAAATGGGTCTGTGCGAAGGCGCTGGCACCGAGGACAATTTCACCACCACCTATTTCCGGTTGGCAGGCTAGAGCTTTGCGGCCTCAGCGCGCTCGGCAAGGATCACCGCCAGCACGTCGGCCATCCCTTTTCCCTGAGAGGCAGGGGTGACGCCACCGACACCAATCCGTCGTCCCACACGCCACCACAGACCGGGCGCCCAGCCGCCCCCCAGCGGGTCGCGTGTCACGGCAACAAAACCGTTCGAAGGTTTGATGGCAAAGGGACTGCGGTCAACGCGCTCGATCTGGTCGATCTCGGCAATGGTGATGCCGGAGGTATCGAACAGGCCTTCTTCGGTCAGAAGAACCTGACGTCCCGTTGCGGCCCAAAGGCGCGTCGCCAAGAACACGAAGAATAGGCCAAGTGCGATCAAGAGGCCTTGGATGTAAATCGTCTCTGGCGGGGTGGCAAACGGCAGCCACAGCGTCAGGATGCCCAGCCCGCCCAATGCGCCTACTGCGAAAAGTCGCCGCATCGGCGAGGGAGTCAAAGTGGCTAAAGGATCGCTCATCGCATTTCTATATTGTGCAGACCCCGACCCGACCAGTGCATAAACGCGAAGCGCTTGCCTGAGCAGGTGGTGCAAGCTAGGGTCACGCTCATGAAAAGGTTAAGTGTATTTCTGGGGATTGTTGTCGGCGCGACCGTGCTTGCTGGCTGCGACTTCAGCTATCCAATGGTTGATGGCGCATCCGAGCCTGCCGCGATGCGTTCGGAATACCCGCGGTTGGTTCCTATTACCGGCATTCTGGCGGGCGTCGATACAGCCCCCGCGCGCGCCACTGATGCAACGGTAAGCAATCTTGAAGCGCGCGTGGCCAACTTGCGCGCCCGCGCTATCGTCCTGCGCCGCCCTGTCGTTGACACCGCGACGCTGACCCGGATGCGCGCTGCGATCAACCGCCTGCAGGGTTGACGCCCCGCACCAAGGCGACCACACCACCCCACGACAGTTCCAACGCACGAGAGTCCCTCATGACCAGCCCCCTTCGCCTTGGCATCGCGGGTCTTGGCACCGTCGGCGGCGGCGTCGTCCGCATCGCCCAGCGCCATGCCGATCTTCTGGCCGCACGCGCGGGCCGACAGATTCAAATCACGGCTATCTCGGCCCGCTCGCGCGACAAAGACCGGGGGTTGCGGTTGAACGCCTATGCTTGGGAAGATGATCCGGTTGCCCTCGCGCAGCGTGACGATGTCGACGTTTTTGTCGAATTGATTGGTGGCGATGATGGGCCTGCAAAAGCCGCTGTCGAAGCCGCAATTGCGACTGGCAAAGACGTCGTAACGGCCAACAAAGCGCTGCTGGCGCACCACGGCCAACCCTTGGCTGAAGCAGCCGAGGCTGCGGGGCGCGCCCTGCGTTTTGAAGCTGCCGTGGCAGGCGGCATTCCGATCATCAAGGCCCTGACGGAAGGACTTGCCGGCAATCAGGCGACCCGCGTGATGGGTGTGATGAACGGCACCTGCAACTACATCCTAACCCGGATGGAGCGCGCCAGCCTGCCCTATGGCGATGTCTTCGCCGAGGCCAGTGACCTTGGCTATCTCGAAGCCGACCCAACGCTGGACGTGGGTGGGATTGATGCTGGTCACAAGCTCGCGCTTTTGGCCTCGATTGCGTTTGGGACTCAGGTGGACTTCGACGGGATCGAGATTGAGGGGATCGAGCGGATCTCGATTGAGGATATCGAGCAGGCCGCCGATATGGGTTATCGCGTAAAGTTGCTCGGTGTGGCGAGGATGACCGGGCGTGGGCTGGAACAACGGATGTCGCCCTGCCTTGTGCCTGCAAATTCACCGCTGGGTCAGCTGGAAAATGCGACGAATATGGTCGTGGTCGAAGGCGATGCCGTTGGTCAAATCGTCATGTCCGGCCCCGGAGCTGGCGAAGGTCCTACCGCAAGCGCAGTCATGTCCGATGTGATGGACCTGGCGCGTGGACTGCGCCTGCCAACCTTCGGACAACCCGCCAGCAATCTTACAAAAGCGCCTGCAGCCGAAAGTGCCGCCGCCGCGCCGTTCTACCTGCGCATGGCCCTACTCGACAAACCGGGCGCGCTGGCCAAAATTGCCACCGTGCTGGGTGAGGCCGGGATTTCCATCGACCGGATGCGCCAGTATGGACACACCGACACCACCGCTCCGGTGTTGATCGTTACCCACAAGACGACACGGGCCGCGCTCGACGGTGCGCTGGCTGGGATGGGCGCAACAGGCGTGCTGGACTCCGACCCCGTGGCGATCCGAATAGAAGAAGTTTAGCCCCGCCAAAACCCGCACGCTTCGCCCCACAATCATTGGTTCGGAAGTATCCTCGCCAAAGGCATAGAGTTCTCTACCCGAACGCGGCAATCCTGATCCCGGCGGCTTCGAGGCTGGCCCTGACTGACTTCGCCAAATCCACCGCTTCGGCGGTGTCACCATGACAGCAGACCGTATCGATCCGGGTCGCGATCCGCTTGCCGCTTTCGGTGATGATCGCGCCTTCTTCGACCATCTGCGCAATGCGCGGCCCGGCACTTTCCGCGTCGTGGATCACCGCCCCCGGCAAGCTGCGGTCCACCAGCGTGGCATCGTCGTTATAGGCGCGATCCGCAAAAATCTCACCCGCAAAGGCACAGCCGATGGCTTTTACGGCCCGCTCCTGCGCAGTTGCCGCCAGCACCATGATGATAATCTCAGGCGCAACGGACAGCGCTGCCTCGTAACAGGCCTGCGCCATTGCTTCGTCTTCCGAGGCCATATTTGCCATCGCCCCGTGCAGCTTCAGGTGCCGCACCTGCCCACCCGCCGCACGCGCCATCGCCTGGGCCGCGCCAACCTGATAGCGGACCGAGTTCGCCAACTCACTTTGGCTCATCTGCA
This sequence comes from uncultured Paracoccaceae bacterium, assembly GCA_943787785.1. Classification (GTDB taxonomy): domain Bacteria; phylum Pseudomonadota; class Alphaproteobacteria; order Rhodobacterales; family Rhodobacteraceae; genus WLWX01. Next base: position 346,154 of record CALSNT010000003.1, on the reverse strand, counting down.
TCCGACGACGACCGAACCCCTGAATGTCGCCGAAACCCGGATGCGCACCGATACCGACACCGTTTTCGACCGCCAGCTTCATCGTCGCGGCCATCACATCCGGATCGCCTGCGTGAAACCCGCAAGCGATGTTGGCCGAACTGATAACTTGCAGCAGGTCAGCGTCCCGCCCCATGACCCATGGGCCGAAACTTTCGCCCATGTCGGCGTTAATATCGACTGTCTTGGTCATTCGCCCTCTGCCTTTCCATCGGTGACGCCGCTGATAAAATCATAGCTCAAAAGATCGGAAATGTCGCGCGGATCACGGACCAGCGGAGCAACGCGTGACGACAGCGCGGCCCGCGCCTCGGCATCGGCCTTGATTGCAGCGAAGCCCTCGGCGCGGGTGATAAACTCGAAACTGAATGCCGCACCCGGAGCGGCCTGTGCAACGCGCGGCAGGTCGGTGGGGATGACGGTTGCGATACGCGGGTAGCCTCCGATGGTTTGGCATTCGCCAAGCAGGATGAACGGTGCACCATCACCGGTGATCTGGATGTCGCCGGGCACGATGATTTCCGAGACGATGCCAAGCTGATCCTCGACCTGAAACGGAGCCCCCTCGAAGGCCAGCCGCACGCCCATGCGGTTGCCGCGCGGATCACGCGTGAACTCGGTTTGGGCGAAGCGTTGATGATCGGCCTTACTGAAATTTTCGGTCTGGATGCTCGGGACAACCCGGAGAGAGCCGCCAGAGAAACGATCCTCGACGGGCAGGATTAGGCCAGTAAGCGTTCCGGTGTCTTCGCCAAGCGCCAAGCGATCACCGTCAGCAAGCAGCGCCCCGATCCCTGCTGTCAGATGCGCCGAGCGCGCACCCATCTGTGGTGGCAGGTCGATGCCACCGCCAAAATGTAAGTAGCCGTAGACGCCGCTTGTCGCCGGGCCAATGCTGAGGCGCTGACTTGGCGCTATCGCGTGGCTGGCGTTCCAGACCAGTGGCTCGCCGTCTAGCGTGGCGCGCATAGGCGCGCCCGTCAGGGCGATGCGGCTTGACGCGGTCACCGCAAACTCACCGCCCATCCCGGCCATTTCCAACGCTGCGAGCTGCGCCCCCTGCCCCAGCAGTGCGGCCCCTTCAGCTAGAGCGCGTTGATCCGCAGCGCCGCCAACAGAAAGCCCGCGGTCCAGCAAGCCCGAGCGCCCATGATCCTGCACTGTAAGGCCGGGACCGGCACGCAGGATGATCAGTGTGCGGTTCATGTCAGTGCCTCGACACTCGCACCGCCACCTTCGGGGTCGTCGGCGGCGATTTGGTCCAATTCGCTGGGCGAAACGCGGCGGAAGGTAACCTCGTCCCCGATGGCCAGCGGTGTTGGGTCGTCGCTTTCGGGGCGGAAACAGCGGAATGCGGTCTGCCCGATATGCCGCCAGCCGGTGGGAGTCGGTCCCGAAAAGATAATGAGTTGGCGGATCGCCACCACCAATGCACCACCGGGAACGCGGGGGTTCAATTTGGTCTGGCGTGGGATGTTCCAGTGCTCGGGCAGTTCCCCCATGTAGGGCTGCCCCGGCGCGAAGCCGATGGTCAGGACGCGAATGCGAGCGGCGGAGATTTCTTCACGCGCCTGATCCGGTGTCACTCCAGCGGCCTTGGCCGCCTCCTCCAGCTGCGGCGCGCCATCACCGTCCAGCACCACCGGAATGTGCCACAATCGCCGCCCCAACGGCAGGTCTGCGGCAAGCCAGTCGCGCGTTGCGAGCAAGGATTCCAAACGTTCGGTTACGGCGTCTGGGTCGCCAACAAGCGGATCAATTCGAATGAAAGCCGAGGTCAGCGAGGTCGATGTCTCGACCACCTCGACCCAGCCATTTGCATCCACTGCAGCGCGAAAAGCGAGGGCTGCGCGATTCGCAGACTCGTCCATTTTGCCTGCAAAGGTGACGAGCAAGCCGGTCAGGCCGAGGGGGCGGACGCAGGGGTAGTCAAGACTCTGCATGAAATTTCGCCAGCAGGATCGGAGTGAGGTACATCGGCACTTGGTAGCAACCGATGAACAGAAGGATAGGGTCGGTCACCGCCGCTGGCAGCGCAACCAGAAACAGCGCCAGATTGCGGTTTCCGGCCACGATGGCCATAGGTGTGGCAATGGCCCGTTTGCCCCACGCCAAAAGCCCAAGGCGGGTCGAAACCTGGAGGCCGTAGTTGGCGCCGAAGGCCGCCAGCATCCACAGCACGACGCTGGCCGGGTCCGTTCTGAGCGCCGGGCCAAGGGCTGCCATCAGCGCAATTCCGATAACCGCCAGCCAGATTGTCGTCCCGACGTCCAGCACAGTACGATCATCGGCAGAAAGCTCTGGGCGCAGGGTCACGCGCAAAACAAACGCCAACGCAACCGAGGCGCCGATCAAGGCCAACAGCTTTGACGCGGCCCCCAAAACTTCCGCCGTGCCACTCAATTGGGGCATCGCCCAAAGAACCGGCAACACGGTCAACGGCAGTAGCGCCGTGCCTACCATCAGCATGCGCAGTGCGGGGGCCGGATCATGTCCCAGCATCATTGTGAAGTTCGGCGCTCCGGTCACTGTGGCCGACGCCAGAACCAGCATCAAAACCAGCGCCAGCGGGGTCAGTTCGATCCCCAGTGCCGTAAACACAGCCAGACCGGCAAGTGGCATCACGACCTGGAATATCAAGGCCAGACCGACGGACCCCCTGATGTCACTGGCCGTACCAAGCGCCGCCCTCGGCCCGATCCTGAACGCTGTGAGAAACAACATCAGTGCGACGAAATGCGGCAGCCATGGCCGCAGCCCCGCCGAAAGGGCGGGGAACGCTACCCCGGTGACCAGACCCAGCACCATTACCAGGCGGCCATGCCGCACAATCAACCGCAGCGACTCCGAACAGTCGGGTCAGCAAATGACCGTTTTCCAAACGCAGTCAAGACGCGCGGCTTTCACGTCGCGGCGACGCCATTGAGTGCCGAATACCAACCAGCTCGTCCACAGCATGCCGCGCGAATTTCACAAGGCCACGGCAGGAAAAACTACCTCCCACACGGCCTCTGATATGGCCCGTCTTCTCGCCAAAAATAACCCGGGGAGATCTGCATCGGAGCGATTCCAATATGTGCGGCCCCGCAATCTCGATGCAATTATGGCTGCGTGGCGCCCGCCACTGCGGACCAATTGCGCGTCCGTCCCAGCCGCATTGGCTGGGCTTCGGTCTCATCGGACAACTACGGGCCAGATCTTACGCAGCAATCGCTTACCCTCCCGGTCCCTTCCTGATGTTGTCGGGCAACCATGTCGCGATCTCCGGGAACCAGATCAGCACGAAGACCATCACGACCATGATCAGGAACATCGGAAACGCCGCGCGGGCGATAAAGCCCATCTCATGATCGGTCATCCCCTGCAGCACGAACAGGTTGAACCCGATCGGTGGGGTGATCTGCGCCATCTCGACTACAACGACGATGAAAATCCCGAACCAGATCAGGTCGATCCCCGCCTCGCGCACCATAGGCTCGACCACCGCCATGGTCAGAACGACCGAGGAAATCCCGTCCAGAAACATGCCCAGAATGATATAGAACACCAGCAGCACCATCAGCAGCTCGAACCGCGTCAGCTCCATCTGCGCGATCAGGTCGGCCAACCCGCGCGGCAAACCTGTGAAGCCCATGGCAAGGCTCAGGAACGCCGCCCCCGCCAAAATCAGCGCGATCATCGCGGAGGTCCGCGTTGCGCCCATTAGGCTTTCCGTAAAGGTCCGCCAGTTAAGCGAGCCTTGCGTTGCCGCCAGCACCAGCGCGCCGATGACACCGAAGGCCGCCGCCTCGGTCGCGGTGGCATAGCCGAGGTACATCGACCCGATCACAACCGCGATCAGGCACAGAACCGGGATCAGGAAACGCGAGTTCGCGACCCTCTCGCCAAAGGTCATTCTCGGTTCTTCCGCCGGGTTCCAGCTCTTCGAAAACCGGCTCATCACCGCGACATAGGCCATAAACATTCCCGCCAGCACGATGCCCGGCAGGATGCCTGCAAAGAACAGTTTCGAGATGCTTTCGTTGATCGTCACGCCATAGACGATCAGCGTCAGACGACGGCGGGATCATCAAACCAAGCGTCGCCGCCCCGGCGAGCGTGCCGATGATCATGCGTTCGGGATATTCGCGGCGGCGCAGCTCGGGGATCGACATCTTGCCGACTGTCGTGAGCGTGGCCGCACTCGACCCGGATACTGCCGCAAACACAGTGCAGCCGACGATATTCGTATGTACCAAACCGCCCGGCAGCTTTGCCATCCAGGGGGCAAGCCCCTTGAACATGTCCTCGGATAATCGGGTTCGATACAGGATTTCGCCCATCCAGATGAACATCGGCAGGGCAGTCAGGGTCCAGGACGAAGAGGCGCGCCAGACTGTCGTCAGCATCACGTCGCCAACTGGACGCGTGGTAAATAGCTCCATGCCCACCCAGGCGACGCCCATCAGCGCCAGCCCGACCCAGACACCGCTGCCAAGCAGCAGGAACAGCACAAACAGAAACAGGAAGATGACGGGGAGGTTTTCCATGGCGCTACTCCCCGTGGCTCTGGTCGACCAGATCGCGCTTGATCCGGTGATCGCCGGAAAGAATCAGATGCAGCAGGTGGTCAGTCAGCGCGATGGCAAGAATTACCGCGCCGATCAGCATGATCGACTGGGGAATCCACAGCTCAGTCTTGTCCTGCCCCTGGCTGATGTCCTTGAATTTATAGGAAAACCAGACAAATTTGCGGGCGAACCAGACAAAATACCACGCCACTGCGGCCCCGATTGCGAAACACCAGATGTTGATGATCCGGCGCGTGCGCGGGCCAACAGCGTTCAGCACGATCGAGACCCGGATGTGACTACCCCGGTTCAGAGCATTGGCGAAGGCGAGGAAGCTGGCGGCGGCCATTGCGTAGCCTGCGTATTCAGGCGCGCCGGGGAAGACTTCCCCGGTCCAGCGGGCCAGCATCTGCACGACAATAAGCGTCAGGATGGCGATCAGACACAGCGAGGCAAGGATGCCGCTTACCAGATACAACCCGTCCAGCCCGCGCCGAATGGAGTGGCCAAATCCCATGATGTCCCCCTGCCCGGCATTTGCCGGTCTTTATTGGAAACGGGCGGCACGAATGCCGCCCGTGGTATCAATCCGAGTGGCTCAGATCACTGCATACCCTTGAAGGCGTCGATGATGGCTTTGCCCTCGTCTCCGGCAGCTTCCAGCCACTCACTGGTCATCGTCTCACCGATGGCCTTCAGCTCTCCGACCAGTTCATCGCTTGCCGGACCAACTGTCATCCCACCCGCGCGCAAACCGGCCAGGGTAAAGCCGGTATATTCCTTGGAACGCCAGCTACCGGTGTATTCAGCCAGATCAGCGCAGCCCCGGATGATGTTCTGGTTCGCCTCGTCGGTGGCGGCCCATGTGTCCGAGTTCACCATGACATAGTTGCGCGGCAGCCAGGCATCGACCTCGTAGAAATAGTTAAGACTTTCCCAGACCTTACGGTCATACCCGGTCGCGCCGGACGATACCATCGAGTCCGCGACGCCGGTCGCGAAAGCCTGGCTGATTTCAGCCGCTTCGATGGTCACCGGCAGCATGCCGGTCAGCTCGGCCAGACGGGCCGTGGCGTTGTTGTAGCTGCGGAACTTGACGCCTTCCATGTCGGCGACCGAATTCACTTCGTCTTTGAAGTACAGGCCCTGCGGCGGCCAGGCCACGGCATAAAGCAGCGTCAGATTCTGGTCCGCCAGCAGTTTCTCGATGCTCGGCTTGGCGGCCTTCCACAATTTGTCGGAATCATCGAATGAAGTCGCAAGGAACGGGATCGAGTCGAACCCAAACAGCGCGTTTTCATTCTGGTGGCCCGACAACAGGCGTTCGCCAATCGGAACCTGACCGGTCTGGATCGCGCGCTTGATGTCAGCGCCTGCGAACAAAGAGCCGGACGGATGCGTCGTGATTTCAATCGCGCCACCGGTGCCCGTAGTCACGCATTTTGCGAATTGTGCGCCAACGTCCGAATGGAAGTTTGACGCCGAATAGGCCATCGGCATGTCCCATTTTTCCGAATGGCTGGCAGCTAGCGCAGGCAGCGCGGCAGTTGCAGTCAAGGCCGTCGCGGCCATTAGCGTGGTCAGCTTTTTCATCGTAACTCTCCAAGTTGGTTGGTCGTCGGTGGTGCCTGTTTTTGATTTTATTACCCGGCCTTCGTGAAACGTGCAGGCGAATAGACCCCCACGTCAACATTTGGTTGCCGCCCCGCGATCATTTGCGCCAACAGGCGACCAGTTTTGGGCCCTCCGGTCAGGCCGATGTGGTGGTGACCGAAACCAAGGAAAGCGCCTTTGGCCCCCGGCACCTCGCCAATAATCGGGATCGAGTCGGTCGGCGCCGGACGGTGGCCCATCCATTCGGTAGTGTCTTTCCACGTGAGGCCCGGAAACGCGGAGGCGGCATTGCGTTTCAATAGCTCCATCGGCGCGGTCGAGGCTGGCGCGTCCAGCCCGCCGAATTCAACGACCCCGGCAAGGCGCAAGCGGCCCTCCATCGGGGTGGCGACGAACTTGCCTGAGGCGACCATGGCGGGGGATTTCGGCATCACCGAAGGTTCGATCAGTTCCAGATGATAGCCGCGTTCGGATTCCATCGGGACCGAGACACCCAGTTTCGCCGTCAGTCCCTTTGACCAGACGCCGGTGGCGACAACGCAAGCATCGCAGGGGATGGTTTCACCACCCGCACGCAGGCCGGTGACGGCCCCGTTCTCGCGGATCACATCCGAAACGTCGGCTTTGACCAACTGCCCGCCCTCGGCCACTACATGCGTCGCCAGCGCTTTGACATAGGCCCCCGGATCGGCAATCCGCCCGTGTCCACGAAGCCGGACTGCATAACCCAACGTATCCGAATAAACCGGATCATAGGCGTTGAGCGCTTCTGCCTCGATTGCGTCCCACTCAAAGCCATGCTTGCGGCGCACATCCCAGACGAAGGCGTCACCTTCAAAATGCGCCCGGTCGTTATAGAGGAACAGATAGTCGGAAGGCTTGACGAAATGCTCGGCTCCGGTTCCGTCTGCCAGAGCAAGATGATCGTTCAGACTGTCCCCGATGATCGGCATCAGGGCTTCCGCGATCCGGCGGGCGTCGGCATCGTTGGCGTGCGCGAGGTATTTTCGCATCCAGGGCAGCAGGCGCGGCAGGTAGGACCAGCGCAGAAACAGCGGCTGGTTCTTGTCCAGCAGCATTTTCGGCGCCTTCTTCATCAGCCCCGGTGTCGTCACCGGCACCACTGCGCAAGAGGCCAGAACCCCACCATTGCCGTAACTCGTCCCCTCGCCCGGTCCGGCACGGTCGACCAAGATCACCTTGTGGCCGCCGCGCTGCAACCAGATCGCGGTTGAGACGCCGACGATGCCGGCGCCGATGATGGCGATTGTTTTGGTCATGGGCGCGCCATTGAACAGGGTTGACGACCCCGCCCGGAATCAAGCCGAAGGCGCCGGGCGAGCGCCTGTCTGCCCGGTCGGGCAGGCGCTTCTGCAACGTCGCTGACCCAACGACGCTTGGAGTCAAAGGTGAACCATAAACTGCCCCAAAGAACCGTTACTGCGCCAGCCCCGAGACAGACGGTCGCCCAGCTTGCGTTCTGTCGCACGCTCACGCCACCCATTCGCTAACCGGGGCTGCCGCTTCGTGCAACGGCTGGCTGATCACGTCGATCAGGGCCGGGCCGTCATGGGCGACCGCCTCTCGCAGCACCGGGATCAATTGGGCAGGATCCTCGACCGTCCAGCTTTTCACGCCGAATGCCCGTGCCACCGCCGCATGATCGGTGCGGCTGAAATCGACGTTGTAATAGCGCTTGCCAAAGCCCCACTCCTGCCCCGCCTTGATCCAGCCATAGACCGCGTTCGAAAACACAATTGACGTTACAGGAATATTGTAGCGCACCAGCGTCTCCAGCTCTCCACAGCAAAACCCGAATGATCCATCGCCCATCAGGCTCAGCACCTTCGCCTTAGGCCTCCCGACCTGTGCGCCCATCGCAGCGGCCAACGAGAAACCCAGCGCCCCATGTGCACGGTTGGAGATGAAGTGCCGCCCCGCGCTCGGCAGTCGATAATGCGCCGACACATAGGGGCACGGCGTGCCAGGATCAGCGCAGATCACCGCATCGGGGGGCAGCACATCCATCATCGCGGCCATGACAGCTTCGGGTCGGATCGGGCGTTCGGAACCCGTTGCAAGCGGCGCGAACTTCGCCAGTTTGGCTTTCCAGGCCTTTGCTGCGCGATCCGTTCCGTGCTGTTTAGTCAGGTCGCTGCGCTCAGTTATCTCCTCGAGGATCGCTTCCAGCGCCAACCGCGCATCGGCGCAAACTGCGACATCCGTTTTGTAATTCGCCCCGATCACCATCGGGTCGCTGTCAATGTGGATGATCGTGACGCCCGGTTTCGGAGACCGCCAGCGCTCGGTCGTCACAGACCCGGCGCGGCAGCCGATGAACAGCACCACGTCTGCAGCATCGATAACGGCGCGGGTTGCAGGAACGCCCCCGTTCGAGCCGACCACGCCAATCGCATGTGGATCGGTTTCGGCAATACTGCCCTGCCCCGACACAGTCGTTGCAATTGGCAAATCCAGCAGTTCGGCCAGCTTCTGCAGCACGTTTTCTGCCCCGGCCAGAACCGGGCCCCCACCACAGATCGCTACAGCGGAGGTTGCGCCTTCCAGCACATCCACAGCATCGCGAATGGCTTGACGATCCGGCGCCGCGCGCTCTGCCGGGAAGTGGCGATGGCGCTTGTCGGCCCAGATCTCGGCGTCAGAAACGTCGCCCTTCTGGGTGTCAAACGGCAGGGCCAGATGAACAGCACCGGGCCGGCCCGTGGTCATCGCGCGGAACGCTTGCCGAATGTTCGCGGGCAACCGTGCGGCGCTGTCCAGCGACGTATTCCATTTGGTCACCGGCCTGAACAACCCTTCCTGATCCAGCGCCGTTAGCGGATACTTGCCCCGGCTGGTGGTCGCTACATCGGTGGTGATCGCAAGGATCGGGACCGAGCTGTCGTTCGCCTCGACCAGCGCGGGCAGGATATAGGTCGCGCCACCCCCGGATGGCCCCTCGCAAACGCCGGGCTTGCCCGTGACACGGGCATAGCCGTCGGCCATATAACCAGCGTGGCGTTCATCGCGGGTCAAAAAATGGGTGATGTCGTGATCCAGCCGCGCAAAACTGTCGTAGAGCGGCAGTGTCGTATCTCCGCACAGCCCAAAGATGTGTTTTACATCATAAGCCTGTAGCATTTTTACCGTGGCATCCGCCCCAGTTAGATGATTGGTTCCCGACACGTGAATTTAACCCCTAATGCGCAGTGGCGTTAGCGCGGGACGTTGGCGGGACCTCGACAAAGTGTCAATCAACCAAGGTGGCTTGACGCCTCGTCCAGCGTAACGGACGCTATGGTGCGAACCGAAGGGAAAGCAAATGACCGACACGGTTAAAGGTGGCAAAGCGATCTATGGCGCGTCAGTCGGAATTTTGATGCTGGAGGCGCAGTTTCCTCGCATTCCCGGCGACATGGGCCATGCCGGAACCTGGCCGTTTCCGGTGCTCTACCGCGTGGTGCGTGACGCATCGCCTGACCGGGTCGTGCGGCAAGGCGCGCCGGGGCTTCTCCCCGCATTTATCGAAGCTGCACAGGGGCTCGTGAGCGATGGCGTCGACGGGATCACCACGAACTGTGGCTTCCTGTCACTATTTCAGGAACAACTCGCGGCAGCGGTCGGCGTACCGGTCGCGACATCGTCGCTGATGCAGGTGGGCGCAGTTAATGCACTGCTACCGCCGGGTAGGCGCGCCGGGATATTGACGATTTCGGCCTCGACCTTGACCGAACCCCATCTGAGCGCGGCGCGCGTGCCTGACGGGACGCCGATTGGTTCGACGGAGGGCGGACGCGAGTTTACCCGCGTAATTCTTGGAGATGAAATCGAATTGGATGTGGCCGCAGCTCGCGCCGACAATATCGAGGCTGCGCAGGCACTCGTGGCGGATAACCCGGACCTTGGCGCGCTGGTATTGGAATGCACCAACATGACCCCCTATGCAGCCGATATACGCCGCGCGACAGGCCTGCCTGTGTTCACTATCGAAAGTTTCGTGTGCTGGTTTCACGCTGGCCTGTCACCACGACGTTATCCCGAGGCTAACTTTTGAGCGGCCCCGCCAAGACCTCGCTGGGCAGCCTGTCGGTGCGACAGGTTGTTACAGGCTTGTGGCAGATGGCCGATCAGGAGCGGGACGGGAAAGCCTTCGATCTGGATGCTGCTGCCGAAGCGCTGGTCGCCTATGCCCGCGACGGGTTCGATACATTCGATATGGCCGATCACTACGGCAGTGCCGAAATTGTGGCTGGGAAGGCCCACAAGCTGCTGCGCGAAGCTGGGGAGACGCCACCAACGATCCTGACCAAATGGTGCCCGCCCCCCGGAGAGATGTCGCTGGACACCGTGCGCGCAGGTGTCGAAACCGCGTTGCGGCGTTTGGATTTGCCGCGTGTGGACCTGATGCAGTTTCATTGGTGGCAGTATCAGTCGCCGGAGTATTTGGATGCTCTGGCAGCACTGATGAAGCTGCGCGAGGAAGGCCTGATCGGCGAAATTGGCCTGACCAATTTTGATGCCGACCATTTGCGGCTGGTGCTGAAACAGGGGATCGAGGTTGCCAGCAACCAGGTCTGTTTCTCGCTGCTGGACCGACGTGCGGCCGGGCGGTTGTCGACGGTGGCACTGGACCATGACGTGAAGCTACTGGCATTTGGAACGCTCTGCGGCGGCTTCCTCAGCGACCGCTGGGTGGGCGCAGAGGAACCGGACGATATCGCCGACTGGAGTCGTATGAAATACAAGCGTTTCATCGACGCGGGTGGAGGCTGGGCACCGTTTCAGGGGCTGATGGAAACGCTGTCAGAGATTGCGAAGAAACGCGATGCCTCGGTCGCCAATGTGGCGACACGCTGGGTGCTGGATCATCGCGCTGTCGCATCGGTGATCGTCGGTGCACGTCTGGGGGAAAACCAGCACCGCAACGACAACGCCCGTCTGGACGCGCTGTCATTGAACGCCGAAGACCTGGCTGCGATCAGTGCAGCCACCGATGCGTTGGATGTGATCCCCGGCGACTGCGGCGATGAATATCGCAAGCCGCCGTTCCTGACCGCGTCAGGAGATCTGGGCGATCATCTGGAGGCGCTCCCGAAGGTGTTTCCGTCCGCCTCCATCCCGGCCCGGCCGGATCGGAATCGCGCCGATTCCGGATCAATCTGGGAAGAGGCTGCCGGGTTCAGCCGCGCGGTGCGAGTCGGCAATCGTATTCTGGTCAGCGGAACGACCGCAACGGACGGGCACGGCAACGCCGTAGCCGAGGGCGATGCCGAGGCGCAGGCAGTCTTTGCGTTGGACAAGATCGTTGCCGCAATCACCTCTCTTGGGGGCCAACCTCAAGACGTGATCCGCACTCGGATCTACATGGTCGGCCTGGACGGATGGGAGGGCGTCAGCGGCGTCCACGCCCGCGTCTTCGCCGACACCCGGCCTGCCAACACCTTGGTCGAAATCGCAGGACTGATCGGGCCCTATCTGATCGAGATTGAGGCTGAGGCTGAGGCCGAGGTGGATGCTTGAGCCTTTCCGCCCCCGGCCGCGGCCTAGTAAATCAGGCCCAGAATATTCTCAGGCGGTCGCCCGATAGCTGCATCATCCTTGGAAAAAAGTATCGGTCGCTCGATGAGAATTGGGTGTTGGGCCATTGCAGCAATCAGGGCTTCGTCCGTGGCATCCTCCAACGCGAGTTCCGCCCATTTCGCATCGCCGCGGCGCACGATCTCTCCGGGTGGCACGCCAAGCCGGGCAATGGCGTCGCACAATTCGGCCTCGCTCGGCGGATCTTCCAGATAAAGGCGTATTTCCGGGTTGATGCCACGGTCGGTCAGCAACTCAAGCGCTGCGCGAGACTTCTTGCATCGCGGATTGTGCCACAGGACTAGGTCACTCATAAAAACGCCTCTCTACCGGTGCCAACAGCCTCGGCCACACTCGTAAAACCATCCTGAGCCAAGAATTCGTCCAGACCCGTTACGATCCGGTCAATCAACCCAAGTCCTTGATAGACCATCGCGGTGTAAATTTGAATTGCCGAAGCTCCAGCACGGATTTTGGCGTAGGCCTCTTCTGGCGAACCGATCCCACCGACCCCGATCAGAGGCAAGTCCGTCAGCGTCGACAGCCGCGCCAAAACACTGGTCGAGCGGTCAAAAAGCGGCGCGCCGGAGAGCCCGCCGGCCTGATCGCGAAGCGGCGATTTCAGGCCGTCCCGTGCCAAGGTGGTATTGGTGGCTACAATGGCCGCAATGCCGGTATTCCCCGCGACCTCGGCAATTTCGGCAAGTTCTGCGGCGACCAGATCGGGTGCGATTTTCAAGAACAAAGGCACCGGTCGCGCCAATCGGGCATTCTCGTCAGCAACACCCTCCAAAAGCGCCCTCAGCGCGGCTTTGCCCTGTAGATCGCGCAAAGCTTCAGTGTTGGGGGACGAGACATTTACGGTGGCGAAATCTACATGCGGACCGCAGCGTTTTAACACAGCGGCGTAGTCCGCCGAACGGTCCTCGCTGTCCTTGTTGGCCCCAAGATTCAGTCCCGTGCGCCCGCCGGGGTGGGCGGCCAATCGTGCGCCAATCGCCTCCATCCCGTCGTTGTTGAAACCGAAGCGGTTGATCGCTGCCCGGTCCTCAGTCAGGCGGAACAGGCGCGGTTTCGGATTGCCGGGCTGCGGGCGTGGCGTCGCAGCGCCGACCTCGATGAAGCCGAAACCGGTGCGGTAAAGTGGCGCAAGTGCAGTGGCGTTCTTGTCGAACCCGGCTGCGAGACCAACGGGATTTGGAAAATCCAATCCGGCGATCCTGGTCCGGAGCCTGACCGACGTTCTTGGCCCGCCGCGTGGCCCCAAACCGGCGCGCAGCGCGGCCAAAGCAACACCATGCGCCCGTTCCGGATCCAACAGGTGCAACAGACCAAGGGCTGCCCGTTCAATCATTCGAGCTGTTCCGGCAACACATGCAGGTTGTTTTTGACGGGCAAGGGTGCCGACCAGATCACATCACCGATCCTCAGCTCGCGGTACAAATGCGGGAAGTCTTCCCCGCCGCGCGATGCTTCCCAACGCAGCGCAGCGCCCAGCGCTTCACTGTCCAATGCCAACAGGGCCAGCCCCTCGGCCCCAGTGAAATGCAGCCGCAGCGTTTCGGCCACTTGTTCGCCGGAGGACAGATGCACAAAGCCATCTGCCAGATCAATCGGCGCTCCCTCGGTGACCCCTTTGTCCTGCAAGGCGTGCCATTCGGCGGCGCGAAGAATTTTGTAAACCAGCATGGTCCGCGACATGCCCGCCCCGGCCCATCGGGTCAAGCGTCACGAAGCAGTCGCAAAATTGCGCCAAGTCAATGACGCAGGGCTTTGACTCTGACAGACTTGCCCGTCACTCTGACACGATCAATTCAACAGGGGGAACCAACCCATGAACACTCGTCTTATGACAACCGCCGCAGCTGTGGCTTTGTCGGCCACTGCCGCGCAAGCGGATTATTCGCTGACCATTCTACATACCAATGACTTCCACGCCCGGTTTGAACCGATCAGCCGGTTTGATTCCGGTTGCGGCGCCGAGGACAACGCCGAGGGCAAATGCTTTGGCGGGTCCGCCCGTCTGGTGACCGCCATCGCGGATGCGCGCGCACGTTCGAACAACTCGATTTTGGTCGACGGTGGTGACCAGTTCCAGGGCACGCTGTTCTATACCTACTACAAAGGTGCGCTGGCGGCCGAAATGATGAACAAGCTGGGCTACGACGGGATGACCGTGGGCAACCACGAATTCGACGACGGCCCGGAAGTTCTGCGCGGATTCGCCAATACCATCGAGTTTCCGATCCTGATGTCGAACGCCGATATTTCGGGCGAACCCCTGCTAAGCGACGTGATCCAGAAATCGGTCGTGATCGAGCGGGGAGGAGAGAAGATCGGCATGATCGGCCTGACGCCACAGAATACCGATGAACTGGCCAGCCCCGGCCCGAATGTCATCTTCACCGATCCAAGCGACGCGGTTCAGGCCGAGGTCGACAAAATGACCGCCGAGGGCGTGAACAAGATCATCGTCCTGTCGCACTCGGGTTACGGCGTCGACCAGACGGTGGCTGCCAATACCACCGGCGTTGATGTGATCGTGGGCGGACACACCAACACGCTGCTTTCGAATACGCAGGAGCGTGCGGTCGGCCCGTACCCGACGATGGTTGGGTCAACGGCCATTGTTCAAGCCTATGCCTACGGCAAATTTCTGGGTGAGTTGAACGTGACGTTCGACGACGATGGCAATATCACTGAAGCCGTTGGTGAGCCGTTGCTGATCGACGCCTCTGTGGTCGAAGACGAGGCGACAGTTGCGCGGATTGCCGAAGCCGCGGCACCCTTGGACGAGATCCGTAATGAGGTTGTCGCCGAAGCCGCCGCAGCGATTGAGGGCGACCGCTCGGTCTGCCGCGCCGTGGAATGCCCGATGGGCAATCTGGTCGCCGACGCCATGCTAGACCGGGTCAAGGATCAGGGCATCCAGATTGCAATCGCCAACGGCGGCGGTCTGCGTGCGTCGATTGATGCGGGTCCGGTGACCATGGGCGAGGTACTGACGGTGCTGCCGTTCCAGAATACACTGTCCACATTCCAGGTAACCGGCGAGACGCTTCTTGCGGCACTGGAAAATGCGGTCAGCGAAGTTGCTGAAGGTGGCGGCCGGTTCGCTCAGGTCTCGGGCATGAGCTATACCGCAACGCTTTCGAACGAGGTCGGCAACCGCATCAGCAATGTCATGGTCGGCGGCGAGGCGATTGATCCGGCAGCGACCTACGGCGTTGTCTCGAACAACTTCGTGCGCAACGGCGGTGACGGCTACTCGATGTTCAAGGACGCGATGAACGCCTATGACTTCGGCCCCGATCTGGCTGACGTCACGGCGGAATATATGGCCGCGCAGGGGGCCTATGCGCCCTACACTGATGGTCGCATCACGATTGTCGAATAACCAATCCGGACCGTCCCCTTACAGGGGGCGGTCCACCCTTATTCGATAGTCCTTGCCAGTTTTCTTTGACTGGGATCGGAGCGCCAAATGAGCAAACTCACCGGTCGCTGCCCCTGTGGCAAAATCCAGTACATCCTCACCGAGCGACCTCTGTTCGTGCACGCTTGCCATTGTCGCTGGTGCCAGCGCGAAAGCGGGGCGGCGTTTGCGATGAACGGGATCATTGAAGCTTCGGCGGTCGACGTTACCGGCACACCCGTCTGGATCAACACGCCATCCGAAAGCGGCAAGGGGCAGCGGTTCGCCCGCTGCCCGGACTGCCAGGTGGCATTGTGGTCGGTCTATTCCGGTGCCGGGCCGAAATTCTGGTTTGTTCGCATCGGCACCCTGGATTCCCCCGACACATGCCCGCCCGACATCCACATTTTCACCGAAAGCAAACAGCCCTGGGTGATTTTGCCAGAAGGTGTTCCCGCAATGGAACAATATTACCGCCGTTCGGAACATTGGCCTGCGAAGAGTCTGGCCCGGCGGCGGGCGGCACTGGATCGGGCCTGATCGGGCCTGATCGGGTACCGAGCTAGAACACTGCAGCATCAGTCAATGAAACCCGGTCTACAGACATATGTTTCGCGTTATAGGCCATACGAATGTAGGATGGCGTTGCCCGCTCAAATTGCCCATCCGTCGGATAACAGAATGCAACGGAGGCACCTGATGCCCGATAGTCTGCTCAACAGTTGGGGTGCGCGCGTCCTTGTCGGCTCGGCTGTCGTTGTCGTTGCGGGTATGCTGACGCTGGCTGACAGCCTGTTAGAACCCGGCCCACATACGGCAGCGGCGTTGTTGCTGGATTTCACGCTCAGCCTATTCAATGTTTTGTCGATCCTGTTCGTGATCTGGCTGGTGAATCGGGTGCGCAGCATTGAATCGCAGACCAAGGTCTTGCGCCACAGTCTGCTTGTGGCTGAAGAAAAGGGGCGCGAGTGGCGCACCCGCTCCAGGCGCCTGATGGCGGGCCTCAGCCAGGCTATCGAGCAGCAGTTCACTGAATGGGGCCTGACCCCGGCAGAGGCCGAGATTGCCGCACTAATGCTGAAAGGGCTGTCACTGCGTGAAATCGGCGGTCTACGCGCAACCACCGAGACGACGATCCGCCAGCAGGCGCAGGGGATTTATCGCAAGTCGAACCTTGCGAACCGGGCTGAACTATCGGCCTATTTTCTGGAAGACCTGTTCAACGTGGTCGAGGATGATACAGTTGCGTTCAGTGGCGAGGTCCAGCGCCACAAGCACCCCATTTAGGCGACAACACGGGCCAAGGGTTGATCGCGGTGCACGCGCGGACCAATGTCGGGCGATGTGCGGTCGATTTGTCTTAACCCTTCCTTCCTATGCCATGGCGCAGCTGTTCAATGCCTCCCCTGCCAACGACCTGCCCGAGGTGCCGCGTTTCAATGTCTGCCCGACAACGCAAGTGCACGTAATCCGCGCGGAGGGCGACGACCGGCGGCTGGTTTCAATGCGGTGGGGGTTTATCCCGGCATGGTACAAGAAGCCCGCCGGTGGGCCGCTGCTGATCAATGCGCGCGCCGAGACCGTGGCCGAGAAGCCCGCGTTCCGCAATGCTGTGCGAGAGCGGCGTTGTCTGACTCCGGCGACGGGGTTTTACGAATGGACAAAGGACGAGGACGGCAACAAACTGCCGTGGTACATCCATCGCAGTGACGGCGCGCCCATCGTCTTTGCTGCCGTCTGGCAGACATGGGGCGGTGACGATCCCGTCGACACCTGTACGACGCTGACAACTGCCGCTACCGGCACGATGACCGATATTCACCACCGTGTTCCAGTCATACTGGAACCCGACGACTGGCCATTGTGGCTGGGCGAAGAAGGCAAAGGTGCCGCCACATTGATGCAGGCCCCGGACGAGGGCGTACTGACATGGCATCGCGTCGACCCTGCGGTGAATTCAAACCGCGCGCAGGGGCCGGAACTGATTGAACCGATCTGAGGGGCGCCGCGGCGCCGCTAGGCCCCGACAGTACGCTCCAACCTGGGATAGCCCCAACCAAGTGTCACGCCTCGTGCGGCATTCAGAATCATCAGTGACATCCACAGCCCGTGGTTCCCCATTGTCGGCACCAAGGCGACAAGCGCAGCGACATAAATTGCAACCGACAGTATCATCGCGCGGCGCATTTCGCGCGTCCACGTCGCTCCGAAGTAGATGCCGTCGAACATCCAGCTGGCGATGCCAATAACCGGCGCGGCGGCTGCCCAAAGCAGATAGGTGCGCGCTTCGGCCCGGACCTCGGGCGAAGTGGTCATCAGATCAATCAGCCAAGGACCCGCCAGCAGGAAGAACGCGCCCAACAGGAAGGCTCCGCCGACGCCCCATTGCGAAGTCAGGATGGCCGCGCGCCTGACTTTGGCGCGGGCGCGCGCGCCGACAGCGGCCCCGACAAGTGCCTCGGCAGAAAAAGCGAAACCGTCCAGGGCAAAGGCAGTAATCTCAAGGAATTGCAAAAGAACCTGGTTCGCGGCCAGCGTCACGTCGCCCAGATCGGCTGCCAGAAACAGAAAGCTGGTGAACGAGACCGTCAGCAGGACCGACCGGATCATGATATCCGCATTCACAGCCAACATCCGACGTAGTCGCGCAGGATCAAACACCCGTGCCCAATTGCGCCATTGGTCGCCTCGGAATGCCGCGCGGCATAGCCAAAGACCCAGCACGAGCCCGGTCCATTCCGCGATCAGCGTCGCAATTGCCACCCCCTCGACCCCCCAGCCGAGATTGAGGACAAACCACAGATCCAGCCCGATGTTCAGCCCGTTCATCCACAGTTGAAGGACCAGCACGCCCTTCGTGCGCTCCATCGCGATCAGCCAACCGGTGACAGCGTAAAGCGCGATTGTCGCAGGCGCACCCCAGATGCGTATGGCCATGTACTGTCGGGCCAGCCCTTCGACTTCCTCCGAGGCTGGGGCCAGCGCGAAAGCCCCGGCGAACAGCAGAACTTGCAGGGCAATGAAAAGCACCCCGCCCGCCACACCGATCATCAGGGCGCGCATCAACAGCGCTCCGGTCTCTGCCGTCTCACCGGCCCCGCGCGCTTGGGCGACCAGCCCGGTGGTGCCCATGCGCAGAAAGCCAAACACCCAGTAGAGCGTTGCCAGAACAATCGCCCCAATGCCAACGGCCCCGATCGGAGCCGCCTGCCCCATTTGACCAACCACCCCGGTATCCACCGCCCCCAGGATCGGCACCGTCGCGTTGGACAGAACAATCGGCCCGGCAATCGCCAAAACCCGTCGGTGAGTCAGGGGCAGATCTGCGGCAGTCGTGTCACTCATCGGGTGCGGGCATCAGAAAATGCCCGGTCGCCTGCGCATAAAGACGGCTGCGATTGTCCTGCCATGCCTCGACATGGACCGACGCATACCGCCGCCCTGACCGGTTGACCCGCGCTCGAGCGTAGGCATCTCGCGGCAGGCCAGCGCGTAAATAGTCAACCGTGAAATCGATGGTCTTGGGCATCGCGGGTGTCGTCGACGCCCTTTCATCCCCACTTTCCATTCCAGGCCAGAGCATCGACCAGCCAAGCTCGATCAGCGCGGTTGATTCCAGGAACGCGGCCGTCACACCGCCGTGCAGCGCCGGAATCATCGGATTGCCGATCAACTTCTCATCGTAGGGCAGGATCGCGGTAAGCTCATCACCACGACGTTCGAACGTGATGCCAAGCCAGGTCATGTAAGGAATGCCCGACACCAGCGAGCGCAGTGCCTCATCCCGGCGCTGCTTGACCACCTGAACCGGTTCGGGGCGTCTGGATTTGCTACCCATCACGCGCCCTCGACCGTGAATGTGCCGGTGGCTGTGGCAACGGGCCTGTCCACGTCATCGTCCAGTGCGACGGCCCTCACGAAGGCAACCGAGCGTGTGATGTGATAACAGGTCGCCTCGGCGCGAATGCGCTGGCCGGGTGTTGCCGCGCGCATGTAATCAATCCGCAGATCAATCGTTGCTGTTCCCAGCGGAGCGCGCGGGTGGCACATCACAGCTGCCCCACCGCATGTGTCCATCAGCGCCGAAACGGCCCCACCGGAAATCACGCCCGTGGCTGGGTCGCCGATGAAGCGTTCGTCATAGGGCATCTCAATCGCAGCTTCACCGTCGCCGATGTCCACCAAACTCATACCCAATGCACGCGAATGTGGGATTGCTTCGATGAATTGGCGTGCAAGTTGCGCCCTCTGATCGGACATAAGATTCCCTTTTTGCGCCAGAAACGTCGCTTCTGACCATCCAAACCGCTTTGGGGGCGGGCAAACCACTCCAAAGTTGCTCTGCAGGGAAACTTACCCTACGGTAACTTGCAGCGGGGGCAGGACAGCCTATGGCGGATGAGACGCTCAGCTTCAAACAAATGTGCGCGAAGTTCGACGTAACCCCGCGCACCTTGAGGTATTACGAATATATCGAGCTGCTGCAACCAGCTCGTGAGGGGCGCAACCGTATCTACAGCGCGCGTGAGGTTGCCCGCATGGTCTTGATCCTGCGCGGACGACGCTTTGGATTCTCGCTGGAAGAAATCCGGCAGTGGCTGTTGCTGCGCGAAGAAAAAGGCGACCGCGCCCAGACAATGTTTTGGCTGGATGCCGCTGACAGGCAGATCGCAGCGCTGGAGGATCAATCCCGCGACATTGCCGACGCAATCCGCGATCTGAGAAAATTGCGCGCCGAAAGTGCGGCCGCGCTTGAGCAATAATTGCACGTCAAACACCCAGTTGACGGTAACAGAATTGCCGAAAACCGGAAGTGACGCCACGTTCCTTTACGTTTGCGTCAATACCACTTGCGAAACCGCCTGCCGATCAGCATTTGAACGGCGTGCCTTAGTTTGGGATGTACCATGACTGACCAGTTGATGACGATTAGAGAGATGTGTGATGCCTTCGATGTGACGGCGCGCACATTGCGTTTTTATGAGCAAAAAGAGCTGATCTCGCCTATTCGCGAAGGGCAGAAACGCCTTTACACGCGCAAGGATCGAGGGCGGCTCAAGCTGATCCTGCGCGGCAAGCGTTTTGGGTTTTCATTGGAGGAAATCCGCCAGTTGCTGGACCTCTACTCGCTGGGTGATGGCCAGACGACGCAATATCTGCGCACCTATGAAATTGCTCAGAAGCACCTTGCCGATCTGGAAGCCCGCCGCGACGAGTTGAATGATGTCATCTCGGACCTGAAGGAACAATTGCAATGGGGCGAACAGCGCCTGTCTCAGATTAACGAGAAAGACGTCAGCGCCTGACGCACTGGAGACCTGAATGCCCGAATATGCTGCCCCGGTACGTGACCTGGAATTTGTACTTCACGAGTTACTGAATGTTGAGACCTCCGGCATTGAAGGCTACGACGCGCTTGAGCCGGATTTAACGGGCGCGATCCTGGAAGAGGCAGGTAAGCTTGCTGGCAACGTGCTGGCGCCGTTGAACCTCGTCGGGGATACTCAGGGCTGCAAACTGGAAAACGGTGTCGTGCGCACGCCAGAAGGATTTGCCGATGCCTACGCGCAGATGTGCGAGGGCGGCTGGTCCGGGTTGGACTGCGACCCGGAATATGGCGGTCAGGGGATGCCCTATATTCTCAACACTGCCGTGGGCGAGATTTTCGTGTCGGCCAACATGGCCTTCCAGATGTACCTGGGCCTGACTCACGGAGCCTATTCAGCGATCCACGCCCACGGCACGGACGACCAGAAGGCGACATATTTGCCCAACATGGTTTCCGGGCAATGGTCCGGCACCATGAACCTGACCGAACCGCATTGCGGTACTGATCTGGGCCTCATGCGCACCAAGGCGGAACCGCAGGGCGACGGCACCTATGCGATCACTGGGCAGAAGATTTTCATCTCGGCGGGTGAACACGACCTGACCGAGAACATCGTCCACCTGGTGCTGGCGAAAATACCCGGCGGACCAGAAGGGATCAAAGGCGTCAGCCTGTTCATCGTGCCGAAATTCCTAGTCAACGACGACGGCAGCCTTGGCAATCGCAACAGTGTGACCTGCGGCAAGATCGAAGAGAAGATGGGCATTCACGGCAATGCCACCTGCGTGATGAACTATGACGGCGCGACCGGCTATCTGCTGGGTGCCGAACACAAGGGTATGCGCGCGATGTTCACGATGATGAACGAGGCGCGTCTTGGCGTTGGATTGCAGGGTTATGCCCAAGCTGAACCGGCCTATCAGGCGGCACTTGATTATGCGCAGGAACGCCTTCAGGGACGCGCTGTGACCGGTGATGAAAACCCCGACGGCCCGGCCGACCCGCTGATCGTCCACCCGGATATCCGCCGCAACCTGATGGACCAGAAGAGTTTTATTGAGGGTGCCCGGGCTTTCACGCTCTGGGGTGCGCAGATGATCGACCGCGCGCATCGCGAAAACGATGACCTGGCCGAGGGAATCATCTCGCTCCTGACGCCGGTCTTGAAAGGCTTTCTGACCGATCAAGGCTTTGAAATGACCGTGCAGGCCCAGCAGGTTTTCGGCGGCCACGGCTATATCGAGGAAACCGGGATGAGCCAATTCGCCCGCGATGCGCGAATTGCGATGATTTATGAAGGTGCAAATGGCGTGCAGGCGCTTGATCTTGTGGGCCGCAAGCTGGGCGCCGACGGCGGCAAGCCGATGATGGCGTTTTTCGAGATGGTCAAAACGTTCATCAAGGATCACGAAGCCGACACAGCGCTGAAGGCCGACATCCTCGACCCCCTGAAAGCGGCTTCGAAGGAATTGCAGACATCCGCGATGTTCTTCGTTCAGAGCGGCGTCAAGAACCCGAACGAGGCGCTGGCGGGCTCGTATGACTTCATGCACCTGTTCGGTCACGTCGTGCTGGGCTACATGTGGGCGCGGATGGCCGTGGTGGCGACCAAAGCGCTGGCCGACTGCACAGGCGATCCGGCGTTTTACGAAGCCAAGCTTGCGACCGCGCGCTACTACATGGCGCGCCGCCTGCCCGCTGTGGAAATGCACCGCGCACGTATTCTGTCGGGTGCTTCGACCGTCATGGCGCTGGAAGCGGCCAACTTCTGAACGCCCTGTCTTTCTGAAAGGCCCTCATGCCCAAACGCTTTCGCCTGACCCGCCGTTTCAGCGCCGCCATGACCGAGGATGGCTATCGTCGGTTGCGACGCTTTGCGCGAGACACGGGGCTGAGCGAAGATGAAGCGCTGTCCTTCGTGTTCGAAAACTTCGACGGAATAACCGACGCTGAGGGGCTGACGCCCCGCCTGCGCATTTTTCAGGGCGATCTGGAGGCGCGCAAGAAATGAACCGTGCGCGGGTTGAGAATTCAGGACGCCTCCGGCGGGAGTATTTGGAAAAAGAAGATGACCAAGACACCCGCCGCAACAAACCTCAGTCAAGTCCGTTGTGGGGCGCCGTCTCCTTTTGCGGTCATCAGCTCTCCAGCCTGTACCGCATCTCCACTAGGCGCGGATCGTGGTTAAGGTTTCGTTACCTGCGCCCGGCTTCTTTTTGAAATTACTCCACGTGGGTGCGGGGGGTGTGAAACCTCCGCTTCCTCGCCAACAAACTGGGAATGCCTATGACCATCGATCTGCATTGTTTTGGCGAATCCGGCAACGCCTATAAAGCGGCACTGGCGTTAGAGCTGGCGGGGCTGGATTGGAAGCCGGTCTTTGTCGACTTCTTCAACGGCGCGACCCGGACACCGGAGTTTCGCGCGTTGAACCCGATGGGCGAAGTGCCGGTGATGGTGACGGGCGATGTGGTGCTTACGCAATCCGGGACCATCCAGGACTGGGTCATCGAACAGACCGGCAAGCTGGGCGGGGAAAATCGGGCTGAGCGGCGTGAGGTCTGGCGCTGGGTACTGTTTGACAACCACAAGATTTCCAGCACCGCCGGGACGCTCAGGTTCAACATGAACTTCCTGCCGGAGGCCAAGCGGAACGCCGATGTGAATGCGTTTCTGGCGATGCGGCTGGCATCGGGATTGAAAGTGCTGGAGGCTGAATTATCGACCCGCGACTGGCTGGTCGGCAACGGGATCACCTGCGCCGATATTTCGTGTTGCGGATACCTCTATATGCCAGAATCGTTCACCTTCGACCGCGCCGATTACCCTGCGATTGACGCCTGGCTGGACCGCATCTCAGCGACACCGGGATGGAAACACCCCTATGACCTGATGCAGCGCGGAGTTGCCGGATGATCGGGGTTCTCGCGATACCCCTGGGCTTGATCGCCGCCGCGCTTGCGCTGACGCTGGCGCGCGTCGCGCGGGCGCGCACGACCGACGATGCCCCCGATCCGGCCGGGGATGCGCTCTCCACGATCCTGGCGTGGATCGCCTATGCCGGGCTGGCCATCGCGGCGCTGCTGATCTTTGGGTTACTGCAGGGCGCGATCCTGATCGCCTTCCCGCTGATCCTGGGCCGTCTGGCCCCCGCCGGCCCCGGCCTTTTGGCCGCGACCCGCTTCAAGCTGCCCGTCGCCTGGGCGGCACTCGTGCTGACCATCATCGCCCTGTTCGGGGTCGTATCTTTATACAGTGAGGTTCTCTCCAATGGCTGACGCTTTCATCTACGACGCAATTCGCAGCCCCCGTGGCAAAGGCCGCCCCGATGGCTCGCTGCACGAAGTGACGGCGGTGCGCTTGTCCGCCGAAATTCTGAACGCGCTGAAATCGCGCAATAATCTTGATACGAAGGCCATCGAGGACGTGATCTGGGGCAATGTCACCCAGGTTGCCGAACAGGGTGGCTGTCTGGCGCGGTCCGCAGTTCTTGCGTCCGATTTCGACGAAGCGGTGCCCGGACTGGCGATCAATCGCTTCTGTGCCAGCGGTCTGGAGGCGGTGAACCTGGCGGCCAACCAAGTCAAGGGCGGCGCTGGCAACGCTTACGTTGCTGGCGGGGTCGAGATGATGGGCCGTGTTCCCATGGGCTCGGACGGAGCCGCGATTGCCGTGGACCCGACATTGGCTATGGGCACTTATTTTGTGCCACAGGGGATATCGGCGGACATCATCGCCACCGAGTATGGCTTCTCGCGCGATGACGCGGATGCTTTCGCCGTGGAAAGCCAGAAGCGCGCGGCGGCAGCCTGGGAAGCTGGGCGTTTCGCTAAATCCGTCGTGCCGATCAACGACCAGAACGGGCTACCGATTATCGAGCGGGACGAATACATGCGCCCCGGCACCGACATGCAGTCGCTCGGCGCGCTGAAGGCCAGTTTCAAGGATATGGGCGAGTCGATGCCCGGTTTCGACAAGGTCGCGCTGATGAAATATCCGCATCTTGAAGCGATCAATCACATCCACCACGCGGGAAACTCGTCGGGGATCGTGGACGGCTCTGCGGCGATCCTTATCGGCTCAGAAGAGTTTGGGAAGGCGAACGGGCTAAAACCCCGCGCCCGCATTCGCGCGACTGCGAAAATCGGGACTGACCCGACCATCATGCTAACCGGCCCGGTTCCGGTGACGCAGAAGATCCTAACCGATCACGGCATGGAGATTGGCGACATCGATCTATTCGAGGTCAACGAGGCGTTCTCCTCGGTCGTGCTGCGCTTCATGCAGGCGTTCGACGTCGACCACGCCAAGCTGAACGTCAACGGCGGCGCAATTGCCATGGGCCATCCGCTGGGGGCAACCGGGGCGATGATCCTCGGGACGCTGCTGGATGAATTGGAACGCTCAGACAAGGAAGTCGGGCTGGCAACGCTCTGTGTCGCCTCCGGCATGGGTGCGGCTACGATTATTGAGAGGGTCTGATGCCAAAAATCGACATATCCGCCGTGCCCTTGCGCACCGGTTCGTCCTACCCAACGCCACATGACGCGCCGATGGCGGGGCGGTCCTCGAAATGGCTGGCAAAGGCTGCGGGTCTGACCCAGTTCGGGGCCAATCTGGTGATGCTGGCACCGGGCGGCATATCGTCCCAACGCCATTGGCACGAGAAAGAAGACGAGCTCATGATTATGGTCTCGGGGGAGTTGGTACTAGTCGAGGATGATGGCGAGACGGTAATGCGCCCCGGCGATTGTGCAGCCTGGAAAGCGGGCGTCGCGAACGGCCACCATCTTGTAAACCGGACTGAGGCTGAGGGCAGTTTTCTGGTCGTCGGGACCGACTTTGAGGATGAAGTCTGCTGGTATTCCGACATCGACATGGTCGTGCGTGGCGACACGTTTACGCACACGGACGGGACCCCGTTCGAGGAGGGGACATGAATGATCTGACCGGAGGATGCGCTTGTGGAGCTGTCCGTTTCACCGCGACGGGCGCGCCGAAATTCGCCTTCATCTGCCAATGCAGATCCTGCCAGCATCTGTCCGGCTCCGGCAACGCGGTGCAGTTCTGCCATGACGCGGCCGGCTTTTCATCAACGGGTCCGGTGGCCGAATGGGCGCGCCAGACCGATAGCGGCAGCACCGTTACCAAGATGTTCTGTGCGACCTGCGCGTCCCCGCTGTGGGGTACCACGACGCGCGCGCCTGACATCATGATGGGCCTTGCCGGGGCTCTCGACGACCCCGCTGCCATCACACCTGACCGTATTTTCTTCGCCGACGAAGCACAGCCGTGGGACCACGCGAGCGTCCCCGCCAAAGGAGCCGACCAATGACCGCTTTCACCATGACCACCGATGCCGACGGCGTTGCCACGATTGTCTGGGATACCCCCGGCAAATCGATGAACGTGATGAGCATGGAGGGCTGGGACGAGCTTGACAGGCTGATCGACCAGGCCCTCGCCGACGATGCGATCAAGGGGGTCATCCTGACCTCGGGCAAATCAGGCAGCTTCGCGGGCGGTATGGACCTGAACGTGATTGCCAAGATGAAGGAATCGGCGGGCGATAATCCGGCCAGGGGGCTGTTCGACGGTATCATGCGGGTGCATGGCATCATGCGCAAGATCGAGCGTGCCGGTCTGGAACCCAAAACCAACAAAGGCGGCAAGCCCATCGTGGCGGCCCTGCCCGGCACGGCGCTTGGGATCGGGCTGGAAATTCCGCTAAGCTGTCATCGTATCATTGCCGCCGACAACCCGAATGCTCGGATCGGCTTGCCCGAGATTCAGATCGGGATTTTCCCCGGCGCTGGCGGCACCACGCGGCTGGTCAGGAAAATGGGCGCGATGGCGGCCTCTCCGCTGTTGCTGGAAGGTAAGCTGAACGATCCCAAAGGCGCGAAATCCGCCGGGATCGTGGATGAGGTTGTGCCAGCGGATGAGCTGTTGAGTGCCGCGAAATCCTGGGTTCTGTCGAACCCGGATATCGTCAAGCCGTGGGACGCCAAAGGGTACAAAATGCCCGGTGGTGCGCCTTATCATCCGGCAGGGTTCATGACCTACGTGGGCGCGAGCGCGATGGTGAACGGGCGCACCCAGGGCGTCTATCCGGCGGCCAAGGCATTGTTGTCTGCGGCTTATGAAGGCGCGTTGGTGCCCTTCGACACTGCGCTGAAAATCGAAGCGCGCTGGTTCACCAATATCCTGATGAACCCCTCATCCAACGCAATGATCCGCTCGCTGTTCATCAACAAGGAAGCATTGGAAAAAGGTGCGAACCGGCCTGATGTGGCCGATGAGGCTGTGAAGAAAGTCGGCGTCCTCGGCGCAGGCATGATGGGCGCCGGGATCGCCTTTGTGGCTGCAAATGCCGGGATCGACGTCGTTCTGGTCGATCAGGCGCAAGCCTCTGCCGACAAGGGGAAGTCCTATTCCGAGGGGATCCTCGACAAAGGCATCAAGCGGCGCAAGGTGACCGAGGAAAAGAAAACCGCCGTGCTTGATCGGATCACTGCGACGGACGATTTTGGCGCGCTGAAAGGCTGCGATCTGATCGTCGAGGCGGTCTTCGAAGACCCAAAGATCAAGGCCGAGGTGACGCAGAAAGTCGAGGCCATCGTCGGGTCGGGCGCGATCTTCGCCACCAATACCTCGACCCTGCCGATCAGCGAGCTGGCCGAAGCCTCGGCCCGTCCCGAGCAATTCATCGGCATCCATTTCTTCAGCCCGGTCGACAAGATGCTGCTGGTCGAGATCATCAAGGGAAAGCAGACCGGCGACCGCGCGGTTGCCAAGGCGCTCGATTTCGTGCGCCAGATCCGTAAGACGCCGATTGTCGTTAATGACGCGCGCTTCTTTTATGCCAACCGCTGCATCATCCCCTATCTGAACGAAGGCATGCGGATGGTGACGGAGGGAGTAAACCCGGTGCTGATCGAAAACGCAGCGCGCTTGCTTGGCCTGCCGTTGGGGCCGCTGCAACTGGTGGATGAGACGTCGATTGATCTGGGATTACGGATCGCCAAGGCGACGAAAGATGCGACCGGCGGCGACTATGACGATCAGGCGGTCTATGACTTGCTGGTCTGGATGGCGGATGCGGACCGTTTGGGTCGCAAGTCGAACGCCGGCTTTTATGCCTATGACGACAAGGGCCAGCGCAGGAGGCTCTGGGACGGTTTGGCGGAGCAGTATCCGCAGGCAGATGACCAGCCTGAGTTGACGGAAGTTCAGCAACGCCTGCTGATGTCGCAGGTTCTGGAGGCGGTGCGCGCTTTCGAGGCCGGAGTCCTCACCGATATCCGCGAAGGCGACGTTGGCGCGATCCTGGGATGGGGCTTCTGCCCTTGGTCAGGCGGGCCGTTCAGCTGGCTCGATATGATCGGCGCTGGCAGCGCCGTCGAAATTTGCGATGAATTGACCAATCGCCACGGCAATCGGTTCACGACGCCAGATTTGCTGCGTGACATCGCGAGTTCCGGCGACGGGTTCTATACGCGGTTCGGCGGAGGCACAGCTGCCAAGGCCGCTTGATCAGCCAGAAACGATCCGTATTCGACCGGTCGCGTTAAGCGGAGGATCGAACGGATCGTTTTCAAATCCGGGCTCACGCGACATCCGGGCGACGAGGGCCTGCGCTTCTTCGCGGCGCAGAATTCGGTAATGGCTATCCGAGTTCTGGGGAGTAATGCTGCCAAGCGCATTACTTGACGGACAGAAAAACAGTGCACCCAGCGCAGCAAAGATAAGTTGGTCATGTTCAAAGCGCAGGCGCACGGTTTCGACCGGGTCTTCCGGTCTGACCCGCCGAATACCTCTGAATCCCTCAAGGCAAGCCGCTGTCACCAGTGCGAAGGGATCGCCAAATAGGGCCTCGGCAGCATCTGACTCCAGCAGAACCGTCTGTTCGGGGAGCAACAGCAACTCGGCAGCGTTGCCGAGCGTCCCGTGCGGCACCATCAGCGGACGCAGGGGGGCCGGCACCGGCAAGGGTCCGTCCCAAAGACAACCCGCCTCGACCGAGACAATCGGTTGGAGCCCATTGTCAAAGGTCAGGACCTTGTTGCCTGGAATCAGCTTTTCCACCTGCAACCAGCCAAGCGACCCTGCGACACGCGTACCAGATGTCAGTCCGACCGCATCTCCACCCAATTCATCAAAACCGCCACGATTCTCGGGCGCGTCCTTCTTGCCCGGCTGTGCACTTTTGTTCATTCTTATCAGCAAGTCCCGCTGCCGCCTTTGTCACTGCGCCCCCACAGTGGTTAATGAATTATGGACTAATTTTGGCAAAATTGTGACAACCCTAGATTGTGCAAACTAAGGCCCTGCTCTTTCAGCGTGTTCGCGCTACCAAGTTTGGCTCGGCGATCAGAAGCTGTAGCCGAATTTTTCGATGTCGGGGGCACAATCCGCGGCTATGGCGGCCGCTGCGGCATCAGAATAGACGGCGCGATAGTCGCGCGGTCGGGCCGAAGCATTGCTATGCGGCAAATCCAGATCAAAACCCAAATGAGCCTGAACCGGTGCCAGATCATCGGCCAAATGCTCCAGTCGGACAAAAGCATCCGCGCAGTCGGTTCCATCCGAAGAAATCAAATAGCGTGTCGCAGGCCAGGCTTGCTGTGCGGCGCGCGTGTCGTCGTGCAAAATGAAGTCGTCAAACGACAGTTCCTTCGCCTGCGCCACCGCAGGATGAGCAAAGCTTTGGTCGCGCAGCCAGTGGTAATAGCTGACCATCCGGTCCCAGGGATTGCGAACCAAGGTGAAAACGAACCATTGGCGTGCTTGGTCAGGCGTAATCAGCCCATTGACGTCGGCGAGCGTCGAATGCTTCCAAAGACGACCCGCAGCCGCGACCCCCTTCAGGCGACCTTTGCGTCGTTTGGCTTTTGGCGTGTCGCCGATCAAAATGTCATCCTTCATGGCGCGCCCCTCAAGCGCCAGCGTCATCGAGGTGCCCCCGGTCTTCGGAATGTGGACGAAGATGAAGCGGCGACCCGGAGAGATGATCATGCCGGTGTCCTCAGCGGGCCCGGCTGGTCGCCGCGCAATGCCAGCACCGCGCCCGCCACAACGATCATTGCCATTCCGCTGATCGCATAAGCATCCGGCGCTTGTCCCCGCAGAACCAGACCCCAGAATGCCGCGGTAATCAGCAGTGAGTACTCGAAAATCGCCACTGCGGAGGTTTCTGCCGACTGATATGCCTTTGTCACCAACCCAACGCAAAAACTTGAGCCGACAGCCTGCACCACAATCCAGACCCAAACCGCCCAGCCCAAAGTGCCCCATCCGCGCAGCACAAATCCTGCCTGCCCGTCGGGCACTGCATGATCGGACAGACTGAGGACAACGCTTCCTGCGCCACCCAGCACGATCATTGCCAGAAAGAAACCGACCAGCATGGTCGGCGTGGACTCCTCGGCGCACCAGCGACGGGTGATGACGCCCGCGATCGCATAAAACAACCCACCGACAATCGGGGCGAACACCCACAGGCCGATGTCGGACGATCCGGGGCGCAGCACCAGCAGGATGCCAGCAAAGCCAACTCCTACGGCAGCGACGCGGCGCCAACCGACCCGTTCGCGCAAAAATGCGACAGAGATCAGCAGCACGAAGATTGGCGCCGTGAACAGCCCTGCTGCAACGCTTGCCACGGGCAAAAAGGCGAGCGCGCCGAAATAGACCAGCATCGAGATTGCGAAGAACATGCTGCGGACTGCCACCCGGACGGGGCGCTTCACTGTCAATCGCCCGCCCGACAGTCGCACCGCAGCCCAGACCAGCGGGATCGCGATGATAGCGCGCAGCATGTGGAACTGGCCCAGCCCAGCCCGACCCGCGATGACGTAGACATAGGTATCCAGCAGCCCGATCAGCGTCATTGCCGCCACGACCAGGATCGCCGCCTTCGCTGTTGCCCCCGTTTCAGCGGTCTCCATGTCGCTGCCCTCTTGCGCGCCCGTGCCTCTCGGCAATACTGCGGCATGACGGGTTCGCCAAGCGGGAGGTTGCGATGGGCTGGATGAGCGATGAGACCGGGCTGGACAAATGCACCGCCAACCATGTGGCGCTGACCCCGCTTAGCCATCTTGCGCGGGCGGCCAAGGTGTTTCCCGGGCGCGAGGCGCTGGTCTATGGCAACATCCGCCAGACCTATGCAGATTACCACGCGCGGGTCAGCCGTTTGGCCAGTGGGCTGGTGGGTCTGGGCGTTGTCCCCGGCGATGTGGTCGCGACTTTGATCCCGAACGTTCCGGCGCAGGTCGAGGCACATTTCGGTGTCCCCGCTTGCGGCGCGGTGCTCAACACCATCAACATCCGGCTGGACGTGGATACGGTTTCCTACATTTTCGACCATGGCGGAGCGACGGTCGCACTGGTCGACACACAGTTCCTGTCACTGGCGGAAGCCGCCGTCGAGGCGATGGAGGGCGCTGGTCCAGCCATCATCGAAGTCCCGGACGAGGCAGCGGGCTTCCCAGCAACCGGGCGGTATCAGACCTATGAAGACCTGTTGGCGGGCGGCGATCCGGCGTTTGACTGGATCATCCCAACAGATGAGTGGGAGTCGCTGGCGCTGAACTACACCAGTGGCACCACCGGACGTCCCAAGGGCGTCGTCTACCACCATCGCGGGGCCTACCTGATGACGATGGGCACCGTGATCTCGTGGCGGATGGTTCTACACCCGCGTTTCCTAACCATCGTGCCGCTGTTTCACTGCAACGGCTGGAACCACTCTTGGATGATGCCGGTGCTGGGCGGGACGGTCGTGTGTTGCCGCGATGTCTCGGCGGGCGCGATCTATGACGCCATCGCCGACGAAGGCGTGACCCATTTTGGCGGAGCGCCCATCGTGCTCAACCTGTTGGTCAACGCAAAGCCGGACCAACGGCGCAGCTTCGATCATACGGTCGAGGTGTTCACCGCTGGCGCGCCCCCGGCCCCGGCGACCTTGGCCAAGATCGAGGCGTTGGGCTTCAACGTCACTCATGTTTACGGGCTGACCGAAACCTACGGCCACGTCACCGAATGCGTCTGGAATGATGACTGGGCCGGGAGAGATCAGGCCGAGATCGCCGCTTTGAAGGCCCGTCAGGGCGTGGCAATGCCGATGATGGAGGCAATCACCGTTCTGGACCCGGAAACGATGAACCAGGTGCCGATGGATGGCGCAACACAGGGTGAGATCATGATCCGGGGGAATTCGGTCATGAAGGGCTATCTGAAGAACGCCGAGGCGACGGCCAAGGATTTCGCGGGCGGCTGGTTCCATTCCGGCGATATCTCCGTTCAGCACGCGGACGGCTATATCCAGATCGCGGATCGCGCCAAAGACATCATCATTTCGGGTGGTGAGAACGTCAGCTCGGTCGAAGTTGAGGGCGCGTTGATGAACCACCCGGCAGTGTCGCTTTGTGCCGTGGTCGCCAAACCGGATGAGACATGGGGCGAAGTGCCCTGTGCCTTCGTTGAACTAAAAGAAGGGGAGGCGCTGGACGCCGCCGACCTGATCGCCTTCGCGAGAGAACGGTTGGCGGGGTTTAAGACCCCGAAAACGGTGGTGTTCCGCGAGTTGCCGAAAACCTCGACAGGGAAGATCCAGAAGTTCGAGCTGCGTGAGGTAGCGAAGGGCTTGTGAGGGCGGTTGTCTGAAAATGCCGTAGAGGTTCTCTGTGCGGCTCTATCGAACGTTTGTCGAAGTGAAGCGCACCCGGCTTGATTCCGGGCAGTGGTTGCGCGCTTTGCTTAAACCATTTCAAGCCAATCTTGCAGCGACACCGGACCCTCGGATAGGGTGCGGCAAAACGAGGGCGGCGAAAGGGTCGTCGGGCAGAGCATGGCAGCACTTAGCGAAAATGACCGGTTGGAAGTTCCGGGACTGTGGCGTGTGGACGCTGAGGCACAGCGCCAGAACGTCACCGTCTCGGTCGGCGACACCTCGCTGGTAATCCAGTCGGATTCTGGCCAGGCTTTGGCGCATTGGTCGCTTGCGGCGGTCGAACGGGTCAATAAGGGTCAACGTCCGGCGCGCTTTGTTCCGGGCGAAGGAGCCGAGGAAGAACTGGAGGTCGCCGATGACAGCGTCGCAGACGCGATTGAGCGCGTGCGTCGCGCGGTCGAGCGGACCGAGCCACATCCCGGTCGGTTGCGCCGTTTCGTCATAGCGGCGGTTTCACTGCTTGCAATCGTCGCGCTGGCGCTTTGGCTGCCGGGTGCGATCGTCCGCCACGCAGCGCGCGTCGTGCCCGATGCAAAACGGGCCGAAATCGGCGCTGCTCTTTTTGCACATATTCGCCGATCCGCGGGCGCTCCCTGCACCGGCGTCCGGGGAAATGACGCACTCGCCGCGCTCGATAAACGGCTACGCGGGCTTGGCGCGGGTGTCGTACGCGTGATGCCGCAGGGCTTGGCGGAACCGATCCATCTGCCCGGCGGGACAATCCTGCTGGGGCGCGCCGCCGTGGAAGATGTCGAGGAGGTTGAGGCAACGGCCGGATACATACTGGCCGAAGACGCGCGCGCGACGGCGACGGACCCGATGCGCGCACTTCTCGACTGGGCCGGGCCGCGTATGGCATTCAGCCTGTTGACCAGTGGAAATGTGCCTTCTGAGCGTCTGGCAGCCTATAGTGAAGCGATGCTGACCCGAGCACCGTCCGAGATCGAGGATGAAGTGCTATTGGCGCGCTTCGAATCTGCCCGCGTTCCGGCCCGGCCCTATGCGCTGGCACGCGATATATCGGGCGAGTCGACATTGGCGCTTATCGAAGCGGACGCCCTCGTTACGACGCCCGATGAACGGCTGATATCGGACAGCGACTGGATCGCATTGCAGGAGATCTGCGGCGGCTGATTTTCGGGCGGGGCCGCCGGATGCAAAATCCGTCGGCTCTTTGCCGGGCGCAGTGGCTGGGGGCCAGCCCCCAGACCTCCGGAATATTTATGGCAAAGAGTCGGAGTATTGCGCTGCGCGTTATCTATTTCGTTCCGAACATCCGGTCTCCAGCGTCGCCCAGACCGGGGACAATGTAGCCCTGATCGTTCAGGTGGCTATCGAGGGACGCTGTGACAATCGGTACGTCCGGGTGCGCCTCTTTCATGCGCGCCACGCCTTCGGGCGCAGCAAGCAGGCAGAGGAACCGGATGTTTTTTGCCCCGGCCCCTTTCAACAGGTCTATGGCAGCGACCGAGGAGTTGCCCGTCGCCAGCATCGGGTCGACCGCGATCACCAGACGTTCGTCCAACTGACCCGGCACCTTGAAGTAATACTGAACGGGTTGCAGCGTTTCTTCGTCCCGGTAAAGCCCGACGAAACCGACGCGGGCCAGCGGGATCAACTCCAGAACGCCGTCCAGCAACCCGTTTCCGGCACGCAGGATCGAGATCAGCGCCAATTTGCGTCCGTCCAGCGTCGGAGCATCCATTTTTTCTAGCGGAGTCTGGATTTCATGGGTGGTCATTGGCAGTTCGCGGGTGACCTCATAGGCCAGCAACATGCTGATTTCACGCAAGAGTTGGCGGAACACAGCGGTCGGCGTTTCCACTTCGCGCATCAACGACAGCTTGTGCTGCACCAGCGGATGATCGACGACGGTAAGATGCTTGGTCATGGGGTCGGCTCCAGTCGTTTCGCCAGTTTCGCGCGGGTGTTGTCGTCGCAGAATGCCGCATCGAGTGCAATCTTGTTGAGGGTCAGAAACTCGCTTTCGTCCCATTCGAAAGCATTATTCAGACGGTCGTATTCGTTGCGCATCGTGGTGTGGAAGAACGGCGGGTCGTCGGTTGAGACGGTGCATTTGACGCCCGCTCGCCGCAGGCGGTCGATGGGGTGGGACCGGAAATTCGGGTAAAGGCCCAGCGCGATGTTTGAGCCGGGGCAAACCTCAAGCACGACGCCGTCTTCGGCAAGGCGGTCGATCAGCGCCGGGTCTTCGATGGCGCGCACGCCGTGGCCGATGCGTTCAACGCGCAGGTGATCCAGCGCATCGCGGACCGACTCCGGCCCGCCCCATTCGCCAGCATGGGTGGTCAGGCGCAAACCCGCTTCGCGCGCGGCATCGAAGGCCCAGGAAAAATCGGCCTGTGACAGCACCGCCTCGTCGCCGCCAAGGCCGAAGCCAGTCAACCAGTCATCGGCGGTTTCGGTGGCGCAGCGAGCGGTTTCCTTCGAGGCGTCCGGGCCTTCGTGGCGCACCGCGGTGACGATGCCGCGCGTTACGATACCGTCGGCAGCCTCGGCGTCGTCGGCTGCGGATCTGATTGCGGCAAGGTAGTCGCGCCATGCTGACAGGTCGCGGCCACCGCAGAAGTCGGGGGACAGGAACATCTCGGAATAGATCACGCCGTTGGCGGCACTTTCTTCGAGGACCGCACGGGTCAGGCGATAGAAATCCTGCGGGGTTTGCAGGACGGCAGTGGCAGCTTCATAGACTTTCAGGAACTCCCAGAAGTCGTTGAACTTGTAGTTGCCGTTGTCATCGAACACGCCCGACAGATTCACCGATTTCTCGGCAGCCAACCCACGGATGAAGGCCGGCGGGGCCGCGCCCTCCAGGTGCAGGTGAAGCTCAATTTTTGCCAGGTCGGTGACAATCATAGAAAGGACTTTCCAGGGCCTTGGAACTCGACCTTAAGGTGTGCGGCGACCGAGGCGGCAACGTCGACAAAGGCAATCTGGCCCAGCGAACCCGCGGCTGGCCCCGTTCCGATCACCGGCACCCGTTCACGGGTGTGGTCGGTGCCGGTCCAAGTGGGGTCGTTGCCGTGGTCGGCGGTGAACAGGATCAGGTCGTCTGTGTTCAAACCCTCCAACAGGCGCGGGACCTGGGCGTCGAACCACTCCAGATGGCGCGCATATCCGGCGGGGTCGCGGCGGTGGCCGTAGAGGCTGTCGAATTCGACGAAATTGGCGAAGGTAAGTGAGCCGTCGGGGGCCTCTGCCATGACGTCCAGCAGGTGGTCCATCAGTTCCGTGTCGGTGCCTTTGCGGTTCTCGTCAATACCACGCATCGAGAAGATGTCGCCGATTTTACCCACAGCGATGACGCGGCGGCCCGCCCCTTGCACCCAATCACAGAGCGTTGGTGAGGGTGGGTCGATTGCAAAGTCCTTGCGGTTCTTGGTCCGCGTGAATCCGGATTCAGCGTCGCCGACGAAGGGGCGCGCGATCACCCTGCCGACTTTCATTGCATGCAAAGTCGGGGCCAGTTGCTTGCACAGGTCCAGAAGTCGCTCAAGGCCGAAGTGGTCCTCATGCGCGGCGATCTGGAACACGGAATCGGCGGATGTATAACAGATCGGCCAACCGGTCTCGACGTGTTGCGCACCTTCTTCGGCAATCACGACCGTTCCCGAAGCGTGGCGGTTGCCTAGGATGCCGTCGGTGCCTGCGATCCGGCAAACCTCGGCGACCAGATCGTCGGGGAACGCCGGGTCGGTGTCCGGGAAATACGTCCAGTCCCACGGCACCGGTACCCCGGCGAGTTCCCAGTGGCCCGAGGGCGTATCTTTGCCGGGAGAGACTTCAGTCGCAGCGCCCCACATGCCCGACGGCTCCACCTCCAGACCGGGCGCTTCAATTCCAGAGGCCAGCCTCACTGCCGCACCCAATCCAATCGCATCGAGGTTGGGCATTTGCAGCGGCCCTTCGCGCCCCTCATCGGCACGCCCAGCGGCGCATTCTTCAGCGATATGGGCCAGCGTGTTCGACCCGGCATCGCCGAAGGCCTCGGCATCCGGTGCGCCGCCGATGCCAACGGAATCGAGCACGATCAGGAAAACGCGGTGCATTAGGGCAGGCTCCGATGAACTAGGGGGGGTACATCGGGCAGGGTATCGCTGATCCGGACCGCGCTGGCCAGCGCGGTCGCAGCAGCTTCGCCCGCCTCACGACTGGCCGCGTGGATTTGCAGCAAAGGTTCGCGGGCGTCGACCTCGTCCCCAAGCGCGCGGACATTGGTTAGGCCAACGGAAGCGTCGATGGCGGCACCTTGTGTCAAGCGGCCTCCGCCGAGGCGGACGACGACTTCACCTAGCAGGCGGGCGTCCATGGCCGATACATAGCCGGTTGCCGGTGAGGGGAGGTCGATAACCACCGGTGCGGCGGGAAGACGGTCGCGCCATCGGTCAGTAAAATCCGTCGGACCCCCCATTGCGGTGATCATCGCTCCGAATCGTTCGAGGGCCGCGCCAGAGGATAGCGCATTAACGACCATCGCCGCCCCCTCGGCGCGATCCGCTGCAAGCCCGGAGAGGGCCAGCACAGTACCGCCAAGTTCTGCGGTGATCTGGGTCAGGGGCGTGTCGGTGTCGCCATCGACCAATGCCTCCATCACTTCGATCACTTCAAGCGCGTTGCCGACAGCCGGTGCCAGAGGTTGGTTCATATCAGTGATCAGCGCGGCGGTCGGGCAGCCCGCCCCATTTGCCGTGTCAACCAGCGCGAGGGCCAATGCTTCGGCCTCGTCGGGCGTCGCCATAAAGGCCCCGCTGCCGACCTTGACGTCCAGTACCAGCGCCTCGATCCCTCCGGCGAGTTTCTTCGACAAGATCGAAGCGGTGATCAGGTCGATGCTGTCAACCGTCGCGGTAACGTCGCGGATCGCGTAAAGGCGGCGGTCGGCGGGGGCGATATCGCTGCTGGCCGCGACAATGGCGGCGCCAGTATCAGCGACGATGCGGCGGAAGGCGTCTTCGGGCTGTTCGGTCGTGAGGCCGGGAATGCTTTCAAGTTTGTCGAGCGTGCCTCCGGTATGCCCCAACCCGCGCCCCGAAATCATCGGCACATAGACGCCGAGCGATGCGAGCGCCGGGGCCAGCAAAAGCGACACGCAGTCGCCAACACCACCTGTCGAGTGCTTGTCGAGCACGGGGCCCGGCAAATCCCAGTGCAGCACATCGCCGCTGTCGCGCATTGCGCGGGTCAGGGCAACGCGCCCGCCCTCGCCCAGACCATTCAGGCAAGCGGCCATCGCGAAAGCCCCGGCCTGTGCGTCCGTAACGGTTCCGTCGGCCAGCCCGATGACAAAGGCAGTCAGATCGTCCGAATTTGGCATTTCTGCGCGTCGCAGCGCCGCAATGACCTCGCGCGCGATCATGTCAGGTCGGACGCGCCAAATGCCCCCGGAAGCAGGGCGCCGACGGTGGTTTCCTCGGTCGTGCCTGCGGTTGTGGCCATGGTGATTTTCGCGTCCGGCCCAGCGAACTCGGCAAGTTTCTGGCGGCAACCGCCGCAGGGCGGAACCGGGCGCGGGGCATCTGCGATCACGGCCACCTCGGTGATACGGGTCTGCCCGGCGGCGACCATAGCGGCGATGGCGCCAGCCTCGGCGCAGGTGCCTTCGGGATAGGCGGCATTTTCGACGTTGCAGCCGGAATAGGCAGTGCCGTTCGCAGCCATGATCGCAGCACCGACCTTAAAATTCGAATACGGAGCATAGGCTTTTTCGCGCACGGCACGGGCGGTATCGAGCAGGGTCATTACGGGGCCTCTCATGAAATCCCGGACAAGCGTGGCGCGCGCGCGAACTATTTGCAAGCGGCGGCGCTGTTGGCGCGCACGGGAGCCTCCTGCGGGAGCATTAACGAAAAGAAGATCGGCCTAGGTTTGGGTCCGGAAACTACCGGGCAGCGAGACTTCGAGGAGCTCTAGGTCGTCGCTGGGCTCGGCGTAGCGGGTTTTCATGCCAGGCGGAATGACGAAGGCGTCGCCGGGTTCCAACCTGAACGGGTCTTTACCCTCTCCCTCCAGCGTCATGGTGCCATCCATCACGAAGGTGAACAGAATGTCGCTGTCGTGAGCAGTCCATTCCGGGGGGCCATCGGCGGGACGGATAACGTGGACTCCGGCGACGTTTCCGGTGTGCTCGGCAATGGTAGTGTCGCGGGACTGGTAGCCCGGCAGGCGGAAGGGTGACCAGGTGGCAGCGTCGGACTTATGATGCACGAAGCGCTGGCCCTGGAAGCGACGCTCCGGGTTCACGGTGTCATTGGGCAGGGACATCTCGTGGTCGATGGTGGTGATATGTTCGGCGGGAACGCCAATCTCGATCACTTCAATATTTTCGGATGCGAACAGCACCCGGTGCCGGATTTCCGGCGGCTGGATGACACAATTTCCGGCGTATAGACGGAACGGTTCGCCCTGATCCTCGTAAACCAGATCGACCCAGCCGCGATAACAGAAGATCAGCTGGAACCCGACGGTATGATAGTGGACGACATCCGGCACGGGGCCGCCGTCGGGAATGCGGATATGGCTGGCGATGATTGAGCCGCCAAGCCGATCCGGGATCAGATCGCGGTAGTGCATGCCGGCGCGCCCGATTACCCAGGGAGCTTGATCGGCCAGACGGCGCACGACGAAGGCATGTTGCGTTTCTGGCATTATCACGGGAGGATTAAGCTCGTCGATTTCGACTTTTGTGCCACCGGGGCTGGTAAGCTTGCGCTGGCCTTTGGCAAAGTCATGGGGCGTTTCCGTCAGAATACGAAGCGTCGCAGGAGCACTGCGTGCATCCGCGTCTGCCCGGACCCGCAGCCCATGCCCGGAAAATACCGCAACTGCCGGATCGTCGGCGGGATAGATCGAGTCCATTCGCATGCCCAGTATCTTGGTGAAGAACGGGATGTCCTTCCTCAGATCACTGGTCGGTATGCGGATCTCGGCGCGCGTTTCAGACATCATTGCCCTCGGCATTCGATTTCGGGCAGAGTGGCGGGACGACGTGGCAAAGACAAGGGCGGGACGGCCCGGAAGGTGCGTCGATTTTGATAGTTCACCACTGAACTATCGTTGGGAGAGATTGCGATGAGCGACCAGAAAAAAGAAGATCTGCGGCGGGCGGCGCTGGCCTATCACCAATTTCCAAAGCCCGGAAAGCTGGAAATCAACGCCACCAAGCCGCTGGCGAATGGTCGCGACCTAAGTCTCGCCTATTCGCCAGGCGTTGCGGATGCCTGTGTCGAGATCAAGAACGATCCGGCCACAGCGAGCCTTTATACAGGGCGCGCCAATCAGGTCGCAGTAGTCTCCAATGGCTCAGCTGTGCTGGGGCTGGGCAACATCGGAGCGCTGGCCTCTAAACCGGTGATGGAAGGCAAGGCGGTCCTGTTCAAGAAGTTCGCCAACATTGACTGTTTTGATATCGAGATCAACGAATCTGATCCTGAAAAGCTGGCCGATATCGTCTGCGCCCTTGAACCGACATTTGGCGCGATCAATCTTGAAGACATCAAAGCACCCGATTGCTTTACCGTTGAACGAATTTGCCGCGAGCGGATGAGCATCCCGGTCTTTCACGACGATCAACATGGCACGGCCATTGTTGTCGGGGCCGCCGCCACCAACGCTCTGCATGTCGCCAAGAAGGAGTTTGCCGACATCAAGGTCGTCTCCACCGGTGGCGGCGCGGCTGGAATCGCCTGCCTGAATATGCTGCTGAAGCTCGGCGTGAAGCGCGAAAACATTTGGCTGATCGATATTGCCGGGCTGGTCTGGGACGGGCGGGTTGAGGAAATGACGCCGCAAAAAGCCGAGTTCGCTCAGAAGACCGATCTGCGGACATTGGGCGACGCAATTGAGGGCGCCGATTTGTTCCTTGGCCTCAGCGGGGGCAACATCCTGAAACCCGAGATGGTCGCCCGAATGGCCGATGCGCCGATCATTTTTGCCCTCGCCAATCCAGAACCTGAGATTGACCCTGACGAAGCCCGCGCAGTTGCGCCCAAAGCGTTGATCGCAACGGGCCGGTCCGATTATCCCAATCAAGTCAATAACGTATTATGCTTTCCATTCATCTTTCGCGGCGCGTTGGATGTCGGGGCGACAGATATCAACGACGAAATGAAACTGGCGTGTATCGCCGGAATCGCAGCGTTGGCGCGCAAGACAACCAGCGCCGAAGCCGCAGCGGCCTATCAAGGTGAGGCGCTTAATTTCGGCCCGGACTATCTGATCCCTAAGCCGTTCGATCCGCGCCTGATGGGCGTCGTCGCCACGGCCGTTGCCAAGGCCGCTATGGAGACCGGAGTCGCCACCCGACCGCTGGACGACATCGACGCCTACAAAGCCAAGCTGGACGAAAGCGTCTTCCGCTCAGCTCTTATCATGCGCCCGGTGTTCGAGGCTGCCGCAGGCGCCCAGCGCCGCATCGTATTCGCCGAAGGCGAGGATGAGCGTGTTTTACGCGCTGCCCACGCCATGCTGCAGGAAACCGTAGACGCCCCAATCCTGATCGGACGCCCGGACGTCATCGCTGCGCGCGTCGAGCGGATCGGACTGACCATCGACGCAGAGCAAGCGTTCGAAATCGTCAATCCCGAGGACGATCCGCGCTATCGCGACTACTGGACAACTTATCACGAAATGATGGAACGCCAAGGTGTTACGCCCGACCTGGCCCGCGCGATAATGCGCACCAATACTACGGCAATCGGTGCAGTCATGGTGCATCGGGGCGATGCGGATTCCCTGATCTGCGGGACATTCGGCCAATACCTTTGGCATCTGAACTATATCACGCAGATGCTGGGAACCGGTGGTCTGCACCCGATTGGTGCCCTCAGCCTGATGTTGCAGGAACAAGGGCCGTTGTTCGTTACCGACACTCAGGTGCACCCGGAACCCACGCCCGAACAGATTGCCGATACCGTCATTGGCGCAGCGCGACACGTCCGCCGCTTCGGCGTGGAACCGAAGATTGCGATGTGTTCGCACAGCCAATTCGGCAACCTCGATTGCGATACCGGGCGGCGAATGCGTGGCGCGTTGGCGATCCTGGATGCTGAGCCGCGCGATTTTGCCTATGAGGGCGAGATGCACGCAGATGCCGCACTAGATACAGACCTGCGCGCGCGCATCTTCCCGAACGCTCGGTTCGAAGGTCCGGCCAATACGCTGGTCTTCGCCAACACCGATGCAGCGTCAGGCGTGCGTAACATCCTCAAGATTCGCGCAGGTGGGTTGGAGGTCGGTCCGATCCTGATGGGCATGGGCAACCGCGCGCATATCGTCACACCGTCGATCACCGCGCGCGGATTGCTAAACATTGCGGC
The DNA here is from genome assembly GCA_943787785.1 of uncultured Paracoccaceae bacterium. Classification (GTDB taxonomy): domain Bacteria; phylum Pseudomonadota; class Alphaproteobacteria; order Rhodobacterales; family Rhodobacteraceae; genus WLWX01. The sequence continues at coordinate 304,561 of CALSNT010000003.1, read as the reverse complement.
GCTTGCCGGAACCCCGGTGGCGACCTACGGCTAACCGGTTTTCAGTGCTTGCCTGGTTTTCCGTGCTTGTCGCCGGGCTTGTGGCGCGGGTTGAGGCCAATCTGAGAGGATGCACTGACTTTTCCCGCTGGTTTGGGTTCAGCTGCGTATCTTGGCGGCTGACCGTGCTTGGCGGCTGTCGTCGATGGCTTCTTCTTTACAGTTCGTTTGTCGCTCATGGCAAAATTGGTTTCCTGATGGTGGACGCAGGACAATCCCCGATCCGTGCTTATGATGATCGGAACGCGCGTGAACGGCGCGTCTGTTTTCGCCACGGATGTCGAATTTCGCCCGGATCAGCACGTTAGTGGTCTGGCGTGGCAACCTGCCGCTTGCTCGCTGCACACGGACGCGCCTAGAAAGATGGAAATCACCCCGGGGGGCAGCCATGACGACATATTCAGAAACCTATGAAGCTTGGAAAGCTGACCCCGAGTCGTTCTGGATGGAAGCCGCGCAGGCCATCGATTGGGATCGCCCGCCAACCGCGGCGCTGAACGCCGACAATGCGCCGATGTACGAATGGTTCACGGATGCCCGCGTCAACACCTGCTGGAATGCCGTTGACCGCCACGTCGAGGCGGGCCACGGCGAGCGGCTCGCGATTATCCACGACAGCCCGATCACCGGGACGTCGTCAACGATGACCTATAGCGAATTGCGCGACCAAACCGCCAGCCTTGCCGGCGCGCTGGTCGAACAGGGAATCCAATCAGGCGACCGGGTCATCATCTACATGCCGATGATCCCTGAGGCGCTGGTTGCGATGCTGGCCTGTGCGCGGATCGGGGCAATCCATTCCGTGGTGTTCGGGGGGTTCGCCGCCAACGAACTTGCCACACGGATCGACGATGCAACACCAAAAGCGATCATCGCCGCCAGCTGCGGGATCGAACCGGGGCGCGTCATCGCCTACAAACCGCTGATCGACGGCGCGATCGAACTGGCCACCCACAAACCTGACACCTGCATCATCCTGCAACGCGACCAGCAGCGCGCCGATTTGACGCCTGGGCGCGATCACGACTGGCACGAGGTTCAGCAGGGCGTCATCCCCGCCGATTGCGTTCCTGTGGCGGGCGATCATCCCGCTTATATCCTCTATACGTCCGGCACGACCGGCGCGCCCAAAGGTGTCGTGCGCCCGACCGCCGGACATCTTGTCGCCCTGAACTGGACCATGAAAGCGATTTACGACGTCAATCCGGGCGAGGTCTTCTGGGCCGCTTCCGACGTCGGCTGGGTCGTGGGTCACAGCTACATCTGCTATGCTCCGCTGATCGCGGGATGCACCACCATGGTGTTCGAAGGCAAACCCGTCGGCACGCCCGACGCAGGCACATTCTGGCGGGTTATCCAGGACCACAACGTCGCCAGCCTGTTCACCGCACCAACCGCCTTTCGGGCAATCAAACGCGAAGATCCGGGCGGTACAATGGTTGCGGACTACGACATTTCATCCCTGCGCACCCTGTTCCTGGCTGGTGAACGTGCCGACCCGGACACCATCGACTGGGCCAAGCGCACCCTTAAGGTGCCGGTGATCGACCATTGGTGGCAGACTGAAACCGGCTGGGCCATTGCTGCCAACCCGATTGGGATCGAAGCTTTGCCGGTCAAAACCGGTTCTCCGTCCGTCGCCATGCCCGGCTATGACGTGCAGGTGCTTGATGACGGCGGCCATCCCGTTGCGCCCGGTACACTTGGGGCCATCGCCGTAAAACTGCCGCTGCCACCGGGAACCTTGCCAACGCTCTGGAACGCGGATGAACGCTTCCGAAAAAGCTATCTCGATACCTTTCCCGGCTACTACGAAACCGGTGATGCCGGATATGTCGACGACGACGGATACCTCTACATCATGGCGCGCACCGATGACGTCATAAATGTCGCCGGCCACCGCCTGTCGACCGGCGCGATGGAGGAAGTTCTGGCGAGCCATCCTGATGTCGCCGAGTGTGCCGTCGTCGGCGTTGCGGACCAGTTGAAAGGCCAGCTGCCGGTCGGGTTCTTGTGCCTCAACGCTGGCAGCACCAAGACCGAAGCCGAGGTTGTCGGCGAATGCGTCAAGCTGATGCGCGACAAGATCGGACCCGTTGCCGCCTTCAAACTGGCTTTGCGGGTTGACCGCTTGCCCAAGACCCGATCCGGAAAGATCCTGCGCGGCATCATGGCCAATATCGCCGATGGCACGCCCTACAAGCAGCCTGCGACAATCGACGACCCGGCCATTCTGGATGAGATCAAAACCGCGCTGAAGCGCATCGGTTACCCTGGATAAAGCCGCCCTGCCCCTCACCTTTTTGAGAATACTCCCGCCGGAGCCCTCCACCAAATCATGCGGCGCGAATGCGCCTCGATTCAGGTAAACTGCTCGCGGATCAGGCGTTCTTCCAGCCCGTGGCCGGGGTCAAATAGGATGCGATGGCGGATATCGGGCTCGCTGTGCACCTCGACCGCCAGAACCCGCCCGGCAGATCGCCCGTCTGCTTCCGCCATTACAGGGCGTTTGGCCGGGTTTATGACCTCGAATCGCACCTTTGCGCCCTTGGGTAACAGCGCCCCGCGCCAACGGCGAGGCCGAAACGCGGCCACCGCTGTCAATGCCAGCACGTCCGAACCAATCGGCAGGATCGGCCCGTGCGCTGAGTAATTATACGCCGTCGATCCCGCAGGCGTGCTGACCAGCGCTCCGTCGCAAACCAACTCCTCCATACGCTCACGCCCATCGACAAAGATCCGCAATTTCGAGGCCTGCGCCCCGGCACGCAGCAGCGAGACTTCGTTGATCGCCAGCGCTTCCTTGGTGCCGCCATCCTCGCACTCGGCGCGCATGGTCAGCGGGTTGATGACCTCCTCGACAGCCGACGAAAGCCGATCCGGCAGATCGTCTTCGTGAAATTCGTTCATCAAAAACCCGATGGTGCCGCAGTTCATTCCGTAGACCGGCGCGTCGAGCTCCATGGTTCCGTGGAGCGTTTGGAGCATGAACCCATCCCCGCCGAGCGCCACGATCACGTCCGCCGCCGTGGCGTCCGCATTGCCATAGCGCGCACTCAAGCTCGCCAGCGCGTCTTGCGCTTGCGGCGTTTCGCTGGCGCTGAACGCTATTTTTCGGGCTTTCGGCATGGGTTCCCTTTCGCCAATCCACGCAGTCTTTGCCCGCCATGCCGCTATTGGCAAGGGCAGCGACGTTTTGGCGCTTTTTCGGACCCTCCGACCACGGTAGAAGCCGCGTCAGACCCGGCGAAAGGACCAGCCCCATGTCCAGCGACTTTTTCACCCGCACTCTCGCGTCGTCCGACCCCGAGATCGCCAAGGCTATCGCCCTTGAACACGGTCGTCAGCAGGATGAGATCGAGCTGATTGCCTCGGAAAACATCGTCTCGGCGGCAGTTCTGGAAGCGCAGGGATCGGTCCTCACCAACAAATACGCCGAAGGCTATCCCGGCCGGCGATACTACGGCGGCTGCCAATACGTGGATATTGCGGAGAATCTGGCGATCGAACGCGCCTGCCAGCTATTCGACTGCAAGTTCGCCAACGTGCAGCCGAATTCGGGTAGCCAGATGAATCAGGCGGTGTTTCTGGCGTTGCTGCAACCGGGTGACACTTTCATGGGGCTTGACCTCAACTCCGGTGGGCACCTGACACACGGGTCGCCTGTCAACATGTCTGGTAAATGGTTCAACGTCGTCAGCTACGGCGTGCGCCAACAGGACGAGTTGCTGGACATGGAAGACGTGCGCGCCCGCGCGCTCGAGCATCGCCCGAAACTCATCATCGCCGGCGGCACTGCCTATTCGCGCGTCTGGGACTGGGCCGCATTCCGAGCCATCGCGGATGAGGTTGGGGCCTATCTGATGGTCGATATGGCCCATATCGCCGGGCTGGTCGCGGGCGGGCAGCACCCCTCGCCCCTGCCCCACGCCCATGTCTGTACCACCACGACGCATAAATCCCTGAGGGGTCCGCGCGGCGGCATGATCCTGACCAATGACGCGGATATCGCCAAGAAGGTGAATTCCGCCGTCTTCCCCGGCCTTCAGGGTGGTCCGCTGATGCATGTGATCGCCGCCAAGGCGGTCGCTTTCGGCGAAGCACTGCGCCCGGAGTTCAAAGACTACGCCGCAGCCGTCGTGGCTAATGCGCAGGCCATGGCGGACGAGCTGATGAAGGGCGGCATCAATATCGTATCGGGTGGAACCGACAACCACCTGATGCTGGCCGACCTGCGCCCTAAAGGCGTCACCGGCAAAGCGACCGAGGCTGCTTTGGGCCGCGCTCATATCACTTGCAACAAGAACGGCGTACCATTCGATCCCGAAAAGCCGTTTGTCACCAGCGGCATTCGTCTGGGCAGCCCGGCGGCAACCTCTCGCGGGTTCGGAACCGAAGAATTCCGCCAGATCGCCCGCTGGGTGGTCGAGGTGGTCGATGGACTGGCTGCAAATGGTGAAGACGGCAACGCTGAGGTCGAAGAGCGGGTGCGTGGCGACGTCACCGCGACGTGCGCCCGTTTCCCGATCTATCCACAAGGCTAAAGGCGCCCCGATCTCGGGGCGATATGCCTCAGCGATTCTGGCGCACCGCGCTGGCGATCTGCTTGGTAACCTCGCGCAGCAGCTTCTGGCGAATGCGGCGCGGGTAGTCTGCGAAACCGTTGGCGGTGACGACGAAGGCTCCCGGTCCGGCGATGACGTGATCGCGGTAGTACCTCGTCAGGTCCTGAGCAGCCCCCTCGATCGCCAGCGCATTGACGGTGAAACCTTGCGCCACGAGTGAGTCGCGCAGGAACTCCGGTGCCAGCCCCTCGTTCGACGGGCCATCACCGGAAACATCAATCACCTTGCGCCGACAATCGCGCACCGGGGCATAGGTGTTGGCGGTAAAAGCCAGCGCCTCTCCGATCCCGGTGGAATAATCGCGCCAGGCGCGCGGTGCGGCATCAACCTGCTCGGCCAACGCCGAGAGATCAGCGTGATCGGAAACCCGCGTCCGGTCTATTGTCACCTCCTGGCGCCGAAGGCCAGACCATTGCACCAGCAGGATCGCAGCCTCGGCCTTCACCAATGCGTCCGAGACCGTGGCATCCCGCAAAGCCGACGCCAGCCCGCCCATCTGCAGACGATACTCCGATGCATCTACCGAACCGGAGACATCCACCGCCAGCGCCAGCGCGATGCCGCAAGCGCGCGCAGAGCCAGCAGTACAGCAGAGCGCCAAGGATAGCCCGGCGCAGGCCAGTGAGTTTCTGATCCGACGCAGAAATTTTTGCTTAGGCATGGCCATGGATTGAGACTAGCATCGGCTGCCGGGAAGCGGAAACGACTGTCGGATGATGCTCACCAATCCGCTCGTACAAGGTCGATCAGCGCTATCAGAGGGTCGAGATACCCTTGCGCCCGGTCAACCTCCCAAAGTAACACGGCGCCCATGTTTGTCGTCGCTGCCCTTTATCATTTTACGCGTTTCGAAGCGCCGGACACGATGCGTGTAGCTTTGGAAAACTTGTGCCGCGAAAACGGTCTGCGCGGAACGATTCTGCTTGCACGTGAAGGCATAAACGGAACGGTCGCCGGAGATCGTCCTGCGATCGACACCCTGCTTGAGCATATCCGCGCTTTGCCGGGTTGCGATGGTCTTGAGGTCAAAGAAAGCTACGCTCATAAAATGCCGTTTCGGCGCATGCGGGTCCGCCTTAAGCGAGAGATCGTGACCATGGGGCAGCCAGACGTCGACCCCACCCGTTCCGTTGGCCGATACGTCGATGCGGCGAACTGGAATGAGTTGATTGCCGCTCAGGATGTCGCTGTTATCGATACCCGAAACAGCTATGAGGTTGCGATCGGCAGCTTTGCCGGTGCGGAAAACCCGCAAACCGACAGCTTTCGTGATTTCCCGGCATGGTGGTCGGCAAACCGCGACCGCTTCGAGGGAAAACGCATTGCAATGTTCTGCACCGGCGGAATCCGATGCGAAAAATCGACCAATTACTTGTTGGGACAAGGGGTCGAGGAAGTTTTCCATTTGAAAGGAGGCATCCTCAAATACCTAGAAGAGGTTCCCGCAGAAAACTCCAGTTGGAAAGGTGAATGCTTCGTCTTTGACGAACGTGTCTCTGTCGGCCACGGGCTTCGTCCCGGGCCCCATACCCTGTGCCGCGCATGCCGGTATCCGCTGGCGGCAGAGGATCTATTGCGCTCTGAATATGAAGAAGGTGTTGCGTGTCACCACTGCATTGCCACGCGCAGCAGCGCGGATCGTGACCGATATCGAGAACGCCAGCGTCAAATTGCATTGGCCGCGCGCCTGGGCGAAAAACATTTGGGCTAGCATAATGTCGCGAGATTCGGTGGGATTGGAGCACCCCGCCATGTCAGCGCAAATACAGCCTTATTCGGCGAATGAACAAGGTCCGGCACCGTCTCGCTAGGAAACGCTGCAAAGAAATTACCACTCTGCCGAGATATATTGCGTCTCCATAAACTCTAGCATCCCTTCATGCGCGCCCTCTCGCCCCAGTCCCGACTGTTTGGTCCCGCCGAATGGAGCCGCCGGGTCAGAAACCAGCCCCCGGTTCAGACCGACCATGCCGAAGTCCAGCTGCTCGCAGACCTGCATCCCGCGCTTCATATTTTCGCTGAACACGTAAGCAACCAGCCCATATTCGGTGGCATTAGCGCGAGCGATTACCTCATCCTGATCGGCAAAGGTTTGCAGGGCTGCAACCGGGCCGAAAATCTCGTCATTTAGGCATTCTGCGTTGTCCGGAACGTCCGAGAGGACGGTCGGTGGATAGAAAAACCCGGGACCGTCGGGACGCACGCCGCCGCAGTGCAGCTTGGCCCCTTTCGAGACGGCATCATCCACAAACGCGGCCACCGTGTCGCGGGTTTCGGCATTAACAAGCGGGCCGACGTCAACTCCAGCCTCGATCCCATTGCCGACCTTCAGGGCCGCCATCGCCTTGGTCAGCCGGGCGGTGAAATCCTCGGCCACATCTTCGTGCACGTATATCCGGTTCGCAGCGGTGCAGGCCTCGCCCAGGTTGCGCATTTTTGCCAGCATTGTGCCGGTGACCGCGACATCGAGATCTGCATCCTCAAACACGATTAGCGGGGCGTTGCCGCCCAATTCCATCGCTGGTTTCAGCACTTGATCGGCAGCCCCGCGCAGCAGTTTACGCCCGACTTCGGTCGAGCCGGTGAAGCTGACCACGCGGACACGCGGATCGTGCATCAGGTGGTCGACCACCGCGCCGGTCTGGCGGCTGGGCAACACGTTGACCAGACCCTTCGGAACCCCGGCTTCTTCCAACAGCGGCATCAGCGCCAACATGGTCAGAGGCGTTTCCGAGGCCGGTTTGATGATCACGGCACAGCCTGCGGCCAGCGCCGGCGCGATCTTCCGCGTGCCCATCGCGGCGGGGTAGTTCCACGGCGTCACGAGCACGCCAATACCCGCAGGATTGTGCTGCACTATAATCCGCGCGCCGGTCGCCGGGGCGTGCTTGATGACACCGTCGTTGCGCACGGCCTCCTCGGCGAACCAGCGGAAGAACTCGGCGGCATAGGCAGCTTCCCCCATCGCGTCAGTCCCAGCCTTGCCGTTTTCCAGCGTGATGAGGCGAGCGAAATCCTCCTGCCGGGCGACCATCAATTCCCACGCGCGGCGCAGGATTTCCGACCGCGCACGGGGCGTGCGCGCCGACCACTCGGCCATCGCGGCCTCGGCAGCATTCAATGCGTCGTCTGCGTCCGCAATCGTGGCCGAGGCGACGCTGGCCAGCACGGTTTCATCGGCTGGGTTCAGCACATCAAAACGTGTGCCGTCTGATCCGGCACGCCAGGTGCCGTCGATGTAAAGGTCGGTGTTCTCCATGTCGGAGGTTCCTTTCTTCAGATCAGCGCCAACATCGGGTCGGCGAGGCGGCGTGTCAGGGCGTGCATTGCTTCGATGGCCTGATCGGCACTGAGGGTCCCCTCGGTAAACGTCAGGGTCAGGTGGAAGGTCTGGGCGTTGCGGCTGACCGCCAGAACCGGCTGGATCGCGCCACCAAGCACGACGCTGGTCAGATGCCCTGAATCAAGAACCCGGATGTCGAGGTCCGAGGGCCCATCGCCTTCGACTCCCTTGACGGCGGAAAGCCGCAAATAGTCTGGGTCGGCATAGGTCATCCGCGTCCCGTCCACCATAGCTGAGACCGTCAGGTTCTCCGCCCCAGTGGCCCGTCGCAAACCTGCCGCCGCGAAGGCGACGGCGGTTTGGGTCAGGGTGACGTCGACCCCGCCCTCGGATCGCATCCGCTCAACGAAAGCGTCAAAGCCATCCGCCGCAACCTCGGCCCCGATGTGGCTGGCGACGGGCGCATAGGCCATGTCGGGCGTGCGTGCCTGCGTAGGCAGGTTTTTCAGCGCCTCGATATCAGCAGCGCGATAGGGTTGAGATGCGCCGGTTTCTGCCAGACGCGACAAGTCCAGTCCCGCCTCAGCTGCCAATCGCTTAGCTTTAGGTGAGGCGAGGATGCGGCCGGCCGCATCAGGAAGGTCCAATGATGGTTTGACCGACGCAGGGGCGGGCTTCGGATCGGTGGAAGGTTCCTTGGCCTTGGTAGGCGCTTCGGCCATGGGCTCAGGCGCTTTTTCTGGAGATGCTGCCGCCGATAGATCGGGGGCTTCGGCCGTTATCACTGCGATGACCTGACCGACAGGCACATCTTCACCGACGCTGGCGCGCAGTTCGGCGATGAAGCCGTCGGCCCCGGCAGGGACCTCCATAGTTGTCTTATCTGTCTCGACTTCCATCAGCGGATCGTCACTCGCGACCGCATCGCCAACGGCCTTCAGCCAACCGACCAGCAAGCCGGTGTCCTGCGCCATACCGAGGGCGGGCATGATGACCTCATAACCCATCTCAGATCTCGCCACGGACCAGCGCGCGAGCGCGATCGGCAACGCCTTCGGGTGTCGGGACGGTCAGGTCTTCCAGCGCCGGAGAGAACGGGATCGGCACGTCCATCGCGCCCATCCGCTGCACCGGCGCATCGAGGTAATAGAAAGCCTTGTCGGCAATCCGGCTAGCGATTTCTGCTGTCACTCCAAAGCTTTGGTGCCCCTCGTCCACCACAATCGCGCGGCCGGTTTTCTTGACCGAGTTCACAATCGTCGCCTCATCCAGTGGAACAATCGTGCGCGGGTCGATGACTTCGGCACTGATGCCGTCATCCTCCAGCATCTCTGCGGCCGTGGCGCAGACGCCAACCATAGACGAGGTGCCGACCAGCGTGATGTCGGTGCCTTCACGGAGGACATTGGCAACACCGAAGGGGATTAGCAGTTCGCCGTCGGGCACTTCGGCTTTGTCGTTATACATCATCTTATCGTTGAAGATGACCACCGGGTTGTCATCGCGGATCGCGGTTTTCATCAGCCCTTTGGCGTCATGCGCGTTCGAGGGCAGGACTACCTTGACCCCCGGAATATGCGCCACCAGTGCGTGGATCGACTGAGAGTGCTGCGCGGCCGAGCGGCGCGTCGCGCCGAGGTTGGTGTTGACCACTAGCGGCACGGTCAGCTTGCCGCCCGACATGTAATGCGCCTTGGCGGCCTGATTGCACAGCTGATCCATGACCAGGTACAGGAAATCGCCGAACATCAGATCCACAACGGGCCGCGTGCCGGTCATCGCAGCGCCCACGGCGATGCCCATGTAGCCGGGTTCGGCGATGGGCGTGTCGATAACGCGGTCAGTCCCGAATTCCTCGACCAGACCTGCGAAGAACTTGAACGGGTGGCCTGCTTCGGCGACATCCTCGCCTATCAGAATGACCGACGGGTCGCGGCGCATCTCCTCGAACATGACCTCGTTGATGGCCTTGGACAGGGTAATCTGGCGGCTCATGCTGCATCCCCGGACAGATAAGGGCGCGCGTGGGCGACGCCGGAAAAGACGTGGGCGTCAACCTCCTCCTCCGGTGGGTAATCGGCAGCGAGCGCATAGTCGACGGCGGCCTTGGCCTCGTCCTTAATCTCGGCATCCATCGCGGCGAGGTCGTCGGCGCTGGCGATGCCTTCCTTGGTCAACCACTTGCCGAAATTAGTGATCGGGTCGCGATTTTTCTTCCAGTCGGCCTCTTCTTTCTTGGTGCGGTAATACTCCCGATTGATATCGCCAACATGGTGGCCGTGATAACGGTAGGTTTCCAGTTCGATGAAGAACGGGCCTTCGCCTTTTCGCGCCCGCGCCACCAGATCAGTGGTCAGCTTGTTGACCGCCAGCACGTCCTGACCATCGACCTTGTGGGCTTCGATTCCAAATGCTTCGGCGCGCGCGGTGATCGAGCCGGCGGCGATTTCATCCGTCCGCGTGTATTCGGAATAGCCATTGTTTTCGCAAGCATAAATGACCGGCAATTTCCAGAGCGCGGCCATGTTCATCACCTCGTACATCAGCCCCTGAGCGGTGGCCCCGTCACCGAAGAAGCACACCGTCACGTCCTTCGATCCCCGGAGTTTCGCTGACAGCGCCGCCCCGGTGGCGATCCCCATCGAACCGCCGACGATGGCGTTCGCGCCCAGATTGCCGTTGTCCTGATCGGCGATATGCATGGACCCGCCCTTGCCGCGACAATACCCCTCGGCCTTGCCCAGCAATTCGCAGAACATCTGTTTGAAATCCGCGCCCTTGGCCATGCAATGGCCGTGGCCGCGATGGGTCGAGGTAATTTTGTCGGTCGAGCCCAACGCCTCGCAGATGCCGACGGCAACAGCTTCCTCACCGGAATACATATGCGTCAAACCGGGCATCTTCGCTTCGAGGTACAGCCGGTTGGCGTTGTCCTCGAAGGCACGAATCTTGGCCATCTGGCGATACATCCGCAGATAGTCGTCGGCGTTGGTCTGGGCGGGTTTCTTGGCCATTTGTTCCTCGGATGGAAAAAAGCCCGCCCCTGCTCGGCAGGGACGGACAGTGGGGAGTTTCAATATCGGTTGGCGATCGGCAATTCTTCGGCCGGGAAAAGGCTGATGACCTCACACCCGGTGTCTGTAACGACGACCTCTTCCTCAATCCTTGCCGCCGAATACCCGTCGGTTGCCGGGCAATAGGTTTCCAGCGCAAAGACCATGCCGGTCTGAATCTCCATCGGATGATCCAGACTGACCGCGCGGCTGATGATCGGGCGTTCGTGCAGCGCCAAACCAAGCCCGTGACCGAATTGTAGACCGAACGCGGAATCCTCGTCCGGGAAGCCGAATTCCTCGGCTTTGGGCCAGACAGCCGCGACTTTATCGGTGGAGACCCCCGGCTTGATCATCGCAATCGAAGCATCAATCCATTCGCGCGCTTTCACATAGGCGTCGTTCTGCGCGGGCGTCGCGCGGCCGATGTTGAAAGTGCGGTAATAGCAGGTGCGATAGCCCTGGTACGATTGCAGGATATCAAAGAACGCCTGATCTCCGGGGCGGAAGTAGCGATCGGTGAAATTGTGCGGATGCGGGTTGCAACGCTCACCGGAAATGGCGTTGATCGCCTCCACATCGTCCGAACCCATTTCGTAGAGCATCTTGTTGGACAGCGCGACGATGTCATTTTCACGGATGCCGGGTTTCAGCTCTTCATAGATCATGTGGTAGACGCCATCGACCATGCTGGCCGCTTGGGTAAGAAGTTGGATTTCATCCCAGTTCTTGATCTCGCGCGCGGCGAGCATGATCTGCTGACCGTCGACGACGTTCAGACCTTCTTCCTTCAGAGCGTGGAACATCGCGGTTTCGGCATAGTCGAGCCCCACAGGCATGTCTGCCATCCCAGCATCGCGGATCAGCCCGGCGATCTGCTTGGCGTATTTCTGCATCAGGCCAAACTCGGGCGGAATGGTGCCGCGCATGCCGACCACACCGGCACGGCAATGATCCGGCTCCAGCCAATCCGAGAACTTCTTGTGGTGCACGGCGGCAGAGCCGAAATCCCAAACATAGGGGCTGTCGTCGCCCGTCAGCAGGCAGAAACGGCACATCTTGTCGCGTTCCCACTCACCGATCTTTGTAGAGGAAACATAGCGGATGTTGTTGACGTCAAACAGCAGCAGCGTTCCGGCATCGGATGCTTTCAGCGCCTGGCGGGTCCGGCTCAGGCGATAGCGGCGCAAGCGGTCATGATCCACACGACGTTCAAAATCGACTGAGGTATGGCCCCAGGCCGGAATACGGCCTTCCCAGCGCCAGTTCGGTTCAAGATCCTGAGGGGTCAGGACATTCGGTGTCAGCGCTTTGTACATGGGTGTCTCCCTTGGGGTTGCCTGGGTGCAGGCGCTTTTGGTTTGGTGCTCGCAGGATAATTACACCCGGGCACAGTCACTTCGGTATCGGTTCGATCCAGTTTGGATATTCCAGTGCTCAGATCAAACATTCAAATGCCCCGCCATCCAATCGGCCGAGGCCGAACGGTACTTATAGGGGCGGTTGTTCACAACGTGGGTTCCGTCTTCGACCATATTCAATGTCGCTGGCCCGGACACGGCGTCTGCAAGTTTCTGTGCATGATCTGGCGGCAACACCCGATCCAGCGCGCCGCCGACGATGTAGATCGGGCACTCGATCTGATCCGCGACATCGGACAGGTTCATCTGGGCAGCGACCTTTGCTGCTGCATCTTCATCCGCTGCATGGCAGCGCGCGATGAAGGCCGCGCGGGTCAGGCCGGGCGCGCGTGCAAAAGCTTCGGAAAAATCGAACGGGCCGGTCAGCGATATGCAGGCGCGGATACGTTTTTCAAACGCTGCGGCGCGGGGGGCGTAATATCCGCCGAGGCTGACACCCCAAAGGCCAACACGGCCTGTGTCGACGTCATCGCGGGTTTCGATCCAGTCAATGACGGCCGCCACCGGCGCTTCATAGTCAGGGCGGATCGGCAGATCATATTCCGCCTCGCCCTGCCCCGGCCCGTCGAAGGCGAGCGTCGCCATGCCGCGATCAAGAAAAACGGCCTCGTTGGTGCGCATTTCCTCTTTGGTGGAATCCAGCCCCATGCACATGACGACAACGGGCGGGTGGGCCACACCGGCTGGCTTGCGAAGAATGCCGAACAACGTGGTGCCCTCAAACGGGATCGCGACCCGTTCGCCGGGCGGATCCATATGGGGCAGCGCACGAGTATGAGCGGCGATTGCCAGATCATGGGCGGCGCGCATCTGATCGGGATCATGCACGAACAGGAACTTGCCAAAGTGATAGCAGGCGGCAGCGGTCACGAAATGCTCAGCCGCGCTGCGCAGACGCCCCTCACCCTCGGCGGTATCGCCAAGCCCGTCGTGGACCTTGCCGCGAACGACCCAGGCCGCGCACCAGTCGTCCCACTGCGTGATCCCGGTGGTAACATCCTGAAAATCGGCGAGCGGTACTCCATTCGTGACCATCCGATGCGACCAATGCGCGGCAGCTGCCGTGATACGCGGATCAACTTGTTCGCTGGGTTTTGCCATACCGCTATCCTCTGCCCACAAGGAATGCGCCCAAGACGACTAGTCCGACACCTGCAAGACGCCCGAACGAGGCGGGCCGCACCTCCAAACCGAAGGCACCGTAATGGTCGGCGATAACTGATCCGACGAGCTGGCCAGTGACGACACACACAAAGAAGACCAAGGCACCGGTTACCGGCGCGACAAAAACACCCGACGTCACGAAAAGCGCACCAACAACACCCCCCAGATAAGCCCACCAAGGCACTGCCGTCAGCGTTGAGACTGACATACGACCGACGCCCAACACCGGGACGAACACCATACAAACGGCAAACCCGATGAAGGTGTTGATCGCTGCGGCCCCGAAAACGCTGCCAATGCCGCGCGCGACAATCGCATTCCATGCTGGTTGGGCGGACACCATTGCCCCGACGGCAACAGCGGCCAACATATAGACAAAGACAGGCATCTCAGGCCGCCCCTTGGGCGCGCTCGGAGCGCGCCAGATGGGGATATTTCTCGGTCAGAAGCGAGCCGTGATAGTAGGTCTTCGTGAAGGGCTCCGTTGCTCGGATACGGTCCAGCCAACCGCCCACTGCAGGCGTGTCGTCCCAAATATGGCCGAGATTGATATCATCCATCCGCACGATCACCGGCATGACGGCCAGATCAACCAGACTGAGGTTTGCACCCGTCAGCCACGGCCCACCGCCGTTTTCCAGCCAGACACCCATACGTTCGACGCCCCGACGCAGCCGGCCCAGTGCCTCGTCCATGTCGGCCTCAGGGAATCCGGTGCGCCCCATGCGCATCAGGAATTCTCGTCTAAGGGGCTTGCTGTCGCAGAGCTCCTGAAATTCCGCTTCGGACATCGCCTGAAAATGCGGCAGGAAGGCAAGGTTGTAGGACGGGATGCGCACTGCCGGCGTCGGCACCTCATCCACGAACCGCATCATCGCGCGAACCTGCGCGGCCCCACGCGGATCGGTCGGGCGCATGGGGGCGACCATGGGCAGGATGTCTTCGAGGTATTCCAGGATTACCGCGCTATCGATTACCGGTTCGCCATCATGGACCAGTGCCGGAACCACACCGTTCGGATTGATTGCCAGATAATCAGGCTTCAGCTGATCGCCCGAAAACAGGTCGAGTTTCACTTCCTCGAACGCTATGTCCTTCGCATGCAGCGCATATCGCACCCGCTGGCTGCAGGTCGATTGCGGAGCGTTATGAAGCACAATCGCGGCCATCTCAGTCCCAGTCCAGGAATCGCGGCAGTTTGCGGTGTTTGGCCAGCGTGCCGACGATACCGAGCGGGAAGAACATCAGGCAAATCATCATGATCAGGCCGGTCGCGAGGATGTTGATCTCGGATGCGCCAAGGGTCGCCACAAAGAATTCGTTGAAGGCCACGATCAGGATTGCGCCGATGACAGGGCCAGCAATCGTGCCCTTACCGCCAAGGATGCAGATCAGCACCATGTTGACCGAGATCAGCACCGTCAGAAATATGTTGGGCCGTATATAGGTCAGATATTCGCCCCAGACCGCCCCTGCCATGCCGACAAAAAAGGCCGAGATCGCGAAGGCTAGCACCTTATAGAACCGGGTGTCGATTCCGGCGCTCTCGGCCTTGATCTCGTCCTTGGAAATGGCCCTGAGGCCCAATCCGAATTTTGAATGCTTGATGCGGTAGCTCACCCAGACGGTGAAGGCCGCCATCACCAGGAACCCATAGTAATAGGGCAGTTTGGCCCACTGCACGGTCAGGTCGTTGGCCTTAAGGGACACGCCTGCGGCACCGCCGACGAACTCCCAATTCTCGAAGAAAATCCGGAAGATCATCACCAATGCCAGCGACGAGATAATAAAGGACGGCCCTCGGACGCGCAGGGTAATCAGCCCGATCAGATAACCCAGCAATCCCGCCACAAGCCCCGCCAGCGGCGCAAGGATCAGCGTCGAAATACCAAGGCGGGCGAACATCATCCCGGCGAAGTAACCGCCGACCGCGAAAAAGACGTTGTGCCCAAGCGAGATGTAGCCAGCAAACCCACCGAGGATATTCCAGCCTGATGCGATGACCACATAGGAGAGCGTGAACAGCAACAAGTGCAGCAGGTAGTTGTAGTTGCCGACGAATTGCAGCGCGGGCATCGCCAGAAGCAACAACAGGACGACAACGGGAAACCACGTCGCGCGAGTCTTGTCCGCCGCCTGCGTCAGCGTCGCGTTATACGCTTTGCGCTGTTCAAGTATGTCGAAGGTTTCGGTATCCGACATCAGGCAAGCTCCGGCTTTTCGCCGAACAGGCCTTGCGGGCGGACCAGCAGAACCACGAACAGGGCGACGAAGAATGTCAGCGTAGACCATGTCGCGCCGAAGAAGAAGCCGACAAAGGCAGCGACCACTGACAGGATGAAGGCCGCCAGGACGGTGCCGAGGATCGAGCCCATGCCGCCAAGCACAACCAGCGACATCAGCACCGCGATCCATTCCCAGTGCTTTGCCGGGAAGAACGAGAAGACAAAGCTGACCAAGGCTCCAGCGGCTCCGGCGAGGCCAATGCCGATCGCAAAGCTAACCAATCCGACGAAATTGACATTTACACCGAGGAGCTCGGCGGCGTCACGGTTTTGAGTGGTGGCGCGGATCGCGTTCCCGAAAGCGGAGTATTTCAGAAACAGCGCCAGCGCCGAGATGATCGAAAGCGAAACGATGCCTGCATAAAGCTGGCCTTTGGGGATGAAGACGCTGCTGATGAAGAACGCATCGGTCGCGTAATCGGGCGACGTCACCCGCTGCGTATTCGTGAACGCCGTCCCCAATGCGCCTTCGACGACCATAGCCAGCGCGAAGGTCAAAAGCACCGTCATTTCAGAGTATTGTGCTGAGCGCGCCTCCCGCTCGAACACCAGTTTGTAAAGCAACACCCCGGTGGCGGCGAGGATCACTAGCGCTACCGGCAGGATAATCATCGGGTCGATGCCACCGAGGCGAAACGCCCAATAGGCGACGTAAGCGCCGAGCATGATCAGCGACGGGTGCGCCAGGTTGACGATCCGCATGACGCCGAACACAAGGCTTAGCCCCGCCCCCATCAGCGCATAGACACCCCCAAGTGCAAGGCCGAGAACAAGGATCTGAATCAGGTCTGCCATTTATGCTGCCTTCGTTCCGCCAAGGTACAATTCCTGAATGCGTGGATCGTTCAGAATTTCCTGCCCCGGTCCGTCGAACAGTGTCCGACCGAGGTCCAGCACGATGCCCCAATCTGCATTGCGCAGTCCCATCGCGGCGTTTTGTTCGACCAGAAGGATGGTGGTCCCCTCCTCGGTCATCACCCGCATGATCTGGAATATCTCGGCGACGATTTTTGGCGCGAGGCCAAGCGAGGGTTCGTCGAGCATAACGATTTCTGGCTTCAGGATCATCGTGCGCGCCATCGACAGGGTTTGCTGCTGACCGCCCGAAAGCGTGCCGGCGTGCTGGTCGCGACGCTCTTTCAGGATCGGGAAGCGGTCTTCAACGCCGTCGATCCGGCGTTCAAGGTCGGCCTTGTCCGCCATCGAATAGCCACCCATGCGCAGGTTTTCCCGCACGGTCATCTTGGGGAACAAGGCGCGTTCCTGCGGCACGAAACAGATGCCCTGGCGCAAGATCTGATCCGGGCGAAGTCCTTTGAGGCTTTCGCCTTTAAATTTTACGTCGCCTTCGCGGATTTTCAGCATCCCAACGATGGCTTTCAGCAACGTGGATTTGCCAGCGCCGTTCGGTCCAATTATGCAATGCACCTTGCCGGGCTGAACGCGCAGGGACGCGCCATTCAGGATTGCGGGGCCGTCACCGTAGCCTGCGACAACGCCAGAGACTTCCAGAAGTTCACTCATGCGGCTTCCATTGTCCCGCCCAGATATGCCTCCAGAACGGCCGGATCCTCGCGGACTTCGTCCGGCGTACCGTCTGCAATCACCTGGCCTTGTGCCATCACGACAACGCGGTGGCTGAGGCGCATAATCAGGTCCATGTTGTGCTCGACGATCAGGACTGTCAGCCCCTGTTCGTTGAGCTTTCTGATATGGCCGATGATTTCTTCCAAAAGCGTCGGGTTCACACCGCCCGCAGGCTCGTCGAGAAGAATGATCTTCGGATCACTCATCAGCAGCGCGGCAAGATCCATGAGTTTCTTCTGGCCATAGCTGAGGTTCCCGCCATCCTCATGCGCAAGACGGGTGATGCCGAGGAATTCGAGAATGCCCATCGCCTTTTCGATCTCATCCGCGCTCATCGCAGGTTTGAACATATCGCGCCAACCGCTGATTTTTGACTGGCAGATGATGTTTTCCAGGACCGTCATGTCGGCAAGGTTGCGGGAGATCTGGAAGGTGCGGCTGAGGCCCAGGCCTGTGATTTTGTGTGGCCGCAAGCCATCGATTCGTTCGCCATCCAGCCATACCTCGCCGGTGGTAGGTGTCATGGTACGACTGATGCAGTTGAAGGCAGTGGTCTTGCCAGCCCCGTTGGGGCCGATCAGTGCGGTAATGCTGCCCTGCTCGACGGAAAACGAGCACTGATCGACGGCTTTGATACCGCCGAAGTGCTTGCAGAGATTTCGGATTTCAAGCACGCGTGCCTCCGGAAAGAATTGGCCGGGCGCTGTGCGCCCGGCCCTGACAGGCTTACCAGCCCTGTTTGGGGTGGGTCAGCGGCGACGTTTCGAACTCGTCCGTCGGATAGACGAATTGCAGCTCGCCACCATTCCACTGAGCAACCATGAAGGGCTTGCCGACAGGCAGGCCGACTTCGTCCCAATGAAACGCGCCGAGAACGGTGCGAACCGGATCATCGGCGGTCCGCGCGACCAACCACTCGCTCATCTTGTCATTATCGGCTTCGCCAGCGCCGATGATCGACTGCTCAATGCCCTGACAGACAGCGAACGGGATTGCGGCGTCTTCATCAGGGGCAACCCCATTGCGTTCTGTGAACTCCGCCACGAAGTCCGCGTTGGAGAACGCCTCTCCGCCCAGCAGACCTTCATAGGGCGCATCCGGGTGCCAGGAGGTGTGCATCAGGATCGCTTCCGAGGCCTCTTCGGTACCCTCGTAAAACTCAACCTGCGTGCCCTGGCTGTAGTAGACCATCTTGGGCTCGGCCCGCACTGTCTTCAGCGCGCGGGTCAGTTGCACGGCTTCCTCGGCTGAGGCCGTCAACGCCACGATCAGCTCGGCTTCGGACCGTTTGATCGAGTTGGCAAGGTTCAGCCAGTCGTTGAAGCCTTCCTCTGGCCACTTCTCCTCGTAGACAACCTCGATACCGGCATCGGCCAGATAGCCCGGTGCCAGATCGGCGACTTCGCCGCCGGTTGCCGGGTCCATGACCTTCTTGCCGAGAAACCCGGTTTCAACCGCGTTGGCGAAGAAGTCATCCGCTGACACGACAGCCGCGGTCGTCGGGCGATCCGCTACATCTACCAGATCTGCAATCAGGCCTTGCAGCGATGATCCGACGTATTCGGCGGCGTTTGGCTGGAAGTAGAACAGGTTTTTGTGGCCCTGGGTATAGATGCGCAGCGCACCGCCCGCCGGGATCGGATGCACGAACCCGTTCTTGGCCAGAATATTCGCTACCGGGAACGTCAGGCGGGACGAAAAAGTACCAAACACCGCGTCCACGCCATCCACATTTATAAAGCGCTCATACTGCGCGATCGCGGTGGCGGGGTCGGAGCGGTTGTCCGACATGATCAGCTCAACCTGTTCGCCGCTGATCCCGCCGCGTTCGTTAATCATGTCCACGCACAACTTGTAGCCCTGTTCGTGCTTGGCCCCTGCAATCGAGAACGCGCCGGTAAGCGGCAATGACGTGCCGATCTTGATCTCGGCCATCGCGGCCGATGCGACCAAAGATGCAATAGCCGAACTTGCGAGCAACTTACTGAGTTTCATGGTCTTTCCTCCCAAGGATAAGATGTATCGGCCGTTCCGGCTCTCGCTGATGGTTTCGTTGAGTTCATTCCGCCGCCTGTTGCAGTTCCAGACCCGTCGGATAGGGGTCATTCTCACTTTCCAGTGTAAGGCCCGACGCCAGGGCGACTGTTTCCAGCATCGCCGAGAAATCCGCGTCCAGATACGCCTGCGGGTCATCCTTCAGCGTGGCGGCGCCGAAATGGGCCTGCAGCGCTTCGCGGGTTGCCGCGGTGACTGGCATCGCAACGTCCAGTTCGCGCCCGGCGCCCAGGCCGAGATCCATGTCTTTGCGCAGCAATGCGGGGGTGAATGTCGTTGTCCAGTCGAGGTTCACCAACGCGTTGGTCTTGTAGCGTGTAAAAATCGAACCCAAGACCGAGTTGTTCATGAAATCGAGGAATGCGCGGCGTGGCACCCCGGCCTTCTGGGCCAGTATCGTGATCTCTGCCAAGTTTTGAGTAACGACACCCAGCATGACATTATGTGCAATCTTGCAGAACCGCGCCAATTCGCCCTCACCCACGTAGGACACACCATTCGCGGCAATCGTGCCGATCACATCCTCGACCGTGTCAAATGCAGCCTTCGGGCCGGAAACAACCGCACTCAGCTTCCCGGCCTTGACGCATTTGCCGTTGCCAGAAACCGGTGAGCAGACAAACTCAGCGCCCTTTTCAGCGAGGCGCGCGCGGATGTCAGCGGACTGGTCGGTGCCAATGGATGACATGTCCAGAAAGATGCCGGGCACACCCTTCCCCGTCAGTACGCCGTTTTCGCCGAAATAGAGCGCCTCGACGTCTTTTCCGGTCGAAACCATTGTTGTCAGAACGTCGACACCCGCAAGGTCGGCGGGGCTGTCGACCAGCACGGCACCTTGCTCGGCCAACGGCTCGGCTTTGGAGCGTGTCCGGTTCCAAACTTTGACATCATAGCCGGCTTTGACCAGCCTTTCCGCCATGGGAAACCCCATGCGGCCCATTCCGATCCATCCAATGGTGGGTTTTGTCATCATGTCCTCCAGTATGTCTTCTGTTGGCGCCTCGACCTTCTCGCGGCAGCGTTATGCCGCAGATGTTGAAATACATCTGCTCACAGCACGCCAGAACACAGGTTTAAGGCAAACGTTTGCATAAAAACTAGCTATCGGATGGAAACTCGTCAACCTGTTTGTGCAACCGTTTGCATTGCATTAAAAACGGAGTTTGGGTAATAGTTCCCTGATGCACAAGGCGACGAAGAAAAAGGTAACGATCAAGGATGTTGCACGGGCAACGGACGTGCATGTCTCGACCGTATCGCGTGCTCTTTCGCCAAATGGGCGCGCGTCACTGTCCGCTGAAGTCGTGACAAAAATCCGCGCCGCTGCAGACGAGATGGGTTACCGGCCGAATCGCGTTGCTGCCGGACTTCGGACCAGTCGCACGATGTCGGTCGGTATCGTCATTCCGGACATCACCAATACCCTGTTTCCACCCATTGTTCGTGGCGTCGAAAGCGTGCTGGAGGGCGCGGGGTATGCGTCGATACTGGTGAACACAGACAACGACGCTGAACGCGAAGCGCGCTTGTTTGACGTGTTGATGGAACGCGGCGTCGACGGGATCATTGATGCAGCCGTTACCAATTCAGACGATAAGATTGTCAACATGGCCGCGAGTGTGCCGATCGTGACGGCGAACCGGTTGGTTGAGGGCAGTGGAATCCCGGCAGTCATCAACGATGACGCCAACGGCGTGCGGATGATGGTGCAACGGCTGTACGATGCCGGTCACCGCAACATCGGACTTTTGGCAGGACCGGCGCTGCTTTCGACCAGTATTGCGCGTCGCCAGGCCTTCGAGGCGGCGATGCATCCCTTGGGACTGCCTGCGAATGCGGATGTCGTGGCCGTTTCGGATAACTATACGGAAGATGAAGGCAGCCGCTGCGCCGAGTATCTTCTGGACAAGCAACCCGAAGTGACTGCCCTGCTGTGTTCCAACGACCGTTTGGCCATTGGCGCGATTGATGCGCTACAGGGGCGCGGGTTGTCGTGCCCCGCAGATGTCTCGATCACCGGTTTCAACGATATTCCCTTCCTCGATCTGATCCCGCCCGGTCTTACAACGGTTCAGATTCTGCAATTTGACCTGGGCCGCATCGCCGCCGAGATTCTTCTGAAACGCATGACCGAACCCGATGCCCGCGTGCCCGAGACCACGATCATGCCGGTCTCGATAATAGAACGCGGCAGCATCGCGCCGCCGAGGAACGGTCGGGCATCCACTCAAAGCTAGTCCAACAATCAAACTCGGGACAGAAAATGACAAAAGCCACGCCGAAGATCATCACGATTGAAGAACATTTCATGCATGCGGCCTTGACCGACCACTTCCCCGCTGGCCACCAGCCGGAAAAAATTCGCGCCCGATTATTCGACTATGCCGGCATCCGGATCGAGGAAATGGATGCGGCCGGAATCGACATGCAGATCTTGTCGCACCAATCTCCGGGCAGTCAGCGACTTGACGAAGGTATTGCGGTTTCCGCTTGCGTTGCCGTCAACGACGCGCTGGCCGAGATCATTTCTCAGGAACCAGACCGATTCTCGGGCTTTGCGATGATTCCAACGGCAGACCCGGCCGCAGCCGCCGACGAACTTCAGCGTTCGGTTGATGAATTGGGTCTGAAAGGCGCGATGATCCACGGGTTGAGCCGTGGCGAATTTGTTGATGGCGAGGCCTATTGGCCGATATTCGCGCAGGCCGAAAAGCTTGGCGTACCGGTCTATCTGCATCCGGCGGACCCCGACAAGACCGTGACCCAGCGCTATTACGCACCCTATGATCAAAGCCATCCGATGTTCACCCGAGCGGCATGGGGGTTCGGGGTTGAGGCCGGAACCCAGGCCGTTCGCCTGATCCTGTCGGGTGTATTCAAAAAGCATCCTGAGCTGAAAATCTTGCTTGGCCACCTGGGCGAGGCCCTGCCCTTCTGGATGGACCGCATCCACGCAACACTCCAAAGGCCCGGTGGGGACTCGGTGGATTTCAGCGGCACCTTGAAACGTAATTTCTGGGTGACAACCAGCGGGTTTTTCTCGGATAACGCATTGGCGTGCTGCATGGAGGCGCTGGACCCGGACCGTATCCTGTTTGCCGTCGACTGGCCCTATGCGGACAACAAGGCCGGTGTCGATTGGATGAAGGCCGCGCCTGTCGATGAACAGACGCGCAGCGCCATTTTTTCGAGAAATGCCGAGGCTTTGTTGGGGCTCTGAGCAGACCGACTATGGCGATATGAGTGCGCCGATACGTTTGATAGATTTGCAGCGGGCATGACCGGGCTCAATCGTGGTTCACGACGTTGCGCGCGGGCCTCCCGGATACCAGAACACGCACGACATTCTCCCAGGCTTGCAAGATGTGAACGGTCGCGACGCGCAGACCAATGCGCCGGTGCAATTCCTCGGCAGCAATCGCCAACGGCGGGATATTCCCCTCGTGCCAGTTCACGATCAGCAGATCTTTCGCGCCATGTTGAGCGGCACTTTCGCAGATCTCGACCACCACGCGCTGATAGGTGGCGTGCGAAAACGTCACCGTTGCCTCGAACGGCATGTGCACCGGCGTGACGCCGACCGAGGGCGCGGGCAGGACCAATGCGTCCATCCGCTCGGCGACGAGATCGCAAACAAGTGTGGCCGCAAGCGTGTCTATGTTGGCGGGCAAATGCGCTGAGTGCTGCTCGACCGATCCAGAGGGGAACAGCACCTGCCCGCTGGTCTCCAACTGCGCCTTGATGTCAGGCTGCGTCAACTCTGCCCAGATGCGTGTCGGCAGGGTCATCCGGATTTCGCCGCCTCGACCACCTTGGCCAGATTCACCGCCACTCCGCCGCGTTCAATCGAGGTCGGTGCGGCGTAGACACAGGCCACTGCCTCATTGCCGTTCTGTGCCGAAAGCACGGAGGTTTTGCCCGACCGGCAACTGTCGGCGAACATATCCAATTCGGCTGTGAACATGTTGGTTTCTGGCTCATCCAACAGCTCGCGCGTGCAGAACCCATCCTTGCCGCGCTGGATACAGAGGGTTGAGGACTCGCGGATCGCCTCGGGCGTGTCCCAGGTGCCGAAATAGGCGTCGCCCCATCCGAAAACCGCAATAGCGCCATCGACTGGTCATCGACCTCCGCCCCAGATAGTTCACCACGTCGAATATGTGGATCGCCAACTGTGGAAGCGGGCCGCCCGTCGCACGGTCGCGGTATCAGCGCCATGTATCCGGCGTCAGTTCCAAGGCACGCTCATTGGAGAAATTCGCCTCCATGAAGCCGATGGTGCCCAATTCTCCTGCATCGATGCGGCGCTTGACCTCCTGCACGCCGCCCAGCAGGCGGGCGGAATTGCCGAAGGTGACGGTGATACCGTGTTCTGCCTGCAATGCCTCGATCGCCAGACTGTCGTCGCGCTCCAGCATTTCATCCAACGAGGCTGCTACGCGGGCACGCCCTTGTCTGCTTCAAACGCCGCTCGGTTTTCTTCGGATCGGCTGTAGCCGACGACAATCTCGATTTTGTCTGACAACTTCGAGGCGCGCGTCAAAACCCGCGCCCAGCGCCCCGATCCGACAATTCCAGCCCTCACCTTGTCAATCTGTCAGCCCATCCGTTCCTGCAACCATCCGATGACATGGTCGATTGCCTGGATCTGCACATCGTTCAGAATATAGTGCCCGTCCTCGCCGCGGATCGGGAAAACATAGCCGTGGTAGTCGTGGTCATAGCTGACCCATTCAGCGTCCTTGCCTGCCTCAACCAACAGTTCATAGCTGGTGCGGAAGATGCCCTGCAGGTGATCCTCATCGCGACCCATAACCAGAAACGGCGTCTGGATCGACGCGATGCGCGCCTTGGCAACATCCATGTCGATCCGTCTGCGAACCTTGTCGACCTCGGCCATCTGCATCTCTTCGATGTTGCGAAGGCCGGTTTCCTCGTTGACGAAAGCAGTGTCGTCCGGGCGCAGCGCCAGGAATTCGTGGCTGGCCGGTTCGCTGGCAACGGCTGCCGCAAGCCCATGATATTCCGCGGTGATTTTCAATGCCATCTCACCACCATGGCTCATCCCGATGACGCCGATCCTGTCGCCATCGACCCACGACAGCGTCTTCAGATACTCGGCCACTGCAATCTCATCCTCGTATTCCAGTGGGGCGCGGTTGAACATCTCGCGCCCTTGCCGGGCGTCGCGGACCAGTTTGCCGCCGGTATTGTAGCCAAGCTCGACCTCGGTGCGATAGCGCAGCCAGGCGCAGGCGAAACCCGCCTCGACCAACCGATCCATCGTGTAGGCCCGGTTGCGCACCGCATCACGGATCCACGCCATTCCCTCGCCGCCATTACCAGCAGCCATCAGGACCGTCGGGAAAGGGCCGTCGCCTTCGGGTTTGCGAACTCCGATCGCAGTGTAGAGTCCGTCCCAGACTTCAACGTACATCAGGTGGATCGTTTTACCGTCCACCTCTTCGGTCAGATGAATGTGTTCTGGGTCCATGTGTCCGCCCTTACTGTGATTTCGCGGCAACTTCGTCCGGATCCAGCACGCATGACGCAAGGCGCCCACCATCGCGCGCCGTCAGTTGCACTTCGTCCACCGCTTCAAATTCGATATCGACCTTGTGGCCGTCCAGTTTCAGTCGTTTCAGCGCCGATTTCATCGCGGCGGGTACAGACTCCGACCGGATCGCCATTGAGAGCTTTGCGGCAGCTTCTTCGGAGTCAAATGCAAGTTCGGCGTTGAATTCCGACTGGCGTTCGACCCCTGAGAGGTGCTCGAACATCCCCGGTTCATCTTCAAGCCAACGCACAACGTCATCGACCTCCCAGCCGCACACGGGTGTCGCCATTTCGCAGCGTGTATGAAACCGGCATCCTTGCGGCGGGCGAGCGGGGTCCGGGACGATGCCGTCAAGCCCTTTGACGTTTTCGCCAGCGCGGTCATCGTCGAGGTCAGGCTTTGCGGCCATCAGGGCGCGTGTGTAGGGATGATGGGGCGCAGCGAAGATCGACTGGGTCTCGCCCGCTTCGCAGACTTTGCCGAGATACATCACCACAAGCCGGTCAGCCATGTGGCGCACGACCGACAAGTCATGGGTCACGAACAGATAGGCCAGATTTCGTTCGGCCTGAAGATCGTTCAGAAGGTTCAGGATCTGCGCCTGCACCGACACATCGAGCGCGCTCGTCGGTTCATCCAGCACAATTATTTCAGGGTTCAGCGCCAGCGCGCGAGCGATGGAAATCCGTTGCCGCTGTCCACCTGAGAACTGGTGAGGATACCTATAAAGGTGCTGGCGGCCCAAACCGACCTGCTCCAACAATTCCACAACACGCTCAACAAGGTCGCCGCTAGAAGCCTCGTTGTAGACCCGCAACGGCCGCCCAACGATATCAAGGACCAGATGGCGCGGGTTCAGCGAGGCAAAGCTGTCCTGAAACACCATCTGACAATTGCGACGAAACTGACGCGCCTGCAGGTCTTGCAGATGGTCGATCTGCGACAATGTGCCGTCCAGATTGTAATGCACCGCCCCGCCCGTCGCATCCGTCAACCCGCTGACGACGCGGCCCAGGGTGGTTTTGCCACAACCGGACTCACCAACCAGACCGACCGTCTCACCGCGCCGGATATCGAAGCTGACACCGTCAACAGCGCGCACGTGGCCCGCAACGCGCTGCAACGCGCCCTCTCGGATCGGATAGTATTTCTGGACATCGCTGATCGACAGCAACACCTCGGAAGTTGCGCTTTCAGGTTTCGGCGCGGAGTTCATTCGGTAACCCGATCAAAGCTGGGAGCATCCTGCGATCCTGTGGGATGGTCAATGAAACAAGCCACGCTATGACCTCCGGATACCGGCTGCAGCGACGGATCGTTCTGCCGACAAGTTGCAGTTTCGTAGGGACATCTTCCGGCGAACCGGCATTCCAACGGCGGATCGACAAGTTCGGGCACGGTTCCCCGGATCGCCGCAAGTTTGCCGCGCGCTGTTCCCGCAGTTGGCACTGCGGCCATCAGTCCACGCGTGTAGGGGTGACGCGGATTGGCAAAGACATCCTCGGTTGTGCCGATCTCGACGATCCGGCCAGCGTACATCACTGCCACCCGGTCACAGATGCGACGCACGAGGGAAAGATCGTGACTGATATAAAGAACCGAGGTTTTGCGGCGTTGCTGCAAGGCGCGGATCAGTTCCAGGATGCGCGCCTCCACCGTCACGTCCAGAGCCGTGGTAGGCTCATCAGCGATGAGCAAATCGGGGTTACAGGCCAAGGCCTGTGCAATCATGACCCGCTGGCGCATCCCGCCCGACAGCTCATGTGGGAACCGGTCCATCAGTTTTGCCGGATTGGGAACCTGGGTTTCGGCCAGCGCTTCGGTAACCATCTGGTTCAGCGCCACTTGCAGCTTCGCACGTTGTCCGCGTTTCGGGGGGAACTTCAGAATAAGCCCATCGCCAAACCGAGGTTCCTGTGCCGCGAACCGGCGGACCGCCCCGGCAGTATCCGGTGGCAAACCCGCACGATCCAACAACTCAGCCGTGCGATGCTGCAGGAATACCTCGGACATTTGCGCGCCGATAGTAAGCGTCGGATTCAGCGCCTTGCCGGGGTCCTGGAATATCATCGCAATCCGGTCGCCCCGAATGCGGCGCATGTCTTGTAACGAGATGCTCAGTAGGTCGACCGGCTGATCCCCGCTGGCTCGGCGCCCTGTTTTTGCGCAGGCCTCGCATCCGGCACCTTCGCACGCCGTGCACGGCCCGTGTGGGCGAAAACTGACTGCCCCACCGGCCAGGATACCTGGCGGCACCGGCAAAAGTCGCAGGAAAGAGCGCCCCGTTACGCTTTTGCCGCAGCCAGTTTCCCCGACGAGTCCTAGCGTTTCACCGTCCTGAATATCAAAGCTGACGCCGTCGACAGCATGCACGACGCCGCGCTTTGACTGAAAGTGGACTTTCAGGTCGCGAACACTGGCGACGTTCTCGGATGCTTGCGTTGCGTCCAGCATCATCGCCCCTCGGTCCGCGGATCAAGCGCATCGCGCAGCCCGTCACCAACAAGGTTGAAGGCCAGCGCCCACAAGAAGATCATCAGCCCCGGAAAAGTCGAAGCCCACCAGCGCCCAGAAGCGATCCCCGCCTGCCCTTCAGAGACCAGCACACCCCACTCGGCGATCCCCGCCTCCGACAGGCCGATGAAGCTGAGCGTCGCGCCGATAAGCACGACGTTGCCCATGTCGAGCGTTGCCTGCACCGTCACCGGTGTGACGGCGTTGGGCAGGATGTCCTTGAGGTAGATATTCAGCTTGCTGTCGCCGATCACGCGGGCCGCATCGACATAGTCGTTCTGTTTTATCTGGATGACTTGCGCCCGCATGATCCGCGCGTATTTCACCCAGATAACCATCGCCAGCGCGATAATGATATTTGTGAAGGACGGCCCCAGAACCGCAGCGATAGCCAGCGCGAAGATCAACTCGGGGATCGACAGGAACACATCGACAATTCGCATCAGAACCTCATCGACCCATCCGCCCACAAGCCCCGCGACCGAGCCGATGATCGTGCCGATCACCATCGTCGAGCCGACAACATATAGCGAGAGCTGAAGCGATGTCCGGCTGCCCCAGATCACTCCATAAAAGACATCGCCGCCCTCGTTCGTGGTACCAAGCCAATGGCCCGGCGTCCCCGGCGGTTTGCGCACAGCACCCCAATCGCGCGGCATCTGGTAAGCATCCGGCGTGTTCGCCTCGGTGATCCAGGGCGCGAAGATCGCCATTGCCAGCATCAGCGCAATCAGCACGAGGCCAACCACGGTTGTCGGGTTCGATGTCAGGCGCTGCAAAACCCCAAAAAAGCGGCGCATACGGACACGAAATGCTGTGTCGCGTACAGAGGCCTTCTCGAAATTGCTGTCGGTGATCTCACTCATGTCATTTGCCCAGCGTTACGCGACGGTCGAGGTTGGCATAAACCACGTCGACGATCAGGTTCACCAACAGGAACAGCACCGAGGTGAACAGCACGTATGTCATCAGTGTTCCCTGATCTCCGCGCAGCACACTGTCTGCCATCCAGCGACCAAGGCCTGGCCAGCGGTAGATGATTTCGATAGTGATCGTACCCTGCAGGAGGAAACCGAATGTCAGGCCGATCACTGTGACGGTCGGAACCAGAGCATTGCGCCTGGCGTGGCGTTTCAGGACTATCTTTTCGGCAAGACCCTTGGCGCGCGCCGCATCAACGTAGTCCTGCTGCAATTCCTCAACCAGGGCGGATCGCATCATCCGCGCGATGATCGCCGTCGCGCCGTAGCCCAGCGTCAGCGCCGGTAAGATCAGATGCCAGACTGCATCCCAGAAGGCTTTCGGGCTTGCGGCGAGTATAGCGTCAATCGTGTACAATCCAGTTGGGTGGTCAATTGACGCAAATATCGTTGCATCGCTGCGCCCGATCGGCGCGATCCCAAGCTGCGCCCAAAACACAATCAGCAAAAGAATTCCGAACCAGAATTGCGGCAGGCTCGCCCCGCTGACGGCCACGATCCGGGTGATATGGTCGGGCAAGCGGTTGCGCCGAGCGCCCGCAAAAGTTCCAAGCGTGATACCAAGGAACAGGGCCACGCAGCCTGCGGCGGCGGCTAGTTCCATCGTCGCGGCAAGTTTCAGCGGAAAGATATCCGATACCGGCGCGGCAGCGACACCGGAATAACCAAAGTCGCCTTGCAGAATGCCTTTGGCCCATTGGAGATATTGCACCCAGACCGGTTGATCCAATCCAAAGCGCGCCTGAATCTCGGCTACTTCGGACGGGGTCATTTCGTGGCTCAGGTAGATCCCGATTGGTGATCCGCCGACCCGCGTGAGTGTGAACACCACAATTGACACACCGATAATCAG
The DNA here is from genome assembly GCA_943787785.1 of uncultured Paracoccaceae bacterium. Classification (GTDB taxonomy): domain Bacteria; phylum Pseudomonadota; class Alphaproteobacteria; order Rhodobacterales; family Rhodobacteraceae; genus WLWX01. The sequence goes on along the minus strand of CALSNT010000003.1, from coordinate 275,145 downwards.
AATCGGCAGCACCAAGAGGCGGCGGAAGATATAATCACGAAGCTGCATGGGTGCCCTCAGGTTCATACGGGCCCGCGAACGGGCCCGTATATTTGGTGATTTCCGATGCTCTTACTTGTCGAAAAGCGAGAACTTCAGGCTTGGGCGTGGCCAGAGCGGCTGCATGGCAAAGCCTTTCAACCACGAGCGGTGCGCCATCACGATGCCTTCCTGCGCGCCGATGATCCACATCGGATCCTCGTAAAGCTCGCGCTGAATCTCGGCATAGGTCGCGGCCCGTTTGGCCGGATCAAGCTCGACCGCGGCACTGTCGATCAGACCGGCGATTTTCGCAGCATCACGGTAGCCGTTTGCGAAGCCGTGAACTTCTCCCCACTCGCCATCCGGGTGCGCATAGGCGTTAAGATAGAAGTTCGGGTCTGCAGCCGGATCGGCGTTCTTGGCCCACATCGCATATTCCAGCGGGTTCGAGGCATGCGCGTCATCAAAGACCGACTCCGCGACTGCCAGAACATTGATCCGGAACTTCGGGTTCAGTCGCTCAATCGAGTCCTTCAGAACAAGGCACATCAATGCGAACAAGTTACCCTCTTCCGTGATGACCGAGACGCTGAAACCCTCGTCCCAGACACCGGCCTCGCGGAACAGACGCTCGGCTTCGGCCGCGTTCTGCTTGTTGTAAACCGGCGCACTGGCGTCGTATCCGAACAGGCCAATTGGCACATAGTGGGGGTTGAACTCACCGTATCCCGCCAGCGGACCGTTCAGGAATGCCTCATAGTCGAAGGCATGGTTGAAGGCCTGACGGATACGTGGGTCATGGAAGAAATCCTCCGAGATCGTGTCTTCCGGCGGAAGCGATCCTTCGGGGATATTCAGGTTCATGCCGATGTGCAGTGGTTCCAGCAGCAGGCCACCTTTGAAGATGGTCACGCCGTCAGCGCCTTCAATGTCAGCCACGAAAGAGGGGTCGGTTTCGATGGTGTCGAACTCCCCTGCCCGAAGCCCCAGAACGCGAACGTCGGGATCGCCGCCGATCTCGATACGCACGTCCAGCTTGGCGTTGTCGCCCCAATAGTCATCGTTGACCTCAAGCTGGAGGTTCTCGTTCCGGTTCCAGACGACAAACTTGTAAGGGCCGGTTCCGGCCATGTTGCCTGCCATATACTGGTTCGGCACGCCGGCTTCGATGCCGCCGTTCGCCTCAACCGTATCCTGGCTGACGACCGACGCGACCATCGCGGTCACCACTGAATTGAGGAAGCTGGCCGACGGATCGTTCAGCGTAACGCTGAACGTCATGTCATCCACGACTTCGCTGGACGCAATGACGTCCGCCAGCGCGCCTGCATTGCCTTCGGGCAAGTCCATCTCGATGGCCCGGTCCCAGGAATACTTCACGTCTTCTGCGGTAAACGCCGTGCCGTCATGGAATGTCACACCGTCGCGCAGCTTGAACGTGTATGTCAGCCCGTCGGCAGAAATTCCGCCATTGTCCACGCTGGGCACTTCGACAGCGAGTGACGGGATCAGTTCGGGCGAATCCGCTCCGAAATCCAACAGCCGATCATAGACTTGCAGGATAACGGTTTCGCCACCCTCACCCGGCTCTACCTGTGCAGGATCAAGCGTTGTTGGCTCATCATCGGCTGCATGGACCAGCAAACCGGGATTGTTAACCTGAGCGGTTGCAGCCAGCGGCAGGGCAAATGCAAACGTGCCCCCCACAAGTGCCGCCGTCAGGTGATTGCGCCATTTAATTGTCGTCATGTCATCCTCCCAAGGGTCATTCGACAGTCGAAATTCACTGAACGCGAAACCGGCCTGGTATCGACTACGCGCCGTGTTGCACTTTTATGCAATCGTTTGCCCAAAAAATGTAGCGCGCCAGTTTCTATCTGTCTACACTCATTATCATCCGATCAATAATAGCGTCTAACGGGTTATTAACATGGCAAAAAAATCATCCGATCTGGAACACATTCCCGGCGAAGACCCATTTATCGTTGCCCGTGGCGGCTTCTATCGGCGCTGGCTTTCGATGATTGAGGACATCGATGAACTGGAAGGAATCGTCGCCAGCCTGGACAGCACGACCGAGGATAACTGGGTGCCTATCTGGCGCGCGGCCGGGGCAAAACACGAAGCGCTCGGGGATGATTACGACACCGACGGCGACCACGCAGCAGCGCGAAAAGCGCATCTGCTTGCCAAGACATTCTACGCGATTGGCCGGTTTCCGTCCGAAGTTTCAACCGTAAAGGCCGCGATCAGCGCGGATTGCGCACGTGCCTACCGCAAAGCATGTGCGCATCTGGACCCGCCGATGGAAGTGATGGATATCGTTTGCCAAGAAGAAAGCTTCCGGGCGCATTTTCGCGCGCCAAAATCCGACTCACCGATCCCGGCCGTGTTGATTATGTGCGGCGCGGATGTCTTCAAGGAAGATCGCGGATGGGCCGCCGAACTGGCGTTGGACGCCGGGCTGGCATCGCTGGTAATGGATGCGCCGGGCACCGGTGAAAACCCGTTCCCGTGGAAGCCGGAGTCGGTGAAAGCCTGGGTTGCGGCCATCGATGCACTGATGGCCCGGCCTGAAGTGGACGCGGACCGTGTCGGTGCTTTTGGGGTCAGCCGTGGCGGTTACTCCGTTATGCAGCTTGCAGGAACGGCCCCAGACAAAGTGAAAGCTGTGGTTGCGAATGCAGGACACCCCTTTGGCTATGATATGACCGAGGATGAAATGGCCGCGGTGGCCGAGGCGCGCAATCGCCGCTCGACCTATCGGTTCGGGCCGGCGGACGGGCCACCCTCGTTCCCGACATGGTCGGTCGAGAAGGAAAAGGAAATCTTCGCGGGCTGGTCGTTGTCGTCACTTGGGCTGGTCGACAAAATCACCATGCCCGTTCTGATGATAAACGGTGACAGCGATCACCTCGCCCCGATCGGAAACATATATTTCATGCTGGAAAGCGGCCCACCGGGGACCCGCAGCGCGAAGGTCTATAAAGGCTCAGGCCATTGCGCGTTCGAACATCAGCCCGAATGGGGGCCGGCCTCGTTTCAATGGTTGGCGGATCACCTGAACGGGTAATGCTGAGGCATTGCAGAAACTGACCACTAGCCCCAGAGAACAACGCTACACAACCGTCAGTTCCAGCGGCCAGTCGTCTACACATTCCCGACCATCATCGGTCACGATAAATGTGTGCCCCACGAACATACCCATCATGCCATCTGCCGTAATCGGATTCGGTTCTGGCATCAGCACCATCCCGGGTTTCAGAACCTCATCAAAAGAATGAGTCTTTGCCCCTTCTATGAAAGCATGGGGGCCGTCTGAAACGAAATCGATCCCGTGCGTGACAATCGGCCTCGACTGGCAAGCCATCTGGCGAAAAAATCCGGCAGCATCTGACATGTCAGAGACTTTTCGGCCGGGTTCAATACAGGCCGTGACCCTCTCATACCCCGGCTTCGCAATCTCGTCCCAGAATCGCTGAACCGGGTCAGGCGGCGCGCCAAGGCAAATCGGCTGGCCGATCTGGGCAGAATAACCACGATAGCCGGCGGCAAGCTCCATGATGATCATATCGCCCGTCGAAAGCTCCCTGAGGGAGGGGCGCGGATTGCCGAACACCATTGCCGGGTCATCCATTGGCGTTGATCCTATGATCAGAAAATCGATGTCCCCGCCCCCGGCCAGAATGGCCGACCCTGCGGCGGCCCGCAGGTCCTGTTCCGTCGCGCCAGGCCGCGCGGCATCGGCAATCGCCTGCATTGCATTCGTGCAAAGCGTTCCGGCGTGGCGCACGCAGTCCAGTTCCTCATCGCTCTTAACAACCAGTAACTCGTGCATCAGGCCTTCGGTGAAGACGACATCAGCCTCGGGCAGTTCCTCACACAGGCTCTGATATTGATTGACCGGCATGTAGTCCTTGTGACGCGGGTCCAGTTCCAACAACCCGATCCGACCTGCCTCCTGGCCAAGCTCTCGGATCCGCTCGGCCATCACGACGCCAAACTGTCCGTTCCGGCTGGAGCGTACATCGCTTATCGCAACCGCGACTTCACGTCGAACTGCCTCGATATGGGTGCCGCCCATGCCATAGATCAATGTCGGCTCTCCGACACGTGGGAAGACCACGTAGACACAACTGCAGTGCCACTCCCAATGTCCGGACAGCCACAGCATGCCGCCACCAAAACTCCAGTGGCTGGGACCACCAGGGCAAATCACTACATCCAGCCCGTCGCGTTCCATTCTGTCGCGCAGAGCGCTGAAGCGGCGTTCATATTCCGTCCGGCTGAATTGCGCGTAGACAGCGTCGCGATAATAGGGCGTGCTCTTCATCCGCGCGAAAGTCTGACCCTGGTCCAGAAATTGCCGCGTGTCTTCCCACTCGGGGGACGTAAATCCAGTCATGTGACCCTCCTCAGACTGCCATGATGTTCGAAATATCCAAACCCAGATCCCGCAACACGACCATCGCCGCGTTGCGCCCCGGAAAGCCTGTAATCGAACCGCCGGGATGTGTCGTTCCGCCAGTCTGATACAGCCCCGGAATTGGCATCCGGTGCGAGGCCCAGCCCGGCACCGGTCGCTGATCACCGGCAAACGTGGCCGAGCGGTCGCCACCGTGGGGCGCTCCGTGAATCATATGCGGGTTCAGTGCTTCGATATCGACGGGCGATTTGGTCATTCGCTGCAAAATCACATCGTCGGTGAAATCGGGACAGAACCGCCGGATCGTTTCAATCAGCTTGTCGGCAAACGCTTCCTTCCGGTCTGCCCACCCTGCCGGACCAACGCCGGGTAGATCATAGATTGTGTGAGTCAGAAACTTGACCGTGTGATGGCCTTCCGGCGCGCGCGAGGGATCAACCAGCGTTGGCGTCGCAACCAGCAGCCACGCCACCTCCTCCGACAGGCGCTTGTCGTAGATATCGCGACCGGATTGAACGAGATTCTCGAGCCATCCCGCATACCCTGCCGAGACCGCCGTGCGCGGGCCGCGTGGAGTCTCAAAGACCGGCGGCGCAGAAGTTGCCAGATAGCTCGCAAAGAATGGAACGCCGACATTGTAGGTATCGGTTCCGAAGATGAAATCTTCACCCCAAGCCTCGTGCGGCGCCATGTCCGCCAAGTGTTTGACGTGTATGGTCGACACCACGCCCTGTTTGGCCCGAAACGCGCGACCATCATTGGTTTCAACGCCTACGCAACGTCCGTCGTCCAGGATCAACCTGGCAACAGTCGCGTTACAGTAAAATGTCACCCCATGGTCGCCAAGGAACCCGACCAGCGCGTCCGTCAGCCGTCCAGACCCCCCTTTGGGGATCGACCAACTGCTGGCCTGTCGCGGCGCGGCGATCTGATAGGGAAGAATACCGGTACCAGCCTGATCAATCGGCACCGCCGTCTGGAACGATAACCACCCCATAAACGCCCGCACATGAGGGCTCTCGAATTCTCGAAGGATGATGTCGCGCGCACTCATCGCCATTCGGCGAGCCCAGATGCCGCCACGGGGATGCTCTGCAAGCAGCGATTTCATCGACGGAGCCATACCGATAGGGCCGGAACGCGCTTTGCCAAGTAGCGGGCGAAGTTCATCGAATTCCGCGATCAGTCGGCCGTAGCTTTGAGCGTCTTTTTCCGAGTATCTGGCTAGTTCCGCCATCGTCGCTTCGCAATCCAGCGACATGGTAATCTGCTCACCGTCCGGCAAGGCGACGTGGGCAACCGGGTCCGGGTGCAGGTAGGACAGACCATACTTCTCCACCAATCCAAGCTCATCTGCGCGGATGATAGGGTTCTGCAGCATCAGCGTGTGACCAGTGGAGCAGGTGTCGATTCCATACCCTGGCCCCAAGATTTCCTCTGTCGCGCAGCCACCACCGGGGATCGAGCGCGCGTCAATCACGCAACAGGAAAATCCGGCCTTAACCAGATAGCAGGCCGTAATCAGGCTATTGTGCCCAGCGCCGGCAACAACGAAATCGACATTCGGCACAAGATTGCCCCCAATTTACGCAAACGTATGCACGATACTGCGGGTTCGGTCTCAGCGAGTCAAAAGCTTTGCTGAGCGAGGCAAATCTCGACGGTGGGTTTTGTAGCTGCAAACATCAATCGGGACTGGTTCCACCACATGCCGAGCAATCCCCGCGAAATGCGCCAGCGCGCATCGTTTTGATCGTTTTGAGCGCAGACAAGGTGATTTCCTCCGTGACACTGCTCCGGAGTCCGGGCGGACTATTCGACGCGTTCGGTCTGATAAAAGCCGATACTGATGGACGTCGCGGCGGAATCCTCGCGCAATTTTACAGAAACCTTGGCAATGTCCTGGCTGGAATGCCTGCTGAGGTCGGCCCACCAGGTATCGAGGACAGCTGCTTCCTCGACGCGCCTGGTACGTTGCATATGAATGGTTTTCGAAGCACCGCTGGCAAAATCCAGTTGGACCTCAATGTTCCTGTCGCCGGGTTGATCCATTCGCAGGCTGATCAGGTCGGCATCCGCGCTAGGAGGTTCGACATTTATGTCTCCTGCGCCACCACTCAACGTTACTGTGCGGCTCGAAATTTCGTTGGCCCCTTTGGATCTGATAGCACCAAGAACCTGGCGCAGGTGGCGCTCGCGAATGACATACGTGTAGGGAAATTCCCAAACAAGCAATTCAGGCTTTTCAGCCGCTAAGCGCCCACTCAACACATAGGCTTCGATCGGCCCAACCATGCCGCCCCCGGAAATGGAGTGGTTCACGACTCCCGTATCGAGGACTGAAGCGAATGCGTCAGAGACCTGATAGGAGTCCCGGCCGTTTCGGTCGCTGAAACTGGTGCCAACGAGGGCCACGGTCACCTCAGGTGCGTCATCGAGCAAGCCCAGGTTGCTGGAGCTGGAGTAATCGAACAGAACTGACGTTTCAGGGCTCGGCGCGTTGCCACAAGTGTTTCCGACGATATCGCTGAGCGAGCCGCGTTCCTCGTATGTGCTGACAACCGGAAGATCCTCAAAGTTCAGTTCTGCAGTTCGGCCTGCGGCCCGGGCGACCGCAAGAACACTATGTGCGGCACCAATATTGGTCCAATGGGTATCGCGGTGAAAGTAGTACGAGTTTCGGATCCGCGAGTCGCTCAACGCGACCTGCTGCAAGTCCGCGACTGAAGCGCCGCTAGCGCGCAGTTGATTGACCATGTGCCAATAATTCATTTGCTGCTTGCGAATGTCGTGAAGGCCCGGTTCACCCGTCGTAGCATCGACCACGTCTTGCCCCGCAACAACGGGTCTGGGTGGCGCGATCATGATGGCCAACTCAGTGCCGAGTTGATTTAACTCAGAAACAATTTGGCCCATCAGGACAAATGTCTGAACGTTTATGCGGTGGTTGATGTCCAGCTGATTGCTGCCAATAATCCATCCGGTCTGGTCATCGTTATAGATCGGGGCCTGATAGTGATACCGCTTCTCTAGATTGTCCGTGTCGAGCATATCGGCGCAGTATGGGGCTGCGGTGGCAGCGCTGACTGTGCCGAATGCAATAAGAGCTGTCGCAAACCGAATGATCATTGTGTCATCACCAGGTAGCGTTCAGGAATCTCCCAAACCACAATTTCGGGATTTCCCGCCAGCAAGGAGTCTGACGCAAGTAGTTCACGCATGGGCGCAAACGGCCCACGGCCCTGAACCGCATGATTTACCAAATCGAGTCCAAGTTCTTGTTGCAGAAATCCTGCGAAGTTGAATTCTTGGCGAGCCGAATAGCTGCTTCCGACCAAAGCCAGCGGAGTGGCAATGTCGTCAAGCAGCAAGTCATCGCCGCCGATTTTGAGCGTTTCCGGGATTTCAATCGTTTCGGCGCGCGGCCCCAGCCCCTGACCCAAGGCACCCAAAGAGACGAACTGCATCAAATCGCCCTGAAAATCCTGCGCTGGTGCAAATGTCGTGATGAATGGATTGCCCACGGGGTCTGCAAGGTGAAGTGCATTGCCAATTTCACGCGCCGCCAATTGCGCCGCGCGTGGAGTCCAATGGGTGTCAGTCCGCATAAAAGCGTCTGTGTCTGCGCGTAGCTCGGCAAATGTCCCGGCCAGATCTATTGCCTGCCTATAAACACGGGATGCGAACCCGCGAATGGGTCGAGGAACGCAGGGCACTGAATGACCTGATGCGCAAGGCCCGCAAAATCGAGGCAATGATTAAGTAGGTAACCGTGGTGCCAGCGGCATTGGCTGGTTTGGTCGCCGTGGGGTTCTGACCGGCACAAAGTGCCCTGACCGGGCCTCAGCGCGCATATCTGACGTTCCCGGCACCTCACAATGTCGTCTATTATGCTACATTCAACAATGCCTCTCAGTTCAGCAGCCGATCACCACCATGGGGCCGTTGGATGGTGTTGCGATTTTGCTATATTTGCCCGCCGAGTCGGCGGTCAACTCCGAATGCCTTGGTTACCCCCCCCCCTGACTGTGACACAAAAGGGGAAATTTGGGCTAGTTTGGACCGTGAAAATGAAAAACACACTTCTTGCATCGACCGCTCTGGTCCTGTCGGTCGGCGCAGCCGCCGCGGCAGATTTCACCATGGCCGACACCGGCCATGATCACAGCATCACGCTGTCGGGCGACGCTCGCATGGGTGTTACCAATGACAAATGGCCTTACGATCTTAATTTCACCAGCCGCGCACGCGTTGAGTTCACCGGCTCCGGTGAAACCGATGGCGGCCTCGGTTTCGGCTTCAGTTTCCGCGCTGACAATGCTGGCGGCGCCGCCGACGGCACTGCTGGATCAGTCCACATCAGCCAAGGCGGCCACAAGCTGGCGATGGGCGATGTTGACTCGGCTTCAGAAGCGGCTGTCGGCAACGTTTCGGGCGTCGGCCTGACTGGTCTGGGTGACCGCAACGACACTTTGCACTTCCTTCCCGATGATACGCCATCCGCGCTATATTCGTATACTGGCGGAGCGCTTTCATTCAACGTTGGCATTGATGGAAACGGTGGCGGAAGCGACGGCCTTGGAGAGGCCTACTCGTTAGGCGCCAAATTCGATGGTGGGTCATGGCATGTTGCTGCGGGTTATGAGAACTACGAATCGAATTCGGACAAATGGTTCCTTGGTGGCGGTGTTGAACTTGGGTCGGTAATGTTCAAAGTTGTACATGGCGATTGGAAAGGGTTTGGTATCCATGAAACAGACACTGCGGCATCGATTGACCTGACCGCCGGCGCGACGACGTTCACCGCTTTTGTCAATCACTTTGACAGTGATTTGGGGGGCGCCGATCACTATGGTCTGGGCGTTTCGCACGACCTTGGTGGAGGCGCATCGCTAGTGGCTGGTGTTGTAGATTCCCGCTACGAAGGCGAAGTCATCTGGGACGCCGGTATCTCGATGGACTTCTGATCCAATCAGATTAGAGATTGAGAAAGCGGGCTTTTGGCCCGCTTTTTTATGCCTTTACGATCAGGAGGCAGGGCCGCCGGACCCATCGGCGTGGGACAAGCACAGCCCGGACGGTCGGCATTGGAGCGGGATCACCCGCAAGTGGGAGAAGCCTTAATGACTAACTGTGAAAGCGGCCCTACAGCCCTGTTCTACCGGCATCAGTTAAACTACCGGCCCGAAGCACCCAGCCGCTGCCTGATAGATGCCTCGATTTCCTCGACGCTCCGTTCGACCTCCTCCACCTCAACCCGATCTGTGAACATGCCGACAGTTTTTCCGAGCAGTTCAAGCGCCTTCAAACGCGCATTTGAGGTTGGCGCGTCCATCGCCAGTGCCGCCAGTTCCCGAAAGACAAAATCCCGCGTAGCCTCTCGTCGGGTCGCGGCAGAGTATTCTGCCTCTTGCTGTAGCAGAGCCACCCTCTGGGCCACCTCTGGGTGGCGGACAAGCCGCGATGCCTCGTTCCAGACGGTCAGCCGGTGACATGTCGGCGGCATCGTAGGCGCTGCGATACGCGGCAGATTGTCGTTGTCCTGTCGCGATCAGGTCGGCGAATGTCTGTTGTTTCAATGTCAGCATCGGTCCATCCATTCGAATTGTTATAATATAACAAGCCTAGCAGACCAGCGGAACCGACTTCAATCACAGTTTTGAGGTGCTAAACCTCTCGCGACATGTCGGCCTTCGAGCAGTGGTGAGGCAAATCCACCTATCTGCAGGCGAGCGGGATTGTAGGCCGGCCACCGCGCCGTTCAGGGTGTCCGGGGAGCTGGATGGTGCTGATGCCTGCCACGGCATTCAAATCGCCGACCACAAGATCAACAGGATCGACGAGCTACTACCGTGGCGTTACGCTACTCAGGCAGTGTAACTGGGATCGGTTGATCGCGATAGGGCGGGTTGGCCGGACGGTCACGTTCAACCTGCTGGTGTCTTTGGCTAAAACTTGTTCATGAAGTTGATAAATTCCACCCGTCGCCCGATGTTGCCGATGCCTCTTGTAGAGGTCCTCGGCTCCCCTGCGTGGGCTTCATCGTCACCAACCTGCCAATGGAGCCGGACGAGGTCACCCGCTTCTACAATCGACGCGGCACCGCCGAACAGCACATCAAGGAGGGAAAATACGCCTTCCGCTGGACACGGCTGTCATGCAAGAAGTTCCGCGACAACGAGGTCCGCCTGCAACTGCACGCACTGGCCTACAATCTGGCGACCTTCTTACGCTGCATTGAGTTGCCCGAGGCCATGGCGGACTGGTCGTTGACCAGCCTGCAGCTGAAGCTGATCAAGATCGGCGCCCGCGTCGTGCGCCACGCCCGCGCCATCACCTTCCAACTCGCCGAGGTGGCCGTCACAGGCCCGATGGTGCGCGCCATCCTTGCTGCCATCCGCCGACTGCGAGCGCCACCGTCATGCGCGTGACCGCGATCCCGACCCAAACAGAACGAAAGCGGCTCGGCAGGTCTGTCCCCCGCGCTGAAGAACGGCACAATCAGACGCCAATGCCCCACCCTCAAGGCGCGATGCGCCAGCTTTGGACGGTCACAGCGCAGAGGAACCTTCCAACAGCTACAAAACCCTTGATCCGTGAGCGAGATCAGGCCAGCATGCAGTCCAACGGCAGGTCACATGGGGAATGTCGGGAGCATAATGGCGAGGGGCGCTGTGCAGGGCGCTGTGCGCAATATTAGAGGAAGTAAAGGCATGCAGGTTTTTTTATATATTGCGTATTTTGTAATTGGGCTTGTGCAACTATTTGCCATTATGGATGGCTTGGACTACGCGACTGGAATTGATGGTTTTTTTGGTTTTTTGATAGCTGCTTTTACAACGTATATTCCGTTGCTTGGCGCAGGATTAGGTGTTTATGGTGCGGTGAACGTTTGGGATTGGAGTTGGATACAAGCTGGTTTGCTTTTTTTCTGGTTTGTTCCAGTGTTTATTTTGTTCGCAATCTTCGACCGTAGTTAGCGTTTAACATGTCTTTGCCTGCGACCGAATTTTGGTTTTCGCTAAGCATAAGGCGAAATCGAAAAAGCTTCATGCTTGCCAACTTGATGCTTTTTATCATTATGGCATGTGTGATAGGGGTGTTGATATTTTTTGAAGTGCGGGTGCGTGCTGGGCAAATAATATATTTTCTATTCTACATTCCGTTCCTTCTTACACAGTATTTTCTTACTGCACAAAGACTACGGGATTTTGGAGTGACAGGCTGGCTAGCTTTGTTGTGGATAGCTATAGCCTTGTTGCCGCCCCCATACTCTGGCGCATTCTCTCTAGCCTTTCTTCTTGTGCTTTGCGCTGTGCCAGGCACTGAGGGCGACAACAGGTATGGCAGTGACCCATTGCAAAGTTGGTAAACTTTAGCGACGTGGCGAAGACAGTTGCAAAAGCAAGACTAGTGACGGCTTTGGAGCGACTAAGGCGCGGAAAGAATGTGCAGAACAGGCAGCTGAACAAGTTACTTGGCGAAGAAGGGCTAACAAAACTAGTAAATAGGCTATTCGGCTCTCATGAAAAAGTCCTAAACCCCTATGACGATGATAACGCTAACGAAGCCTTGGCTGAAGCGCGTGAAATATCCGCTTTTAAGCAAGTCGATTTGGGCGCGCCACGCGGTTATCTGCTGCTTCTGATTGCCATCAAATTGAATTCCAACTTGCGTCGCCAACCGACCAACGATGTCGTCAGTTGAACACGATACGAACTCTGGAACGCTATTGGCGAAGTAAGACTTTGTAGCCATGTCGAATCTTCTTACATAGACCGTTTAACAATCAATTTAGACAATTCTCTGAATTGCTCAAGATGTTGTCAGAGCCAGTATTCACACACACGGCCTCCACCCCCTAGACCTCTACCTTTCCGATACTCTCTCTTCAATCTGCTCCATCAAATCACTCACATCCGGGGAGGCAGAAAGCAAAACCCTTTGCGAGGCGTCCGGATCAACATCGCCATTTTCAAAAAGAATAGGCTTTGACGAAGAGAAACCAATAGCAACTGATCTGTCTATCGCCCAATCACCAATATCATCTCCCCATGTAATTTCAAGACAGTACTCTAACACCACACGAGCGCGATCTTGCGATAGCGAAAGATTTCGGAGATAGGCATCTTCTTCGTCAACGGCACCGAACCAACCCGGAGACGCATGACCCTCAACTCGAATTTCCCTTATTTCAAAATCTAAGCTACGCAGAGTATTGAGCCAAGGTTCGCAAATTTCATCAAGAAAACTACGCATTTCCAATGTAAGGTCAGAACGCCCACGTTCAAACAGCGTCGCATCTGATAAGGCAATCGTTCCACTGGCATCAATAAAATCACCTCCCCGACCAATGAGCACGTCGCCCAAAGCTGCCTCAAGCGCATTACCCAGAGCCATATCTCGCTGTCCTATTTGCTGGAGCACACCAGCAATATCCGTTGCAACACCCGATCCGTCGTAATCCTCAATCGCCGCCGACAGCGATTCAATCGACCAACCAAATCTTTGCATAATGGCTTCGAGACTCCTCCAGTCCTCAATCGACAAAGAGTTACCAATGGAAACACCAGCTTCAAACGCTAAAACCTGCCCCTCACCCGAAATACCGTCGAATTCCTCTGCTACACGAGGATCAACGTTCTGCATGCTGCGCGCGATGGTAACTCCCCTAGTCAGTAGGAACGGGTCAACGCCCCCGGCATTCCCAAAGCTGGAAGCAAGGTCGGACGGAGATTCTGCAATGCGAAGTACATCAGCCAGTCTTTGAACAATTTCATCATCGACATCATCAAGGGCTGTAACAAGGCTCCTCATGCCTCGCCGGCCCGCAAGGTTCAGAAGCACAGCGACTTCATCCGCTGCGACCTCGCTTTCAGCCAAATCCACCGCTACTTGGAAAGCATCCGAAGAAGCCAATTGCGCGACGGCCTGCTGCTGGGTTTCGTCAAGCTCCGTCCAAACTTCAACAGACTGTTGAAAACTACTATATTGGGCTGTTACAATATCTAATTGCCGCCCCAAGTCCTCAACCTCTTGCTCCGACTCGAAAAACTCCGCTTGCCTCAGAAGGAAAAGAAGCAAAAGAATAAATGATAACAGCAAGAAAATCTCGCCTATTGTAAATCCAAGAACAGAGCCGCGGCGATATGCCGACGCCGAATTCTCTTTCAATTCCGCCATTCAGAAACCCTCACGTTCGAGAACGACGTGAAAAAAGTCTCGAAAAAACTCCACCTCGTTCTTTCGCCTCTTTGATGGCCAAGCGATGAATCTGATCCAAGGAGGATTGAACTTCTGCGGCTTGTTCTGCGGTCTTTCGCAATACTTCTGACAAATCGGTTCCAACTGTATTCGCCGCATTCCTTGCACTAGCGTCAAGTTGTTCAATTGAACGAACAGACGTCGAAAATGACTCTACCAATTCTTTCAACTGCTTTGAGAGACCCTGTAACGCCTTTTCGGTTTCTTGACTCCCCGCTGCCATGTCCGAACCAATTTTTGAGTAAATTTCTCTATGAGTCGCAATAACCTCTTCAGTTACACGCTTCATGTCTGCGGCAACTGTCGAGATCAAACCATCAAGCGAGCTTTCAACACGCGAAGAAATGATTTCATTTGTCGCTGTTAGCTTGGTACCAATAGTATCCAAAGACTTCTTCGTTTCCTCTTCTATTGACTTGCGATGCTCATTGCGGGCCTCCTTAGCAACCTCGGTAACTGCGTCTAGAGTTTCCTTGGAGACTTGTGCAGTCTCGATTGAGAACTGTTTTAACTCGGCAATAGATTGTGACAGGACGCCTCTGAATTGTGAGGTTGCTTCATTCAATGCCAGTCTTGATTCACGTTCTCGTGCAACCAAATCGTGTCGACCCTGCAGAAAAATGACTCGGAGCAAGACGCCGATAATTGTGGACGACAAAGCAATTCCAAATCCTGAAATAAGCTGTCTGTAGGATTCCACCTCACCATCAAGGCCACTGATTTGAAAGAGAGCGATACTTAAACTGCTAAGTGTAAAGAGAAAACCCAAATAGTAGCAATTGTCGCCAATAGTTTCGGGTTCAATTTTTGTTCTGTTGCTTAAATATGCCGCAATAGCATACGCAACGATAGATGATCCGGTCGCCAGAATTGCAAGCAAGTTCCCTAAAAGGTTCGAGCCGAGTGATATTTTGATAAAGGTTAAGGAGGCCACGCCTAGCGAGAAAAAGGCCGCCAAAACAGCAACATCATGCAGATTGGCACCACTTCTGCTACGTGCTAAATTTGATTGCTTTCCCATACCAGAGTCCCTCATATTTCTTGATCACTTGTGACACGAATGTTTCGTTCACTTAGATACCGACGCCAAAAGATTAATGCCGCCCGGCGAGACGAAATAGATTCTGCGCGAAGAATTCGATAGAGACGCATCGATATATTCTCGCTGCTTAGGCTCACCGACGCGCCTCGCCGAGACGAAATAAACTGCTCCCAAGGCGTATCGGCATAAACCGAGTAGGTTGGACTTGCCTGAGCCATGTCGCTAAACATTACAAATCGAACGTCCGTATCGGAAGAAATGCCACGTCTCATGAGCACAAAACTTCGGTCAAGAGCCTCCAACAAGGGGCGCGTGGGCGTAAGTACTACTTCGACTCGCCTGTTTGCGGCTCTACCAGCCTCTGTGTCGTTGGTGGCAATTGGGCTTGATTCTCCACGGCCTTCCGCCCGAACCGCATCTCCCAGTATCCCATTCTCAACCAGAATGCTTACTACGCTTTGCGATCTACGTATGGACAAATCCAAATTGGCATCGCTTTCGCCAACGCCATCTGTATGACCAAATACAGTAATAGAAAAGTCCTCAGAAGTGGAAAGCTCGCCCGCAATGCGCGAAATGATATCTCTTCCATTCTGCGAAAGGATATCAGAACCGCTGTCAAATGATATCGAGTTCTCGATCGTTATCGCAACCTCAGTATCAGTTGTTCGCACTGAAACACCTGAAGCGCGAAACTGTGAGGCCCAACCCCTCAAGTATTCTTCATAGGAACCAACGGAAATCGTCGTCTCAATCCAAGTATCGCGATTTTCGAAGAATTGCCGTCTTTGTTCCTCTATCATTGTTCTGTTCTGACTCATTACATCAAAGTCTGCGCTGTCTGGATTTATCGGCAAACAGCCTAAGTTGACCATCTGGTTTTGGAGCGCCTGCCGAACGCTGGTTAAAAGAACTTGGTGTTCGTAAGGCTCCACATCGGTCAAATCTGATATTATATTCTTTATCCGAAGGAACTGGGTTTGTGAAAATGGAGTAGTATCGTCAAGAAAGATTACTGTTGTTCGCAATTCTTGGTTAATACGACAGTTGGTTGCTAGATCATGATCGGGGCCTCGCTGCAAAACAAACATAAAATAGGCCAAGCCGGCCATACCAAACAGTACGACACACGTGGCTGCGAGTGGCAACAGCCAGCCTGCGCCACTGCTTCTTCCCCTTCTTCTTTTCCTATTTCTCGTTCGGGCCAATTTTGTTCTCCGTTGGATCGCCCGTCTCAAATTTCGAAACCACCTTTTCCCAACTTGGCAAGTCACCGGCCCGCCACCCTTGCCTCAATTGCTCAACCGAAGGAAAGTAACTTACATAAGCCTCATACACCCTTGATATATCATCAATGGTTTCACTCGCAATTTTGCGAATTTCTCTCCGCTGAACGTCAGCCTTGGATTCGAGATTGTCGGTCTTCAGTTTTTCCGGAAGTGGTGTTTTCAAGTTTGGGGGGTCTTTGAAGGCATCCGGCACTTGATTGTCCGTTCGGCTTTCTATGTTTGCATCTCTGTATTGCTGGATTAGTAAGTTTGTCTTGCCAGTTAGCTCATCAAAGAATCCTATTAACTTATTTCTTAATGTTGCTTGTCCATGTAACGCATCAGCGGCTTCAGAAAGAAAGAGATCAGCCGCTCTAGAACTTGCTTCAAACTCTTGAGTGAAATCGTCCCTTTGCTCCTCCAGTTCCGAGATAGTCTCATACAAGTGTGCAGCGTAATCAGATAAGGCGTTTTCCACTCTTCTGGCTACGGAGTCGTAGCCGGGGTATGGGTCAAATGATGCGTAAGTCTTCACCACAGTAATTAGTGAGATCATTAACCCCATGAGCGCAAGAATAACGGACTTAATGCTTTGGAGCAAAATATTACCTTGCTGTATATTTTGGAACCACACAGCACTGGCGGCAGTCGCGTCTCCTGTCGCCTCTAATGCGTCTCGATACAATCCGATTCCGATATTTAAGGTGACCGCAACCGCTAGAAATGCGAAAATCATTAAAACACCGAAGGTCTTTAGAAGTAGATTTCGATGGTTCTTAAATCTTATAAACCACCCCGCAAACCCGCTTACGGTCACGTTCGCCAGAGCAAAAATAAGAGCAAAGAAAGCACCCCCCAAGATTCCCTGCGGAGATGTTTCGGCAAAGAAGAAGGCATTTATCACAACTTCAACAAATAGCATTACTATAACTACAATAATTAGGGTGTAGATGCTTTTTCTACGCTCCTCCAAGTAAGGCCGGTTTAGTTTATGCTCGCGCCGAAAAGTGGTCAGATATTCTAGAGCATCAACCACCCCCATTAATGAATATTCCATTTCCGCACGGCTATTGGTGGCGGACGCCCTAAAATTTCCTCTCGCCTGCAATGCGGCGGCTCGTATTGTTTGGCTTATACTATCGGCGCGGTTTATCCGCGCCTGATAAGCTGAAAGCATATTTTCATAAAACTCAAGGCCCTGATTTCTTAAGAATGACATTCGGGCCAATATTCCCAGCTCAACGCTATCAGGATTCTTTTGGTCCTTTGGTGGGAGATTCTTACTGCCACGCTCCCGTGCAATTTTTTGTAGACTCAATTCCCGATTGATGCCGACGGCGTCTATCTCCGGGAAGGTGCTAGCTGATGGCGTGAATCCTTGGTCGTTTAGTAGTGACTTCAATGAACTTAAGACACCCATAGAAACCCCACCGAGTTTGATCATTCAGTAGGATGCTACCTTAAGTTTCTGTTAATTCAAGAGTTTTCCATTTTTTCTACGATGCTTGATCGGCGTTACTCTGGATCGTTCTACGATAGCAGGTCACGAGATAACGGCTGGTTCGTGTTCGATAGGATTTCACTATGGATCGCTTGATCTGCAAAACTCGCTCTGCTGGGGTCTATCCTCGCGGCGGTCGCCACCCAGCCGCTATCGCTTCTGCCTCGTCACAGAACCAACGCTCCCCGCTCTCCTCGTTGATGACGGTTTGGCCGTAATTCGGCGACCAAGGCGTGTGATAGATGCGCTCCCCTTCACTGCTGATATTGCCCTTGATGGGGCAACCGGGCCTTGGTGAAGCTGCAGCAGCCCTTTCCCATCGGTTTGCGCGGTACTCCCAAGGCGGGGTTGCTTCCGCCTGCCAGATGCCAAGACCTGCCTCCCGGGCACTCGCTTCGATGTCCATGTAGTCTTCGCTGTAACGAATGAAGGCCCAAGCCTGTTGATTGTCACTGAGAACTGACCCGGTAGCCCCATAAATTGTCACTGAGAATTGACCCATGTGACCACATTGCCCTGACGGTTTTGGTCGGGGAGACATGGAGTGATCGACATGGGATTTTTGAGTTTAAAGATTGGCTGGACGTGTTTGTCACTTCAAAGGTGTAGTAGCCTTCGAGATCGACACCTAGGGATTGGGCATGTCCTATCACGGTTTCCCCACTCAAAATATCTACCACCTGCGCTGAGGCGACTGTCGCAACGCCCAGTGTGAGCGCGGCTGTGAGTAACATTCGTTTCATGTTCGGAACCCGGGATACCGTTTTTTAGTGGTGAGCAGTGTACAGTCGTTACGCAAGCCCACAAACCATCCCGTCGCAACGAGGCTAGTACTGTTGCTCCGTCGTCACATTGTGAGCGTGTTTGCTGTAGCCCCTGTGGCAGCGTCCCCCCGTCCCTCAGCGACGGGGGAGATGATGCTTGCTACTCCCAGCGCGCCTCCCACTAGGCTCAGGACTCATAACCAAAACAGTACGGTTGCTGCGAGTGCTATGGCTGACAGAAACAGTTCTGGGCATCGGTCATAGCGGGTTGCGATGCGCCGCCAGTCCTTGAGTTTGCCAAACATATTCTCGATTTTGTGGCGCAATTTGTAACGGGATCGGTCGTGCGGGATGGCCACTTTGCGGGACTTGCGCGATGGGATGCAGGGTTCAATCTCCATATCTTTCAGTCCGTTACGGAACCAGTCTGCATCATAGCCTCGATCTGCAAGCAGCCAATCGGCCTTTGGGAGCGACCCCATCAAAGCCCGCGCGCCCACGTAATCGCTGACGTTTCCTGCGGTCAGAAACATCCGTAAAGGTCGGCCAAGCGCGTCCGTTACAGCATGCAGTTTTGAGTTCAATCCACCCTTTGTGAGACCAATCAGGCGGCCTTTGCCCCCCTTTTGAGTCCAAGGCTGGACGCCGTGCGATGCGCTTTAAGATGGGTCGCGTCGATCATAAGCACATCGGTATGGCCACCTTCACGTGCCAACTCGGTCAGTATGCGGGCAAACACACCCTTACGGCTCCAGCGCACCCACCTGTTATAAAGCGTCTTGGGCGGACCGTATTCCGAGGGAGCGTCCCGCCAGCGCAACCCGTTGCGATTGATGAAGATAATCCCGCTCAACACACGCCTGTCATCCACCCGAGGCTTGCCATGCGACTTTGGAAAGTAGGGCTCAAGACGCTGCATCTGCGTGTCTGTCAGCCAGAAAAGATCGCTCATGTCACCGCTCCATTTTTGGAGTAATGATTCAGATGTTCAGCGTAAAATCAATGGGTCCTGAGCCTAGGGACTTAGCGGAACTCTGAATTAGATCCTGTTACATCGTCGCATTTAAACACCTGCGACTGGATCGATGGATTTCGCCCATATTTCACAATCGCAGCGTGCATTAAAATACCATCCTCAAACCTGAACAAATCGCTGCGGTCAGAATTTTCGGCGAAGGCACGAAATCCATCCACGCCAAGTGTGCTGATTGAATACTTATCGTGGTAAAATACTCCATCGCCCCACAGACTGCTTCCGGTCCACCTGAAATTCAGAGTTCGACCACCATACGCAGGGCGCATCGATCCTTCGGCAGAAAGCGAAACTCTTTCTATCTCTATACATGTGAAAGCTCCTGAAGCGTTGACCGGCAGCGCTCCCAAAACCAAGATAATGATGCTTTTTATCATGTTGTTAGGTTATAGTGCGCAGTAAGCAAATCAAGGTCGTGCTTTGCCTAGTCGACCAATTGATCCTCGTCAGCCCTAGGGGATATGCACTTCGATGGCCGGGTCGACCTTAGGGACGACATAAGGGCCTTCCAATGGTTCCATCTGGCCGCCGAACAGGGGTACCTGAAGGGCCAGCAGTTCCGGGCCATCGTCGAGAGCCGCATGTCACCCGCCGACATATCAGAAGCCCGAAAGCTCGCCAGTATTTGCCTTCAATCTGGCTACGAGGATTGTGGCGCCTGACGTAGTTGGGGCCGTCGCAACGGCCTGCTGCTGGTTCTACCCGGCTTCGGCTCGCGGGTGCGTGGGCCGGTTACCCCACCACAGCGCCTGTGACTGCGGTGACAGCGGCGGAATGGGTTTCTGGCAGGAAGTGGTGCGGAGATCCAGAACGCGCTCCGGGGCGCGTTTTTTGGAGCGCAGGTTGCAAGAGGACGCGGACCACCTGCCAATCCGTCCTCGAAGACCGCTGACCAAAATTTTCTAGAAATTTTTTTCGGTTTTGCATTTCGGCATCTGATCGAACGCGCTGAATACTATGTAAGGGTGATCAGAGCGACGGCGCCCGAAAAAGTGGGGTGCCCCCGGGTAGGGGTCGCAAAACGGCGGCAGGATTTGAAGAAGGGGGGCATCCCGAAAGCTGGAGGCCAAGGCCCCGCTGCGATTAGCGCCGCAAACTGCCTGCACAGCCGCGTGCGTATCGGGGAGCCTTTATGGGAACAATACATGTTTGCCGTATAAAATCGTTTAATAACAATGCTATTTGGCGGAGGAGGTGGGATTCGAACCCACGGTACGCTTTCACGCACGCCGGTTTTCAAGACCGGTGCATTCGACCACTCTGCCACTCCTCCGAGGAATCAAAGCGCGCGATGAGGCACTCAGATCGGGACGGTCGTCTGCGCTTTAGCGGGCTGGTCGTGATTCTGAAAGCGTCGACTTTGCCGACCGGTAACGCAAACTTTAGCGCACGACCATTGGCCAGAGGTTGCCCATGGCGCGACAGACTCTTTTCATGCGCACCTCCAAGCGCTACAGTCCCGCTCATTCGCGTCGATTTGTGGCGCTGAGCAGGCAACAACACCGCAAAGCGGTATCGGCGCGGCAACGCCCGCGCATCAAGGGGGCGAGTATGGGCAGGACACTAACAGTTCGGACGGTTCTGGTTCTTGGGGGCCTGGCACTTCTTACCGCATGTGGTGGTAATGGTCCCATGGGTTTCAAAAATCCGTTCAGCGGTGGTGGGTCAAAGTCGGGGAAATCGACAACATTGGTCGAACGCGATGTAGAGGCCCCTGAAGTATTTCAAACGACCGACAAAGGTCTTTGGGATGGTCGGCCATCGCTTGGCGGCATTTGGGTCGCACATCCCGATGTGGTTGATCCGGAACGCGCGATTGTGCGCAATGAAGACAATGGGAAGTTCGTGATCGGCGCTTTGTTCCGCCGCGAGTCAGACAACCCCGGCCCTGCAATTCAGGTCTCGTCCGAAGCCGCAGAGGCTTTAGGAATGCTGGCAGGCAAACCGGCTACGTTGAACGTGACGGCTCTGCGCAAGGTCGAGGCCCCGGCAGAGCCGGAAACCGATCCGGTGCTTGAGGCTCCGGAAGAAATCGCAGCGACCCCGCTGGACGATGGCGACATCATCCCCGCCGCGGCAACGATCGCTGCAACGCCACCTCCGGCGGCTGCCGCTCAAGCGGCACCCCCGCCTGCCCCTGCGCCGGCTGCGACTGCGGCGTCCTCAACACTTACAAAGCCGTTTATCCAGGTTGCCCTGTTCCGCGAAGAATCCAACGCCAACAACACGGCTGCCGGCTTGCGCAGTGTTGGAGTTATCCCGGTTGTGCGGCGCAATGTGAGCAACGGAAAGACGACGTGGCGGGTTCTGGTCGGACCTGCACCGACGTCTGACGATCGCGCCGCGATGCTGTCCAAAGTCAAAGCCTTGGGGTATTCTGACGCCTACTTCGTGTCCGGCTAATATAGCGGAGCCAACTACCAATGTTCTTTCGCCGGTTAGTCATTCTGGTCGCCTGTGCTCTGGCCGGGCCGCTTGCTGCTCAGTCGTTTGACACCGCAGCACGGGCCGCCTTCGTCTATGACGTGACGACCCAGACCGAGCTTCTGGTCAAGAACGCGGACGAGGCGTTGCCCCCCGCGTCGATGTCCAAGCTGATGACCCTGAACATGTTGTTCGAGGCATTGCGCGATGGGCGGGTCAAGTTGAGCACAAGGTTTGGTGTTTCGGCACGCGCCAAGGCAATGGGCGGGTCGACCATGTTCTTGACCGAACGGGATCGCCCGACGGTCGAAGAGCTGATCCAGGGGATCGTGGTTCAGTCGGGCAACGATGCGACCGTGGTCGTGGCCGAAGGGCTGGCCGGATCAGAGGACGGATTTGCCCAACAGATGACACAGCGCGCGCGGGCGTTGGGCATGATGAATTCTACATTCGGCAATGCGTCCGGCTGGCCACATCCGAACCATAAAATGTCGGTCCGTGATCTGGGCATCCTTGCGACTCGGCTTATCACAGAATTTCCTGACTACTACGGCTACTTCGCCCAGACCGAGTACCTGTTCGACGGGCGCGCGCCCCAGAACCGCTTCAACCGGAATCCGCTGCTTAAGTTGGGCATCGGTGCAGATGGGCTGAAAACCGGTCACACTTCCGAGGCCGGGTACGGCCTCGTCGGTTCGGCCCGACAGGGCAATCGCCGGGTCGTCTTCGTGCTCGCAGGTCTGGACAGTCAGGCGGCCCGAGCCGACGAAAGTCAACGCTTGGTGAATTGGGCTTTCCGCCAGTTTGTCGAGAAAACCATCGTCAATGAAGGCAATCGTTTTGCCAATGTGCCGGTTTGGATGGGCGAACACAAAAGCGTCGGGCTAATCTCAGAATCCGCCCTGACATTGCTACTGCCTGCATTGGCGCAGGATGGGGTCGATGCCACTGTAACCTACGACAGCCCGGTGGAAGCGCCCGTCACGCAAGGCCAGAAGTTGGGGGAACTCCTGATCAAACTCCCCGGTCTTCCGGATCGCAATGTGCCCCTCGTGGCGCACCGAAACGTCGCGCGCGGCGGTCTGGGGCCGCGTCTACATACAGCTGCCAAGGTTCTGGTGCGCGACACGCTTGGGGACACGGTCGCGGACCGCCTGTGATGGGTGATTGGCCCGGTCTGTTTATCACCTTCGAAGGCATTGACGGGTCCGGAAAATCGACTCAAAGCCGCTTGTTGGCCGATGCACTCAAATCTGCGGGTCACGATGTAATCCGGACCCGCGAACCCGGCGGCGCGCCGGGGGCCGAGGAAATTCGCCGGTTACTGGTCGAGGGATCGCCGGACCGCTGGTCGCCCGAAACCGAAATGCTGCTGTTCACCGCAGCGCGGCGCGATCATTGGGAAAAGACCATTCAACCTGCGTTGAACGCTGGAAAAATCGTCGTCTGTGACCGGTTCGCCGACAGCACCCGCGTCTACCAAGGCGCAACCCGAGGGGATTTGCGCGCGATTGTGGATGCCCTCCACGCACTGATGATCGGTGTCGAGCCGGACCTGACACTGGTGATCGACATGGACCCGGAGGCCGCGCTCACGCGTGGATTGGCAAGACACAGCGGCGAAGATCGGTTTGAGGAGTTTGGCGCTGGATTCCAGACCGCATTACGCGAGGGTTTTCTGGCTCTGGCAGAGCTTAACGCTGATAGGTGCCGGCTGATCGACGGAGGCCGAGACGAAGCCTCGGTTGCCGCCGACGTATTGGCCAACACACAGGCGTATTTGACTTGAGCGCGGTCCGTGCAGCGCAGGTCCCCGAGGCCGAATCCCTGCCCGAACCGGACAAACTAGACGGAGCGCCGCATCCTCGCGACACGACAGAATTGATTGGCCACGCGGACCAGGAAGCCGCGTTTCTTGAAGCGGCCTCGGACGGTAAATTGCATCACGCCTGGTTGTTGACCGGCCCGCGTGGCGTCGGCAAAGCCACCTTCGCCTGGAGGGCCGCCCGCTTTTTACGCGCCCTTCCCGCCCCCGGTGACATGTTGGCGGATGCGGTGCCGACCGGCCTCGCCATGGGTGCGGATCACCCAGTCGCGCGGCGCATCTCGGCACTGTCCGATCCTGGCGTTTTTCTGCTGCGTCGGGGTTGGGACCATAAACTGAAGCGGCTGAAAACAGTTATTACGGTAGACGAGGCGCGCCGGCTCACGCCGTTCTTTGGCATGGCGCTGGCTGACGGAGGATACCGGGTTGTCATTGTCGACAGCGCAGACGAGTTGAACCCGAATGCAGCCAATGCCTTGCTGAAACTGCTGGAGGAACCCCCCGCCCGGTGCGTTCTGTTACTGATCAGCCATCGCCCGGCCCGCCTGTTGCCAACGATCCGCTCTCGGTGCCGCACGCTGCGGTTTGACCCACTCGCGCCCGATGATCTGACCGCTGCGCTGGCTGTAACTGGCCACGAAGCGGACCCTTCGTTGGCCGAATTGTCGGCTGGGTCGGTGGGCGAGGCGATCCGCCTGGCGAAAGACGACGGAGCGGCTCTTTTTGCAAATCTCATCACATTATTGGACTCCGCGCCGAAAATGGACCGAGGCCGCGCCCGCGCGGTGGCCGATGCCTGTCTTGGGCGCGGCGCCGAGGCACGCTATGATCTGACCCTGCGATTGATTGATCTTGCACTTGCACGCCTTGCACGCGCCGGTGTGGGCATCGCCTTGCCAGAAGCCGCGCCAAATGAGGGCCCGGTGCTGGCGCGCCTGTCGCCAACGCCCGCTGCGGCGCGAACATGGGCGGAGTTGGCCGAGACACTGGCAGAACGCGCGCGTCATGGGCGCGCAGTGAACCTTGACCCGGCAGTACTGGTGCTGGACCTGTTGCTGGCGATGAACGCGACGGCAGGGGATGTGCTCCGATAAGTTACCTTGGAGACTGCTGGCGTTTCTCGTTGGGAAACTTTTGTTGATCGAAGAGTGACTTGCTGATTCAATTTTCTCACCAACGCGGGGGGATTTGCCGTGTTGGGGACAAAAAAAGAAGCACTTTCGTCTGATCCGTTCGCGTTTCAGCCGATGAAAAAAGCGCTCGGCAACTGCGCTATCGGAGCAATTCCCATTCTGCTTTCTGCTGGCAACTAGGTTGGGTCTGCCAAATAATTATTGCCACCCTTTGCCGCTGAATATGGAGCCTTGGTCAGAGTTGATCATGACCCTGTGCTTTGGTTTTCTGGCTCATCGTGACCGCCAAAGAGTGGAGATGAGACAGAAACCCGGAACACGGAAGAGCCCCGGCGAGAATGTTATCAAAGACATCCGTCGCCCCACGCGCAAACAATGTTCGGACGAAGCGACGGTCAGGATTGTGCTGGACGGCCTTCTTGGCCAGCGATCCGGTTTCCAGGAGTTCGACCACCGCTCGTGCAATCGAGGAGCCAATTTTGGGAAGGGCTTCCAAGCCCGTCATGGCTGAATTGTCGCGGACGTCAATGAATGGCGACGCGGATTGGGCAATATTGCCGGCTGCCGAACGACAGGCGCTGACTCAAAATCCGCTCGCATTCCACTGTTCCAGCAGATCTGCTTCAATTCAGGACAGTGTCTCTTGGAATGGCCCTAACCGGCCTAGCGTTGCTTGGTTTTGCCATCACGTAGCCGCCACCGTTCCGGGCCTTGAGGAGTATCAATTCAAAAGGACTGGACTAACTTAGCATAACGTCAAAGGAGCGCGGCGCATGTGTTGGAGTTCGGAAATCTCCGTGACAATGACGGGCGTTGGTGCAGCCGCTGCCTGGATATCCTATCGCCGAAACGACCCCGCCGCGATCTGGCTGACACTGGGGTATTTCTCGGGCATGGAGGCCCTTCAGGTTGCCGGTTATGCTGTCCTCAACCAGTGCGGCACCCTTGAGAATCGTGCTGTCACGATAGCGTCATACCTCCACATCGTGTTCCAACCCTTTCTGATAAATGCCTTCGCGATGGAACTGGTCCTGAAGGCCGCAAAAAAGCGGACCAAAAGATGGGTCTACGGCATTTGCGGAGTATCGGCGGCCGTCATGCTCGCCCAGCTTATCCCCTGGCAGTTTGCTGGGAAATGCCTGCCCGGCAGCCCGTTGTGTGCAAGCAATCTGTGCACGGTGTCCGGAACCTGGCATATCGCCTGGAACATCCCCTATAGCGGCCTGTTGCTTCCCTTCGAGGATGCTCTGGGCATCCATGCTGGTTTTCCGACCTACATGATTGCCGCATTTCTATTGCCGTTGATCTATGGCGCCTGGCGTTTTGTCCTGATGCATGTGCTGGTCGGGCCGGTGCTCGCCTGGGCTTTAACAGACAATCCAAACGAAATGCCCGCAGTTTGGTGCCTGTTTTCGATCTTCATTCTGATCCTCGGGCTAAGTCTTCGTGTCAGGCACAGGTTCATGGCCAGGCACTGGTGGGGCCGACCTAGCGGAGAGGCGTCGTGATCCAGGGCGCCCGCCTATCGCCAACAAACGGGGGTATACAGTGCGGGTTTTTTGCGGTGATTGATGGCCGGCCCACGAAGGCACATTGCGTTGTACGAAAAGATCAGCAACCGGACCAATGGGCACGATTGTCACCGCGCTTGGTCATTCCCGTTCAGTAAGGCATTGATCAAGTAGTGCGATGGTCTCCTCATCCGACAGCTGATGAAAATCACGGTAAAAACCCCCGACCCCGAAAAATTCATCGGCGGGATGCAGGCAGACAATGTCATCCGCATGTTCCGCAAGACCGGCCAAGGCTTTGCGCGGCGCGACGGGCAAAGCGACAACGATGCGCGCAGCCCCGTTCCGCCCGAGCGCGATGAGCGCGGCCTTCATGGTGGCACCTGTTGCCAGCCCGTCATCGACGACCACCGCACAACGACCCGATGGATCAAGCCGGGCACGGTCGCCCAGGTACTTCGACTTGCGGCGTTCAAGTTCAACCATCTGATCCGCCTGCGCGCGTGCCAGATAGGCATCGTTGACACCCGACAGGCGCTTAACGTTGTCATTGACCACAACTTGCGTGTGAGAATTGCCAACGATCGCGCCGAGCGCGAGCTCGGGATTTCCCGGCGCACCGATCTTTCGCACCAGAATCAAGTCGAGAGGCGCATGCAATCTGCGCGCCACTTCGGCAGCCACGGGGACGCCACCACGGGGAAGCGCAAAGACCAGCGGTTTGTCGAGGTCCATTGCGGCCAACCGGTCGCCCAACTGGCGACCCGCATCGGCCCTGTCGTTGAATTTCAAAGGAAGGCCATCCATCCGTATTATGGTAATCGCGGAAACCCCCACGGGATTGACGTGCCTCAATCCGAAATGATTGCGCTACGAAGTCGGCTGGGTGTTGGCATCGTGTTGCAAACGGAAGTTGCTCTATGTGGTTTGAATACATGGATAGCCAAGCATTTGCCGACCATCGGACATTTACTTCACCACGACGACGGTTTGCGCTGCATGGTGCAACACCTTTTGCGACACGCTGCCCAGGACGGCGCCTCTCATCATGCCCAAACCGCGTGATCCTATTACGATCAAGTCGATGTTCATCTCATCCGCCGCCTCAAGTATCTCGTCGGCATAATCCCCCTGACGAACCGACATTTCTGAGACTTGCGCGCCCATGTCCTTGGCGGTGTCTTGGGCATAGGCAATCAACAATTCATCCATGGCCGAGATGACGCGCGCGGATTGACTATCCGACGCGCTCTGGTTCAGCAATTCAATGGGTCGCCCGCTTGCAACAGACAGCGCCGGCGACAGCGTCTTTTCGACCTGGGCGACAAGGTGTTCGACTTCCGCCATTCGCACCAGTTCCTTGGGCGGTCGTCCATACATCAGCACATGAACGATGCAGAGTTCCGCCTTCAGCTTTGACGCCAATTCGGCAGCAACGTTCAGCGCCCGCCGACCATTTTCCGAGCCGTCATAGGCTAAGAGAATTCGCTGAATGACCCATTCCTTCCCAATGAGTATGATATTCCGGCAGGTGCTGGCGGTTCCATTCTATTCACGGAACCGCCAGCATATTATTTGGCGTGTGCCACCTTGACCTTCCTGGTTTTCTCGACTGCCTCAGGTGGTTTAGGGATCGTGACGGTCAAGACGCCGTCTTTGACCTGTGCCTCAACTTTGTCGGCGTCGATGGTGAAGGGCAGTGTCATGGTGCGCTGGAATGATCCTGACGTGCGTTCGATGCGATGGTACTCACGCCCTTCCTCATCGCTGCGCTCTTCCTTCTCTGACTTCTTCTCGCCTCTTATAACGATGCGGTCGCCTGTCACTGACACATCGACATCGGCCTCGGTCATGCCCGGCAACTCGGCCGTGACGCAGAATTCCTTGTCCGTCTCGCTGACGTTGGAACGGACGTTCACCTCATTGTTGCCGCCGAAGAAACCGCTGCCAAAGTCGTCAAATAGGCTGTCCACTTCCTTGCGAAGGGCGACCAGGGGATGTTCATCGTTCTTCCGGTTCCGAATCCAACTCGCTGGCAAATAGTCTTGATAGGACATGCTTGATCTCCTGATAAGTTGTGGGATTTGCCTCCGTCTATCAGGCGCAGCGCTGCCCTGGTTGAGCGAAATCAAAAAACGGTTCAAAGAGAGGTTTCAGTGACGTCGCCTGATTGCTATCGATCGGTGGTTGCGGATGCGAACCAAGGTCCGAAGCGCATCGAGCGCTTGAATAAATGGGAGGGTCCGCGCCCAAGACGCTTGCCCAAAGTAGCGACGTCGGAAATGCAACGCAGATCCACAAACACGCATCATAAATGAAATAGCCTTTTTGGGGCAGGTCACCTCCAACACAGGATCAGGTGATGCCGGACCGAGTGGATGGTGGTGCATACTTTGCTGTGAACTGTGCCGCAGGCCACGGCGCTTTTGCGCAGGCCGATGGTGTTCTGGCTGCAGAATTACCACAAACTCCGGCTGATTTGACCACTGTGAGCCAGCGGGACGGGGACCCATTCCCAACCGTCCGTGCGCCCCGTTTTTTTTACCGAGACCCTGAGCAAGATCACCTTGCATGAGTCATGACTGAATTTCATCGGGCGATGGCGGACGACTTGGTCTCATTGGAATTTGACGGCCTACCAACGCTGACCCCCCGGGAACTAGCCAGCCTATTTGCTTATCTTGAAAGCATCCAGAAGTAGGGCGTCCGCGCCAAGATACGGGCAGGAACAGGCTGCCGATGTTTGAACTGCCACAAAGCAAGCTTCTACTCCGCCGTCTATATGAGGCGGCCTCTGAATGACGCATTCAGATCGAGAATTGGCAAGATGTCATGAGCGTCGCTTGGCTACGCAGAATTGACCGATGTCAACGCCCCCCCGAAGTGGTGTGCCAACCTTCCGTCGCTCGATTCGCAATTGGATGGGAACACATCATGGAAAACGTTGAACGCCTCCTGAAAGGCACTGTTGAAGAGCTTGATCGACTTTTGAATGCCCGGAACGTCTTGGGTGATCCAATCGAGAAAGGGAATTCGACAGTGATTCCCATTGTGAGTTATGGATTCGGTTTTGGCGCAGGCGGTGGCGGAGAAGCTCAGACAGGTGAGGGTGCGGGCACTGGCGCAGGCGGTGGCATCAAACCCATCGGCGCAATAATCATTGATGATGACGGCGCGCGCGTGGAATCTGTTCAGGGTGCCATGACGACGTTCGCAGAGGTAATTGGCGCGACCGCCAAAAAGGCTATCGAAAAGGGCACCGATAGCGCCAAGTCCAAAGTAACCAAGACCTGAGGGTTACGATATGTCGGTCGCGGTGTGGGCCATTCTCGGCGTCCTTGCTGCACTTCTTCTGGTTCTTGCATTGGCTATGGCGACGCCGCTCCGGCTGGAATTGTCGCTCCGCAAGGGGACAGCATGGCACTACAATGCGGCTCTCAGGCCCTTTGGGAAGTATGGCCCACGGATTACCATACGAGGTCCTAAGAACAAGCGGCCGAAGAAGACCGGGAAGGCTAGGCGCAAGCAAGTCAAATCGAGATTCAGACCGAAGCGAATTATCCCGGCAGGCCTGAAGCTCTTCAACGACATTCTCCATCGAATCTACGTCAGCCGCGCCCAACTCGATGTGCGGTTCGGCTTGGGCGATCCGGGTGAAACCGGCCAATTATACGGAATGCTGGCGCCTCTGATCTATGGTCCAACTGCACTCCCCGGCGTGCGGCTCAAAGTCGAACCGGTTTTCGATGATCGCCCCACTTTTACGGGTTGCGCCGAGATGTACGTCTCGGTTGTTCCTGCATCGATAATCGCCCCGGCCATTCGTTTCGGTTGGCGTGCCTTCGGGCCCAGTCGATGAGATGGATAGTGGACACCCCAATCCACGCCGGGCCCGTTGCGTTCACGGCTATCTCTGAGGTTGAAGTGTCCGGTCACTGTGCGGGTCAGTTGCTTGGCGTTTACGGCGAAAAGCGCCCGCGCCTGATAATACAATGCGTAGAAGACCAAGTTTGCGCGGTCGACATCGACGGCCATTTTTACGAAGCGACCGAGATCGAGCGCCTTTATCCTGAAGCGATATCACAACTGCAGGAACTCCTAAAAAGTGGCCCCCAACAGGCAGGATAGGTTGGTATATGCGGTTTCTGATGGGTGCATCGATAGCCGCGCGGATGGCAACGATCTTTTGACCACCGCTGCGTATGGTGCCAATTGGCAGAGGTGAAAGGCTGACAATTTTGGTGCGGGCCATTCCTAATCTGGAGATGCTCGGGTTGGCGACTTCGCTATGAGAGTGCCTCAACGCGCCCAGTAATAGGCTACCAGACTGGCGGCGAACAATGCGAGCACCAAGACGGAATCGATCCCCAGCGCGCCGACCCTCGGTTTCCGGCGCACGATAAGACCGATCAAATAGACGCTGGTCACGGCGATGCCGAAGGACAGGGCAAGGCCAACCGTTTGCGATGCGTTCTGGAGTATCGGGCCGGGCAGGAACAGGATGTCGGCCGGAAGCACCAGAACCAGCATGATCAAGTTGCTGCCGAAGATGTTCGAGATCGCCATGGTATAAGCCCCGATCCGAACCGCGGCGATGCTGGTGGTCAGCTCCGGGAGCGAAGTGGCGGCCGCCAGCAAAGTCACGCCGATGAAGCCGGTGCCCAGTCCGGACTGGGTGGCGATCCGGTCGGCGAATGTCACAAGCAAAATGCCAAAAATTAAAATCGCACCGCAGCCCGCGCCGGTCAGCCAGAACAGCGTGCGACTGTCCTGATCGCCAGTACTTCGAAAAATCGGAAACGCCGCGTCGTCGGGATCGGGCAGATCGATCGGCACCCAATCGCTGGCATTGTCATAGCCCCTTAGCAGCCAGATCGCGCCGATATAGGCGACGCCGATGACAATGCTGCCCAAACCGATATGCGCCCCTGCCAGAGGTTCGCCCAGTTGCACAAGGATCAGAGTAAGCGCCAGAAGCAACACCAGCAACGTCGCCTCAAGCGCATGGTTCGCCTTGCGAGGGTAATTGGTTATCGACCCACGCACCCAGAAATCTGCGGTGGCAAGAATTGCGGTCTGCAGCGCGATACCGCCGAACAGGTTGTTAAGCACCAGATCGCGGCTTTGCTGCACCGCCGCGCTGAGTGTCGTGGCGACCTCGGGCAGCGACGTGGCAAGCGACAGGAACAGCAGGCCGACCAGCGATTTGGCCAAGTGGAAACGGTCGGCCAACTCGTCCGCCAGATAGGCCAGCCTGGCACCCGAGATCCAGACCACCGTCGCACTGCAAGCAAAGGCAAGTGCATTCAGCCAAAGTGGGAAATCAGGGATCAATTGCATCGCCGTGAAAGGTATCGACCTATGATCCCGCCCGGTTGACCTGCCTCAACCAAGGCAAGTTTAGACGCAACACCCGAACAGGCCGTCCAGTAGTACAGCTTCCCTGACTGCGGGTTTGCACGTAAGGGCGCCGCACCAAAGAACAGCGGAGGCGTTCGATCACAAGGATTGAGGCAGAAACCTTAATTCACCGTCCGAGTGCAGACTTCTGCGCTAACGCTTTCAACAGCGACGCGATCAAGGCGTTCGACAGCTTCGGACCCTTGCCGATACCGATAAAGGCATCGTTGTCGCGCGATTTCGATTTTCGCAGCGTGCACTTCCAATGCCCGTTCTTCTCATTTGCGATGCCATCCATAGAAATGGTCCAACCAGGAAACTCATGATCAATAAGCAATACAGCCGCATCCACCGAGCCCAGCGCCCCCGCCTCGACCATTTGCCGATCCGCCGCGGGCAGTTCAGCCGCGACCAGATCGAAGGCCCGACGTGTCAGTCCGGCGTCGTAGATCGGTAGTTTTTCAATTTCCGTCGCAAGTTTGGTCAACTCATTCTTCAGCATCTGTATGTCTCCGGTGTGGTGTCATGGCCCGATCGAGGTGTCTTCAGCGGCCAATTTGACAGGTTTCGCACTTGGTATTTCTGACAAGGATCAATCACCCGGTTGTCGCGTCGCCTAGGATTGTCTCGTCAAACAGAGGAACGGAGCGGTTATGAACAATCAGATCATCTGGTTTGAAAATTTGAAACGTAACGATATCGCGAAGGTTGGTGGCAAGAATGCCTCGTTGGGCGAAATGGTCAGTACGCTTGGGCCAAAAGGCATCCGCGTGCCGGCCGGTTTTGCCACCACTGCGGATGCATTTCGCCATTTCATCGAGTCCAACACTCTGTTCGACCATATCGGTACTGAGCTGGATGCGCTTGGCGCGGGCCGGATCACCCTGCAGGAGGCTGGTCGCCGCATTCGGGAAATGATCGTCGCAGCGGATTGGCCAGAGGACCTGCGCAGTGAAATCTGCGCCGCATATCAGGAGATGGCGGACCGCATCGGCGCCAAGAACCCGGCCGTCGCCGTGCGGTCTTCCGCCACTGCCGAAGACCTGCCTGACGCAAGCTTTGCGGGCCAGCAGGAAACCTTTCTGAATGTCCGGGGCGAGGCTGAACTACTGGCAGCATGCAAGCGTTGCTATGCTTCGTTGTTCACCGACCGCGCGATCACCTATCGCCAGTTACAGGGGTTTGATCACCAGCAGGTCGCCCTTTCGATCGGAGTTCAGCAGATGGTGCGCTCGGACCTGGGCGGATCAGGGGTGATGTTTTCAATCGACACCGAATCCGGCTTCGACAAGGTCGTTTTGATAAACGCAGCCTGGGGGCTGGGTGAAAACGTGGTTCAAGGTGCGGTCAGCCCTGACGAATACATGGTTTACAAACCGTTCCTAGAGGACGCCGCACTTGCACCGATCATTGAGCGCTCATGCGGCGCGAAGAAGATCAAGATGGTCTATGCCACTGGCGGCCAGCAAACCAAGAACGTCCCGACATCGCGCGCCGAACGCGCCACTTTCGTGCTGAGTGAGGCGGAAATCCTGTCGCTTGCGCGTCAGGCGGTGACGATTGAACAGCACTATGGCCAGCCGATGGATATGGAATGGGCCCGGGACGGAGAAACCGGCGATCTGTTCATCGTTCAAGCACGACCCGAAACGGTGCAGTCGCGTGCCGAAGCTTCGGCGATGAAATCCTACACCCTAAAAAGCGTCGGCCCCCGGCTTCTGACCGGTCTTAGCGTCGGAAACGCGGTCGCAACTGGACAGGTTTGCATGCTAGAATCACCGCGCGATATCGACCGTTTTGTCGATGGCTCCGTGCTAGTCACCTCGACCACCGATCCCGATTGGGTGCCGATCATGAAACGCGCCTCGGCGATCATCACCGATCATGGCGGGCGCACCTCGCACGCCGCCATCGTCAGCCGTGAACTTGGACTGACGGCGATCGTGGGCACCGGCGACGCCACCCATGTTTTGCATGACGAACAAGAAGTGACGGTGTCCTGCGCCGAGGGCGAAGAAGGCTTCGTATATGCGGGAATTGCCGAGTTTGAGGTCAACGAAATCGACCTGGGTGAAGTCCCGGAAACCCGCACAAAAATCATGCTCAACATGGCGAACCCAGCGGCCGCCGCTCGCTGGTGGAGGCTGCCCGCCGATGGGGTCGGACTGGCGCGGATGGAGTTCGTCATCAGCAACACGATCAAGGTGCATCCGTTGGCACTGACCCGGTTTGATGAGGTGAAAGACGTAGACGCCCGCGCGGAGATCGACAAGCTTACGCAGGGCTACGAAAGAAAATCCGATTATTTCGTTGATACGCTCGCCATGGGGTTGTCGCGTATCGCAGCGGTCCATTACCCGCGGCCTGTCATTGTCCGGATGAGCGACTTCAAGACCAACGAATACGCCGACCTTCTGGGCGGGCGGCAATTCGAGCCGCCTGAAGAAAATCCAATGATCGGCTTTCGAGGCGCGTCGCGTTATTATTCGGAGAACTACAAGGACGGTTTCGCGCTGGAATGTCAGGCCATCCGCAATTTGCGGGAGGTCAAGGGCTTCACGAACGTCGTGGTGATGATCCCGTTCTGCCGGTCTCCGGACGAAGCTGACAAAGTGCTGTCCGTCATGGCCGAAAATGGTCTGAAGCGCGGCGAGAATGGCCTGGAAGTCTACGTGATGTGCGAGATTCCCTCGAACGTCATCTTGGCAGAAGAATTTGCCAAACGGTTCGATGGCTTCTCGATCGGATCCAACGACCTGACTCAGCTGACACTGGGCGTGGATCGGGATTCCGAAAAACTCGCGCATTTGTTCCGGGAACGCGACTCGGCGGTCCAATGGATGATCAGCGAGGTGATCGCCCGTGCGCGAAAGGCGGGATCAAAGGTGGGCTTGTGTGGACAGGCTCCCAGCAACGATCCGGAGTTTGCACGGTTACTTGTTGACGCGGGTATCGACTCGATCTCCGTCACGCCCGATGCCTTTCAGGCGGTCAAAACCCATGTGGCTAATGCCGAGGCGCGCGCGGTGCAGAAGTGAACAAGACAAACTGCAGCGGATCAGACGTCGAGCTGTTCGACACTCCCGTCGAGGTCCATCAGCAGCATCTCGACCTCTAAACCCGGTTCTCGCGTTTTGACCTCGTCGGCCAGCGCTTCCATCCATTTCATATGGGTTGCCAGTTCTCGGTCGCGGTCTTCAGCACAATCACTGCGGACGAATAACTTGCAGGCACCACAATCGCGATGGTCGATGACGATTATCTTGCGGATGCCATGCAGTTTGCGGGCTAGCGCGACATGCTGCCAGAAGGTCTTCGCCCAGTCCGAGGTCTGATCGGACATCACGCCGATCGCACCACCGGCGAGTGTGATTTGGTCATACCTACCGCGCAGACCCCGGCCTTCAAGATAATCCGAAACCGCGCCGACAAGCCGATGGTCCATGCAGTTCAGAACCAGCGCCTCGGTTCCGCCGGCGGTGTCTACGGCTGTGGTGTGATCGGTATGTGTCGTAATAATATTCATCGGTTTGCCTCGGCGAATATGGCCGCGAGCAGATCGCTCGCGGCCAGAATGGTCAGAGTTGGTTGATCGGGACTTTCAGATAGCTCACGCCGTTGTCCTCGGCTGGCGGCATTTCGCCCGCCCGGATGTTGACCTGCACCGACGGTAGGATCAGCGTGGGCATCTCCAACGTTGCATCGCGGGCTTCGCGCATCGCGACGAAGTCATCCTCGGATGCGTCGGCCCCAACGTGAACGTTGTTGGCCTTTTGCTCAGCAACGGTAGTTTCCCATTTGTATTCATCGCGGCCCGGCGCCTTGTAGTCGTGGCACATGTACAGCTTGGTCTCATCCGGCAGCGCGAGGATCTTCTGGATAGAGCGGTACATCACCCGCGCATCGCCACCCGGAAAGTCCGCCCTGGCGGTGCCATAGTCGGGCATGAACAGCGTGTCGCCGACAAAGGCAGTATCTCCGGCGATATAGGTCATGCAGGCCGGGGTGTGGCCCGGCGTGTGCATCGCCTGAAAGGTCAGGCCACCGACGTGAAATTCTTCGCTGTCCTCAATCAGGTGCTCAAACTGGCTACCGTCGGTCTGGAAGCCCTTTTCGACGTTGAAGAGCTTGGCAAAGACGTCTTGGACGTCCTTGATATGGGAACCCACCGCGGTCGTCCCGCCGAGCTTTTCCTTTATATAAGGCGCTGCGCTCAGGTGATCGGCATGGGCGTGAGTTTCCAGCAGCCATTCGACCGAAAGGTCGTTTTCCTGCACATATGCAACGATAGCATCGGCAGATTCCGTGTTGGTGCGACCCGACTTTGGATCATAATCCAGCACCGAATCGATGACGGCGCAGCTTTTGCTGCCCGGGTCTTTGACGACGTACGACACTGTGTTCGTGGCTTCGTCAAAAAAGGCTTTCACTTCGGGTGTCATCTCAGTCTCCTTGGTTCTTTCATTCCAGTTTAGCGGCCCATGTTTCGGCTTCATTGATCGGCCTCAAAGGGGGTCCCAATTGGCCGCGTTAAGCAGAAACCTGCTGCCTTACACTTGACGAGATAGTAGTTACTTCCTATCTGCGCAAGTATGAAGATAAAAGAAATGAATATCGCTGCAGACCAAGTCTGCGAAATCATGACGCTGCTGTCGAACCGCAGCCGATTGATGATCCTTTGCTTACTTAGCGAAGGCGAAAAGTCCGTGGGCGAGTTGGCCGAGGCCATCGACGCCCGCGACACGGCCGTATCACAGCAGCTGGCTGTTTTGCGGCGCGAGCGGATCGTGAAGGCACGGCGCGAGGGACAGACAATGTTCTATCGCATCGTCCGGGCCGACATCGGCGACCTGCTCGACTTTCTTTATGCAACCTATTGCGGCGAAGCCGCAGAATCCGAGGAAACCAAACAATGACCCTGAGAAAAATCGACGCCAAAACTACCCACGACTGGATGGAGCAGGGCAAGGCCGTCCTGATCGACGTGCGAGAACCCGATGAATACATCAAGGAACACGTGCCCGAGGCGCACCTGGTGCCTCTGTCCGGCTTCAACCCTGAGGATTTCCCCCAGGAGCACGACAAAATCGCCGTGTTCCACTGCCGCAGCGGCGGGCGGACCGAGGCCGCGGCAACGCAAATTCTCTGTACCGGATTCCGCGAAGTCTATCAACTTGACGGCGGCATCCAGGGCTGGCGCAAGGCAGGTTTACAGGTGAACGAAAACGCCAAGGCGCCGATCAGCATCATGCGACAGGTCCAGATCACCGCAGGCATCCTGATCCTGCTGGGTGTCGTGCTGGCCGTCCTGGTGAACCCTTGGTTCGTCGCACTCAGCGCATTTGTCGGCGCCGGGCTGACCCAGGCCGGGATTACCGGAAACTGCACCATGGCACTGCTGCTCAAACACATGCCTTGGAACCGGGTAATCTCGGGCCAACAGACCCTAGCGCCATCGGCTTAGTGGGCAGAAAAGGACCATTCCTATGACACGTGCGCGGCTTAAAACCTATTTGCCGATCCTTGATTGGCTTCCCGGTTATGACCGGCAGGCGCTGACGAATGACGGCATTGCTGGTCTGATCGTCGCGATCATGCTGGTGCCGCAAGGCATGGCCTATGCCCTGCTGGCCGGTTTGCCGCCCGAGGTAGGGCTCTATGCCAGCATCGTGCCGCTGGTGTTCTATGGTCTGCTCGGCAGCAGCCGCGCGCTGGCCGTCGGGCCAGTGGCCATCGTTTCGCTGATGGTGG
This sequence comes from uncultured Paracoccaceae bacterium, assembly GCA_943787785.1. Taxonomy (GTDB): domain Bacteria; phylum Pseudomonadota; class Alphaproteobacteria; order Rhodobacterales; family Rhodobacteraceae; genus WLWX01. The sequence goes on along the minus strand of CALSNT010000003.1, from coordinate 237,782 downwards.
CCACGACATTGGGCCAAATCGCCGAGAGCGGCAGCGCCGGGTATCTGGGCGGGGCGATCCTGCTGGCGTTCCTCAGCGGGGCGATCCTGCTTGGAATGGGGATGGCGCGGCTTGGGTTCCTGGTAAATTTCCTGAGCCATCCAGTAATTTCCGGGTTTTCCAGCGCCGCCGCACTGGTGATCGGGTTTTCGCAGCTGAAACACCTGTTGGGGTTCGACATCCCGCGCAGCCATCTGATTACCGAAACCATCGGCCACGCCGTGACCCACATTAGCCAGCTGAATCCAGCAACTTTCGCGATTGCAGCCGTGTCGCTTGTAATTCTGCTGCTGTTCAAAGGACGGCTCGCACCATGGCTGAAGGGCGTGGGGCTCAATCCGGCCATCGCCGACGGCCTGGCGAAATCCGGCCCCCTGGTGGCAGTGTTGCTAACCACGCTGTCCGTGTGGTTTCTGGGATTGAACCAATCGGCAGGTGTCAGCATCGTTGCCGACATCCCTGCCGGTCTGCCGCCCCTCACGCTGCCGGGGTTCGACCTTGCGCTTATCCAGCAACTGCTGCCGGCGGCACTGCTGATCTCGCTCGTCGGCTTTCTGGAAAGTGTGTCGGTGGCCAAATCGCTGGCCAGCAAGCGCCGCCAGAAAATCGATGCCAATCAGGAACTGATCGCGCTTGGCGCCGCCAATATCGGCGCGTCGCTGACTGGCGGTTATCCGGTCACCGGTGGCTTCAGCCGGTCGCTGGTCAATTTCGCCGCCGGGGCGGTCACGCCGCTCGCCTCGATCATCACGGCTGTCCTGATCGCGCTGACAGTCCTGCTTTTCACACCGCTGCTCTACTTCCTGCCCAAAGCCACGCTGGCAGCCATCATCGTCGTAGCCGTTGCCAATCTGATCGATCTGAAAACCTTCCGCGAGGCTTGGGTTTACAACAAGGCCGATGCCGCATCGCTTGCGGCAACATTCCTGGCAGTTCTAACGCTGGGCGTGGAATTCGGGATCGTTGCCGGAGCGGGCCTGTCGATCGCGCTGTACCTGTGGCGAACCAGCCGACCGCATATGGCCGAAGTTGGACGCGTCGGCAGTACCGAGCATTTCCGCAACGTCCTGCGGCATGAGGTTCAGACCCATCCCGACGTGCTGGCCATGCGGGTCGATGAAAGCCTCTATTTCGCCAATACGGCCTATCTCGAAGATGAGTTGTTGGCGCGCGTCGCGGATCATCCGGAAATCAAACAACTTGTGCTGATCATGAATGCCGTCAACTTCATCGATGCCAGCGCTCTCGATACGTTGGAGACACTGGTGGTAAGGCTGCGGGACGCCGGTGTGGCGCTGCACCTGTCTGAAGTGAAAGGACCGGTCATGGATCGATTAGAACGGGTCTCATTCTCGGCAAAGCTGGGTAAGGGTAATATTTATCTCAGCACCCATGACGCGATCCAGGATCTTACATCACAGCATGCGTCGGGACCGCCGCTCACTAGGTCGGGTGAGCGAGTGGCGGTGTGATAGGGATTCTCCCCCACATTACTCACTTAGTATGTGAAATGCGCGTCATAACGAAAACGCTAAGCCAAGATGTACAACATAGATAAAGTAGAGATGTTATACTTCTTTGTTGACGCAAAAGTGGTGTGTGGCCCTTGAACCGGTTGTGATAATCGAGCGCGAACTCTGCCGCATTGAAATGCTGAGCTAGGTGTGTCTGACGTCAGCGCTTATGGGTCCAAATAGGGCGATTTGATAAGAGAGAGTTGTTGGCGCATCGTAACCACTGAGGAGTGGGGCATGAGACAGACAACGAAGAGCGCCGGCGAGAAGATCGTCAAAGACATCAAGCGGGCGACCCGCAGGCAATATTCATCGGAAGAGAAGATCCGCATCGTACTGGACGGCCTGCGCGGCGAGGACAGTATTGCCGAGCTGTGTCGCCGTGAGGGCATCTCACAGGGCATCTATTACAAATGGTCGAAGGACTTCATGGAGGCCGGGAAGAGACGCCTGGCGGGCGATACAGCGCGTGCTGCGACGACCGACGAGGTCAAGGATCTGCGGCGCGAAGCTCGGGACCTGAAGGAGGTCGTTGCGGAGCAGACGCTTGACCTCCGTTTGCTCAAAAAAAGCATGACAGGGGATGGGGGCGACCAAGAATGAGGTATCACCCATCCGAGAAGCTGGAGATCATCCGGCTGGTCGAGGGATCGCACCTGTCAGCACGTCAGACGTTGGCAAAAATGGGCCTGCCCCGCACCACATTTTACCGTTGGTATGATCGGTATCTGCAGCGTGGCGAGGCTGGGCTGCAGGATCAATCCCCCAAGCCAAAAAACGTCTGGAACCGCATTCCTGACACGGTGCGCCGCAAGGTCGTCAAGCTGGCGTTGAAGGAAACGGAGCTGTCGCCGCGCGAACTGGCGGTGACCTTCACGGATCGGAACCGCTACTTTGTCTCAGAATCTTCGGTCTACCGAGTGCTGAAAGCCCACGATCTGATCACCAGCCCCGCCTTCATTGTTATCAAGGCAGCGAGCGAGTTCACCGACAAGACCACCGCCATCAATCAGCTTTGGCAAACCGACTTCACCTACCTCAAAGTTCTCGGCTGGGGTTGGTTTTATCTCAGCACGATCCTCGACGATTACAGCCGGTACATCATCTCGTGGAAGTTGTGCACGAACATGCGGGCTGAGGATGTGACAGATACGCTCGATCTGGCCCTGCAGGCATCCGGCTGTGATCAGGTCCACGTCGTTCACAAGCCACGCCTGCTCAGCGATAATGGCTCCAGCTACGTCTCAGGCGACCTTGCTGAATGGCTGCAGGACAAAGGCATGAAGCATTCTCGCGGTGCGCCGTATCATCCGCAGACTCAGGGCAAGATCGAGCGATGGCATCAAACCCTGAAGAACCGCATCTTGCTCGAAAACTACTTCTTGCCGGGCGATCTCGAAGCCCAGATCGAAGCCTTCGTCGAACACTACAATCATCAGCGGTACCACGAGAGCCTCAACAACGTCACGCCATCCGACGTCTACTTCGGCCGTGACAAAGCCATTCTAAAACAAAGAGAAAGGATCAAACGAAAGACGCTCGAAACGCGGCGCTTGCATCACAGACAACGCGCCGCATAATCACAGAAATCAGATGAGCCAGACTCTCTCTTAGTTTAGGCCGTTCTTGGTTCCAAAAACTCTGACGACGCACACTGGGCTTCTAAGCAAACCACTTCCGGGCAATGGGTGTCGAAGCAACCCACTCAATCCAGCAAGCTGACGTTTGGTCGACGAATACCATGCTGAAGCCTGTCCAAGCCAAGTTCGATCTGCACCCTGAACATGTTGTCGCTGACACCGCATACGGCACCGGCCCCGTGCTTGGCTGGCGGGTCGATCGTAAGATTGCACAACATGTCCCCGCATTCGATAAGGCTGGTCGATTGACCGTGCATTGTCCCGCGCAGACTTCGCTTGGTACGCCGGGAGCGATCATTACATCTGTCCTGAAGCCCATCTACTGCTCAAAACCACCGCTTCAGCGCCAGACCCAGACAAGCGCGCGCCGGGCGCCATGAGGGCTTGGTGCTGGGCGAAGTGGCTTACAGTACGGATGTCCGCTCCAAGCCACTAGCATCCAGACAATGCAATCGCCCACACGCCAATCGTGCGGCCCACAGCCTTGACGCCCCCTCCCCCTTCCCGGATACGGAACGTCACTTCTTCAGGACAAACCGGCCGTGCCCGCACAGATCACCGACAGCCATTGCCACCTCGATTTTCCGGACTTCGACGGTGAACGCGACGCCATCCTTGCGCGGGCTGCCGACGCAGGCGTGCACCGCATGGTCACCATTTGCACTCGGCTGAAAAATGAACCCGCCGTTCGCGCCATTGCAGAGGCTCACGCGCCGGTCTTTTACGCCGCTGGAACTCACCCGATGTCCGTCGCCGACGAACCGATGGCCGAACTGGAACAGCTGATCGCCTTGTCCGACCACCCGAAATTCGTCGGGATCGGAGAGTCTGGCCTCGATTACCACTACACGTCAGAAAGCGCCGAAGCGCAGCAAACCTCCTTGCGCATTCACATCGCGGCGGCACGCCACACAGGTCTCCCGCTGATCATCCACGCCCGTGGCGCCGACGACGATATGGCCCGCATCCTGACCGAGGAACACCGCGCCGGAGCCTACACCTGCGTCATGCACTGCTTTTCCTCCAGCGCAGAACTGGCGCAAGCTGCCCTCGATCTTGGGTTCTACCTGTCGATGTCCGGCATCGCCGCCTTCCCGAAGTCGCAGTCTTTGCGCGACATTTTCGCCGCCGCCCCGCTGGAGCGCATCCTGTTGGAAACCGACAGCCCCTACCTCGCCCCGCCGCCGCACCGGGGCCGACGCAACGAGCCCGCCTATACTGCTCACACCGCAGCCGTCGGCGCCGAGACCTTCGGCCTGCCCCTGCCCGACTTCGCTGCGGCGACTGAAGCGAACTTCGACCGACTGTTTACCAAAGCAGCCGCATGGGGTTCCGCCTGATGGCCCAGCTGCGCTTTACGATCTTGGGCTGCGGGTCCAGCGCCGGCGTTCCGCGTATCGGAAACAACTGGGGCGATTGCGATCCCACCAACCCCAAGAACGCCCGCCGCCGCTGTTCCATGCTGGTCGAGCGCATCGAAGATGCGGCAATTACACGCGTGCTTATCGACAGCACCCCAGACGTGCGTATGCAGTTGATCGACGCAGGCGTCGGCGCGCTGGACGGTGTGATTTACACCCACTCCCACGCCGATCACATCCACGGCATAGACGATTTGCGGGTCGTCGTCCTCAATATGAAACGGCGCTTGCCGGTCTGGGCCGATGCAAAGACGCGCGACGAACTGCTCGACCGGTTCACCTATTGTTTCGCGCAACCGAAAGGGTCCAACTATCCACCGATCCTGGACATGAACCTTTTGGAAGGGCCGGTAAGGGTTTCCGGTGCAGGGGGGGACATCACGCTCAAGCCTTTCTCCGCCATCCACGGAAACATCGACGCCCTTGGTTTTCGCATCGGCGATCTAGCCTATCTGCCCGACGTTTCCCAGATGACCGAGCAAGCCTGGGTGGCTTGCAGCAACCTGGATTGCTGGGTTGTAGACGCGCTACGGCGTGAGCCACACCCAAGCCACACCCATCTGGAACGCACTCTGGAATGGATTAAGCAGGCCGCGCCGAAGCGAGCGGTCCTTACCAACATGCACATCGATCTCGACTACGAAACGGTGCGCGCAGAAACCCCCGATCACGTCACCCCGGCTTTCGACGGGATGCAGATCACCTACGAGGTCTGATCGGGTGAGCGCCCTCCTCACCGTAATCCTGCCAGTCTTTCTGGTCGTCGGCGCCGGATACCTTTGCGTTTGGCGACAGTTTTTCACCCCCTCGGTCGTTGATGGGTTGATGAAATTCACTCAGGGTTTCGCGATCCCCTGCCTGCTGTTCCGAGCAATCGCCCGTATCGACCTGTCCACCGGCTTCGACCCGGCCCTGCTCGGCACGTTCTATGTCGGCGCCATCCTTGGCTTCATCGCCGGCCTGACTGGAGCGCGCTATATCTTCAATCGCGACTGGGAGGCCTCGGTCGCGATTGGCTTTGCCTGCCTGTTTTCGAATTCGGTCCTTCTGGGCCTGCCAATTACCGAGCAAGCCTTCGGAGCCGACGCGCTGGTCGGCAATTTCGCCATCGTCGCCCTGCACGCGCCATTCTGTTACGCAGTCGGGGTCACGGTGATGGAGGTTGTGCGAAATCAGGGCCAAAGCGCGGCGATTACCCTGCGACGCGTGATCCGCGCCATGTTCCGCAACGCCCTTATCATTGGCATTTCACTTGGCTTCATCGTCAATTTGACCGGTCTTGGCCTGCCCACAATCCTGTGGGACGCTGTCGACATGGTCGCCCGCGCCGCGCTGCCCGCCGCCCTGTTCGGCCTTGGTGGAGTGCTGGTACGCTATCGCCCCGAAGGCGACATGCGCACGATCCTGTTTGTCTGCGCCGTCTCGCTGATCCTGCATCCGGCCATCGTCTTCGGGCTGGGAATGACAGTAGGACTGGACCGGGATGCCTTCCGCTCTGCCGTGCTGACCGCCGCCATGGCCCCCGGGGTCAACGCCTATGTCTTCGCAGATATGTATGGCGCTGCGCGGCGCGTCGTCGCCTCATCCGTGCTGATCGCGACTGCGCTGACCGTTCTTACTGCCTGGGTCTGGCTGGCGTTGCTGCCGTAAACGACGTCACCTCTACAGCTCAGCTTTTGGAAAGTACTCCCGCTGGAGGCTGCGCAACATCGGCCCAGACACCTCGTCAATTCAGCGGGCTCAGGGCAACAAAAACGCCGGGAAAAGGATGAAGCCGCAGGCTTCGCCGCTGATCTAGCCCGGTGACAACCCACGCAGACGTTCCGAGCGACGACGCAGCAGTTCTACCGTCGTTAGCAGGAATATCGAAAAGATCACCAGCACGGTCGCGACACTCAGGATTGCCGGGCTGATCTGTTCGCGGATGCCGTTCCACATCTGGCGCGGGATGGTCTGCTCGTCAAAACCGCCGATGAAAAGCACGGCGACCACCTCGTCAAACGACGTTACAAAGGCGAATAGAGCGCCGGAAATCACCCCCGGCAGGATCAACGGCATGGTGATCTTGAAGAACGTCGTGCGCGGGTTGGCCCCTAGCGAGGCCGCCGCGCGGGTCAGCGAGTGGTCGAACCCAACCAGCGTTGCCGTCACCGTGATGATTACAAATGGAATGCCAAGGGTCGCATGGGCCAGAATGATCCCGAGGTAAGGAATCTGCCAGCCAAACAGCTCCCATTTGGAAATCGAGATCGACGAATAGAAGAAAAACAGCCCCGTCGCCGTGATGATAATCGGCACAATCATCGGTGAAATCAGCACCGCCATGATCGTGCGCCGGTACGGCATTTCGGGCCGCGACAGTCCCAGCGCTGCTACGGTGCCAAGCGTGGTTGCCAAAATCGTCGCGAAAAACCCGATGATGACCGAATTCCTTGCCGCTTTGATCCAGGCGGCGTTGTTCCAGGCATCCGCCCACCAACTGCCGTCTCGTGCTGCCTCGGGAACCTGCATCCCGAAGGTCAGCAGCAAGTCGTACCACCGCATCGAATACCCCTCAGGGTCCAGCGACAGCATCTTGGGTGTGAATGTGAAATACGGCTCGGCGTTGAACGACAGCGGGATCACAATCAGGATCGGAGCGATCAAAAACAGGAAAATCAGCCCGCAGATTACAAGGTAGACATAGTGCCAGACCCGTTCGAGTGTTGAGGCGTGTTTGGGGAGCGCCATGGTTTATCCCAACTTCAGATTGTCGATGCCGATCAACCGGTCATAAAGCCAGTAGAGCAGCAGGATGCATGCCAGCAGCAACGCCGCCAGCGCGGCGGCAAGCGACCAGTTCAGCGATTTCTGCATATGGAAGGCGATAAAGTTCGAGATCAGCTGTCCGCTGGCCCCCCCGACCAGTGCAGGCGTGATGTAATAGCCAACCGCCAAAATGAACACGAGCAACCCCCCTGCCCCCATACCCGGCACAGTCTGGGGTACATAGATGCGGCGGAAGGCAGTCCAACTGGTCGCGCCCAAGCTGCGAGCGGCGCGCACGTAGCTGGGGTTGATCGGGCGCATCACCGAATAGAGCGGCAGTACCATGAATGGCAGCAGGATATGCACCATAGCCACGATCGTCCCGGTCTGGTTATAGATCATCTGGATACGGCTTTCGTCGGCCACGACTCCGACAGCAACCAGCGTGTCATTCACCACACCCTGACTTTGCAGAAGCACGATCCAGCTGGTGGTCCGAACCAGCAACGAGGTCCAGAACGGCAGCAGCACGAAGATCATCAACAGGTTGGAGTGGCGCAATGGCAACGTCGCCAGCAAATGTGCAATCGGATAGCCCAACACCAGACAGCATCCGGTGATAAGCGCCGACAGCAGCATGGTTTTGATGAAATTGCCGACATAAAGCCTGCGGTTTTCATTAACGCGGACAATATTGCCGTTCTCATCACGGGTCCGGTCAAGAGCCGCGAGATAGAAATTCGCGGTATAAGCGGACGAGGCGGTGCGCATCACTTGCCACAATTGCGGATCGGCCCAATCTTCGTCCGCGTCCAGAACAGCCTCTTTGAAAGGCGGCTCCATCTTCGCGGACTTCCGGGCGGTTGATGTGAAAAGGGACCGGCTACCCGCGAGGTCATAGTTGATGCGCGTTCCGGCCACACCCTGGGTCTTGTTTTCGCGCATGGCGCGCAGGTCCGAGACAAGCGCCTCATAGGCAGCCTCATCAGGCTCGGTTCCTGTCGGGTTCGCTTCGAACCAGACGGCTAGCGCCGGGGCGTTGTCAGAAAATGCTGGATTATGCACAGACCGGTAAAGCATCTGTCCGATGGGCGCGACGAAGGTGATCAGAACAAAGGCGAGCAGCGGTAGCACCAGAAGAAAAGCGCGTCGCCTGGCCTTCGATTGCGCAATCGCCAATGCCGTTTTGAGCGGGATGCCATCCGCAGTCGTTAGCTGGGCTTGGCCGCGCGCAGATGAGATTGGGTCAGCAACTGCGTCAGTCATGCGGCGTGTCCATCCCCGGGTCATCTAAGTGGGGCGCGCCAATTCGGCGCGCCCCGGTTTTGCTAGATTAGCTTGCAAGCCAGGCGTTGAAACGCTCATTCAGCTCCGCATCCCGGTCAGCCCAGAAGTCGAAGTTGTTGACCAGCGCGTTGCTCAGGTTCGCAGCAGCCGTCGGCATGTGCGGCGCCATGTCCGTTATGCCGTCCGAGTATTTTCCGACCAGCGCACCCGAAGACTTGCGTGCCGGGCCATAGCTGATCCAGCTTGCCTGATCCGCCAGACGCTGGGTGTCGGTCGAGAAGCTGATGAACTGCATCGCGGCTTCTTTGTTCGGAGCTCCCTTCGGGACCACGAACAGGTCGAAGTCGAGGATTTGACCGTCCCAGACAATCTCGAACGGCTGGCCTTCGCCAACGGCAGCGTTGAAGATACGGCCGTTGTAGGCTGTCGACATGGCAACTTCGCCATCAGCCAGCAGTTGCGGCGGCTGAGCACCCGCTTCCCACCAGACAATATCGTCCTTGATGGTGTCGAGCTTTGCAAATGCGCGATCGATGCCTTCGTCGGTTTCCATCGCAGCATAGACGTCGCCAGCGGCCACTCCGTCAGCCATCAGCGCCATTTCAAGCGTTGCCTTGGCTGATTTGCGCAGGCCGCGCTTGCCGGGGAATTTCTCCAGGTCGAAGAAATCGGCGATGGTCGTTGGTGTGCCGTCAACGCTTTCGGTATTGTAGGCCATGACGGTCGACCAAACGATGTTGGCAACCGCACAATCGGTGATCGCACCTTCAATGAAGTCATCGGCGGCGGACATTCCGTCCGGGGCAGCAGGCAGCATCGAGGCGTCGATCTCTTCCAGCAGGCCTTCGTCACACAGACGGATGGCGTCGGAATATTCGACGTCCGCCACATCAACGGTCACGTTGCCGGCTTCGACCTGCGCCTTGATCGGCGTTGCCGGGTTGTCGCTGTCAACCGAGTTGATGGTGATGCCGGTCTCGGCCGTGAACGGCTTGTGATAGGCCTCAACCTGGCTTTTGGTATAGGCACCGCCCCAGCTCATCACTGTGACTTCCTGGGCCGAAGCCGCGAAAGACATGCTGGTTAGCGCTGTCGTTAGAATAAGTGTCATTTTCATTTAGGTTCTCCCTGGTTACTGGTTTTTTTCTTGCGGTTAGTCCTCGGAACACATTTCCCGAGTGGTCGTAGGTTTTCGTTCTTAGATCATAGCGGATTTAATGCGCGCGCGTCTTCCACTGCCCATGTCACTTGCGTCTTTTCGCCGACCACAAGATGCTCGTGCCCCGCCGAGTTGGGCACTTTGACGACAAAATCATCGTTTCCATGGACATTCAGGCGGCAGCGGATGTGATCGCCTAGATAAATCAGCTCTTTTACATCCGCAGACGTGCTGTTCGGACCTGATTCTGCCGCCACCGAAATTCGTTCTGGCCGGATCGAGATCAACGTCTCCGAGCCAACGTCGCCGCAGCTGACGGCAAGTGCCTGGCAGGTTTCGCCATCGGTCAGCCGGACAGTCGCGGTATCGCCGGATTTGCTTTCAACCGTGCCGGACAGCTTGTTATTTTCACCAATGAACTGCGCCACAAAGCTGTTTTCGGGGCGTTCATACAGGTCGGCAGGTGCGGCAAGCTGCTGGATGCGACCATCGTCGAATACCGCGACGCGGTCACTCATCGTCAGCGCCTCGGATTGGTCGTGCGTCACATAGACCACCGTGATGCCAAGGCTCTCGTGAAGGTGTTTGATTTCATACTGCATATGCTCGCGCAGCTGTTTGTCGAGCGCGCCCAGCGGTTCATCCATCAGTACCAGTTTGGGATCGAACACCAAGGCGCGCGCCAACGCAATCCGCTGCTGCTGACCACCCGAAAGCTGAGCGGGACGGCGATTTCCGAACGCGCCCATCTGGACCATGTCCAGCGCACGGGCGACTTTGGATTCCCGTTCGTCACGGCCCATGCCGCGCACTTCCAGCGGGAATGACAGGTTCTCGTTGACTGTCATGTGCGGGAACAACGCATAGTTCTGAAACACCATGCCGATGCCACGCTTGTGCGGCGGGATGTTGTTTATCTCTTTTCCGCCAAGGCGAATTTCGCCGTTTGTCGCGGTTTCAAATCCAGCAAGCATCATCAGGCAGGTGGTTTTGCCGGACCCTGAGGGGCCAAGCATCGTCAGAAATTCACCCTTCGGCATCGAAAGATTCAAATCTTTGACGACCAAAACCTCGCCGTCATAGCTTTTCTGAACGCGGTCAAATTCGACAAACGCATCTTCGGTATTGGTGTCTGCCAAACCGGACTCCCTGAACTCGGCAGGTTTTCCTGCACTTCTGGGCGACGGTTAAAGCGAATGGTCAACCAATATGCAACAGTTGAATCTGCCGCCGACCTAACGGAACTTCCTTAAACGACGGGCTTTGTCCAACTGGTAATATCATATTGCCATAGGTTCCTACATCACCGCGCCGATCTGCCAGGGTACGAATTCATAGTCCCCCAAGCCCTGAGCCTCGGACTTCGTGGCCTCGCCCGACGCCACGCGCAGCAGCATCTGGTAGATCTCGCGCCCCTTCTCTTCCAACGTTATTCCCTGCGTCAGCATGTCACCGGCGTTGATGTCCATGTCCTCGGTCATGCGAGCGTACATTTCGGAATTCGTTGCCACCTTGATCGTCGGACTGGGTTTTGAGCCAAAGGCAGACCCGCGCCCGGTGGTAAACACCACCAGAATGCAGCCACCCGCGATCTGCCCCGTCACGCTGGCGGGATCGTACCCGGGGCTGTCCATGAAGGTGAACCCGCGCGCCGTAACCGGCTCGGCGTATTTGTAAACTCCGGTTAGCGGAGACGTTCCCCCCTTCGCCGCCGCCCCCAGCGACTTTTCCAAAATTGTCGTCAGCCCGCCTTTCTTGTTTCCCGGCGAGGGGTTGTTGTCCATCGACCCCTTGTTGCGTGCCGTATAGTCTTTCCACCATTCGATCAGCCCGACCAACCTGTGACCAACCGTCTGATCCACGGCGCGGCGTGTCAGCAAATGCTCTGCCCCGTAAATCTCAGGTGTTTCGGCCAGGACCCCGGTGCCGCCCTGCGCGGTCAGCAGATCGCAGGCGTGGCCCAGCGCGGGGTTTGCCGTAACGCCACTCCAAGCGTCGGACCCCCCGCATTGCAGGGCGACCATCAGGTCGGACGCAGGGCATGGTTCCCGCCGCGCCTCGTTCGCCAGGGGCAACATGGCACGGACCTTTTCGATGCCCAGTTCCACGGTCCGGCGCAGTCCGGCGACGCCCTGAATGTTCATCGTGTGGAACAGTGGTCCCTGCTTCAGACCATAAGCCTCGAGCAACCAGTCGATCTGGTTCATTTCGCACCCCAGTCCCACCATCAGCACGCCTGCATGGTTCGGATGGCGCGCATAACCCCACATAACGCGCTGCAACGCCTCGAACCCGTCGCCGTCACCCGCCATCCCGCAACCCGTGCCGTGAACGAAGGCCACCACGCCATCGACATTGGGATAGGCGGCCATCTCTTCGGGTCCGAAGGCATCGGCAATCCGCCGCGCCGCCGTCGCCGAACAATTTACCGAGGTCACCACCGCGATGTAGTTCCGTGTCCCCACCCGGCCGCTGTCGCGGCGAAACCCCATGAAGGTGTCGCGCTGATCGTCCGGCACCATCGCCACCGGGCGCAGGTCGGTGGAAAACTCATAGTCTGCCTCGGTTGCTCGGAATTCCACGTTTTGCGTGTGAACGTGATCCCCTGGTTCAATGTCCGTCGAGGCCAGCCCGATGAACTGAGCATATTTCGTCACCTGCTGACCGGCAGCAATCGGGGCCGTTGCGATCTTGTGGCCGGACGGGATCAAATCACGGGTCACCACACCTTCAACCGCATAGCCAACGTCCAGCACACGCGTTGCCGTGACAACGTTATCGCTTGCGTCCAGTCGAATGAAATCCGTCATCAGCCTCTCCAATCCTTGCCGCCTGCGCATCCCCGGTCTTGCACTTGCCCGCCACACCTCGTTACGAAGATGACGGTACCAGCCAACAGGATGCGGAACGCACGTGACCGACAAGAAACCGAAACTACGCTCGCAGCAATGGTTCATGAACCCGGACAACCCGGAAATGACGGCGCTGTATCTTGAGCGCTACCTGAACTACGGCCTCACGCGCGAGGAGTTGCAGTCGGGCAAGCCAATTATCGGCATAGCCCAGACTGGCAGCGACCTGTCGCCCTGCAACCGTCACCATATCGAATTGTCCAAGCGGGTCCGCGACGGTGTAATCGCGGCGGGCGGCACGGTAATCGAGGTTCCGGTGCATCCGATCCAAGAGACCGGCAAGCGCCCGACCGCAATGCTCGACCGCAATCTTGCCTACCTCAGTCTGGTCGAAACGCTTTACGGTTACCCGCTGGACGGCGTGGTCCTGAATATCGGCTGCGACAAGACAACACCGGCCTTGTTGATGGCTGCCGCAACCGTGAACATCCCGGCAATCGCCCTGTCCGTCGGTCCGATGCTGAACGGCTGGTTCCGCGGTCAACGCACCGGGTCCGGGACGATCGTCTGGAAAGCGCGCGAAATGCTGGCCGCCGGGGAGATCGACGACGACGGCTTCATGGAGCTTGTCGCAAGCTCGGCCCCCTCAGTCGGCTACTGCAACACCATGGGCACAGCGACGACCATGAACTCAATGGCCGAGGCTCTGGGAATGCAGTTGCCCGGCTCCGCGGCGATCCCGGCCCCATACCGCGAACGCGGGCAGATCAGCTATCAGACCGGCAAGCGGATCGTGGACATGGTGCGCGAGGATTTGAAGCCCACCCAGATCATGACGCGCGAGGCGTTCGAGAATGCCATCGTCATCAACTCGGCCATCGGAGGGTCAACCAACGCGCCGATCCATCTGAACGGGATCGCCCGCCATTTGGGTATCGAGCTCAACAACGACGACTGGCAACGTATCGGTCACGAGGTTCCCCTTCTGGTGAACCTGCAACCGGCTGGTGAATATCTTGGCGAAGACTATCACCACGCCGGAGGCGTCCCCGCCGTCGTCGGGGAGCTTTTGGAGGCTGGCTTGCTGCCACATCCGAATGCGCTAACCGTGAACGGCAAATCCATGGCTGAAAATTGCGGTCATGTCCGCACTGAAAGTCCCGACGTCATCTTTCCGGTGAAGAAGCCGATGCTGGACGACGCCGGGTTCATCAACCTTTCCGGCAATTTGTTCGACTCAGCGATCATGAAGACCAGTGTGATTTCCAAGGAATTTCGTGACCGGTATCTGAGCAATCCCGATGACCCCGAAGCCTTCCAAGGCCGCGCCATTGTGTTCGACGGGCCGGAGGATTTTCATGCGCGGATTGACGACGAAAGCCTGGGAGTCGACGAGCATTGCATCTTGATCATGCGCGGTGCTGGACCCATTGGATACCCTGGTGGGGCCGAAGTCGTGAACATGCGCCCGCCCGCGTATCTGTTGAAAAAAGGCATCCATGCCCTGCCGTGCGTTGGCGACGGGCGGCAGTCGGGAACCTCGGGAAGCCCATCTATCCTGAATGCCTCGCCTGAAGCGGCAGATGGTGGCGGGCTAGGGTTGGTGCAGACCGGAGATATGGTACGGATCGACCTGCGCGCCTGCACCGCAAACATGCTAGTAGATGACGCCACGCTGTCCGCGCGCCGCGCCGCGCTGCCCGACCGACCTTTCGCCCCCGCCAGTCAAAGTCCTTGGCAGGAAATATTCCGCGAGAAAGTGCGCCCGTTCAGCGAAGGCATGACGCTGCGCGGGGCTGACGCCTACAAAGACATCGCTCACGGCCCCGTGCCGCGCGACAATCATTAAAGAATAGGAGCCGACATGAAACTTGTGCGCTGTGGAGAGATGGGAAGTGAGACCCCGGGCCTGATCGACGACGATGGGCAACTGCGCGACCTTTCCGGACACGTGGACGACATCACAGGCGCGACGCTGCACGAGACGACGCTCGACCGCTTGCGGGCACTTGATGTGAAGGCGCTCAAGGTCATTTCGGGCAATCCGCGTATCGGCCCCTGCGTCGGGAATATCGGGAAGTACCTGTCGATTGGGCTGAATTATTCGGACCATGCCGCCGAAACCGGGGCTGATATTCCCAAGCATCCAATCCTGTTCCTGAAGGCCACAAGCTCGATCATCGGGCCGGACGACACCGTTTCGATGCCGCGTGGATCGGTCAAATCCGACTGGGAAGTCGAACTCGGAATTGTGATCGGGAAGGCAGCGAAGTACGTCTCGGAAGAGGACGCATTGGATTATGTGGCTGGGTACTGCGTCTGTAATGACGTCTCTGAGCGCACGTTCCAGATCGAACTGACGGGCCAGTGGACCAAGGGAAAATCCTGCGACACATATGGGCCGATCGGTCCCTGGCTGGTGACCAAGGACGAGATCGCGGATGTGCAGAACCTGGACATGACGCTGGATGTGTCGGGCGTGCGGCGCCAGACCGGGAATACCTCGACGATGATCTTCACCTGCGCCCAGATCGTCAGCCATCTCAGCCAGTTGATGACCCTGCAACCAGGCGACCTGATTTCGACCGGAACACCACCGGGCGTCGGGTTGGGGATGAAGCCGCCTCAGTTCCTAAAGGTCGGTGACACTATGGAAGTCTGGATAGAAGGGCTTGGCCGTCAGAAGCAATCGGTGGTGATGGACGCCTGAGTCCTCTGTCACCGGGACCGTGCCGTCGGATGGAAAATCCGACGGCTCGTGGTCGCGTGCGGTGGCTGGAGGGGTGAGGCGCGCACTTGAATTCGTCCACAGGGCCGAACGGGCGGAGCCCCGTCCCGGGCCGCTCCAGACCTCCCCGGGTTATTTCAGCGAAAAGACGAACGAGTTATAGGCGGGCTTGCGCGTGGCGCTGCACCGTTCAGCAAAAGCAAACGTCCTATTGTATTGCGGCGACTACCCCGCGCAGTTCTGCGAGGCCACGCAGGCGGCCGACAAATGGATATCCAGGGTGGGTGCCGCGACCCATGTCCGGGCCAAGCTCATGGCCGTGGTCGGGACGCATTACAATGTCGGCGTCGGTGCGATCTTCGCCGCGCCGCCGGGTTTCCTCGGCCAGCAATATTCGGATCAGGGCGACCATGTCGGTATCCCCCTCCAGATGCGCCGCCTCCTGGAACGATCCGTCGGGTTCTTTTGCGACGTTTCTAAGATGCGCGAAATGGATGCGTTCGGCAAAACGCGCGGCGATGGCTGGGACATCATTAATTGGGTTCGCACCAAGTGAACCGCTGCACAGTGTCAGGCCGTTGGCTGCCGCATCTTCGGCGGCCATGATCCAGGCGATATCTTCGACGTCAGAGACAATGCGCGGCAGGCCGAGGATGTTGCGCGGCGGATCATCGGGGTGGACGGCCAGACGCACCCCAAGCTCGGAAGCTGTTGGTATGACCTCGGCCAGAAAGCGCGCGTAGTTGGCGCGAAGTGCGGCGCGGTCGATGCCCTCATAGCGGGCAAGAGCACCGCGAAGGCTTTCGATGGTGTATCGGTCGAAGGCGCCTGGTAAGCCCGCCATTATGCTGCTCAGCAGGCGCCGTTTGGTTTCTTCGTCGGCGTTCGCGGCCCAAGTGGCAGCATTGGCGATGACGTCAGCAGGATAATCGTCTTCAGCAGCCTCGCGTCCCAGCATGTGCAGCTCGAACGCAGCCATTTCGACGGCATCGAAGCGCAGCGCCGTGCCGCCGCCGCGCACCGGGGCATCCAGCGTCGTGCGCGTCCAGTCGAGCAGGGGCATGAAATTGTAGCAGATCGTGGTAATGCCACAGGTCGCGAGGTTTTCCAGCGATTGTCGATAGTTGGCAAACAACTCCGGGCGGGCGATGCCAAGCTTGATGTCTTCATGAACCGGCAGGCTTTCAACCACGTCCCAGCTTAGTGCGACGCCTGCGTCAGCGATCATGGCCTGACGGGCGCGGATCGCCTCGATAGTCCAGGCCTCGCCATAGGGGACCTCGTGTAGGGCCGTAACAATAGCACTCGCGCCGGTTTGAGCGACTTCCGGCAGAGCGATTTTGTCAAGTGGTCCGAACCAGCGCCAGCCTTCGATCATGTCGCCTCCAGTGCGTTCAGGACTCCGTCCGACAAGGCCGTGTAGGCGCGGCGAACGGCGGTGGTGAAAGTATCCTTGCGGGGCAGATCGTCGCCGAAAATTGCCTCGACTGCCAGCAGGGCGCTGACCGGGTCGGCGGTGCGGGCGGCGGTTGTCAGTCGGTCAGCCATCGGGTCGAAAACTTGGTGAGTTGCGCCGCTTTCATCGGTTCCGTTCAGGTACAGCATCCAGGCGGCGACACCTGTCGCCAGTCGGTCGATTGGGAAACCTGCGGCGAGGTTGTCGCGGACCGTCCCAAGGAGGCGTTGTGGAAGTTTCTGCGAGCCATCCATAGCGATCTGGTGGGTGCGGTGTTCGATACCGGGGTTCAGGTAACGCGCCATCAGGGAGTCGGTATAAGCTGGCAGTTCCATGCCCGGTGGGGTCTCCAGCGACGGCAAAATCTCTTCTGCCCATAACGCGCGGATAAAGGCGGCGATGGTCGGATTTTCGCAAGCTTGGCGCACGGTGGGCAGCGCTGCAAGGGCCCCCAGATAGGCAATCGCCGAATGCGTCCCGTTCAGGCAGCGCAGCTTAGCCGCCTCAAACGGGGCGAAATCGGCCACCATCTGTACTTCCGCAGCGGCGAAATCCGGGCGTGGACTGTTAAATTTGTTTTCAATGACCCATTGGAAGAAAGGCTCGTGAACAACGGGGGCCGCATCTGCGTGGCCAGTCAGGCGCGTCACTTCGGCAATGTCGGCAGGGGTTGTGGCAGGGGTAATACGGTCCACCATCGTCGCCGGAAATGCGACTGTTTCAGAGATCCAATCGGCCAGATCGGGATCACGAAGGCGGGCATAGGCGAGGGTTACGCCGCGCAGGAGTGGGCCATTGGCCGGCAGGTTGTCGCAGCTGAGGCAGGTGAAGGGCGGCAAGTCGGCGGCGCGGCGACGGACCAGCGCTTCGGTTATCAAACCGGGGGCGGTGCTGGGCCGTGTCGGGTTAGCGAGGTCGGCACGGATGGCTGGGTGATCCGGGTTCAGGTTGCCGCTGGCGGGATCGTGGCAATACCCCTTTTCGGTGATCGTCAGGCTGACAATGTTGGTCGTTGGCGCGGTCATCGCCCGCAGGATCTCAGCACGCTGATCTCCGAGGTACAGGACGTCGCGCAGGGTGCCGATGGCGCGAGCGTGGTTCCCATTCGGACCGCGTTCAAGGGCGTGGTAAACGCAGTCTTGCGGCGTCAGGGCGTCGCGGATGCCGGGGCTTCGCAGGCTGACGCCGATGACACCCCAATCACCGCCGGACGCGGCGATTGCGTCCTCGATCACCGGCACGCCGAAGGCGCGGAAGAAAGCGCCGATGCCGAGGTGGACGATGCTGGCGTCTGGGCGGTCTTGCTCGGGCAGCCAGGTGGCGCTCATAGGCGGTATGCTTTCTTGGCGAGGTTGTAGGCCAGGTCAGCAGCGACTTCATGCGCTTCGGCTTCATCCAGCCGCCCGGTGGTGACCAGATCGGAGAGGTAGGCGGCATCAACACGACGGGAAACGTCGTGGCGGGCCGGAATCGAGCACAGGGCGCGGGTGTCGTCGTTGAAGCCGACGGTGTTGTAGAAGCCGGCGGTTTCGGTCGTGATTTCGCGATACCGACGCATGCCTTCGGCACTGTCAAAGAACCACCAGGCGGGGCCGAGTTTCAGGGCTGGGTAAGCTCCAGCCAGCGGGGCAAGTTCGCGCGACATCGTGATTTCGTCGAGCGTGAACAAGATCAAAGACAGATTGGAATGGCCAAGTTCGTCCAGCAAGGGTTTTAGCGCGCCTACATAGTCTGTGCGCATCGGAATATCGAAACCCTTGTCGCGCCCGAAAGCGTTGAAAATGCTGGCGGAATGGTTGCGCACCGACCCGGCGTGTAGTTGCATAACCATGCCGTCCTCGACGCTCATCCGCGCCATCTCGGTCAGCATGTGACCGCGGAAGGCGTCGGATTCTTCGGCAGTGATCCGCCCGGTCAGGGCTTTGTCGAACAGGGTGGCGGCAGTCACATTGTCAAGCACCTCGGTGCGTGCGCTGGAGTGTCCGTGGTCGGTGGCCGTTGCTCCGTTTTCGCGAAAGAACGCGCGACGGTCGCGGTGCGCTTCCAGGTATCCGTGCCAGGTGGTGGCGGGCAGACCGGTGAGGCTGGCCAGCGCCTCGATGTTGCCAGAAAACCCCTCAAACTCTGGGTCAATCACGGCGTCCGGGCGGTAGGTTGTGATGACACGGCCATTCCAGTCCGAGGCCCGGATGGCGGCGTGGTGGTTCAATGGGTCGAGGGCGGATTCAGTGGTCGCAAGAATCTCGATGTTGAAGCGGTCGAACAGGGAGCGTGGGCGGAAAGCCTCGGTGGCGAGGGCAGCATTGATGGCGTCGAAGGTATTGTCGGCGTTTGCGGCGTTTGGGCGCTCAGTAAGGCCGAACAGATCCTGAAACACCTGATCCAGCCATAGGCGTGAGGGCGTCGCGCGGAACAGGTGGTAATGTTCGGCAAACCGCCGCCAGATCGCACGGCGGTCGGGCTCACCGATAGTTCCGTCGGTGCGCCCGACGCCGAGATCGTCGAGCGAAATACCTTGCGAGACCAGCATTCGCAGCACGTAGTGGTCGGGGATGATCAGTAACTCGGATGCGTCGGCAAAGGGCTGGTTTTCGGAGAACCAACCGGGATCCACATGGCCGTGGGGGCTGAGAATCCGCAGGGCCTTGGTGGACGCGTAGATGTCGCGCGCGATCGTGCGACCGGCCGGATCAGACGGGAACAGCCGATCGGGATCCAGCAACATCGGCATCACTCGGGCAGCCAGCCGGTGTACCTGGGATGGTCGGGGCCGAGCGGCAAATCGACTGGCGCGCCGGTGCGGGCCGAGTGATAGACGGCGCTGACAAATTCGAGGCTACGGCGTCCATCGGCGAGGGTCACTTCGCGCCCCGCGTCACCGTCAAGCGCATCGGCGATGGCGGTGAACAGGCCTGTGTAGCCCGGCGGCGGGTCGCCGATCTTTGCCAAGAGCGCGTCGATTGGTGCCTGGTCAAACGGCGCACGGGCAGTGAACGTCCAAATGTCTTCAGCGGGCTGGTACGGGGCGCGACCACTTTCGGCAGTCATCCCTTCGAACGCAAACCGCAGGCGACTGGTGTCATTCGCTGCGCCCAGTGTGACCGAACTTGTGACCAACGCACCGCTCTCCATGCGGATCGAGATGGCGGCACAATCTTCGACTTCGATGTCGTTCACACGTGTGGCTACGTCGGCATAAACCTGCGCGACGGGACCGAGGATGAAACTTAGCCAGTCATGAATGTGGATAGCGTGGCCGAGAATCGCACCGCCCTGCTCACCTGCCCAGGTCCCGCGCCAGTCGATGTCGTAATACGTGGCTTGACGGTCCCAGTGAGTTTCCAGCGTGCCAACGAATGGCTTGCCCGCTAGTCCGGCGTCGATTAGCGCGCGCATCTGGGTCGCACCCTTGCCGAAGCGGTATTGAAACACGGGGAACACCTGTTTTCCCGCTGTCTTTGCACGATCGGCCAGCAGGTCTGCGTCGGCGACCGAAGATACTAGCGGCTTTTCGCAAATAACGTGCTTTCCCGCGGCCAGCGCGTCACTGGCGACTTTCATGTGCAGATGTGGCGGCAGGCAGACGTCGATGATGTCGATGGAGGGGGCAGCGAAAATTCTGGCGAGGTCGGCTTCGTAGACTGCGCCCGACGCCGCGACCAGCGGCGCTGCACGATTGGAGTCCAGATCACAGATCGCGGCGACCTTGAACCGGTCGGGCAGTGCCAGATAGACTTCAGCGTGAGCTGCGCCGATCCCCGCCCCGATGATGGCCACGGAATAGGTCATGCCGTGCCCTCAGCCATGGCTTGGGCTTGCAGGGCAAGTTCGGTGGCCTTGAAAGTATGTGCCTGTGGCACGGCTGTTTCGGTGCGGTTCTGCACGTCGGCGACGAGTCGCGCGAAATAGGGCAGGCCTGCGCTTGCGCAGTCGATCAAATCGTTCTTATCGCCGTTCACCAGGAACAGCGAATTTGTAACGTGGGGCCGCCCGATGTCGGTGTACTTCCTGAGCTCAATCTGCCCCTCGGTGCCCTGAATGAACAGCCGCCCGTCGCCCCAGGTCGGCAACCCGTCGGGCGTGAACCAGTCGACGCGGATATATCCGTGGCCTTGTGGTGAACGAAGGACAATCTCGCCGAAATCCTGAAACTCCGGATGGTCCGGCATGGTGGTATTTTCGACCAGCGCGTGGGCGACGGTTGCATCGGTGGAGCCGGTGAAATGCAGGAACTGGTCGATCTGGTGGCTGCCGATATCGCACAGGATGCCGCCAAAGGCGGCACGGCGGAAGAACCAGTCGGGGCGCGTCTGCAAGTTCTGCTTGTGGGGGCCGAGGCCAACGGTCTGGATGACACGACCGATGGCTCCGGCCTGCACCAGTTCATCGGCGCGTGTGACGGCGGGGACCTCGAACCGTTCGGAAAAATTCACCGTCCAGATGCGGCCCGTGCGGGCAACGCAGTCCCGAATGGCGGCAAGTTGGTCCAGCGTCGTGCATCCGGGCTTGTCGACCATAACGTCGCGCCCGGCCTCCATCGCCTTGATCGCCAGGGCGGCGCGGTCTTCGGGGATGGCCGAGATCAGCACCATGTCGATGCTGTCGTCTTCGACGATCGCGGACCGGTCGGAGACTTTGTCGAGGGTATCGAACACCTCGACAAACTTTTTTTCTGTCACTGGCGTGCCTTTGGTCCACCAGTGCTCGCAGGTGCAGCCTTCGGCGATCATGTTGTTGAGCATTCCGAAGATATGCCCGTGGTCGATGCCCAGCACGCCCAATTTCAATGTCATCTGCTATCCCTGCTGAACGGTAATCCGGGTACCGGTTTGCCCGGATTTCTCCAGCGCCGCAATCAAGCGATGGACGCCCAGAGCCTCGCGCCCCGAAACAAGCGGCGCGCGGCCGGTGCGGATCGCGTCGTCGAAATCCTCTATCACGGCGCGGTGCCAGTCCGAGGTGAAGGCCATCGGGTCAGCCCCTGCACCGCTGGTCGTCGCCGCCCCGAAGTTTTCACGGCGCTCATCTTGCCAGTCGATCGTCAGCAGGTTGGTGTCTAGATGCGCCGAGCCATTGGCGTAGTGTAGCGTGATCGTCTCGCCCCGCCCCGGAAAGCTGGCCGTGGTGGTGAAGACCTGGCCGACTGCACCGTTGGCGAACCGCAGTCCGCCGCTGACGAAATCTTCCGACTCCATGTCGTGAAAACCGGTGGTGGCGGTCATCGCTGTCACATCGGCCACCGGGCCGGTCAGCGACAGCATCAGGTCCAGCGTGTGGATCGCCTGAGAAACCAGAACGCCGCCGCCGTCGCGCTGATACGTGCCGCGCCCCGGCTCGTCGTAGTAGCTTTGCGGACGCCACCAAGGGACGCTGACCTCGACCATGCGCAAGTCGCCCAGCGCGGCCGTTTCGACTATCCGACGGAGTTCATCAACAGACGGACGGGCGCGGTGTTGTAACATGACACCAAGGGTAACCCCTGCGGCTTCGCAGGTCTCGACCAGCGCGATGGCGGCATCCAGCGTCCGTTCCACTGGCTTTTCCATCAGAATATGTTTGCCAGCGCTGGCCAGAGTTTTGACGATCTCTGCCCGCGCGTTGGGCGGTGTGGTCAGGATGACGAAGACGATCTCGGGATCAGAGGCAATCTCGTCAACAGAAGCGTATTCTCCCGCCCCCAACTCCGGGAACCTCTGCCGGAACGCGGCGCGCGTCTCCGGGCGGCGCGAATACACACCCTTGAGCGCGATCTGGTCCGTCAGATTGCCCAATGCGTCGCCATAAGTGCTGCTGACCATGCCGAGGCCGATCAGCGCGACTTGGGTGGGCGCGCTCATTTGCCGGTTTGTTTTTGGGCCACCTCGCCCTCACCCGCGAAGATGTGGAAGTCGGCTGTGTTGAGAGTTACGCCGATCTCCTGCCCGCGTCTCAGCGGGATTTGTGCGGCCTGTTGCACTGTCAGCGCCTCTCCGTTTGGGAGTTCGCTGTAGATATAGGTGACAGACCCAAGCTGTTCATAACTTCTGACCGTCGCGGTCAAATCACCCTTCCCGTCCAGTGAAACGCCGATGGTTTCAGGCCGCACGCCCAAGGTCATCGGGGCCTTTTCGGATGTGCCCCGATTCAGCTTCAACGTCCGGCTCAACCCGGCGTCGAGCGTCATGGTCACGTCGCCATCACCCCCCAGCGTCCCGGCGAGAAAGTTCATCTGTGGTGCACCGATGAACCCGGCGACAAACTTGTTGGCTGGGTTGTTATAAAGGTCCAGCGGTTTGCCCACCTGCTCGATCACGCCGCCGCGCAATACGACGATCCGGTCGGCCATTGTCATCGCCTCGACCTGATCATGGGTCACATAGATCATCGTGTTGCCAAGGCTGGCATGCAGGTCCGAAATCTCGACGCGCATCTGCAGGCGCAGTTCGGCATCGAGGTTGCTGAGGGGCTCATCGAACAGGAAGATCACCGGTTCGCGCACAATAGCGCGGCCAATGGCGACGCGTTGACGCTGACCGCCCGACAACTGCCCAGGGCGTCGATCCAGCAACATGTCGATCTGCAGCAGCTTGGCAGCGTCATCGACACGGCGGTCGATCTCGGCCTTTTCCATGCGGATGTTTTCCAACCCGAAAGAGAGGTTCGAGCGCACCGACATATGCGGGTAGAGCGCGTAGGACTGGAACACCATCGACAACCCACGTTCCGAGGCAGGCACGTTGTTGACCCGCTTGCCGTTCAGCATGATGTCGCCGCTGGTGGGATTGGCGTGCCCCCATCGTGTGGTCCGGTTTGATTGTTAGTGCATCGTGGGCCTTTGGTCCATTGGAACGATACTTTCTGGTGCTGGTGGCCGATAGCCCAAGGCGCTGTGCGGCCTAACGGTGTTGTAGTGAACGCGCCATTGTTCGATCAGGATTTGAGCTTCGCGGAGGCTGTAAAATAGCTCGCCATTCAACAACTCATCGCGGAACCTGGCGTTGAAGCTTTCGCAGTATCCGTTTTCCCAAGGTGACCCTGGCTCAATGTAAGCGGTCTTCGCGCCCACGGCGGCGATCCAGTCCCGCACTTTCTGAGCAATAAATTCCGGGCCATTGTCCGACCTTATGTATTTCGGCGGGCCACGCAGGATGAACTGGTCCGTCAGTGCGTCCAGCACGTCCGTCGAGTTGAGCTTGCGATCAACGCGGATCATCAACGCCTCCCTGGTGTATTCATCAATGATGTTGAGCGTCCGATAGACTTGCCCATCTGCGGTGCGATCCTGGACGAAGTCATAGGACCAGACATGGTTGGGGCGCTCTGGTCTGAGACGCACGCACGACCCATCGTTCAGCCAGAGCCGCCCCTTTTTCTTCTGCTTCTGAGGAACCTTCAGCCCTTCGCGCCGCCAGATACGTTCGACCCGCTTGTGGTTCACGTGCCAGCCCGCATTGTTGAGCAAACCTGTGACCATCCGATATCCGTAGCGGCCATATTGATCTGCCAGCTCGATGATATCGTCGGTCAGCCGGTTTTCGTCGACACGTCCTTGCGGAGCTTTGCGCTGTGTGGATCGATGCTGCCCAAGTGTGCGGCAGGCCCGGCGCTCGGAAACGCCAAGCTCCTGCCGCACACGGTCGATGCATTTGCGACGACGCGAAGGGCTTAGAAGTTTCCCCGTGCGGCCTCAGTCAAGATCAGCTTGTCCAGCGTCAGGTCTGATACTGCACGCCTGAGCCGCTGGTTCTCCTTCTCAAGCTCCTTAAGCCTCTTGAGCTGAACGCGCCCCATCCCGCCGTACAACTTTCGCCATCGATAAAACGTCTGCTGCGTCACGCCGATCTGACGCACCGCCTCCGCTATCGTCGCGCCCTGTCCCTGCAGCACTTCAACTTGCCGTAGCTTCGATACAATCTCTTCCGGCTTCTCTCGTTTCCCAGCCATCGCCGATCCTCCAATTTGCGGGACAAATCTATCCCAGTTGGTGGACCACTTTCAGGGGGCTACTCCAACACGACTACCGATGGCCGCAATCCCGACGGAACTTTTGTGTCAGGCAATCCGGGCAGTCCGAACGGTGCACGCCATCGCTTCACGGTGCCCAAACCGTCAATTGGACGGGCCGACGAAGTTTAACCCGAGCAAAGTGTATGGCCCTTCCTGGCGAAAAAAGTCAGAGTGAGGTGGATACTGGGGTGGAGCAAGCGAACGCGAGAATAGGTAATATATTGATTTCAAATTACCATTTTTGGATTTCTTGGTGCGGTCGGAGGGACTCGAACCCTCACTCCTGTTACAGAACAGCGACCTCAACGCTGCGCGTCTACCAATTCCGCCACGACCGCAAGCCCCGGCAGGGTGCGGCGCGTATAGCGTGGGCGATTTGGCTTGTGAAGCGGATTTTGACAGGCTGGTCGAGCCGTGGGACAAGCCGCGCTGAAGGCGCCAACAAGGCTTTGAAATGGTAGAGTGGATCACCTCGGATACAACCGTTGACTATGATCAGGCAGTTGCGTGGATGGAGGCGCGAGTAGCCGGTATTCGCGCTGGAACAGCGGATGAAGCAATATGGCTGGTCGAGCATCCGCCGATTTTTACTGCCGGGACCAGTGCGAAACTCGGTGACCTGACGGATCCGGACCGTTTTCCCGTCTACGCGGCAGCGCGCGGAGGGCAATACACCTATCACGGGCCGGGTCAGCGGGTCGCTTATGTGATGCTGGACGTGGCTGCGCGGGGGCGCGATGTGCGCGCGTTCGTCTGTTCGCTGGAAGATTGGGTGATCGCCACGCTGGCGGAATTCGGTGTCACCGGAGAACGTCGGAAAGGACGCGTCGGCGTTTGGGTCAAGCGCCCCGACAGACCCCCTATGCCAGATGGTACAACACGCGAAGACAAAATTGCGGCAATTGGCATCAGGCTGAGGAAATGGATCAGTTTCCACGGCATCTCGATCAACGTCGAACCTGACCTGAGCCACTACGCTGGCATTATTCCCTGCGGCATCAGCGACCACGGAGTGACCAGCCTGGTCGATCTGGGGCTGCCGGTGACGATGGCGGATCTGGATCTGGCGTTACGGAAAACGTTCATCGCCTGATCGGCGAGGCATCATGGTCGGGTGTGCTCAGTCCCGCGTGAACGCCCGGTAAAGATCACCAGCCAGTTCTGGCAAGATTGCCTCCGGTCCGGCAAATTCGACTGAATGCGGCAAGACCCATACACCGTTCAAAAGCAGCACGCCCCAAAATACCAACCGGTGCGGCACGTTGGTGCGCTTTGACGGACCGTCCAACCCGGCCTTCAGCAAAAGCAGAAACAAGACCGACATGGCCGCATAGTTCAGCCACCGGCCCCAGTCGCTGGCAACAACGGTCAGTGGCAGAAACAACAACAATGCAAAGATGAACCCAATTCCAACACGGATCCGAACACGCGCATCCGGCCAGACGAGTGAAAACGTGATGAGCGTCAAGAAGCTGCATCCGAGGAACCGCCATATTTCGCTCCAAGAGGTTGTGGAACGGCCCTCAACGGCAAACTCGAGTGTATTCGACAGATAGCCGATCGCGCCGCTACAAATTCCGCCACCGGCGCCGCGCTCAACAAGTGCGTCACAGATGGCAGATGTATCGGCCACATAGCTGTGCATAGCCATATAGACCAACGAAATAAGCGCCGTCAGTGTACAGAAAGTCGCTGCAACCAATGCCGCCCTGCCGGAACCACCGCTTGACCAAATCAGCCAGAATGCCACCAGAAATACTGGTAGAAACAGCACCAAGCCTTCGTGTGCAGTGACACCTATTGCGAACACAGCAGCAGCGAACGCAAGCGCCAGTCTGGAACGCGGCGCAAGCAGCACGACCGACATGGCCGCAAAAACGAGCAACTCCTTTCGCAGTGCGCCGATCGGATCATTGAACCAGAACAGCAGCGCCGCCGGGCTGATTGCGATCAGCACCAACGGAGTGGACCACCCGGTGCGACGCAAGGCAATCCAGAATGCCGCCATGACGAATGCCACCAAGACCGCCTGAAGGGCGAGGATAATTGTGACCGGATTGACGTTAAACAGATCGGCAAACAACAACACGGCATCACCAAACCAGGCGTGCCTGACTGGTCCAGCGGAAGAATTTATCAACCAGTCGCCCTGGCGCCACCCTGCGCCGCCAAGATCAGCGTCTCTCAAAATGCGCTGGAACGTGCTAAGCGTCACTAGAATCAGTGCGACCTTTGCGATTGCGCGGTTCGCACGAACGGCTGTGTGATGGGCTGGTTGAGGCACTATTGGCGGCGCGGCATTCAAATGTTTTTGCTCCGCGAATTCATATCCGGCTGACACCACAGCCCGCCGGTTCACTATGATGATTGCCGCAGAAAATCAAACCTGCGGCAATTGTGCTCCACCCCGCGACACTTTTTCCGTCCCTGCGGCGTGATGGTCCATTGCCCGCCCCGGTCAGGCACACTAAAACCACTTCTAAACACGCCCGCAATCCGTTTGCAGGCCAGACATCAAACTGCTGAGGAGCCTTCCCATGGCCGACGCAACCCTACACGCCGACGACGGTCACCACGACACGCGCAGTTTCTTCACGCGCTGGTTCATGTCGACGAACCACAAGGATATCGGCATCCTCTACCTGGTGGTCTCGGCGGTCGCCGGGTTCATCTCGGTCGCCTTTACCGTCTACATGCGGATCGAACTGATGGAACCGGGTGTCCAGCACATGTGCCTAGAAGGCGCGCGGTTCTTTGCCTCGGATGAGGTCTGTACACCCAACGGCCACCTGTGGAACGTTCTGATCACCGGTCACGGCATCCTGATGATGTTCTTTGTGGTCATTCCGGGCCTGTTCGGCGGATTCGGCAACTATTTCATGCCCTTGCAGATCGGTGCGCCAGATATGGCATTCCCGCGTCTGAACAACCTGTCGTTCTGGATGTATGTCGCAGGCACCTCGCTGGCGATCGCTTCGGTGCTGTCACCGGGCGGTAACGGGCAGGCAGGCTCGGGCGTTGGCTGGGTGCTTTACCCGCCGCTTTCGACCAGCGAACAGGGCTGGTCCATGGACCTCGCGATCTTTGCGGTTCACGTCTCGGGCGCGTCGTCTATTCTGGGTGCGATTAACATGATCACCACTTTCCTGAACATGCGGGCGCCGGGGATGACCCTGTTCAAAGTGCCGCTGTTTTCATGGTCGATCTTTGTCACCGCCTGGCTGATCCTGCTGTCCCTGCCCGTTCTGGCGGGTGCGATCACCATGCTGCTGACCGACCGGAATTTCGGCACCACGTTCTTCCAGCCCGAAGGCGGCGGCGATCCGGTCCTCTATCAGCACATCCTGTGGTTCTTTGGCCACCCGGAAGTCTACATCGTTATCCTGCCCGGCTTCGGTATCATCAGCCACGTGGTTGCCACGTTCTCCCGCAAGCCGGTGTTCGGCTATTTGCCGATGGTCTGGGCGCTGATCGGCATCGGTGGTTTGGGCTTCGTCGTGTGGGCACACCACATGTACACGGTGGGGATGAGCCTGACGCAGCAGTCCTATTTCATGCTGGCGACCATGGTGATTGCCGTGCCCACCGGCGTGAAAATCTTCAGCTGGATCGCGACGATGTGGGGCGGCTCGGTCGAGTTCAAGACGCCGATGCTGTTCGCCATGGGTTTCATCTTCCTGTTCACCCTTGGTGGGGTGACCGGCATTGTCCTGTCGCAAGCCGGCATCGACCGCGCCTACCACGATACCTACTACGTGGTCGCGCATTTCCACTATGTGATGAGCCTTGGTGCCGTCTTCGCGATCTTCGCCGGATTCTACTACTGGATCGGCAAGATGTCCTGGCCGGCAGTACCCGGAATGGGCAGGCAAAATCCAGTTCTGGATGATGTTCATCGGCGCGAACATCACCTTCTTTCCGCAGCACTTCCTGGGCCGTCAGGGCATGCCACGCCGCTACATCGACTATCCTGAGGCCTTCGCCTACTGGAACAAGATTTCCAGCTATGGCGCGTTCCTGTCGTTCGCCTCGTTCATCCTGTTCTTCGCGATCATGATCTACACGGTGCGCGCCGGTAAGCGGATCACCGAAAACAACTATTGGAACGAACACGCCGATACGCTGGAATGGACCCTGCCAAGCCCGCCGCCGGAACACACGTTCGAGATTCTGCCCAAGCAGGAAGAGTGGGATCATTCCCACAACCACTGAACCGGGGCGGCAATGCCCTATCATTGGGACAAGAAATTCGACAAAGCCCCGGCAACCACCGGGGCTTTTTCACGTGCGGATGGTGATGACCCATTGGCCATTCTGCGGATATGGCCGCACCGGTCCCTGCCCCGCAGTGGCTTTGTGGCCTTCCTGGTCATCACCATCCTGCTGCTGTCGCTGCCACTGTTCGGTCTGTTGGGAACCACTGCGCTGTGGGGTCTACTGCCGTTCCTGGCGCTGGCCGTCTTTGGCGTCTGGAAGGCAGTGGAACGCAACTATGCCGATGGCCAGCTGGCCGAGGTCCTGAGCCTGTGGCAGGACGAGGTGGAGCTGGTGCGCAGCGCCCCGCATCAGCCCGACCAGATCTGGTGCGCCAACCCCTATTGGGTACGAGTCCAGGTCCATGAAACCGGCGGACCGGTGCCCGGCTATTTGACCCTCAAAGGCGCCGGGCGCGAGGTTGAGCTTGGGGCGTTCCTCAGCCCCGAGGAGCGCAAGGAACTGGCCCGCGCATTGCAGGAGACGTTGCAGCAGGTCCCCGGTCGATTGGGCTGATGGGGCGTCTGGTCAATGGTGACGGGCGGCGGTAACCAACAGCATGCTGAATAAGATCATTCACGGCAATCCGACCGAGCGCCTACCCCTGTTGATTGCCCACGGCCTCTATGGCTCAGCGCGAAACTGGGGCGTGGTGGCCAAGCGATTGTCGACAGATCGGCAGGTGGTGGCCGTTGACATGCGCAACCACGGCGAAAACCCCTGGGAGGCGACGCACAGCTATTATGATATGGCCGCTGATTTGGCGGAGGTCATCGAGGATATCGGCAGCCCCGTCGACCTGCTGGGCCACTCGATGGGCGGCAAAGCCTCGATGGTGCTGGCGGCAAAGCAGCCCGAACTGATCCGTCGGCTGGTCATCGCAGACATCGCACCCGTGACCTATGGGCACAGCCAAATCCGCTACGTCACCGCGATGCAGGCGACAGATCTGGCGGGCGTTACACGGCGATCCGATGCTGATATCCGGCTGGCAGAGACCGTCGACGACCCTGCCCTACGTTCGTTTTTTCTGCAGTCGCTGGACCTGAAATCGGATCCACCGAAATGGCGTCTTAACCTGGAGGTGCTCGGGCAGAGCATGGCCGAGATTATGGGGTTTCCAGAGGTTGATGGGACGTTCGACAGCCCAACTCTGATGCTGTCTGGCGCGGATAGTGACTATGTGTCGAGCGACCACCGCCCCCGCATCAAGACCCTGTTTCCAAACGCGAAGTTTGCGAAGATACCCGGAGCGGGGCACTGGCTTCATGCCGAGAAGCCGCGGGAATTCGTGGCGGCCATTGCGGCATTTCTGGACGGCTGAAAACCGCCAATCTCAAACGCTGTGTTGCGCGCGCCGAATTAATGCTGGTCGGCTCCGAAATCGCTGCCCTATACTATCCGCATCGCTGCATTAACAGGAGATCACCATGGTTCGTATCGTCGCGTTTGTTGCCGCATTGTTTGCTCTTGCGGCTTGTGAGGAAACCGCGAAGGGGATCGAGCGGGACCTTCAGGAAGGCGGCCGTGCTATTGATAGCATGCTGTAATTGAACGATAAAACCCCGGTGTGGCCATGATGCCGCTGGTGAAGATACGTCTGATTGTCCTCCTCGCCATTCCGGGATTGATAGCGGCTGCCGTGCCGCTGGCCGTTATGGCGCAGGACGCGCCGCGGCAGACCCAAGTCATTGAAATGATTTATGCAACTACGCTGACGGTGGCCGAGCTGATGGCGCTGGCGGCGGCCGAGCGGGACGCGCCGACGGCGCTGTCGTGTTGCGACTGGAGCGGCAGCGCGGAATGCGCTGCGCACCTCGAAACGCCACAAAGCTGAGCGTTTACAGCGTTTTAGTTGCTCAGTTTGCTGGATGCTTCGACGGTTCCGCCGATTGCTGCTCCGGACGATTGGGCGAAGCCGGACAGGCCGCCTTTGGATGATTTCTGCGAGGACATCTGGAAC
This sequence comes from uncultured Paracoccaceae bacterium, assembly GCA_943787785.1. Lineage (GTDB taxonomy): Bacteria > Pseudomonadota > Alphaproteobacteria > Rhodobacterales > Rhodobacteraceae > WLWX01. The sequence goes on along the minus strand of CALSNT010000003.1, from coordinate 206,735 downwards.
GACGATGACTTTTTGCCGCCGATGAAGTCGCCGCTGGCCAGGACGTAGCCACCGACGGCCAGGACTGCGAAGAGGACAATTTTGTTCATTGGAATAGACCCTTAGATGATTTCCTTACACCGGGTTAAGCGAGAAATCGGGCCGGAGTGCGGCCCTGCGCGGGCACTCGAAGGGTCACTTTATGGATGGTGAGGCCGCGGCACCGGGGCCAGCGCCGACATCTTGCGGCGGTGCAAAAATGTTGCAGGTGTGCAAGTATTCGACACCAGATGTAGTTGATTTGGCGGGTTTGGTGGGCTATGCGCAACGCAGGTGCATAGACGCGGTAATGCATTCGCAACCTGACGACGGCCCGGGCGTGAAAACGTCCGGGTCTTTCCAATTTTTTGGGTCGGCTTTGCGTATGCAAAGCGTCGGCAAAACGTATGGCAGGTGTATGGCTGGTGCAAAAACAGGAAAAGACGTCAGGTGCTCAGACGCGGTCCTCGCTTTAGGTCTTGCGACCCACCTGACGCCTTCCTGAAATCGGCTGCCCCTTGCGGGGTGCCCCATCTCATCAGCGATGATCCCGAAGAACCCCCGCCACCACATCCGAACTTGCGCCCGTCTGTGGCTGGCCCCGGTTTGTCTTGCGACCCCGTTGACCGATCATAACCCGGACCGAAGCCCTAGCATGACCCGCGATCGACCTGATGAAACCGCCCGGTCCTTACCTGCCCCGAAGGGCCGATCCGATCTGGCTTGCTTCCCCGTTGGTTCCACCGATCTGAAGCCGTGCCCGAAGACCCGTTCCATCCCTGCTTCCCCCCCGAGGGGCTTTCGCGTTCGCTTTGGTTCAGAGAACCGCGGCGATGTGATGAGGTTGCGTCGGGTTGGGTGAGTTGCGCAACGGAAAAATACGTGTTGGGCGAAGATTCATGGGGGTAAAATGGTGGATTTGTTGGGGGTAAGGGTGTGGATAAGTGGGGATTTTTGAGTGGTGGGAGGGGGTTGGGGGATGGAATAGTCTTTCGGGGCAGGATCACGACTTGATCAATACCAATGCAAACGCGATGTTTGACTACGTCGAGACGGGGAGTTCATACGTTCTGTCCGTTAACCGTTTTTCAATGGTGAATCACGTCACTTGCTAAACGTATTCGGAGCCGAAAAATGGAAAAAGCAATCGCAATAATTTCGACGATCATCACCGCAATTCTGTTTTTTACTGGGTATGCGTTTCTGGATGGTTATTTCAACTATTTCGACGTGGATGTGCCGGAACTTGAGTATGGGTTTTCAACTATCTTGGCTCATGCTTACCCAGCAATAAAGTTTGCCTTTGCAGCCTTTGAAAGTCCAAATTTGTTCGAAGTTGCGGCAATTGCCGCGCTCTTGGTCACCTATATTGCGCTGTGCTATCGTGACGTAAGAGGACTATTCCGAAGGCTCATTCCACTTGCAAACGCGCAGAACACTCTTGCATTGAGTTCAGTTGCTACGATCGCATTACTAATATTTATCAGTATGAATGCGAATGGATACGGCGCGCATTCCGCCGAGTCATTGGGGCGGGACTTGCCTAGCGTCGCCATCGAAAGTGCATTTGCAGAAGGCCAGATTGCGAAGTCAATCGAACGCTTGAAAAAAAAGGGGCGCAGGATTAGAATATTGCATCTCGTCTCGACTTCTTCAACGCATATCATTGTTGTACGCATCTTGGATAATGACACCCGATGGACAATAAGAGTACCTGTAGAATCGGCACCCGAATTTAGAGCCTTCCGCTTGTAATTGGCTTTGCAGCCTTAGCTCATCTAGATTTGGTAGCTCAAAGTTCTGCCCAAGAGGCTCAGAAGCCGATTCAGCGACCGGAAATGCTGACCGCAGGGGTTTTTGAGCTTGATGATGCCGATGAACCTCTGCGTGGACGGATCATAAGCCCTGCGAACCTCGACAACAGCCAACATAATCCGACATTCCCCAAGTGGCCTGCCTTCTGACGTGAAGATCGCCTGACTGCGCCAACTGGTCAAGCGCTTTCCGCCCCGAGCGGGGTCTGTGGTCGCGCAAACGCCCGAAGTTGGGCGAATCGGCCCGTAAACCCGCAGCATCCCGGCCCGGCGGCGGTGTTTTTCAGCGCATCGGGCAGACTTGTCCTGCCGCTTTCGTTCAGTTTTGGCTTGGATCGCGGTCACGCGCATAGCGGTGGCGCTCGCAATCGTCGGATGGCGGCGAGGATGGCGCGCACCATCGGGCCGGTGACGGCCACCTCTGCCAGTTGGCAGGTGATGGCGCGGGCGTGGCGGACGACGCGGGCCCCGATCTTGATCAGTTTGAGTTGCAGGCTGGACAGCGACCATTGGGCCATTTCCTCGGGCAGTTCGATGCAGCGCAGGAAGGTGGCCAGGTTGTAGGCCAGTGCGTGCAATTGCAGCCGGACTTCGTTGTCGCGGAACTTCCTGCACGACAGCCGTGTCCAGTGGAAGGCGTATTTGCCCTCCTTGATATGCTGCTCGGCCGTGCCGCGCTGGTTGTAGAACCGAACCACCCAGTCCGGTTCCATCGGCAAGTTGGTGACGATGAAACCGACGCGGGGAAACAGCTCGCCTGGGTGCCATTCGATCTTGGCAATGATGCGGCGCTCCTTGTCCCAAGACGCCGCCTGATACTCGAAGTCCTCGAAGAACCGCTTGACCTTGGTCAGCGACGGTCGCCCCACCGGCCGGGTCAGCCGATGGGCGATCTTCTCGCGCAGGACGTTGTTGGCGGGCAGCCGGATGGCGTAGAAATAGACCGCATCTTCCAGCCGCGCATAGATCGCGGGGATCGCATAGGCGGCGTCGGCACGAAAGAACCGCAGGATGTCACGTTTGGCATACCGGGCGATCACCGGGTCGAGGACGTCCCGCCAGCCGTCGGCACTGTGGACGTTGCCATGGCGCAGGGCGCAGCGTTCCAGCATGCCGAACTGGTTGAACAGGAAGTTCGGGTGATAACAGGTGCAGTCGAAATGCCCGTTCCAGGCGGACCCTTCCTGGTCGCCATGGGTCGGGCTGACCGAGCTGTCCATGTCCAGCACGATATACTTTAACCCGTTGCGGTCATGAAACCGGTCGATCCATTGCCCGTTCAGATCGGACAGCGCTTCACGGTTCTCGGACATGGCCAGCATCTCGGTCTCGAAACGCCCCATCTGCGAGGCTGAGGCCGCTTGCGCATCGACAGCCCGACCACCAACAACCTGACGCATCACGGGATCAAGCGCGAGACGGTCGGCATCGTTGACGTCCTCGTATCCGGCCAGCCGCCCGAACACTGACTGCCGGAACAGCCCGTCAAGCCGATGGACGGTGTTCTTGCCCGTGCGGTTGTCGCGCAGCGCCTCTGACGCAAGGCCAGACAGCCCAAGCGCGTCATCGAGCTCGCGCATCACCAGCAAACCGCCGTCCGAACTGATCTGCGCGCCCCGAAACTCCAGCCGCACCCGACGGTCAAAATCAACCCGATCACCCCGATCCAAACTTGCACCCTCCGGGTGATCCATAGAACACGCCCATAACAGCCAACAACACTATGATTTATATAGAAAATAACGAGATCAGGACAGCGAAATCAAAGATTTACTTGGGGAATGCGGGATAATTTCAGGCTTTGCAACGGAAAGACAGCAACGGTCGATATCTCCAGGCTAGTGAAGATTGATGCAAAATGTGAAGAAACGACTGAAAATTGGTTTGCGAACATCCATTCAAGTGGCAAATCACTAACCATGTACAACGCAAAATTTGAAGAAATTGGCACACTGAAGCCGCTACATGATGAGATGGGGGCGCTTTGGGCCGGAGAGTTCACGGTGGACGGAATGAAGGCAACAGCCACATTTGATGCCAATGCGGCGTTCATATCTGGAGTTTTGGATATCCAAGAGTCCTCGAAAGGAAACTATTCTGCCGTCATTGTGGATTTTAATGGGTTCGCGGGCACTTTCCAAGAAATGTAATCAGTTACCCTAGTATGGCGCATTTGCAATTTCTTCCGGTGGCGAACTTTTTTGAACAAATGGCATGTTCTGATTTTTCAGACCTCTTGGCTGATTGGCAAAGTCAAAGAGTATAGGCGACTTGCCCCTTGGCAATCGCCAAAGGTCTTGAAGCGATCTCGCCATCACGCAAGCCGGGCGCGCACCTGTCTGCGGGCTGGCGCAGCTACGGTGGTTTGGGGCAATTTATCGTGCAGCGTCAACTCTGACCTCGGTGGGACACGCTACGTCGCAGAAGCGCCTGCCCGGGGGGCAGACAGGCGCTCGCCCGGCGCCTTTCGGGCTTGATTCCGGGCGGGGTGGGGGTTGTGGGGTGCCGGGGTGAACCCCGGCCTACGGGGTGAGCATCGGTGCGTACCAACTCCACGGGGTGGGCACGCGGTTTTCTTCGAAAACCGCTGCCGCCCACTGCTTCATAAACGCCTGAGATGGACAGCTTTAGCTGTCCATCTTGAGGGCGTTTATGAAGGCTTCTTGCGGGATATCCACCTTGCCGAACTGCCGCATCTTCTTTTTCCCGGCCTTCTGCTTGTCCAGCAGCTTGCGCTTCCGGGTCGCGTCGCCGCCGTAGCATTTGGCGGTCACGTCCTTGCGCATCGCGGACAGGGTCTCGCGGGCGATCACCTTGCCGCCAATCGCCGCCTGGATCGGGATTTTGAACATGTGGCGGGGGATCAGCTCTTTCAGCTTCTCGACCATGGCGCGGCCGCGCGTCTCGGCCCGATCCCGGTGGACCATCATGGACAGCGCGTCGACGGGTTCGTCGTTCACCAGCACGGACATCTTGACCAGGATCCTCGCGATAGCCGATCATCTGAGTAGTCGAAGACTGGCGTAGCCCTTGGTGACGGATTTCAGGCGGTCGTAGAAGTCGAACACCACCTCGTTCAGCGGCAGTCATAGACGACCATGGCGCGGGCGCCGGCATAGGTCAGGTCCATCTGGATGCCGCGCCGGTCCTGGCAGAGTTTCAGGACGTCGCCGAGGTATTCGTCGGGGACGAGGATCGTCGCCTTGATGCGCGGTTCCTCGATATGATCGACTGGTGCGAGGTCGGGCATGTCGGCGGGGTTGTGCAGCTCGGCATGTCGCCGGTCGCGGTCAGTAGATCTGGTAGATCACCGACTGGGCGCGGTGGTGATCAGCTCGATGTCGTATTCGCGTTCCAGCCGGTCGCGGATGACCTCAAGATGCAGCAGGCCGAGGAAGCCGCAGCGGAAGCCGAAGCCCAGCGCGGCGGAGGTTTCCATTTCGTGCGAAAAGCTGGCGTCGTTGAGGGCGAGCTTGTCGATGGCGTCGCGCAGGTCTTCGAATTCGGCGAGTCGACGGGGAAGAGGCCGCAGAACACCACCGGCTGCGCAGGTTTGAAGCCCGGCAGGGGTGTCTCGGCGCCCTTCTTCTCGGTCGTGATCGTGTCGCCGACTCGGGTGTCGCGGACCTGTTTGATCGAGGCGGTGAGGAAGCCGATTTCGCCGGGGCCGAGGCTGTCGATCTTCTCCATCTTCGGGCGGAACACGCCGAGGCGGTCGACGTGGTAGGTGCCGCCGTGGCATCATGCGGATGCGGTCGCCCTTCTTGATCACGCCCGTCGATGACGCGGATCAGGACGACGACGCCGAGGTAGGCGTCGTACCAGCTGTCGACCAGCATCGCCTTCAGCGGCGCGTCGCGGTCGCCTTGCGGGGGCGGGCAGGCGGGTGACGATGGCCTCAGAGCGTTCGGCGATGCCGACGCCGGTTTTGGCCGAGACATGCAGGCTTCGGAGGCGTCGATGCCGATGACGTCCTCGATCTGTTCACGACCATCTCGGGCTCGGCGGCGGGCAGGTCGATCTTGTTGAGGACGGGCACGATTTCGTGATCGGCGTCGATGGCCTGGTAGACGTTGGCGAGCGTTTGCGCCTCGACCCCCTGGGTCGCGTCGACCACCAGCAGCGAGCCTTCGACGGCACGCATGCGACGCGAGACCTCATAGGCGAAATCGACGTGGCCGGGGGTGTCGATCAGGTTCAGGATATAGGTTTCGCCGTCCTTCGCCGGATATTCGATGCGCACGGTGTTGGCCTTGATGGTGATGCCGCGTTCGCGTTCGATATCCATCTGATCAAGCAGCTGTTCCTGCATGTCACGTGCGGCACGGTGCCGGTCGCTGGATCAGCCGGTCGGCGAGCGTGGATTTGCCGTGGTCGATATGGGCGACGATGGAGAAATTGCGGATTTTGTTCAGGTCGGTCATGGTGAGGGGATATGATTTGGAATGGTGGGGCGGTCAATGGGGTGCGCCACCGCGCCCCCTGCCCCTTCACGTGATTGGAGCCACCCGCATGCCCTTCGTCAGCCCCCTGCCCATCGACCAGATCTACGTCCCCGCCAAACGGGCCAAGACGCTGGAGGCGGTTAAGGTGGAGGCGTTGGCCGAAGATATCCTGGAGAACGGCCAGCAGGTCCCGATCCGGGTGCGCGAGGGCAAGGGGCGGTACGTGCTGATCGAGGGGCTGCATAGGTTGGAGGCGCTGCGGGCGCTTGGGGAGGAGACGGTGGACGGGTTCGTGGTGCATGCAAGGTTGCATTGAAGGGGAAACTAGCTCCTTGAAGAAGGCCGGCACCGCCGCTAGTGTAGCAACACCCTGTGAGAACATCGGCAGAACGCTACAATATGTTGACTGAACGCTTGCCTGAATTTGTCAGGGAGAACTACTATTGCGCTGAATGGCACCATGCGAGCGCTGTGATGGTAGGAGACCATCCTAATTAATGGCGCGATCTGATGGACGTTCTAAGCGCATTTCGCCTGAATCGCTCTTACATCAGTAATCCGGGCGGTTCAAAAACACGTCTTGCCGCGTTTTTCGACGATTTTCTTGAAGAACGTGGATGGCGGGAAACACGGTTCGACATAAAAATTGTTGTTGATCAAAATGAGACCGAAACGCCGACTCACAAAATCGACATGTTTCGCAACCGCGTTGCAGTCGAAATTGAGTGGAACAATAAGGATCCATTTTATGATCGGGACCTCAATAATTTTAGGCTACTACATGGGCTCCGCACAGTGAGTGTTGGCGTGATCATTACCAGATCAAGCGAACTTCAAGACATTTTTAAGGAAATGGGGCGAGGGTCCTCCTATGGAAATTCTACGACGCATTTGAGCAAGCTAATCCCAAGAATCGAAGGCGGCGGGGCCGGTGGATGCCCGATCCTTTCGTTTGGAATCAAGAAAAGCCTGTATCGGGAGATGGACTGATGGCAAATGCGACGGACGACTTCTTGAGCGAATTGCGAAACAGGAAATTTCAGACAATTCTGGCAGATCCACCTTGGCAATTTCAGAATAGAACAGGAAAAATGGCACCTGAGCACAAGCGTCTGTCGAGATATCCAACCATGGGATTGGATGATATATGCGATCTTCCGGTGGAAGCGATTGCTGGCGATCCTGCTCACTTATACCTTTGGATTCCAAACGCACTACTCCCCGATGGGCTGAAAGTCATGGAACATTGGGGCTTCAAATACAAAAGCAACATAATTTGGTACAAAGTCCGCAAAGATGGCGGCCCAGATCGTCGCGGCGTCGGCTTCTATTTCCGCAATGTTACTGAGGTCCTCCTGTTCGGCGTCAGAGGAAAGAATGCCCGGACACTCCAACCGGGGCGTTCTCAGGAAAACATTATCTCGACGCGGAAACGTGAACACAGCCGCAAGCCAGATGAACAGTATGATCTTATTGAAGCGTGCAGTTTCGGTAAGAACCGACATTCCCCAAGTGGCCTGCCTTCTGACGTGAAGATCGCCTGACTGCGCCAACTGGTCAAGCGTTTTCCGCCCCGAGCGGCGTCTGTGGTCGCGCAAACGCCTGAAGTTGGGCGAATCGGCCCGTAAACCCGCAGCATCCCGGCCCGGCGGCGGTGTTTTTCAGCGCATCGGGCAGACTTGTCCTGCCGCTTTCGTTCAGTTTTGGCTTGGATCGCGGTCACGCGCATAGCGGTGGCGCTCGCAATCGGCGGATGGCGGCGAGGATGGCGCGCACCATCGGGCCGGTGACGGCCACCTCGGCCAGCTGGCAGGTGATGGCGCGGGCGTGGCGGACGACGCGGGCCCCGATCTTGATCAGCTTGAGTTGCAGGCTGGACAGCGACCATTGGGCCATTTCCTCGGGCAGTTCGATGCAGCGCAGGAAGGTGGCCAGGTTGTAGGCCAGTGCGTGCAACTGCAGCCGGACCTCGTTGTCGCGGAACTTCCGGCACGACAGCCGCGTCCAGTGGAAGGCGTATTTGCCCTCCTTGATATGCTGCTCGGCCGTGCCGCGCTGGTTGTAGAACCGAACCACCCAGTCCGGTTCCATCGGCAAGTTGGTGACGATGAAACCGACGCGGGGAAACAGCTCGCCTGGGTGCCATTCGATCTTGGCAATGATGCGGCGCTCCTTGTCCCAAGACGCCGCCTGATACTCGAAGTCCTCGAAGAACCGCTTGACCTTGGTCAGCGACGGTCGCCCCACCGGCCGGGTCAGCCGATGGGCGATCTTCTCGCGCAGGACGTTGTTGGCGGGCAGCCGGATGGCGTAGAAATAGACCGCATCTTCCAGCCGCGCATAGATCGCGGGGATCGCATAGGCGGCGTCGGCACGAAAGAACCGCAGGATGTCACGTTTGGCATACCGGGCGATCACCGGGTCGAGGACGTCCCGCCAGCCGTCGGCACTGTGGACGTTGCCATGGCGCAGGGCGCAGCGTTCCAGCATGCCGAACTGGTTGAACAGGAAGTTCGGGTGATAACAGGTGCAGTCGAAATGCCCGTTCCAGGCGGACCCTTCCTGGTCGCCATGGGTCGGGCTGACCGAGCTGTCCATGTCCAGCACGATATACTTTAACCCGTTGCGGTCATGAAACCGGTCGATCCATTGCCCGTTCAGATCGGACAGCGCTTCACGGTTCTCGGACATGGCCAGCATCTCGGTCTCGAAACGCCCCATCTGCGAGGCTGAGGCCGCTTGCGCATCGACAGCCCGACCACCAACAACCTGACGCATCACGGGATCAAGCGCGAGACGGTCGGCATCGTTGACGTCCTCGTATCCGGCCAGCCGCCCGAACACTGACTGCCGGAACAGCCCGTCAAGCCGATGGACGGTGTTCTTGCCCGTGCGGTTGTCGCGCAGCGCCTCTGACGCAAGGCCAGACAGCCCAAGCGCGTCATCGAGCTCGCGCATCACCAGCAAACCGCCGTCCGAACTGATCTGCGCGCCCCGAAACTCCAGCCGCACCCGACGGTCAAAATCAACCCGATCACCCCGATCCAAACTTGCACCCTCCGGGTGATCCATAGAACACGCCCATAACAGCCAACAACACTATGATTTATATAGAAAATAACGAGATCAGGACAGCGAAATCAAAGATTTACTTGGGGAATGCGGGAAGAAACTTGAACTCTTTGCGCGGGGTCCGCGCAAGGGATGGACAGTCTGGGGCAATCAGTCGGAGACTTATGAGCCAACGTGGAACACGTACGCAAATCACTCTCAATCAAAGGTCGTTTCACTTCTAAATAAAGCATGACTGCATTCCAAAGATAGTTGGACTTGTTATTCCAGCTATTCCGCAGTTCTGGAATTTGCCAACTTAGGGCGGGGTTCACCCGCCATGCCTCATGGCCTGAGCCGCCGCACCATCGTCACCGCCCCCAACACCGCTCCGCCAATTGCGCCCAGCACCAGTCGCACTGCGATATGCGCCGCGCCCTCGGTCGCACCGAACGCAGCCTCGCCCAGGTTCAGCACCACCATTGCCAGCGCCCAACCCAACGCGACCCGCGCAATCCACAGTACCGAGCCCAGCCGCTCACGGTTCAGCGCCCAGTGCAGGGCACCGATTGTGGCTCCGATCGCGGCGCCGAATAGCGCTGCGTCGATGGCCTGATCCAGCGGGCTGGCGGTGCCGAGGATGTCTTCGGGGCGCGCTGTCAGGGTCCAGAGCCATCCGGCGGCAAGCACCAGCATTGTGGCCAGCACCCAGAGGACTCCCCTATTGGGCCGCAGCGCCCAGACCTGCGCGCCGCCGATCAGCAGGCCCCACCAGAGGCCGACCCAGAGCGCGATCATGGTGTCGGCGGCCCCAGCCTCCCATGTCAGACGGAAGATTGCGGGGACCGAGGCATTGGCGAGGCCCAGCGCGATTGCGTTGGCGGTGATCCATCTAATTGCGGACATGAGTGGGCCTTTGCTGATCGGACGGCGCAGTCAGCGCTGATCGGTCGTGCGATGTCCACGGAAGTTTCGGTGACCTCACCATTCTATGATCGCTGCAAATGGCCCGCTCAACCACGGGTTGCCATCGCAAACTGGTGAATTGCGCAAGCGGGCGGACCCTGCCATATGTCTCAGCCGGATGTGCGCCATATTTGGCAGAGAGTGTTATGCGACCCGTATTGTCCCTGACGATCACCTTGATCCTGTTGCCGGCTGTGTCGAATGCGGAAGCGATCCGCGCGGCCTGCAATGCGTCGGACCGGCAGGCCGCCGCCCCGCGCCTGTGCAAATGCATTCAGGTGGCTGCCGACGCGACACTGGACCGGCAGGAACAGAACCTGGCGGCGACCTTCTTTGCCGACCCGCATCAGGCGCAGGTGATCCGGCAGTCCAAAGATCGCAGTCATGGACTGTTCTGGGAGCGCTACAAGGATTTCTCGGCGCTGGCCAAGGCGTTCTGCGCCAGTTGATCCAGAAGACCGGCTGCTGCGGCCTCGATCAGGTCCAGCGCCCCTTCGTAATCATGGGTGAAGTATGGGTCCGGCACGTCTGTCCGCCCCGATGCCGGAGCAAAGTCCAGCATAAGGCGCACCGGAGTCCGGCTGTCAGTTGGTCGCAGAGCCTCGATCCGGTCGAGGTTGGCGCGATCCATCGCGAGGATCAGATCGAAGTCGGTGAAATCATCGGGCGTGAATTGGCGGGCGCGTAAGCGGGACAGGTCGATGCCACGCTGGGCAGCCGCCGCAATTGCCGGTGGATGGGGCGGCGCGCCGATATGCCAGTCGCTGGTGCCCGCGCTGTCCACTTGCATGCCCTGGCCGCACTCCACGGCCTGTTTGCGCAGCACCCCCTCGGCTGTAGGCGAGCGGCAGATATTGCCCAGACAGACGAACAGCAGACGGATCAGCGCAGCACACCGCGTTCGGCCATCCGGCGCGCATAGACCGCGAGGAAGGCCCCGACCAGCAGGATCGCGGCTGAGAAGATGGCTGCTTCTGTGCCCATCAAATCGGTCATCGTAACGTCCGCGAGGATGAAGTTGTGGACAGCGGTGGCGACGATGCAGATCAGGGAAATAATGAACAATGGCACGGAGAGGCGGGAACGGAACAGCATCAGCAGAGAGCCGATGACGGCAAACCAGACGGCGATGGCCCAGCAGGCAACGACCCATATTGGGAAGGATTGAAAATACTCGAGCTGTTCTGGTGTGAAATTCGACATATAGGGCGACCACCGCAGCTGTGTCGCCGAATAATCGAAGGCACCCATGGCGTTCCAGAGCAAGGATAGGATGGCTATCAGCCAGAAATGCCAGGGGGTTTTCATGGGTGCCCTCTCCTAACGCAGACTATCTGGGGCGCGACGCTATCATGTTTGGTGGATTTCGTAAAAGTATCCGTTTGGGCGATACATCGCCGATATGGATAAACCCTGGGTTGACCAACGCGAATGCGGTGTGAAACGAGGAATCTGACTGGATTGCGATTTCCACCGGAGCTTTCATGGCGCGACCAACCTTCTTCATGTTCGCATGCCTTCTGACCCTTTCCACCAGCTATTCCGAACCGGCTGCGGCACAGAGTGCCAATGTTGCCAATAGCTGCGACACCGCACCGGCTGCAATGCGTGCAAAACCTGTCAGCCTGAATCCGGCGCTGGGCGTCGCCAGAATTGAAAATTACGAGATCGGAAAGCCGTATCATGTTCCCGATCGTGTTCTTGACAGCGGCGAAGAGTACTTCGTCTCGTACGAAATACACGCCCGTTGCGCAGGTGCCCGTGCCGCGATTTGCGGAAGCGTCGCACCACTCGACCTGAGCCTGCGTCATCGGTTCGGTGCCGGGAATTCCAGTTCAATGCGTCAGGGTGTCGAACAGCGACCGTACAGGATGCATCGCCAGATGTGCGGAACCCGGCGCAGGGTGACCCTCCCCTTTAGAGCGCCGCTCGTCGAGACCAATTCAGCTGGCTCGAACTACCGGAATGTTACCGTCGGGGTCTGCCCGCCGGACCCGACGTTCCCGTGCGCCATCCATCGCATTCGTGTTGCTCCGCCACGGCCCGATACCGGGTGGCATGTGTCCAGGACTTTTACAGCGGTTCAGGCAATTCGCGCGGGACAGGGATTCACGCTCGCCATGCGCTTGCTAAACAGCACCATGCATCCGACCTGGCCTGGGGCCGAGGCCACGCTGTGGGTTTATCCACCGCTCAGCGCCACACCGACACGCGTGGCGCGCCAGGCATTGCCCAGGATCGCCGCGGGGCAAGGACATGGCTTGCAGATCCTGGTGCAGGGCATGACATCAGGTTCGCACATGTTTCAAGCCTGCGTCAGCGGTACGCCGAACGCCAGCCACGCCGAGTCGAAATGCGGATCGCGCACGGCAATTCGGGTGTCGCCCTAGGGTCAGGACCCAGCGGCACTTGCAAATCACGCTCGGCCTGCTAACCAACGCATATGATCAAGCGCGCCACATCTCGCCGACGCCGACGCTGAAATCCCGCGTCCGATCCCGCGCATCTGCGCGACCCCCCATTCAGTTGATTTGACTCCACCCCCGTGCCGCTGGCACGATTTGTGGGTGCCCTGCCAAGGAACAGTGCCATGATCTCGTCCATCCTGCCGACCTACAACCGCGCCCCGTTGAGCTTTGAGAAAGGCGACGGTGCCTGGCTAATCGAAGCGGACGGGACGCGATATCTGGACCTTGGAGCGGGCATCGCAGTAACGGCGCTTGGGCACGCGCATCCGGCGTTGGTCAAGGCGCTGACAGATCAAGCGGGGGCATTGTGGCATTGCTCGAACCTCTACCAGATTCCCGCTCAGCAGAAGCTGGCGGATCAGCTGGTCGAAGCGACGTTCGCCGATACGGTGTTCTTCACCAATTCAGGAACCGAGGCAGCGGAACTCGCGATCAAGATGGCGCGGAAATACTGGGCTGCGAAGGGCGATCCCGATCGGGTTGAAATAATTGCCTTCGACGGTGCGTTTCATGGCCGCTCAACAGCCGCGATCGCGGCGACCCGGTCTGAAAAGATGACGGGCGGGTTTGGTCCGCTACTGCCCGGCTTCACGCACCTGCCATTCGGCGATCACGACGCCCTGCGAGCGGCGATCAGCGACCGCACGGCGGCAGTGATTGTCGAACCGGTGCAGGGCGAAGGCGGGATCAAGGTGCTGCCGGATGCCTGCCTCAAAGGGTTACGCGATCTATGCGACGAAACCGGCGCGCTGATGATCCTGGACGAGGTGCAATGCGGCATGGGCCGCACCGGCCGGCTGTTTGCCCATGAATGGGCAGGCGTGACGCCGGATATCATGATGGTTGCCAAGGGTCTGGGCGGCGGGTTTCCGATTGGCGCGCTGCTGGCCACCGAAGACGCCGCGCAGGGCATGGTGGCGGGCACGCATGGGTCGACCTATGGCGGCAATCCACTGGGTTGCGCGGTAGCCAGTGCCGTGATGGACATTGTGGCGGACGAGGAGTTCCTGGCCGAAGTGCGCCGCAAGTCGGGCCTGTTCCGCCAGAAGCTAGAGGGGTTGGTCGCGGCGCATCCGGACGTCTTTTCTGCCGTTCGTGGCAGCGGGCTGATGCTTGGATTGGAATGTGTTGCTCCGAATACGGACATTGTCGCCGCTGGCTATGCCGCACATGTCATAACCGTCCCGGCAGCAGAGAACGTTATCCGCCTGCTGCCCGCCCTCACGATCACTGACGCCGAGCTTGCCGAGGCCGTGGACCGCCTCGACGCGGCTGCCACAGCGATTGTATCTGCCGATGCTGCATGAATACCGCTTCCAGCGCGCCCGGCGCGACGATCTGGCGATGCTGGAGCATTGGCTGGCCGAGCCGCATTTGGCCGGCTGGTGGGGCGATCCCGACCGCGAGATTGTGCTGATCGACGAAGAAATCGACGGCGGCCCGACCGATATGCGCATTGTCTGGACCACGGGACCGAACGCCGCGCCGTTTGCGTTTGTGCAGGATTACCCGGTGCAGGCTTACGGAGCGCCCCAATACGCCGATGCGCCCCACGCAGCGCGGGCGTTGGACACGTTTCTCGGCGATCCGGCCTATCTCGGCCAAGGGCACGCAAAGGCCTACTTGCGCCAACGCGCCCGCGAATTGATCGCCGGTGGGGCTGGCGGTGTCTTTGTTGACCCGGATCCGCGCAACAAACGCGCCATTGCAGCCTATGGCGCTGCCGGTTTCCGACAGGTCAAGACTGTGCCCTGCGAGGATGGCGATCCGGTGCTGGTGATGGAATACTGCCCGCACTAGCGGGTGCCTCCCTTTCACAATCTTTTCGCTTCAAATATTCTCGGGGGTCGCCGTTGACTGCGCCATTAGTTCAAGCCAGCAATGGCGACGTGTAGACAGCCCCAGCCGCCAACCGAAAGTGCCGCCGAATGCCAGATTTCCTCGACATCAACAAAACCGCGCCTGCTGACCTGCGCACCATGATTGATCAGGCAGCGTCGATGAAGGCGGCACGCGCCGGGCGTCCGAAGGGCACGCCCGATGACGATCAGCCACTGGCCGGGCAGATGGTGGCACTGATCTTCGAGAAGCCCTCGACCCGGACTCGCGTGTCCTTCGATGTTGGCGTGCGGCAAATGGGCGGGCAGGTGCTGGTGCTGAACGGCTCTGAAATCCAGCTAGGTCATGGGGAAAGCATCGCCGATACCGCCCGCGTGTTGTCCCGGTTCGTCGATCTGATCATGATCCGGACCTTCGCCGAAGATAAACTGTTGGCGCTGGCCGAGCACGCCACCGTGCCAGTGATCAATGGGCTGACGGACCGCACCCATCCCTGCCAGATTATGGCCGATATTCAGACGTTCGAAGAACATCGCGGATCAATCAAGGGCAAGAAGGTGGTCTGGGCGGGCGACGGCAATAACGTGTGCGCAAGTTTTCTGCATGCCGCCGGCCGCTTCGGGTTCGATCTGACCTTCACCGGGCCAGTAACGCTGGACCCGGAGGCGGAGTTTGTCGATCAAGCCCGGTCCGAAGGGGTGACGGTGACAATAGAACGCGATCCAACTCGCGCGGTCGCCGGGGCGGATCTGGTAGTCGCGGACACTTGGGTGTCGATGCACGATGACGCGGACGTGGCCGAGCGGCGGCACAATCAGCTGTCTCCGTACCGCGTGGATGAAGCGCTGATGGCCGCCGCCGGGCCACAAGCCCTGTTCATGCATTGCCTGCCCGCTCATCGTGGCGACGAGGTGACCGATGCGGTTATGGATGGGCCTCAGTCGGTGATATTCGACGAAGCGGAAAACCGCCTGCATGCGCAAAAAGCGATTATGCGTTGGTGTCTGGGGGTTTGAGCAAAACCGGCGTACCCCGTCGCTGAAAATCTTCCCAAACTGCGGAACAGACCCAGCGTTTCCCTTGCCTTGTTGCGATGCTGCGGTACTCTGCGCGCGGGGTGGGATTTTTCAGGTGAGAAGATGGCCGATAGTGTAACGAGTATTCCCGAAGGTTCGGGGGCGTCGCGGGTGGCAATTCTGGCCGGTGTCGGGTCGGGCGTGATAGGGACGGCGCTTTTTCAGGCCTTGTTGCCATTCACCGGGGCCAGCCGGGTCCTTGAAATACTGATCATGATTATTCCGGTTGGTGTGGTCTTCGGATTGACGATGGCCTGGCTCGGGCGGCGCTACGGCGGCCTGGGGCCGGTCTGGGCAACTCTGATGATCCTTGCGGCCCCGATCATCTACTACTTTGCCGTGATGCTGGCCGCCCAAGTCTATAGCCTGGCGAATGATTTCGCGGTGCGAAATGCCTCTGTCGCGCTGGCGGTGGCCGGGGCCTGTGGTGGTGCAGTCGGGGCGGCAGCATTGCTGTTGATTACCGTCCTGCGGCGCAGGCGCGCGCTGGCCGGTTCTATGATGGTGATCGTGATTTCTGCCATTGCCGGTGGGCTGGCGTTGATGTTTGGCTTCACCGAACAAGGTGGCAGCCTGACGGGTTATTTCATCATCCACATCGTCTGGCAGGCAGCGTTTCTGAGCACGTTTCTATTCACGTTGACGTCCAGCGAACAGCGGTAACGGCGATCCATCGCATATCAATGCGCCGTCAATTCGGCGCTCAAATGGTTCGCAATTTGATCAGACAGACATCGGTTCGCGACAATCCCCTGCATTTCCTGCCGTTAACTCGAACCCGGTCGCATCCGATCGAACCAATCCAGGTCGCGCACCGAGATTGCGCCTGTGATGATCACCGCTGCAACCACCGCCCAGATGAAAAAAGCGATCACGCTGACCAGCAGCGCCTTCTTCTTCATTCTGAGGTTCGCAGGCGACCCGGCATGGGTACCAATCAGCCGCTTGCCTGCATCGCCCTGCGTCTCCAAACGGATCGGCAAAACGACGAACAGCACCACGAACCAGATCACGGCATAGAGGACGATAGCCGAGGCAATACCCATCAGGCTTGCTCCAGCTCGATCAGCGTGCCGGTGAAATCCTTTGGGTGCAGGAACAATACGGGTTTGCCGTGGGCCCCGGTTTTTGGGTCTCCGTCGCCAAGGATACGTGCCCCTGTCGCGATCAATTGATCGCGGGCGGCGAGGATGTCATCGACCTCGTAGCAGATGTGGTGAATGCCGCCAGATGGGTTTTTGGCAAGGAACCCGGTGATTGGGCCGGCGTCGCCCAATGGCTCCAGCAGCTCGATCTTGGTGTTCGGCAGAGTGATGAAAATTACCGTCACCCCGTGGTCGGGCTGCGGCAGTGGCGGGCCGACCTCGGCCCCTAGGCGGGTGCGGTAGTCTTCCGCAGCCGCTGAAAGGTCCGGAACGGCGATTGCGACATGGTTGAGGCGGCCAATCATGGGGCGGGCTCCGCAGGTAAGGTTATGCGGGTTATGGTCGGGCAGTTCATGCCTCGCAAGGGTGCGTGGCGTCGCAGGGACCGCTTTAACGTGCGATTCACCAATTGGGCGCAGCATCGACACAACGCGGGACTAACCCCAAGGGGATGGCGATGAATTTCGGCGACATGATAGTGGGGCAGCGACCTACCCGGGAACGACCGTTGATGGGCCATACTGTGCTTCTGGTCGAAGACAGCCGCTTCGCGAGCGAGGCGATGCGCCTGATGTGTCTGCGCAGCGGTGCGCGGATCAGGCGCGCCGACTGTCTTGCCAGTGCCAAGCGGCATTTGCGTAGTTATTGCCCGACAGTTGCAATCGTGGACATGGGGCTTCCGGATGGGTCGGGTACAGAACTGATCCAAACGCTGATGAAGGCGGCGCCGCGCGTGTCAGTGCTGCTCGGGACCTCTGGCGATGACGGCGCCGCGGAATTGGCGATGGATGCCGGGGCGGACGGGTTTTTGGCAAAGCCAGTCGATAGCTTGGCCGCATTCCAACAGCTGATCCTTTCACACCTGCCGGACACGATGCAGCCAGCCGGACTGCGTGCCCTTCCCGCCGATGCCCCCTCAGAGCCGCCGGACGCATTGGCCTATCAGGATGACATAGCCCACATTGCCGCATTGCTGGGGCAGGATCACGACGGGCCAACACTGGACTACGTGGCTCAGTTTTTGGGCGGTCTGGCGCGGGTGGCCGAAGATCATCCGCTGGAAGCTGCCGCTGCTGCCCTGGCGCAGGCGCGCAAAGCAGGGACGGACCCGGCGGCGAATCTAACCGGGCTGGAAGGACTGGTTCAGGATCGCCTCCGCGACCGGCGCATGGTCGGATAAGAACGGCGGCTGTTGTTCGATGGGGTCAGGCGTCAATGACCGGATCGCGGGCAACCAAAATCGGGCACGTCAAGTCGGCAAGGCTTTGAATCTGCGCGCCGTCAGCCGTAAAATTATCGGGAACGAGCCAGTTTTCGAAGGCGTCCTTCAGAGCAGGCCATTCAGCGTCGATTGCGGCGAACCAGGCGGTGTCGCGGTTGCGGCCCTTGATGACGGCGGCTTGGCGGAAGATGCCCTCGTAACTCAATCCAAGGCGTTGAGCGGCGCTGCGCGACCCCAGATTGGCAGCGTTGCACTTCCATTCATAGCGCCGGTAGCCCGCGTCGAACGCCCACTTCATCATCAGGAACATCGCTTCGGTCGCAGCGCGGGTGCGCTGCAGTTCTGGTGCGAAATTAATGTGGCCAACCTCGATGGACCCGGCGTCGGGCGCGATGCGCAGATAGCTGGCGACGCCGGCAAAACGCCCGGATTCGCGATCCTGAATTGCGTGGAAGCGCGGGTCTTCACTGGGCGAAACAGACGAGAGCCAATCAGAATAATCGCCTTGCTTCGCGAATGGACCATAAGGCAGGTAATCCCAGATCCGGTCCGAAACTCGGTTGGCGTCGAAGAGATCTGCCGCGTGGCGCCCGGGGTCGAGGCGCTCGATGCGCGCCCAGCGCCCCTCCAAAACGTCAAATTCCGGACGCGGTGGGGGCGTCCAGCCAGAAACCGGAGCTTCGAGGTCGCGATCAGAAGGCATGCTGTCTGTCCGAGAAGTTGTTCTAGCGGTCTGCGTATCGGGTGCCCCGTTAAGCAACAAGCAGCAAACGGCCTGCGCAACCATCGAGAATGGCAGCGAAATGCCCGCATCTCTGCCCTGCCATGCCCGCAATTTCGTCCAATTTAGCGGTGATACAGAATACGACTGATGACCAGAAGGCTGCCAAAATGCTGGAAAATCTGCTTCAAAAAATGCCCGCAAATGACGCTGGAACGCGCAGTGGACCGCTCGACTGGGCCATTCTAACGCTAGGCGCTGTACTGCTGAGCGTAGCGCTGTTTGGTGCCATCACCGGATCCTCTGATCGGGCGGACGTGGTGCCTGCGGCGACGGCTGCAAACCTGTAATACAGACAGATTTGGATTGGAGGGCGTCGCCAGGCTCCGGTAGAGCGCTTTTCGGCGGCGATTTTCGTTTGGCGCAAGTCTCCATTCTGAGCAGGAACGATTGCTGCTTTTGGCCAAAGAAAATCGCAATCCGGACGCGCGACTTGGCGGAAGCGCCGGTCCTAGGGACAGTCCGGCGCTTTTCTGGCTTGATTTCGGGCTGACCAAGGCAAACCTCCATTGGCCGCTTCAGGCCAGAGGCAGCCGTCGGCTGAGCCTCACTCCTTGGGCAGCACCCGCAGGCCCAACTCGCGCAGCTGTTCGTTCATCGGCTCGCTCGGCGCGCCCATCATCAGGTCCTCGGCGCGCTGGTTCATCGGGAACATGATGACTTCGCGGATATTCGCCTCGTCCGCCAGCAGCATGACCATGCGGTCGATGCCTGCCGCACAACCGCCATGGGGCGGCGCGCCGTATTGGAACGCTTTGACCATGCCGCCGAAGCGGGCCTCGACTTCAGATTTCGGATAGCCAGCCAGTTCGAAGGCCTTGAACATGATCTCAGGCCGGTGATTCCGGATCGCACCGGAAATGAGTTCATTGCCGTTGCACGCAAGGTCGTACTGGAAGCCGAGGACCTTGAGCGGATCGCCCTCCAGCGCCTCCAGCCCGCCCTGGGGCATCGAGAAGGGGTTGTGCGAGAAATCGACCTTGCCGGTTTCCTCATCCGCTTCGTACATCGGGAAGTCGACGATCCAGGCAAAGGCGAAGCGGTCGGTGTCGGTCAGGCCAAGCTCATTGCCGATCTCATCCCGCGCGCGGCCAGCGACGGCCTCGAAAGCGGAAGGTTTGCC
Organism: uncultured Paracoccaceae bacterium; assembly: GCA_943787785.1. GTDB lineage: Bacteria > Pseudomonadota > Alphaproteobacteria > Rhodobacterales > Rhodobacteraceae > WLWX01. The sequence goes on along the minus strand of CALSNT010000003.1, from coordinate 186,787 downwards.
GCCGAGGAAGAAGGCGGCGTCGCCGACCTTAAGCCCCAGTTGCTGGCGGATCGCCTCGGTCCGTTCAGGCCCGATGTTCTTGGCGAGCGGCCCGGCGGCTTCCATGGCGCGAGGTCCAAACTCAGCATCAATTTCTCTTTGAACAATCTCCTCGCCAATCGGGTCTTCGCCCTCAAGTTTTGCGACTAGTTCCTCCAGTCGATCCCATTGCTCGGCTTTCACGCCAACGAGGCCTCTTTGGACCAACGCTTCGCTATCAAACCTGCCCTTCCGCCACTCATCGATCTTGATCCAAAGCCCCTCTGTGTGGTGCTTGCCTTCAACTTCGCGCCAGAAAATATACCCCATCCCCGGCAGGCCCTGCGCTTGGGCAAAGCTGTTCATCCGGTCGCAAAATTTCCGCGACCCGCCACCGGGCGCGGGGATGGCGCGGATTTCGGTGCCTTCGTTCTCCAGCAGCTTGGCGAAGATCGCGAAGCCGGAACCGCGGAAGTGGTCGCTGACGACCTGCATCTTGATCGGGTTGCGCAGGTCCGGCTTGTCGGTCCCGTACCAGAGCGCAGAGTCGGCATAGCTGATCTGTTCCCAAGTCTGATCCACCTTCCGGCCGCCGCCGAAGCGTTCGAAACAGCCGCGAATCACCGGCTCAATACAGGCGAAAACATCGTCCTGGGTGACGAAGCTCATCTCCATGTCGAGCTGGTAGAAGTCGGTCGGGGACCGGTCCGCGCGCGGGTCTTCGTCGCGGAAACAGGGCGCGATCTGGAAGTATTTGTCGTAGCCCGACACCATGATGAGTTGCTTGAACTGCTGCGGGGCCTGGGGCAGCGCATAGAACTTGCCGGGATGCAGGCGCGACGGGACAAGGAAGTCGCGCGCACCCTCGGGCGAGGAGGCGGTCAGAATCGGCGTCTGGAATTCGTTGAACCCCTGCCCCCACATGCGTTCGCGGATGTCGCGCACGACGTCGCTGCGCAGCTTCATGTTGGCCTGCAATTGCTCGCGCCTGAGGTCAAGGAAGCGGTATTTCAGGCGCGTTTCCTCTGGGTATTCCTGATCGCCAAACACCATGAGCGGAAGCTCGTCCGCGGCGCCCAACACCTCGATATCCTTAACAAAAACCTCGACCTCGCCGGTGGGGATTTTGGTGTTGATCAGGCTTGCGTCGCGCGCCTTCACCAACCCGTCGATGCGGATGCACCATTCTGAACGGACCTTTTCAACCTCGGCGAAGACGGGGCTGTCGGGGTCGGCCAGCACCTGGGTCACGCCGTAGTGGTCCCGCAGGTCGATGAACAGGACGCCACCGTGGTCGCGGACCCGGTGGACCCAGCCGGACAAGCGTACGGTATCGCCAACGTGCTCGGCGCGCAGATCGGCGCAGGTATGGGTGCGGTAGGCGTGCATGGTCAGGCTCCGAAGGCGGCAGAAAGGACCTGCGGGATACACACCCCTGCCCCCGCGAAGTCAAGCAGCGCGCGGCCAATCCAAGCGGCGGCGGCGTTCCGCCACGGTATGTGCGCAAGAGGGCGCGGACTTTACATAACGTTAATCTTTGCGCAGAATATCGCCCGTCAGCCGATAACACCTTGGAAAGGCGAGGAGATCGGCGGCCTTTATGACCGCACTGGCCTGCCCCATCCGGGGCAAAGGAGGTGACCTATGTGGGACAGACTTTTTGACGCGATGCTGCGGGCGATGGTGCGCGAAGGGCGTTTAAGCGTCGAGATGCCGGACGGCACCCGGCGCGAATATGGCGATGAACACGTCGAACCGGTTCGGGTTCGGCTGAGCGATCCGGCCTTGCCCCGAAAAATTCTGATGAGTCGCGATCTGGCCGTGGGTGAAGCCTATATGGACGGCACGCTGACTATCGAAGGCGATGATATCCGGGGTTTCCTTGCGCTGGTGGCGCGCAATGTCGGAGCCAAGCACGGGGCGGCTTGGCAAGCTCCGGTTCAGTTTGTTCGCAACGCAACGCGGCGTTTGCGGCAGTTCAACCCGGCACCGCGGGCACGTCGGAACGTGGCCCATCATTATGACTTGTCGGCAAAGCTCTATGATCTGTTTCTGGACGCGGACAAGCAGTATTCCTGCGCCTACTTCCGGGACCCAGGCATGTCACTGGAGGATGCGCAGGCGGCCAAGAAGGCCCATATTGCCGAGAAATTGCTGATCCGGCCAGGAATGCGGGTACTGGATATCGGCTGTGGTTGGGGCGGTATGGGGCTGACGCTGGCGCGGGACTATGGCGCGCGGGTCGTGGGTGTGACCTTGTCCCAGGAGCAGCACAAGATTGCCACCCGGCGGGCTGCCGAAGCGGGCCTCTCCGGGCAGGTGGATTTCCGACTGATGGATTACCGGCATGTCTCGGAACGCTTCGACCGGATCGTCTCGGTGGGCATGTTCGAACACGTCGGCGTGCCGCATTACCGCGAGTATTTTCGCACCGTGCGCAACCTGCTGGCCGAGGATGGTGTTGCCCTGATCCACACCATCGGGCGCAGCGACCCGCCCGGCGCAAGCGCGGCCTGGCTTGATCGTTACATTTTTCCGGGCGGCTACACGCCAGCGATGTCTGAAGCGATGGCGGCGGTCGAGAAAGAGCGGTTGGTCAGCACTGACATCGAGGTGTGGCGGCTGCATTATGCCGAGACGCTGAAGCATTGGTTCGATCGTTTTTCGGCACGGATGGACGCGGCGGAGGCGATCTATGACGCGCGCTTCGTACGGATGTGGCGGTTTTATCTGGCGGCGTCGGAGATGGGGTTCCGTCACAACGGGCAGGTTGTTTTCCAGTTCCAGCTGGCGCGCGATCAGGCGGCGGTACCGTTGACGCGGGACTATCTGTATCACGACGTGGCCCCGGCGCAGATGCATCACGCTGCGGAATAACCGGCGGGCGGACTTGAGGTCCGTGCCCTTCCGGCCCTAGCCTGTGCAAAACAGCGCGGTGGACAGGTTGGCCGGACTTTGGAAGCAGATAGAGCGACGGGCCGACACGCTGGCAGTTGTGGCTGCGGTGTTCGCGGCGCTCTACCTCGTTCTAATTCACTGGAACGTCTGGGCCGTCGATTTCAGCGCGCTCTATTTCGCGGGTCAATTCTTTGGGGCAGGCGATCTGGCGCAGGTCTACGCCGCCCCACCTGAGGTGATTGGCATCCAGATGCCGCCCGCGTGGGTCGCGGCGGTGGCGGCGGTGGGGCACGGCGGTGAACAGACCTATCCGTTTATCTATCCGCCTTGGGTGGCGGCGGTGATGGCTCCGGTGGCACGATTTGATCCGCAGGCAGCGATGAATTTGAATCTGGTGGTCAATGTCGCGCTGGTTCTGGGCAGTATCCTGCTGGCACGCCGGATTATCGGCGCAGCAATTGCTCTGGGCACTTGGATGCTGATCAGCCTTGCCCTGCTGGTGCCCGGCGTACCGTTGATGTCGGCGCTGCTGCTGGGGCAGACGCAAATCCTGGTTTTCTTTCTGTGCCTGCTGGCGTTCGAACGCTACATCGCGGGGGCATTTTTCGCTGCCGGGGTGGCGCTGGCACTGGCCGCCTGCCTGAAAATCACGCCGGCCGCCTTTGCGCTGATATTTCTATTTGATCGCAATGGACGTGCGCTGGCGGCGTTCATGGTCAGCGGCATGGTCATGCTTGCCCTCAGCTACGCCGTCGCGGGCCCCGAGTTGCATCTGACCTACCTCAGCCACCTTCGCACAATCAGCGCCTACATCTACGCCAGCTTCTTTGCGTTCTCGTTCGAGACTTTTCTGTTCGAGATTTGGAACGCCGTGCGTGGCACCGCTCCTCTGCATATAGACAACGAGTACATCTTCGCCAAACCGGGCTGGATCTCGGTGATGTCGACGCTGGGATTGCTAATCGCGACTTTTGTTCTTTGGCGCGTGACGCAGCGGGTGGATCATCGACGGCGAACTGGCGCGCAACTTCTGGGCCTTGCGCTGATCGTTGCGATCTTCGCTCCGCTGGGCTGGGCGCATTATTACCTGCTGGCGCTGTTTTTGCTGCCGGGAGTGTTGGTTGTGATGCCGCTGCGCCGCGCGATGACCCTGCTGCTAATCGTCTGGGTTACACTCAGCGTGCCGTTTCAATCGCTGTTCTTCGACGTCGCCCTGCCGTTCTATCCGCAAATTCTAATCATGGTCCCGGTCTTCCTGGCAGCGTTGGTGGCCCTTCTGGCGAGCTTGAATTCCGCGAAACCTATCTGACCCGCGCCAAAGCCGAAAGATTGCCGCAAGAGGGTGTTGTGCACGCCCGCGCCGTGGCTATAACCCGCAAGGATTTTGCGCCGGGTCCGCCAGCCCCCGGACAGCCGGGGGTCGATCATGCCAAAACGCACCGACATAAGCTCGATCATGATTATCGGTGCGGGGCCAATTGTTATTGGGCAAGCGTGTGAGTTTGACTATTCCGGCGCTCAGGCCTGCAAGGCGCTGCGAGAAGAGGGCTACCGGGTGATCCTGGTAAACTCGAACCCCGCCACCATCATGACCGACCCTGAGATGGCGGACGCGACCTATATCGAGCCGATCACGCCCGAAGTTGTCGCCAAGATTATCGAAGTGGAACGCCCCGATGCGCTGTTGCCAACAATGGGTGGGCAGACCGGCTTGAACACCGCGTTGGCGGTTGCCGATCTCGGCGTCTTGGAGAAATTCGGGGTCGAGCTGATCGGGGCGAACCGAGAGGCCATCGAGATGGCCGAGGATCGCAAGCTTTTCCGTGAGGCGATGGACCGGATCGGGCTGGAAAACCCGCGAGCGACGATTGCCAACACGATGGACGAATGCCTGGCGGCGCTTGAGGATATCGGCCTGCCCGCGATCATCCGGCCAGCGTTTACGCTTGGCGGGACGGGTGGCGGTGTTGCTTATAATCGCGCCGACTATGAGCACTTTTGCCGCACGGGTCTGGATGCCAGCCCGGTCAACCAGATCCTGATCGACGAGTCCCTGCTGGGCTGGAAAGAGTTTGAGATGGAGGTCGTGCGCGACCGCGCCGACAACGCCATCATCATCTGCGCCATCGAAAACGTGGACCCGATGGGAGTGCATACCGGCGACTCGATCACCGTGGCCCCTGCCCTGACGCTGACCGACAAGGAATATCAGCGGATGCGGGCGGCCAGTATTGCCGTCCTGCGTGAGATCGGCGTCGAGACCGGCGGGTCCAACGTGCAATGGGCCGTGAACCCCGAAGACGGGCGCATGGTGGTGATTGAGATGAACCCGCGGGTCAGCCGCTCATCGGCGCTGGCCTCCAAGGCGACCGGCTTTCCGATTGCCAAAATCGCTGCGAAACTGGCGGTTGGCTATACGCTGGACGAGTTGGACAACGACATTACCAAGGTCACCCCGGCGAGTTTTGAGCCGACGATTGACTACGTCGTCACGAAAATCCCCCGATTTGCGTTCGAGAAATTTCCCGGCTCGGAACCGCTGCTGTCCACCGCGATGAAATCGGTTGGCGAAGCGATGGCCATTGGCCGGACGATCCACGAAAGCCTACAAAAAGCGCTGGCCAGTATGGAGACCGGGCTGACCGGATTTGATGAGATCGCGATTGAGGGCGCGCCGGAGGAAAGTGCGCTGATCGCTGCGCTAAGCCGTCAGACGCCGGACCGGTTGCGGGTGATCGCGCAGGCGATGCGACATGGTATGTCGGACGATGCAATTTTCGCCGCGACGTCTTTCGACCCGTGGTTTCTTGCGCGGATACGCGATATCATCGACACTGAGGAACAGGTCCGCGCAGATGGCCTGCCGATGACCGAGCAGGGCCTGCGTTCGCTGAAGATGCTGGGTTTCACTGACGCCCGGTTGGCGCATCTGACAGGACGCGACGAAGCAAATGTGCGCCAGGCCCGCCAGAATCTGGGCGTCACTGCGGTGTTCAAACGGATCGATACCTGTGCGGCCGAATTCGAGGCGCAGACACCATATATGTACTCAACCTATGAGGCCCCGGTGATGGGCGAGGTTGAGGATGAGGCGCGGCCCTCAGACGCCAAGAAAGTCGTCATCCTCGGCGGTGGCCCGAACCGGATCGGCCAGGGAATCGAATTCGATTATTGCTGCTGCCACGCCTGCTTTGCGCTGACCGAGGCGGGGTATGAAACCATCATGGTCAACTGCAATCCTGAGACGGTGAGCACGGACTATGACACTTCGGATCGCCTGTATTTCGAGCCACTGACCTTCGAGCACGTTATGGAAATCCTGCGGGTCGAACAGGAAAACGGCACGCTGCACGGAGTCATCGTCCAGTTCGGCGGTCAGACACCGCTGAAGCTGGCCAATGCGTTGGAAGCCGAGGGAATCCCGATCCTGGGTACAACGCCAGACGCCATTGATCTGGCCGAAGACCGTGAGCGATTTCAGCAGCTTGTCCAATCGCTGGGCCTGAAACAGCCGCACAACGCGCTGGCCCATACCGATGCCGAAGCCTTTGAGGCGGCCGAACTCATCGGTTTTCCGCTGGTGATCCGCCCGTCCTACGTGCTGGGCGGCCGGGCGATGGAGATCGTGCGCGATCAGGCGCAGTTGGAGCGCTATATCTCGGACGCGGTGGTGGTGTCGGGCGACAGCCCGGTACTGCTCGACAGCTATCTGGCGGGCGCGATTGAGCTGGATGTAGATGCGCTCTGCGACGGCACCGACGTGCATGTCGCCGGGATCATGCAGCATATCGAAGAGGCGGGCGTGCATTCGGGCGATAGCGCGTGTTCGCTGCCGCCCTATTCCCTGACGCGTGAGATCATTGCCGAAATCGAAGTGCAGACCCGCGCGCTGGCGCTGGCGCTGAATGTCGTCGGCCTGATGAACGTGCAGTTCGCGGTGAAAGATGGTGAGATTTTCCTGATCGAGGTGAACCCGCGTGCCTCGCGCACCGTGCCGTTCGTGGCCAAGGCGGTGCGCAGTCCGATTGCGGCGATCGCGGCGCGGTTGATGGCCGGTGAAAAGCTGGGCGCTTTTGATCTGAAAGACCCGAATATCGACGGGTTTGCGGTCAAGGAAGCGGTGCTGCCGTTTGCGCGCTTTCCTGGTGTGGACACGCTGCTGGGGCCGGAAATGCGCTCGACCGGAGAGGTCATGGGCTATGACGCCAGCTTCCACCGCGCGTTCCTGAAGGCGCAGATGGGGGCCGGGGTGAAATTCCCACGTGAGGGCGTCGTTTTCCTGTCGATCAAGGAGGCAGACAAGGGCCCGCTGCTGGTGGAAACGGCGCAGGCGCTGGACGGGATGGGCTTTGGTCTGCTGGCGACTGGCGGCACGGCGGCGTTTCTGGCGGACCACGGGATTGCCGCCGAGGTGGTCAAGAAAGCCTATGAAGGGCGGCCCAGCATCGTCGACGTGATGAAGGACGGCGGCGTGCAGCTGGTGATGAACACCACCGAAGGGACGCAAGCGGTCGAGGATTCACGCTCGCTAAGGGCCGTCGCGCTAAGCGATCACATCCCGTATTTCACCACGCTCGCCGGGGCGCATGCCGCCGCGCACGCCATACTGGCCGAGCGTGAGGGGGATATCAGCGTGAAGGCGCTGCAGGCAATGGTTATTCAACCATCATAGACTTCAGTGCGGCATTCAAACTTTCTCCAAACGGCACCCGTCTCAAGGCCTTTTCAGCCACGGTTTTCTTGGAAGCAAGAATGAGCATGATTCTTACCACGCCTACGGGGTCGAGAACTAATTTGTTCGGCATTTCTGGCGTTTTCCACGTCTTAAACAATTTATCGAATTGCTCAGTCCAAAACCCTTTTGTCTTGCCCTCAAACAGCTGTTTATCCAAATCTGAAACCGACCCAATCCCGACGACCTGCAGCGTTTCAACTAGCTTACTTAGAGGGTTTCGTGCGGAAGGATGCTGCGGAGCCATCGAATAGCCATACTTCCAAAGAGACGACCTCACCCCTTCGATTGCATTTGATGTTAACAAATAAACATCTACGGACTCGACGTTAATAGGAAGTTCCTGCTCGCCGGACTCAATTTCATCCTGGTACTCTTTTCGCAATACTCCCAGTTTTTTCTGCAAAAATTCAAACTCATCGTCAGCAAGCTCTAGTAGTGCCGAAATTTGGAAAAGTTTCCTTTGTAGTGGCTCAGGAACTTCAGATTGGTTTTTGTACTGCAGTTTGTGCTCAATTGCGGCCCATGCATGCTGTAATGCTGTTCTTACCTGGATTTCGGCTCTCAAAGTACGAAATCTTTTGTATTCGTCAAACTTCAGTCTTTCTGCACCAAATTCGACAACCAAGTGCCGAGACAAGTAGCCAAATTCTCTTGGATTTTCCTTCTTGTCCTTCTTTTCTGAATACTCATCAAGCACCTTAAAGTTTTTTCTTAGCAACTCATCAATTCGATCTATATCACTATTATAATAGCAAATTACCCTGCAGGCACTCAGATCTGTTATCTGCCTCAGAGGATCCGCATAGCTTTTCCCATCGCGAGAAATCTTTTCACAGAAAGAACCCACTGACTTGGTCCGAGCCTCAATATTCACGTAGTCAATAGAATTCCCTGCGAGGATCTTATGCAGCAAGTCATCCACTTCTTTGGTGAAATCATAATATTTCGGGCGATCCGCTCGAAACCTCTCACCCCAATCTTTCGAAACTGTTTCTTCCAAAAAAAATCCCCAAAATACATTTTCTGCATCCGATTCGTACCGACGGATGGCAATTAAGTCAACGAAACGGAATTTTTCGTTTGCTTAGATTAGCGCCCCCACAAATCATACTCCCCCGCCTCGTCCACTTCGACGGTGGCGATATCGCCCGGGGTGAGCTGCTCAAAGCCTTCATCCACAAACAGGTTTCCGTCAATCTCCGGCGCGTCCGCTTTTGTCCGGCAGGTGGCGACGCCGTCCTCCACCTCATCCACGATCACCTCCAGCTGCTTGCCAACCTTCGCAGCCAGCTTCGCGGCTGAGATGTCCTGCGCTTTGGCCATGAACCGCTCCCACCTCTCCTGCTTGACCTCTTCCGCAACGTGGTCCGGCAGGGCGTTGGAGCGTGCCCCGGCGACGTCTTCGTATTTGAAGCACCCGACGCGATCCAGTTGGGCCTCGTCCAGCCAATCCAGCAGCACTTGGAATTCGGCCTCGGTCTCGCCCGGATAGCCGACGATGAAGGTGCTGCGCAGGGCGATGTCGGGGCAGACCTGCCGCCAGGCGGTGATCTCATCCAGGGTTTTCGCCGCCGCTGCCGGGCGGGCCATGCGGCGGAGCACTCCGGGGTCGGCGTGTTGGAACGGGATGTCGAGGTAGGGGAGGATCAACCCCTCGGCCATCAGCGGGATCAGGTCGCGGACATGCGGGTACGGGTAGATGTAGTGCAGGCGGACCCACGCGCCGAGGCTGCCGAGGTCCCGCGCCAGATCGGTGATATGGGCCCGGTGGCCCCGGTCCTCCGCGTGCCGGATGTCGACACCATAGGCCGAGGTGTCCTGACTGATGACCAGCAGTTCTTTCACCCCGGCCTCGACCAGCCGTTCGGCTTCGCGGACCACCGCATGGGCGGGGCGGCTGGCGAGTTTGCCGCGCATGTCGGGGATGATGCAGAACCGGCACTTGTGGTTACAGCCCTCGGCGATCTTGAGATAGCTGTAGTGGCGCGGGGTCAGGGTGACGCCGCTGGCGGGCAGCAGGTCGATGAACGGGTCGGGCGCGGGCGGCACGGCGGCGTGGACGGCGTCCAGCACGGCCTCGTACTGATGCGGGCCAGTGACGGCGAGGATTTTGGGGTGGTGTTCGCGGATATAATCCGGTTCCGCCCCCAGGCAGCCGGTGACGATGACGCGACCGTTCTCGGTCAGCGCCTCGCCGATGGCCTCCAGCGATTCCGCCTTGGCTGAGTCGAGAAAGCCGCAGGTGTTGACGATCACCGCATCGGCCCCGGCATAATCGGGCGACATGGCGTACCCCTCGGCCCGCAGGCGGGTCAGGATACGCTCGCTATCGACCAGCGCCTTGGGACAGCCGAGCGAGACCATGCCGATGGTCGGCTGTCCCGGGCGTCGCGTATCGGCAACACGCGGCGCGGGTGCCAAATCTGGCCGCATTTCTGGCGGATTTTTCATGCAAAGCCCCTGTTGATCAGGGTTCCGACGTAGCGGAGCCACCGAAGCAATGCAAAGTGGAATGGACATGTTTTCTGGAATTCTCCGCAAAGTCATGGGGCGGAACAAGGCCATCGATGACGCGATTGGCGACGACGAAAAGGCAATGCTGGAAGGGACACTGGACGAGTTGAGCAAAAGCCTTGAAGGCGCAATGGAGGGGATTGACCCGGACCAGCGCGACGCCCTGATGGCGCAGTTCGAGGACGGGTTGGCCGAGACGTTTGCCGAGCTTGGGCCGCAGATCAAGCAGGGCAACGATGAGTTGCTGGATCAGGCGCGGAACTTGTTGGCGAAATGGCGGCGGCGGGTGGCGCTGACCGGGCAGGAGGTTTCGTTTGACGTGCTGAACGATTTTACCGCCGAGCGCGATGCAGTCGAGGCTGAAGGCAAGAGCTACAAGAAAGTCGATAAGGAAATGAAGCGCTTGCTGAAGCAAGACGAGAAATCGCGTACTCTGCTGATCAAGGCGCTTGAGCAGACCGACGATGCCGATCTACTCCAGACAATACGCGCGTTGTTGGACGACGGTGCAGATCCCAATCAACGCTCTTTCCTGATGGATGCACCACTGGCCTATGCTTACGAGCGGCACCGGTTTGATGCGATGCAGATGCTGGTCGAAGCTGGGGCAGACCCGGACGCCGTGGGCTGGGGGCCACTGCAGGTGGCAATTGCGTGGGGGACGATTGAAGATGTGGAGGCGGCGCTGCCATCGGACCTCCTGATGCGACCAGATGAAGAAAAGAACACCGCAGCGGAATTGGCCGCGCTGGTCGGCGATGCCGAAAAGACCAAGCTGGTGATGGCGGCTCAGCTGGAGGCAAGCGGTGCTGATGGTGCCGAGGCCGGGGATGCCCTCCACACAGCAATCGAATCCGGTGACGTCGAGGTCGTTGCAGCGCTGCTTGGGGCTGACGTGTCGGTGGATGCCGAAAATCAGTGGGGTCAAAGCCCAGTCTGGACGGCGGCGAATATGCACCACATTGATGTCCTGGGCCTGCTGCTTCAGCACGACCCGGACATGTCGGATGTCGACGACATTGCGGCCTACCAGGATGACCCGGCCGCAAAGCTAACAGATGACGGCACACCGGAAGTCGTGGTCGTCGCACGCATGCTGGTCGAGGCTGGCTGGGACCCGGCGCAACTCGACAGCCTCAACGCGGATCAGATGCGCTTTGTCACCGGGGCCTGCCTGATCCCGGAACAGACCGTCACCGCCGAGGATTTTAACAGCCAATCGGTGCCCCGTTATGGGTCGGGCAACCCTGAGAAAGTGGACCACCCTTTCCTCAGGGAGATGATCCGCACCGGGAAAAGCGGCTACGCCGGATTGCAGGATTACGGCCCCGAAGAGGACAAGAAAGCCTTTCCGCGCCCCGCCACCTGGAGCTTCGACCGGTTTGGCCGCACCACCACCCGCCTTCCCGATGGCCGTTGGGTCCAGATTGCGGGTGAGCACGAGGATTCCTATGATCCGGATTTCAACATATACAATGATGTCGTCGTGCATGACGGCATGGGCGGGGTCGAGGTTTTCACCTACCCCGACAAGGCATTCCCGCCGACGGATTTCCACACGGCGACGTTGCTGGAAGACTCCATTCTCATCATCGGAAGCCTTGGATATCAGCAGGACAGGCGTGTAGGTGAAACCCAGGTTCTGCGCCTGAACCTGTCAGATTTCTCGATCTCGAAAGTTGAAACAACCGGTGACGCACCCGGTTGGATCAGCCGCCACGAGGCGGTTCTGGAAGATGACCGGATCGTTGTCTCCGGCGGAAAAATCCAGACGGCGCGCGACTATGAAGACTTCAATGGCCGGTATGCGCTCTATCTGGGCGATATGCGCTGGGAGGACCTGTCCACCGGCTAGGTCCCCATGCGCGAAGATCTGCCATTTGTACGCAGGGGGCTTGCTCAGGATCGCTCTGCGGGACACATACCGGCACCGTAATTGTTAAAGGTCACCTTATGTACCCTACCCTGCGTCTTGCCCCCATCGTTTTGTTCGCCCTCCTGTCGGCCTGCGCCGCGCCTTCGGCCCCTGCTCCGGAACCACGCGCGGTGCCGTTCTTCGTGCCGGTCCAGCGGGCCGCGACGCCGAACCTTTATCCGGGTGAAACTCCGAAAGTCCGCAAGCTGGTAAACAAATGGGCCGATCACTATGACATCCCACGTTCGCTTTTGCATCGCGTCATTCAACGCGAAAGCGACTATCGCGCCGACGCGCGCAACGGCCCTTACTACGGGATGATGCAGATCCTGCCTGCGACCGCAGGGACGATGGGGTTCAGGGGCAGGCCGAATGACCTTCTGGATGCCAATACAAATTTAAAATACGCCGGGAAATATCTTCGCGGAGCCTGGCTACTGAGCCGTGGCAGCGAGGCGCAGGCCGTGCAGTGGTACGCCAAGGGCTATTACTATGAGGCACGCAATCGCTGCATGCTGCGCGAGACGGGGCTGCGGGATACCGAGGTGCGCACGTATTGCGGGTAGGGCGCTGCGCTAGCTCGTATTATCGACCTCGGCCACGACGCGTATTTCGACCAACGCGCCTTTGCGGCGCAATCCGGCCACCTCGACAGCTGTCCAGGCGGGATAAGGTCGTGAGACGTAGTCGGATCGAACTGTCTGAAATAGCTGAAAATTCTTCTGCAGCGCCACATGATAACTGGTCATCTCGGCGACCGAGCCAAATTCAAGACCGCTTGCTTTTAAAATAGTAACAATCTTTTTGAACGCCGCCTGAAACTGGGCTGCAGGATCTTGCGGTAACTCACCGCTCGCATCCGAGCCTGTCATACCGCTGAGAAAACCTGTTGTCCCGAGCGTACTGCTGGGGACATTTGCATCTACTCAAGTGCGGCACGCATCCCTTCCGGCACGATCTCAGTTGCCACGCTCGACCCTCTTCCAGCACACCCGTCGAGAGAGTTACCGCCGACGATCCCGACGACTGCTCATCGGCTGAAACGCCACGCCGACGTGGGCTTCGCAATAAGGCTTGCCCGACTGCACACCCAATCCGCAGAACCAGAAATCATCCGTCGCCGGATCACCAATCGGCCATTTGCAGGTCCGCTCGGTCAATTCCATCAAACTGATCTTCTTGGCCTTTTTCTCAACCTCGCGAACGCTGGCCAGCGCTTCGGGGCTGATCTCGTTTGCGCTGGGTTGCGGCGGCAGAGGCTGGCCCGCCGGGATGATCTTGGTGCGCAGGTTAACCGGCGCCGGTGGTGGGATTTCGGTAGCGCGGCCCGGGGCTGACTTTACCTCGGGCGCTGGCTTCGCCTCGACCTTAGGTTCTGCTTTCGCCTTTGCTCGCGCGGGGGCGGCTTTTTCCTTCGCCGCCGGAGCCGCTTGCGCGCCAGACCGGTTCGACAGACCCAGACGATGCACCTTGCCGATCACCGCGTTGCGGGTCACGCCGCCCAATTCCTTGGCGATCTGACTGGCCGACTGGCCCTCGGTCCACATTTTCTTCAACGTCTCGACGCGCTCATCGGTCCAGGACATGCCACTTCCTTGAATAAGTAAAAGCGACCGCATCGGGCCGCCCTTGGTGGTATCAACTCGATGACATTGTAATCACTGGCAGGCGCACGGACAAGGCATCGCCCTCAATCCGAACCATTTCCGTTGCGCTGAAACGTCAGATAATGCGGTTTTCGTCCCTCGCGCAGGGCCTTTTGTTCGTATCGCGTGGGAATCCAGTCGTCCCAGGGGCAGTGAATGTCTTCGGTGAGGTTGGTGAAGGTGTCGCGGGAGACTTCTTCCAGAGTCTGGCGAACGTAATCCTCAATATCCGTGGCAACCCGGAAGATCGCACCGGGGGCGAGCACACGGGCCAATGGAACCAGGTGTTCGGGTGTCACGAACCGGCGGCGATGATGGCGCGCCTTGGGCCAGGGGTCTGGATAGAGCAGGAAAGCGCGTGCAATCGTGGCTTCTGGCAGAACATCCATCAGGTCGCGGACGTCGCCGGGGTGGATCGCGACATTCTCGACCCCGGCTTTTCGCAGCTTTCCCAGCAGCATCGCGACACCATTGATGTACGGCTCAGCCCCGATAATCGACACATCGGGGTTTTGGGCGGCCTGATGCACCATGTGCTCGCCACCACCGAACCCAATCTCCAGCCAGACCGGAACATCCCCGAAACGTGTGACCAGATCCAGCGGAGTGCGATCCGGATTCTCGTCCCAACCGACCGGTCCCGGCGACAGAACGCCGAGGTCCGAGTCCAAATACCGCCGCTGGCTGTCGCGCAGAGTCTTGCCGCTGATCCGGCCATAGAAGTTGCGCCAAGGGCGCTTAGGCGCGGTCATCGCGCTCCCCATATCATCATTGGCTCAAAAATATCCCTGCCGGAGGCAGGCCGTCGTCAGACGGCCCCCTTCAGCGCCTCAACCAAATCGGTGCGTTCCCAGCTGAACCCACCGTCCGCCTCTGGCGCGCGTCCAAAGTGGCCGTAAGCCGCAGTGCGCGCATAGATCGGGCGGTTCAGGCCCAGATGCTCTCGAATACCGCGCGGGGTCAGGTCCATCGCTTCTGCCACCGCCGCTTCAATCGCCGCGTCGTCAACTTGTCCGGTGCCGTGGGTGTCGGCATAGATCGACAGCGGTTTGGTCACCCCGATCGCATAGCTCAGCTGGATCGTGCAACGATGGGCGAGGCCCGCCGCAACGACGTTCTTGGCCAGATAGCGCGCGGCGTAGGCCGCCGAGCGGTCAACCTTGGTCGGGTCCTTGCCGGAAAACGCGCCACCGCCGTGGGGCGCGGCTCCGCCATAGGTGTCGACGATGATTTTGCGGCCCGTCAAGCCTGCGTCTCCGTCGGGTCCGCCGATCACAAAGGTTCCGGTCGGGTTCACGTGCCATTCGGTGTTCGCCGTGATCCAACCGCTGGGCAGAACCTCGTGAATATAGGGCTCGACTATCTCACGGATGTCGTCTGAGGTCTGGCTCTCCTCAGCATGCTGCGTCGAAAGCACGATGGATGTCACCTCGGCAGGATCGCCGTTTTCATAGCGCAGCGAGATCTGGCTTTTGGCGTCAGGGCGCAGGGTCGGCTGTTCGCCCGACTTTCGCACCTCGGCGAGACGGCGCAGGATCGCGTGGGCATACTGGATCGGGGCGGGCATCAATTCCGGCGTTTCATTGACCGCATAGCCAAACATGATCCCCTGATCACCGGCGCCTTCGTCCTTGTTATCACGCGCATTCACACCTTGCGCGATATGCGCCGACTGTTCGTGCAGAAGGTTTGTAACCTTACAGGTCTTCCAGTGAAACTTCTCCTGCTCGTAGCCGATGTCCTTGATGCAGTCGCGGGCGATACCTTCGATCCGGCCCATGTAGGTGGCCAGTTTATCTTTGTCGGACAGGCCGACCTCACCGCCAATGACCACACGGTTGGTGGTGGCGAAGGTTTCGCAAGCGACCCGGGCTTCGGGTTCTTCGCCCAGAAAAGCGTCGAGCACGGCGTCGGAAATCCGGTCGCACAATTTGTCGGGGTGGCCTTCGGATACGGATTCCGAAGTGAACGTGTAATTCTGACGGGCCATCGGGGGGCGCTCCATTGATAAACGCGCCGCCCCGTCAGGAAGCCGTTGGGGCGGCAAGGACACTTGCCCTAAGCGGGACAGCGCTTGGCGTCAACGGGAAGGACTCATATCGCACCACCGGCAGGGATTTTGTCGAACGAGTGATGATCAGCTTTGGCGGCGCCAAAATGCCAGAAATATCAGCGCCAAAACCGAGAAAACAATCGCGGGCCAGACGTTAGTGCGCGCAAACAGCGTCGCTGGCAAAGGGGCTGGCAGAGGCGCATCAAGGTGCCCGCCCTGCCCCAGACCCAGTGACGCCGTCACTGCACCGGACGGGGCCACCACTGCGCTTACGCCGGTATTGGCGGCGCGGACCAGCGGCAGCCCCTGTTCGATGGCCCGCGCACGTGCCTGCGCAAGATGCTGAAAGGGTCCAACGTATTGCCCGAACCAGGCATCGTTGGTGATCTGCAGCAGCAGGTTGGGCCGCTGGTCCGTGCGGGTGTTGGCCGGGAAAATCGCTTCATAGCAAATCAGCGGCAACGCAGCGCCAAGCGGACCGAGGTCAATCAGCTGTGGCCCACTCCCGGCTGACAGCGCACCACCTTGCGCGGCCAATGCACCAAGACCGATACGCCTGGCGAGGCCTTCCAGCGGGATGTATTCGCCGAACGGAACGAGGTGGTGCTTGTCGTAGGTTTGACCGGCACCGCCATCTGCGTCGATCACGACGAGCGAATTGTAGATGCCATTTGCGTCCCGGCGCAAAGCCCCGACGACGACTTGAGCCTCTCCGGCAGCCACCCGAATTCTCACGCGCGCATTTTCGGCCGCATCCAGAAATGTGGGCAGCGCGGTCTCGGGCCAGACGATCAGGGCTGGCGGAATATCGGCAGTGGCAGCAGTTGCTGCCTCAGCCCGTTCAAAGAACACCGGGATCATCTCAGGTTCCCACTTCTGATGCTGCGGGGCATTTGGCTGGATCAGGCGGACGATCGGGCGGTCAGTGTTGTCGATTGGCAGCGATGATACGCGTAGCCAACCACTGCCTTCTATCAAGGCAATCGGCACTACGAGGGCCGCAAGGGCGGCGACCCGGCCGCGACCAGCTTGCCAGAACAAAACCGGCAGTGCGGCAACCAACAGCGTCATAACGCTCAGACCATACGGGCCGACCCAGGCCAGCCATTGGGCCGCCGGATGGTCGATCCAGATGTAGGCGGGCAAGGCCCAGGGGAAGCCGGTCAGCAGATGCCCGCGCAGCATTTCAGCCAGCGCAATGCCAAGCGCTACGCCGATAGCGCGCCGGGCGCGGGACCGTACAAGCCAAACGCCCAAGCCAGACCCGGCGCCCCAGAAGAGAGCGAACCCAGTGGCCGTGAACAGCAATGCGAACGGGGCCATCCAGCCGGTGCGGACCGGATCAACCAAAAATGGCTCAACGATCCAGAACAACGTTGCGGCGAAGTATCCGATACCACCAAACCACCCTCTCAGGATGCCCAAGCGGGTCGAAGGGGCCGATGCCACGACCCAGATCAGCCCTGCAAAGCCCAGAAGTGCAAGGTACGTCCAGCCGAGCGGCGCCTGCCCCGCTGCCGCAACGATGCCTGACGCCAGCGCCAGCCCGACAAGCCTAAATCGGCGTATTCCGCCGGGCGTCCGTATCATGACTGCTTACCGAATCTCTGACGTCCCACCCGGCGGTCAGGCCTTGCGCGCATCAGGACGGCAGACACGCAAGCGTTTCACGCGTCGCGGATCGGCATCGACAATCTCGAACTCAGTACCGCTCGGATGGACAATCACCTCTCCGCGCGCGGGCACCCGGCCCAGCAGCAGGAACACGACACCACCGAGGGTATCGATCTCTTCCTCGTCGGGGATCCTCAGCGCAAGGCCGCTTTCTGCCTCAAATTCGTCCAGTGGAGTTCGAGCTTCGGCGAGCCAAACTCCGTCACGCTCAGCCACCCAGAATTTGTCTTCGTCAATGTCGTGCTCGTCCTCAATCTCGCCCAGAACCTGTTCGATCAGGTCTTCCAGCGTGATCAGTCCGTCAACGCCGCCGTATTCGTCGATCACCAATGCCATGTGGATGCGGTCTGTCTGCATTTTCTGCAACAGCACACCGATGGGCATCGACGGCGGAACATAAAGCAGCGGGCGCACCAGTTTGCGCAGCCGAAAGGCACCTTTGCCGTTGAAACCGTGCTCCAACGCGAAATCTTTGATGTGGACCAGCCCAATCGGTGTATCGAGCGTGCCGGTGTAGACCGGCAAGCGGCTCAAGCCACTGTCACGAAACACACCCAGCAATGCTTCACGCTCCGTACCAGCTTCGACCGCAACAATCTCCGCGCGCGGGACGGCAACGTCTTCGACACGAAGACGTTGCAGGTTTGAGATACCAGGCAGTACGTCAAGCCCGACGCTTTCGGGCAGCGGGACCGCATCCTGCGTTGGGGCCGTATCTGTCGGAGTTATGGCCTGAAACAGACGCCGCAGAAAGCGGTGCGCCTTGGGCGGTGCGGTCGGGTCGTCGGTCATTGGTTGCGCGCTTTGCGCCGCGCTAGAAGACCCGTCAGTGGCGTCGGTCATTTTACCTTTCCGGTGGCCCGGGGATCACGTCCCCTGCCCCCTATATGGGTCGGGAAGCCCCAGACGCGCAAGTATCTCGACCTCCAGCGCCTCCATTTCGCCGGCCTCAGCATCGGTTTCATGGTCAAACCCCAGTAAATGAAGGGTCGCGTGGACGATCAGATGGGTGGTGTGATCCGCCAACGCCTTGCCCTGTTCGGCGGCTTCCCGCACGCAGGTCCCGTAGGCGATTGCAATATCGCCCAGCTCACCGTCCGGCGGCAGGCGCGTGGGCGTCCAGGGTCCGGAGGGCCAGCTGAGGACATTGGTGGCGCTCGGCTTGCTCCGGAAATCGGCGTTGAGCGTCGCGATACGAGTATCATCGCAAGCGAGGAGCGCGATTTCGAGGGCGTCCGGGTTGAGGGACAGGTGGGTAAGTGTTGCGCAGGTAGCGGCATCGGCCAACGGTGTAAGGCTGTTGGCAGTCCAGCGAGCGTCTTCGATGAGCACATCCACGGTCATAGGGCTCGCGTAAGGCAAAGCGGGGCGCGGTTGCAAGGCGGTTGAGGGGGCGGTGAAGCGGGTTTGGGTTGGTGGGAGAACTGTCGGCGAACATTTCGGCGCAGAAAGTTCCTTAGCTGATTGACACAAGCCGTTGGCCGATCCAATCGGCAAGATCGCGGCCAAGATCATCGGGCTGCCGCGTTGCGTCGAGCCTTATCAATTGCGCGCCGCGATCCGACAGCAACTGCGTCGCAGCATTCAGCAGAGAATCGAATCTTTGAAATTTGCCCGGGTCAGCTTCTCCGCCCTCAAGCGCGAAACCGCCCGGCAAACCGCCTTGGCGCAGTTTGCAGCGTTCGACGGACAGATCGACCGGACAATCCACAACGACCAACCCATGATCAAGATTCAAATCAGCCGCAAAGGATTCGGCGTCGACCTTGTTGCTTGCACTGTGTCCTGCAAGACAGGACATTCCACGGTGCAGCAACCCTTCATCCAAAAGGATCGCCATACCCGCATGCCCCTCTAACCCGCTAAACCATAGCTGTGCCATCAGTTCCAGGCTCCACATTCGGTGCGACGTGTCCTTGCTGTCCGGGTCGAGCAAAGTCATGAATGTATCGGGGTTTTGCTCGGCAAATTTGACGACCCCGTAAAGACCTGCCCGTTCTGCATTCTTACGCAAAAAACGGATTGTCTTACGGCGCTCTACCATAGACCGGCGCGAATGACTGCGAAGACTTTCGACCCGTATGCCCGAATTCTTCAGCACCAGTGAAGCTTCTCGCCAGATCGTCGATTTTCCACAGCCGGGAAGCCCGGCGAACTCAAAAATCATGCGGCGGTTTTCTCACACAAGATATGGCTGATTTGACCCTCGGCGTCGTCTTTCACCAAGCGCATTTCTTTGATCCGAAACCCGTGTTCCGCCAACAAGGCTTTCAACTGATCTTTGGTCAATCGCCCCGCCATTACGTCGTCATCCTCGGGGTAGCCCAACTTAGGGAAACTATGGCCAAGCTGGAGGATTGCATACTTTCGTGTCACCCGCGCAAATTCGGCCAGCATCTTCTTGGCCGCCCCGAAGGTCACGATGTCACGCAGGAACCGGGTCGAGACCAGCATGTCAAACTGACCATCCGCGTAAGGCAGATCAGCCGCGTCGCCAACGACGCAGGTGCAGTGCTCATAGTCATCGCCCAGAGCGTCTTTCGCCGCGACCAACATGTGGTCAGAGGCATCCAGCCCGCTGACTTTGAAGTCTTTGGCAAGGTAATCCGCCACAAACCGCCCAGTCCCAAACGGGATGTCCACAACGCTCAACCCGTCGGGCATTTCGGCCAGCAGCTCGGCCATCTGATCCTGCTCTACCTGCCACCAAGGCTGTCTTTTGCGCCGCTTTTCGTAAGTTTCAGCGCTTGTTGTAATAGGAGTTGCCCTTGGGCCGCTGTTTCTTCTCTGCCATTCACTCGATCCATCGCCAGAACACTCGTGGCGGACATCATCAGGTTTGATCCATCCATGCAACATCGCAAAGGGATGAGGCTAACCCATCAACGCCAGCGCCCGCCGGTTCTGCGCTTCAACCGCGCGGGGCACATCCAGCGTCGTCAAAGTCCCGTCCCGCACCACCTGACGCCCTTCGACAAAAAGATCCCGCACCCGTGTCGGCCCGGCCAAAAGCAACGCGCCGGCGTCCCAATTGCCTGCCGCCTCGACACCGCTCATATCCCAGACGGCGATATCGGCCCGCTTGCCAACCGCGATCTGCCCACAATCGTCGCGCCCCAACACCTCGGCCCCGCCACGGGTTGCGATGCGCAATGCCTCTCGTGCGCTCATCGCATCCGCACCATTTGCGACCCGTTGCAGCAGCATCGCCATACGCGCCTCAGCTGCCAGATTTCCTGTGTCGTTGCTGGCCGAACCATCAACGCCCAAACCGACCTTCACACCGGCATCCCGCATCGCCCGCACCGGCGCGATACCGGAGCCGAGGCGACAGTTGGAACAGGGACAATGTGATACACCGGTTCTAGATTTTGCAAACAGATCAATCTCTTGCTCGTCCAGCTTGACGCAATGGGCGTGCCAGACATCATCCCCGGTCCAGCCAAGGTCTTCGGCATATTGCCCCGGACGGCAGCCGAAGTTCGCCAACGAATACGCTATATCCTCGTCATTCTCCGCCAGATGTGTGTGCAGCATCACGCCCTTGTCGCGCGCCAGAATGGCGGCGTCGCGCATCAACTCCCGCGACACGGAAAACGGCGAACACGGCGCAAGTCCCACTCGGATCATCGCACCGGGGCTCGGGTCATGAAAAGCATCGATCACCCGGATGCAATCGTCCAGGATTGCGGCCTCATCTTCGACCAGCGCATCCGGCGGCAACCCACCGGCACTTTCGCCGATACTCATTGCCCCGCGCGTGGCGTGAAACCGCATGCCGACCTCACGCGCCGCCTCAATCGTGTCATCCAAACGCGCACCATTGGGGAAAAGATAGAGATGGTCGGAAGTCATCGAGCACCCAGACAGCGCCAGTTCTGCCAGACCAATCTGCGCCGAAACCCGCATCTCTTCCGGGCCGAAACGCGACCAGATCGGATACAGCGTCTGCAGCCAGCCGAATAGCAGAGCGTCCTGCGCCGCCGGAACTGCGCGGGTCAGGGTCTGGAACAGATGATGATGGGTGTTTACCAGACCAGGTGTAACCAGGCAGCCATTGGCCTCGACCACCACGGCTCCATCAACAGGCAGAGCCGCTCCAACCTCGGCGATAACGCCTCTTTCGATGCGGATGTAGCCCGGCATTTCCCGATCACCATCATCCATCGTCAGGATCAGCTCGGCACCCCGGATGAGAGTTGCGCTCATCCCGTCACTCCCCGCAGGATATCCAGCGCCTCGGCATGAATCTGAGGGTTCGCCGCAGCGAGCGCCCGCCCGCCATTGTGAGCAGGACCGCCAGCCCAGTCGGTGACGATGCCCCCCGCCGCTTGAATGACGGCGATTGGGGCCTGAATGTCATAGGCATTCAGCCCTGCCTCAATCACCAGATCGACTTGTCCAAGGGCCAACAGCGCATAGCCATAGCAATCCATGCCATAGCGGGTCAGCTGCCCACGGCGCGAGACCGAGTGAAATGCGCGGCCTTCCTCATCCGTTCCGACCTCGGGAAACGTCGTCAGAATTGTAGCTTCGGACAGCGGGCGCGCCGGGCGCGTTTTTAACGGGCGCACTCCAAAGGGGCCATCATACTCGGCCCGCCCGAAGCCGCCGACAAAGCGCTCACCAATGTAGGGCTGGTCGATCATACCCATCAGCGGGCCGGTCTCGTCGCTCACGGCTATCAAAACACCCCAGGTCGGCGCTCCGCAAATGTACGACCGCGTACCATCTATCGGATCCAGCACCCAGGTCAGACCGCTGGAGCCTTCAACCGGGGGAAATTCCTCGCCGATAATACCGTCATCAGGACGCTCGACGGCCAAAACATCGCGCATTGCTGCCTCGGCATCGCGATCCGCCTTGGTGACAGGATCAAATCCGTCAGCGTCCTTGTTCTCAGTAAAAAGCCCCGACATCCGGAAGGATGCCAGGGCTTTGGTACGAGATACTACAGCCAGTTTATTTGAGACAGCGACCAGATGGTCTTGAGTCGCCTTGTTCAGATTGGCCATTCCTGGTTCCCTTGAAGGATCATTCGATCCGTCCGGGATGGCCCGACCTGCCGGGGCAGGTCAAGCGCCGTATCAGGCGGCCGCGTCACTGAGGACGCGTGCCAGCTCAAACAAGCGACGGCGCTGATTTTCGGGAATTGCATAGTACGACCGCACCAGTTCCAGCGCTTCCTTATCCACCAGCATATCGCCCTGGGCGGTTGCGGCAGCTCCGGTTGCACTTTCCTCGGCTCCGTCGAGACCTTCAAAGAAGAAGGCGACCGGCACATCCAGAGCGTCCGAGATATCCCAAAGGCGCGACGCGCTGACCCGGTTCATACCGGTTTCGTATTTCTGAATTTGCTGGAATTTGATACCAACGGCCTCAGCAAGCTGCTGCTGAGTCATTCCGATCATCCAGCGACGATGGCGAACGCGCTTGCCGACATGTACATCAACGGGGTGTTTCATTTGCCTGTCTCCATTTCAATCTGGCTGTCCCTTTCTTTGGCCATCTCGCCTAAGTTGCCAACTTGTCCTTTTGGACAGGTCTCTGGTTGTATAATCTGTTTTTTAGGCTTTTTATCAGTATGTTGCGCTAATTTCTTGAAACTAACCCAAACTGCCGATCTGGCGTTTTTTTTGCCTAATTCACCGATTTACGTTACGTTAACATCAGGCAAACCTGCGGAATCGCGATTCAACCTTAGCGAAAGCGAATCACTCTGATGCAACTTTTCACCAAAAATCCGCCGTTGGTTCGCGCGTTCCAGGTCTCGGCATTCGACGCCGATCCAGAGTTGATCCGTGTTCCAACGCCCACGCCTGCATCGGGCGAGATTCTGGTCGCGATTAAAGCCTGCGCCCTGAACTTCGCCGACCTGTTGATGGCGAACGGCACCTATCAGGAAAAACCGCCCTTGCCGTTCACACTGGGGATGGAGGTCGCAGGAGACGTGCTGGCCCTTGGACCCAATACCGGCGGACCGAAAATCGGGAGCCGCGTCGCCGTGTTCGGTGGTCATGGTGGACTGGCCGAAGCCGGGGTTTTCCCGGCCGACCGCGTTGTCGTTTTGCCCGACGAAATGCCATTTGAGGACGCGGCAGCATTCCTTGTCGCCTATGGCACCAGCCACGTGGCGCTGTCTCACAAAGCACGCCTGCAACCGGGCGAGACACTTCTGGTCCTCGGCGCGGCGGGCGGTGTCGGCCTGACGGCGATCGAGATCGGCAAGCTGATGGGTGCGCGGGTGATCGCGGTTGCACGCGGTGCCGAAAAGCTGGCGATCGCAAAAGCCGCAGGGGCCGATCACCTGATCGACGCAGGCGATGACTTGCGTGGGGCGGTGAAGGCCCTGGGCGGGGCTGATGTTGTGTACGACCCGGTGGGCGGCGATCTCTTCAATGCTGCCCTCAGAACCCTGAAACCCGACGGGCGCATTCTGCCGCTAGGATTTGCCAGTGGCACCGTGCCGCAAATCCCCGCAAATATTCTGCTGGTCAAAAACATTTCCGTGCTGGGGATGTATTGGGGCGGCTACGTCAAAACCAATCCGAAAGTCATCACCGATAGTCTGGCCCAGTTGTTCGCCTGGTATGCACAAGGAAAACTGACGCCGCACATCAGTCATTCGCTGCCCTTAGAGCGCGCTGCCGAGGGTCTGGAGTTGCTGCGTGCCCGCAAATCGACCGGCAAAATCGTGATCACACCTTGACCAGCGCGTTGCTCACCCGTGCACCTGCCAAGGCCTGATATGACTGCCGCACCAGTGCCGCCAGATCGTTCAGCGCCGCGTTACCTCCAACATCCGACGCATAAAGATTAATGCTTGTCATCTGCAATTCGGGCAGCGCGTTGCCGTGCGGCACGACTTCCATGTAGTTCGGGATGGTTCCCACAATCGCGGCATGGATCGCCATATCGGCACTCACCGTCGCTTCTATCGTCCGGCTCGAATTGGATTCTACAGCCATATCCCAGGCGATACCGGCACTATCCAGCGCACGTTGAACACCGCTGCGAAAGATGCATTCATTTTCAAATGCCAGCCGCAATGGCCGACGCTTCCAGGCTGACCCACCTGGCGCCCCAATCCATATCAGCGGCAATTCGATCAGCGTTTGCCCCTCCGGGCCAACACCGTCCTCGGTCGTCAAAATCAAATCGCACTCGCCTTGGGCAAACATCTCTTTCAGGCGCCGCGTGTTGGATGAGATCAGTTGAACCCGAACCCGCGGGTATTCGGCGGCCAGGCGCTGCAGAATCTGCGGGATCGCCGGATATACAATATCATGTGGCACACCCAGTTTTATTTCGCCCTCGTAATCCTGATGGGTCAAACGGGCGAATGCCTCGTCATTCAGATCCAGCATTCGTCGTGCGTAACTCAGCAATTGTTCGCCTGCGCTGGTAAGGGAAACACCGCGCCCTGACCTGTCCAGCAGGTCCAGACCCATCGCAGTTTCCAGCCGCTTCAACTGCATCGAGACTGCCGATTGCGTCAGGTTCAAAAAACCTGAAGCGCGTGTCACGCCACCGCTTTCGGCCACTGCGACGAAAGAGCGTAACGCAGTCATATCCAGATTTCTTGGCATATCACAATCCTTGATGGCCTGGGTCAATATCATTCGTTTTACCAATGTGCCACGAAGCGGCATACACATCAACATTAGCGATGAAACTGATCGGACTGATCACTAGACGTGAGGATACGCCATGACTCAAACAACTGCCCTTGCTTGCCCTGCCCCCGCTCGCAAAACCGGATTCGTGGCGCGCTTCACAACGATGCTCGAAATCCGCCGACAGCGGATGCATTTGGCAAAATTGGACGCGCATATCTTGCGTGACATTGGGTTGAGCGACGAACAGGCTCGGTCCGAGGCATCGCGGCCGCTTTGGGACGCACCGGCGAATTGGCGCAACTGAACGACCGCGACGGACAGCCGCCGTAGGATTCAAGTTGCAAATGCAACACGTTATGCAGTGCGCGCGTGCCACACTCTCGACAGGTGCGCGCGCCCTGCTATAACTCACTTTGGCAGCAACCGGCGATTAACGACTGGCGGCGCCTCTACGGGCAGTTACGACAAAGGCAGGCATACCACATGACGAATACCGCACCGATGCGTGATGAATTGCGCCGCAAGATCATCGCCGACCCCGATGTAATACTGGACGATGGCGACGTGATGCGCGCCTTGATGGCGGCCAACACCTCCGGTTTGGGCGAAAATGTTGTCGACCTGCGCGGCGTTGCGTTTGAGCGCTTGGAGGAGCGGCTCGGTCGGCTGGAGGATGCGCATAAGGGTGTCATCGCAGCCGCTTATGAGAACCTCTCGGGCACCAACATGGTGCACCGCGCAATCCTGAAACTGCTGGAAGCACCCGATTTTGACGGCTTCCTCGAAGACCTGCCCGAACTTGCCACGATCCTGAAAATCGATGGCATCCGGTTGGTGCTGGAAAGCGCCGAGGCTTGCCAGGCCCCAAAACTTTCGGGCGTGTCGGACATCATGAAAGTCGCCGAGCCTGGCTATTGCGAGTTCTACGCCACAATGGGGCGCGGCGGCTCGGTGCGAAAAGTCACATTGCGCCAGACTTCGGCCAGCGACGCTGTGTTCTGGGAGAGCGCAGAGAACTGGATTTCGTCCGAGGCCTGCTTGTTGCTGGATTTCGGCTCGTCGAAGATGCCAGCCATGTTGGTCTTCGGCTCAGAAGACCCGCACCAGTTCTCGCCCAGCAACGGCACGGACCTTCTGACATTCTTCGCCGAGGTGTTCGAGCGCGCGATGGCCCGCTGGTTGGCGTGAGCGCGCCAACCCTGTCCCCAGGATTAAGCGATGCCCTGCACCGCTGGCTGACCCACATCGCCACCATTGAAGGCCGCGCCGCGGCGACAGTTGAGGCCTATCAGCGCGACGTCCTTGGCTTCCTCGCTTTCCAGCAAAGCCACATCGGCGACAGTTTTGGCGTCGGCGCTTTGGCCCGGCTCAGCATCCGCGATATGCGTGCCTGGATGGCGCATGAACGCGACCGCGGAGTCGCGGCGCGATCCCTCGCCCGCAGCCTGTCGGCAGTCAAAACTTTCGCGGGATGGCTGGCCGAGCGGGATAATTTTGACGTTACTGCAGTCTTGGCCACCCGCAGCCCCAAATTCCGCCGAAAGCTCCCGCGACCACTAAGCCCGACCGATGCCAAAGCAGTGATCGACCGGCTCGACGTTAATTCTGACACCCCGTGGGTTGCCGCGCGCGACGCGGCGGTGGTCACACTACTCTATGGCTCCGGCCTGCGCATATCCGAGGCGCTGTCACTGAACGGGGCCGACTGGCCTATGGGCGACACACTGCGCATTATCGGCAAGGGGAACAAGGAGCGTGAGGTTCCCCTACTGCACGTCACGCGCGATGCCATTGCCGCCTACCTCAAGGCCAGTCCCCACCCCTTAGAACCTGCCGCCCCGCTGTTCCGCGGCGTTCGCGGTGGCGCTCTGAACCCGCGCATTCTGCAAGGGGCCGTCGCACAGGTCCGCACCCAATTGGGCCTGCCTGCAAGTGCCACACCGCACGCCATGCGCCACTCTTTCGCGACCCACCTGCTAAATGCCGGTGGCGACCTGCGCGCTATCCAGGAACTGCTGGGCCATGCGTCCTTGTCGACCACCCAAGCCTACACAGCCGTCGATACCGCGCGGATGATTGATGTCTACCGTGCCGCCCATCCGCGCGCTTGATCCCCTCGCGCAGCAAACCTCCATCGATCACAGGTTCGGTTTGCGCCCCCCTCCGATATGCGCCATGACTGCGCGATGAACCCACGTATTCCCGCATTAGGTGTCCACCTGCTGACCGCCACAGGCGCGGTGCTTGCCATGCTCGCCATGTTGGCAGCGGTCGAGGAAAAATGGGCGCTGATGTTCCTGTGGTTGGTCATTGCCTTCTTCGTCGATGGCATCGACGGCCCGTTGGCGCGCCGCTACCACGTAAAAAAGAATGCCGCCGAGTTTGACGGCGAGTTGATGGACCTGATCATTGACTACCTCACCTATGTCTTCATCCCTGCGTATGCCCTGTTCAAATCCGGCCTGCTGCCCGGCTGGACCGGCTGGATCGCCATTATCGTCATTACCTATACCAGTGTGGTGTACTTCGCCGACACTCGGATGAAGACCAAGGACAACTCGTTCTCCGGCTTTCCGGGGTGCTGGAACATGGTCGTTCTGGTGCTGTTCGCCACGCACCCGAACTTCTGGGTGATCCTTGCCATTGTCTGCGCGCTGGCTATCGCGATGTTCCTTCGCTTGAAATTTATCCACCCGGTTCGAACCGAGCGCTGGCGGGTTATCAGCCTGCCCATGGCCTTGGCCTGGACCGGATTCGCCGGCTGGGCCGCGTGGGTCGAATTCGACCCGCAAAGCTGGGCGCTTTGGGGTCTGGTTGCGTCCTCGCTCTACCTGATCTTCGCCGGCGTGGTGCAGCAGTTGACCGAAGACTAACGCCGCGCGAACCTGACCGGAATTCCCCGCTGGACCGAGTTGCTGACCGTGCTGTCGGCAATCGCCGCCTCGATCACCGCGCTCGCTTCACCGCCATCAGCCAGAGCACAGTCGACAGTCAGCAGCGCGCCAACCACAAGCAACGGATCGCCTTCCAGATCAAGCGTCACCTCTACATTGATCGGACCCAGCGGCGTCGCCAGTGTCTCGGCCATGTAGCGTAGATCGTTGCAAAGGCAGCCGCCGAGTGCCAGCGCCAGCATCTCGCCACCATTGAAGCCAAGCCCGGTTCCGCCCGCGCGCCCTTCGGCGCGGTCAATCACCACCGTGTGGCCGCTGGCCCAACCGACGGCTGCACCTGTTTGCGGCAGGGAATTCAGCGATACGTGCATCTGGCCCATTGGTCGCTCCGTTAAGCCACGGTCGTCAGATCAGCAGCCCCGCCGCGCCTTCCAGCCTCAGCAAGGCCACCTTGGCCTCGATTCCGCCTGCGCCAGAATATCCACCCAGACCGTTTGCCGCCAGCACCCTGTGACAGGGGACCAGGATCGCCAGCGGATTGGCGCCACAGGCCTGACCGATGGCCTGAGCCGACACGCCGAGGTCGGCGGCAAGATCTCCGTATGTCAGCGTCTGCCCAAATGGTATCGCACAGAGCGCCGCGTAGAATTCCTGCTGAAAAGGCGACCCACGCGGCGCCATGGGCACGGTGAACTCGGCCAGCTGGCCAGCGAAATAGGCCTGCAATTCTGTCACCGCCTCTGCCAGAACACCGCCCTCAGCAGGCGGTCCATTGGCCCAGTCCAGCGCGACAATCGCGTCGCCCTCTGCCACCAGCGTCAGTGGCCCGACCGGAGATTGCATTCCCGCCCTCATGCCAGCCGAGTCAGCGCGATGCCCAGCACAATCGCCACCGCGGCCCCTGCCTTGCCGCGATCCATCCGTTCCCCGAACACCAGCCAGCCGATCAGCACCGCAAACAGGATCGAGGTCTCCCTCAGCGCCGTGACCAGCGCAATCGGCGCGACCGTCATCGCCCAGACCACAATTGCATAGGCCCCATAAGAGGACACTTGCCGCCATCGCCCCGCGCACCCAGACGCGGGCTTGCGCCCTGTAGGGTTTCAGCCCCAGCATCAGCCCGGTAAACGTCCCGAAGAAAATCCCGTCCAGCAGGAACATCCAGCCGACGAAAAACTGCGCGTCCCCGGCAAGCCGCGCCCCCATCCCGTCAAGGATCGAATAGGCCGCCGTCGCCAGGGCCGAACCTATCGCGAACGGCAGCATCCGCCGACTTTCCCCCGACGTGAAAACGCCCCGCGCCATCAACGCCAGCCCGAGGCCGATCACGATGACACCCATATACTCAAGTGGTCGCACCACGTCGGACAGCCAGATCGCCCCAAAAATCAGCACGAGCAGCGGCGCACCACCCCGCGCGATGGGATAGACGCGGGACAGATCGCCACGTTCGTACGCGTAGGTCAGGAACAGCTTATAGGCGGTGTGAACCAGACCGGAGGCCAGGAACCATGGCCACAGATGCGCTTCGGGCCAGGGCTGCCAGCCCACCAGAGCAAGCCCGATCACGCCCTGGGTCAGCGACATCACCAGCATCGTCGCGACCCGGTTGCCACCGGCCCCCCGGATCAGCGCATTCCACCCCGCATGCAAGAAGGCCGCCGCGATGACGGCAAGGAAGACGGAGGTAGTCATTCAGGCGGTCCGCTGGTTTGAGGGTAGCAGGATGATGGGTCAGTTACGCGCAGGCTTCAATCGGGGAAAACAATTTGGTGCGTCTCTTCACGCTCTGAACTCAAGCCGGAGGAGCACCGTGGCGGGAGATGGCGCCGATATGGATGTAATGGGCGTTTGTTCGTCCCGCTTTGGCCATCAATTCAATTGGAAGCGCCACATTGCCAATGCGCCAGACCGTCACGCCCGAGGCGCGCGAATTCATCGACGGCGCACCCTTGGAGCGGCGAACGGTCGGGCGCCCGGCGGCTTCGCCTTGTTTCCGGGCTGTGGTTGCCTTCTCGGCCTACGTGCGCTGCAGGCCAAGAGCACCCTGATAGACCAACGCCCTACCCCAATGCCCCGTCACAACGCGCGCAAGTTCCCTCGTGGCCATGACTTCCCACATCCGGCAGCAGCTTCCAGCACCGCTGGCACTTGCTTCCATCCGCACGTTCAAAAACAACGCCGACGCCTTCGACTTCAGGCAGGCGGAAAGCCTCCGCCGGGGCGGGGTCGCCGCTTAGGATCACGCCCGAGGTGATACAGATATCGTCAAACGGCACCGTCTTCAGCGCCGCCAGTGCGTCGGCGTCATCCACATGCACCACCGGAGCTGCCTCAAGCGAGGCACCGATCACTTTATCGCTGCGCTGGATTTCCAAAGCCGCGGTCACCACCCGCCGAACCCGCCGGATCGCCGCCCATTTCGCCGCCAGCGGCTCATCCAGCCAATCCGCAGGTGTCTCGGGGATATCGACCAGATGGACCGAGCTGTCGTCACCCGAGAATCGCTCCAGCCAGACTTCCTCCATAGTGAACACCAGTACCGGGGCAAGCCATATGGTCAGCCGGTGGAACAGGATATCCAGCACCGTCAGCGCCGCGCGCCGCCGGTCGCTGTCTTGCGCATCGCAGTACAGCGCGTCCTTGCGAATGTCGAAATAGAACGCCGACAGTTCGACCGTCGCGAAGGTAAACAGCGCCTGGAACACACCCTGGAAATCATAGGCGTCGTAGCCTTCGCGCACCTTGTGATCCAACTCGGCAAGGCGATGCAGCACCCAGCGTTCCAATTCCGGCATGTCCTCAACCGCGACCCGATCCGCATCCGAGAAGTGCGAGAGGTTGCCCAACAAAAATCGCATCGTATTGCGCAATCGGCGATAGCTGTCGGCGGTTCCTTTCAGGATTTCCGGCCCGATCCGCTGATCGTTAGTGTAATCGGTCTGCGCCACCCACAGCCGCAGGATGTCCGCGCCATACTGCTTGACCACCTGATCCGGCACAGTCGCATTGCCTAGCGACTTGGACATCTTCACGCCCTTCTCGTCCAGCGTGAACCCGTGGGTCAGCACCCCGCGATAGGGTGCGTGGCCCAGCGTGCCGCAGGCCTGCAACATGGACGAATGGAACCAACCGCGATGCTGATCCGTGCCTTCCAGATAAAGGTCGGCCAGCCCGTCTTCGGACCCATCCGCGCGATCACGCAGCACGAAGGCATGGGTCGAGCCTGAGTCGAACCACACGTCCAGAATATCATCCACCTTGGTGAAGTCCTCGGGGTTTTCGAGACCTTCCAGGAACCGCTCCTTCGCACCGTCGCGGTACCAGGCGTCCGCACCCTCGGCATCGAACACCTCAACAATCCGCGCGTTCACTGCCGGGTTGCGCAGGATGAAGTCATCGTCATCCGGCTTCGCCCCGTGCTTCACAAAGCAGGTCAGCGGCACACCCCAGGCGCGCTGGCGGCTCAGCACCCAGTCGGGTCGCGCCGAGATCATCGAATGCAGCCGGTTACGCCCGGATTGAGGCGTCCAGGTCACCAACTCATCAATGCTGGACAGCGCCCGTTCCCGAATGGTTGTCCCATAGTCGTCCCGCCCGTCCCCGACCGGCTTATCGATGGCCACGAACCACTGCGGCGTATTGCGGAATATCAGCGGCGCTTTAGAGCGCCAGGAGTGCGGATAGCTATGCGTCAGCCGCCCTCTCGCAAGCAGTGCGCCGACCTCGACCAGCTTGTCGATGACCGCTCCGTTCGCGTCGCCTTCCTTGCCCTTACGGTTCAGGATGTATTTGCCCCCGAACAGCGGCAGATCAGCGCGAAAACCGCCATCTTCCATGATGTTATAGGTCATCGGAAGATTGTGTTTCAGACCGACCTGATAGTCGTCATCGCCGTGACTCGGGGCAGTATGGACAAACCCCGTCCCGGCCTCGTCCGTGACATGGTCGCCGGAAAGCAGCGGCACGTCGTAATCCCACTCGCCGTCCGCACCTTCTGCACCACGGAGGGGGTGGGCGCAGGTCATCTGTGCCAGATCCCCTGCCGAAACATCGCACAAACGGCGATACATCGTGCCATCCAAACGGGCCTGCGTGAACACCTGTTCCGCCAGCGAATCCGCGACCAGATACTTGTCGCCAATGCTCAGCCAGCACTCTTCTGGTCTGCCGGTGACCTCATACAACCCATAGGAAATCCCGTCACCGAAGCAGATCGCCCGGTTCTGCGGAATCGTCCAAGGCGTCGTCGTCCAGATGACAACATCGACCTTTCCCGAAAAAACGTCATTCTCGCCAGTGAAATTGACCACCGGAAACTTCACCCAGATCGTGTGGCTCTGGTGGTCGTGATACTCCACCTCCGCCTCGGCCAGCGCCGTCTTCTCAATCGGTGACCACATCACCGGCTTGGACCCCTGATAGAGCATCCCGTTCATCACGAACTTCTGCAACTCCTCAGCGATCACCGCCTCGGCGTGGAAATCCATCGTCAGATACGGGTCGCCCCAGTTGCCCGTCACACCCAGCCGCTTGAACTCCTCGCGCTGTACATCCACCCAACCAGCTGCAAACTCACGACATTCCTGCCGGAACTCGACCAACGGCACGGCGTCCTTGTCGCGTCCCTTCTGGCGGTATTTCTCTTCGATCTTCCATTCGATCGGCAGACCGTGACAATCCCATCCGGGAATATAGCGCGCGTCGCGCCCCAGCATCTGCTGCGAGCGCACCACC
Source organism: uncultured Paracoccaceae bacterium (assembly GCA_943787785.1). GTDB lineage: Bacteria > Pseudomonadota > Alphaproteobacteria > Rhodobacterales > Rhodobacteraceae > WLWX01. The sequence continues at coordinate 154,084 of CALSNT010000003.1, read as the reverse complement.
ATGTCCTTCAGGATCTTGTTGAGCGCATGCCCGATGTGCAGATGCCCGTTCGCATAGGGCGGCCCGTCATGCAGCGTAAACGGGGTTCGCCCCGCCGCCTTGTCGCGCAACCGCTCATAAACGTTGATCTTTTCCCATTTCGCCAGCCAGTCCGGCTCGCGTTTAGGCAGGCCTGCGCGCATCGGAAAGTCGGTCTGCGGCAGATGCAGCGTGTCTTTGTAGTCGGGCAATTCGGGCGTGTCGGCGCACATGGGGTCAGCCTTCGGAATCAGAGAATGTCAGGGGGTGCGCATGGCGCAGGGACCGGCGGCAGTGAGGCAGGCTCAGCGCGCCGGGCACGTAATTCGTATGGGGCGAATGCACGTCATGGCGCGCCTTATAGGCCCGCGCTTATGGGCATTCAAGGCACGCTTGACCACGCTGCCATGCCATGGCCCATTGGATGGCGTGAACAGCAGTAACTCAGCGCTGGACCAATCCCATCATCGGTCCGGAAATATCGCCGCCGGAGGCAAGAATCTCTTCCCCTGACCAGCACAAAATCGGCGTCGTGGGCGCAGGAATTGGCGGCCTCGCGGTGGCCGCCTTGCTGGCTCGTCAAGGCCACGAGGTCTTGATCTACGACGAATTCGCAGCGCCCGAACCGGTCGGATCCGGCCTTGTCATCCAACCCGTCGGTCAGGCGGTCCTGGCAAAAATTGGCGTTCTGGATCAGGCAATTGCCTTGGGCACCCCGATCCGCCGGATGATCGGCGGCACCGGCGCCGCGCGTCGGGTCCTGGATGTGACATACGACCCCTCCGGCACCCGCTATGGTCTGGGCATCCACCGGGCGAGCCTGTTCGAAACGCTGCTGAGCGCCGCGCGCGCCGCCGGTGCGACACTGCACCCGGTCCACGCGGCGCTGTCGACCGACAGCGGCTACATAGATTTCGCCCACCATCGTGGCGGGCCGTTCGATCTGATCGTCGACGCTGCCGGGGCAGGTTCTCCGTTGACGCCGCTCAAGGCACGCGCGCTGCCTTTCGGGGCGGTCTGGGCAACCGTCCCATGGCCCGATGAGACCGATCTGCCGACTGATGTGCTGTCGCAGCGCTATGAAAATGCCTCCAAAATGGCGGGTGTGCTGCCTATCGGATGCCTTCCCGGAAGCTCTCAGCCGCTCGCGGCGATCTTCTGGTCGCTGAAAACCGCGACTTACGAGCGGTGGCGCGCCTCGCCTCTCTCCAACTGGAAAATGCAGGCGGCAACACTCTGGCCCACGTTCGCGCCATTTCTCGAAAAACTGGAAGGCCACAGCGATTTGACGATGGCTCGGTACCGTCACGGCACTCTGTTTCGACCCATCGCCCCGGGGCTCGCCCGGATCGGAGATGCCGCGCATCAGGCCAGTCCGCAGCTCGGGCAAGGGGCCAATATGGCGCTGCTGGACGCGCTGGCTTTGGCTGAGGCGGTCGCTCGCCAGCCTGTGGGGCACGCGCTTGCCGCTTATGTGCGCAGCCGCAGGACTCACATGGCCACCTGCCAGATGCTCAGCCGGTTCCTCACCCCACTTTATCAATCCGACCACTGGCTGCCGCCGCTTTTACGTGACCGACTGTTCGCGCCCCTGACCAGCGTCCCACCCGCGCCACGTATTCTGGCGCGCCTGGTGTCCGGTGATCTGGTGCGTCCGATCCGGGGCTGACCGCGCGCCACATCTTCACTTCTGGGAAAACAGCCCGGTCAGCGCCCGCTGCACTATCGCTGTCACGCGCGGACGTTTCTGGCCACGGAATGCCAGCGGGCGGCAAACCTCTATCGCTGCGACGCCGACTCGCGCGGTCAGCGCGCCATTCACCAGCCCTTCGCCAAAGCGACGCGACAGTTTCGACAGTAGCCCACCCCCGGCGATTGACCCAATCATGTCATCCCCGACTGCAACCGCTCCGGTGGCCACCAGATGTGCCAGCACAGCGCGGGTAAGGCGCCATGTTTCCAGCGTCCCGCCGCGCCCACCATAGACCTCTGCGACGCGCCGGATCATCCGCAGGTTCGCGCCCAGCGCCACAGCAATATCCGCCAGTGCCAATGGCACCAGCGCCGTCACCAGCGCGACCTGCCGGGCAGCGGCTTCAACTTCGGCCACGGCACCTGCGTCCAGTGGCGCGAGCAGGTCCGCCTCGGCCAACTCCAGCAGAGCGGTTGCGTCGAACATGTCACTGCGCCGCTCGGCAAACCGCTTGCGCCCCCAGGTCAGCGCCTCACGCCCTGCATAAAGGCCGTCCAGCCGATCGGCGACGTCTCGCGCTGCACCGAGATCATCCCCGGCCAGCGCCGCCTCAGCCGAACGGCGCAGGCGGTCAAGCCGCGCAAGCCGCGCAATAGCCGCCAGTTCGCGAAGCGCGATGACTGTGCAGACCAGTACAAGCGCACCGCCAAGGACGGCTGCCACGCCCCCCAAGAGCGGGCTGGAGGCAATCAGCCCGATTATGAAATTCCACGCCGTCAGCGAAGCGATGAACAGCAAGAAACTAAACAGCAATCCCCAGAACCAGCGCGCCAATCGTGACGGAGGCCGCGCGGCCAGCCGCGCCATACGCTGCATGGCCGCTCCCTGCGGAGCATCCGGGCTGTCGGGCACGGGGGCCGCCTCGGCCGGGGTTGGCAGATCAGGGTTTGCGTCCAGCCGGATCAGTGCGGGTTTTCGTGTCTCGCTCACAGCCAATCCCCAATCAGAAATTCCAAGGCACGGTCCAACCGGATGTGCGGCGGCCCGACACCCGGTTTCAGCGACATCGCTGAGGGAGAAAACTCCGCAGATTGATAACCATCACCGGGCCAGTCGACCGCGCCATCGCGCGCCGGACCGAGGATTGCATTTGGATCATCCGGCAAAGCACCGGGGTGAAACGCCGCGTCGCCGCCATCTGCCAAACGCCCGCGGACCACATCCAGTGGCGCACCGTCGTGGTCGATCCGGTCTTCGGTTGTCGTGCGCAGGGCTGCGATGGACATCGCCGCAACGTCCGCTCCGGCAAACTCGGCCCGATCACTGGCGGCACGCAGCAGGCCTTGCGTGATCCCGGCCAGGACGGCGTGCTGTGAATGATGCAGATGATCCGCTTTGGTGGCCGCAAACAACAGCTTGCCAACCCGTCGTCCACTCAGCAAACGCCACAGCCACGAGGTTTGGCCGGGCCGGAAGGCCGACAGGAGATCGCCCATCACGCGTTCCAGTTCAGCCACCGCCTGGGGGCCGTTCCCCAATGCGCCCAGCACATCGACTAGCACAATCTGGCGGTCGATCTGAGCGAAGTGGTCGCGGAAGAACGGGCGCACGACACGGGACTTGTAGGCTTCATACCGGCGCTCGAATTCGCGTCGAAGCGATCCTCGCGGGGCCGGTCCGGCAGGCAGTGGCGCGAATGTCAGTGCGGGTGATCCCGCCAGATCACCCGGCAACAGGAACCGTCCGGGCGAGGCGTCCATGTGACCCGCAGCTTCCATAGCCGACAAAGTGGCCACATAGGACTGCGCCAAATCCTGAGCAACCGGCTCGTCCAATCGCCCGGCACCGTCTGCCGCATTCGCCAAGTCCAGATAGTTCGAGGCTTCGGGGCGGGCTTCCATCAACGCCAACCGCTCGGCGGCCCAGTCGTCATAACTTTTGTCGAGCAGTCCAAGGTCCAGGAGCCATTCGCCCGGATAATCGACGATATCCAGATGCACAGTAAGTGCGCCGCGCAGCCCACCCAGAAGGCCCGATGGCCGCACCCTGAGTGACAGGCGCAACTGGCTGACGGCGCGGGTGCCTTCGGGCCACCTCGGGTCGGCGCCACTGATCATCGCCAGGTGGCGCTCATAATCGAAACGAGGCACGGTGTCGTCAGGTTGCGGTTGCAGATAGGCGGCCGTGATCCGCCCTTCCGAAGCGGCTAGCAGGCCCGGCATCCGCCCCCGATCCAACAAGTTCGCCACCAGAGCCGTGATAAAGACGGTCTTGCCCGCGCGGCTTAGACCGGTGACGCCCAACCGGATCACAGGTTCGAAGAACACGCCGCTGATCGACTGGCCCATGCCTTCGACCCCGTCCGTCATACCTTCTGCGATCCGCCCCAGAACCATATCAGTCCCCTGCTGTTGCACGTCGGCCCTACATAGGGTGCAGCGACGGCCACCACCAGATAGCGCCCAAACCAGCCCTCAGATTGCCAGCCAGTCTGCCCTGCGCTATGGTCGGCCCATGCCGCGTTTTGCCCTGAAAGTCGAATACCATGGTGCACCCTTCGCCGGGTGGCAGCGACAGGATGGCCCACCCAGCGTTCAGGCGCGGCTGGTAGACGCGATCCGCCAGCTTCAACCAGACGCACCCAGCATCGCCGCTGCCGGGCGCACTGATGCCGGGGTCCATGCCCGTGGGCAGGTAGCTCATGTCGACATGACCCGGGATTGGGAGCCGTTTCGCCTTATGGAGGCATTGAACGCCCATCTGCGCCCTGATCCGGTCGCGGTACTGGCAGTGGCGCAGGTGGACGACAACTGGCACGCGCGGTTTTCGGCGCGGGAGCGGCACTATGTCTATCGGATTATCTGCCGCCGCGCCCCGCTGGCCATAGAAGCGGGCCTCGCCTGGAGGTTGCGCAACCCGCTGAATGCAACCGCAATGCAAGAGGGTGCGGACCATCTGATCGGCAAGCACGATTTCACGACCTTCCGGTCAACCATGTGCCAGGCGCAAAGCCCGGTGAAGTCACTCGACGTGGCGCGGGTCGACGTGGTATCGCAACCGGATGCGCAGGAGATCCTCCTGACTTTCCGCGCCCGCAGCTTCCTTCATAATCAGGTCCGCAGCTTCGTTGGGACGTTAGAACGGGTCGGGGCGGGGTCCTGGGAACCGGATGACGTTGCGACAGCTTTGAATGCGTGTGACCGCTCAGCCTGTGGGCCGGTGGCGCCTCCGCAAGGGTTGACGTTGCGGGAAGTTGGGTATCCGCAGGACCCTTTCACCCCTTAATCCCTTCACCGCCGCGCCAACGTCTTTTTTCTGCCCCAATTCACCCTGAGGTTGCCAATAGTTGCTAGGGGAGATGAGTTATGGATTTTTCCACGTTCTTTGCGTTCGACGCGATCGCCGTGGCCTTTCTGGGCTGTGTGGCATTTCGCGAAGTCGCGATTATTGCACTGCCTGACAGCATTGCAGGCCCGGGTGGCTGGTTCATCGACACCGATCCGCAGAACGCCTAATCCCTACGCACCACTCAATAATCCAATGAGTTCGCCTTACTGCGGCACCTGAAAGGTCAGGGCCGCCCAAAGGCTTTCCCAAACGGCATTCTTGTCTGCCGCCAGCTCTGCCGAAGGTTCGCGCAGAACCACTGAATCCAACAGATATTCGTGACCCTGTTTGACGGGAATCACCGCCTCGCCCGCTGCATCGGTCTGCACAGTGAAAACGGTGATTTCTGCGCCCTCGCCGGGCGGGCGCTCAAAAATCTCGATCTGTGAACCTGCACGAGGTGCGTCCTGATAGGTGACCTTTACCGGCATCCCCGCGGAAATATCGTCGGTATAGGGATTGGCGAGGGCGATAATCTCAATCTCCAACCCGCGCGGCTGATCTGCACCAGCACCATCGCCGACAGCGATCAACGCCTTTGCATACCGTGAGTAGGCCTCGACAAACTTGTCTTCGGGCAGGCCCCGTGCGCGATGCTGCTCGACAACCCATGGGGCATCCTTGTGCTCGACGAAGCTGACGAATTTCTCCCACTCGGAATAATTTACCGTGTTGTCCGTCGTCACGTGGATCAGCGTCACCAGACCTTCGCCCGGAGCGGGCAAATCAGCTGCTGGGCGATCCCCAAGCCGCCCCTCGACGGGCGCGACCCTATCGCCCAGAGCGACATCAAAGCGGCGGAAATTCGGAGGGAAGTAGGCGTACTTCGGACCCTCGAAGAATTGCCCGTTAACCAGATCAGCAACGATCCTGTCCGTTGGCTCTACCTGCCAATCATGCGCGTCAATCCAAAACTCGTGGCCATCGGCGACAGAAATGCTAAATGCCGTCAGAGCGGATGCAACAAGGATACGGGCAGTGAACATGAAGGCACTCCGAGAAGGATTTCTGGGCAGACAGGTGGCGCAATGGGCCGGGTTGTCAAGCCTGTTGCTGGCGCTGGCATTCGCGGCAGGGACCGTGAGGGCGCACGAAGTGCAGCCCGCCATTGCCGACTTGACCCTGACACAGGATCGCGCGGACCTTCGTATCGAGTTGATCCTTGAAGCACCCCTCGCCGGGATCAATCTGGACGGGCTGGCCGACACCAACGAAGCGGAGGAGGCCGGAGAGTACGACCGCCTGCGCGCCCTTTCACCGAACGAGCTGGAAGCCGCCCTGCGCGCCGCATGGCCTGGTATTTCGTCGCAATTCAATCTGATGGCGGGCGAGACACGGCTGACGCCGGACTTAGGAAAAGTCAAAATCGGCCCCGTCGGTGACGTCGAGCTTGGCCGCCCGTCCACAATCGAAGTTGGCGCGGACCTTCCCGCTGACGGCACTCCCGTGACCATCGGCTGGGATTCCGCCCTCGGTGGGCTGGTGATCCGCGAGGTCGTGCCAGACGGCGCTGAGGGCTATACCGCGTTCCTGCGTAGCGGCGCCATAAGCGATCCCATCCCGCGCAGCGGAGGACAGGCTCTCGGGGCAATGGATGTTGCCGTGAATTACATCATCGCCGGGTTCGAACATATCATTCCACTGGGCTTGGATCACATCCTGTTCGTACTGGGCTTGTTTTTCTTTTCGCTCGCCTGGCGCTCGCTTCTTTCGCAGGTCACCGCCTTCACTGTGGCTCATACCTGCACTCTGGCGCTGGCCACCCTCGGCATCGTCAACATCCCTGATGATTGGATGTGGCTTGTCGAGGCGCTGATCGCTGTGTCGATCTGCTATGTCGCGATCGAGAATATTTTCCGTCCGACGCTCGGCTGGCTCAGACCCGCCGTCGTGTTTGGTTTCGGCTTGCTTCACGGATTGGGGTTCGCAAGTGTTCTGGGCGATTTCGGCCTGCCAGCGGGGCAGTATGTTGTGGCACTCCTGTCGTTCAATGTCGGTGTCGAATTTGGCCAGTTGGCCGTGATCCTCGGCGCGTTCCTTCTGCTTGTCGCCGCCCGCGCCGCGTCCGAAGTTACGCGCCTTGGCGATGAAGAGGCGATGGTCCGCGACATGCCCGTGATGTTTCGGGCCGTGTCGCTGACCGGGTCGCTTTTGATCGCAGTTATCGGGGCGTACTGGGCATTTGAGCGGACGTTTTTCTAGGGCGTTGCTTTCTAGCGCGCTGCGAAATTCTTCCGTCGTGGAAAGCTAAAAGCTGTCCTTGGCTCTGAGCGCAGCCACAGCCCGGATTCAAGGCGAAGCTGCCATCGTATAATAGCCCCGCCTATACCCGCACCCGCGCCATCTTCGGATCATAGAGTGGGTCCAACGTTACTTCGGCGGGCACCCGTTCCGTTCCCACTTCCAGCTCGTAGGTCCCCGACAGAACAAACTCGGCACTGACCCCATCCGGGTCACGAATATATCCCAAGCCGATACTTCGCCCCAAAGTGTACCCAAATCCGCCAGATGTCAGCCAGCCGACACGCTGACCGTCACGATAGATCGTTTCGCGCCCCGTCAGGATCACATCGGGTGCCGCCGTAAGTGTTGCGAGGCGTTTTTTCACGCCCTTTCGACGCTGTGCCTCGACTGCTGCGCGGCCCTTGAAGTCGATATTCTTCTTCAACTTCACCGCCCACCCAAGACCCGCTTCGTCCGGCGTGTGATCCGGGCCGATATCTGCCCCCCAGGCGCGATAACCTTTTTCCAGGCGTAGGGTTTCGATGGCACGGTAACCTGCGTTTCTAAGCCCCAGTGGTGCGCCCGCCTTCATCAGCGCGTCGTAGACAGTCGCGGCATGCTCGACAGGCAGGTGCAGTTCCCACCCCAACTCCCCCACGTAGGTCACGCGCATTGCCCGGACGGGACAACCAGCGATCGTGATGTCTTGCGCTGTCGCAAACGGGAGGGCGACGTTTGAAACGTCGTCCTCCGTGACGTCCGACAGGATATCCCGCGCAATCGGTCCCATCAGTGACAGGACCGACCAGTCCGGCGTGATGTCTTCAAGCGTTGCGTCCATGCCCTCAGGGATATTCCGGGAAATCCAGTCGAAATCGTGGGTCACGTAGCCCGTACCAGTAACGATGTAGAACTCGTCGTCCGCCACGCGAACCACGGTCAGGTCACATTCGATCCCGCCATGATCGTTTAGCATTTGCGTGTAAATCAGGCTGCCGACCGGCTTGGCCACATCGTTCGCGGCGATCCAGCTCAGCGCGGCCTCGGCATCCGGACCGTACAGACGATATTTGGCGAAAGATGTCTGATCGAAAAGCACCGCCGCCTCGCGCGCCGCTTTGTGTTCGCGCCCCACGGCGGCGAACCAATTCGGGCGACCAAAACTATAGATATCGCGCTGTTTCTCGTCGCCTTCGGCGAACCAATTCGGACGCTCCCAGCCGAGTTTCTCTCCAAAAACAGCCCCTTGGGCCTTCAACACATCGTAGAGCGGAGATTTGCGATGGGGACGCCCGCTGTCATGTTCCTCACCTGGCCAAGCCAGTGTGTAGTGTTTGCCATAGGCCTCCAGCGTGCGGGTGCGCACCCAGTCGGTATCGCGGTGGACCTTCCCAAAGCGGCGAATGTCCACGGGCCAGAGGTCGAAGGGCGGTTCCCCCTTCGCCACCCATTCCGCCAGCGCCATTCCTGCCCCGCCCCCGGCGGCGATTCCATAGGCGTTGAAGCCCGCACCAACGAAGAAGCCGGACAGCTCCGGTGCTTCCCCCAGAATAAAATTCCCATCCGGCGTGAAGCTCTCCGGTCCGTTGGTCAGGGTCTTTATCCCGGCGGTCTGCAACGCAGGCACACGGCCCAGCGCCAGTTCGATCATCGGTTCGAAGTGGTCGAAGTTGCTGTCGAGCAGGGTGTAGTGAAATCCATCCGGTATACCATCCACCGCCCAGGGGATCGGGTTGTTCTCGTAGCCGCCCATGACAAGACCGCCGACTTCCTCCTTGTAGTAGGTCAGACGGTCCGGGTCGCGCAGGGTGGGCAGGTCCGGTGTCACACCGTCAATCTGCTCGGTCACCATGTACTGGTGCTCGACGCTGACGAGCGGGACGTTGACCCCGACAGTTGCCGCCAATGTGCGGCTCCACTGGCCCGCGCAACAGATCACGCGCGCGGTGTCGATCCGGCCCTTGTCGGTGTCCACACCCTTGATGACGCCGTCCTCGACGGTAATCCGGGTCACCGCCGTATCCTCGAATATCCGCGCGCCTGCCATCCGCGCGCCCTTGGCCAGCGACAGCGTGATGTCGGAGGGGTTCGCCTGCCCGTCGGTCGGCAGGAACGCAGCGCCGATCACATCGTCGACCTGCATCAGCGGCCAAAGGTCCTGCGCCTCTTTCGGCGTCAGTAACTGCATGTCGAGGCCGAAGGAATGCGCCGTGGTTGCTTGCCGCTTCACCTCGATCCAGCGATCTTCGTTACAGGCCAGCCGCAAGCCGCCGTTCATCTTCCAGCCCGTCGCCTGGCCGGTTTCTTCCTCAAGCCGGTCGTAGAGGTCGACAGAATAACCCAGAAGCTGGGTGATATTGGCGTTAGTCCTGAGCTGCCCGACCAGCCCGGCGGCGTGGAACGTGGTGCCGCTGGTCAGCTTGGCGCGTTCGACCAGCACCACCTCCCACCCGAGTTTGGCCAGATGATAGGCGGTCGAGCAGCCGACGATGCCGCCACCGATGATGACGGCCTGCGCGGAATTCGGAAAATCGCTCATCGGCCCCTCATGCGGCTTTGAAATCGGCGAAGGCGGCGTCGAAGCGGGCCAGGTTTTCTGACGTATAGGCGGAGTAGTCGAAGTCGATGTCCGAATGGATTTCGCTGACCATCGACCACATGGTCTCACGCAGCAGCGATGCGCATTTCAGCGCCGTATATTTCCTGATCAACGTCGGATTGGGGGCCTGTTCGAAATACTGCTCCAGCATCGCCAGTTCCTGAGCCTCGCCTAGGCCGTTGTTGGTGGCCAACCCGCCGAGGTCGAATAGTGGCGCGTTGAAGCCGCCGTATTCCCAGTCGATCAGCCAAAGTCGCCCCTGCCCTTCCAGGATGTTCGCGGACAGCAGGTCATTGTGCCCAAGAACCAGCCGCACCGCACCGGTTGCGGCTTCCAAAGCGTCAGCCTTGGCCATCAGGTCGGGCAAGGCCCTGCAATGCGTCGAGCCGCCATCGTCCAGAGTCGCGCAGTAATCGCGTAGCACGTGGAAAACCCAGAAGGTGAGGACCGGGCCGCGAAGATGCTTCGGAATTTCGGTGTGGCAGCGCCTCACCATGTCGATAATCGCAGGCAGGCGGGCGGGGTCGGCAACCTCCTCCTCGCTCAGCGCGCGGGCCTCGACAAACTCCAGCACCAGCGCGCCGGGTTCGTCGTAATGCACCGCCGGAGCGAGGCCCGCTGTATGGGCCGCACGGCTGATCGCCAGCTCGTTGAAGCGCATGACACCGTGCAGCGGGATGTCTTCACCGATCCGCACCACATAGTCCGCGCCCTGATCAGTCAGCTTGATGTTGAAATTGGTGATGCCTCCGCTGAGGTGTTCCGCATTTGACGGAGCCGTCCAGCACGGCAAGCCAACGGCCCGATCCAATGCCGCCTGTTTCAGATCACTCATGCCTCCAACCCCAGACGTTCCTTGGACTTTCGTGCCAGCGCGGTGACAATCCGGTCGGCGATAATTGCGATGAAGGCCACCGAAAGCCCCGCGATGATCCCCTGCCCGGTGTTGGCCTTGGTCAATGCGATGTAGACTTCTTGCCCCAGATCCCGTGTGCCGACCAATGCGGTGATAACCAGCATCGACAGCGCCAGCATGATCGTCTGGTTCAGCCCCAGCAGCAGCGAGGGCGCGGCCAGTGGCAGTTTGATCCGCCACAGCAGTTGACGGCGGGTACAGCCAGAAACCTTGCCAGCCTCAATCATACCGGGATCAATCGAACGGATACCGTGCGCCGCATAGCGGACGGCGGGCGCGAGGGCATAGAGGACCACCGCGATCATGGCGCTGAAATCGCCAACCCGAAACAGCATCACGACCGGGATCAGGTAAACGAAGCTCGGCAGGGTTTGCAGGGTATCGATGAAGCCTCCGATAATGCCGCCCGCTCGTTCGTTTTGCGCCGCCAGCACACCCAGAGGGATACCGATAACGGAAGCAATCAAAACCGAAACGCCACAGAGGTAGACAGTGACCATCGCTTTTGGCCACAATCCGCTGGCTGCGATGAACAGGGTCATCACTGCGCAGAGCAAACCCAGCCGCCAGCCGCCCAGCCGCCAACCGATCAGGCCAAGCGCGACGACACCCCAGGGCCACGGAATGCCTCCGAAAAAGCGTTTCACCGGCAGCATTAGCCAGTTGAGGAAGAAGACCTTGATCGCCTCGAACGTGTCGAAGAAGTTGACGTTGATCCACTCAATCGCGCCGGACCAGAAACGCGACGTCGTGACCGTCGCGCCATCGGGATAGGTCTGTAGCGCGGGCAGGAATTGCCCGGCGAGGAACGTGCCCACGATCACCAATACTACTGTCACGCCCCACGGGTGGCGTTTCACGAAGCCGCCGGTGATGGCGTGGCCACGCTCCCTCACAGCAAATGCCTGACTGAGGCGGTCCAGCGCCACGGCCATGACGACGATAGCCAAGCCAGCTTCGACCCCCGCGCCAATATCCAGTCGGCGCAGCGCGCCGAGCACGTCGAACCCTAAGCCGCCTGCCCCAATCATCGAGGCAATGATGACCATGTTCAGGCTCAGCATGATGACCTGATTGACCCCGACCATCAGCGTCGGCGTGGCCACCGGCACCAGCACCTTCCACATCATCTGACGCCGGGTGCAGCCGGTCATTTTGCCGACGTCATGAACCTCGGGCGGGACGGTCTGCAGGGCCACGGTCGTAATCCGCACCATCGGCGGCATCGCGTAAATGATCGTGGCGACAAGTGCTGATACGGGGCCGAAACCGAACAGGAACAGGATCGGAACGAGGTACGCAAAGACCGGCACGGTCTGCATCAGGTCCAGCATCGGTCTCAGCGCGCGTTCGAACCATTGGTAGCGGTAAGAGAGGATGCCCAGCGCCAACCCTCCAACCGCCCCCATGGGGACCGATATCAGCACGGAGGCGAGCGTGACCATCGCGCTTTCCCACTGCCCGAAGATGGCGAGGTAGAGGAAACAGGCCCCGACCAGCACGGCCAGCTTCCAGTCTTTCGCATAGTAAGCTAGTGCACCCACGACGGCGATTACGGCAATCCAGCTCAGCGACGGGGCCACCTCGACCGCGTTCTGGCCGAGGCCGGTCTGAAAGCCATCGACCAGCAGATTGCGGACCAAATCATAGGGGGCTTCGATAAGGGCCGAGATAAATCGGGTCAGATCGCGGAATGTGAACAGCCCGAACGTGGCGCTTTCAACCAGCCAGGCCATTGCGGCAGAAATCCACCCCTCCAGCGGCAACTCCCACGCCTTTGGAAACTTGATGATCCAGCGGGCGTCGAGCGCCTTGTAAAGCGGGAAAGACCAGCGCGACAGCGCCCAGGTCACGGCGAACAGCGCTAACCAGAAGATATATGGACGGCGTAGTGCGGTCATCCGTGGGACCGCCCGATCAAAACGTCGATGACCGCGCGCCCGTCTACAGTTCCGATTGCTTCACCCGCGCCGTCTATGACCCTGAACGGCAGGTCCGCCGCTTCAATCTGATCCGCGACGTCTTCAACCCGCGCAGTTCCGGGAAGCTGCCCGGCCACGCTTTCCGCATCGCCAGGCGACATGATCGAGCTTAGCCGAAGCACTTTGGCGCGCGGGATGTGTTTGGTGAATTCACCGACGTAATCGGTGGCGGGGTTCAATACCAATTCTTCGGGTGTGGCGGTCTGCACGATCTCTCCGTCCTTCATCACCGCAATGCGGTCGGCAAGGCGGATTGCCTCGTCAAAGTCGTGCGTGATGAAGACGATCGTTTTATGCAGCAGCGCTTGCAACCGCAGGAATTCATCCTGCATTTCGCGGCGGATCAGCGGGTCCAGCGCGCTGAACGGTTCGTCCAGAAACCACAGGTCCGGTTCAACGGCGAGGCTCCGCGCGATGCCGACGCGCTGTTGCTGTCCACCAGATAGCTCACGCGGATAGTAATCCTCTCGCCCCTTGAGGCCGACCAGTTCCACGACCTCACGGGCCCGCGCTTCGCGGGTGGCACGATCCACGCCCTGCACATCCAGAGGAAAGGCGGCATTCTGCAAAACTGTCAGATGCGGCAGCAAGGCGAATTGCTGGAACACCATGCCCATTTTCTTTCGGCGTATCTCGATCAGGTCTTTTTCGGGGACCGTCAGCAGATTGCGGCCTTCGAAGTTCACCTCGCCTGCCGTAGGCTCGATCAGGCGGGACAGGCAGCGCACCAAAGTCGACTTGCCAGACCCGGACAACCCCATGATGACAAAAATCTCGCCCTCGTGAATCTGGACACTGGCGTCACGCACCGCCCCAATCAACCCCGCCTCGCGCATGTCGTCCAGTGTCGGCGCGACGTGATCTTGCAACAGCCGATCCGCACCGGTGCCATAGAGCTTCCAGACGTTCCGGCAATCGAGTTTGACAGGGCGGGGGTTGGTCATTCGTGGGGCATCCGGAGCTTGGTGGCGGGCACCCGCAAGACGGTTTGCGCGGGCGGCGGGGGAGAACTCCGCCGCCCGCTGATCATGCTGTCCGGGACTACTGAGTCCATCCCTTCCAGCTTGATTCATTGGCCGCCAGCCATTCGGCGACTGCGTCTTCGACAGACATCCCATTCAAATCAACATTGGCCACCAGTTGACCCATGTCGTCGTTCGAGATGTTGAAACCTTCAATTGCCTTAGCAGCGCCTGGCCATTTTTCGGCAACGCCACTCCATGCGACTTTCCAGATCGGGCCGGTCGGCTTGCCGCAGTCGTAGGCCGCGTTCGGGTTCATGCCGACCGAGGGGTCATTGTAGCATTCCGGCGAATAGGGCGGGAATTCTACGAATTTGCCGTCAAACTTCGACGGTGCCCAATGCGGCGCGTAAACCCAAAGGACGATGGGTGCCTGGCGCTGATACGCACTTTCCAGCTCGGCAAACAGCGCGGCATCGGTGCCTGCGTGGACCACTTCGAAGTCCATTTCCAGCGCCTCCACCCGTTCGTCGTCAAAGCCGCCCCAGGTGACGGGGCCACCCAGATAGCGGCCCAACGGGGCGGTTTCAGGCGTCGCGAATTCGGCAGCACAGTCGTTCAATGCCTTCCAATCCGGCAGACCGGGGCATTTGTCTTCCATGTAGGCCGGGTACCACCACTCCTCGATGGCCTCCATGCCGGTCTCGCCCATGTTGACAACGTTGCCTGTGGCGGTGGCTTCGTCCATCGCCTCGCGGCCCGTCGTCTCCCAGATTTCCATGGCCACATGCAGATCGCCGGTCTTCAAACCCGCGAACTGAGCAATATAATCCGCCTGCACGTACTCAACGTTGTATCCGGCATCAGCCAGCACTTCGCCCATGATCCGAGTGGTGACCAACTGGCCGGTCCAGTCATGGGTCGTCAGTTTGATCGGATCCTGCGATTCCGCCTGAGCGAATGCGCCGCCCGCCATCGCGGTGGCCAAAGCGGCGGACATCATCAAGGTCTTTGTCATTGGTGAAACTCCCTGCGTTTCCTGGTGACCGCTTGGTTCGTCACGGGGCAGAGCGCCCAATCGATTCGACCGCAGTCCTGCGCAAAGTCTTGGGCAGAACCGGAGCGGTATCAATAAAAATCCACGAACTTACGCTATATTTGTGAATTTGTGTGGATTGATGTGGGAAAATGTGGATATCTTCCCGAAGAAACGGGCATTCGCTGAAACCAGAGGCATGTAATGAACGACTCATCCCAACGCCGCGCCAACCACCGCGAAGGCGAGATCGTCGAGGTGCTGCGCCGTGCCGGGGGTGCCTCTCGCATTGCCGCCATCGCGTCGACACTGGACGTCAGCGAAGAAACCGTGCGCCGCAATATTCGACGGCTCAGCGACGACGGGGTGGTCGAAAAACTTCACGGCGGCGCGCGCTTACTGGATGCGGACATCGAAAGCGGCTTCTGGCAGCGGATGGATGAAAATCCGGGACCGAAACGCCGGATTGCCGCCTGCGTGGCCGAGATGATTGGGGATGGAGCGTCGCTGTTCCTCGACGTCGGGTCGACCACAGCATTCATCGCCGAGGCGCTGCGCGGGCATCGCCGGTTGCTTGTCGTCACCAACTCGGTCGTTGTTGCTCACAAACTCGCCACGCGAAACGACAACCGCGTGTTCATGGCGGGCGGAGAGCTTCGTGCCCATGATGGAGGTGCCTTTGGGGCTGACGCGTTGGCCTTCGTCAACCAATTCCGGGTCGAATATGCGATCCTTTCGGCTGCGGCGATAAATGCTCAGAATGGCTTCATGCTTTATGATCTTGAAGAGGCGGAATTCTCACGAACTATCATGTCGCGCGCCGCCCATCGGATCATCGCAGCGGATGCGAGCAAATTCGGACGCTCCGCCCCGATCAGCGTCGGCAATCCGGGGGATGTAGACGTTCTGGTCACTGATACCGCTCCTCCCGCCCCTCTGACGCAGGCGGCACGGGAATGGTCAGTCGAGGTGGTGCTCGCTGGAACCACCGCCTGAAAAGTTGCACCTCTCAGGCCACGTTTAGCCCGCCCGAACGGCCGCCACATGACCGCCAAACTCCGGTGCGTTCATCAATACCTTGCAGCGCTCAAACCGGCCCGAGGCATAGGCCCAGAAATCTTCTGCCGCGTTGTCGTCGGCATGCTGGATCAGCCCCCAGAGCGTCCACAATAGATCGCACATCGCCTTGTAGATAACCACGCGGCCCATCTGCGCAGGGCTGGGCGCACCGTCGAAATACGCAGCCAACATCTCGGCGTCCTGTGCGGCGTCCATGCCGGCCTCTACAGACAGATCACCAAGATCCCAGAGGGGATCATTCATCCCTGAATACTCCCAATCGACGATCCACATGATGTCACCGTCATCGAGAAAATTCTCGCACAACGGATCGCAGTGGCAGGGCGCCAGCACCGCGGGATTCGCCGCCAGCGCCTCCTTCACCGGCTCGGCGGCGGCGACAATATCGTGGTAGCCATCTGGCAGGGTCGCATTTTTGTCAGCGAGGATTTTCAGGTAGTCGTCGATCATCGCAAACAGCTCGAAGCGGAATTCGAACGTCTCGCCGGACCCATGCAACTTTTTAAGCGCCACCCCAGCTCGCGCGGGCGAGCCTGCACGGCTGGCGAACAGGTCGGGCGTCATTGTCTCGATCCCTGGAATCGCCTCGAACACCATCAACCCCGTCGCCGGATCGGCAAACAGAACCTCAGCCGAGACCCCGGCTTTCGCAGCCGCCCGCGCATTTGTGGCTTCCACCGCGCGGTCGATGTAATCCTCGGTTCCCGAACCCGGTATCCGCACGATGACCGAGCGGCCATCGACATCGACCCGGTGTACAAGATTGGTCAGCCCGCCGAGGCGGGTGATCCTTGCGGCGTCGGCTTCGACACCCTCGAACCCCGGCGCGCGCCGCAGCGCCGCGATTACCTGTTCTGCGTGTTTGCTCATTCCCCTACCCCTTCAATCGTTCGTTCGCTGGATCGTAATGCAGTCCATCGACCCGTGTGATCGGGTACCTCTCACCAAAGACCTCCACTTCGAAATCCGTTCGTTCCGCCATTCCAGAGTCCAGATACCCCATCAGGATCATCTTGCTGACCGTGTGCCCATATCCGGCACTTGTCGCCAGCGAGGCGAGCCTCCCGTGCGCCATAATCGCCTCGCCCCCGAACATCGGCAGCCTTTCTTCGCAGGTAAACGTACACAGCCGCCGTGCGGCTCCGTCCGCCTTTTGCGCCGCCAACACGTCACGCCCGATGAAATCACCGCCCCGTTTCAGATGCACGCGGAAGCCCAGCCCCGCCTCAATCGGCGTGTAATCCGGCGAGATATCAGCGGACCAGTACAGATACCCCTTTTCCAGCCGTAGCGTATCAATCGCCCGATACCCCACATCGCGAATGCCGTGATCCGCCCCCGCCGACTTCAGCAAATCATAGACGTGACGCGCGAATTCGCTGGGGACGTGCAACTCCCAGCCAAGCTCCCCCACAAAGCCGATCCGCACCGCCCGCACCGGGGCCGCGCCGATGGTGATGTCCTGCGCGGTCGCGAAAGGGAAGGCAGCATTCGAGACATCCTCTTCCGCAACCGCCGCCATCACATCGCGCGCCAATAGCCCGCAGATGTTGATGACCGCGCGCGCCGAGGTCACCTCGACCAGATACGCGTCGTCCGGCAAATGCCGCCGGATCCAGTCAGCGTCATGGGTGCCGAAGCCGGCGCCGGTGACAATGTAAAAATGGCTCTCCTCCAGCCGCGTGATCGTCAGGTCGCATTCGATCCCGCCCGTTTCGTTGCACAGCTGCGCATAGATCACCGCGCCGATGGGGCGGTCCACATCGCAGGCGGCCATACGTTGCAGTGCGTCCAGCGCCCCCGCGCCAATCAGCTCGAATTTCGAGAAACTGGACTGGTCGATCAGCGCCACGCGCTCGCGTACCGCGCGGTGTTCTTCGGCCACGAACCTGTGCCAACCAGGGTCGAGGAAATCGAGTTGGTCCACCGCCTCCACCCCATCCGGGGCAAACCACAGCGGACGTTCCCAGCCGTTCTTCGATCCCCAGACCGCGCCCTGCCCGGCCAATCGGTCATGGAGTGGCGACAGGCGCAGGTTGCGCGCGGTAGCCGCCTCGGCCCCTGGATAGCGCATTTTATAGTGGTGGGCGTAATGTTCGACCGCGCGCGGATACATGAAGGCGCGGGCACCATGATGCGGGCCGAACCGGCGCACATCCAGCGGCCAGAGGTCGAGGCTGGGGCGGCCTTCGGTGATCCACTCAGCAATCATCTCGCCCGCGCCGCCGCCCGCCGCGATGCCATAAAGGAACCCGGTCGCCAGCATCAGATTGTCCAGCCCTGGCACCCAGCCCATGACGAAATCGCCGTCTGCCGAATAGGGGATCGGTCCGTTGATCACTTGGCGAATGCCGACCTCGTTGATGATTGGTGTGACCTGCCCGGCCTTGATCGCCAGCGGTTCAAACCGGTCGAGGTTTTCTGGCAGCAATTGCCGCACGAACGCCCCCGGAATGCCGCGGTCGCCAAACGGCAGCGTGTAGTCTTCATATCCGCCGATCACCAGCCGCCCACCTGCATCAGGCTTGTAGTAGACGAGGCGTTCCGGGTCCCGCAGCGTCGGCAGATCAGACACCGGTTCGGGCAAAGGTTCGGTGACGATGTACTGGTGCTCAACCGCGCAGGCCGGGATTTTCATCCCCAGTTTCGCGCCGAGTTCCCGGCTCCACATGCCTGCGGCCAGCGTGATCGTATCAGCCTCATAGGTGCCCTGGTCGGTGATAACCTGCGTGATCCGACCGCCCGTCACAGTGAAATCCGTAACCGTCACGCCCTGGCGAATCTCGACCCCATGCATCCGCGCCCCGGCAGCGATGGCCTGACACAAGCTGGCCGGATCGACATGGCCGTCTGAGGGGATGAACGCCGCGCCGTGGAGGCCGGTGGCGTCGATCAAGGGGAACAGGTCCTTGGCTTCAGCGGCGCTGATAATCTCCATCTCCAGATCGAAACCGCGGGCCATCGTGGCGAGGCGCTTTGCCTCCAGCAGCCGCTCGGCCGTCGCCGCCAGGCGCAGCGATCCGACCTTCTTCCAATCGAAGGCCATACCGGTTTCCGCTTCCAGCGCGTCATACATCGCGACCGAACGTTTCAGCATCCGGGTTGTATTGCGCTGCGCTCGTAACTGGCCGACAAGCCCGGCTGCGTGCCAGGTCGCGCCCTCGGTCAGGCCCGCGCGTTCCAGCAGGACGACCCCTTTTTCCCCAGCTTTCGCAAGGTGATAGGCGGTAGAGCAGCCGATTATGCCGCCACCGATGATCAGGTGTTTTGCAGAATGCTTCGCCATGAATCACAGCCTGCACGAAGCTGGGCCAAGCACAAGCATACTGCGTTATCGCCGCTTCAGTGCGATCCCCAGCCCGGCCTGTTCCGGCATCGGCAATTCGCGGTGCGCGCGCATTGTCTCGGCCAGCGTCGCGGCCACACGCGGACGCCAGGTTTCGGCGCGCCGGGCCTTTAGATTGAAACCCAGGAACTTCGCCTCGTTCGTCGCGGCCAACACACCGTCGGTGTCCCGAATGACCCGGTGAAACAGGACCAGCCGCTTGTCGTCATGGGACAGCAGTTGAGTTGTGACATGGATCGGCTCATCCAACGACAACTCGTTGATATAATTCACATGATTCTCGAGGATCGCGTATTCATGGCCGTTCCGATCCGACATCTCGACCGGCGCGTTCATCAGGTTCCAGAACGCCCAGTTGGCATTGTCGCAGATCGAGATGTAGTGCGCGACGTTGACGTGATTGAACTCATCAATCCATTCAGGTCTGACCCGTGTTTCGAACAGCCTCAGCGGCGCAGCACCGGTCATTTTCCGCTCCAGCCCGGCGCGCGTTTTTCGGACAGGGCGGCCATGCCTTCGGCAGCGTCCGCGCTGTCGTAGATCCCGGCATAGGCATTCAACGAGCCGTCGCGGGTCGCCGCGTAGGCGTCCTGAACCGACCGTCCTTCGGAGGCGCGAGCGATCTCCTTGATCGCCTGAAGCGACAGCGGTGCGCTGTCGGCAATTCGTCGGCCAAGCGTATGCGCGGCGTATGGCAGTTGCTCCAGAGGAACCACCTGATTGACCAGCCCCCACTGCGCCAGTTCGTCCGCCGATGCGCGCCGACCGGTCATCATCAATTCCATCGCAACGGCGCGCGGCAGGCGGCGCGGCAGGCGGATCACGCCCCCGGCGTCAGCAACGATGCCGAGGGTTGCTTCGGGCAGGGCAAATTCGGCGACGTCGGCGGCGACGATCATGTCGGCGGCCAGTGCGAGTTCAAAACCACCGCCCAGCGCGAGGCCGTTGACGGCAGCGATCACTGGTTTGGTCAAGTCCCAGAATTCGGTTAGGCCGGCAAAGCCACCGACGCCCTGATCGGCATCCGGGGCTTCGCCATCCGCAGCCGCCTTTAAGTCCCAACCCGCGCTGAAAAACCGACCCTGCCCGCCAGAAATGATCCCGACCGACAGGCCTGGATCGTCTTGAAGTTCCTGAAACGCTGCGCCCAGCGCCCGCGACGTCGCGGCATCAATCGCGTTCGCCTTCGGGCGGTCAAGCGTGATGCGGAACACACGGTCCAGACGTTCGGTTGTGACTGACATTGCTAAGCTCCCAACGGACGCAGCAGGCCCCGGCTGATGATGTGGCGCTGGATCTCCGAGGTGCCTTCCCAGATGCGCTCGACCCGCGCATCGCGCCAGATCCGCTCCAGTGGCAGGTCAGCCATGAGACCCATACCGCCGCAGGTCTGGATCGCC
The DNA here is from genome assembly GCA_943787785.1 of uncultured Paracoccaceae bacterium. Lineage (GTDB taxonomy): Bacteria > Pseudomonadota > Alphaproteobacteria > Rhodobacterales > Rhodobacteraceae > WLWX01. The sequence goes on along the minus strand of CALSNT010000003.1, from coordinate 133,442 downwards.
TGATCGGCCACCCGGCCCAGCATCTCAGTGCAGAAGACCTTGGCCATCGCGCAATCCTGATCGGCCTCTGGATGATCCTGATCGATGCGCCAGGCGGTGTGCATCAACAACAGCTCTCCCATACGCAGTTCGGTCGCCATATCGGCCAGCGGGAAGCTGACCCCCTGAAACTTGCCGATTTTCTGGCCGAATTGTTCCCGGTTCGCGGCCCAGTCGAGCGCGAAGTCAAACGCCCGCTGCGCACGTGCCTGCGCCGTCGCCGCCACGGTCAAACGTCCCGGTCCCAGCCAACGGTTCACCACGTCGAACCCCTCGCCTTCGCCGCCCACCATGCACCAGCCGGGGACACGGGCGTTTTCGAAGCGGATGATATTGTTGGAATATCCGCGCAACCCGACCTGTTTGTAGCCCGGCGCAACCTCGACCCGCGGCAAGTCCAGATCGACCAGAAAACAACTGATCCGCTTGCGTTTGCCGCGCGGCGTGTCGTCTTCGCCGGTGGCGGCGAACAGCACCACGAATTCGCTGCGGTCGGCGTTAGAGATGAAATGCTTGGTGCCCGAGATCAGCCAGTCCGAGCCATCGCGCACCGCCCGCGTTTTCATCCCCTTCAGGTCGCTGCCCGCGTCAGGTTCGGTCATCGCCACGCAGTCGCGTTTCTCGCCGGACATTGCGGGTTCGAGGAAATGGGCGACTTGTTCGCCCTCGCACGCCGCCAGCAGGTTGCAGGGGCGGCGGACACATTCGGCGAGCGCGAGGCTCGCATGGCCCAGCGCCTGTTCGATCAGCGTGACCTCGACCGCGCCGAGGCCAGGACCGCCCGCGCTTTCGGGCATGTTGCAGGCGTGCAGACCGACGTCGACCGCCTTCTGACGCAACTCCAGCTCCAGCTCTCGCGGCAGGTCGTCGGCGGCCTCGACCGCGTCTTCGTGGGGCAGCAACTCCCGCTCCATGAAGGTGCGGGCGGTATCCCACAACATCTGCTGTTCGTCGGTGCGGGCGAAATCCATCGCGGCCCCCTCAATACGGCGAGTCGACCCCGCCCATTTCGACGTATACCGACTTGATCCGGGTCACGCTGTCAAACGCCGCGCGCGCGTTTTCGCGCCCGAAGCCCGAGCGTTTGACGCCACCAAAGGGCATGCCAGCGGGGGTCAGGTTGTAGGTGTTGATCCAACAGGTCCCGGCGTCCAGCGCCGCGATAACCCGATGGGCGCGCTGAATATCGCGGGTGAAGACCCCGGCTGCGAGGCCGGTTTCGGTGTCGTTGGCGCGGGTAATGACCTCGGCCTCTTCATCGAAGGTAAGGACGGACATGACGGGGCCAAAAATTTCCTCTCGGGCGATGACCATATCGTCGGTGACGTCTGCGAATACAGTGGGTTGCACGAACAGGCCGTCGGGCATGGCGGCAACGCTCTCCGCCCCGCCACCTGCGACCAGCCGTGCGCCCTCCGCCTTGCCGGCGTCGATAAAGCCTAGCACCCGGTCATATTGAGCGCGGGACACCAGCGGACCCAGATGCGTGGCCTCGTCCAGCGGGTCGCCCAGCACGATGTTGCCGGTCCGCGCGTGCAACCGTTCCAGGAAATCGTCCAACGCGACGCGCTGCACGAAAACCCGCGTGCCGTTCGAACAGATCTGCCCCGTGGAATAGAAATTCCCCAGCATCGCGCCACCAACCGCCGCATCGAGATCGGCATCGTCAAACACGATCAGCGGTGATTTCCCGCCCAGTTCCAGAGTCACCGGCGTCACATTCGCCGCCGCCGAGCCCATCGCCTTTGCCCCGCTGCCGGTCGAGCCGGTCAGCGACACCTTGTCGATCCCCGGATGCCCGGACAACACCGCGCCCACGTCGCCAGCACCTTGCACCACGTTGAAAATCCCGTCAGGCAGACCCGCCTCGCTCAGAATCCTGGCCAGTTGCAGCGCGCTCAGCGGAGTCGTCTCGCTGGGTTTGAAGATCATCGCATTGCCAGCGGCCAGCGCCGGGGCGGCTTTCCAGCAAGCGATCTGAATCGGATAGTTCCACGCCCCGATGCCGACACAGATGCCCAGCGGCTCTCGCCGGATGTAGGCGAAACTACCGCCTGCGGGGCTGCCGAAATCCATTGCCTCGCCTGTCAGGTCGAAGGCCAGCGCGCCGAAATAGGCCATCGCCTCGGCCCCGCTGGCGGCGTCGGCGACCAGCGTTTCCTGTAGGGCCTTGCCGGTGTCGAGGGTTTCCAGCTCGCTCAAATCGCGATTCCGTTTGGTCAGGATCGCGGCGGCACGTTGCAAGACCGCGCCACGTTCTGCCCCGGACATCGCCGCCCAGACCGGTTGCGCCGCGCGGGCCGCTGCAACCGCCTGTTCGATCACCGCATCCGTTGCGCCATGAACGCGGGCGATAACTTCGCCTGTGGCGGGATAGATGCTGTCGATGGCCGGTCCGGCGGTATCCTCGACAGGGCCGCCGATCCAATGAGACGCTTGGGGTTGTGCGCGCATGATCTCTCCGTCCGATGCTGGAGCGATAGAAGCCTCAGAACGACCCGATGGCGCAACCGAAATCGGCACATCAAGCCGCACCTCCGACCGAAGCGCATTGTCGTTGCGCCGAATTTATCCCCGCTATGGCAGCTGCATGACCGCATCCACCGCTGTCACGCCCTGCGTGTGGATCAGGAACGGATTGACTTCGATCTCAGCCCCGCTGGACTCGGCCAGTTCCGCAATTGCGACAAGCGCATCCACCAGCGAGGTAGCGTCCCCTGCCGGTTGACCGCGATAGCCAGCGATCAGAGTGCTGGTTTTCAGTGAGGCCAGCGCTGTCTCGATTTGCTGGCGCGTGAATGGGGCGGCGATGAGCCGTTGATCCGACCAAAGCTCGGCCTGCACCCCTCCGCCCGCGATCACCATCACCCGGCCCACTGCCAGGTCGGTGGTGACGCTGGCCATCACTTCAGCGACTGATGCGGGGGCCATATGTTCGATCAGAACCCGGTCTGTCCGCAGCGAATCCTGCATCCGCGCGACGGCCTCGGCCACTTCGGTCCGGTTGTTAAGTCCAAGCGCAACCCCTCCCACTTCGCTTTTGTGCAACAGGGTTGCGTCGAGTGCCTTCACGGCAACGGGGAAGCCAAGCGCGCCCGCGATATCTGCCGCCTCAACTGGATCACATGCGCGTCCCTTGGGAACCGGTATCCCGGCGGCCGCCAACCTTGCTTTGGCTTCCGCTTCGTTCAACGCGCGCAAAGTGTGAACCCGCGCACGTGGCACATTAAGTGTTTCCGACCCATCGGCGCGGATGGCCTCAAGCCTCTCCTGCCAGCGAACGACATGACCAAGCGCGGCGATGCACTCTGCCAGACCTTGCATCGGAACCATGCCCGCCGCGCGCGTCTGTTCGCGTGCGGCATCTGGCAGGCAGTCGATCAGCGGAGCGAGCTGGATCAACGCCATGTCGCGGCCCGTCGCGGCGTCGGCCAAGGCGACAAGTTGCGCAGCATACTCGCTTACGTCCCAGGCCCCTTCCGGCGGATAATTCTGCACCAAGATCGCCAGATCATATCCAGTTTCCAGCAGCACTGATTGAAACGCCACCTGCCGTTCGGTGTCGTTCCACGCTGCCATTGTCACGTCCATCGGGTTCGCGGGGGTGGCGATGTCGGGCAACAGCGGGCGCATACGGGTTGAGATTTCGTCCGGGGGCTGGGGCAGTTCGAACCCTGCCGCGCTCAGATGATCGGCGAGCATTATGCCCATGACGCCAGACGCGGCGGTGACCAGCGCACGCCTACCGTTCGGAATGTGCCCGGAATCGACCAGCTTCAGTGTCTCCAGAAATTCCGACATGGTCGCCGTCGCGATGATCCCCAAACGATCAAACAGGGCGTCCCACGCCGCCCCGGCCCCGGTCATTGAGGCGGTGTGGCTGGCCGCCGCACGCGCCCCCACCTCCGAGCGCCCGAATTTCAGCGCCACAATCGGCTTGCCCAGAGTGGCGGCGCGTGCGGCAGCACAGCGCAACCCATCGACATCTTCGGTGCCCTCGAAGCTGAGGCCAACGGCGGTGACTCGTGGGTCATCCAGCAGGAATTCAGTCGCCTCTGCCACCGACACCCCCGCCTGATTGCCGCAGCCGACTAAATGAGTGACCGGCAAACCCCGGTCCGCAAAGACACAATCGCAGAGGAACCCGCCACCCTGACTGACGATAGCGACGCCTGACGCGGGATGTGCACAGCCAAAATGGTCCATAACAGCGGCCATCGGGTCGAGGAAGTTAACCAGACCGATCGAGTTCGGTCCCAGCAGGGCCATGTTGCCCGCCGCCGCACTCAAAGCCCCCTGCAATTCGTCGTCTCCGGTCTCAAGAAAACCGGCGGCATTGCAGATGACCGACTTACAGCCCAGATCACGCAGCTCGGTGACGACTTCGACCGCCGCACGACGGGCGACACCGACGAATGCCAGATCGGGTGCGCTCGGCAATTCAGCGAGTGTAGCGGTGCAGGCGAACCCTTCGATCTGCTCGTATTTCGGGCTGATGACGAAGGTCTTCCCTGCAAACCCCTGCTCGCGGTGATATCGCAGGGCAGCACGCAGGTTCGAACCGCCGATGAATGCAATGGATGCAGGGCGGAACAGGGCATGCAGATTTCGGTTTCGGTTCATTTTGGTCTGATGCCTGATGCCTGCTAGCGGTCCGCCCAGCTTTGGTGCCGCTGCCGTGATTCTGTCAACGTTTCAGATCACTGCGAAGGTGCGATTGGGCTGCACGGCAGTTGACGCGGCCAGCTTATGACATATGACATGGAGCCCACGCACGAACGACCTGATTCCAAGCCAAGCTTTGGGCCAGAACGATTCTTCTGAAATGAAACTCTGCGCAATCATACCGTGTTTCGAGCAAGCCGACTTCGTGGCCAATGCCATCGGATCGGTCCTGCGCCAGCTGGGAGATCGGGACGGAGCGGTGATTGTTGTCGATGACGGCTCGCGCGACGGCACCGGTGGGCTATTGGCTCAGATGGCTGTGGACGAGCCGCGCCTTACGCTGATCCGTCAGCCTCATCAGGGCGCAGCTGCAGCCCGAAATGCTGGTCTTGCGGCCCTGCCAGACGATTGCGAACTGGTTACGTTCTTAGACAGCGATGATGTGATGTGTCTGGGGCGCATTGCCGCGGACGTGCCCTTGTTCGCGGATGACCCGGCGCTGGACTTCACTTTTGGGCGCATTCGCATGGTTGATGCTCTGGATTATGTCTCGGGTCAGCCGACGCGTACCGCCAGGCAGGTGGAATTCAGCGGTCCTCATCTTGGCGCGGCGTTGTTCCGGCGCAGCTTCGTAGATCGGGTCGGCCAGTTTGATACTGGTTTCATACAGGGCGAGGATGTCGACTATCTGCTGCGCACCTTCGAAGCGTCGCCGAAGTTTTTGCAAACCGATACGTTGTGCGTGAATTTTTTGCGCCATGACCGCAACTTGCTGAATAATTCGTCCGAGGCGCGGCGCGGCTTTTTGCATGCATTGCAGAAGTCGGTCGCAAGACGACGTGCGGACCCCTCGATTGTGGTGCACCGCCCCGCGTTTCCGATGCGTGCGTTGACGGAGGCGAGCTTTGACGCCTCTCCTCAGAGGATGGCGTTATCCGCGTCCCCAACCACGAAATCAGGCACTTTGAAGCGCGGCATTTTCGCGGCTCCGGGCACCTGAACCGTCGGGCCCTTGCCACCGGTCAGCGCCCAGGGCTGAGCCGGGGCGGCTTTTAGCTCACCGCGCAGTTCGGCCAGAAGGGTGCGGTGATCGGCCATATCGCGGGTTATCGCGCCAACAGCCTTGCGCAGACCCGCAAGATAGGCGTCCCATTTGTCCGCGTCCAAGGCGATGCCGCCGCTTATACGCCCACCTCCATAGCCGTTTTCGTAGACCTTTTTGCCAAACAGCACGGCGCGATAGGTGCCGGGCGAGAACAGGTTGAATTGACCGACATCATCGACCGCCGGAAGATTATATTTCCACAACTCCAGATTTTCGGCCAGCGAATCCGGCACCTCCAAGCTCTCGCGCGCGTCGATCCAGTATTGGTCATCGGTGCGATTACCCAAGGCGTAGTGGATGCAAATAAAATCGCGCACCTCGTCATAGAGGTTGTTGGCCAGCTTGTTGTAGCGGTCGCGCTTCGGGGCGGAAAATTCCTGATCGGGGAAGTAAGTGAGTAGCCACCGAATTGCCATTTCCGTCATGTGAATGGCGGTCGATTCCAGCGGCTCGATGAAGCCTGCTGACAGACCGATGGCAACGCAGTTCTTGACCCAGGAATTGCGCGTTCGCCCAATCCGCATCGGAATTACGCGCGGCTCCAACCCCTTCGCGCCGTCGCCCAGGTGGGCCATCAATTCGTCGCGCGCCTGTTCGTCGGTGCGATGGGCGCTGGAAAAGACATAGCCGGTGCCGATCCGGTTCCACAGCGGGACCCGCCACACCCAGCCCGCTCCGAGTGCTGTCGAGCAGGTCAGCGGTAGGAGTTTCTCTTTGTTCGGGTGGGGGATCTGCACCGCCATGGCCCGATCGTTGGCCAGATACTTCTGATAGTCGACAAACGGTTCCTTCAGCGCCTGATTGATAATCAGCCCGCGGAAACCCGTACAGTCGATCACCAGCTGGACCGGGTGCCGACCGCCCTCTTTCAATTGCAGCGCCGCGACGAAACCTTTTTCGTCCAGTTCGACATCGACCACGTCATCGCGCACATGATTAACACCGCGTTTGACGCAGACTTCTTGCAGCATCCCGGCGAACTTCCCGGCATCCAGATGATAGGCATAGGGCGTGCTGCCTTTCTCGAATTCCTTCTTTCCCAGCGCGCGGGGGCCTTTGCAAAGCTCTCCTAACTGGTGCGTCGCCGAGATGGCCTGGACATAGTTCATCCCTCCGGCTCCGAAGGTATGAAAGTAGTGTTCCAGCGGGATGCCGTCGATGTCGCGGCTGCCGATGAACGGGTTGATATAGTCGATGGGCTTGCCGGCCGCATCGTGGTTCCAGTTGGCAAAGCGCACCCCTAGTTTGAACGAGGCGTTGGTGGCTTTGAAGAATTCGCGCTCTGATATTCCGGTTTGGCGCAGCATCCGGGGCATCGCGGGCACGGTCGCCTCGCCGACGCCAACGGTGGCGATGTTGGGGCTTTCGATCAGGGTGATGCGGCAGTTGGTCCCGTCGTCGTCGCCCGTGCCTAAATAGTTGCTCAACAGGTTGGCAGCAAGCCATCCTGCCGTGCCTCCGCCAACGATTGTGATGCTTTCGACAGGTTTGGACGTCGCGGACATGGTAGGGCATCCTTTGCTGGAGTCTCATCGCACGGCCCAGCCTGCCAAATCATACGGGCTGATGCCATAGCTTCGCGCATATCGAGCACGGAACCTGGTGGCATGGGGCGCGAACGTTGCCGGCCTGAATCAAAAATCCCGGAAGTTCCTGAGATATTTTCTGAATTTGAATCAATATATTACCAGAACGCAGGCCGACAGAAATCGGAACTCCGAAACTAATTCTGAACCCTCTGCGTTTTTTCAACGACCCACTTGCAACACAGACGCCAAGGGACACATCGCCATGACTATCACTGCCCGCCTGACTTTTCTCGCCGCTTTCGCGATTGGCGCTACGGCTGCCGTTACCGTCGCGAATGCTGCCCCTGCACACACCGACCTTGCCGTTCCCGCGATGCAAGGAGGTGGCTGAGGACCAGGTCAGGCACTGCACACACCCCTCCCCAAGGGAGCGCCTGACCTGGACCCAGCACAAACGACAGATGCCGATTGAAAGAGCGACTGCCATGATACAACAAAAGCGACTGATTTTTTCCCTGGCCTTCGCCAAAGGGCAAAGCGGCCTGACCAGATTTACCCTCGACCTGCGTGATACTGCACGCGTCGCTTGAACGATTTACCCTGCGTTTCAGCCGCTGTCCCCGGTTGAAATGCCACCCTGCCGGGTGCGCCTTTGTCCCAGGCGCACCCGGCTTTTTTGTCGTGGCACATGATCAGGTTTAAAAAGTCGGTCAATTCAGGGCACTACCCCGAAAGGCTGCAATTGGTCACTGCAAATGAACTGCCCCAAAGCAAGGCCAATCCAAACGGCAGTCAACAATACAGGAAAAACCATTGGCATTGTTTCGACCCGAAAACCTTTTTCAAAGTTTTTTTGGTCCCGCAAATGTATTGAATCCAGCCTGCGTATTGTCGCCTGATTGGCAACGGCTGGCGCGTTCCTTTGTATCATTCTCCATATTGTCGCCAATTATCTAACCCATTCAACTTAGGCGTGTATTTTGCACTGGCGAAGAACCGCCAAAATGATCGATTGACGCATCACAGTCGATATTGGTGACGCATCGACGTATAAATGAACGCTCGTTATTAAGTGGAATCGGGCGACGTCACATGCCGTGGCAACGCTACAATGGACCTGGAAAATGGATGACGACCTACCAGCGCTGAACGGAAATCTCACAGACGGCCGCTGGCTGACCGCGCTGGAAACCTATGCCAAGCCGTTGGGCAGATTCGACGCGCTGGACTCCAGACATTCCGCTGCTTTCATCGAAAAGGGCCCGGTTCTGATCATTACGTTCGAGACGACCGACTCTGTACGCCAAAGGGCGGACAGGACCCCGCTTGGCATGTCCGTAGCAGCCCAGCGTAACTGGTCGAGCCTGACGGTGCTGACAACGAGCAACACATGGTGGCGCTCGCCAAATGTGTTCGAGTATTTCGACAAACTGGTCGATGATGATTTTTTTGACGACTTCGACAGGGTTGTCTTCTGCGGTGCGGGAATGGGCGGCTATGCGGCTGCGGCCTTCTCAGTCGCAGCACCCGGCGCTTCGGTGCTGCTGGTCGCTCCTCAGGCGACGCTGGATCCGTCAATCGCAGGTTGGGACGAGCGGTTCCGTGACTACCGGCGCATCGGCTTTTCCGACCGCTTCGGCTATGCCCCCGATATGATTGATGCAGCGGCATCCTGCCATGTCCTTTTTGATCCGCGTTACTATCCGGATGCCATGCATGCCGCGTTGTTTCATGGGCCAGCCACCAGTCTGGTCCCGATGCGCCATTTCGGTCAGCGTACGGCTGAGTTCGCCGACGAGATGGGCATCACCGAGGCGGCGCTTCTTGCGGCGGGTGACGGCGCGCTGGATATGGCTTTTCTGTACGACATCCTGCGCCTTCGGCGTGATCACGAAGGGTGGTTGCGCAATCTTCTGCGCGCAACTTTGCGAGGGTATTCAGCGCAGCGCACGGAAGTGTTGTGTAAGAGTGTGCTGAGCCGAATGCAGTCGCCGCATTTCTCCGAGGCGCTGAAGCAGGTCAATGGCGGCTGAGGCAATCTGCTTCGACTGGCGTATGCACCGCCAATAAGCTAGTCGCACATCATGACCAGCAAACTGACGATACGCCGCCCTGATGATTGGCATCTTCACCTGCGCGATGGTGCGGTTCTAAACGCCGTTCTTCCCGACAGTGCGGCGTATTTTGGGCGCGCGCTCATCATGCCCAACCTAATTCCGCCCGTTGTCTCCGCTGCCGATGCACGCGCCTATCGCGACCGGATCATGGCGGCTCTGCCAGCAGATGCAGACTTCGCGCCGCAAATGACCCTTTATCTGACCGAGGGCACGGATCCAGAAGATGTGGCAGCCGCTGCCGCCGATGGGCTGATTGCAGCTGTCAAACTCTACCCCGCCGGGGCAACCACGAATTCTGACTCTGGTGTGCGAGATTTCGACCGGGTGCGCGCCGTACTGGAGCGGATGGCCGACATCGGACTGCCGCTTTGTGTGCACGGTGAGGTCACTGACCCCGACGTCGACATCTTCGACCGTGAGGCGGTGTTCATTGACCGAGTACTTGATCCGCTGCGCCGCGCGACTCCGGGACTGCGCGTCGTCATGGAGCATATCACAACCTCGGACGGCGTGGCCTATGCCAAGGCTGGAGGCGACGATCTGGCCGCGACCATCACAACGCATCACCTGATCATCAATCGCAACCACATCCTGGCCGGGGGCATTCGGCCGCACTACTACTGCCTGCCTGTCGCCAAGCGAGAAACGCATCGGCTGGACCTGCTCGAGGCCGCGACATCCGGCAATCCGACTTTTTTCCTAGGCACCGACAGCGCGCCGCATGTGGATGCGCTGAAAGAAGCCGCTTGCGGTTGTGCCGGTTGCTACACTGCGCCCGTCACCATGCCGCTGCTGGCCGAAGTGTTTGAGGCCGCGGGAGCGCTGGATCAACTGGAAAGCTTCACCTCGCTGCACGGTGCGGGGTTCTATGGCGTGCCGCCAAGCGAGGCCACGCTGACCTTCACCAAAGGCGCCCCTGTCGACCTGCCTCGCCGCGTCCCGTCCGACGCCGGACCAATCACCATTTTCGATCCCGGCTTTCCCGTTCATTGGAGTGTCACCCCATGATCCCCGCGACCTTCCCCGACCGTGCCGAAATCGCCCGCCTGTCGGCTGCGATGCTGCTGGACATCAAAGCGGTGCATTTCCGCCCCGAGGATCCCTATATTCTCGCCTCTGGTCTGCCGTCGCCAACCTACATCGACTGCCGCAAGCTGATCTCTTACCCGCGCATCCGCTCGCTTTTGATGGATTTCATGGCCGCCACGGTGCTGCGCGATGCCGGGGCCGAGGCGTTCACCAACGTCGCAGGTGGTGAGACGGCGGGCATTCCCTTCGCCGCCCTGATCGCCGAGCGGCTGGCCCTGCCGATGACATATGTCAGGAAGAAGCCGAAGGGTTATGGCAAAGACGCGCGGATCGAAGGTGATATGGCCGAAACCGACCGCGTTCTGCTGGTCGAGGACCTGACCACCGACGGCGGATCGAAGCTGAGCTTTGTTGAGGCAATCCGCGACACCGGCGCGACCTGCGCCCACACCTCGGTCATTTTCAGCTACGGCATTTTCCCCGAGATCACCAAGACGTTGGGCGACGCAGGCGTGACCCTGCACCACCTGTGTACCTGGCACGACGTGATGGCCGTGGCGCGGACGCGGGCCGACTTCGACACCAAGACGCTGGACGCCGTCGATTCGTTCCTGGCAGACCCGCGCGCCTGGCAAGCGGCCCACGCCAAGACCTAGCGCCGCGGCTGAAACCTTCTGAAACATTCCGCCACGACATGCAGAATTTCTGCATGTGCGGCTAAGACTTATTGCACTTCATTGACGTTACCACTTGGCAGGTGTGGTATCCCTCTCGCGTCCGGCCCCCAGATATGCTATGGGTTTGCCCGATAGCGACCTACTCACAGGGCTATCCACAGAAACATACATTTTGCTCTTCCCATCCTGGGTCACGTAACAGCCCGGTCAGGGACAGCGCGGGAAAATCATGAACGAAATCGCGAAAATACGTGATGCAGGGGCGGAACAGGCAGGGGCAGGGACGCCGGAGTCCCTGCCCCACAACGTCGAGGCCGAGCAGCAGTTGCTGGGCGCGATACTGACCAACAACGACATCTATGATCGTATTGCTGCGATCATTGAGGGAGCGCATTTCTATGAACCGGTTCACGCCCGGATCTGGGAAGTTGCGGCCAGTCGGATTTCCAAGAACGCACTTGCTAGCCCGGTAACGCTGAAGGCGTTTCTGGAGGATGACGAAGGGCTGAAGGAGCTTGGTGGCGCGAAGTACCTCGCCCGTCTGGCTGGGGCCGCGATAAGCAGTTTTGCGGCCAAAGACTACGCGCAGATGATCTATGATCTGGCGATCCGGCGCGAGCTGATCGGGCTTGGGCGCGATATATCTGCCAAGGCTGGATCAGTGAATGTCGATAGTGAGCCGAAAGAGCAGATCGTCGAGGCTGAACAGGCGCTCTACAAACTGGGCGAGGCCGGACAGGCCTCCCAGGGATTCCAGTCGTTCCTGAAGGCGGTCACCGACGCTGTGAACAACGCAAATGCCGCCTATCAGCGTGACGGTGGATTGGCGGGCGTGTCCACCGGGTTAACGGATCTGGACAAGAAGCTGGGCGGGTTGCACCGGTCTGACTTGCTGATCCTGGCCGGGCGACCCTCAATGGGGAAGACCTCGCTTGCCACCAACGTCGCATTCAACATCGCCAAGGCGTATAAACGCGGGCTGAAGCAGGACGGAAGCGAAGGCGCCGTGGATGGCGGCGTCGTGGGATTCTTCAGTCTTGAGATGAGCGCCGAACAGCTAGCAGCCCGTATCCTGTCCGAGGCAAGCGAAGTGCCGTCTGAGCAGATCCGCCGGGGTGACATGACCGAAGGTGAATTCCGTCGCTTCGTCGAGGCTGCCAAAACGCTGGAAGCCTGCCCGCTTTATATCGACGACACCCCCGCGCTGCCGATCAGCCAACTGGCGGCCCGGGCGCGGCGGCTGAAACGCGAACACGGGCTGGACGCTCTGTTCGTCGACTATCTTCAACTCGTTCGCCCGGCGACCGCCAAAGACAGCCGCGTTAACGAAGTTTCCGAGATCACGCAGGGCCTGAAAGCAATAGCGAAAGAACTCGACATCCCAGTGGTGGCTTTGTCCCAACTTAGCCGCCAGGTCGAATCGAGAGAAGACAAACGTCCCCAGCTTTCAGACCTGCGTGAGTCAGGCTCGATCGAGCAGGACGCCGACGTCGTGATGTTCGTGTTCCGCGAAGAATATTATGCGGAACGTGAGAAACCGGGCGATGAGCAACTCGACAAGATGGCCGACTGGCAGGCGCGGATGGAGCGCCTGCACGGCAAGGCCGAGGTCCTGATCGGCAAGCAACGGCACGGTCCGATCGGAAATATCGAGCTGGCGTTCGAGGGTCGGTTTACCCGGTTCAGCGATCTGGCGCGGTCGTGGCAGGCGCAGCCGGATGATGAGTTTTAAAGGCGGCGAAGATTGCCAGAACGGTAGTGAGCTATTCGACTCATTGGGCAGGAAATGGACATTGGTGTTTGATACGCAAGCCGGGTGAATGCCTGTGTGAGGGCAGGCGCAGAAACGGTGATTGGTGGCAATTTTTTGTGAAGCGATAAGTCCGACCTCTTTGGGTTACGAGGCGATGCCGGAGTGCCTGCCCGGGACACAGACAGGCGCTTGCTCGGCGCCCTTCGTGCTTGCTTTCGGGAAAGATGGCGTGTGTCATCATAGTTCGCTTCAAATCACCGAGTAAGATATAAAGATCTGGCACAGCTGACATGACCCTTCTCATAACCGGCTCCTCCGGCCACTTGGGCCAGGCCATCGTCACCCTGCTGCGCCGCGCAGGCCGCCCCGCCGTCGGCATCGACACCCGCCCAGCCGACACCACCAATATCGTCGGCTCGATCACCAATCCCGACACCGTCGCCCAAGCCATGAGCGGCATCACCGGCGTGATCCACACCGCCACGCTGCACAAACCCCACGTCGCCACCCACAACCGTCAGGATTTTGTCGATACCAACATCACCGGCACCCTAAACCTGCTCACGGCCGCCAAGAACGCCAACGTCGCCGCATTCGTCTTCACCTCGACCACCAGCGCTTTTGGCCGCTCGCTTACGCCAGGTCCGGACGATCCTGCCGCCTGGATCACCGAGGCCGTCACTGATCGCCCGAAAAACATCTATGGCGCGACCAAATCCGGGGCCGAAGCGCTCTGCGACCTCGCCGCTCACCGCGACCGCTTGCCCGTCGTCATTCTGCGTTGCGCCCGCTTTTTCCCTGAACCCGATGACAGTGCGGATGCCCGCGCTGCCTTCAGCGACGCCAACCTGAAGGCGAATGAATTTCTGCATCGGAGGTTGGATCTGGAAGACGCAGCCCAAGCGCATATTGACGCACTGGCCGCCGCACCGCGACTGTGCTTTGGCCGTTTCATTCTCAGCGCGCCAACACCGTTTCGCCCCGAAGATGCCGCCGCCCTGCGGAACGATCCGGCCTCGGTGGTCGAGGCGCGCGTCCCGGGGACTGCCGCCCTTTGGTCGCTCCTCGGCTGGACCCTGCCTGCCGATGTTTCGCGGGTTTATGACAGCAGCGCCGCCGTTGAAACGCTCGGCTGGCACCCACGCTATGACTTCGCTGCCATAAGCGCGCAGGCGGCGAGGGGCGACGCCATCGGTAGCCAACTGGCCCGTGACGTTGGCACTCTGGGGTATCATGACGAGGGTTTCGCCAACCTGTCAGACGGCGCTCCTTATCCGACCGAAACCTGATCATCCTGACCAAGATCGGCCTGCGCGATTCGGGATCTGGTCATGGCGGCGCAAGATCCTGCACGGACGCGCAGGCTGTCCGTGCCGCCGTAGCGACTCGGCCCGGCTTTGCACTGGTGCGGTCAGCGCAAAGCCGTTTTCCTTAAAGGCCTCGCCGCAAGCAGGCCTGTGGCACCATTTCAGCCGCCCAAGGTACGCAACGCGCGTTTTGCTTGACGCCGCCCGCCTGCCTGTCACAACCGATGGCCATGGCTACCGGAACGCTCACTATCGACCTCAACGCCGTGGCCGCCAACTGGCGGTCACTGGATTCAGCGACGTCTGCGCAGACCGCAGCGGTCGTGAAAGCCGATGGATACGGTCTGGGGGCTGCCGAAATGGCAACCACGCTCGCGCGTGCCGGAGCGCAGAGTTTTTTTGTTGCCACCGCTGAAGAAGGGGCGCTGGTGCGGACTGCCCTTGGCCCGATACCGGATATCTTTGTCTTTTCTGGCCACATGGCGGGCGATACCGCGGCGATACGCGATCTGAAGCTGACGCCGTTGCTAAATTCCATCGAGCAGATGACCCGTCATTTCGAGGCGTTGCAGGGGTATCGTTTCGGCATCCAGCTTGACACCGGCATGAACCGACTGGGGCTTGAGCCAGCGGAATGGGACGCGGCGCGCAGCATTATCCTGCCGCAGAACCCGGCCTTGGTCATGAGCCATCTTGCCTGCGCGGACGAGCCGGACCATGAGATGAATGCCGCTCAACTGAAAACCTTTCGCGCTATGACAGACGGGATTGACGCGCCGCGCTCGCTGGCGGCGACCGGAGGCATTCTTCTGGGCCCAGCTTATCATTTCGACCTTACACGCCCCGGTGTGGGTCTTTATGGCGGGCTTCCTTTCGATGCCGCACAACCGGTCGTATCGCTGTCGCTACCGGTGATCCAGATCCGCACCCTACATCCGGGCGAGACGGTCGGCTACGGCGGCAGCTGGACTGCGCCCCATGCGGCGCGCATCGCCACAGTTTCGGGTGGGTATGCGGATGGGCTGCTTCGCGCGATTGGAAACGGCGGGTTGCTTTTTCACCAAGGCCGCCCCTGCGCGATTGCCGGTCGGGTATCAATGGACCTGATCGGGGTGGACGTGACCCACTTGCCCAGTGCGCCCGAAGTGCTGGACATCCTTGGACCGGATCAGACCATTGACGATCTGGCCGAGGCCGGTGGCACCATCGGCTATGAAATCCTGACATCGCTGGGCGCTCGGTACAAGCGGGACTATCTGGAGGGTGCAGCATGAAAGTCCTGTCGCCGGTCGCTTCGGTCGGTCGCTCGACCTTCGGTCTGATCGCCGCCATCGGTCGCGTGACGATATTCGCAGCGACAACTCTGCTGAACCTGTTTCGCCCGCCGTTCTACTGGCGCGAATTTCTGTCCGCCCTGATGACCATCGGCTACTTCAGCCTTCCTGTCGTCGGACTGACCACCCTGTTCACCGGCGGGGCGCTGGCGTTGCAAATCTTCGCCGGAAGCGCCCGGTTCTCGGCCGAGGCTGTCGTTCCGCAAATCGTTGCCATTGGTATGGTCCGAGAACTTGGCCCGGTCCTTGTGGGCCTGATGATCGCGGCGCGCGTGACGTCCAGCATCGCCGCCGAAATTGCGACGATGAAGGTCACCGAGCAGATCGACGCGTTGGTCACACTCTCGACCGACCCGATGCGTTACCTGACCTTGCCACGGGTGCTGGCCGCCACACTGGTGGTCCCGCTACTGGTGGCGGTGGGCGACACCATCGGCATTTTCGGCGGCTATCTGGTCGGCACCGGGCGGCTGGGCTTCAACGCCGCCGCCTATCTGACCAACACCGTCGATTTTCTTGAACAGACCGACATCGTTAGCAGCCTCACAAAGGGCGCGGCTTTCGGTTTCATCGCAGCGCTCATGGGTTGCTATTTCGGTATGCGCTCGGGCCGCGGGGCGCAGGGGGTGGGCCAAGCCACCAAATCCGCAGTTGTGGCCGCAAGCGTTTTGATACTGGCCGCGAATTACGCACTGACCGAGGTTTTTTTCTCGGCATGATTACCCTGAGCCATCTGCATAAATCCTTTGGATCGAACCAAGTTCTTCGCGGCGTCGACCTCCACGTCGCCAAGGGCGAAAGCGTCGTTGTCATCGGCGGGTCGGGCACCGGCAAATCGGTATTGCTGAAGTGTATACTCGGCCTCGTGAAGCCTGATAGCGGCACGATTTTTGTCGACGGCGCCGATGCCACCAAGGGCGACCGCGAGGCATTCCTGTCGCGCTTTGGGATGCTGTTTCAGGGCGGCGCATTATTTGACAGCCTGAGCGTCTGGCAGAACGTCGCCTTCCGCCTGACTCGCGGGGCGCTGAAGCGGCCTAAAGACGAGGCGCGCGCCATCGCCATCGAAAAGCTGCGCCGGGTCGGATTGGGCGAGAAAGTCGCTGACCTCTACCCCGCCGAATTATCCGGCGGCATGCAAAAACGCGTCAGCCTCGCCCGTGCCATCGCCGCCGAGCCCGAGATTATCTTCTTCGACGAACCTACCACCGGACTCGACCCGATCATGGCGGGCGTCATCAATGATCTGATCCGCGAGATCGTGACCGAAATGGGCGCGACCGCGGTGACGATCACGCACGATATGTCGTCGGTGCGCGCTATCGCAGACCGGGTTGCGATGCTGCACGACGGGGTGATCAAATGGGCCGGGCCGGTCGGCGATCTGGACGATTCGGGCGACGCATATGTCGAACAATTCGTCACAGGCCGCGCTGAAGGGCCAATTGCGACCCTGCGCTGAAAAAAATTGTACATTTCTACCTCGGCGACAACCCGCTGATATTACGTGGATAATGGTCAATAATCGCGATTCGCGCGGGAAAAACCTTACGTGTCAAGCACAAGGCTTTTTTGACAGGACGGGGTCTCTGGGGGGAAGATGACCCTACGCCAATTTTACCGCCTGCGAGTCCCTTGTCCCGGTTCGCGACCTCAGAGAGAAAATTACATGCGATATCGCGCCAGCACCTCCGGAATTGTCACATCAATTCAAGGGGCTGCACTGGTAACATTCGTCGCGGTAGCAGTTGTTTCCGTTCTGGCAACAATCGCTTCAACCGTTGGTTTATTGCCCTGGCTCAAGATGTCGCTGACGTTTGGCGATCTACGGATCCCGAACGGCGGTGCGATCATCCAAACCTCGGTCACAGTCTTGTTGGCACTGCTGGCTTTCTTCGTGCCCTCAACCATGCGGGTTCAGCGACTTGAGCAAACACACCGGGACTTCAGCGTCTGCATGAGTGACATTGCCGAAGCCTACAACGTTGCCCACGCGGCCGATCGCAATGACGTATTCACCATCTCTTCGGAATTCGATGCGGTGCGCGAGCGGATCAACTTTCTGCGTGGCCACCCCGACCTTGGACATCTGGAACCCGACGTTCTGGAAACGGCTGCAATGATGAGCCACACCAGCGCCGAACTGGCCGAGATCTACTCGGACGAGAACGTCGCTCGCGCGCGCAAATTCCTGACCGAGCGCCAGCAGGAGATCGCGACCTTCGAAGAGCGCATCGTCCTTGCGCAAAATACCTGTCGCGAGTTGAAACGCTGGAAAGAGCAGGTCGAGATCGACGAGGATGTGCAACTGAGCCAGCTCAAGCGTCTGGAAGAAGAATTGACCGACATCCTGCCCGAACTTGGGTTCCAGCGCGGTCCCAAAGGCGGCAAGGTCATCAAGCTGGCTGCTGAATAGTCACATCATTCCCCTGTTGACGTAATGGCGGTCGCCACGGACAAAGACGCATGATTTTCTGCGCCCTCTCCGTCGCCTGATGGCCCGCGTTCTGCGCCATATTGACGTGCTGACCCTCGCCAATCTGTCACTTTTGGTTCTGTATCCAGTCGCCTGGTTTGCGCCGCTGCTGCGCGCAGGCGTGCTGCCGCTGTTCGGGCTGAAAGAGATCAGCGTGCTCTCCGGCCTTGCGGCGCTCTGGGACACGGACGTTGCGCTCGCGCTGGTGGTCACTGCGCTGGCGCTGTTCGCGCCATATGCCAAGACGATCGGGCTTTCGATGGTGCATTTCCGGCTCGCCTCGCCCCGGATCAAGCCGGTGCTGGATATCCTTGGTCGGCTGGCGATGGCCGATGTGTTCCTGATTGCGCTTTATATCGTGGTCATCAAAGGCATCGGAGTGGGCCGGGTAGAGACCGCTTGGGGTTTGTGGCTGTTTACCGCCTGCATTCTGACGTCCATCGCGATCAGCTATCTGACGGATCGGCGCAAAGCAAAATGATCCCGGTGCTGACCGGCATCGCCATCGCGGCTTTCATCTTCGCCGCCCTGTTGTGGAGCCTCTACCGCGCGGTGACCGGGTTCGGAAACGCGCGGCTGGCGCATGGCGCGGTTGTCGTGCTGGTGATCACGATCATGGCGGCCCTGGCGACCGGCTGGCCGGTTGCCCTACGGGTTCTAGGTGCGGCGCTGGTTCTTTGTGGCATCGGTGCAGCGGCGAGCGACAAAGGCTGGTCGCGCTTGTTGCCGCTCTTCGCCGCTGCCTTCGGGCTTGCCGTACTGCGCGGCTTGCCGTTCGGGGCAGGCTAGGCAACAAGGGCGCATGGCGAAATCCCAGACATCTTTCAACTGCACTGCCTGCGGTGCGTCCCATTCCAAATGGTCCGGGCGCTGCGATGCCTGTGGCGAGTGGAATTCGATTGTCGAGGAGGCGCCGCTGTCATCGGGCCCCGGGGCCAAGTCGCTGGGGGCCAAACGTGGCAAAACCGTCGCACTGACAGATCTCTCCAGCACCGAGGCGCCGCCACCGCGAACCACATCAGCAATCGCAGAATTTGATCGCGTGCTGGGCGGCGGGTTGGTCCCTGCCTCGGCTATTCTCGTCGGCGGCGATCCAGGGATCGGCAAATCGACGCTGCTATTGCAGGCCGCCGCCGCGCTGGCCAATGCGGGCCTGAAAGCGGTCTATGTGACGGGTGAGGAGGCCAGCGCGCAGGTCCGAATGCGCGCCCAGCGCCTTGGGCTGGCTGATGCTCCGGTGAAACTCGCGACCGAGACCAGCCTGCGCGACATCCTGACGATGCTGGAAGCTGAGCGGCCCGACGTCGCGGTGATCGACTCAATCCAGACCATGTGGCTGGATACTGTCGAAAGCGCGCCGGGGTCGGTCAGTCAGGTCCGCGCCGCTGCGCACGAGCTGACGACCTTCGCCAAAAAACGCGGCATGTCGGTCATTCTGGTCGGCCACGTCACCAAGGAGGGCCAGATCGCCGGGCCGCGCGTTGTTGAGCACATGGTCGACACGGTTCTCTACTTTGAGGGGGAACGGGGCCACCAGTTCCGCATATTGCGTGCCGTCAAAAACCGCTTTGGCCCGGCGGATGAAATTGGTGTCTTCGAGATGACCGGAATGGGGCTGGCCGAAGTCGCCAACCCCTCGGCGCTGTTTCTCGCGGGCCGCGAAGACCCCACTCCCGGTTCGGTGGTGTTCGCGGGCATCGAAGGTACCCGCCCGCTGCTGTGCGAAATCCAGGCCCTGGTTGCGCCGACACCCCACTCCCAGCCCCGACGCAGCGCCGTCGGCTGGGACGGCGGGCGGTTGGCGATGATCCTGGCGGTGCTCGAGGCACGCTGTGGCGTGCCCTTCACTGGCCTCGATGTCTACCTCAACGTCGCGGGCGGATTGCGTATCAGTGAACCTGCCGCCGACCTTGCCGTGGCCGCCGCATTGCTGTCGGCGCGCGAAGATGTGGCATTGCCCCGCGAAACCGTGGTATTCGGGGAAATCAGCCTGTCAGGTGCCCTGCGCCCGGCGGGTCAGACGGAAAACCGCTTGAAGGAAGCGGGAAAACTTGGTTTCAGCGCAGCCATAACGGCGGCGGGGGCAAAACCCGGCCCCGGTGCGGCTGTGGAGTTGAAAACCTGGCCGGATCTGCCCGCTTTCGTGGGTGAGATGTTCGGCGCAGGCTAAAAAGAGGCGGAGCAGACTTATGGATGGTTTCACCCTATTCGACGCAATCGTCGCGGTCCTTGTGATCGTCTCGGCTGTCCTGGCCTATTCGCGCGGCTTCGTGCGCGAGGTGATGAGCATTGCAGGTTGGATCGTCGCCGCCATCGTCGGCTTCATTTTCGCGCCACGCGCCGAACCCCTGATGCGTGAACTGCCTGTCGTCGGGGATTATCTGGCCGACAGCTGCGAGTTAAGCATTATCGGGGCCTTTGTGGCGGTCTTCGCGATGGCTCTGGTCGTCATGTCGATATTCACGCCACTTTTTTCCTCGCTGATCCAACGCAGCGCGATCGGCGGACTGGACCGGGGCCTCGGCTTTCTGTTCGGCGCGGCGCGCGGTGTCTTGCTGGTTGTCGTCGCGCTGGTCGTCTATGACCGTGTCGTTGTCGGCGAAAGTCTGGCAATGATCGACGACAGCCGCACGGCACAGATCTTCGCCAACACCCAGGATCAAATTGACGAGCAGCTTCCCGATGACGCGCCAGGCTGGATCGTCAGCCGTTATGAACAACTTGTGGGTGTCTGCACCGGTTAAGATGCGCTGTCAGACGACCGGCGCATTCTCAAGCAAGAACCGCTCGGTTTCGCGCATCAAGAGTTCCCATGCAGGATCGTGCGGAAAAGGCACGTGGTTGATGCTGTCTGTCGTTATCAGCTGTGCGTTTGGGATACAGCGCGCCATTAACTGACTTTGCTCGACCGGCTGAACCCGGTCTCCTCGCCCGTGGATCAGCAACACCGGCGCGCGCACCTCGGATAAGATGTCCGTCACATCAAACGTATCAATAACTTCGCGCAGTTTAACGGCACCGACCGCCGTGGCCGAGGCAAGTTGCAGCTTGATAAAATCCTCGCTCTGTTCTGGCGTGGCTTCAGGAATGAAAAGCGTCGAAAACATTTCCATGAACGCTGACCCACGCTGGCCCCATCCGCTGCGAACCATCGCCAAATGCGCCCTTGCTTCGTCGTGCGACGCCTCGGTACCGCGAACGAACCGCCCTTGAGCATAGCCGCCATAGAGCACCATAGGCCCCACACGGTCCGGGTATCTGGCGGCGAACTTCAAGGCGACCGCAACGCCTTGAGAAGCTGTGAATATCGGCACGCGGTCAGCACCCGTCGCGTCAGCGATTGCCGCCAGATCATCGACGAATTCGTCAATGCCTTTGCCCGGAAACTCCCGATCTGACAGGCCGGTACCGCGCTGATCGAAACGGTAAACCGTATGATGCCGGCCGAGGCGATCCAGAAGCGGGCGCCAGACTGGGCTGGCCCAATCAAGATCCACATGGGTCAGCCAGTGACCAACACGAACAATCGGCGGACCCGACCCGCTCATCCCATAGGCGACGCGAACCCCGTCGGAGGACGTCACATATCGGACGACATGCCTGGACGTATCCGGCGCTTGCACCGTGGGAGATCGGTGCGTCTCGGTCGTATCTTTGCGCGAAACCGGCACCACGATTTTCAGACCAACGCGCGCAACTGTTTGGATTACGGCTTGCTTCTTGCCGGTATCACCGACGGCCGCACGCGCCGACCCGATACGGGCCGACACCGTGGCATCAGAGACGATGCGCCCTTTCCAGACGGCTTCATTGATGGCGTCATAGGAAACAAGCGCGCCATTTGCATCCGCAAGAAGCGCCAACAAATCAAACACCTGCGGTTCAATGTGCACATCTTCACCAGCCCGGCGCAGCACATGGCCGCCGATGTCCAGCTCACAGTCTGCGAATACAAATACATCCGCCATTCCCAAAGACTGGCACCGGAATCACCCTATTGAAACCGCTTCGATGAAAATCGTGGAAAACTCAGGGAGTTCTAAAGGCCATCTTCAAGCGGGCAATTTTGCGTTGGCACAATATCGGATCATAGCCAACGCGGAGATGAAAATGACCGATAAAACCGAAATCCGACGCACTCAGGGTGGTTCGATCGACACACCATTCTACATGGCCCGAGGCCACCAGGTTCGCAGCGACGCCTTGCTACAGATGGTGCATGCTCTGTTGGGACTTGCGCGTGGCACACTACGACATATTGTCCGTAGAACGCTCGCCCGACGCAATATCTGAGGCTATTTGGCCACAGACTGATGATCCAATGATGACTCTTTGATCGATCCGGCCTATGTGAATGGGTATCTGCTGCCAACGGATTCGGAAACCCGCTGAGATGCGATTCACGCCCAAGGCCCTCTCCTTCGACGACGCTTTTCCGCGCCACCCGTTTGACGACGACAAGCTGCATGAAGAATGTGGTGTGTTTGGCGTGATCGGTGTGGCCGAGGCTGCAAATTTCACAGCCCTTGGACTGCACGCCTTGCAGCATCGCGGGCAAGAGGCGGGCGGGATCGTCAGCCATCATCCCGACAGCGGCTTCGCGTCGGCCCGTCGCTTCGGCTATGTACGCGATAATTTCACCAAGCAAAGCCTCATGGAGACGCTGCCGGGGCCGCTGTCCATCGGCCATGTGCGCTATTCCACTGCCGGGTCGAAGGGCAACACCCAGATCCGCGATGTGCAGCCGTTCTTTGGTGAGTTTTCCATGGGCGGCGCGGCAATCGCGCACAACGGCAATATCACCAATGCTGACGCCTTGCGGCGAGAGTTGATCGACCGCGGCTCGATTTTTCAAAGCTCGTCAGACAGCGAATGCATCATCCACCTGATGGCGCGGTCTCTGCAGCGTAATATCCCCGAGCGAATGAAGGACGCGCTGCGCCGGGTCGAAGGGGCGTTCTCGATCGTCGCGATGACCCGCACCAAACTAATCGGGGTGCGTGATCCGCTGGGCGTGCGCCCTCTGGTCCTTGGGAAGATCGGTGACGGTTATGCGCTGAGCTCCGAGACCTGCGGCCTCGACATCATCGGGGCCGAGTTTGTCCGCGAAATCCAACCAGGTGAGATGGTCGTCATCAACGCGGACGGCATCGCATCCTTGCGCCCCTTCGAAGCCAAACGCCCTCGGTTCTGCATTTTCGAACACGTCTATTTCAGTCGCCCCGACAGCATGATCGGCGGGGAGTCGGTCTATGAAACCCGCCGTCGGATCGGCGTGGAACTGGCGAAAGAAGCTCCGGTGGACGCCGATTACGTCTGCCCGGTGCCCGATAGCGGCACACCTGCGGCCATCGGGTTCGCGCAGGAAAGCGGCATCCCCTACGCCATGGGCATCATCCGCAACCAGTACATGGGCCGCACCTTCATCGAACCGACCGAGCAGATCCGCAACATGGGCGTCCGCCTCAAGCTGAACGTCAACCGGGCGTTGATCAAAGGCAAACGGGTGATCCTGGTGGACGACAGCGTCGTGCGCGGCACCACAAGTCGCAAGATCAAGGAAATGATCCTGGATGCGGGGGCCGCTGAGGTACATTTCCGCATCGCCAGCCCGCCGACCCAATGGCCCTGTTTCTACGGTGTCGACACTCCGATGCGGGAAAAACTACTGGCGGCGACGATGAGCGAAGACGAGATGCGCGACCATTTAGGTGTGGACTCGCTGCGATTTATCTCGCTGGACGGGCTGTATCGCGCGGTGGGCGAAGCCAAGGGCCGCGACCCGGCGCAGCCGCAATATTGCGATGCGTGTTTCTCGGGCGAGTATCCGGTGGAACCGGCGGATATGATCGAGCGTGGGGTTGTGGTGCGGGCTGCCGAGTGAAGCGCGAAGCTTTGATTCCGCAAACATAGTTAAGTTAGTTGTCGCCTTTGCTGCCATCGGGCTTTCGGCAACCCGTGCAGAGCGGGCGCCTGTCTGAGGGTAGGCTCTGCAACGGCGCCCTTTGGGCTTGATTCCGGGCTGACGTCCGTTCCAAATTCAAGAGATGAACGCGCTTCCGACCGCACTCACCAAAACCATCGCCCCCTGGCCCGCTTCGGTCCAATCCCACTTCCACACCATCCGCGCCGCGATCCTGTCCGCCGCTGCCGACACCCCGGTTGTCGGCCCGATCACAGAGACGCTGAAGTGGGGCCAGCCGTCGTGGCTGACCGAGGTCAGCAGATCCGGCACCACGATCCGCGTCGCCTGGTCCGATCGCCGCCCCGACCAGATCGGCATTTATGTCCATTGCCAAACGACACTGGTCGCCACCATGCGCGACCTCTACCCGGATGCCTTCACCTTTGAGGGCAACCGAGCCCTTCTCAGCCCGCTGAGCGCGCCGCTGCCCTCCGAACCACTCGATCATTTCATCCGCATGGCGCAAAGCTATCACCGTTCCGGTTGACGCCGCCGCCCATCGCGGCCACACCGCGCCAATGACACAGATCGCCCTTATCACCGGAGCATCGCGCGGGCTTGGCGCAGCGCTCGCCGAGGCCCTCGCCCCGACGCACCACGTCGTTGCCGTCGCCCGCACGACCGGGGCGCTGGAAGAGTTGGACGACCGGATCAAGGCAGCGGGCGGTCAGGCGACGCTTGCCCCGATGGACATCACCAATGCCGACGCGATGGCCCACCTGTGCCGGGGCGTTCATGACCGCTGGGGACATGCTGATCTGTGGCTGCACGCGGCGATCCACGCAGCACCACTATCACCAGCCGCCCATATCGACGCCCGTGATTGGGAAAAATCGGCCGCGATCAACGCCACTGCGACCGCCAATCTGATCCCGATGGTTCAGCCGCTGTTGCTGGCCGCTGCTGCTGGGCAGGCCGTGTTCTTCGATGACCCTCGTGCCGGGGCGGCGAATTTCGCCAGCTATGGCGCAACCAAGGCGGCGCAGATAGCCTTGGCCCGCAGTTGGCAAGCCGAAGCCAACAAAACCGGCCCCAAGGTGCACATCCTGACGCCGAACCCGATGCCGACGGCCACCCGCGCCCGGTTCTTTCCTGGCGAGGATCGTGCCCCGCTGGCTGATCCCCGTGCCGAAGCGACACGGCTGCTGGCTCTTGTGTACTAACGCCACAACGGCGCTTTACCGCCCGTGTCTGCTGACCTATTGAGGGGTCACATCTGGGGCGACAATGCGCATTCTTCTAACCAACGACGACGGTATCAACGCCCCTGGCCTGAGCGTGCTGGAGGCAATCGCCGCCGACCTCGCAGGCCCTGACGGAGAAGTCTGGGTCGTTGCCCCGGCGTTCGAGCAATCCGGTGTCGGTCATTGCATCAGCTACACCCACCCGATGATGATTTCCGAGATGGGCCCACGCCGTTTTGCCACCGAAGGCTCGCCCGCTGACTGCGTTCTGGCCGGCCTGCACCATGTGATGCCGGAACGCCCCGATCTGGTATTGTCCGGCGTGAACCGGGGCAATAATGCTGCCGAAAACACGCTCTATTCCGGGACCATCGGCGCTGCGATCGAGGCGACGCTGCAGGGCATCCCGGCCATCGCACTCAGCCAGTTCTATGGTCCTGATAACGCCAATCTGGACAACCCGTTCGAGGCAGCATCGGTGCATGGAACTGCGCTGATCCGCGACATGGTGGACAAGGCGCGCTGGGACGAGGAACGTGACTACCGCCTGTTTTACAACGTGAATTTCCCGCCGGTCTCCGCCGCCAAAGTCAATGGCCGTAAGGTTGTCGCGCAGGGCTGGCGGCATGATACCAACTTTGGTGTCGAGCCCCACTCAGCCCCCTCCGGCCGACAGTTCCTGTGGATCAAGGGCGGTCCCCAACACGTCCCGACCGATCCGGGTACAGATGTTGCGGCCAATCTGGAAGGTTACATCTCGGTCACCCCGATGCGCTGCGACTTGACCGCTCATGACGTGCTGAGTGATGTCGCGGAGCAACTGGCATGACCGAAAAAGTCCCCACGCCGGAAGAACTCGCCGAACGCAAAATGCGCTTTCTGTTCACTCTGCGCTCTCGCGGGGTGACCGATGCGCGCACGCTGGGCGCGATGGAAAAGGTCGACCGGGGCGTCTTCGTGACCGGGTTGTTCGCGGATCGCGCTTACGAGGATATGCCGCTGCCGATCTCGTGCGGGCAGACAATCAGTCAACCCTCGGTCGTCGGGCTGATGACCCAGGCGCTGAACGTGCAGCCGCGCGACAAAGTTTTGGAGGTCGGCACCGGCTCGGGCTATCAGGCTGCGGTGCTGAGCCACCTCGCACGCCGCGTCTATACTGTTGACCGCCATGCCACACTGGTCCGCGAAGCGCGCAAGGTTTTCGATGCAATGGACCTGACCAATGTCACTGCATTCACCGCCGACGGATCGCGCGGGTTGCCAAAGCAGGCTCCGTTTGATCGCATTCTGGTCAGTGCCGCCGCCGAGGACCCGCCAGGGCCGTTGATGGCCGAGCTTCGGGTCGGAGGCATCATGGTTTTGCCCGTCGGGCAGTCGGACGCGGTGCAATCTCTGATCAAGGTCACCCGCACTGAAACCGGCTACGACTACGAGGAGCTGCGCCCCGTCCGCTTCGTCCCCTTGCTTGAAGGCCTCGGATCAGAGTAGACCTGTCCCCGGAAGGCTCCGAAAACAGGGGCCACCGTGTGAGGATTGTAGCAGATGGCATTTTTCGGCCCTCCAATTCGCGTGGCACTCATCGGCATTGGCTTGATGAGCCTGACGGGTTGTCAGGACGCGTTCGAGTTTGATTTCCGCAGTCTGGGCGCGGGGTTTTCGACCTCCGGTCAGGCGCAGGTGGCGGATCGGCCGGACGCCGACAACCGCGGCGTCATTTCCTACCCTAGTTATCAGGTCGCAGTGGCGCGCGAGGGGGACACGCTTCGCGACATTTCGGCGCGTGTCGGGCTGTCGCCGACAGAGCTTTCCCGCTTTAACGGCCTGCCGGAAGATGTGCCCCTGCGTGCCGGAGAGTTGATTGCCCTGCCCAGCCGAGTTGAAGAGCCATCACCTGCCACCGGGTCAGTGACTACCGGCCCGATGCTGACCAGTGATATCGATATCTCCGATATCGCAGGTAATGCGATTGATCAGGCCGAAGCGCAGGGCCGTGGACGCGCGCCGCTGGCCCCCGAACCCGTACGCCACAAGGTTGCACGGGGCGAAACCGCCTACTCCATCTCGCGCCGCTATGACGTTCCGGTTTCCTCGCTGGCCGAATGGAACGGTATCGGCAGCGATTTTGCGATCCGCGAGGGGCAGTTCCTGCTGATCCCGCCAACAGTGGTTCCCGCGAAAGATCCCGGAGTTTCAGAACCTGGTTCCGGGTCGGCCTCACCCAAGCCACCGTCGTCGCAGGACCCCCTGCCCGATGAGACCGCGACATTGGACAAACCGGAAGAGACGCCGGACTCGCCCGATCTGGCGACCGATCGAACCTCGGCGTCCGACACCGGCAAGCTGGCTTTGCCTGTGGTTGGCAAGATTATTCGCGGCTATTCAAAGGGCAAGAACGATGGCATCGATATCGCCGCCGACGCCGGGACCCCGGTGAAATCTGCCGGGAACGGAACGGTTGCGGCAATCACACGCGACACCGACCAAATTCCGATCCTGGTGATCCGCCACCCGAACAACTTGCTGACGGTCTATGCAGGTGTGGATATTATCCGCGTCTCGAAAGGTCAGACGGTAAAACGAGGACAGACCGTCGGCGAAGTGCGCAAAGGCACCCCCAGCTTCCTGCATTTTGAGGTGCGTGAGGGCTTCGAGAGCGTCGATCCAAACGAGTACCTGCAGTAAAATCCGGCATCTCATCCGCGCAACAGCGACAACCCCGCCAGCAGGACAACACCCACAAGTGCCGCGGCCATTATCAGATTAATCCCCCGCTGGACGCGGGGCGGCAGATCGAGGCGTTGCAACGCGCTTCCCGCCCAGAGCCAGACGAAATGCACCGGAATCCAGACCACATTGAACAACAGAAATTTCAGAATCACTTCGGCCAGCAGTGCTTCGGGCAAAATCACAAACCCCGAGAAAATGCTGGTGCTGACGACATAGGCTTTCGGGTTGATGAGTTGCAGCAGAACTCCGTCGACGATACCGGGCCGACGGGTCGCCGCCGAGAACCCAACCTTCGATCCGGCCAGTGCGATGCGGATTGCCATGTAGAACAAATACCCGGCCGAAGCGATGGCCAGCACGGTGCGGATGACCGGATTGGCAAGGATCAACGCGGCCAGCCCGGTCACCACCGCCAGGCCGACCAGATTGTTGCCGATGAAAAGCCCGGTCATATAGTGCAGCCCGGCGCGAAACCCAAAGGCCGCGCCGACGCCCGCCAGCGACAAGACACCCGGCCCAGGCGTCGTGACCAGCAGGACGATTGCGCCGAAGAAACTCAGCATTTAGGGGAATCCTCCGCGACCTGTTGGAGTCAGTTGTCGCGGAAAACTCAGTCCAGCGCCATGCGTTGCTCGTTGACGACAGCAATTCCGGGCGCTGCGCCCGTTCAGTTCACCTGAAGCGATTGAATGTACTGCACCAGCGCCAGAATCCGCGCCTCGACGATCAACTGGGCGTCTTTCGGGTCGATATTACGCCGTTCCAGCGCCTCGGCGATCAGATAGTCGCCCCAGACCGGCATTTGGGAATCGCCGCCATGTGCGGCGACATCACGCTGCCCATCAATCGACTCATAGACAGCTGCAAACGGAAACACGCCGCTGTTTTCCGATGCAAGCACGCGCAGATTTTTCGGCTTCTGCGCAAAGAGTTCGCCCACAATCCCGTCACCCTTGCCCTCGGCACCGTGGCAGACCGAACAGCGCTCTACGAATTCCTGCTGGCCAAGGAATGAATCCTGAGCGACAGCAGGCAGAGCCATCAGAACCGCGGCCGCAACCGTGGGTAGCCCAGTAGAAACATAGCGGATCATATTGCTAACTCCTTGTTGTTTCTTTATTTTTTGGAGTTTAGCGAAATGAAATTGTTCCGAGTTGATAAAGATCAATACATGCAGCCAAGCGAATGTATATCGGCGCGTGCCGTGCGCCACGGCGATGCCTAAAGGCGCTGCAAGGTTAGTTCAACTTCACGCCACGCCGCCCGGCGAGGTCCACGAAATACTGCCATGCCACCCTGCCCGAGCGCGCCCCTCGCGTTGCCTGCCACTCGATTGCTTCGGTGCGAAGGGTGTCGTCTTCGATCTTGACCCCATGTGCGTCGCAATAGCCCCGGATCATCGTCAGGTATTCGTCCTGCGTGCAGGGATGGAAGCCCAGCCACAGGCCAAACCGATCAGACAAACTGACCTTTTCCTCGACCGCCTCGGACGGGTTGATGGCGCTGGAGCGTTCGTTCTCGATCATATCGCGCGGCATCAGGTGACGGCGGTTTGAGGTCGCATAGAACACGACGTTTTCAGGCCGCCCCTCGATCCCACCATCGAGGACGGCCTTCAGCGATTTGTAATGCTCATCGTCATGGCTGAATGACAGATCGTCACAAAACAACAGGAAACGGTGCGGCGCATCGCGCAGAAGGCCCAGCAGCCGCCCGATCGAGGGCAAGTCTTCGCGCTGCACCTCGACGATCTTTAACGCCTCACCTTGGGTCAGAACCTCAGCATGGATCGCCTTGACCAGACTGGATTTCCCCATGCCCCGCGCGCCCCACAGCAAAGCGTTATTCGCAGCGTGACCCCGTGCGAACTGCAAGGTATTGGCAAGCAGGGTGTCCCGCGAACGGTCAATGCCGACCAGTAGCGGCAGGTCGACACGATTTACGCGGGTGACGGGCGTCAACCGATCCGGATCGACGTGCCAGACGAAAGCGTCCGCTACGCCGAAATCAGGCGCACCCAACGGGGCCGGGGCCATCCGCTCCAGCGCCGCGGCAATCCGTTCCGTTGGATCACTCATTTCTTGTCAGGCTCGGGCTCATCATCGGCAAGCTCGTCGTCAAGATCATCTTCGTCGCCCCAAAGCCCCTCGTCTTCGCCCAGCACGCCCTCTTCGCGCAGCTTGGCAAGACGCTGTTTTTCGACGCGTTTTACCAGTTGGATCGAGACTTCATAGAGGCCGTAGACGACCACAAACAGGATCGCCTGCGTGATGACATCCGGCGGGGTGACGATAGCGGCGAGCACCAAAATGCCGACGACGGCGTATTTGCGCACCGCCCGCAATCCGACCGAGCTGACCAGCCCGGCCTTGCCCATCAACGTCAGCAGAACCGGCAGTTGGAAGCACAGGCCGAAGGCCACGATGAACTTCATCGTCAGCGCCAGATATTCTTCGGCCGAGCCCTGAAAAATCACGCTTGGGCCAACGGCGGCCTCACCTTCGGCAACCTCGGTTCCGGCAAGCACCTCGGCCTCGCCGAATTGCTGAAAGCCCAGGAAGAAGTCGAAGGCCAGCGGCGTTACGACATAGAAAGCGAAGGACGCACCCAGGAAGAACATGATGGGCGAAGCGACAAGGAACGGCAGGAATGCGTTCTTTTCGTTCTTGTACAAGCCCGGCGCCACGAACCGCCACATCTGGCCGGCGATATAGGGGAAGGCCAGGGCAAAGCCACCCAGAAGCGAGATGCGGATGGCAACGAAGAAGCCCTCCTGCGCTTTGATGAACTGCAATTTGCAGTCCTGCCCCATGTCGGCAAGCGCGCCACAGATCGGGTTGGTCAGGAAGTTGAAGATCGGGTTCCAGACGGTGAAGCAGATCACCATGCCTATAATAAATGCGATGGCCGAGTGGATCAGCCGAGTTCTGAGTTCGGCAAGATGCTCGATCAGGGGCGCTGACGAGGCTTCGACGTCATCCGGCTCGTTGCCGGTATCTGCGCTTGTGTCGCTCATGCGGTGTCACCAGATTTTGCGGCTGGTTTTTTGGCGGCGGTTTTGCGCGGTGCGGGCTTCTTCACAGGTGGCTTTGCAGCCGCCTTTGCTGCGGGTTTCTTGGCAGGAGCCTTTTTCGCAACTGTCTTCTTTGCCGGGGCCTTTTTGGCAGCAGGCTTTTTGGCGGCGGCCTTTTTTGCGGCGGGCTTGGCAGCGGCTTTTGCTGCCGCTTCAGCCTCGCGGGCTTCCTTTTCAAGCCGCTCGGCGGTTGTTCGTGCGGTTGCGGCCTTGGTCTTCGCCGACTGGGCCGCCCGTTCTGCGCTGAGCTTCGCGGTTTCAGGCCCAAGATCCGTTGACGGGTCGCTCGCCTTGGTCGCGCCTTCAGGCCAGTCCGCCATGCCCTTGGTCGCCTTCTTAACCGCGTCCAGCCCAAGGTTCTTGGCCGAGGTCATCTTCTTCATGTCCCCGGCGATATCCTTCACACCCGCCTCGTCCGCCGCGTCATCCATCGCACGCTGAAACTCACGCGCCATGCCTTTGATCTTGGCAGTGAACTTACCAAGGGTACGGAACATTCCGGGCAGGTCCTTCGGGCCAACCACAATCAGCGCCACTACGCCAATAACCAGAAGCTCGGTCCAGCCGAGGTCGAACATACGCGTGCCCCTACCGGATCAGCTTTTGTCTTTGTCGGTCGTCTCGGTCGCGTCCGGCGATACGTCACGCGCGGCAATCTCGGCGTCTTCAATTTCCTTGGTGCCGTCGTTGACACCCTTCTTGAAGCTGGTGATGCCTTTGCCAACTTCACCCATCAGCGATGAGATCTTGCCGCGCCCGAACAGGACCAGAACCACGACGGCGATTAGAAGCAGGCCCGGAAGGCCAATGTTGTTGAGCATGGTGTGTCTCCCAATAGGCCGCGCTCAGGCGACCTGTCCGATTTGATAGCTGTGGATATGTAGGGCCTTCGGGTTGCCGGTGGAAGATGCATTTCACAGCGCTGACGGCCAAATCTGACCTAATTCACATTAAAAGAGCGCTCTGCGCGGTCGCCGAACTTCAACTGACATGTTAATGTCAGTTGTGCGGGAAAGCGCGCACGCCTGCAACCGAATCACCTGAGGAAACAGATGCGCCGAAGTGACCGCCTGCTGGAGATGGTGCAGATCCTGCGCGACGGGCGCGTTCACCTGGCTCGCGACATTGCCGCGCGTCTGGGTGTCACGGCGCGTACGATCTATCGGGATATGGAGGCGCTGATGGCCTCGGGCGTGCCCGTGCGGGGCACGAAAGGCCTCGGCTATGCGATGACGGCGCCGGTGACGCTGCCGCCTCTGAACCTGACGATGACCGAGTTGGAGGCGCTACATCTGGGCCTAGCCATCGTCGGAGAAGGTGGCGACGCAGAAAGGCGTGCCGCTGCCGCCAGCCTGTCGGCCAAAATCGACGCGGTGCCGCCCGGCGACCGGGATCAGGCGGTCACAGGCTGGGGGTTTGCCGTTTACCCGTTTGCTGATGCTGCGGCCGGATTCACTCACATGCCAGCCCTGCGCGCCGCGATTCGGGCGCGGCAAAAGTTGCGTTTGCAGATGGCGGGCGAAGAGGCACCGCGAAAGGTCCGCCCACTAGAACTGGACTACTGGGGCCGGGTCTGGACGGTCACCTGTTGGTGCGAGGCATCTCGCGGCTTCAAAACCCTGCGCGCCGACCGGATCGAGACCGCCGAAGTGCTGCCGGAGTTGTTCGTGGACGAAATCGGCAAGACGCTGACGGATTTTCGCGCCCGGACCACGGCGCATGACCGTGAGCCACGAAGCTGCCATTAGGAGACAACCGGTGTTCCTGAAAGGTTGTTCGATCCTCCTGACCTGAATTGTGGCTTTGAGCCCAAAGTGTCGAATGCTGTGCTGTAACCCAGGGTAAACTACAGGCGCGCAAAGTCGCCCAAAGAGCATCAGGCCAAGCCCACCACAAATTAAAAATTGCCGGGGCGAGGCCCGAGCGTTAGTTTTTCTGAATCTGCCTAAGCGCCCTAACCAGCCGGATTGAACTTGGCAGCTATCCCGCCTGCTTTCTTCTGCGCGGCGGTGAAATCTGCGCTGGAATACGCTCGAACCGTTTTCAAATTCGACACTGTACCAGACGCGCCAGCGACCATCAGAGCGGGGATGATATCTTCCCCGTCAGCTGCTTCGCAGATCATCAGGAAATCGTTCTCGCCAGTCGTCGCATAATAGGACAGCATCATTCCGCCTGCGGCCTCGACCAAAGGTCTGACGGCAGCGGCCCGATCCGACGGGCTTGCAATCATCCCTTGGATCGCCTGAGCCGTGTAATTTCCTGTGATGATAAAAGTCGCCATGTGTCCCTCCCGTGAAACCTGACCCGACATTCCCCAAGTAGAATGCCCTCCCTTTGAAACTCCCGCAGCTTTGAATAAACTATGGCAGCATCCAGTCTAACACGTCTGATGGAAAATCCCTACAACTCGCGGAAAGTCGGTTTTGTCCGCTGAGCGGCCATCCGAGCCGCAATCTGGGTGCATCTGCCTTACCGAACCTGTCAGATGTCGGCTTAGAGCCCAATTTAGCAATCTGCCTACTAAGTCATTTGGGACTCTATCTCAGCGCTTTGGCGTACTTGGCATTCAGAAAAGCCAGGCGATTTCGTGCATCGTTCCAAAGTTCTAGTGCAAATGTCTCTCTGATATCTTCAATCGCCGAGCGCGCAGGTCCTTGAAATTCGAAGCCTTCGGCTATGCGCGTCAGTCCTGCTTCAAATTCATAGACGAGCTTTTCGAGAGAAAAGTAACCAACCGTCATGCCCAACGCCAAAAACTCGCGAAGACTATTCCCGACAACCATGTTTGGAGCGTCGAAGTTCATTGGCACAGTAATGACAATTGGGGAATCCGTTACCTCGATCTCCGCAATACTGAAGTGCACCCCATCGCCACCAGTCCAGCCGAAGGTCCTGCAGCATTCTGGCGTGGAGGCATATCCCGATGGTTTGAATGTAGGAGCAAGAAACAATCCCAAAGGCTCGGCAGCCTCGGGATGCCGAGCCATCACGCTTCGCAGTTTATCAAGATCGGACGCGGCCATCGCAAATGTCATTGGAAAACCCTACAGCAGCTTCCGAAACTGTCAAAGTGGATTGTCTGCAGGCATTGAAACAGCAAACTCAACGTCAGCTTCGTCCGCTGAGCGGTCATCCGAAGAAACTCCGATAGCCGATAACAACAAAAGCCAAAATAATGATGAGAACGGCCACGACTACACGAATGCGGGCATAAGGTCCGACCATAGAAATCGAGTCGCGGCGTGTCCTCCCTTTCTCGTTTGGCAAAATGTCCTCCCTTCAATGCTAACCATATCACAAACTTTCGCGGAAAGCTGTGGGTTGCGTATCGCGCTTGTCCAACTCGACCCTACAGAAATGATCTATAGGCGCCGAAGTCGAACGGCAGCAAAGTCCGCACTACGGCCATTCGAAGACTCCGAAATAGTACCAATTTATCAACACTGGCCGCCAGACCGGTCTGATCTGTCACGCTGGAAAAACAAAACACCGCTCGCGCCGCAGCATCAGCCACAGTGCCGTTCCGGGTTGCGGCAAGAACACCGATGGGACCGAAGCGGTCAGGCGCGAGCCGTCAAAATCCATGCGAAAATCGACCAGCGACTCCTTGCCCAAAAACCGCGCCCGCTCGACCACGCCGCGTGCTGGTGTTCCATCGACCGGCGTCGGGTTGGGACCGCGCCCGCCGCGATCAAAGTCGATGCGAATGTGCTGGGGGCGGATCACAATCTCAACCCTTGTGCCGTCAGGCTGGCCAGGGGCAAGGAACTGGCCAAAGGGGGTCTCGGTTAACGCCCCTTTCACCGTGCCTTTAATCACGTTGATATCGGAAAAGAACGCCGCTGCGGCGCGATCCACCGGTGCATTGTAGATATTGTAAGGCGCACCCTGCTGAACGATCCGCCCATCGCGCATAAGGGCGATCTGGTCGGCCATGCGCATCGCTTCACCGGGTTCGTGGGTCACCAGCAGAACGGCGGCACCCTCGCCTTTGAGTATTTCCAGCGTCTCGTCCCGGATGCCGTCGCGCAACCTGTCGTCAAGGCCGGAAAACGGCTCGTCCATTAGCATCACGCGCGGGCGCGGGGCCAGTGCACGGGCGAGGGCTGCGCGTTGCTGTTCCCCTCCTGACAATGCATGGGGGTAGGCGTCGGCGAATTCATCCAGGCGCACGCGCTTGAGTAGATCCCTCGCCCGTTGCATGCGAGCAGACTTCGGCCCGTTCAGCCCGAACGCCACGTTGTCGATCACGCTCATATGGGGAAACAGCGCGAAATCCTGAAACATCAGCCCAATCGATCGCTGCTCTGCCGGAATATGGATCGCACCCCCGGCCAGAGTGGTCCCGGCGGCCTCGATGGTTCCGGCGTTCTGGCGGTCGACGCCCGCGATCAGACGCAGGGTAGTGGATTTGCCACAGCCAGAAGGACCCAGCAAGCAGGTCACCTGCCCCGCCGGCACTTCGAAGGATACGTCGTCGACCACAATCCGGTCGCCAAATTTGCGCGACAGATGCGACACACGCAAACCCGACGAAAGGGCGGGCGAAACCTGATGGAAATCGTCAGACATTTCTGGAGGGCGTATCAGCCACGCAAAACTGCCGCAAGTCGGCAGCATGGTATAAACCGACGCCCAGGGTCAGGACCCCCTACTCGTTCAGGTCAGAAAAACTCCGTCCGTTCTTGATCAACTCGGACCACAGCGGCGACGGCGTCCAGGCCCCCGGATGCTCTGCGTTCATCGCCGCAAGCGCTTGTTGCAGCTGCGCAAGGCCGGCCAAATCTGCTGAAAGCATTGGGCCGCCGCGCGCGCGGGCCATACCTAATCCCGAAAGCGCTGCCATATCGACGTCGATCGGGTGATCCACCACCTTGTCGGCCACCAGCCAGGCCCCGGAATTTGCAATCGCCGCCTGCGTCCAGAGCTGGATCTGGGCGTCGCCGGGTGCCGCAGTAGTACCCGGGCGGGTGGCGGACAAAATGTCGCGCACCACGGGATCGGGGCGTGCCCGGCCATCTTCGGTGTCATAGCTGAACCATCCCGCCCCAGCGCTGCGCCCGGTCCGACCAGCGTCCAACAGAGCCGAGGTCATCGGCTGCCCGATGATCTGAGGGTTGCGGTCGGGATAGCTGCGCGACTGATCCGCGCGGCCCGCTTCCAGACCAGCGCGATCCTCAGCCTCGAACGGTCCAAGCCGGAAGCCCCAGTCGCGCACAGCGGCATCAATAGCTTCAGGTGCTGCCCCAAGGATCAACAGGTGTTCGGCAACCTGACGCATTGCACCTCGCAAGCGGCCCGCAATGAGGCCCTCACCTGAACCCCGTGGCGCAACCAAAAGTGGCTTCAGCCCCATTCGACGTGCCAAGGCAAACAGGCTTGCGGCCAGTTCGGGTGCAGCGCCCTCCGGAACCAGAACCTCAACCAGTGGATTGGCCCGCAACGGCGGATGAAACACCATTTGACCGACCAATGCGTCGCGCCCGATGGTCTCCACCAGAACCGAGATATCCAGGTCACTCGCAACCGCCAGAATAGGCTGACCGCCTGCCGCCTTTGCGAAGCCGGCCAGATCGCGCCCGGCCTGATCGGCCGCCACAGGTCCGGCGTGGATGATAACATCGGCACCCGCGGCAGAAGTGTACGCACTCGATCCGCTCAGCAGGGCCATGCGGGCATCCCGCTCGGATGCGGCCAGATCACCCCGTGATACCGACCGGTCGTAGACGTCGAGGATACTGCCGACGGCCTCAGACAAGGACGCGTCGTCGGTCTCGATTAGCGTCGTTTTCAGGCCCGAGTTCAACAAAGCCATCGAAATGGAGCCGCCGAGAAAACCGCCCCCCATCACCACGCAGCTTTGGATATAGCGTGGCTTACCGCTGACCTGCTTGGCTGATCGGCCTGCAGATCGCTCGGCTCGGAATGCGTGGCGCAACCCGCGCGAACGGTCCGACGCCAGAAGCTCACGAAACACCGATCTTTCACGCCGCAGACCGGCTTCGAATGGCAACAGCAGGGACGCCTCCACACACTCGATGATCTTTCCGGTCGTGTCCGCCGTCTCGCCTTCCAGAGCGGCGTGCCAGGCGGCAATATCGGCCATAAAGGTAACTGGGTCCGACATTCCGGTTGTCACTTTGCGCGTCGGGCGCGGCCCCAGTCCGCCGTCAGCGATTTGGTCGGCCCAGATCAATCCGGCCTCGGCCAAGTCGCCATCAACGACGTCGTCCAGCATTCCCATCTGCAGCGCCGCCTCGGCGGCGATCGGTTCACCGGACAGGATCACCTCCAAGGCGGCGTTGGCTCCGCTCAGCCGGGGCAACCGCTGCGTGCCTCCGGCACCGGGCAGCAGACCCAGCTTTACCTCAGGCAGCCCGATCCGGGCGTTGCGTGCAGCAATGCGATAATGCGCTGCCAACGCCAGTTCGAACCCGCCACCAAGGGCTGCGCCTTGTATTGCGACGACCACCGGCAACGGGCAGTCCTCGATGTGCCGGAACAAGTCACCCAGCGACGGCTCGACAGGCGGCTGACCGAATTCGTTAATATCAGCGCCGGCAGAAAACGTGCTGCCCTCGGCGACGATCAGGATCGCAGCCGCGTCCGATGCCAATGCCCGGTTCACACCGTCTAGAAGCCCTGTCCGGGTTGCGACCGAAAGCGCATTAACGGGTGGGTTGCACAGGGTCAGCACCGCGACGCGTTCTTGCTGGACATAGCGTACAACCGTCATCGAGCGGTCCTCGTAGGGGTGCAGGATTTCTTCAAGGTCATCGCCAGATCCCTCTCCGCCGGCGTACCGGCACATTTCGGTCATTCTTAAAGGCCTCGCACGATATGGCAACTGAACAGAGCTGCCTTGCGCGCGCGTGCAGGCAATGATGCAACTCAATTGAACTGTCGACGACATCCCTGCGTTGTACACGACCACGACCCAGCCTAAATGTACTGACCAAAGCCTGCGGTTTGGGCAGTGCGCAATCGGAGTTTCAAAATGTTGACGGACTGGATCTACGGCCTCGTCGGAGGATTGATGATCGGCAGCGCCGGGGCCATGTACCTGCTGATCAATGGGCGAATAATGGGGGCGTCGGGCATACTCGGCGGCCTGATTGATCGATCCGGCTGGTCAAACGGGGCCGAACGTGTGGCTTTTGTTGCCGCGCTGATCGTGGTTCCGGGCGTGATCGCATTGCTGAGCGGTGGAAGCGATGCGCATCTGAGCGGCAATCTCTGGGTCGTCGCCATCGCGGGCCTGCTGGTCGGCGTTGGAACGCGCCTCGCTGGCGGATGTACCAGTGGCCACGGCGTCTGCGGCATCTCGCGCCTGACCTGGCGGGGCATCATGGCGACCGTGATCTATATTCTGGCCGGAGCAGTTCTACTCAGCCTGCTGCGCCACGCATGGGGGTTGATCTGATGCGGCTGATTTTCGCGGCACTCGCCGGAGGATTGTTCGGGGCCGGTTTGCTGGTATCCGGCATGACAGACACGCAGAAAGTTCAGGGCTGGCTGGATGTCTTCGGCGACTGGGACCCGACGCTGGCCTTCGTCATGGGGGGCGCAATTATTCCGATGGCCATCGCATGGTTCGCCACTACCCGGCGCGCAGCACCGGTGCTCGGCGGCACCTTCCCCTCGCGCCCGCCACAGGTGATTGACAACGGGCTGATCCTTGGCTCCACCCTGTTCGGCATGGGCTGGGCACTCGCAGGGCTGTGTCCGGGCCCTGCGCTGGCGTCTATCAGCTGGACCGGAGGTGCGGGACTGGTGTTCCTGATCACCATGGCAGCCGGAATGTTCGCGGCCCCGCAAGTGAGAGCGCGGTTGGATATGTACTGGGGCATGGCCTAGGCTCAGGACCCTAGGCGCCGGACGTCACACCGCCGGAGCGGCAGCGCTCAGCAAGACCCGAACCAGGGCGGTCTGGCTGTGCACATGCGTCTTGTCGAACATCCGCTGAAGATGGGTACGTGCCGTGTTAACGCTGATTCCCATGTGGTCGGCTGCCTGAGGCAGGTCGTGTCCTGCCACGATGATCGCTGCCAGGCGAAATTGCGCATTGGACAGGCCAAACACATTTCTCGCCGTCGCCAAACGCTGATCGCGCGTGGGCTGATCGTCAAACGTTACCAGTATCATTCCATCCGACGATGCCACCCAGACAATATGCAACCTGTCGGACTCCCGCCCCTCAAAGATCAGTGGAATCGCAGTGCGTGTCACATCCTGAGCAGCCACCGACAGGCGAATGTCCATTGGCGTCAGATCGGCGACATCGGCGAGTGCCTTGCGAAGAATAACGTCATCCTTGCGTGTTCTTGCCCGCAAGTGACCACCGCTGAGCAGCAGAACAGGATGGTCGCTCAGACCGGTTTTTGCTGCATCGTTCATCCACTGGATTACCGCAGTCTGATCCACCCGGATGCTGGGGAAGGTGACATATTCATTTCGCGTATCTCCATGGCCTGCGAAGACGATTTTCCAGCGACCCTCATGTTTCTCGAAAATCCGTACCTGGTGGCTTAACCCTCCCACAACGAAGACATCGTCGGTGAGCGGTGCGTGTTGA
Source organism: uncultured Paracoccaceae bacterium (assembly GCA_943787785.1). Classification (GTDB taxonomy): domain Bacteria; phylum Pseudomonadota; class Alphaproteobacteria; order Rhodobacterales; family Rhodobacteraceae; genus WLWX01. Next base: position 93,884 of record CALSNT010000003.1, on the reverse strand, counting down.
TCAAAGGATGCCCAGGCCATGTTTCCGGACACTCGCACCGACATGTTTTCGCGGCGCACCAATGCGTGGGCAGCAAAATTTGGTTCGGGATGTTCGCACATAATCCGCGCCATCATGGCCGCTTCAAGGTTCCATCCGTGACGGTAGTTGACCTGCCCACCCGACAATGTCCCCATCCGGCGGGTGTCCTCGTGGTGCAGCCAATGGCTGGCCCAGCGGTCAAAATCACGCTCGAGAAATGCGGCGCATTCATCGGCGATGGCGTCGATAATTGCCTGCTCTTCAGTCACATCGTCCAGGTCCTGCATGGGCCAACGTTCCGCGTTTCGCCATGTTGTACCACAATTTGACCGCAGAGCATTTTCTGCCTTCACGATGTCGCTTTGAAGGCCTTGAATGCAGCGCTGAATGTGCCCAGGGCTGCATTCAGTGCCGCCCGGGACTTACGGAATTGTCGAACGAAGGGCATGCTGAGGCCTTGCATCTCGGCATAGTAGGTATCCTCGACTCCGCGCTTTGAGAAATCCCTGTGTTCGGTTGGCTTCAGATGGGCTGCGGTGAGGGATGAATGGGGCATTGCAGGTCTCCGTTCGCGGTTAGAGTTGCCCCAAACGTGCCACATGACCCACCCGGGCGTTGTCATCTGATCGGACGACAAGCCAGGATTTCTCTCGAGTCTTTGATTGATTACCCGCAAAGCCGCCAAGACGTATCGGGCAGGTCAGCTTGTCCCTGAACGGTCATGCAAACGGTCACGCAACTTGCGCCAGCCCCAGCGGGATCGTCACCCGGAATGCCGCTCCGCCCTGCCCCGGCAGGTAGGCGATGCGCCCTCCAAGACGTGCCATAACTTCGCGACAGATCGCCAAGCCCAACCCCGCCCCACCCGCCGCGCGGTGGTCGGACAGACGCGAGAATTTCTCAAAGATCATCGCCTGGCTTTCGCGCGGGATGCCGGTTCCGTTGTCGATGAAATCCAGTGTCATCGAAGCGTCGGCAAAGCGTATGGCAATCGTAAGCTCAGGGGCACTGCCATCACAGTATTTCTGAGCGTTGCTGATCAGGTTGATGAACACCTGCGCCAGCCGATCCGGGTCCGTTGTCAGGACCGCATCGGCGATCGCCGCATCTCGGCGTACAACCAAACTCGCATCACCTGACAGCGCCGCCGCCTCGGCCCGGTCCAAAATATCGGCCAGCCGCACCTCGGCCAAGTTGAGCGTCACCTGGCCGTTTTCCAGCACGCTGAGGTCCAGCAGGTCGTCCAACAGGCGGGTCAGGCGTTGCGCTTCGCCGTGGATGATCGAGGAGTATTTGGTCCGCTCTCCCTCCTCGAGCGCGCCGCTGTCCCGCAGGATCTCCGAGAACGCCCGGATCGAGGTCATCGGAGTCCTGAGCTCGTGACTGATCTGGCTGAGAAAGGCGTCTTTCTGGATCGACAGCGCAGTGAGTTTCTCATTCGCCTCGCGCAACTGCCCGGCGGTGCGGCCCAACTCAGCGGATTGTGCTTCCAGGCGGCTGGAATACTCCATGATCTGCGCCGTTTCATCGGCAACACGCATCAATTCCTCGACCGACAGCGAGGACCCTCCCGTGATCTGCCCCAGCATGGCGTGTGCTGTCGCTGCACCAACCGAACCCGCCAGCTGACGTTCCAGCGTTTCAAGGAAAGCCGGTGTCGCATCCGGCAAATAGCCGCCTTTGCCTTGCGCTTCGGCCGCACGACTGAACAGCGCCTGCGCCTCGGCTGCTCCGATAATGCGCTGTGCCATGACCAACAGGTCTTCCGTCTCGGCCCGGTTGTCAGCCCAACCGCGCGGCCCGGCTGAGCGGCGGAAGACCTGCACGAACGCCGCACCCTGAAGCCGTTCCAGCGGTTGAGGGAAGGTCAGAAATGAGGTGAAGACGAACACGCCTGTATTCAGCACCATCGACCACAGGACCGCATGCACCACCCGGTCAATCCCGTCGATACCGAACAACGCATGGGGACGCAGCCAGCCGACGCCGAACGGTCCCTCGGCCAGCACGGTTGCGGGGATAACAGAGCCCTCCCCGAAACTGGGTAGGAACAGCGTCCAGCCCCAGATCGAGAATCCAACGACCAATCCGGCAATGGCTCCGACCCGTGTCGCCCCGCGCCAGAATAACCCGCCAAGCATCGCGGGCAGGACCTGCGCAACCCCGGTGAACGACACGAGGCCGATGGCGGCCAGCGCCGCTCCGGCGCCGGAGAGACGGAAGTAGATGTAACCGAGTGCGAGGATCACACAGATGCTGACGCGACGTGACAGCAGCAACACGCCGCGCACGTCGCCCGACAGCGCTGCCCCACCCTGCTGCGAATTCAACCAGACCGGCAGGACGATGTGGTTAGAGACCATCGTAGACAGGGCAATCGCCGCAACGATCACCATGGATGTCGCCGAGGAAAATCCACCAAGGAACGACAGCATCGCCAATATGTCCTGATCGAACGCCAGCGGCACAGTCAGCACGAACAGGTCCGGGTTCGCGTCGCCGGGCAGATGCGCCAGCCCTGTGACGGCGATGGGCAGGACGAACAAGCTGATCAACATCAAATACAGCGGAAAGGCCCAGCTGGCAGTGGCTAGATGCCGCTCGTCCGAATTTTCGACCACCATGACCTGAAACATGCGCGGCAGGGTCAGGAATGCCGCTGCCGACAGAAACATCAGCCCGACCCAGCGACCGGGTCGCAACTCCCATGCGCCGACCGGGGCGGTGTCGATCAGGTCCAGCATGGCGCCCGGGCCGCCCGCCACCCCCCAGACCACAAAAATGCCAACCGCCAGCAAGGCGACCAGTTTCACGATGGCTTCCAGCGCAATGGCCATGACGACGCCGTGGTGACGCTCGTTCGCATCAATGCTGCGGGTACCGAACAGCAAGGTGAAGACCGCCAGGCCGGCGGCGACCCAGAGGGCGCTAAAATTCAGGTCAGAAGGATCCCAGCCGCCGCCCGTCGCGTCGTTGCCCGCAAAAACTGCGAAGGAAAGGGTTACTGATTGTAGTTGCAGCGCGATGTAGGGCGTCGTTCCGACAACTGCCATTACGGTCACGATCACGCCCAGCGCGGTGGATTTGCCGTAGCGGGACGAGATCAGGTCGGCGATCGAGGTGATCCTTTGCGCCCGGCCGATCCGCACCAGTTTCCTCAGCAGCGCCCACCAGCCGATCATCACCAGGGTCGGGCCCAGGTAGATCGTGACAAACTCCAGCCCGTTGCGCGCCGCGTTCCCCACCGCGCCGTAAAACGTCCAGGCAGTGCAGTAGATCGACAGAGACAGTGTGTAGACCATGGGCGAGCGCAGCCAGCTGCCCTGCCCGCGCTCGGCGCGCTTCTCGGCCAGGAAGGCGACCGCGAACAGGAAGGCGACGTAGGCAAGGCAGACCAGCAGAAGGAGGTTGAACGTCAGCATCTCACGGCTCGTGCGTTGGCGAGTCGGAGGTGTCGATTGCCTTGGGTGGTCGGTGCATCAGTCGCGGGGCCAGCCATGCCGCGACAACAATCAACCCGGTCCAGATCGCGAAAACATAAATCAGCCCGCGCGCGGTGCGCGGTGCTTCGGCATTCATCAGCCACAGCAGGGGCAGCAGAAACAACAGCACACCGACCAATGGCAGCAGCCGAGCAGCATCGCCAAGTCGGCGCTGAACATAGCTTTGGCGGGCAAGAAACGGAGCGTCCTGCGGGTCGGGTGGCGGCGGGGTGTCAGTCAACTGAACGCAGCCTATGCCGAAGCCAGATCGCGGACGGCGGCCAGCACGTCTTCGTTAGCAAAGGGCTTGGTCATGAAGCGATCCGCACCGGCGCGCATTGCCATATCGCGATCTGCCTTTTGACCGCGCGCGGTTAGCATCAATACCGGAAGTTTCTCGGTGACTTTATCGGCGCGCAGGTCGGCCAGTATGTCATAGCCGGACCTTCCGGGCAGCATTACGTCCAGAACCAGCACGTCGGGCGCGCGCTCATGCACGGCGGCGACTGCCGTTTCGCCGATGGAGTGAACGTCCACGTGCCAGCCGTCCCGTGACAGGATGAAACGGATTGCCTCGATGATATTCGGTTCATCCTCGATCAATAGCACACGTCCCGCCATGATCCTGCGTTCCCTCCCCGGTTGCCGCCCACCTCGGCATGCTGACTATCGCCGTAGCGGCGAGGGCTGTCAAAAGCTGATCGCGCCTGCCGCCACTTCAAGTACCGAGGGTTCGCGCCGTGCCGGGCAATTCTCGCGCGGACAAACGCGGCAGGCCGATCCGACGGGACGCGCAGGGGATAAACCCGCGCCATCGAGCGGCAGGATCAGCATTACGGCCTCAACCACAGGCGGCTGCGTGAATGTGCCGGGGCGCAGAACCTCGACCGCCGCGTAGGTTTGGAATCGGCGCGCCAACGGACCGGGCAGTTCGACAACTGCCTTGATTGGCTGGCCCGGGCGCTGCAATGCCTCGAACAGCGGCCAGAGCGGGCAGCCCGCACCGATCCGCGGCAGCGGGAAACCGTCCAGCGGGCGCCGGAAGGTCAGCGCTCCTGCTCCATCGGCGATCAGCAGCCCCGCCGGACCGGGCGCGACGTCGACGGGGAGTGCCGCTAGCCGACGCAAAACGAGCGCCAACGGAAGGTTGTGTTGCTGCGCCAGCGCGCCGGGATCGGGCCAGGCTTCAGACAAATGCGAGGTAATTTCCTGCAAAGGCAGAGCGTAAGCATCTTCGTGCGAGCGCGACAGCCAATGCCGCGCCACCCGCCGCGCGCCAGTGGCACGAAAAACTGGGTCAGCCACCAGTGTGTCAATATCCGGGGCCCCCGGTGCTTCCAATTCGACCACATGCCAGTCGCGTGCAGCAAGCCACACCTCCAGTTCTTCCTGCGGAGTGGCCGTGCCGGATCGCGCATCGCTGGCCTCTTCAAGGTACCCGGCCAGCGCCTGACTGGCCTCGGCAAGACGCGCCGACTCCTCGTGAATGTTGCGCTGAAACCGGGCTTGCCAGACAGGATCGGGACGCTGGTCGCCGGTCAGGATCGTGCTGGTCGAGCGAATGGCAGTGACCGACGACAGGATATCATGCAGGGCCGTGGACAGATGCAAATCGTGGGTCATCCGATCGGTAAGATTTGCGACAGTTGCCTCCAACGCCCCGATCCGGCGATGTTGCGCGGTGACTTGCGCGGCCCAACCGGGAAACCGGCCTGCAAATTCCTCTGGGCTTTCGGGCGGCTGCCCTCCGCGGGTGGAGGGTCGGCTTTGCTGCGCCCCGGTGATCTCGTTAAGGTTTTGCAGAAGTTCGGAATCCGCGCCCTCGGTCAGACTGGCCGGATCAACTGACAAGGCCACGGATAAGGCGCCCAGAAGTTTGCCACCGATTCTTCGCCGATTGTGCTCGATCAGATTAAGGTAGGATGCGGAAATGCCCGCTGAGCGTGCAAGATCGGCCTGACGCAGGCCAAGATCTATCCGCCGTGCGCGTAAACGTGTGCCAGTCAAAGCAATACGTGCCACCCTAACCCCCTTTGCCGCAACGGTTTCTGCAATTGCGAGATAATAAATTTACAGTTTCTGCGCTCGCACTGTCGATTATTTTACAAAATATGACAGTAAACGAAAGGACTTGTTGCTCGGTTTTCCAATTGGACCTGATAATAGGGCAGCCCATTGTAAAGGGCGCGGTTGCGTCACAAGCGCGACCCCGAAAGCAAGGATCCAAGGGAGGAACCACATGTCCAACTCGAAACTTACCCGTCGCGGTCTGCTCAAGACCGGTGCTGGTGCAGGTCTGGCGCTGTCCGCGCCGACGCTGTTCACCGGCGCGTCATGGGCGGCCAGCCACACCGGCTTTACCAACGCCCCCACCGGCAGCACCGTTACAATCGGCTTCAACGTGCCGCAAACAGGCCCCTACGCTGAAGAAGGTCTTGATGAGCTTCGCGCACAGGAACTGGCTGTCGAGCACCTGAATGGCGAAGGCGACGGCGGCATGCTGGACACCTTCTCCGAAAAGAACCTCGACGGAACCGGTATTCTCGGCAAGAAGGTCGAGTTTGTTACCGGCGACACGGCGACGAAATCGGACGTTGCGCGCGCCTCGGCCCGCTCGATGATCGAAAAAGACGGTGTGACCATGATTAATGGCGGTTCGTCCTCGGGCGTTGCCATCGCTGTACAAGGCTTGTGCCAGGAAGCCGGTATTATCTTCATGGCGGGTCTGACCCACTCCAACGACACGACCGGTAAAGACCGCAAGGCCAACGGTTTCCGCCACTTCTTCAACGGCTATATGTCCGGCGCGGCCCTTGGTCCGATCCTGGAAAAAGAGCTGGGCAAAGATCGTCGCGCGTATCACCTGACGGCGGACTACACTTGGGGCTGGACCCAGGAAGAATCGATGATCGGTTCCACCGAAGCCATTGGTTGGGAGACCGCCAACAAGGTTCTGACCCCAGTCGGCGCTGGCGACTTCTCGTCCTACATCACGCCGGTTCTGCAGTCCGGCGCAGACGTGTTGGTCTTGAACCACTACGGTGGCGACATGGTGAACTCGCTGACGCAGGCGGTTCAGTTTGGTCTTCGCGACGCGCAGGCCAACGGCAAGGACTTCCAGATCGTTGTTCCGCTTTATTCTGAGCTGATGGCAGCTGGTGCGGGTGCGAACATCAAGGGCATCCTTGGTTCGATGAACTGGAACTGGCAGTTGCCTGATGAGGGTACTGCAGCCTTCACCAAATCCTTTGGTGAAAAATACGGCCGTCCACCATCGGGTTCGGCGCACACCTGCTATGTGCAGACCCTGCTCTATGCAGATGCCGTTACACGTGCCGGTTCGTTTGCACCTTGTGCTGTCGCGGAAGCCCTGGAAGGGTTCGAGTTCGACGGCATGGGCAACGGCCCGACGCTGTATCGTGCCGAAGATCACCAGTGCTTCAAAGACGTGCTGGTTGTGCGCGGCGCGGAGAACCCGACGACCGAGTACGACACTCTGGAAATCGTCGAGGTTACGCCGGTCGAGCAGGTCACATACGCACCCGATCACGCAATGTTCGGTGGCGCCGAGGCCTCGCTGGGGTCCTGCAACAACGGCGCCTGATCAGTTCAAGAATAAGTCGGCTGCCTTCGGGCAGTCGACACCTTTGATCCCCGTTGTGCTATGCACGGCCCCAAACCGACCTTAGTGGAATTGGAAACATGGACGCGATCTTCCTTCAAATTCTGAACGGACTCGACAAGGGCTCGGCATATGCGCTGATCGCCCTTGGCCTGACACTGATCTTTGGGACGCTGGGCGTGGTCAACTTTGCCCACGGCGCGCTGTTCATGATTGGCGCATTCTGCGCCGTCACGCTGCAACGTATTCTGACGCTAAGCACCGAAATCATCGACGAGACAAAAACCGATTTTCTGGGCAATCCACTGAAAGTGAAGACGCCCTATGTCGAAACCTGGTTCGGTCCTGAGGTGGGGCAATCGATCATCGACTGGTCGGTGCCACTGGCCTTGATTATTGCCGTGCCCGTCATGCTGTTCGTCGGAGTGGCGATGGAGCGTGGTCTGGTCAAGCACTTCTACAAGCGGCCCCATGCGGACCAGATTCTGGTGACGTTCGGGCTGGCCATCGTGCTGCAGGAGATCATCAAATATTATTTCGGTGCCAACCCGATCCAGACGCCCGCACCGGAGGCTTTGGTTGGATCTTTCGATTTTGGCGTGCTCTTGGGCATGGACCCGAACGTGGTGATCTATCCGATCTGGCGGCTGGTGTACTTCATCTTTGCCATCGTCATCATCTGCGCGGTTTTTGGGTTCCTGCAATTCACAACCTTCGGAATGGTGGTACGTGCCGGTATGGCCGACCGTGAAACCGTCGGGCTACTGGGCATAGACATCGACAAGCGATTTACAGCCATGTTTGGCATCGCTGCGATTGTGGCAGGATTGGCAGGCGTCATGTACGGGCCAATTCTGGCGCCGAACTACCACATGGGAATGGACTTCCTGGTACTCAGCTTCGTCGTGGTTGTCGTCGGGGGTATGGGATCGCTGCCCGGTGCCGTGGCCGCAGGCTTCCTTCTGGGGATTTTGCAGAGCTTTGCCTCGATGAACCAGATCAAAGCGTTCGTGCCGGGGATCGACCAGATCATCATCTATCTTATCGCGATCGTCGTGCTGTTGACCCGTCCACGCGGGCTGCTGGGCCGCAAAGGCGTGATGGAGGAATAGGACATGCTTGGACTTACAAAAAAAGACGGCACGCTGTTCATCGCCGTGGTGTTGCTCACGGTACTGGCTCCCTTCATCCTGAACCCGTTTCCCGAGAACAGCGCAATGGCGCAGTTCAATGCCGGCTATCCCGATCTGATGCAGCGCTTTGTGATCTTCGGGATATTCGCCATGGGCTTCAACATTCTGTTCGGGCTGACCGGCTATCTGTCATTCGGACATGCGGCCTTTCTTGGGGTCGGGTCCTACGCGACAGTTTGGATGTATAAGCTGCTGAGCTATAACGTTTTGCCAGGTTTGGTCCTTGCGATCATCGTTTCGGGCCTGTTTGCTCTGCTGATCGGGTATATATCGCTCAGACGCTCCGGCATCTATTTCTCGATCCTGACGCTCGCATTCGCCGAAATGTCATATCGGATCGCCTTTTCTGACCTGTTGGGGCGCTTTGTTGGCACCACCATCACGAATGGCGAGACCGGCCTGCAGGTCTATTCCAACGACCCGCAGATCCTGCTTGGCCAAAACGGCATCGAGGCGACGCATTTCTTCGGATTTGAAATGGGCGCGTCCCGAATTCTGGAAATGGCGGGCTGGTCTTTCACCTTCAACTTCGGCTTCTATTTCTGCGCCGTGATCTTCATGGCTATGTTCTACATGACGATCCGAATCTTCCGCTCTCCCTTCGGGCTGATGCTGCGGTCGGTCAAATCGAACCAGCAACGGATGAACTATACCGGCGTCAATTCGAAACCCTACACGCTGGCCGCCTTTGTCATCTCAGGCATGTATGCTGGTCTGGCCGGCGGCCTTCTGGCAGCGATGGACCCGTTGGCCGGCGGCGAGAGGATGTTCTGGACCGAAAGCGGCGCGGTTGTTTTGATGACGATCCTGGGTGGTGCCGGAACCTTGCTGGGCCCGATCCTCGGCGCAGGCTTCATCAAATATTTCGAGAACATCTTCTCGAAGATCAACGACAACGTTCTGCACAGCTGGTTCGCCTTCCTGCCCGACGGGATGGAAAACTTCATGGTGACGATCATACACCCGTTCGTCGGCAAAGGCTGGCACCTGACACTAGGTGTGCTGTTCATGCTGATCGTGATCTTTTTGCCCGGCGGTCTGGTCGAAGGTGGCCAGCGGATCGGACGGTTGTTCGGTCGCAAGAAATCCGAAGCCGAGCCGAAGCCCGGCGCCATCAAGCCTGCTGAATAGGAGGGACGCACCATGGCGATTCTTGAAGTCAAAGGCGTCAACAAGCGCTTCGGCGGGTTGCAGGCACTTGGGGATGTGAATCTCACTGTGGCCGAAAACTCGGTGCATGCGATCATTGGGCCAAATGGCGCTGGTAAATCGACCCTACTGAATTGCCTTGTCGGCAAACTTGTTCCGGACACCGGCTCGGTCATGTTCGACGGGCAATCGGTGCTGGGTCGCAAGCCCCACGAGATCAACCAGATGGGCATTTCCCGCGTGTTTCAGACACCCGAAATCTTCGGAGATCTGAGCGTGCTGGAAAATGTCATGATCCCCTGCTTTGCCAAACGCGACGGGGCGTTCCGGATGCACGCGATTGAGTCAGTTGGCGCGGAAAAGGAGCTGGCAGCCAAAGCCATGCAAATGTTGGAAGACGTCAGCATGGCCGAAAAGCACGACATGCACGCGGCCAGCCTGTCACGCGGTGACAAGCGCCGGTTGGAAATGGCGATGTGTCTGGTGCAGGATCCGCGCCTATTGCTGCTAGACGAGCCGACCGCCGGCATGGCGCGCGCCGACACCAACAACACCATCGATCTGCTCAAAGAGATTCGCGACAAGCGCGATATCACCATGGCGATCATCGAACACGACATGCATGTCGTGTTTTCATTGGCCGAGCGGATTACCGTTCTCGCTCAGGGCACGCCGCTGGTCGAGGACACGCCTGAGAACATCAAGGGCCACCCGAAGGTGCGCGAAGCCTATTTGGGCGAGGCCCAAGTCTGATACGATTTCTCGACGAAGAACCACATCCCTCAGAATTTTCGACGAAAATTCGATCCCGGAGGCAAAGAAATGAACGCCGAAGCTGCATTCGACAAGAACGCCAACAACGCCGCCACTGCCCCAGCGTACCTGAGCATCTGGAACCTGGAAGCCTTTTACGGCGAAAGCTACATCGTTCAGGATGTCAGCTTTAACATCCATGAGGGCGAGATTCTGGCGCTGCTTGGCCGTAATGGGGCGGGCAAGACCTCGACCCTGCGCGCGATTGCGCGGATGGATGACCCGGAGCTGAAGCGTGGTGAGGTCTGGCTGGATCATCAGCCGCTGCACAAGATGCGCAGCTTCGAGGCGAGCCAGGCCGGCATTGGTCTCGTGCCCGAAGACCGCCGTATCATCGCCGGGCTGACAGTCGAGGAAAACCTGAAACTGGCGCAGATTGCGCCGCCCGTCGGCTGGTCGCTGGATCGCCTCTATGATCTGTTCCCGCGCCTCGGCGAGCGTCGCAAGCAGGAAGGCGTGACCCTGTCGGGCGGCGAACAACAGATGCTGGCCATCGCCCGCGCGCTGGCGCGTGATATCAAAGTGTTGCTGCTGGACGAACCCTATGAAGGGCTTGCCCCTGTGATCGTGCAGGAAATCGCCAAGACGCTGAACATCATCCGCGATCAGGGCATCACCACGGTTATCGTCGAACAAAACGCGGTCGCCGCGCTGAAACTGGCCGACCGGGCCGTCATTCTGGACACCGGCACGGTGGTCTATGACGGTTCGGCCCAGGAAGTGCTGGATGACGAAAAACTGCGCGCCGAATATCTGGCGATCTGAAGACTGCAAATTGCGACTTCGGGAACCGGTGCGACCAGCGCCGGACCAATAAAGATGAGGGACATGACATGACCGATGCTATTTTTCCGCCCAGCGCCGCTCTGGCCGGGTCCGCCCACATAGACGCCTCGAAATACGACGAGATGTATGCCGCCTCGGTCACAGATACCGAAGCTTTCTGGGGTGAACACGGCAAGCGGCTTGACTGGATCAAGCCCTATTCACAGGTCAAAGACACCAGTTTTGCCCCCGCAGAGGTGGCGATCAACTGGTACGCTGACGGGACGCTGAACGTTGCGGCCAACTGCATTGACCGACATCTGGAAACGCGCGGTGACCAGACCGCGATCATCTGGGAACCAGACAGTCCGGATGAAGACGCCAAGCACATCACCTATCGCGAATTGCACACGGAAGTCTGCAAATTCGCCAATGTCCTCAAGGCGATGGGCGTTGGCAAAGGCGACCGCGTGATCCTTTACATGCCGATGATCCCGGAAGCGGCCTATGCCATGCTCGCCTGTGCCCGGATCGGCGCAATCCATTCCATCGTGTTCGGTGGGTTCTCTTCCGACGCTCTGGCCGCACGGATCAACGGCTGTGACGCGGCCGTCGTGGTTACCGCAGACGAAGCCCCGCGCGGCGGACGCAATACGCCGCTGAAGGCGAACGCGGACGAGGCCTTCAAGAAAGTTACGGCCGACGCCAAGATGCTGGTCGTGCAGCGCACCGGCGGCGATGTCGCCTGGGACGCCTCGCGCGATCATTGGTTGCACGAGATGGCAGCCGACGTTCCAGCCGACTGCCCGCCCGCCGAAATGAACGCCGAAGACCCGCTGTTCATTCTTTATACGTCCGGCTCGACAGGCATGCCCAAAGGCGTGGTGCATACATCCGGAGGCTATCTCGTCTATGCGGCGATGACCCACGAATACACGTTCGACTACCACGACGGCGATATCTACTGGTGCACGGCAGATGTCGGCTGGGTGACCGGTCACAGCTACATCGTCTATGGCCCACTTGCGAACGGCGCGACGACCTTGATGTTCGAGGGCGTACCGACCTACCCCGATGCCTCGCGCTTCTGGCAAGTTTGCGAAAAGCACAAGGTGAACCAGTTCTACACTGCCCCCACCGCCATCCGCGCGCTGATGGGCAAGGGGGACGAGTGGGTTGCGAAAGCCGATTTGTCATCTCTGAAACTGCTCGGCACCGTGGGCGAGCCGATCAACCCGGAAGCCTGGAACTGGTATCATGAGATCGTTGGCGGAGGGCGCTGCCCGATCGTCGACACCTGGTGGCAGACAGAAACCGGTGGCCACCTGATTACCCCCCTGCCCGGTGCGACGGCGACCAAGCCAGGCTCGGCTACCAAACCGTTCTTTGGCATCCGCCCGGTAATACTTGAGCCCACCACCGGCGAAGAAATCACCACGACGGAAGCTGAGGGCGTGTTGTGCATCGCCGATAGCTGGCCGGGCCAGATGCGGACCGTTTACGGCGACCACGATCGCTTCATGAAAACCTATTTCGACGACTACAAAGGCTACTACTTCACCGGTGACGGCTGCCGGCGCGATGCCGACGGATACTACTGGATCACGGGTCGCGTGGATGACGTGATAAATGTCTCCGGCCACCGCATGGGCACGGCCGAAGTCGAATCCTCGCTGGTAGCTCATGACAAGGTCGCCGAGGCCGCCGTGGTCGGCTATCCACATAATATCAAGGGCCAGGGCATCTATGCCTATGTCACATTGATGGGTGGTGAAGAGGCCAGCGAAGAACTTCGCAAGGAACTGTCAGACTGGGTCCGCAAGGACATCGGTCCGATCGCCAAACCGGACCTTATCCAATTCGCACCGGGTCTTCCGAAGACACGCTCTGGCAAAATCATGCGCCGGATTCTGCGCAAGGTTGCCGAGAACGATTACGACGCGCTGGGGGATACTTCGACGCTTGCCGAGCCGGAAGTGGTGGATGATCTGATCGCAAATCGGATGAACCGGGGCTGAAATTCAAGGTGACATAGTCGTTCTTGATGAAACACTTTCGTCACGAAGCGGTCGCCCGCGTCTGCGAGTGACTGTTTCATTTGAGCAGACCATTTGATGCGGCACGCAAGAAGGCCGCCGACCTTGGGCGTGTTCCGGTTGATTGACGGGCGCGATCATGAACCTAATTTCCGACCCCTCAAGGTAAGCCACCAGAACTCAAGACCCAGGTGCCTACTGCACAACCCCCGCAACGCGCCGTAGCCGTGTCTCATAGGCAGATGAAATATGAGCCCTCAGCGCCGCATCTGCCGCATCGCCGTCTCCCGCCTTGATCGCGGCGACAATTGCTGAGTGTTCGTCCAGCGCCACCGCGCCGCGCCCTTCGACCGCCAATGATGTCGTTGCCATCAGCGCCATCGAGCGATGCACCAGGTCCAGTTGCTGGACCAGATAGCGGTTGTGCGAAGCCAGGTGAACCTGCTCATGAAATCGTCGGTTGGCGCGGGCCAATGCGTCGGGGTCGCCGAGCAACTGGCGGTCTTCTTCGACCAAACCTTCCAGCACGCGGACTTCTTCAACAGTGGCGTGGCGGGCGGCAAGTCGGGCGGCCAGGGCCTCCAGCTCGGCGCGTACCGCGTAAAGCTCGGCCATCTGGTTGTGATCAAGCGAGGCGACGATCAGGCTGCGGCCGTCGCGCACCAGCAGGCTCTGGGTTTCCAGCCGCTGTAACGCCTCGCGGATCGGGGTACGCGACACCTGGAACCTGTCCGCCAGATCGCTTTCCACCAGCCGGTCGCCGGGGCGGAAGGCGCCACTGTCAATCGCGGCGAGGATCAGATCATAGGCGTCTTTGGGCGTCGGATTTCGGGCCATTTCGGGCCTTTCATTGCAGTCTCAGGGCCACCCTAGGCGGCAAGACCGGGGCGCGGCAAGACGTGCTCTTGCCGCAGCACCTGTGCGAGCGTAGCGTCTGCGCCATGCCTGCCGCCGCCTTTTCTCATGTCCGCCACTGGGTCTTCGATCTGGACAACACGCTCTATCCGCCGGATGCCGCGCTGTTCGATCAGATTGAAGTGAAAATGATCGCCTATGTCATGCGCGAGCTTGGCGTGGATCGCGACCGCGCCGACCACCTGCGCGCCACCTATTGGGCCGAGCATGGCACGACACTGGCCGGGCTGATGGCGCATCATCAGATCGAACCCGGCCCCTATCTGGCCGACGTCCATGATATCTCGTTCGACGCCCTCACCCCCGACCCAAAGCTGGCCGACCGGATCTCCGCGCTGCCCGGTAGACGCATCGTTTTCACCAATGGTGATGTCGCATATGCGCAAAATGTCCTGAACGCTCGCGGCCTTGGAGAGACGTTTGATGCGGTTTACGGGGTCGAGGAAACCGGCTTCGTCCCGAAGCCAGAGGCACCGGCCTTTCACACGATATTCGGGCTCGACGGCACCGATCCAGCCACGGCGGCGATGTTCGAGGATGACCCGCGCAACTTGGCGGTACCACACGCGCTGGGGATGCAGTGCGTTCTTGTGGGTTCGGCAAAACCCGAGGCCCACATCCACCACCAGACCACAGAACTGGCCGATTTTCTGGAGCGGGTGACGCCGAGCCCAACCGCGGTGGTCTAGCCAATGCATCGCTGCGATATCTTGATTGCCGGAGGTGGGTTGGCCGGTCTGATTGCGGCAGTGGCGCTAACTCAGCAAGGCTTTGATGTCACCCTGATCGACCCCGGCCCGCGCCCGACGGGTGCGTGCAAGGATACACGCTCGACCGCATATCTGCGTCCGGCCCGCGATTTGTTGGGCCGGATCGGGCTGTGGGATCAACTCGCCCCTTTGGCAACGCCATTGGCACAGCTCCGCATCATCGACACAGCAGGCGATCCGCCGCACCCTGTCGACAGCCGAAATTTTCTTCCCGAAGGGAGCGGCCCGTTCGGGTGGAACTTGCCAAATGACGCCACCCGCGCTGCGTTGTGTCAGGTCCTTGAAACCGCCCCGAACGCGACCCTGCGCTTCGGTACCGAGTTGACCGGATTGCTGGCACGTGACGCCTCCGCGCACGTGACGCTGGGCTCCGAGGATCGGATCGAGGCGCGATTGGTGATCGGAGCAGATGGCCATGCTTCGACCGTGAGGCAGGCTTGCGAGATTGACGTGACGACCACGCGATACGGTCAAAAAGCGCTGGCTTTTGAGGTCACGCATGATGTGCCCCATGGCGATATCTCGACCGAGATCTACGCCAGCGGCGGTGCCTTTACCCTTGTCCCGCTGCCCGACCGCGATGGCCGCCCGTCCTCTGCCGTAGTCTGGATGGAAGACGACCCGCGCGCATTGGACCTTGCTGCACGCCCAACCGATGCATTTTCAGCCGCCGCGACCGCGCGCTCAACCAGTGCGCTTGGAAATCTACGTTTGCACGGTGAGCGCGCCATTTTCCCGGTCATCAGCCAGCGCTCCAAGCGGTTGACCGCCCGGCGAGTGGCCCTGATTGCCGAGGCGGCGCATGTCTTGCCACCTATCGGAGCACAGGGGCTGAACAGCTCATTGGCGGATGTCGCCGCATTGGTTGATTTAGCAGCATCGGACCCAACCGCGTTAGGCAGCGACAAGATGCTGGCCAGTTACGAGCACGCCCGATCCTTTGATATCTGCGCCCGCATGGCCGCAATTGACGCGTACAATCGGGTCTGTCGGTCTGGCGCCGGGTGGGTTCGGCGTGTCCGGGTCGAAGGACTGAGATTTGTTCATGATCTGGAGCCGGTTCGCCGTGCGGTCATTCGTGCGGGATTGGGTGGATAGGGCCGCGTACGGGTATTCTTAGTTATTGTCTGATTTGGCGCGGAATGGTCATCGGTTTTTTCCGCCAACCGTCCGTGCGCGAGATATTTGAGTGGCGCGTCCCATTAGCGACCGCTTCAAATCCAAGATCTGTTCGCCGAAAACGCCGAACTGTCACCCCGCCGTCCAGCCGCCATCTATCAGCACTGACGATCCGGTAACCAGCGCTGCGGCGTCGCTCGCCAGCCATTGCACCGCGCCCATGATATCCTCGACCTCACCGACCCGGCCCAACTTGATCTTGCTTTCTATCCACGCGCGTTTTTCGGGGATTTTCAGTGTCTGCTCGGCAAGCTCTGTGCGAATGAACGTCGGGCAGATCGTGTTGACCCGGATTTGCTCGGCCGCCCATTCGATCGCCATTGCCTTGGTCATCCCTTCCACCGCGTGTTTCGAGGCACAATAAACCGCACGGTCCTGCCCGCCGACATGGGCCATCTGGCTGGATATCTGGATGATCGAGCCGCCACGGCCAACCATCCCACGCGCAACTTCAGTCGCCAGAAAATACGCCGCCCGGACATTAACTGCCATCACCGCGTCATAGTCCGCTGGGTCAGTGTCGAGCGCCGGCGAATGCCGCGCCAGTCCGGCTGAATTCACGAACACATCGAATGGACCGCCGGCCGCGACCGCTGAGTGAACCGCGTCAGTGTCGGTGACGTCGAGCTCCATCATTTCGGCGGACATTCCCTCGGCATTTATCTCGGCCACTGCCGCTGCCAGCGCCTTGGCGCCCCGCGCCGCCATCACGACATGCGCGCCCTGTTCGGCGAGTGCCACGGCACAGCCGAGACCAATCCCACGAGACGCGCCTGTCACCAGCGCGCGGCGGCCGTCTAGGCGGAAAGTTGGGGTTCGGGGCAAGGTCATAGCGGTCTCCGGATCAGCGTTCCGGGAAGCCTAGGCGGGCGATCACGGCAAATCCAGTCCTCGAAAGCGCGGGAAGTCCGCGTAGCGCGCGCGGCGCTGGATTTCGACCTCGCCGGGGTCCGCGCTTTCGCGAACAAGATACCTCTTCGGCGCGATGTAACTCAGCAACCGCTTGGCGGCCGGACCCTCTTTCCATGTCAAGTTAAATGCCGCGAGTTTGGGGAAAAACCAGACCTCGTGGAACTCAAGATGATCCCACAGCCACCAACCCAGATCACGCCAGTCCCGGCCCGCCTCATATCTGTCGACAAACCACGGGATCACTACCGTTGCGGTCGCACCCATGCGCCCAGCCGCATCGCGCCGGTCCCAGATGTGGCCGGCAAAATCACTTTCCGAGCGCGCGCAGGACCAGCCCCTCGCGTTGCCGAGATCATTCACCGCCACGGTCCGCAATCCAGACCGGATGGTGATCGGACCGAAGGTCTCGCACAGCGGTTCCAGCAGGGTTTCACACAATGCCCTGCCCGCCGCGATCGCCAGATCGGGGTCGTCGGGTACATTTGGGATGCCGTTCAGATCGGCAATTTCAGAGTGCAGGAAGTCACGCAGGAAGAAGTGCCGGGACAACCTCACACGTCCTAGATCGTCCAGCCCCGGAACACTCGTCGGCTTACGCCGCATAGCCATTCCAGCGGAATTCTCCATTGGGTCCGAGCGGAGAATGTGGGTTCCAGGCGAATTCCCAAACATGGCGGTCCGGGTCAGCAACATAGGCGATGTGCCCGCCCCAGAATATGTCGCCGGGTTCTTTGAGGACTGTCGCTCCGGCCGCCCGCGCACGCTCAGTCAACTCTACAACGTCAGATTTTTCGGACAGATTGTGTCCCAATGTGATCCCTGAGAATCCCTTGCCCCGCGCCTGTCCAAGATCACGCTCAAGGTCAGCAACTGGATATAGGCCCAGAACCTGCCCAATCAGATCGAAGGCAATGACCCCGTCCGGGCTGTCCACGCGGGTCCAACCGAGCGCCTCGTAGAATGCCGCCGAGGCCGCCATGTCGGCCACCCCAAGGGTAATCAAGCTGATCCGCTGGTCCATCCCGGCATCTCCTTCATCCGCGAAAATACGTCCACACCAAGTTGCGCGTATACGTCCAGCAGGTCCACCAGTACCCAGTTCTCGCGGATCAATCCTGACTCCACCCGCCAGAAATCAAGCGAGCGCATGGTGATCTTCTGACCCGTCGCGGGAATGCCTAGCCAGCCGGGGCCCGACAGCGTCATCGACATGCCCGGCCAGCCAGTAAAGCCAACGTAATCGCCCTCGGCAAAGAAATGCCCGCCTGCCGGGTCACCGACCCGGTCGGGCATGGCGCTCAGAAACGGAATCTGATGATGCCGCCGGAACCCTTCGATACCGCGCGCCGTGCCAATCCCCGCAGGGCCATACCAGGCACAGCGCGGGTGCCAGAAAGCATCGAGGCGCATCGCTTTAACTCCGTCGGCGTTCTTGCCGAGATGGCCAAGCATGTCGCCGACCACATCCAACGCCGCCGTTCCGTCGCCCGACACCGTCAGTCCATCCTGCGTCATCGGCCCCGGCACCAGCCACTCGCGCCCCAGCGAAGGAACCATCGGCCAGACCCCGGCCTGCATCATCAATTCAGGCAAGTCCCAGAGCCCCTGCATCTCAACGATCTTGCCGTCCTCGATGCGAAAGAAATCATGGAACCGGATCGAGGCGGCGCGCCCAGTCGGAGGAAAATCCAGAAACGGCGCATTGAACGTGCCAACCCAGTGTCCGCAAACGCCGACCCAGGTCGCGCCCGCCGCATCCGACCCGGCAATACAGATTACCTCACGGCGTTCCAGATCAGGGAAGGCAGCACGTAAGGGCTCAAGGGCTTTGGCCTCAAATCCGGCCAGATCCAGAGTTTCAAACGGGTGGGCCAGTTGGATAACCGCATCCGGGGCAAATATCTCCGCCGCTGCCAAACCTTCCGTAACCCCGCCCATTCGGGCCACCAGAGTTTTGGCATCGTGGCTCATTGTCTTTTTGCCAAATATATCCTCTCCGAAGGCATGACTCTCTTACTCTCGTCTTGGGGCCGCCTCACCGTATGGCACGTTGAGCCCGCCATACCTGCGCACCCGGACGTTGCATTGTTCTGCGTGGCCTACGAACCCCTCAAGCATACAAAGACGTGACCCATACTCGCCCACCATCGTCGCCGCCTCGTCCGTCAGAACCTTCTGATAGCTGTGGGTTTTCAGAAACTTGCCGACCCAGAGGCCGCCGGTATACCGCCCTGCCTTCTTCGTCGGCAGCGTATGGTTGGTGCCGATCACCTTGTCGCCATTGGCCACATTGGTGCGCGGGCCGAGGAACAATGCGCCGTAGGAATGCATGTGTTCCAGAAACCAGTCGTCCCGGTCGGTCATAACCTGAACATGTTCTGATGCAACGTCGTTGGCGACCGCCAGCATCTCATCGTGGTCGGCGCACAGGATTACCTCGCCGTAATCTTCCCAACTGACCCGTGCGGTTCCGGCAGTCGGCAGGATTTCCAGCAGGTGGGCGATCTCGGCCACCGTTCCTTCTGCCAGCGTCCGTGAATTGGTTATCAGCACGGCGGGCGAGTCATAGCCATGTTCCGCCTGCCCCAGAAGATCGGTGGCGCACATTTCTGCATCCACGGTGTCATCGGCAATCACGCAGGTTTCGGTCGGGCCAGCGAACAGGTCGATGCCGACACGGCCAAACAACTGGCGCTTGGCTTCGGCCACGAAGGCGTTGCCGGGGCCGACCAGCATGTCGACGCCTTCGATGCTTTCTGTTCCCAGCGCCATTGCGCCAACGGCCTGCACGCCGCCGAGGCAGAGGATTTCATCCGCCCCACCCAGAGCCATCGCAGCGACGATTGCCGGATGCGGCTTGCCATCGACTGGCGGCGCACTGGCGACAATGCGGGGCACGCCTGCAACCTTGGCAGTGACCACGGACATATGCGCGCTGGCAACCATCGGAAATTTACCGCCCGGAACATAACAACCGACCGATTGCACCGGGATGTTTTTGTGACCGAGGATTACACCCGGCATCGTCTCGATTTCCACATCCGTCATCGAGTCTCGCTGCGCCTGCGCGAAATTGCGGATCTGGGTCTGAGCGAACTTGATGTCTTCCATGTCGGCAACGGAAACCTGGCTCATCGCCGCATCAATTTGCGACTGTGATAGTCGAAATGCGTCCGGCTCATAGCCGTCGAATTTCTTGCTCAGGTCGCGCACGGCTGCATCGCCGCGTGCTTCGATGTCGGCCAGAATGCCCTCGACCGTGGCGCGCACTTTGGCATTGTCGGCGCTACGTTCCTCGGCAGGTTTGCCGCGTTTTAGATATTCGGCCATTTTCGCCCCCGCGTATTTTCGATTTCAGAATAGGCACGGTCGCCGCGCGCTCAAGCGCAATCTGCAATCGTTCGCAGCGGCTCAGCCGACAAGAATGTTGCCAATCGCCTGTTCGATCATCTGCAGCTCGGAGGGACTGGAAAACCGATGGTCCGCTCCCTTCACAAGCGTAAGGCGAATATCGTCGCCAATGGCGTGATCCAGCAACCGCAATGCAACAGACTGATCGACGTCCGCGTCCGCTGTTCCCTGCAACAACCTCACTGGAAATGGCAGCGGCAATGGATTGCGCAGCACCAATTGCTCACGCCCATCCATGATCAGGCGACGGGTGTAGACGTAGGGGTCGGGTCCATACTCGGATATTTCCTCGATCCGTCCGTCTTGTTCCAGCGCCGCACGGCCATCTGCGTCCAGCCCGGCCCAGATGCTGTCCTCGGTAAAATCCGGTGCAGCGGCTATGCCAACAAGCCCGGCCACCAAATCGGGACGCGCGCGAGCGATCAACAGAGCAATCCAGCCGCCCATGGATGACCCGACCAGCACTTGCGGCCCCTTTGTCAGTGTTTCAATCGCAGCCTGCGCGTCGGCCGCCCAGTCGCCGATACATCCGTCTTCGAACGCACCACCGCTGTCGCCATGGCCGGAATAATCGAAACGGAGGAACGCGCGGCCCTGCGCTTTTCCCCAAGCCTCCAGATGCAGCGCTTTGGTGCCGTGACGATCGGATTTGAACCCGCCGAGGAATACCACCCCCGGCCCAGCCCCCTCGGACAAATCATATGCGATTCGCCGCCCATGCTGCGACGTGAACTCATCCGACATTTGACTCTCACCTCTGCGATTCGCCTGCAAGCTATGCGCCCCGATCCTTTATTTCCAACGGAAACGGTGACAATAAAGTGACTCAATTGACACGTGACTATCTAGTCACCTATAATAAACTCATGGACGCGATCTTCAAGGCCCTCAACGACCCGGCCCGGCGCGATCTTCTGGACAGCATGCGCCAGAAGGATGGTCAAAGCCTGAGTGAGTTGGAGACGGTGCTGGAGATGACCCGCTTTGGGGTCATGAAGCACCTGAAGGTTCTGGAGGACGCGCATCTGATCACGACGAAGAAAAAAGGACGTTTCAAATACCACTACCTCAACGCTCTGCCCTTGCAGGAGGTGATCGACCGCTGGATCGAACCGCTTCTTGCCAAACCGGCAGCTCGCGCCGTGATCGACCTGAAGAAGCAACTGGAAGGAACCGCCCAAATGGAGACGAAACCCGATTTTGTGATGGCAACCTACATCCGCTGTTCGCAGGACGCCTTGTGGGACGCACTGTCTGATCCTGCCAATATCGTGCACTGGCACTTCATGGCCACGCGCGCCGAAGGCAGTATGGAGGAAGGCGGTTCGTCCACCTACTACGGCCCCGATGGCAACGCCTTCCTGACCATAAAGGTCACCGGCCAGACACCGAAAACCCGTATCGATATGGCGTTTGAACCCAGCTGGGAGGGCCCCGATATGCAGGCTTCAAGCTGTGCCTACATCATCGAACCGGCCAATGATCACTGCAAGCTGACGATCGAGCACTATGACCTGCCCGCCGGTCAGGAGGGTGCGGCCGACGGTTGGCAGAGGATGATTTCGGGACTGAAAACCTGGCTGGAAACTGGAGCGGCTGCGAATTTTGGATATGGAGGCTGACATGGCGACCGAACTGGGAATTCTCACCTGCCTGATGATTTTCGCGGCATCCATGTGGATCCCCTATGTCATCGGCATCACCAGCGATCCGTCAAAGGAAGACGCCTTCGAAAGGCCAGCGGACATCCGCAACCTGCGCCCATGGGTGCAGCGGGCACACCGGGCGCATTTGAACCTGCTGGAACAGGGCCTACCCTTCGCGGTGCTGGTTCTGCTGGTAGATCGGCTGGATGGCTTCTCTGCGTTGACCTATTGGACTTCCATTGCCTTTTTCTGGCTCAGGGTTGCACATGCAGGGGGCCATATCTCCGGCATCGCCAAGGAACCATTGCGCCCGATCATCTTCACGGCAGGTTGGATCTGCGTGCTGATCATGGCCTATGCGGTCTTCGCCGCCCGCTGAGGCGGGGCAAATGACCCACCAAACGGGTGCCTGGCGATGCTTGACACCCGCTTTCGTTGCACCCATCTAGCCATCATAACATACCCGCAACCCGGCGTTCCGTAGGCGCCAAACTGACGAGGAGGCCCGGATGGCCCAAATCTCTCTCACCTTCCCTGATGGCAATGCGCGTGACTACGATGCTGGCGTGACTCCCGCCGAAGTGGCCGCTTCGATTGCGACCTCGCTGGCGAAAAAGGCGATCTCGGCGACGGTCAATGGCGCGCACCACGACCTGCAATGGCCGATCGACGCAGACGCCAGCATCGCCATCAACACGATGGCAGATGACGCCGCTGCGCTAGAGCTGATCCGCCACGACGCGGCCCACATCATGGCGCGCGCGGTGCAGGCGCTGTGGCCGGATGTGAAAGTCACCATCGGTCCGGTGATTGAAAATGGCTGGTACTACGACTTTGACCGCGCCGAGCCATTCACGCCCGAAGACCTGGGTGCAATCGAGAAGAAGATGAAGGAAATCATCGCCCTGCGTGACCCGGTCCGGACTGAGATCTGGGACCGTCCGCGGGCGGTGAAATTCTATGAAGACGCCGGCGAGCCCTACAAAGTAGAGCTGATCGAGGCGATTCCGGGCGACGAGCCCTTGCGCATGTACTGGCATGGGGACTGGCAGGACCTGTGCCGTGGGCCACATTTCCAGCACACCGGGCAGGTCCCGGCGGATGCCTTCAAGCTGATGAATGTTGCCGGAGCTTACTGGCGCGGGGATTCCGACCGCGCCATGTTGCAGCGCATCTATGGCGTCGCCTTCAAGACTCGAGACGCGCTCAAGGCTCATCTGCATATGCTGGAAGAAGCCGCCAAACGCGACCACCGCAAGCTGGGCCGCGAGATGGACCTGTTCCACATGCAGGAGGAAGCTCCGGGACAAGTCTTCTGGCACGCTAACGGCTGGACGATCTACACCGAATTGCAGGACTACATGCGTCGCAAGCAGCGCGCTGACGGCTATGTCGAGGTGAACACGCCGCAAGTCGTGAACCGCAAGCTGTGGGAAGAAAGCGGCCATTGGGCGAATTATCAGGAGCATATGTTCATCGTCGAAGTTGACGAGGATCATGCGCGCGAAAAGACTATCAACGCGTTGAAGCCGATGAACTGCCCCTGTCATGTGCAGATTTTCAACGTCGGGCTGAAGTCCTACCGCGACCTGCCGCTACGCATGGCGGAGTTCGGCTCGTGCAATCGCTATGAACCCTCGGGCGCACTGCACGGCATCATGCGGGTGCGCGGATTCACCCAGGACGATGCCCACATTTTCTGTCGCGAGGACCAGATCGAGGCGGAATGCGCCAAGTTCATCGAGTTCCTGTCATCCGTCTACAAGGACCTCGGGTTCGAGGACTTCGAAATCATGTTCGCCACCCGCCCCGAAAAGCGTGTGGGGACCGAGGAAAGCTGGGACAAGATGGAGGCCGCGCTGGAAAATGCGATCAAGAAGACCGGCCACCCCTATACGCTGGAACCCGGCGAAGGCGCGTTCTATGCGCCCAAGCTGGATTTCAAATTGACCGACGCGATCGGCCGGGTCTGGCAATGTGGCACGTTTCAGGTCGACCCAAACCTGCCGGAACGGCTGGACGCGACTTACATCGGCGAGGATGGCGCGAAACACCGCCCTTATATGCTGCACCGCGCCTGCCTTGGCAGTTTCGAGCGGTTCATCGGTATTCTGATCGAAAACTGGGCCGGAAAACTGCCGTTCTGGATTGCGCCACGACAAGTTGTGGTGGCCTCGATCATCTCGGACGCCGACGACTACGTGGCCGAGGTGGTGGACATTTTGCGTGCCAAGGGCATCCGGGCCGAGGCTGACATTCGCAACGAAAAGATCAACTACAAAGTCCGTGAGCACTCAGTCGGCAAAGTGCCGGTGATCCTGGCAATTGGTCAGCGCGAGGTCGACGATCGTACGGTCAGCGTCCGCCGCTTGGGTGAAAAGCAGACCAGCACGATGGGGTTGGATGCGTTGGTTGCGGAACTGGCAGATGAGGCGACGCCGCCAGATTTGCGGTGAAAATTCGCTGGTTTTCATTGACCTGAAGCCGAGGCGGCGTCACGCACGGGCACCACAGCCCGGAATCAAGGCGAAGCCGCCGGGCTAGCGCCTGACCGTCCCGCGGTCTGGCGTTTTGGCAACGTCGTGCAACGCATTGAAGTCAGAGCCATAGCCGTACGATAAATTGCCCCTATTGACCGTTGCTGCGCCAGCCCCCGGTCAGGCACTCGTCCGGCTCGCGCACCAGGCAGCCATTGCCCATTCCGGGCAAACGCCCGAACCGTAACATCCAGATCAGAAATGCGCCGTCGGCTCATCCGGGCGGCCCGCTGCAATTGCCAGCAGCCCGCCAGTGCCGGTCAGCGCTACGGGGAACAGGATAACGAAACCTGAACCGAACGCCCAGATCATCAGGCCGGCGGCGATCAGCATGGCGAGACCGCCCCACAGGGCGCGGGCCTTCGACATCGCCGCCCCGGCAATGGCGAGGATCGGAGCAATCACCGCAACCGTTCGGATTTGGCCAACGTTTTCAACTTGATCGACGAAATCGCGCACGACCTCGTGCTGGTCCACTGCCACTGTGTAGCCGTAGCTGAAAAACCCGACGATCAGGGCCAGAACCCCACCGATAATACCCAATACCGATGCTGCGTTGCGCATGTCTGCCTTCCGTATGCGTTGCGTATGCCAAACGTATGGCACCCCGATGGCTGGCCAACAGATAGTCAGCCCCTGGTCACGATCCAAGATGCGCCGCCTGCGCGTCCGGGCCCCATCCCAGCGTCAGCCCGCCCGGGCCACTAATCACCGGGCGCTTCATCAGTGCCGGATGCGCAGCCAGCAATTCGGCGGGTGCAGTCGCGCGCTCGGCGTCAGACAATCCCCGCCATGTGGTCGACTTACGGTTAATCAGCGCGTCGCCGAACGCATCAAGAAACCGGAAGATCTGATCCGCGCTCAGCGGCTCGGCCCGGACGTCCACTCGCGTAACCGAGATCCCCTGTGCGGCCAGTTCCTTCGCCGCTTTCCGGCAGGTGTCGCAGCTGCCCAGTCCATACAGAATGACGTTCGCGTCACCCTCACCTGATCCGCCCATGTATCGAAATCCTTGAAATTTCCGCAATACTGCGCCATTTTTGCCGCGTGACAACAGACTTTCGACGACCGACTCCCTTTTTGGGGCTGCTGGATACTTCGAATTCCCTGGCTGCACCAACCCGTCGCATACCGCGGGCGGGCCACGTTAAGGAGAGACACCATGCCAACTGGCACAGTGAAATGGTTCAACACCACCAAGGGCTTCGGCTTCATCGCACCAGATGACGGCGGATCGGACGTCTTCGTCCACATCTCGGCGGTTGAGCGGGCAGGCCTGACCGGCCTCGCCGACAACCAGAAGGTGAGCTACGAGCTGGTCGAGGGTCGCGACGGACGGTCGTCTGCGGGGGAACTGCAAGTTCAGTAGGACCTTCAGAAAAAGAACCGCGCGGGCCGGATCGGCCCGTTTCTATCCCTCTTGACTAAAACCAAGTACGTGAGACGTATCACGTGTGATTGCGTCGGTTGCCGACAAGCGCACCGCACAGCTTGCTGCCCGACAGCGTGTCAGAAAATTTGCGAATATCGAACGTGTCGCCCTTCGCAAGATCGAGGCGATCCGCGCGGCACACGTTCTGGAAGAGCTGCGCATGCCGCCGGGAAACCGCCTTTAGGCGCTGATAGGCGTCCGCGCTGGACTGCATTCCATTCCCATCGCCAACCCGCCCGGAACGGGCTAGCGAGTGCACGGCGCCTTCGGCTTCCGGTTCATGCGCGTTCATATGGGCAAAATGGGAAAGCATATAGGTGTGGTGGTGGCCGCGCCACGGGCGCACCCGTCTTGCGCTCATTTCGGTCCACTGGACCAAAATGACCCGGCCTAGGCCGGGTCGCGCAAAACTCCCTCAAACTCCCGCCATTCCCCTTTGCTCATGCCCGACGTTTCCTGCGTCATCTCTTCCCCCGCCAGCATTCGCTTGACGCACTCGAGCCCCGTCGCGCTCAGCTGCGCGCCGCCCATCCGATAATCCTCAAACGCGGCCCACGCATGCGGCACCCAGTCGGCGACGACTTTCCCGATGGCATCCGCGTAGACCCGGATTTCGTATTGCGCGTGGGGATCGGCGCGCAGGCGCAGGAAGTGGAACAGGTTGTGCAGGTCCACCTTCCAGTACCACTGGGTATAGACGTTGGCAGGCAGGTTCATCCGCGCCAGCTCTCGCGCCAGGCCCTGCTGGCCATCCTGGGACAGCATCGCCTCGTAATGGTCATAGGCCCGGTCCGCGTCATCGCGCAGCATGGACAGGACGCGCGCGGCCTCCTCCCCCTCCAGCACGGCACCACGGCCCTGGTTGTTGACTTCGGACTGCGCGGCCAGGTTTTCCGGCGCGGGGATGTAGAATTCGCGGTCCAGGATCGAATAGCGGGCGGAATATTCGTTCACGTTCGCCGTGCGATGCCGGATCCACTGGCGCGCCACGAATACGGGGAGTTTCACGTGCAACTTGATTTCGCACATTTCGAACGGGGTCGAATGCCAGTGTCGCATCAGATACCGGATCAGCCCTGCGTCGTTCTGCACATGCTTGGTCCCGGCCCCGTAGCTGACCCGCGCCGCCTGAACAATTGCGGAATCGTCGCCCATATAGTCGACGACACGGACCAGCCCGTGGTCCAGAACCGGGATGGCGGTGTGCAGATGCGCCTCGATCCCCGGTGCTGTGGCACGATGCGTCGGTTGCGGGTCCGCGCGCAGTTTTTCAATCTCGGCGGCTTGTTCTGACGTAAGTGGCATGAATTGATTCTCTCCCCTAGGGCTGCGCGCCCCTACTTTATCTTGCTTCCGCGCGGACGTCAGCCTCTAGATAAGGTAGGAAAAACCGCGATGTTTTGGCATCACTTCGCCCCGGAAGCGTTTGATCATAATTAACTTTTTCGAACATTAACCGAATTCTGACCTCCAAAAATAAGAACACTCTTGAGGCAGACGGAGCATAAAACAGTGAAAAAGATTCTAGGGATTCTTGCCTTGGCTGCGGCCGGGGGACTCGCAGCTTGTGATGGTAATTCACTACTTCCGGCAGCACCCGTGGCCGACCCCGCTGACCCGGTTGTCGATCCCGTAGCCGATCCAAATGATGGCGGTATTGGCGGCGACCCAGATTTGCCGCCCGGCACCGCAAGCCCGACGCCCGATGACGGGATATTCCGCGTGGAAGAGGGCGGGGACGCACAGACGTTTTTCTACGACTCGAGTACCGACGAATTTACCGTCGACAACTTGCCGTTTGATGCCGTTGGTCCACAGCCGCCGGGCGCGACTGGTGACCGGTACGTCCGTGTGACAGCGGCACCTGCCATCGGAACGCTGGATCCCGACGGAATCCCAGGTAACCGAAGAATTGCAGTCTACCAGAATGCTGACGGATTGAACGCCTACAAGCTTGTCTACGGAACCAGCGCTAGCGGAGACACCAGCTTCGCAATCGTGCGCAGCAGCAGCTATTTGGACTATGGTCCGGGTGGCTTCATTTACGAACGCAACAATGACGTCGTTATCCCGGACGGAGGGACCGCCAACTACGATGGCGAATACGCCGGAGTTCGGATTTTCGACAATGATGGCGGAATCGAGCTGACAGAAGGCCTGATAGCCATCGAAGTCGACTTCGAGGACTTCAACGTCGGTGGCGCGATTCAGGGCTTCATGACCAACCGCGTGGCCTACGACCCCGAAGACGCAACCTCTTTCATAGCGCTAAACGATCTTATCCTGAATACCGGCGAATTTTCCTCGGCAGGTGAATTTGGCGGCACGGCCAACAGTTATGATGGTGCCTCCAATGACGTCGTGGAGTCCGGCCAGTATTTTGGCCTGCTGTCGGGTGCCGACGCGGGCGAAATGGTGGGCATGATCGTGATCACAAGCGAAAATGAGGGCCCAGCGGGCGGCAGTATTCAGGAAACCGGTGGCTTCCTCGCCACGACGCCCTAAGCCAGCATGGCTCGTACATTCATCCGCCGCGGTTTGATCGCGGCGGCCATCTGTTCAGCGCAGGCGGCCGCCACGGCACCGCATGTACTATCTCCTGATCAGATGCGTGTGGCTGCGGCGCAAATTCTTCGCTCTGGCGACACCGGCCTGGCGCGGCTCTTTGCCGAGGCGCTGCTGAAGCGGGATGCAAAGGATACGCAAGCACGTCTTATCCTCGCCAAAGCTGAGGCTATCGATGGCGACACTTCCGCTGCGATGGCGGCCGCCAGACGCGCCCACCGCGATGCAACGGACGACGAGGGCAAATACTATTCTGCCCGCCAAGTTGCACATCTTTTGCACAAGGACGGCAAACACACCCGTGCGGGTTGGTGGTTGCGCCGATCCTATCAATTCGCACCCGATGACGCCGCCGCGACCCGGTCGCAGCGCGATTTCCGGCTCGTCAAATCCGCCAATCCGCTGAACGTTAAACTCGATTTTTCGACCAGCCCCTCATCAAACGTCAACAATGGCTCCAGCGCCGATACGATCGAAATCTTCGGACTTCCGTTTGAGCTTAGCCCCGACGCGCAATCCCTTTCGGGCTGGGCCACGACGCTTGGTGTTAAGGCCGACTATCGGTTCGACAACGGCATCGTGGCCGGGGTATCTTTGGAAACCACGGATAAACGCTTGTCGTCCGAGGCCAAAGCCGCCGCGCCCGACGCCAAGGGGTCAGACTATGACACCGCCTTGCTGGCATTCCGGTTGGGCAAATCCTTCGATTTGGCGGAAGGCAAGCTCTATGGAGAAGTAAGCGTTGGTCAAAGCTGGTTTGGCGGCAGTGAATTGTCACATTACGCCAAGCTTTCGGCAAATTGGCAGCGGTCGTTGGATCAGCGCACCAAAATCGGATTTGGCGCGACAGTCGAGCATTCGGTATCCGATCGGGCCGGTGCGGCAACCTCAACCACATACGGCGTCACCGCGGATTGGATGCGGTACATGGACACCGGTGCGCTGTCGTTCAACAGCGGTTTGGCGACGACCACTGCCGATCTGGACGATTCCGAAAACACTGTCCTGCAACTTGGTGCGCGTTGGAGTCCGAAGAAGGAAATAATGGGCGGCAAGGCTTCGGTTTACGGCAAGCTCGAATATCGCGATTTCCCGACCAGCGCTTACGACGCTGATGGCCGCCAAGACGCAGGCGTGACCATTGGTGCGCAGCTGCATCTGACCCAATACGACTATATGGGCTTTTAGCCGACCATCGGGGTCGAGGCGCGGCACGTCGCCTCGAACGTCGACCTTTACGATCGTGAGGAATACGGGCTCAGCATCGGGATCAAATCCAGCTTCTGATGAACCTCCCCAGCACAACTCGCCGGATGGAACGCCGCCTTGGCGCCTGGGTTCGCACGCGCCTACCCGGCTGGCTGGGCGAATTCGTGATGTTCGTGCTGAAACAGGGCGGGGCAGCGCTGTTCGGCGGCGTGATGCTGGGTGCGATAATTCTGACCTCGGCGTTTTGGCAGGACGGCTGGCCCTTGCGCCGCTACGACTTTCTGTTCCTCTTCGCACTTGCCACCCAAGTCACATTCCTGGCGCTTAAACTGGAGACCTGGGCCGAGGCGCGGGTGATCCTGCTGTTTCACCTGACCGGCACGGCGATGGAGATCTTCAAAATCGCAGCCGGAAGCTGGGCTTACCCCGAACCCGGTCTGATCAAACTTGCCGGGGTGCCACTGTTTTCGGGCTTCATGTACGCTTCAGTCGGCAGCTACATGGCCCGCGTGATCCGCATCTTCGAGATGCGCTTCGCCCCCTACCCGCCGTTCTGGGCAACCCTGCTATTGGCGTGCGCAATCTACATAAATTTCTTTGCCCATCACTACCTGCCCGACATTCGCCTCGGCCTGTTCGCAGCCACAATCCTGATGTTCGCTCGCACCCGCATCTGGTACTTCATCGGTGATACGCCACGCTGGATGTCCCTGCCTGTCGCCGCATTTCTAGCCAGTATCGCGCTTTGGGTTGCCGAGAATGTCGGTACGCTGACCGGCACCTGGGTCTATACGGGGCAAAGCCAGTTCCAACTGGTCAGTTTTGCCAAGATGGGGTCGTGGTATCTGCTGCTGTTTGTCGCCTTCGTCACCGTCACGCTCGTCGTCCGCGACCCGCTCAGTCGCACAGCTTTGTCCCGATCAGCCCTGTCGAAAGCCCGCCGCCTGCCCTAAGTTAACCGCGGACCAACAGCCGGAGACCGACCCGATGACACTGAAATACCTCCACACGATGGTACGCGCCAAAGACCTGGACGCCACAATCGCCTTCTTCAAACTACTGGGACTGGAAGAAACCAAGCGCCACGACAGCGAGGGCGGGCGCTATACCAATGTCTTCATGGCAGCCCCCGGTCAGCCGGAATGCCCGGTTGAGCTGACCTACAACTGGGACGGCGACGACGGCCTACCCTCGGACAGCCGCCACTTCGGCCACCTGGCCTACCGGGTCGGCAATATCTACGAGGTCTGCCAACACCTGATGGACAACGGAGTCACCATCAACCGCCCGCCCCGTGACGGGCACATGGCCTTCGTACGCTCTCCCGACAACATCTCGGTCGAGCTTCTACAGGAAGGTGACTCACTGGCGCCCGCCGAGCCGTGGGCCAGCATGGAAAACACTGGTCATTGGTGATGGAATGTTCCGCGCTCTGACCCTTGCCCTGACGCTTTGGGCGGGCATGGCACAGGGCGCTTGCCGCCAGTCGCTGGTGCTGGCTCTGGATGTTTCAGGCTCGGTCGATGAACGCGAGTATGTGTTGCAACTTGAGGGCGTCGCCCGCGCGCTGGAGGACCCTGCCGTGCGCGCCGCGCTGCTGGATATGCCCGCGACGCCGGTGGCGCTGGCGATTTTCGAATGGTCTGGCGGGTCGTATCAACGATTGATTCAGGACTGGATCAGCCTTGGCTCGGCCAATGACATCGCATTGGTCACCACACGTCTGCGCGTCTGGCAACGCAGCGCCGCACCGGAAACCACAGCACTTGGCGCAGCGATGGAATTCGCGGTCGCGCTGCAGGACCGCGGGCCA
This sequence comes from uncultured Paracoccaceae bacterium, assembly GCA_943787785.1. GTDB lineage: Bacteria > Pseudomonadota > Alphaproteobacteria > Rhodobacterales > Rhodobacteraceae > WLWX01. The sequence goes on along the minus strand of CALSNT010000003.1, from coordinate 62,414 downwards.
CGTTGCTGGCGGCGGGTGCTGGATATTTCGGGCGACGGTAAGAACAACGACTGGCCGCGCCCTCGAACGGTTCGGGCCTCGGGCCAGCTGGGCGACATGACGATCAACGCGCTGGTCATCGGAACGGCGACAACGCGCAGTGACGATCTGCGCCAATCTCACATCGCTGAGCTGACCGCCTATTTCGATGCCGAGATTCTCCACGGCCCTGATGCTTTCCTTGAGGCCGCGCTTGGATTCGAAGACTACGCCGACGCGATGGCCCGAAAATTGCTTCGAGAACTGGAGACACTGCCAATGGGCGCCGCGCCGCCGTCGACACCGAGCCGACGATTTGCCGACGCCCAAACAGACGCTCAGTAGATATACCGGATCTGATCGGACCAATACCGCTCGACCCGGCGCAGCGAGACATTGATATCCTCGATCCCGTCCGGCCCCAGTACACCGCGCGATTGCAGCCCCTCGGCGTGGCGCGCGAACAGGTCATTGACGATCCCACGCACTTCACGCCCCTTTTCTGTCAGGCGTACCCGGACCGAGCGCCGATCAATTTCACAGCGCTGATGGTGCATGAACCCCGCATCGACCAGCTTCTTGAGGTTATAGCTTACGTTCGAGCCCTGATAATAGCCGCGCGATTTCAACTCACCCGCCGTGACCTCATTCTCGCCGATGTTGAACAGCAGCAGCGCCTGAACCGAGTTGATCTCAAGCATTCCAAGCCGTTCGAATTCGTCCTTGATGACGTCCAGGAGCAAACGATGCAGCCGCTCGACCAGCGCAAGGCTGTCAAGATACTGCCGCATGAACCCCGTGTCGGGTGTCGCGCCCACCGTCTGGTGAATCGCCATGATGCTCTCCGCCGAATTGTTCGGTTGGGAAACATTCGACGGAAAGTAAGAACAATGAGTTAAGGAATAACCACTCGTCAAAATTTTCGCAGTGTCTACCGGTCGTTTGACCTGATTTTATCCATAAGCTGTTGAAAACGCTCAGGCGTTTCCGTTCGCCCGGATGCCCAGTCATACAGATCCTGATCCATTTCCTCCAACAAGTCCTCGTATAGCGACAGCTCGCCTTCAGACAAATCGCCCAGGTGCCGATCCGCGAACCCCCCCAGAATCAGGTCCATTTCCCGCGTCCCGCGCCGCCAACTGCGCATTGCGATCCGCTTCAGCCTCGCTTCCGCCGTTGTCGCCATCTTGCTACTCTGCCCTTGATCCCACGTCGGGCGCATCCTACGACCGCAGTTAGCCCCGAACCAGCCCGAAGCGACCCCGGTATGCCCTTCCTGTCAGACAGCCTCTCCCGCATCTCGCCCTCACCGACCATTGCGATCAGTAACGCCGCCGCCGAGATGAAGGCCGCCGGCCAGGATATCATCAGCCTGAGCGCCGGAGAGCCGGATTTCGACACGCCTGACCACATCAAGCTGGCCGCCAAGGCCGCGATTGATCGCGGTGAGACGAAGTACACCGCCGTTGATGGCATCGCCCAACTGAAAGCCGCAATTGTACGAAAATTCAAGCGCGACAACAATTTGGACTATGCGCCCAATCAGATCAGTGTCAGCACCGGCGGCAAACAGGTGCTGTTCAACGCGTTGATGGCAACGCTCAACCCGGGTGATGAAGTCGTGATCCCCGCTCCCTACTGGGTCAGCTATCCCGATATGGTCAGTCTGGCCGGTGGCACTCCCGTCACTGTCGCCGCGACCCTCGCAAACGAATTCAAGATCACGCCTGAACAGCTAGAGGCTGTGATCACCCCAGCAACGAAATGGTTCATCTTCAATTCGCCCAGCAACCCAACAGGCGCGGGCTATTCGCGCGATGAGCTGAAGGCCCTGACCGATGTTCTGATGCGCCACCCGCATGTCTGGGTGATGACCGACGATATGTACGAACACATTGCCTTTCCCGGCTTCACTTTTGCCACCCCGGCCGCGGTTGAACCCGGTCTGTACAATCGGACCCTGACAGTAAACGGCGTCTCCAAGGCATACGCCATGACCGGCTGGCGGATCGGCTACGCCGCCGGACCGGTCGAGCTGATCACTGCGATGCGCAAGCTACAATCGCAATCCACGTCCAACCCCTGCTCGATCAGCCAATGGGCCGCCGTCGCCGCCCTGGACGGCCCGCAGGATTTCCTGATCGAACGCAATGCCGCCTTCCTGCGACGCCGCGATAAGGTCGTCGCCGCCCTGAACGCCTGTCCCGGCATCACCTGCCCGACCCCGGACGGAGCCTTCTACGTCTATCCCTTCATCGAAGGCTGCATTGGCAAGACCTCGGCAGAGGGCGCAGTGATCGATACGGACGAGGCATTCGCCACCGCACTGCTGGCCGAACACGGCGTCGCCGTGGTTTTCGGGGCCGCCTTCGGCCTATCCCCAGCCTTCCGCATCAGCTATGCAACCTCCGACGAAGATCTGAGTGAGGCTTGCGCGCGCATCGCTGCCTTCTGCGCCGGAATGACCTGAACGGAGGGCGGAAATGGCAGGCGAGTTACCCGACTATTACTTCCGCATCCGTGACAACGGCGCCTTCGTATTCCGGATCAACCCCGATGCGCGAAATCTGCGCGTCGAGATGGAACAGATTGCCGTCGTCAATCTCAAGAAGGGTGACGTCAAACCCCAAGGCGACCGCACGCTGTCGGATGGCGACCTCAAGGCGATCAATAACTGGATGACCGAACGAACTGCCCTGCTCGCCCGCCGGGATATCGACGACATTCACCGCACCGTCGATCATCTGAACCTGACAACTCATTGGGCACAATCGAAGGCCAGCAACGGCGACCTCGAAAACGTCACCGACCGCCTGCTGCTGGCAATGCACGACCTGCGCTCGGTGCTGGTACGCAAGAAGGCCGACCGACAGACCAGGTCCAAAGACTGATCAACCGAATTTCTTCATCATTGGTACAGAAAAACCCCCGCCGGAGGCATTGACCTTGTCAGCCCGGTCTCAGCGACAATAGCTGCCCTTGCGATAGCGCGCCGTGTCAAAATGAAAATGGTCCCGGTGAAACCGGTCCGAGTTCGGCCCCAGAACAGTCCCGAATGGCCCGCAAGCCCGCTTGTGCATGGCGGCCAGTATTTGTCCCCGTTTGCCCTTGCCCCAATGCTCTAGCACCGAGATTGTCGATCCATCGCGCAAGATCACCGCCGAAATGTCGATGGCGTGACCCCTGCCATGTTCCGATATCTTTGCCCCTGCCTGGTTATTGCGTGATCGGCAGGAATAACTCGCGGCGACCTTCAGTTGTGCCGGACCTCCTCCGCGACGGCCGACTGACTTGCGCAGGCCTGACTTCACCCAGCTTTTCAACGTCTTTGCTGTCTGACAATCCATCGTCGCAGGGGTGCTGAGCGTCACGCCGTCAACCGCCGTGACCTTGACCGGCTTGGCGATCCCGCATCCGTTCAGCTTGCCCTTGATCCGTTTGATCCAGGTTCCGACGATCCCGTTGTCACCGCACACACGACCAGCGGCAGCGTTTCGCGTAACCGCCCGCGCCACGACGCCATTTGACTGTGGTGCCGACACAACTTCAAGGCTCCGCCCCGCAGGGCGCGGTGACTGTCCGAGGCCAGCCATAGCCTGATCTACCGCTGCACGCACCCGCGCCGCGCGATCCCGTGTCCACGGACGCGGCTTGGGGCGGAAGGCGGCCCCGGTATAAACGGGAACAAACCGCTCAGTTGACTGCGCCAGAACCGGTGCGGCGGGCATCAAAAACGCCAGAATGATCATAGCGCGGATCACGCGCCACCCCGTCCGAAATTATCTGCATCCGTGTCCTGCCCGGCCTCAACAATGCCGCGCCGGATCGCCCGCGTGCGAGTGAAATAGTCGAACAGATGATCGCCATCGCCAGTGCGGATCGCGCGTTGCAGGGCAAACAGCTCTTCGGTGAAGCGCCCCAAGATCTCAAGCGTCGCGTCCTTGTTGGTCAGGAACACATCGCGCCACATTGTCGGATCACTGGCGGCAATCCGGGTGAAATCGCGGAAACCGGCCGCCGAGAATTGAACCACTTCGCTGTCTGTCACACGACCCAGATCATCGGCTACACCCACCATCGTGTAGGCGATCAGGTGCGGCGCATGGCTTGTTACGGCCAACACCAAGTCGTGGTGGTCAGCCTCCATGACGTCCACATTCGCGCCCATCGCCTCCCACAGGCTGCGCAGCCGGGCCAGCGCCTTTGCGTCGGTGCCCTCGACCGGCACCAGAAGGTGCCAACGGTTCTTGAACAGGCTCGCGAAGCCCGAGTGAGGTCCGGATTTCTCGGTCCCGGCCAGCGGATGGCCCGGTATGAAATGCACGCCCTCAGGCACATGCGGCCCGACAGCCTCGATCACAGCGCGCTTGACGCTGCCCACGTCGGTGAGTGTCGCGCCCGCCGCCAGATGCGGAGCAATGTCTGCGGCAATCGCACCCATCACGCCAATGGGCGTCGCCAGAACCACCAGATCAGCCCCCTGCACGGCTTCGGCCGCGGTTTCGGTGATGCGGTCGCAAAACCCAATCTCGGCGGCGACTGCGCGGGTATCGGCGGAGCGGGCGGTTCCGACGATCTCTCCGGCCAACCCTTGGGCACGCATTGCATGGGCCATCGACGAGGCGATCAGCCCCAGCCCGATCAGAGCAACTCGATCGTATATCTGATTCATGACTGCCCCTCGCGAAACGTTCCAATCAGATATGCCACACGATTACACGACTCCTGATCCCCGATGGTGATCCGCAGGCAGTGCGGAAGGCCGTAGCTGGCAACCTTGCGCACCAGCACTCCCGCGGCTTGCAGATGGTCATAGCAGGCGGTGGCCTCAGCCGCGTCCCGGAACCGTGCCAAAATAAAATTTGCGCAGGAGGTATCCGAAGGCACGCCCATCTCGGCCAATGCCTCGGCCAGCAAGACACGCAGCCGCGCATTTTCGGATCGGCAGTGGTCAACCCAGTCGCGATCCAGCAGTGCCGCCTCGGCCGTTTCCAGCTGCGTCGTAGACAGGTTGAACGGCCCACGCACCCGGTTCAGCGCGTCAATCACATGCGCCGGTCCATAACCCCATCCGACCCTGAGCGCGCCAAGCCCATAGAGTTTCGAGAATGTTCGCGTCATCACGACATTGTCGCGCGCATCGACTAGCGCGGCTCCGCCGTCAAAGCCGTCAACAAATTCGGCATAGGCCCCGTCCAGCACCAGCAACACGTGATCCGGCAACGCCGCCGCCAGCCGCGCCACCTCGCCCGCGTCGACCATCGTGCTGGTCGGATTGCCCGGATTGGCGATGAAAATCAGCGTCGTGCGTTCGGTCACGCCCGCCAGAATAGCATCGACGTCCACAACCCGGTCCCGTTCCGGCACCTCCACCGGCGTCGCTCCGGCGGCCAGCGCTGAAATCCGATACATGGAAAAGCCGTGCTGAGTATAGATCACCTCGGACCCCGGCCCGGCATAAGTCTGGCAGAGAAAGGCAATGATCTCGTCCGAACCGGCACCGCAGATAATTCGCTCCGCGTCCAGCCCGTGCACCTCGGCCAAAGCGGCGCGCAGGGCGGCGTGACTTTGATCCGGGTAGCGGTGCAGCGACTGCGCCGTGTTTCTGAATGCCGTTTTCGCTGCCTCACTCGGCCCCAGGGGGTTCTCGTTGGACGACAGCTTCACGACATTTGACACGCCAGCCGCATGCGACACCCCGCCCACATAGGGCGAGATATTCAGAATACCGGGTTGCGGGCGGATCGCGTGGGTCATCGGGCCAGTTTCTTTCAGTTCGGGCGTGTTCTAGCGGCGCGTCCGGGGCATGGCCAGTGCGCTGTGCCGCCACCTTCCTAATTGCGCGCCAGAGTGGCAGAATACCCCGTATGAGCGACGCCACCCGCCCTGAATTCCTGACCAGCCGCTACGACGGGGCCGCCAACCGATGGCGCGACAAAATGCGGGCGCTGGGGTACTACGACGGCTACCTTGGGTTCCTGTCGGCGCGTAGCATCGACCGGTCAGCCGATCAGAGCGTCATCGACATGGGCTGCGGAAGTGCCGCCTTCGCCGAGGCATGGGTCGCCGTCAATGGTCCGCCGGATCAGTTGACCCTCGTGGACCCCTCTCCGGGAATGCTGGACCGGGGCATTGCAGCACTTGCCGCCCGCGATGTGGCAGCCCGCCCGGTTGAGGGGCTGCTGGGGCAAGTATCGCCGGCCTCGGCAACCACAGTGCTCGCTGCCCATATCGTCGAACACTGTCCCGAACCCGTCGAGGCGCTGCGCCAGCTTGGTGACCTACTGGCCCCCGGAGGCAGGCTGTGGCTGGTCGCGTCCAAGCCGCATTGGTGCAATGCGATTATCTGGCTGCAATGGCGGCACCGGTGTTTCAGACGCGATGAGATGCTGGACCTGCTGGAACAGGCCGGGTTTGACGTCGAATTCGAATACGCCTTTCCCGCAGGGCCACCATCGCGCACCAGCCGTGGATATGTGGCGCGCAGAGCCTGAATTCAGTCATGTCAGCGCCTGCCACGCCAGAGATAACCCCAGCGCCAGGACACCCGCACCAACGACCACCTGAATTGTGCCTGTGACCAAAACAAGCCCTATCCCGAATGACGGGGTCAGCCTGGTCGCAAAGGACCGCGCAGCCACCGCGAACAAGGCAAATGATGCATTGAACGCGGCTGTTCCCAGCCCCATCGCAAGAACCCCAAGTACCCCGACCATCAGGATGTCGAACCGCCACGCAATTGCGAGCAAGAACAAGGCTCCGGTGCAGGGGCGCAGCGCCACAGCAAAAATTACGGCTGCCAAGGCGCGCCAAGAGGCAGCGTTTTCAACCGCCTCGGCATCTGGTCCGTGGGTGTGGTGGCAAGTGTGCGCCTCGGCGCCAGTCGCACGTCGCCACAGCGAACGCCCACCACGAACAAGTAGCCAGACCCCGAGTATGGCCAGCACAAGGTGACCAACGGGGGCCAACCACTGCTCGACCGATGCACTCGCCGACGAAACGGCAGTTTCCACAAGCAGGACAACAGCAAGAACGATCACGATCGCCGTTAGCGACTGCGCCAGACTGGCAAGCACCGTAGCGATAACGATCCTGCGTGCGGCCACAGGCATTCCAAGGGCGGCGGCTCCCAATGCTGCCTTTCCGTGTCCGGGTCCCAGTGCATGCAGGAATCCATAGCTTGCCGTGACAAAACATAACGAGACAACCGCCATCGGCTGACCGGAACGAACCGCATGCACTGCGCGCGCCATTGCGTTTTGCGCGGTTCGCTGAGCATCGAGGACGAACGCTGACAGCGCATCGAACCAGACAATCCCCAGAATCAGCAGCGCAGCGACCAGGGCGATAAACGTTACGAGGAAGCGCATGACAACCGCAGCGTATCGGCGAATCGCTCACCGACGTTCTCGTCATCTGGAAATTCTTCGCGTGAGAGCTTCGCCAGCTCATCCTGCAACTTGGCCGACGCTGCGTCGGCGGCAAAGGGTATAAGGGTCAGCTGGCAGCCGTCACCGTCGACCGACCCTTCCAGCACCCTGTAGGCATAGTAGTAGAACGGATCGAACAGCTTCAGCGTGGCCGTTGCCGCCTCGATGGGCTGCGCGAGAGGGAGTTCGAACGTAACCGCGACACGGCCCTCTCGAAACTCCGCCTCGCCGCTATGCGGCTTGCCCATTGCCACAGGCATATCGCCAGAACTGAGGTGGATGTCGCCGTCATAACCGTCGTCCCAGTGCGTTTCGCCCCGGACGACCTTTTGTCGGTCCTCATCATCGAATTGGCCGTCACCATCGGGGTCAAGATCGAGGGTGTCGAACAGAACCAGGCTGGTGAACTCGTCATAACGCCAGTTGATGCGCAGGGCGGTCAACTGACTGGAATTGACGACGAACTCTACGTTGGTGTCGACGAAGACATGAGGGTGCGCATGAACTGAAGTTGCAGACAGCAGAATGGTCAGGGCAGCGAATTTCATTGATGCGTTTTGCCTCTGCTTCAAACGCTATGCAAGGTTTCTGCTGCCGCAAAGCGCGGCTCGGTGGCATGATGCCGAGGTCTAACAACAAAGGGCCACCCGAAGGCAGCCCCTGCAATAACGCCCTGAAACGGAACCGCTTAGTTCTGTGCGTAATATTCGATGACCAGATTCGGTTCCATCTGCACCGCAAACGGCACATCGCCCAGACCCGGCGTGCGGGTGAACGTCGCGGTCATCTTCGAGTGATCCACGTCGATGTAATCGGGCACGTCACGTTCCGGCAGGCCAGCGGCCTCCAACACGACAGCCAGCTGCTTGGAACGGTCGCGGATTTCTACCACGTCGCCTTCCTTGACCCGATAGCTCGGGATGTTGACCTTTTTGCCGTTCACCTTGACGTGGCCGTGGTTCACGAACTGACGCGCAGCAAAGATCGTCGCCACGAACTTGGCGCGGTAGACGACGGCGTCCAGGCGACGCTCCAGCAGACCAATCAGGTTCTCACCAGTGTCGCCTTTAACCCGCTCAGCCTCAGCAAAGATGCGGCGGAACTGCTTTTCGGTCAGGTCACCATAATGACCCTTCAGCTTCTGCTTGGCGCGCAGCTGCAGACCAAAGTCGCTGAGCTTGCCCTTGCGGCGCTGGCCATGCTGGCCGGGGCCATAGTCACGGCGGTTGACCGGGGATTTCGGACGACCCCAAATGTTTTCGCCCATCCGGCGGTCGAGTTTGTACTTGGCAGAGGTGCGTTTTGTCACCGTCTGATCTCCTCTAATAATGAGGGCGTTGTCCTTTGAGCCGGAGCCCCGACAGGCCTCCCCTTGCGGGGACCACCAACACCAATGATTGCCCCGGCGCGATTGGCCGGGACTGGGGGCTTATACAAGGGTTCCGAGGCGTGTCAACGCCAGCAGGGCAACGGTGAATGCGCCATTCGCCTAGCGGCGCGCGCCGTGCATCATGACGGCTGCTTCAGCAGCACTCAGCGAACGCCGCGCGGTGCCGCCATAACCGTATGCGCCATTCGCAAGCTCCGGGCATAGCGACAGAAGATCATCACGTTCTGCGGATTCCATAGCCCCCAGATCGGCCGAGGCCGGATGGAAGGTTTCCGACAGGATGCCGTTGGCCCAGACAACTTGATGACGATCAAACATCAGGTGGATGTAGGTGACACCATTGGCGGGTGAAATACGGCGAATGCTGTTATCGTTGAGCAGGTCGGTCGCGGCCACCAAGACCTCTGGCGTGTTGAACAGATTTCGCGCCTCTGCGCCGCGTACCAGAACCCGGTGCTGAGGTGACAGCAGAAGGTCAGGCTGCGGATGACTGGCCCCGAATGCATCGGTCTTGATCGACACCGGGCGCAGCGCCGGAAATGTCTTTAGCCGAGCACCGCTGATCGTCCGCGTCCCGATCCAGCGAACCTCCTGCGCGCCATCATCCATGGTCGAAACCAGATCACCGGGGCGCAACGCTTCGACCTGGCGACGGCCATCGGGCGTGTTCAGCCAGGTGCCGCGCGTGAAACACATCACGTTGTCCACCGACTGTGACAGCCGCAGCGCGCCCAGACCATCGGGACAACGGGTGATCCAAAGGTCTGTGTCAGCAGGTGGAAGCCCATCGGTGAACATCACCAAAGGGCGCGCCGAGGTCGCAACATCGATCAGCGTCGCGGCATAAACCCTTCGCCCGTCTGTCATTGAAAAACTGCGCTCGAACAGCGGTTCAGAATCATCCAGATGCGACAGCCGATTGCCGTCAGCGATCCGCCCCCGCAACATGCGTCGGACGGTTCTTGATGCGCGCTCACGCAGCACATCCATCCCGGCGGCGTCGCTCAGAACCAGCCGGTCGTCCGCTCCGTCAACACGCGTCGCCATCCCGCCCCAGCGCCAGGTTGCCCCAGTAATTAGCGCCGACACAGGAGCCAGATTCAAACCATCAACTTCGGTCTGAGACCAGGCCAGCACAAATGCGCCCCTGATATTTGAAGACATCACCCGCTCGCTCATCGTTTTTTTCTTATTGTTCGGGACGATAGCGCACGATCTTCGTTCTAAACCAGATATTTAACAGATATTTAACGAATTGCGCGCCGCTGAGTGACTCTCAAACCACAATTTTGCACGTTTTACGCGTGCGAGATGGCAAAATGTCAACTTTTGCGGAGCCATTCCGGAGGTTTCGGCGAATTCAGCCGCATTTTGAATAACCACAGCTGGCGCATGTCATGCAGCCTTCGACCATCTGCATCTCGTAATTGCCGCAGCTTTCGCAGGCTTTGGCGGGGCCAATCCGACTGATCTCGGCATGGGGATCGACCTTCAGGCCCATGCCCTCACCCGCGATGAACCCGATGGCGATCAGGTGTTTTTCGATCACCCCACCAATCGCGGCAAGGATGCTTGGAATGTACTTCCCCTCGATCCAAGCCCCGCCACGCGGGTCGAACACGGCCTTCATCTCTTCGACCACGAAACTCACGTCGCCACCACGCCGGAAAACGGCCGAGATCATCCGGGTCAGTGCCACGGTCCAGGCGAAATGCTCCATGTTCTTGGAGTTGATGAACACTTCGAACGGCTGTCGCCGCCCGGCATGCAGGATATCGTTAATGGTGATATAAATCGCATGTTCCGACATCGGCCATTTGAGCTTGTAGGTTGTGCCTTCGAGTTCTTGGGGACGGTCAAGCGGGTCGGAGATGTAGACGACGTCTGCTGACGCATCCGCCGGTGCCGCAGGTTTTTCTTCCGCCGCAGAAACACTCAGCACACTCCCCGTCACCGCGTTCGGGCGATACGTCGTGCACCCCTTGCACCCCTGATCCCAGGCGGCCATGTAGACGTCCTTGAACGCTTCAAACCCGATATCCTCGGGCACGTTGATGGTCTTGGAGATCGAACTGTCCACCCACTCCTGCGCCGCCGCCTGCATCGCGACATGATCCATCGGCGCCAGAGACTGAGCATCAACGAAATGATCCGGCAGCGGCACGTCACCTTTGATTTCACGCCAGAGGCTTACCGCGTAATCCTCGACCTCCTCCTCAACCCGGCTGCCGTCCTTCTGCAGCACCTTTCGGGTGTAGGCGTGGGCGAAGACCGGCTCGATACCCGACGACACATTGCCCGCGAAGAGGCTGATCGTCCCGGTCGGCGCGATCGAGGTCAGCAACGCATTGCGGATGCCATTGTCGCCAATCGCCGCGCGGACATCCTCGTCCATCTTCTGCATTGAACCACTCGCCAGATAGGCATGTCGGTCAAACAGTGGAAACGCCCCCTTCTCGGCTGCCAAAGACGACGAGGCCAGATACGCGGCGCGGGCGAGCACGCGCAGCCAGTCCGAGGTCTGACGCGCCGCCTCGTCCGAGCCGTAACGCAGGCCGACCATCGCCAGCGCGTCGGCCAGCCCCGTGACCCCCAGCCCGATCCGCCGCTTGGCCTGCGCTTCGGCCCGCTGCGCCTCTAGCGGGAACCGGCTGGCATCCACTGTGTTATCCATCATCCGCACAGCCGTCGTGACCAGATCGCTCAGCGCGTCTTCGGACAGTGCGGCCGCGTCCGAGAATGGATTTTCCACCAGCCGTGTCAGATTAATCGAGCCCAGGAGGCACGCGCCATAGGGTGGCAGCGGCTGCTCTCCGCAGGGATTTGTCGCTGCAATATCCTCGACATAAGCCAAGTTATTCATGCGATTAATCCGGTCGATGAAAATCACGCCTGGCTCAGCAAAATCATAGGTCGAACGCATGATCTGGTCCCACAGATCGCGCGCCTTCAGCGTCTTGTAGGTCTTGCCGTCGAACACTAGATCCCAGTCGCCACCGGATTTCACCGCGTCCATGAACGGGTCGGTCACCAACACTGATACGTTGAAATTCCGCAGCCGCGCCGGGTCGGATTTCGCGGTTACGAAAGCCTCGATATCCGGATGGTCACAGCGCATGGTCGCCATCATCGCGCCGCGTCGTGAGCCTGCCGACATGATTGTCCGGCACATCGCGTCCCAGACATCCATGAAGCTGAGCGGGCCAGAAGCATCCGCCGCCACGCCCTTCACGCCCGCACCCTTGGGCCGCAGGGTCGAGAAATCATACCCGATTCCGCCGCCCTGCTGCATGGTCAGCGCGGCCTCTTTCAAACCCTCGAATATCCCGCCCAGACTGTCGGGGATCGTGCCCATGACGAAGCAGTTGAACAAAGTGACGGAGCGCCCGGTCCCGGCACCCGCCAGAATGCGCCCCGCTGGCAGGAATTTGAAATCCTCAAGTGCTGCATAGAACTTCGCTTCCCAAGCGCCGGGATCACCTTCGACCGCAGCAAGCGCGCCCGCGACCCGGCGCCATGTATCCTCAACGGTTTCGTCGATTGGTGTACCGTCAGCCTCTTTCAGGCGGTATTTCATGTCCCAGATTTGTTCGGCAATCGGGGCGGCGAAACGGGTCATGGCAAGGGGTCCGTTCTGGCAAGGGTCAGGGCTTTATGGGCGCGGATCGGCGCAAGGAAAACAACAAAACCGGGCGGCATGGCTGGCAGAATCGCTGCAGGGTCGATACCATACCACATCCTGTGGATAACTCCACGACAAACGCCAGATGGAGCAAATGGGCCAGCTAAATCTGATAAAACTCTGCGTCGGGATCGACAGCGTCGAAGATCTGATCGCGTGGCGCGCCCGCAACAATCCCAATGGGTTGGAGGCGCTCAGCCAGCACGTCACCCGCATGTGGCCGAAACGCGCCGATGAGTTACTGGACGGCGGCTCGCTCTACTGGGTCATCAAGGGCAACATTCAGGCGCGCCAACGGATCACCGCCCTGAACGAAGCCATCGGCCAGGACGGCATTCGCCGCTGTGCCATCGTGATGGATCCGAAGGTTATCCGCGTCGCCCCTGCCAGACGGCGTCCGTTCCAAGGCTGGCGCTATCTTGCCGCCGAGGACGCGCCGCCGGACCTGCGCGCCGCGAGGCAGGGCGACAGTAAACTGCCACCGGAATTGACCGCTGCACTGGCAGAAATCGGCGTGCGCTGATTGAAGATCAATTTGAAATGCTAGCTTCCAGATCGCGCCAGGCGCTTTCAGTAGCGCCGGACCAATCCGCAGTTCGGGATCGGTACAGCGTCGCCTGACTTTTTAGGATTGGGCCATCGGACAGGATCTTCAGGTGATTGGCCCGCAGCGTCTCACCTGTCGAGGTGATGTCGGCAATCGCTTCGGCAGTTTCATTTAAAACCGTGCCTTCGGTCGCGCCTTGACTGTCGACCAGTTGGTAGTCGGCGACACCGGCATGGCCCAGGTACTCGCGCACCAGACGGTGGTATTTCGTTGCGATCCGTAATCGCATCCCGTGGGCTGCGCGGAACGCGGCAGCGACGGCGTCCAGATCGTCGAGCGTTTCCACATCGACCCAGGCCGCAGGCACCGCGATTACCAGATCAGCGCCGCCGAACCCCAAGGCAGCCACTTCTTCAACGCTGCGCTCCCATCCGGCCAGCTTTTCGCGCACCATATCGGTTCCGGTCACGCCAAGGTGAACGCGCCCGGCGGCAAGCTCTCGCGGGATTTCCCCGGCGCTGAGCAGGACTGGTTCGATCCCATCGACATCCGCCTGTGCGGCGTATTGGCGGTCTGACCCCGCGCGCCCCATGTCGAGGCCACGAGCCGAGAACCAGTCAAAGGTTTTCTCCATCAGGCGGCCCTTGGAGGGGACGGCGATCTTCAGGCTCATGGGGCGACCTCCGATGCCAGTGCGGGGCGGATTACGCCGCCAACCGCGGGGCTGGTCGTTCCCTTGCCAAGCGCATGGGTCAGTGCGTCATAGCGTCCGCCCGAGGCGATGGCGGGCAGGTCTGGGCGGGACATCGCGTAGAAACCGAAGACGAAACCGTCGTAATATTCCAGCGACGTGCGCCCGTAACTCCCCTCAAAATCAATTGCCGACAGGTCGATGCCGTGTCCTGACATTGCCGCCAGCCGCGCTTCGAAAAGATCGAGTGTCGGCTGGATCGCGGGCAGATCAACCGAGATGTCGCGCAGGGGTTCCAGCGCGTCGGACAGGGTTACGCGGATTTCCAAAAGTGCGTTCAGCAGGTCAACCTCACCGCCCAGTGGTGGGGTTGCGGCATCCTCGCGCAGCGCATCAATTCGGGCGGCAACTTCAGCGCGGCTGCGCAGGCCAATGTGGGGTGGGGCGTCGGCGAAGGGATCGGCGGCAGCCAACAGGGCGGCACGGGCGGCAGGAACCGGCGTGTTTCCGGCGTAACGGTTCAAAAGCGCTCGAAAACGTGCGGGCCGCCAGATGTGGCGCAGCAGGGCGGTCTTGCGCCGCTCGGACGTGGCAAGGCCGCGCACGGCGGCGGTCAGCAGGCCGATGTCGCCGGTTGCCGCACGTAGGTTGAGCGGGGCCAAGATATCGGCAAACAGGGCGAAAACCTCGGTATCCGCCGCCACCGGGTCGGTCCGGTCGAAGACCTCGAAGCCGACCTGAATGAATTCCGCCGGACGATCGGGGTCGTCTTCCTGACGGCGAAATACCTCGCCCGCGTATGTATAGCGCGCCGGTTCAGCGCCGCCATCCATGTGGCGCTGGACGACCGGGACAGTGAAGTCCGGGCGCAGCATGACCTCGCCCCGGAACGGGTCGGTGGTGGTGAAGGCGCGCGCGCGGATATCCTCGCCGTAGAGGTCCAGCAACGTGTCGGCGGGTTGCAGTACGTCAGCCTCGACCGGGACGGCCCCGGCGGCCTCAAAAAGGGCGCGCAGGCGCGCGGCTTCGGCCAGAACGGCGGGTTTGTCAGGCATTTTGCCCGTCTTCATTCGCAGCCAGCATTGCACTGACCTCGGCAACCAGATTTGCACGCGGAACCTCTCGCTGGGCAGGCTGGTCTTTCCATTCCTCGTGGGTGGCGGTTTCGGCAATTTTTGCGCCGAGGATGAGATCTTTCAGTTGCACGACGTCGCGGTCCGCCTCGTCCTGCCCCTGGATAATGGCGATGGGTGAGGCGCGTTTATCGGCGTATTTCAACTGGTTGCCGAAGTTTTTGGGGTTGCCGAGATAGACCTCGGCGCGGATCTTTCCCTTGGAAGGATCGTTCGGATCAATCAGGGCGTTGCGCAATTCCATGGCCATCGCCTGATAGTCGGCCATGCGGTCGCGATCCATGACGGTGATGACGACGGGGCCGGTGGCCTTTTCGTCTAGGCGTCCTTTGGCGTCTAGGGCGGCCAGCAGGCGGTCGACGCCGATGGAAACTCCGGTGGCCGGGACGGATTGGCCCGTAAAGCGCTTGACGAGGTCGTCATAGCGCCCACCACCCGCGACCGAACCGAATTGGCGCGGACGGCCTTTTTCGTCTTTGATGTCGAAGGTGAGTTCGGCCTCGTAGACCGGGCCGGTGTAGTAACCGAGGCCGCGGACGACGGAGGGGTCGATGACGATGCGGTCGGGGCCGTAGCCCTGGGCGGCGAGGAGGTCGGCGATCTGTTTGAGTTCGTTAACGCCTTCACGACCAATGTCCGATCCCGTGGTAGCGTCAAGGAGCACTTCTGTAGTCACGCGATTTCGCCTTGCAAAAACTTCGGGGTACTCTGCGAATTGCTTTTTCTGAAAGTTGTCTCTAACCAACTTTGCAGCGCCGGCGATCAAGTTTTGAATTCCGTCCATATTCTTGGCCTGATCAATCAAGCGTCGATCGGTTTCATTGTTTGCGCAGACAAAATTCATTATCGGTATGGCTTGCGATTCAGTAAGCATCGCCCCTTCCGTAAAATCCCCGCTCTCATCCTCCCGCCCCTCACCCAGCAGCGCCCGAACCCCCTCAACCCCCAGCCGATCCAGCTTATCAATCGCCCGCAGCACGATGCCGCGTTTCTCGGCGAATTCCTCGGTGTCGGGCAGGCCCGCGACCTCCATCACCCCGTTCAGCACCTTCCGGTTGTTCACCCGGATGATGTAGTCGCCTCGCTCGATCCCGACCGCCTCCAGCGTGTCGGCCAGCATCGCGCAGATCTCGGCATCGGCCGCAACCGTCGGGGTGCCCACGGTATCCGCATCGCATTGATAGAACTGGCGAAACCGGCCCGGTCCCGGCTTTTCATTGCGCCAGACCGGACCCATCGCATAGCGGCGATAGGGGGTCGGCAGATCATTGCGGTGTTGAGCATAAACGCGGGCCAGCGGGGCGGTCAGGTCGTAGCGCAGGGCCAGCCAGTCACCCGATTTGTCCTTCTCGGCGTCTTCTTGCCATGCGAACACACCCTCGTTCGGGCGGTCCACGTCGGGAAGGAACTTGCCCAGTGCCTCGACCGTCTCCACCGCGCTGCTTTCAAGCGCGTCGAAGCCATAGCGGTGATAGACCTCGGCGATCTTGGCCAGCATCGCGTCGCGCGCCGCAACCTCAGGGCCGAAATAATCGCGGAACCCCTTGGGCGGGGCGGCCTTAGGGCGGGGCTGTTTCTTGTCTTTGGCCATGGGGCGGCTCCGGGCGATCAGGTCGCGGGCGTCGATAGCGGATGGGGTGAAAGGGGGCAAGCGGGCGGCGGTCCGTCAGCCGAACGGCACCGGTCGCTTTTCCAACCCGAACATGCGCTGCAGACGCCGACGCAGCCGGCGCCGAAGCAACAGCGATGCCTCGGTTGGTTCAAACGCGGAACCTAGCATCCGGGGTTTTGGCAAATCGCGGAGTTCGGGCATCACGTCCAGCCGCGACGCGTCAATCGAACTTTCTGCCCAGGGTACAGTCTGGTTACGCTCTACCAATTGGCCCTGAATGATCGGCGCAGGGAGCAGTTGCTGCGGTGCCAGTTGTGAAAACAGCGCGGACTTTGGATTGAAAATGATCTGGTCCACCGGGTCCAAGAAAGTCTCTGTTTTTTCGACTAATAACTGGGCAGCGCTTTGCCTCAAGATATAACCAGCAGTACCGGTGTGCCGGGCGCGCAACCGTGCGAGGCTGCGGTTGCCAACCCCTGCGGGGTGAGGCTTTGACATCCGCGTGGGGCGCAGCACGGTCTCAATTTTTACGACTTGCGCCGACCGGGGCAGCCAGTCCGGTGGAAAGACCTCGGCAATATCATCGGCAAACACACAGTCATCTTCCAGGAACGCGGCCGAAGCGTGCCCGGCATCAAGCATCATCGACCAGGCCTTGCGATGTGAAAGACTGCAGGCCAGATCACCGATGACAATCTCGGCACCAAGAACCGGGCCCGCTTTGGCAGCACTTTCGCGTGTGCGATCCAGGGTTTCGGCGTCAATCGCCTCTACGCGGATCAAAGAGATTCCGGCAGCTTTTGCCGACACCTCCATATGAGCCCAGCGGTCAGGGCGCCGCGCAAGGTTTATGCAATAGACAGGATACATTCAAAGTTCTCTATGGCGGTTCTACGAGGCCGGCGTCAAAACGATTGCACTTGCTCACCTGAAATCGATCCACTCCTTGCGCCTACCCGACAGGCGACGGAACGGCAGACGGATCCAACGGCGCAGGCGGCGGCGAGTTGCTTGATTTCGGTTTGGCAATGCCTGCTCGTCGTATTTAGCAGGCGGGATCATCGTTTTCGCCAGCCGGGCCCGATCAGTTCCAATCGTGCTGGCCACCCAACCCTCAGTGGTAGCACCGTAGGCGATCATGCCTTGTATGACCGGTGCGGGAAACATCTGATACGTGACAAGTTTACGAAACAAAGGCGAACGGCGACTGAACATTGTCATGTCAATCGGATCAAGAATCGCACCCTGTGCATTGATTAACTTTTCGGCACCTTTGCGCGTGATTGCATAGCCACCGGTCCCGTACTGCGATGTCTTCATGCGGCCCAATTGGCGGTCGTGCCCCGGTATCGATCTTATATGTTCCAACACGTTATCGCGCCGGGATGCTTCGATGCGAACAATATCGGCCTGCGCAGGAATCCAATCAGCCTGCAGCAAGGCGGCGAAATCGGGGGACAGCACCACATCATCTTCCAGGACTACGGCGGCCGCAGCATTCGACTCGATAAACATGCGCCATGATTTCCAGTGCGACAGAACACATGCAACTTCCACAGTGGCAAGCTTGCGACCACTCTGGGTCTTCAACTTCGTTGGGGGTGGCTCGAATCGCCCAGCATCATCCGCATCGCAGGCATCCACTCGGATCAGGGACACACCGGCATCGGTGGCCACCTGTTGCATCCGATCCCAACGATCGCGTCGCTCGGCCAGATTGATGCAGTAAACAGGTATCGGCTTTGGCGCACCTTTCATCCGCCCATACTACTGTCTGGCGCGCGCTGGCGTCGCAGCCTGTGACTGCTGCATCTGCAATTTGTTGACACGTTACCCAAACCGAACCTCGACTTTGCGACGTCGACGAAGCCAACGAACAACGGCACGGACCTGTCGGCCGAGTTCCCTGATTGAATAAGGCCGCCTCGTATCTTCTGGATGCTGGTCTGCCACGCCGTCGTCTCGTGGGACGTAATTGAAAAAATCTGGCGCTATCGAGCTCTGTGCCCAGCCCGCCTCCGCATGATCGCGCATCAGGCATCCTTTGCGGACAGGTGCCGGATCAACTTGATAGATAGTCAAATCCTTAAACCAACGCAATGTGGGGTGACACAAATAAAGGTCCACAGGCATGTCAAATTTTCTGTGATTCTCTACCAATTTTTTGGCAGCCTTGCGTGTGAGGATATAACCACCACATCCGCTCTGTCCCGACAAAAGCCTGCCAATCCGCCGACCATCGGCGGCTCCGAATTCCTGAACGTTCCCAAGCGTCGCGAACTGTTCGGCCGCTTCGATGCGGATCAAATCTGCGTCCTCGGGCCATCGCGCATTCTCAAGAAACGCCGCAAATCCCTCAGCGACCATGACATCGTCTTCCAGCACCACCGCAGCTTGCTCGTCAGAGGCAAGAAGGGCCTGCCAGCACGCAAAATGCGACAGTGCGCAGCCGGTTTGCTGAAGTGACAGAGGACCGTGCGCGACCACGTCTGCTGCCTCGCCCGACGCCCTCATCCTGGCCACATCCGTTGTCCCGAAGGCTCTGATCCGCGTGAGGGCAAATCCCGCATCCTCTGCAACGCACTGCATGTGATCCCAGCGGTCGCCTCGTTCGTCCAGATTGATGCAATAGATATCAATCAAATGCTTCACCTCGCCAGACTATCGTGGACAAACCATCTATAAAGTCGAACAGCAACCCGATTGGTGCCACGCTCGGGCTGTGCTAGGCGAACGCTATGACGACGACACATGCCCTTGAAGAACGTATCGCGCATCTTGAGCGCGCGCTGGAAGAGCTGTCAGCCCTCGCAGCGGGTCAGGCGGACGACATCAACCGCCTGAAAGCGCGGGTCAGAACGCTGATGGAACGCGAGGCCGGGCGCGAAGCGGATGCGGGTGGCGGCGTTGTGTTCGGAGATGAGCGGCCACCGCATTGGTGATTGCCGATGTCGGGCCGGAGCACCTGACCAGAACTTTTCAACCGAGAAAACAATAGGTTTGGTCGAAGCGATCTCTCTCAGGCATCAATTTCGCGGACTCCAGATCCCTCTAACCGCGCGCAAATGACGCCAGAGCGGTTTCGCTTCGATTTGCCGGCGCTCGATTGAGCAATTGGAAATTAACCGTTTCCACATTTCGATCAATCGTTGCATGCAAATGCATATATTCATTGCCGAAATCCCTCAAATCCAACGGACAGCCCTCCTTTATCCATAGAGTTGATATGTTGGCTAAGATGCAACTGCAGATAGTAGAGGTTCCCTCGGGGCCACTGAAAAAAACGGCGCATTCTCCTTCATACTCTTGCCCCAATTTGCTGCGCCGTTGGGTATGCGACCAATCTTGTCATTGAAAATTCTTACCACGGAGTTCGAAAGGCCTCCTAAATTTCTGGAGTATCGTTCATGAAACTACTTCCTATCGTTATCGCATTAATCGCAACACCTGCCCTGGCACTGGACGTCAAAGTCGGTGGCGCGAAAGTCAGCGCCAGCACGTCCGGTGTTTCCGCCTCAACCTCCAAGTCATCGGGTGGACAAAGCGTTTCCGCGTCCGCCAATGTTTCCACTACAAATAGCACGGTATCGGGAACGGCTTTGATCACCAGTGGTGCCAACGGGGCTATTGCGAATGTGAATACTCACGCTGCTGGGGGGTTCGGATCCGGCGTAAAGGTCAACATAGACGGTACAATCTCGTTGACCACCAACACCGTCATCTGGGGGTCTGGCGGTAAGGCGCTGGGGAGGGCTGCAGGAAAATGTACCGGCGGTATCGCCGTCGTGCCATTCGGAAATGACGAAATCGTCAAACGCCGTGCCTGCATAAAAACAAGCAACGCCAGGGTCAGAAACGGAGAACTTGTCGTCGACCTAAGCCGCGCAACATTCCTGAAAGCATTCAAATAACGACCTGCCAAATTGAATCTGGCGATTTCCAATCTGGTTCATTGGCGTGACGTTCCAAACGTCACGCCAATCAGTTTGCGGCTGCCAATTTCGTTAGTCAGATATCCTCGACATGCACCACGCCCGGCAAGCTTTTGAATGCGCTCTTGATCTGCGGTGTTAGCGGAAAATCCTGCTCGGGAGTCACGTCCACCTCCTGACCCGTGTCCCGGTCAGCGATGCAGAAGGTGATCTGTCCCTTGCCGCGCGCGCCCTTGCCATCGGCCATGCGTTGCAGAACGGACTGGACCGAGGCGACGGCCGAGATCTCATCAATGTGGATTTTCAACGCCAGCCCACCGGCCCCGGCGGCAATCGTATCAATCGGTACGATCGAGCGGGCAAGCAGCTTTAGCTGATCGGCCTCCATATTCGCCTCGACCGTCAGGACGACGTTGGTGCCCGGTTCGATCACGTCGCGCGCGGCCTCCAGAGTGTCCGAGAACACAGTCACCTCATAAAGTCCCGTCGGGTCCGACAGTTGTACGAAGGCAAACCGGTTGCCGCGTGCGGATTTGCGTTCCTGCTTGCCGGAGATCGAACCTGCCAGCTTCGCCACCAGCGGCTGGCGTTCGGCCTTGGCGGTAACCTCGGCCAGCGTCATCACGTCCTTGCGCTTCAACGGCCCCATGTAGTCGTCCAGCGGATGGCCCGACAGATAGAAGCCGATGGCCTTGTGTTCCTCGGTCAAGCGCTCGTTCGGCAGCCAGTCATCGCTGGGCGACAGGCGGGGTTCAGGAAGGTCGTCGCCCGCCTCGCCGAACAGCGACACCTGATTGGACGCCCGCTGGTCGTGGATCGCCGCCGAATAATTCGTCAGCGCGTCGAGGCTACGAAACACCCGCGCCCGGTTCGGATCCAGTTGGTCGAAGGCCCCGGCGCGGGCCAGCATTTCCAGCGGGCGCTTGCCAACACGCTTCAAGTCCACCCGGCGGGCCAAATCGAACAGCGTGGCGAAGGGTTTATTGCCTGTCGTCGGGTCGTCGGGGTTCGTGCGCGCCGCGGTGATCAGTTTCATCGCTTCAACGCCGACGTTCTTCAACGCGCCCAGCGCATAGACGACCTTGCCGTCGTCGACCGAGAACGTCGCCTGAGAGCGGTTGACGCAGGGCGGCACGATCTCAATCTCCAGCCCGCGCCGCACTTCTTCGGCATAGACCGCCAGCTTGTCGGTCAGGTGCAGATCACAGTTCATCACACCGGCCATGAACTCAACCGGGTAGTTCGCCTTCAGCCATGCCGTCTGATAGCTGACGACCGCATAGGCCGCCGCGTGGGACTTGTTGAAACCGTAGTTGGCGAACTTATCCAGCAGGTTCCAAACCTCGTTCGCCTTGGCCTTGTCGACCCCGTGAGCCGCTGAACCTTTCAGGAACTTCGGCTTCTCCTTGTCCATCTCGGCCTGGATTTTCTTACCCATGGCGCGGCGCAGCAGGTCGGCACCGCCGAGGCTGTATCCAGCCATTTCCTGCGCGATCTGCATCACCTGTTCCTGATAGACGATGATGCCCTGTGTCTCGTCCAGGATGTGGTCGATGGAGGGGTGCATGAGTTCGCGCTCGCGCAGCCCGTTCTTCACTTCGCAGAACGCGGGGATGTTCTCCATCGGGCCGGGCCGGTAGAGTGCGACGAGGGCGATGATATCCTCAATGCACGTCGGTTTCATCCGCCGCAGTGCGTCCATCATGCCCGAGCTTTCCACCTGGAACACGGCGACGGTCTTGGCGGAGGCATAGAGCTGGTATGATTTTTCGTCATCCAGCGGGATCGCGTTGATGTCGATCTCGACACCACGTTCCTTCAGCAAATTCAAGGCGTTCTGGATTACCGTCAGGGTTTTCAGGCCCAGAAAGTCGTATTTCACCAGTCCCGCCTGTTCGACCCATTTCATGTTGAACTGGGTGGCCGGCATGTCAGAGCGCGGGTCCTGATAGAGCGGCACCAGCTGATCCAGGGGCCGATCCCCAATCACCACCCCGGCGGCGTGGGTCGAGGCGTTCCTCAGCAACCCCTCCACCTGCTGGCCATAGTCAAGCAACCGCTGCACGACCTCCTCGGCCTTAGCTTCTGCCCGCAGGCGTTCCTCGGTGGCCAATGCCTTCTCAATGCTGACGGGTTTGACGCCCTCGACCGGGATCATCTTGGACAGGCGATCCACCTGCCCGTAAGGCATCTGCAACACCCGCCCGATGTCCCGCACTGCTGCCTTTGACAGCAGCGCGCCGAAGGTGATGATCTGGCCGACCATGTCACGACCGTATTTGTCCTGAACGTAGCGGATTACCTCTTCCCGCCGGTCCATGCAGAAGTCGATGTCGAAGTCGGGCATCGAGACGCGTTCGGGGTTCAGAAACCGCTCAAAAAGAAGGTTATAGCGCAGCGGATCAAGGTCAGTGATCGTCAGCGCATAGGCGACCAGCGAGCCCGCGCCAGACCCCCGCCCCGGCCCCACCGGAATGTCGTGATCCTTCGCCCATTTGATGAAATCGGCAACGATCAGGAAATAGCCGGGAAAGCCCATCCCCTCGATCACGCCCAGTTCGAAGTCGAGGCGTTTTTCGTACTCTTCGACAGATACGGCATGGGGAATGACAGCAAGGCGCTCTTTCAGGCCGGCCTCGGCCTGGCGGCGTAACTCCTCAACCTCATCATCCGCAAACTTCGGCAGGATCGGATCACGGCGCGCCGGGGCAAAAGCACAGCGCCGCGCGATTTCCACCGTGTTGTCCATCGCTTCCGGCAGGTCCGCGAACAGCGCCGCCATTTCGGACGGCGTCTTGAAGTAATGCTGCGGGGTCAGGCGGCGGCGAGGTTCCTGCTGGTCGACGTAGGCCCCGTCAGCGATACAGATCAGCGCGTCATGGGCCTCGTACATATCCGATTTCGGGAAATAGACATCGTTGGTCGCGACCAGCGGCAGGTCCATCGCATAGGCCATTTTGACAAACGGGCGTTCGGTCAGGCGTTCGGCCTCGGGCTGGGTCTGGTCGTCGCGCGGATGGCGTTGCAATTCGACATAAAGCCGGTCGCCGAATGCGGTCTTCAGCCGGTCCATCAGCGCCTGCGCCTTGGGTCGCTGGCCAGCCTGCAACAGCCGCCCCACCGCCCCTTCCGGCCCACCTGTCAGACAGATCAAACCAGCAGCATGGGTCAGCAGTTCGTCCAGCGATACCTGAGGCAACTCACCATTCTGATCCAGATAAAGCGCCGAGTTCAACTTCAGCAGGTTCAGATACCCAACCTCGTCCTGCGCCAACAGGACCAGCGGCGCGGGATCACGCGCCGCCTCTCCTGGCGCACCCGGATCGTAGGTCAGATCGACCTGGCAACCAATGATCGGCTGGATGCCAGCTTCCTGCGCCGCAACCGAAAACTCCAGCGCGGCGAACATGTTGTTCGTGTCCGTCACTGCGACGGCAGGCATCCCCGCTTTCGCGGCCATTCCAGGCAGTTTTTTCAGCCGAACCGCGCCTTCCAGTAGCGAGTATTCGGTGTGCAGGCGCAGATGGATGAATTTGGGGGAGTCGGGCATGTCGCCAGTCTTAAGCAGCCCGACGCCGTGATTGAAGCGCCATTTCGCTGACCAGACCCGCCGTTGAACGTTAGCATTTGAAAGGAAATAGAAAGTTTCCTTGATGCGCATTGTTCTTGCTTTTGCCATGCTGGCCGGTGGGGCGTTGGCCGCTGTTTGGATGTTGCCCGACGACACCGATAATGCCCGCGCGACGTCGCCCGAAATGCTGGCCGCGTTCGCTGATCCGCCGGGCAAAGGCGTGTTGGATGGGTTGCGGTTTGACACCGAAATGGGTGTGCAGGGCAAACCTGCTGAGTTGAAGGATTTCGTGCAATTCGATCAGGGCCTTTTCATGTCGCAGGAATGCACTGATCGGTGCAACTACCCGCCCAGCGCATACTTCACGAGACGGAGTGACGCAGGCATTTCCTTCGTGGTCGAGGCGTTCCGCCCGACGAAGGACACAACCATGGTCTGGCGTGGGTTGGTCGACGGCAACATGGTGCGCGGCACCGTGGCGTGGACCACCAACAGATTTTATTGGTCACGCACCCAGGTCTTGGAATTCAGCGGCGGCTTATCTTCCGAAGCCGTCGATCTTGTGCCAGGCTGAACGTGGTGACCCGGCCAGCCATCGGCCTCTTCTTTCGGGCAGCATTGCTGATAGCGCTGATCAGCTCCGCATTCTGGATATCCGCCTCAATTCGAGACGCGCTAGATCTTGAGATCATGCCACATAACGAGGCGTTGATGCACAAGATCATCATAGTCAGTCTGGCCTGCTATTTCATTTTGATGTCGCTGCCGTTTTTGCCAGGGGCTGAGATTGGTCTGACTCTGCTGACGGTCTTTGGCGGGGCAATTGCTCCGGCGGTATACGTCGCAACGGTGCTGGCCCTGGCGCTGGCCTTCGCGCTGGGACGCTTGGTGCCGATCGCGACCACAGCACGAATATTGCGTCGGTTGGGTCAACGCCGGGCGGCTGACCAGCTGAGTCGTCTTGATGGCGTGCCAAACGACCAAATCCTGGACACGGTCCTGTCAGGGACGCCTGCGCGCCCTCTGCGCGGGCTTATCAGATTTCGTTATCTGGTTGTGATGTTGTTGATCAATACGCCCGGAAATATCGTGGTGGGCGGCGGAGGCGGTATCGCACTTGTTGCGGGCCTAAGTCGCTGTTTCCACCCCATCGGATTTCTGACTTCCGTGGCTCTGGCCGTGCTACCGGTCCCTCTGGCCGCAGTTTTGTTTTCCGAGCCATAGCATGCCGTACATCCTGCACGGGTGCGTCCGATCGGAACCTGCCCGGCCTCAATGAATTTCCAAAGTCCGCTTGCCAAACGCGACAAACACGGCAATCCTTACGCCCTAGCAAAGCGGTGTGGGGACTGCTTTACGCCGCATCGGGCGTCCCCGCCAACGCCGCGGTGTCAAAGAAAGCGGCGGAATACCTGATGTCAGAAATTGCCTTTCTGCTGAACGGAGAGGTCACGCGTGTCGCGGACGCCGCCCCGACACGCACCTTGCTCGACTGGTTGCGTGAAGAGCGCGCCCTGACCGGCACCAAGGAGGGCTGTAACGAGGGCGATTGCGGTGCCTGCACCGTCATCGTGACCGACAAATCGGGCAGCAAATCGATGAACGCCTGCATCCTGCTCCTGCCGCAGCTCCACGGGCGGGCGGTGCGCACGGTCGAAGGTATCAGCGGACCAAAGGGCGAATTGCACCCGGTCCAGCAGGCGATGATCGACCACCACGGCAGCCAGTGCGGATTCTGCACCCCCGGTTTCATCACCGCGATGGCGACCGCGCACAAAAACGGGCGCAAGGACCACAACGACCAACTGGCCGGCAACCTCTGCCGCTGCACCGGTTACGCGCCAATCATCCGCGCCGCCGAGGCCGTCCAGGACCAGCCCGTGCCTGCCTGGATGGAGGAAGACCTCAGTCGCCTCAGCGGTATTGCCGAGGCGCGTGGGGATTGGGCGCGCCCGGAAACCACCGTCGAACTGGCCAAATGGTATTTGGATCACCCCACCGGCACGCTGGTCGGCGGGGCGACGGATATCGGTCTATGGGTGACAAAAGACCTTAGAGACCTCGGGCCGGTGGCATTCCTTGACGGCATCGATGACCTAACGGATATCCACATCACCGACGATCGCGTCCGCATCGGCGCAGCTGCAACCATCGCCGCCGCGATGGAGGCGCTGGCTCCGATTTCTCCCGATTTCGCCGAGCTGCTGCGCCGATATGGCTCGGCCCAGGTGCGCAGCGCAGCGACCATCGGCGGCAATATCGCCAACGCCTCACCCATAGGCGACACGCCACCCGCGCTAATCGCACTTGGCGCGACATTGCATCTGCGCCGCGGCGTCGAACGCCGCGATGTGCTGCTGGAGAATTACTTCATCGACTACGGCAAGCAGGACCGCGTTCCCGGCGAGTTCGTCGAGGCCGTCAGTTTCCCGCGAACCGCTGACCGGCTGAAGTGCTACAAGCTGTCCAAGCGCTTCGATCAGGATATTTCAGCCGTCCTCGGTTGTTTCAATGTGCGAGTGATCCACGGCGTGGTGACCTCGGCCCGGATCGCATTCGGTGGCATGGCCGGCATCCCGAAACGCGCCCGCGCCGTCGAGACCTCGCTAATCGGCAAGGCCTGGGATGAAAACGCGGCCGATCGGTCGTGGGATGCGTTCGAGCGGGATTTCGCACCCATGTCCGACATGCGCGCCAGCGCCGAATACCGCCTCGAAGCTGCACGCGGTATGCTGATGCGCTATCTTCTCGAGGATCTTGGGGCTGAGACCCGGGTGCTGGATGTTTCGCCGCCCCAGATGACCGAACCTAAGCCCGACGTGACGGCATCGGAATCCAAAGACACCGATCAAAAATCTTCAGACCCGGAGTTGGCGGCAGTCGCAGCGGCCGCCGCCGCTGCAGCGAGCGCAGCAGCCGACGAAGTGGCCGCCGGAGCCCCCTCAGAGGATGCGCCGGTTACACGTGCCGATACTGACGGTACGGAGGGGCCGACCACACAGACGGCTGAGGCTGTTGAGACTGCTGCATCAGATACCTCTGGGCAAGATACAGCGCCGGCGGATCCATCAGAGGCGACTGAAAAGTCGACGCCGGATTCGCCCCCAGACCAATCCGCCGAACCATCGGATGCCTCAGAAACCGCAGGCGCATCAAACACGAAAGACGCCGAAACTCCGTCAGAGGAGGCTTCTCAGGCGGCCGGCACAGCATCTGAAAAGGACACACCGGCGGCCACCACAGACGAAACCAAGCCAGCAACTTCGGGCGAGGAAACCACGCCACCCGCCAGGGAGGAGGATGCTGCGCCCGAAGCTGACATCAAAGCGACAGACACGTCTGAGCAACCCGCTGAAACGCAGGGCGAATCATCCAGCGAAGCGCAAAAGTCAGAGGCAGAAGCCACCCCGGACACCGGTTCTGACGCCGTCGAAAAGTCGACCGAGACATCTGAACAAGTCGCCGAGAACGCAGAGGCCGCCAAGTCGCCTGAAGACGCCCCGCAGGACGTTGAAACCGGCGCGAAGACCGATGACGGCGAAGCGAAACGCGATGCGGTTCTGGACGAAGACGCAGCCAATGTGAGCGACGACGCGTCCGCTGACAAAGACGTCGAGACCAGCCCGGACGAATCGAAACCCGAAGAAACTCCGCCCGAAGAGGTCGCCATCATCCTCCCACCGCCGCCCAAGGACCCGTCGGAGGATAAGTCATGAGCGTTGCCAAGCCCCTGCCCCACGACGCTGCCCGCCTGCACGTCACCGGCACAGCGCGGTATCTTGATGATATCCCGACGCCCACTGGCTGCCTGTCGCTGGCCTTCGGCCTGTCGGACGTGGCCCGCGGGACAATCACCGCGACCAACCTCAACGCCGTGCGTGCCGCACCGGGTGTGGTCGCTGTTATCACCGCGGATGATCTTCCGGGTGCAAACGATGTCTCGCCCTCGGTCCACGACGAACCGATGTTGGCAGACGGAGAGGTTCACTACCTCGGCCAGCCACTGTTTCTGGTGGTCGCTGAATCTCATCTGGCCGCCCGCAAAGCCGCGCGCCTTGGCAAGGTTGTGATTACCCCTCAGGATCCGATCCTGACGATTGACCAAGCGTTGGAAGAAGACAGCCGCTTCGAAGGTGGCCCGGTCATCTGGACCAAAGGCGACATCGAAGCCGCATTCCGGACCGCCCCAAAGTCGGTGGAAGGCACAATCGAGATCGGCGGCCAGGAACACTTCTACCTCGAAGGCCAGGTCGCGCTTGCGATCCCCGGAGAGGACGGCGACTTGCTGATCCATTCCTCGACCCAGCACCCGACCGAAGCGCAGCACAAAGTGGCCGAGGCACTGGGCACCCCGATGCACTCTGTCAGGGTCGAAACCCGGCGCATGGGCGGCGGATTTGGCGGCAAGGAAAGTCAGGGCAACGCGCTGGCCGTGGCCTGCGCCGTGGCAGCTGCGCAGACCGGACGTCCCTGCAAGATGCGCTATGACCGCGACGACGATATGACCATCACCGGCAAGCGCCATGATTTCCGTATCAAGTATCGCGCCGGATATGGTGCGGGCGGACGGTTGCTGGCGGTCGAGTTCACCCAATACGCCCGCTGCGGCTGGTCGCAGGACCTCAGCCTGCCTGTCGCCGACCGTGCCATGCTGCACGCCGACAACGCCTATGACTTGCCTGCCGTGCGAATTGAAAGCCACCGCCTGAAGACCAACACGCAATCCGCCACTGCCTTTCGCGGCTTTGGTGGTCCGCAAGGCATGGTCGGGATCGAGCGGGTGATGGACCACATCGCTCATGATCTTGGTAGAGACCCGCTAGAGGTGCGGCGTGTAAATTTCTATGACGATGCCATTGGTGAGGGCGGAGCTTCCGGCGCGGATGGTTCTGGCGAAAAGTCAGACGATGTTGTGCCAGAACCCGCGAAACTGGGCTGGCGGGAACGTCGCAAGGCCAAAAAAGCCGCGGTCGCGCCCGCTGTGACGACCGAACCGGCGGTACAGACCACGCCTTATGGCATGGCCGTCGAAGATTGTGTGGTGAACGAGATCGTCGCCGATTTGGCGGGCACCGCGCAGTACGATGCGCGCCGCAAGGAAATCGCCGAGTGGAACGCCAAAAGTCCGATCCTGAAACGTGGCATCGCCCTCACTCCGGTGAAATTCGGCATCAGTTTCACGCTAACCCACCTCAACCAGGCCGGCGCGCTGGTGCATGTCTACACCGATGGTTCGGTGCACCTGAACCACGGCGGGACCGAGATGGGACAGGGGCTGTTCCAGAAGGTGGCGCAGGTCGCTGCCGATCGCTTCGGCATTCCAATCGAGATGGTGAAAATTACCGCGACCGACACGGCCAAGGTGCCCAATACCAGCGCGACGGCGGCTTCCAGCGGGACCGACCTGAACGGCATGGCGGTCAAGGCGGCCTGTGATGAAATCCGCGACCGCATCGCCGATTGCCTGGCCGATCTGCATCAGGCACAGCCCTCGGATGTGTGGTTCGAGGATGGCCATGTGCAAGTCGCTGGCAATCGCCTGACCTTCGCCGCGGCCGCCGGAATCGCCTATGAAAACCGCGTCAGTCTGTCGGCGACCGGGTTCTACAAGACGCCCAAGGTCGAATGGGACCGTGTCGCAGGCAAGGGCCGACCGTTCCTTTATTTCGCCTACGGTGCGGCGATTAGCGAAGTGGTGATCGACACGCTGACCGGGGAAAACCGCATTCTGCGCGCGGATATTCTGCACGACGCCGGGGCCCCGCTGAACCCCGCGATTGATCTGGGTCAGGTCGAGGGCGGTTACGTGCAGGGTGCGGGGTGGCTGACGACCGAGGAATTGGTCTGGGACGACAAGGGGAAGCTCACGACCCACGCGCCTTCGACCTACAAGATCCCCGCCGCATCGGACCGGCCCGAAGTGTTCAACGTGGCCCTTTGGGAAAAGGGGCTGAACCGCGAGAACACGATTTTCCGCTCGAAAGCCGTCGGAGAGCCGCCTTTGATGCTGGGGATTTCAGTGCTGATGGCGCTAAGTGATGCGGTCGCCACCGGAGGCAAGACCTATCCGGCGCTGAATGCGCCTGCGACCAGCGAACAGGTGATGAACGCCATCATCCGGGTGCGGTCTGAATGACGCTGGACCTGCGCCAGCTTCGCGACGCGGTTGAGCGCCACGGGCCGGTTGTCCGGGTTGTCGTAGCATCCGTCGAGGGCTCTGCCCCGCGAGAGGCCGGGGCGGCAATGCTTGTCTGGGCGGATGGGCAAAGCGGCACCATCGGTGGAGGAATGCTGGAATATCAGGCCGCCGAAAAGGCGCGCGGGCTGGGTGATGGCCCGCTGGTCCAGCGCGCGCCGCTGGGCCCGGCGATGGGCCAATGCTGCGGCGGCGCGGTGACGCTGGTTTATGAACGTTTCGACGCAGCTATGCTGGCTTCGATAGACACGGATGCGGCAGACTATGTGCGGCGCGTCTCGGGTGATGGGCCCTGCCCAACCGGGCTGACCGCGCTGCAACTGACCCAAGGTTGGCTGTCTGAGTCCATAAGGCCGCATACCACACCAATCTGGATTTACGGGGCCGGACACGTGGGTCGCGCATTGGCAAATATCCTGATCCCACTACCGGATTACACGGTCACGCTGGTGGACACCGGGCCTGATCGGTTTGAAGGCGCGCCGGAGGGGGCCGATCACCTCTGGGCCGAAGACCTAAGCCGTCTAGTTGCGCAATCCCCTGAGAACGCGCAGCATTTCGTGATGACCTACAGCCACGGGTTGGACCTCGACCTGTGCCACGCCCTTCTGAACCACCGCTTCGCCTTTGCCGGTTTAATCGGTTCACGCACCAAATGGGCGCGGTTTCGCAGTCGGCTAAAGAAACTGGGCCACCCGGACACCGTAATCGACCGGATCACCTGCCCCATTGGCGACCCGACCCTTGGCCGCCATCCACAAGCCATCGCGTTGAGCGTGGCCACGGATATCCTGCGCCGCGCAAGCCGCCGCGGCGTCGACCTGACGGAGCTGGCGGGATGAGCGATGCACGCGCGCCTTTGCTGAAACTCAAAGGCCTCACCAAGGCCTATCCCGGCGTCATCGCCAATTCCGACGTCTCTTTCGAGATTGGCGCGGGAGAGGTCCACGCGTTGCTGGGTGAAAACGGGGCTGGCAAGTCAACGTTGGTTAAGATGATCTATGGGCTGGTTCGCCCGGACAGCGGCTCAATGGCCTTTCGTGGCAGTCGCTATGAACCGGCCACACCCCATGCGGCCCGCAATGCTGGCGTGGCGATGGTGTTCCAGCATTTCAGCTTGTTCAACGCCCTTGATGTGGCCGAAAACATCGCGCTGGGGATGGAAAATCCGCCGAAACAGCGCGCGCTGGCGGCCCGGATTACCGAGGTTTCCGAGGCCTACGGCCTGCCGCTGGACCCGTCGCGGCTGGTCGGAGACCTCAGCGCCGGAGAGCGCCAGCGGGTCGAGATCATCCGCTGCCTGCTGCAGGACCCCAAGCTGCTGATCATGGACGAACCCACCAGCGTTCTGACCCCGCAAGAGGTCGAGATTCTGTTCAAGACCTTGCGCCAACTGTCCGCCGAAGGTACCGCTATTCTCTATATTTCTCATAAGCTTGAGGAAATACGCAGCCTCTGTGATGCGGCCACGATCCTGCGATTGGGAAAGGTGGTGGGCGAATGTGATCCCAAGGCAACGACGGCTCGTGACATGGCTGAAATGATGGTTGGCCAAACGCTGCATGTGCCCAGCCGCGAAACCACCAAACCGGGCGATGTTGCGCTGAAGGTTAACGATCTGACCCTTCAGTCAGCCTCTCCATTCGGCACCTCGCTGAAGAATGTCAGCTTCGAGGTGCGCAAGGGAGAAGTATTCGGGATCGGCGGAGTTGCCGGAAACGGTCAGGATGAATTGTTGGCGGCTTTGTCGGGTGAGGTCGAGACGGGCGCGGGCGCGGTGCAGTTGAAGGGCCAGTCTGTTGGTCACCTTGGCCCCAACGAACGCCGTGCGGAAGGGCTGCTGGCAGCGCCTGAGGAGCGCCTCGGCCACGCGGCAGCGCCGGATATGAACCTGACGGAAAACGCCATGCTGACCGGGCATGTCCGCGAAAACCTGACCAATCGTGGTTTCCTGAACTGGCGTGCGGCCAAGGGATTTGCCGAGAAGGTGATCGCAGATTTCGACGTGCGCACGCCTGGGCCGGGCAACGCGGCGCGGTCGCTGTCCGGCGGCAACCTCCAGAAATTCGTTATCGGGCGAGAGATTTTGCAGCGCCCCGATGTGCTGGTTGTGAACCAGCCGACCTGGGGCGTGGACGCCAGCGCGGCAGCCGATATCCGTCAGGCGCTGCTCGATCTGGCGGCGAATGGCGCTGCGGTGATCTGCATCAGTCAGGACCTGGATGAGTTGATGGAAATCTCGGACAACTTCGCGGCGCTGAACGAAGGCCGCCTCAGCAAGCCGCGCCCCGCGGCCGGTCTGACCGTTGATGAGATCGGCCTGATGATGGGTGGTGCCCACGACATGGAGGCGGCGCATGTGGCCTAGTGCGGGAGCCTCCGGCGGGAGTATTTGGGAAAAGAAGAGCTGGCAATTTAGGGGGTGGCGATGATCCATCTGGTCAAACGCCCACAGCCCTCGCGCGCCTGGTCCTATGCGACGCCGGTGCTGGCGGTTCTGATGACCATGGTGGCCGGGGGCGCGATGTTCGCCGCCCTTGGCAAAGACCCGGTCGAGGTGATCCGCACGATCTTCTGGGACCCGCTATTTGGTGAGTTTGCCTTCTATTTCCGCGGCCAGTTACTGGTAAAAGCTGCGCCTCTGATCCTGATCGCCGTAGGGCTGTCGCTTGGTTTCAAGGCCGGGATTTGGAACATCGGGGCCGAAGGACAATACATCCTCGGCGCGATCTGCGGGGCAGCGGTGGGGCTGGCGTTCTATCCGATGGAGGCGCGCTGGCTGATCTTTCCGCTAATGATAATCGCGGGCGCGCTTGGCGGCTGGGCCTGGGCGATGATCCCGGCGATCCTGAAGACCCGGTTCAACACCAATGAAATTCTGGTCTCGCTGCTGCTGGTCTATGTGGCTGAGCAACTGCTGGCGAAAATGGCGCTCGGCGCGCTCCGGAACCCTGACGGCGCGGGCTTTCCCGGCTCGCGCAACCTGTCCCAATACGCCAGTGCGTCAAACCCGGAGTTGATCGCAGGAAGCGGCATGCATTGGGGCGTGGTTGCGGCCTTGATCGCGGTTATCTTCGGCTACGTCCTGTTTGCGCGCCACATGTGGGGCTTCCAGATCCGCTTGACCGGGGAAAGCCCGCGCGCCGCCCGTTTCGGAGGCGTCAAACCGACCCGACTGGTGATCTTCTGCCTTGGCGTATCGGGCGCGTTGGCCGGGCTTGCGGGGTTGTTCGAGGTTGCAGGCCCCGCCGGGCAGATCAGCATCGATTTCAACGTCGGCTATGGTTTCACCGCAATCATCGTCGCCTTCCTGGGCCGCCTGCACCCTGTCGGCATCCTTCTGGCCGGTCTGCTTATGGCGCTGACCTATATCGGCGGAGAGGCGGCGGCTTCGAACCTTGGCCTTCCCTCAGCCGCCATCCAGGCGTTTCAGGGGATGCTGCTGTTCTTCCTGCTCGCGGTCGACGTGCTGACCAACTACAGCCTGCGGTTCGGTAAGGGAGAGGTGGCCTGATGGATCTGTCAGCAATCAACTGGGCCGTTCTGGTCGCCTCGCTCATGGTCGCCGCCACCCCGATCCTGCTGGCCGCTTTGGGAGAATTGGTGGTCGAAAAAGCCGGGGTTCTGAACCTCGGGGTCGAGGGGATGATGATCCTCGGCGCGATCTGCGGGTTCGCGGTTGCTGTCGAAACCGGATCGCCACTTGTCGGCTTTTTCGGTGCGGCAGCGGGTGGGGCGCTGCTGGCGCTGGTCTTCGCGGTGCTGACGCAGGTGCTGCTGTCCAATCAGGTGGCAACTGGCCTGGCCCTGACGCTGTTCGGCCTGGGGATTTCGGCGTTGCTGGGTCAGGGCTATGTCGGGATCAAGCCACCCAAGACCGAGAAACTGGATTTCGGCCCGCTAAGCGATCTGCCTGTCGTCGGCACGATTCTGTTCAACCACGACTACATGATCTATTTCAGCCTCGCGCTGGTCGCCGCCGTCTGGTGGTTCCTGCGCTACTCGCGCGGCGGGCTGATCCTGCGAGCGGTGGGCGAAAATCACGAGGCCGCCCACGCGCTCGGCTACAAGGTCGTCGTCATCCGCTTTGCTGCGATCGCGTTCGGAGGGGCCTGTGCGGGGCTTGGCGGTGCGTACCTTAGCCTCGTTCGCGTCCCGCAATGGACCGAAGGGATGACGGCAGGTGCGGGCTGGATCGCGCTGGCGATTGTCGTCTTCGCCTCATGGCGCGCCTTCGGCGTTCTGCTGGGCGCCTATCTGTTCGGCGGCGTCACGGTTTTGCAGCTAAATTTACAGGCAGCCGGGGTTGCGGTGCCGGTGGAATACTTGTCCATGTCGCCCTATCTGATAACGATACTGGTGCTGGTCATCATGTCGGCGGACCGGTCCCGCGCCGCGCTGGGCGCACCGGCCTCGCTGGGCCGAAGTTTTCACGCCTCGAACTAGGGGCATATACGCGACACGGGCGTCAAACCCGCGCGCCATCAGGGGAGAATCAAATGAAACGCAGAACACTCATCGCGGCAGCCGCCGCACTGGCCATGGGCGGCTCTGCCTTCGCCGCCGGTCACGAACCGCTGAAGGTCGGCTTTATCTACGTCGGCCCGATCGGCGACGGCGGCTGGACCTACGAACATGACAAGGGCCGCCTGGCGGTCGAGGCCGAGTTCGGCGACAAGGTCGAAACGGTCTATCAGGAAAACGTTCCCGAAGGGGCCGATGCTGAGCGCGCGATGACACAGATGGCGCTGCAAGGTGCGGACCTGATCTTCACCACGTCCTTTGGCTACATGGATCCGACGATCAACGTCGCCGCCAAGTTCCCGGATGTGAAGTTCGAACACGCCACCGGCTACAAGCGCGCCGACAACGTCAGCACCTATTCGGCCCGTTTCTACGAAGGCCGCGCCGTGCAGGGCATCATCGCCGGTCACATGACCAAGACCAATAAGATCGGCTATATCGCCTCCTTCCCGATCCCCGAAGTGATCCGGGGCATCAACTCGGCCTATATCCACGCCAAGAAGGTAAACCCGGATGTGGAATTCTCGATCGTCTGGGCCTTCACCTGGTTTGATCCGGCCAAAGAGGCGGATGCGGCCACGGCGCTAATCGAACAGGGCGCTGACGTGATCCTACAACACACCGACTCGACCGCGCCTCAAGCGGCGGCTGAGTCTGCGGGCAACGTCATCACCTTCGGGCAGGCTTCGGACATGAGCGAATATGCCCCGATGCCGCGCGTGAGCTCGATCATCGACGACTGGGCACCTTACTACATCGCCCGCACCAAGGCGGTGATGGACGGAACCTGGGCCAGCGTTGACACCTGGGACGGCATCGGCGCCGGTATGGTCGGCATTGGTGAGATTTCCGACGCGGTTCCGGCTGACGTCAAGGCCGAGGCCGAAGCCCTGCGCGACGCAATCGCCGACGGCAGCTATCAGCCCTTTACCGGTCCGATCAACAAACAGGACGGTTCGGTCTGGTTGGCTGAAGGAGAGACCGCAGACGATGGAACGCTGGCTGGCATGGACTTCTATGTCGAAGGACTGACCGGCGACATTCCACAGTAATCCAAACATCTTCGAACAAAAAGAAGGCCCGCCAATGCGCGGGCCTTCTTAATGTGGAGGACCGCTCCGAGTTCTGTATTTCTGCGCTGGACTGGCGGGGTACGGTGGCGGCCCAAACGCCACTTCGCCCGGCTTGCATTGGGTCTTGAGTAAGACCCGTTCCAGACAAAACGACATTGTTACGCCCACCCCGAATCTAACATCCACCTCCCATAAATCTCCCACAAATCTTCCACATCGGTTGCCAAGCTCGTGCACCGGCGCGATACCTTTGGCAAACGATCGCGAAAGGACAGCGACATGACCGCCATCACCGCCCCGGACGGCTCGCTCATCTCCTCCCTCTGCTTTGGCACCATGCAATTCGGCAGCAACGCGGACGATAACGCCGCCGCCGAGATGTTCGCCGCCTGCCGCAAAGCCGGCCTGAACTTCTTCGACACTGCCCACGCCTATACCGGCGGCAAATCTGAAACCATGCTTGGCAAGCTGGCTGCGAGTGAGCGCGACAAACTGATCATCGCCACCAAAGTCAATTTCGACGACGGCATGTCCGCCAAGGTAATTCACCGCTCAGTCGACGAAAGCCGAAAACGCCTCGGCATGGACACGCTCGACATCCTTTACCTGCACCGCTGGGACGACGAAGTGCCGCTGGAAGAAAGCTTCGGGGCGCTGGCAAAATACGTCGAGGACGGAACCGCACGCTATATCGGCGTGTCGAATTACGCCGCTTGGCAGGTGATGAAAGCGCAAACCGTCGCCGACACATTTGGCCTCAAAATCGCGATCCTCCAACCGATGTACAACCTCGTAAAACGCCAGGCCGAGGTGGAAATCCTCCCCATGGCGATCTCCGAAGACATTGCTGTTGCGCCCTACTCTCCCCTTGGCGGAGGCCTGCTGACCGGCAAATATGCCAGCGGCGCGACCGGGCGTCTGAATGACGTCGCTATGTACACGGCCCGCTATGGCCCACGCTGGATGCACGATGCCGCCGCCGAACTTGCCGAGATTGGGGCCGAGCTTGACGTGAACCCCGCCACCCTCGCAATCGCCTGGTGCGCACGCCACCCCGGCATCACCGCCCCGATCATCAGCGCGCGGTCCGCCAGGCAACTGTCCCCGTCCCTGGCGGCAGCCACCTTCGACATGGACGCCGCCCTCTACGCGCGGATCAGCGCCTTGTCGCCAACACCCGCGCCGGCAACCGATCGTCTGGAAGAGGCGATCTGACCGCCATGCCTAGCGCAATCGTCATCGGTGGCGGGGTGGCAGGGCTGACCGCCGGGGCCGAACTCGCCGACCGGGGCCTTTTGGTGACATTGTTCGAGCGTGAATCCGTGCTCGGCTACCACGCCTCCGGTCGCTCCGCCGCTATGTTCGAAAAGGGTTATGGCCCCGCCGCCGTGCAGCATCTTACCGAAGCGTCCGAGACCGCCCACATAGCCGCAGGCGTCCTTTCGCCACGCGAGCTAATGCTGGTCGGTAGCGCGGATCAGGCGGCGGCGTTCCACGCCGATGTCGCCGCACTGAACCTGGCCGAAATACCCCCTGCAGACGCCATTTCCCGCGTCCCGATCCTGAGCGCGGCCAAAGTCACCCACGCCGCCCTCAGCCCTACGGCCCGCGATCTGGATACCGACCGTGTGCTGCAAAGGGCTGCCAGACGCATCCGCAATGCGGGCGGCACCATAGTCACCAGGGCCGATGTACGCGCGATCCAACACGACGGCGACGGCTGGACAGTCTCAACCGACGACGAGGTCACTGCCAACCTGCTGATCAACGCCGCCGGGGCCTGGGCCGATCAAATCGCATCCCTAGCCGGGGTCGCTCCGATTGGCTTGCAACCCAAACGCCGATCCATGGCGCGCCTGCCTGCACCCGGTGGCCATGACGTCACCGGCTGGCCAATGCTGATGGGCGTGGACGAGGGCTGGTACGCCAAGCCCGATGCAGGCGGTTGGATCGTCTCGCCATCCGAGGCCGATCCGGTTGATCCCTGCGACGCGTGGCCCGACGACATGGTTCTGGCGACCGGCATCGCGCGCTACGAAGCGATTGTGACCGAGCCGGTGACCCGCGTGGAAACGTCGTGGGCGGGCCTGCGCACTTTTCCGCCCGACGGCGTGCCCGCCCTTGGCCCTGACCCCGATCATCCCGGCTTCATCTGGTGCGCCGGGCAAGGCGGCTATGGTTTCCAGACGGCCCCCGCAGCGGCGCGACTTACCGCACAACTGGCGCTTGGCCAGACGCCAGATCTCGATGCGGAAACCGTCGTCGCCCTCAACCCGAGGCGCTTCAGGTGACGGGCATGGAAGCCTCACCCGACACGCCCCACATCGCCATGGACACGGCAGGGCGCATGACCGCCCCCAGTGCGGCCCGCAACATCGACGCGATCCTTGCGGAGCTCACTCCG
This sequence comes from uncultured Paracoccaceae bacterium, assembly GCA_943787785.1. GTDB lineage: Bacteria > Pseudomonadota > Alphaproteobacteria > Rhodobacterales > Rhodobacteraceae > WLWX01. Next base: position 24,211 of record CALSNT010000003.1, on the reverse strand, counting down.
CGCGCACCGGTGAAAGGAGCCGCGCTGGAAATCGCCAGCGGCACCGGTCAACAAGTCGCCCGCTTTGCCACGGCCCTGCCGGGGCTGCACTGGCAACCCAGCGACATCGACACCGAGCGGCTACGCTCGATCACCGCCTGGAGCGCCGAGGCCCCCAACATAGCCGCCCCATTGACCCTTAACGTTGCGACCGATGGCTGGAGCGACCCGCTCGACCCGATGGACCTGATTGTCACGGTCAACCTTCTGCACCTGATCTCGGACGCGGCCGCCGAATCCTGTCTTGCCGGAGCGGCAAAAACACTCTCACCCAGAGGTCTGCTGGCCTTCTATGGCCCGTTCCTGCGCAATGGTCTGGCAACCAGTGACGGCGACGCTCACTTCCACGCAGCATTGCGCGCCGCCAATCCGGAGACGGGGTACAAGGATGTCGCCTGGGTCACTGAGAGGCTATCCGACGCGGGACTGGCAACGCCAGAGTTCTGCGCCATGCCGTCAAATAATCTGATGATCTTCGCCCGGAAGGGCTGATCGGACTGCGCGTCAGATTCGCGTGATAAGCGCAGTTAGGGTTCATGCACGAGCGGAGTTTGCTCCAAGCGGAACACCAGACGAGCCAGCGTCCGGCCAAGGTCAGGCGTTCACCCTGCGTCCTTCGGACTCATTCCGGGCTGTGGTTGCCCCGCAGCACTGTATTTGCCCAAGACCGCGCTTTCCTATTCACCGTAGGCCGTAGCCCAGCGCCCGATCAGTTCGCGCTGTAACCTCTTGGCCCGCGCATTCCATGGCCCCGCCCCTTCAGGATTGTCCCTTTGAGCGCGTGTCAGCTTTTCGCGACGCGGCACGTCGGCGGCGAAGGTCGCAAACGCCAGCCGCCGACCACTTGGCAAATCGGCATAGCCCGCCAATCCGCTGACGAAATGCAGCGTCCCGGTCTTGGCGCGCACCGTAACACCACCCGTCCCGGCAGCATCTTTCAGCGCAACCTCTTTCAAGATCGGTGCCAACGCCCCCTCCAGCCCCAACTGCACCAGCGCCTTGACCATATCGGTCGCCGCCAATCGGCTATCGTCATTCAGCCCCGAATGGTCCTTCAGCGCCGTCTTCCGGGTCCGCGCGCTTTTGTCCAACCAGTCCATCATCCGCTTGGCCGAGGCATCCAGATTGCGTGCGCCTGCGCCCAGTTTGCGCGTTGCCGTTAATCCCAGGACCTCTGCCGTCAGATTGGTCGAGAACCGCAGCATGTCAGCCGCAACATCCCGCAACGGCGCGCTGTTCATCTGCACCACCGTGGTGCCTTCGACATTGCGCGCCTCGGTCCCGTCACCTTTCAAAGCGATCCCGTAAGACCGTGCGAGGCTAAGGAAGACCTCAGCCGTATAAAGCCCGGGTCGACGAACCGGCAACCAGCGCGACCCGGCCTTGCCAAGGGCCGCGCGCGCGACCGTCCATTCGTCCGCCACGCCGCTGTCGGCATAGGTATAGATCGGCGCTTTCCGGTTCTCGACCCGCATATGAGCGACGGTAACGGCCGGCCGGAAACGATCGCCGCGCGCCTCCATCTTCACCGCATATCCCTTGTTCGCGCGCTCCCACGAGAAATGCACCCGATTGTAGTTCAGGTTAAGCCCCCCGACGGAGGGGTTATATCCAACATGTGCTGGCTGTTCCGGGTCGATTTGCCGGATCGCGGGCAACGCATTCGTCTGCACCCGAAACCGCCCGGTGACCTCTCGAATGCCCGCCTCTTTCAGCATTTTCGCCATTTCGCCCAGCCGGTCAGTGTCAAGTGTTGGATCGCCACCGCCAACCAGAACCAGATCACCATCAACGCGACCGTCCTTGATCGGCCCGGTCGCAACCAGCCGCGTCGCAAAGCGGAAATCCGAACCCAACGTGTCCAGCGCATAAAGCGCCGTAATGGCCTTTGCCGTGCTGGCGGGCGGCATTGGCAAAACCGGATTGGCAACCTCCAGCAGCTTGCCGGTTTTCACATCCGCAACCGCGAAACTCACCTTGCCGCCAAGTTTCGCGCGCCGAACAATGTCTTCCACCCGCGGCGCAAGCGCAGCCCGCGCACCCGCCGGTCGCGGCAAAGGCCGGGGCGAGCGTTTCGGAGGTGCGGCACCCGCTGCGCCACCAAGACTGGAAAAGAGGCCTGCAACAGCGGCCCGCCGGGTCATTGAAATCGACATATCAGCGAGTTACCGCCTGCCACCTAACCCCGCAAGTGATTGCGTCAGCGCGGTTGTCACATTTTCGAGGGTCAGAGAGACCACGATACCGGATCTATATGTACGTCCAATCCACATCTGGGTACGCGTACTGCACAGGCGCCCCTATCTATGCACTTTCGACTCCGGGCCCGTGACTGATCTGCGTGGCATTTTTTGGGGCGACGTTGCATTCCAGCCACCTCTCGCGCGGATCGCCGTCGACGAAATATCCCGAAGTGGGAGGTTTACGTAACACCAGGCCTGCGCATCAGCGCGTGCCAGCAGCGTCGAGGCCCGCCCCGGGATTTGCGCCGAATGGAAAATCCGCGCCGCCCGTGAGGTCCGCGCCGCAATACCCGATCCGGGCCGCGCGAGAACTCCGACCGGCACGCGATGCAAGATCTCGCGCCAATCCTCCCAACGATGGAATTCTGCCAGATTGTCAGCCCCCATCAGCCAGACAAACCGAACTGCGGGATAAACCGCCTGTAACGCGGCGAGCGTCTCTGCCGTATATCGCGTCCCCAGGTGTGCCTCGATATCTGAAACCTCGACCCTCGGATGCTGCATCAACGCCCGCGCCGCCGCGATCCGCTTATCCAATGGTGCCGGAGGCCGCGCTTTCAGTGGGTTTCCCGGAGAAACCAGCCACCAGACCCGATCCAGTCCAAACCTTTTCAACGCCGTTCGGGTAATATGAACATGCCCAGCGTGCGGAGGATCAAATGACCCGCCAAGCACCCCGACCGATTGGCCCGGTGCCGCCTTTGGAAATCCACTGCGCATAGCTTGCCACTAAAGGCGCAATCCAGCGCGCCATGCAAGTCCGGGCACACCGTGACGCTCCGCGCTTTCCGAATTCGCGAAAAATGTCTGCATTTGCCTTGTCTATGCCTGCATTCGTTCACCCGCCGGTACCACCGAAATGCGAAACAGACGCGAACGTAAAGATTGGAAGCCGTCCGAATGCTCGCCCTCGATCCTCAGACATTGGGATTTCTGACGTTGCTTGTGCTGGCAGCCGTCGCAGTTCGTCTGCTGTTCAGGAACCAGCAGAACGCGCGAAACGTGCTTGCCAGCTTCACACCCGGCGCGTCACGGATTAGCTCACGGATATTCCGAATTGCCGCGGAACGCTCGACTGACGGGATCGTCCTTCAGGACATGAACGCCCGCGTTATCTGGGCGAACCCCGCCTATTTTAGGATCATGGGGCGACCGCCCGAACAGATTATTGGGCACTGCGCGTTGGATTTCGCGCTGCATCCTGATGACCGCCCATCTGTTGCAGAAATCGAGTCATTCCGGTTCGACCCGACATCCGACGAATTCCTCAAACCCACGCTCCATCGCAACAGTCGCCCCAACGGCCAGGTATTCTGGGCGCAATTGACGATGTCTCTGGTTGACCTCGAAGATGCCGAACTGGACGGTCAGACTGCGGTTCTGGTCTCCTGCCGCGATGTCAGCGAACAAATCGAACGCGAGGCCCGCCTGAAAGATGCCTCGCGCGCTTTGGAGCATTCCGCCTCGCATGACCCGTTAACCGGCTTGGCCAACCGCTCCGCAGTCCTGAATTTCGGAGACCATGCGCTGGGGCAGGGCAACATCTCTGGTCAGCCTACCGGACTGCTTCATCTGGACCTCGACCGCTTCAAGGAGGTCAACGACCGCCACGGCCACGCCGCTGGCGATGCCCTGCTGCAACACGCCGCCAATGTGCTGACCAAGACCGTTCGACGGGGCGATCTGGTCGGGCGCATCGGGGGCGACGAATTCGTCGTGGTCTGCCCCGGAGTGACTGCGCTGGACGATCTGAATTGGCTGGGGCAGAAAATAATCGCCTCGCTCGCTGCGCCGATGCCATGGGGGGACGGCACGATCCAATGTGCAGCCAGCATTGGGGCCGCAATCTCGACCCCTGACATGAAGGATCCGCGCGCCCTGATCGCAATGGCGGACTCGGCTCTCTACGAAGTAAAGCGCGCCGGACGTGGCGATGTTGCCGCCTACGACGAAGGGCTGCACCGCCGCCAACAGGCGCGCCAGCAACTTCAGTCCGAATTTGCAGTGATGCTGTCGGCCAACGAAATGGAATTCCGGTTTCAGCCTCTGATTGACTACGAGAATTCCCAGCTGCTGGGCTTTGAAGCCATCGCCTGTTGGCATCACCCGAAAATTGGCGAGATCTCCCCCGACGTGTTTTTGCCGATGGCAATCGAAATGAACCTGATGCACGAACTTGATCTGGCCGCGATGCATGCGAGCACGCGCAATCTGGCGACCCTGCGCGCCGCAGAACTGGAAACCGTCGTGATCAGCTTCAATGCCTCGTCCGAGACCCTTGCTCAGGAAAGCTTCGTGAACCGCCTCGCCTGGGAGCTGGATCGCCTGGAATTACCGCCCGACAGCATCGCCGTCGAAGTGCAGGAAAACGCTATTGTCGCCAGCAGTGGCGCAATCCGCGAATCCGAAAAGGCCATCGCTCGCCTGAAAGAATTGGGCGTGCGCGTCGCCCTTGATGACTTCGGGGTTGGCTATGCGGGGCTGGCCCATCTGGCGCAGCTGGATTTCAATGGGGTCAAGACCGATCCGACCCTGCTCCAAAACATCGCAGGTAATCCTTCACGGCGCAAAATCTTCGATTCCATCGTGTCTTTGTGTGACTCGCTCGACATCCGCATTATCGCCAAAGGCGTCGACGACGACGCAATGGCCAAGACGATGCAAAATCTTGGATGCAAGCTGATGCAAGGCCGTGTCGCCGCACCACCAATGCCCGCAGATGCTTTGGTTGACTGGATCAAGACCAGTGGATACACGCCGGTTCCGGCGGCGCAGGACCCCAATCCGGGACGGCTCGCCTCGTAACCCCTTGACCACATCCGATCTGCCCCGCACCCTGCCAGTCGGAGGCGCATGATGAGCACTTTTGACAGCGACAAGGCGGCCGAAACCCACCGGCATTTGCACAGCCACATGCCATCGGACCCGGCGCTGCGTGTGAAGGCATTGGAATCTCTGGCGGTGGAACGCGGTTTGGTGGCCCCTGAATCTCTTGATGCCTGGGTCGAGCTTTATGCCGATCACATCGGCCCAAAACGCGGCGCGTCCGTAGTGGCGCGCAGTTGGGTCGATGAAGATTTTCGCGCCCGGCTGCTGGATGATGCCGCCGCTGCAATCCGCGAATTCGGTTTTGAGGGTCATGCAACTGGCCACTTGAAAGCCGTTGAAAATACAAAGGAAACTCACAATCTCGTTGTCTGTACACTGTGCTCCTGTTACCCGTTTTCAATCCTCGGCATGTCGCCTGCCTGGTACAAATCCGTCGCCTACCGCGCCCGCGCCGTGCGCGAACCCCGCGCGGTTTTGTCTGAATTTGGTGTAGATATCGGAGCGGATATCTCCGTCCGCGTTTGGGACAGCACCGCCGAGTTGCGCTACATCGTGATCCCCGAACGCCCTGCCGGGTCCGACGGTTTGGACGAAGCCGCCCTCGCCGCGCTGGTGACCCGCAATTCGATGATCGGCACCGACCGTGACTTGAAGGGCACAAGCTGATGGATGGCATCCACGATCTTGGCGGTATGGAAGGCTTGGGCGCGGTAGACGTCGACGCCCCGCCCTTCACCCACGACTGGGAACGCCGCCAGTGGGCGCTGTCCAAGAACCTCGCTGTACCTGCCGGAACCATTGATTTCTGGCGTCATGGGATCGAGCGCATGGACCCGAAAACCTATCTCTCGGTGCCCTATTTCGAAAAATGGTGCCTGAACGATCTGACGCATTTTATCCTCGCAGGCGAATTCACTTTGGAAGAGGCCACTTCCGGAACGACCAAACGCACCGGCCCGCGCGCCGAGGTCCGCAACCTTGAAGTCCAGCGACATCGTCTAAGCTCGAACGAGGTCCGATTTGACCGCCCGGCCCAAACCGAAGCGGTCTTTGCAGTCGGTGACACCGTCACCACTCAGCGCCACGGCCATTCCGGCCACACCCGCCTGCCCGCCTATGCCCGCGGCGCGACCGGCACAATCACACACCACCACGGCGCGCATCTTTACCCTGACGACGGCGCACACGGCATCGAAACAGCCCATCACCTCTACACCGTCGAATTCACCGCGCCCGAGCTCTGGGGCGACAATGCAAACCCCAACGACACAGTCCTCCTCGACCTGTGGGAGCCGTATTTTGCCCGCCCCTGATCCCGCCTTCGAGCGCTTCGCCCCAGACGACCCACTGGCCCCGGACGCTCCGGTCTTCGCCGAACCCTGGCACGCGCAGGTGTTGGCCATGGCCGACACGATGATCGCTGCCGGGCACATCAGTGCAATCGACTGGGCCGAGGCATTGGGAGCTGCCCTCAGGGCAGCCTCGGATCAACCAGACACGCCGGACACCTACTACATTGCCGCTCTCGGCGCGCTGGAAAAACTATCGGCGAAGGCCGGCATCGACGCGACCCAACAAGCCCACCGCAAAGACGCGTGGGCAGAGGCGTACCGCCGCACGCCCCATGGGCAGCCAGTCACGCTTTGACGCTCTGTTAAGTTGCGGCGCGCCGTCATGACACGCTAGGTTCGACAAGACGAGAACGAGGACACGTCATGAGATTTTTCATACTGATGGCTTCTTGCGCCCTTTGGCCGGGTCTCGCGAGTGCGCAATCATGGTGCAGTGCCGCCAACCTCAACCCCACCGAGGCCACCATCTGTAGCGACGACATCCTGCGCCAGTTGGATGTGGAGATGGCCACCCTCGCCCACGACATCGGACCGGTTATCCGCAACGATCAGCGCGCGTGGCTGCGCGACGACCGCAACGCCTGCGGCACCAGCCTGTTATGTATCGAGCAATCCTACGTCGATAGGATCGCCTACCTGCGTGCCTACGAACCCGTTTCCGAAGCCCCCGCATACACCCTGACTGGCCAACCGCGCCCATGGTGTCGCTCCTCCGGCCTGAACGCCGCCGAGCGCACCATCTGCACCAACGACACCCTCTCGGACCTCGATGCCGCGCTCGAGGCTGTCTATGGCGCCGCCCGCGCCGATCCATCGGATCAAAGCCAAATCGACTGGCTGGCCGACCGCAATTCCTGCGGGTCCGACGCCGAATGCCTCAGCGCCAGCTACCTGCGCCGGATCATCTGGCTGGGCGGACGGATCAGGGGCCACTGACCCCGATTGCCCCGCCTCGCCGCCGCCCGTAAAAGGGCGCGGATATCGGAATTCGCGCGGGAGTATCTCACATGGCAGCCTATCAATACGTCTATCACATGGACGGCGTCTCCAAGACCTATCCGGGCGGCAAGAAGCTGTTCGAAAACATCCGGCTTTCCTTCCTCCCCGGCGTCAAGATCGGCGTCGTTGGCGTCAACGGCGCGGGTAAATCCACCCTGCTGAAAATCATGGCGGGCCTCGACAAGGACTTCAGCGGTGAGGCCTGGGCTGCCGAAGGCGCGCGCGTCGGCTACCTGCCGCAGGAACCCACCCTCGATGAGTCCCTGAATGTCCGCGAAAATGTCATGCTTGGCGTCGCCGACAAGAAGGCCAAGCTCGACCGGTTCAACGAACTCGCCATGAACTATTCCGACGAGACGGCTGATGAGATGGCCAAGCTGCAGGACGAAATCGACAGCGCCAACCTCTGGGACCTCGACGCGCAGATCGACGTCGCGATGGAGGCGCTGCGCTGCCCCCCCGATGACGCCGCCGTCGACACCCTGTCGGGTGGTGAGAAGCGCCGCGTCGCGCTCTGCCAACTGCTGCTGGACGCACCCGACATGCTGCTGCTCGACGAACCGACCAACCACCTCGACGCTGAAACCATCGCCTGGCTGCAAAACCACCTGATCGCCTACACCGGCACTATCCTGATCGTCACTCACGACCGCTATTTCCTCGACGATATCACCGGCTGGATCCTGGAACTCGACCGGGGACGCGGCATCCCGTACGAGGGCAACTACTCCGCCTGGCTGGAACAGAAGGCCAAGCGGCTGGAACAGGAAGCGCGCGAGGATAAATCCAAGCAGAAGACGCTGGAACGCGAACTCGCCTGGATGCGTCAGGGCGCCAAGGCCCGACAGGCCAAATCCAAGGCCCGGATCACCGCCTACAACGACCTAGCCAACCAGTCCGAGCGCGAAAAACTCGGCCGCGCACAGATCATTATCCCCAATGGCGAACGGCTGGGAAGCAAGGTGATCGAGGTTGATGGCCTGAAAAAAGCCATGGGCGACAAGCTGTTGATCGAGGATCTCAGCTTCTCGCTCCCCCCCGGTGCTATCGTCGGCGTCATCGGCCCGAACGGCGCGGGTAAATCCACCCTGTTCCGTATGCTGACCGGGCAGGAAGAACCCGACGCCGGAACAGTCACCTACGGCGACACCGTGCAGCTGTCCTACGTCGACCAGTCCCGCGACGCGTTGGACGCGGGTGCAACCGTCTGGGAAGAAATCACCGGTGGCGCGGAAATCATCGAGCTTGGCGACGCCTCCGTAAACTCCCGCGCCTATTGCAGCTCGTTCAACTTCAAAGGCGGCGACCAGCAGAAGAAAGTCGGTCAATTGTCGGGCGGCGAGCGTAACCGTGTCCACATGGCCAAACTGCTGAAATCAGGCGGCAATGTCCTGCTGCTCGACGAACCCACCAACGACCTTGATGTCGAAACCCTCCGCGCCCTGGAGGACGCCTTGGTCGATTTCGCCGGCTGCGCCGTGGTCATCAGCCACGACCGGTTTTTCCTCGACCGCATCTGCACGCATATCCTGGCGTTTGAGGGGGATGCCCATGTGGAATGGTTCGAGGGGAATTTCGAGGATTATGAGGAAGACAAGAAGCGGAGATTGGGGGAGGATGCGATGGAGCCGAAGCGGATTCGGTTTAAGAAATTTGTGAGGTAGAAACTTATGGAAGCGGGAAAAAATTGGAGATGCCCTCATTGCTCGCGTCATCAAACTGCGACAATGAATGACATAGCCACCTTTAACGCGAGGCTGGACATGAACCAGCCAGTTATGGGTGATTTGGCCGTAAGCGTACAGGCAGCCCGCTGCGCCAATCCAGATTGCCTACAGCCAGTCATTCACGTGGCTGTTGGAAAAAGGAAACACGATGCACTCGGAAACTTCCGGGGCATACAAACAGGTACTGAGCTCTTTGATCGGCGAATTATTCCAGAAGGAGCGGCCAATCCGCAACCGGAACATATACCCGCTCCGCTAATACAAGATTACATGGAAGCTTGCCTCATTCGCGACTTAAGTCCGAAAGCTTCGGCAACGCTCTCGCGCCGATGCCTACAAGGAATGATACGTCACTTCTGTGAAATAAAAAAGGGCAGGTTGGTCGATGAAATTTCTGAGCTTCGAAAACGAGTTGATTCTGGAAATGCACCAAAAGGCGTATCGCCAGAAAGCGTAGATGCAATCGATCACGTTCGAAAGATTTGCAATATTGGCGCGCATATGGAAAAGGACATCAACATTATTGTCGATGTCGAACCAGAAGAAGCCCAACTTCTCATTGAATTGATAGAAACGCTCTTTGACGAATGGTATGTGGCACAACATAAACGCGAGCAGCGATTTGCAAAAATTAAGATACAGCAGATGCAAAAACGCTTGCGATCACAGAAGCTAAAACAGAAGTCGCCGAGAAACCGATTGCGGCCAAACCGGCACCAAACTCCGACGAGAAGAACACGTAGGCCGGGCTTCATCCCGGCATCCCCTCCGCAAACACAACCGCCATTCTGCACCTAGGATGTGCCGGGCTAAAGCCCGGCCTACCCCCGGCCCGGCATAATACCCGTGCCGGGGTGAACCCCGGCCTACGATTCACCGCCCGTGTAAAACGCGCCTTGATCGCCCCCAACGCGCCGAATAGTCGCTATCCCTCGGCGGCAGTGTCCAGACGCAATGCAGATGGTCCGGCAACACCACCCATGCGTCGATCCGAAACGGTCGCGCCGCCCGCGTTTCCCGCACCGCTTCGCGCAAGACCTCGATCTCGCGCACCAATAAATCGCTGCCACGCTGCGCCAACGCCACCGCAAAGAAAATCGACGCGCCGGGAACCCGAGGCCGCAGGTAGTCGGACATGCGGGAAGGCTTGACGGAACATAGTTAACAACCCCTGAACCACCCCGTAGGCCGGGCTTAAGCCCGGCACTCCGCCACATCCAACTACTTGCCCGATAATTGACCCACTTATACACGCACAGCGGGCACCACCCGTCATACGTCCACGACGGGTTAGCGTGGCGCTCCCGACATGCAGCGTTGCATGGCTTGATTGCACATATTCCCCCGGTTAGCTTGACGCTAAGATCGCAATTTCCTGCTCGAAAGACCCTCCTATGCTGCCCTATTGGATCATGTTGCTCTTTCCAGCGCTTGTTGCGATCGCATCACGACCTGTCATGGCGATGAATGCGGATGGGACCCGACGCCTCAAGGTGAGTTTTGCATGGATTGGTGTTTATGTCCTTTTGGTCCTGGGCGTTGGTTTTCGCTTCGAGGTTGGCGGCGATTGGTTCAACTACTTCAGGTATCTGGCACAGGGCAGTTTGCTTGATTTCGCCGATCTCGGTGAGGTCGACGATCCGGGCTACATGGCACTCAATATCCTTTCTGCGGACCTCGGTTTTGGCATGACCGGCGTTCACGTTTTGGGCGCAATGCTGTTTGGTTTCGGCCTTGTCGTTTTCCTGCGATCGTTGCCGCGGCCTTGGTTGGGGTTGGCCTGTGCCGTCCCCTATCTCGTGATCGTTGTTGGTATGGGCTACACCCGTCAAGGCATCGCTCTTGGTCTGGTCATGGTGGGTCTCGTAGCCCTGCGTCGGCAGAAGTATCTCAGTTTTGCGATTTGGGTCTTTCTGGGCGCACTGTTCCACAAGTCTGCCGTTTTGATCATTCCCGTTGCAGCGCTCACCGCAGATCGCCTGCGGTTGCGTGGGATCGGTCTTCTGGGTTTGATTGGCTATATCGCCTATGATGGATTGTTGGCCGAGCACACGGACCGTTTGGTTGATGTCTATATCGAGCAACAGCTGACTGACTCTCAGGGTGCCTTTATTCGATTGGCGATGAACGCTGTGCCTGCCATGTTGTTTATGGTTTTGGGCAAGAGGTTTTTGATGGCGCCGTCCGAGTATCGGCTGTGGCGCGCAATTTCGTTGATTTCGATCGCGATGTTTGTCGCGCTGCTCATGACAGGTTTTACAACGGCACTGGATCGGATGGCGCTTTACTTTATTCCACTGCAATTGGTCGTGTTTGCTCACTTGCCTGATGCGCTGGGTCGGAAAAATGGGAAAAACACCGCCATCGTGTCGGGTATTATTGGGTATTATGCGGCTGTACTTTTTGTATGGCTCAACTTCGCAACACATTCTCAATACTGGCTGCCATACAAATTCGGCCTCTCTCTCTCGATTATCGGAGAGCTTTGAGCGTCTATGTGTTTTGTCAATCGATGCAGTTTTTGAGTGGTGTCGTGTGTGACCGGCAGATCACTTTATGGCAGATGCTCGCGTCAAATCGCGTCTTTAAAGGAAAATTCGCGGTCTTGGGTTGTCTTTGGGCCTGATTGTTGATAGTTTGAGGTTGTTGGAGGTTCAAATCCCATATTTTGATGTGTCATGGTGGGGCTGTCCCGACATCTGGATTTGTGTCTCAATGATAAACACCAGGAACACCTCGCCAACATCATTTGCGCTGTCATCGGGATGCAACAGTTATGGTCAAAAGCCATTGAGTTGTGCCCTATCATACGCTTTCGGCTACCTCGGTAAGGCTGCTTGCGGTACGTTCGCTTTGAATGAGGCAGACATAATGAAGCGCAGAGGCGCTCGACGTTAAAGTTGGTTCAAAGGTGCGAGCTGTAGATGCTGAAGCGCCGATCATGCCAGGCTATAACGATGAGCGGCATCCTGCCCTAAGAGCAGTGGGCAGCTGAAGCGCTTCGAACAGGAGGAAGAACGCATGGTAAGACATGTAGCGGGTAGCAAAACGCCGTCGCGTCGGGCTTTTATGATGTCAGTCGGGGCCGTTGCTCTGTCAGGTTGCTCTAGCGGGGTTATGAATTTTCCGATGGGTCAAGCTGCGCAAGATGATTTGGCGGAGCAGGACATCAACGTTATCCGCATCACGCCTGAAAATATCCTCGCGCATGGCGAGACAAATGGCCGGAGCGTGACGTCTGTTGTGACTAGCCCACCGCGTGATCCGTCCGCATACAGATATTTGGTGGGTCCAGGCGATGAATTGCGCGTTCAAACATGGTCAACGCCCGAGCGCCGCAGTTTAACAGAATCCTCGATCATACCCGAAGGCCCGATTGTCAACGAAAAGGGCGAGTTCTTTCATCCGTTTGTAGGTATGGTGCGTGCGGCTGGAAAGACAGTCACCGAAATCCAGAACGATCTTGAGAACGCTTTGGTCACCTACATCACCGATCCACAGGTCGAAGTGGACGTGCGAGAGTTCCGCGCACATAAAGTAACATTTGTGGGCGCTGTCGGATCGCCTGGCTCGACTATCGTGACGGACGTTCCGCTGCGCCTGCTGGACATCATCAATCAGTCAGGAGCCGATGACAGCTCCGACCTGCGGCGCGTCGAAATTCGACGCAAAGGAACCACGTACACGGTTAATCTCCGCGCGTTCATCGATTACGGCACGTCTGGTCACAACCCGATTTTGATGCCAGACGACCTCGTTTATGTGCCTGCAATGGGTGGAAACAAAGTGTTCCTCTTTGGAGCCGTCGGTGCCGGAGAATTTGCCCTTGGGGCCAGCAAAAGCACATTGACAGAAGTGCTCGCCTCACATGGCGGAATTGACTCTTATCGCGCGAATTCTAAAGGCGTCTTCGTGTTCCGCCGTCCACTAGGGCAGGCAAAAGGATTTACAGTGTATCAGTTTGATCTCTCTGATGCGATTGCGTTAATGCTGACGTCTCAATTCAGCATGGCACCAATGGATGTGGTGTTTGTCACGACGGATCCCATTGCACAGTGGAATGACACTGTGAGTAAGTTGATTTCACCAGTCACTGGGGTTGTACGCGCACGGGCAGTTGTCCAGGAGCTATAGGTTTGGTTCAAACCATCGCCACGATCTGTACAGGAAATATCTGCAGATCACCAACGGCAGCTGGTGCATTGCAGCTTTTGGCGCCTGGCCGAGATATTTTCTCGGCCGGGCTTCATGCTTTGGTTGGGCATTCAATGGATGCCGATAGCTTGGCGGCGGCGCGGTATTTTGGAATTGCACCTTCCCAACACGTTGCGCAGCAATTGACAGCTGAGCTTGGCGCCAAGGCAGATATTCTGCTTGTAATGGAAAATGATCATCGGCGCGAAATTGGCCAGCGTTGGCCTCATTTGATGGGAAAAACGTTCCTGCTGGGTCACTTTGAAGGTGGGAAACAAATTCTGGATCCTTATAAGAAAGGATCTATGATGCACTTTCATATGGCGGAACAAGTGCTCGACAGCGTACGGCGTTGGGTCTCAGAATTAGGCGGGAATGATGGCGCTCGGAACGCACGTGGTACCTGAACCGAAAGCTCCTGATGACAGCGAGTCTGAACTTGATCTGCGCGATCTTCTAGCGCAGATCCGGGCTAAGATTTGGTTCATTGCCGCGCTCACGGTTGTTGCAGCTATTATCGGAACATTTGTTGGACGGATTCCTCCCAGTGTCTTTCGGTCGAGCACTGTGCTGCAAATCGAGCAACGCGCGGATCGCATCGTCCTTCCTGAAGAACTTATTGGCAATCTATTGACGGGCAATTTGTCGGGCTCTAGTGGTCTTGCGACAGAGGCACATATCATTCGCTCGCGAATTGTTTTGGAGCCCATTATAGATGATTTGGATTTGAGAACTGAAGTCGCGCCACAATTGTTGCCGTTTGTGGGTGGGGTCTTTTACCAACGCAATATCCCTTTTGTTTCGCAGTTTTTACCCAAGCAGTATGCTCGGCCAGGTGAGTTTCTTGAGGCTGCACTTGATGTGCCTGATGCGCGTGCGGGCGCGCGCTACATTGTGCGCATCACCGGGGACGGAGTCTTTTCAGTCGAAACACCGGACAACGATCTAGTTCAAGGTCAGGTTGGGCAACGTTTGGGATTGCCTGGGGGTGGAAGCCTCCTGGTAGAGGATTTCAAAGCTGCTTCCGGCCGCATGTTCTACGTGAGCAGGAGCCCTTTACGAAACACTGTAGCCAGTATTGCAGAGCGGCTTGGTATTCGTGAGCGCGATAATACAGGTATTGTAGATTTCAGCCTTACGGGGCTGGATGGCCCAGAAACGGTCGTTGTTTTGAATGCAATTGTTCAAGAGTATATTTACCAAAATCTTCTTCGTAGCTCCGAAGAAATTGATAACAGCCTGGAATTCATTGAAGAACAGTTGGATGAGTCTCGCCGCGAAAGCAAACGCGCAACGGATGCGCTTGCGGAGTTTCGCAGAGACCGTCAAGTCAATGAGTTGAGCGCAGACACACAACAACTTCTCGAAAATGCACTGGAGCTCGAAGGGCAATTGGAAGAGGTTCAGTTCCGAAAAGAACAGCTCCTTTTGGTTTTGACTGAAAACCACCCGGATGTTCAGCAACTAGTGGTTCAGGAAGCGCGTCTCCAAGAACGACTGCAGGAGGCAGCTTCCGGGCTGTCCGTGGTGCCTGAATTCGAGCAAGAATTGGCACGCTTGGTTGCACGGGTTGAGCGCTCCCAGATGTTAGAGCAACAACTGTTGGCACGTTTGGAGCAATTAGGCATATTGAAAGCCAGTACCGTCAGCAACATCCGGGTTCTTGAGCCGGCTGAGGTTGCGGCTTGGGCTGGACCGGATCGTCGAATGCCGATTGTGTTTGGCGCCGTGATCGGTTTGGCGTTGGCAGTGGCGCTTGTTCTTGGCCGGAATTTCTTCCGGCAGGGTATTGAGGATGCGCGCGAGATTGAAGCTCTCGGGATCCCGTTGTTTGCAACAATCGGTAAATCCGAGCTTCTGGTTGGTAAAGCGGCCAGTTCTCCTGAATATGGTCTCGCGCTGTTTCAGCCCAATGATATGGCTGTTGAAGCCTTGCGAGGTTTGCGAACTGGTTTGAAATTCGCACTCGGCTCGTCCGGCTCAAACTCGATCATGATCACTTCCTGTGCTCCTGCAGACGGGAAATCCTTCGTGTCTCTCAACCTTGCGTTGCTTTACGGTCAAATGGGTGCGCGTGTTCTCTTAATTGACGCGGACATGCGGCGCGGTTTTTTGCGGCGTTACTTCAAGGTTGAAAAGAAGCATCTTGGTCTTTCAGACTTTCTAAGCGGGACGACGGAACATTGTATTGAGCATTTTCCGAAAGAAAAGATCGATGTTTTGTTCAGTGGTCAGTTCCCACCTAATCCTGCTGAATTGCTTGAAAATCCGAACTTTGACGACCTTTTGACAACCGCAGAAGAATTTTACGACATTGTCATTGTTGATGCGCCGCCCAGTCTTTCCGTTTCGGACCCAACGATTATCGGACAAAAGGTTGGAATGTCTATGCTTGTGGCCCGTCATCTTGTCACGACGCCAGGAGACATCCAGGCTGCCATCAAAACTTTAACAACTTCGGGTGTAAAGCTCTCGGGCGTCATCCTGAACCAGTATGATGAAAGCCGGAGCCGGTATGGCCGTTATGGCGGCAAATATTACTATTCTTATGGTGGCTATAAATACGCGTATAAGACAGACAAGGCATCCAAATAGCGTTCTGCGATCCGGTGGTTGGCGGCGCTATTTGATTGGTCAAATCACAGGCGACGGCAGGCGTCTCGGCGATCAATACCGGGTCACCAAGCTGGTGGATAGGCCGGCGGCACATGCCGCCGGCTTTTCTGTTTGTCACCGCATTCCCGGCATCTCTGCATTTGGTGCTCTCGATATTCAGTCGGGAGACGCGGGGCGCTGAATGGTGCCCGTCCGTTGAACCCGCCCCGTCGCGTTTGACGGATGCCATTTACGCTGCCTGAGCAGCGTAACGCCACGGCATCAGTTCGTCGATCCTGTTGATCTTGTGATCAGCGATCTGGGCCAGAACCGATGTGAGCCAAGCCTGTGGATCGACATTGTTGAGCTTGGCGGTCTCGATCAGAGTATAGGCAATGGCCATGGCTTTTCCGCCGCGCGGTGAACCGGCAAACATCCAATTTTTCCTGCCGATGGCGACGGGTTTGACAGCGCGTTCGGCTGTGTTGTTATCGGCTTCCAGGCAGCCGTGATCGAGGTATTGTCGTGCCTTGGGCATGCGGCCCAGGGCATAACGGATGGCCTGAGCCAAGGGCGACTTGCCAGAGATCTTAGGAAGTTGTGCGTGCAGCCAGACCTCAAGATCATCAAAAACGGGTTTGGCCAGTGCCTGTCGCAGGGCGACGCGTTCTACGGGCGATTTGCCGCGGGCCTCTTTCTCCACGGCATAGAGCTTGGCGATCCGCCGTATGGCCTCCTCAGCAATGGCGGAACCTTGCGCCGCGTGCACATCCACAAACTTGCGCCTGACATGGGCCATGCAGGCCATCTCGCGCGCCTTGTCGGCGCCGAACACACCGTTGAAGCCGGAATAGCCATCTGCATGCACCCATCCTTTGTAACCTGAGAGATGGGACACAGGATGCGCGCCCTTTCGATCGATGGTGAACTGATACCAAGCGCAGGGCGGAGATTGGCCAGACCACGGGCGTTCATCCCGAACGTAGGTCCAAACCCTGGCGGTCTTGGTCTTCTTGGTGCCGGGTACTTGCATCTTCACGGGTGTGTCATCAGCGAACAAGGCATCGCCGCCTCGCACTATGCGCCCAATGGCGTCAACCTCGGCAATTGCTTCCTCAGTGCGTGATATGATTTCCGGATGTAGCTCGCGCAGCCGCTTATTGAGCGCAATGCGTTCTTGGTCCCTGTCAGAGCGGAAACCGATCAATTCATAGGCCCGCGCAAGCGAGCCAAAGCGATTTCGATAGGTGGCCGAGGAGGGAATGTCCGGTGTCTGATCTATCAATATTCCGGACAATTGGCCGGCATCTGCGTAGAGCCGTTTCAAATGATCGAGTAGTTCTTCGTCTGAAAGGCGGGCGGATCGCGCCGTGATAATCTCCTGTGCTGTCAGAAAGAATTCCAAGGGCACAATGCCTTCGAAGGCGCCTTCCTTGCGCACCCACATGTCTGGCGGATTTTCGACATGCATCTTCTTCAATTTGAAAGAGCTGCGATTGTAGACGTTGTTGCCAATGTATTTTTCGTTTGTGAGAACCGTGCGGACCGTGCCTGATGTCCATGGCCGTTCGAGATCGGTGGCAACACCTTCGTCGTTCAAGCGGTCGGCGATTTCACGAAACGTCAAATCCTCCTCAATAAGCCAGCGGTACATCTTGTTGACCCAGGCAACCTCTTCCTCGGGTCCTGGCATCAAGATCACCCGATCAGTTTGAAGCGATTTGTGCTCACCGCGCTTCAACTCCGCTTTGATCGTGCCGCGCTCGTCGACCAGAATGCGCCGAAGACCAAAGCCAGCTGCTCCGCCTTGCCGGAAACCAAGTTCAATGAGCCGGCATTGCCCGGTAAAGACTTTGACGGACAGCTCACGGCTGTATTCGCCGGCCATGGCGCGTTTGACGCCCTTGACGATGGTCGACACCGGCGAGCCGTCGTTCTCGAACTGCTCGGCACAATACGCGACCTGGATGCCGGCGCGCTTGCAGATATACTCGTAATAGGCGCTTTCATCAGCATCCTGGAAGCGCCCCCAGCGGCTGATGTCGTAGACCAGAATGACATTGAAGTCCGCTCGACCTGACTCCACATCCGAGATCAGCTTTTGCAGTGCTGCGCGCCCGCCGATTGATAGACCGCTTTTGCCGTCATCGGCATATGTGCGCACGATTTGAATGCCGCGCTTCTCGGCATATTCTTGGATCTTGTCTGATTGGTTGTGCGTGGAATATTGCTGGTGCTCCGTTGACATGCGCACATACTGCGCTGCTCGAAACTCAGTCTGTTCAGCACGCTCTTCCAACTCACCCTCCGTGTCGTCTTCAAGATGACGGGACGTTTGCGTGAAGGCCGCTCTCTATCAAGTCGAGTTCTTCTAAAATACATATAAAACAGAGGCTTGAAGGATTAAACTCACCCACCCGGCGTGGACTTTAGGAGCACCTCCAAGGAAAAATCGAAACGTCTCTTGTATTTGTTCGAATTTGAGCAATATGGTGGCAGGAAAGAAAAGACTGGAGGCAACATGAGCTATCACGACCGCGGGGCGAACTGGTTCTTGGCCCAGTTGAAGCCCAACTGCGGCCAGATCGCGGAGCGCAATCTAAAACGTCAGGGGTTTGAGACCTTTCTCCCCTTGGAAGAGCTGACGCAGAAACAACGGGGCAAATTTGTGACCCGACTACGCCCGGTTTTCCCGGGCTATATTTTTGTCTGCTTCGAAGCTGCGCGTGGATTTTGGCGGAGCATTCATTCCACCTATGGTGTGACACGCCTTGTGTCATTCGGCGATGAGCCTGCCGCTGTGCCTTTGGACATTGTCAGCCAATTGATGTTGCGATGCGATGCCGATGGCAAGCTCTTGCCTCCAAAAGTCCTGCAGCCAGGCGAAGAGGTGCGCCTTACCATCGGTCCGTTTGCTGATTTTGTGGCAACTGTTGAGAAAACAACACCGGATCAGCGTGTCTGGGTTCTTATGGACCTGATGGGACGTCAAACACGTGTTGCCGTAGAGCCAGATCAACTTCAAACGATATGATCGGCGCATGTCATCCCAGTCTAAAATTATTGCCCCCAATTGTGACAGAGGCGGGAACAGAGCGCTCTATTCTGAGCCCAGGATATGGGCGCCGGAATGTGCGAGGACAGTCGTGGTCGCGAAGCCCCCGTGTTCCCGGAGGGTCAGAAAGGACGATCTATGAAACCTGTGCGTAAAGCTGTTTTTCCGGTGGCGGGTTTTGGCACGCGTTTTTTGCCCGCAACCAAGGCTATGCCAAAAGAGCTTTTGCCCATCGTGGACAAGCCGCTCATACAATATGCCGCTGAAGAAGCGATTGCTGCTGGGATCGATACGTTGGTGTTCGTGACGGGGCGAAACAAGCGGGCGATCGAAGATCATTTTGACAGCAATCAAGAGCTTGAAGCGGCGCTGCGCGCGAAAGGCAAATCGGACCAAGCTGATATGGTGCACAGTATCCTGCCCGATGGGGTGGAATGTATTTTCGTGCGCCAACCGGAACAATTGGGCCTTGGTCATGCTGTCCTTTGTGCTGAGCGTGCCGTCGGGCAGGACCCTTTTGCGGTTTTGCTGGCGGATGACTTTCTGACATATGAGGGGGCCGGCATCACGGCGGATTTGGTCAAGGGCTACGCGGCATCAGGCTGCACTCAGCTCTCAGTGATGGAGGTCGACGGCGCGGACATTTCCAAATATGGCGTGGTGAAGCCGGGAGCCGCAGAGGGCAGCGTGGCTGGTTTGATCGAGAAGCCGGTCTTTGAAGAGGCGCCCTCGAATCTGGCGTCCATTGGCCGGTATGTTCTGACGCCAGATATTTTCGATATGCTACGTGGGCAAAAGCCCGGTGCCGGTGGCGAAATCCAACTCGCCGATGCGATCAACACGCAGGCTTCAGCTGGCCGTGTGCAGGCGGTCCCGCTGTCTGGACGTCGGTTTGATTGCGGCTCAGTTAAGGGCTTTTTGGAGGCCATTATGCATGTGGCCAATCGGGACGGATTGGTGTGACGCCCAGAGTTCCGTCGGCTGGACATTGTGACCCAAGCCGCACGTGCCTGCCGGACTTTTGCGCGGGCTTTGGTCACCTGTTGATGGTGAACTCAGCAACATCAATGTCGCTTGAGGCAGCCGAATTTGGATCATGGGCGAAAGAGTGAGGGCAGGGCGCAACTGGCGACATCGCAGTTCCCGAAAACGGCTGCAATTTCAAGCTTGCCAACGTCATCCTTGAAATTTCGCAAACTGGTGACGTCGTATCTGATCGATCTGACCTGGGGACTCGAGACATATTTGCACGGATTGGTGAGGTTTCATCGCCCACTGAGACGATAGGCCAATTGCCCAATCTGTTCACGGATAGCCGTCGTCAGTCCCCCCATATGTCCGGTGAGGTCCCAGCCTATGCCATCAATGAAGCGGGCTGTTCGATAATCGACAGGCCATGCGATGATATTCTGCCACCCAGCAGCCTCAAAGCTGCGCATGGCGCGCGGCATGTGAAAGGCACTTGTGATCAAAACCCATGTTTCGTCCGGGGCAGGGGTTGCAAGTTCAAGACTGAGCCTCGCGTTTTCTGCGGTGTTCCGTGATCGCCCTTCCAGTAGAAGACGCTCTGCGCTGATGCCTTGGTCGAGAAAAAATCGCTCCGCGAGGGAGGCCTCTGAGACAGTGGCCCCTGCCACGTCTCGAAGCGCGCCGCTCCCGCCGGCGAAAAGGACTTTTGCGTCGGGATAGCGTTTGGCCAGTTCCAAGCCTGCCGTGAAGCGCTCACCACCCTCATTGAATTGCATCTGATCCCAAAAAATACTGGCCCTAATATCCTCCCCGCCGCCAAGAACCACGATGCCATCAACCTGAGATAACGTGGGATTTGTCTGATAGGTTCGCTCGATCGGCTGGAGCAATAGATTGCCCAAGGGCAAAATGGCCAAGATGACGAGAATAAAGAATGTCAGGCTGGCGATCGACATGGCCAGTCGCTGGCGCTTTGCCAAAAGTGCGAGGACAAGACTGGTCAAGGCAAGTATGATCCATGTGTCCGGGCGGAGCAGGGCGCCGATGAGTTTCGAAGCGATGAAGAAAACAGTATCCATAATCACGCTGCCCCGGATTGCTGCACAAGATGCGAAATGGCCTCGAGATAGGCGTCAACGACGATCGTTTGATCGAATTCACGCTCCATTTTGGCGCGTCCCGCTTGGCCCATTGCGCGACGGTCTTCGGGAGCAAGTGCCATGAACCGCTCGATCGCCATTGCAAGACTGTCTGCATCGTGGACCGCGCAAAGAAAACCGTTCACACCCTGATCGACGACGCTCCGGCACCCCGGAACATCGGTTGCAATGAGAGGGCGTTCCATGGCAGCAGCCTCGATCAGTGTTCTTGGCGCGCCTTCGCGATACGACGGGAGAACCACGCAAGACGCCGCTGCAATCGCTGGGCGCACGTCTTTCGTGGTTCCAAGATACTCAATTACGCCCTCGGAGACCCAGGATTGAACGGTTTTCATGTCAATGGCTGTGCGGTTTTCCGAACCGACTGCACCCAATAGCTGAAAGCAAGTGTCGGGATGTCGGGCTTTGATGCGGCGTGCCGCGTCCACGAATTCAAGAACGCCTTTGTCTCGCAAGAGCCGGGCAATCATCAGGAACACGGTTTTCTGAGAGGAGGATGGGCTAGGTCTGGGCGCAAAATGGTGAAGGTCGATTCCTGACCCTGGTAAAAGCCGTGCTTGGTTGCTGCGCACAAGTTTGCGCTCCAGAAACAAGTCACGATCATCCACATTCTGAAAAAATATAATGGGCAGGTCTTTGAAGGAGCGGCGGTAGAGCTGCTCTGTCACGGTCTGCAAAAGCGGGCCCGAGAGAAAAGCTGTGCCAAGCCCCGTGACGTTGGGCACGAAGGGAATACTATGGGAGCGCGCCGCGCGGGCTCCAAATATATTGTTCTTGATCGTGTAGCTCAGAACGGCGTCAGGCTGTTCTTCCCGGAATAGCTGGGTCAATCTCCGCTGGAGTTTGATGTCTTCAAGGGGATTGAGCCCCTTTACGCTCATCTCGAGTGGTCGCACGCGGCAGCCAATTCCCTCAAGGTCCTTTACTGAGTCATCAATGGGCGCCAGCACGGTCAGCCTATGCCCAGAATTCACAAGGGCCCTGACGAGGGGACGGCGAAAGTTCAAAATGTTCCAGGCGGCATTTACCGTCATCAGAATATGCATGGCGGCGCCCTTGTTACGTGCAAAACCAGTCTCGCCCTTTTATCCTGGCCCCATGTAAAAGGAAAACCGCCAATGTCCGAAATCGCTCCGCCCCGCAACCTCACCCCAGGTCTCTGCAAGACAATCGAAACTGAAATGCTGAAGGCCTGCGCCGAGGTTGCCGCAAAGCACGGTCTTGTCGCGGAAGGACTGGGGGTTCAAGCCATGGACCTGCGCTGGAACTTTGAGTTCGGCGTGCGCGTATCGATCCCGTTGCCGGATGGCTCGACGCTGGATCCTGAACGGATGTTATTCGAGGCGCTCGCCGAAGAGTTCGGCTTGTCGCCTGATGACTTCGGCCGGGAATTTTCTACAGGACGGGAGCGGTTCCGCGTCGCAGGCATCGACCCGCGCCGGCCCAAGTACCCAATCTCGGCCGCGCGCATCCCGGACGGCAAAGGCTACAAGTTTACCGCCGAGAACGTGGCGCTGCTTTTGCAGGCTGCGATGAAGGACGTCTCTGTCTGACGTCAGCGCTTATGGGTCCAAATAGGGCGATTTGATAAGAGAGAGTTGTTGGCGCATCGTAACCACTGAGGAGTGGGGCATGAGACAGACAACGAAGAGCGCCGGCGAGAAGATCGTCAAAGACATCAAGCGGGCGACCCGCAGGCAATATTCATCGGAAGAGAAGATCCGCATCGTACTGGACGGCCTGCGCGGCGAGGACAGTATTGCCGAGCTGTGTCGCCGTGAGGGCATCTCACAGGGCATCTATTACAAATGGTCGAAGGACTTCATGGAGGCCGGGAAGAGACGCCTGGCGGGCGATACAGCGCGTGCTGCGACGACCGACGAGGTCAAGGATCTGCGGCGCGAAGCTCGGGACCTGAAGGAGGTCGTTGCGGAGCAGACGCTTGACCTCCGTTTGCTCAAAAAAAGCATGACAGGGGATGGGGGCGACCAAGAATGAGGTATCACCCATCCGAGAAGCTGGAGATCATCCGGCTGGTCGAGGGATCGCACCTGTCAGCACGTCAGACGTTGGCAAAAATGGGCCTGCCCCGCACCACATTTTACCGTTGGTATGATCGGTATCTGCAGCGTGGCGAGGCTGGGCTGCAGGATCAATCCCCCAAGCCAAAAAACGTCTGGAACCGCATTCCTGACACGGTGCGCCGCAAGGTCGTCAAGCTGGCGTTGAAGGAAACGGAGCTGTCGCCGCGCGAACTGGCGGTGACCTTCACGGATCGGAACCGCTACTTTGTCTCAGAATCTTCGGTCTACCGAGTGCTGAAAGCCCACGATCTGATCACCAGCCCCGCCTTCATTGTTATCAAGGCAGCGAGCGAGTTCACCGACAAGACCACCGCCATCAATCAGCTTTGGCAAACCGACTTCACCTACCTCAAAGTTCTCGGCTGGGGTTGGTTTTATCTCAGCACGATCCTCGACGATTACAGCCGGTACATCATCTCGTGGAAGTTGTGCACGAACATGCGGGCTGAGGATGTGACAGATACGCTCGATCTGGCCCTGCAGGCATCCGGCTGTGATCAGGTCCACGTCGTTCACAAGCCACGCCTGCTCAGCGATAATGGCTCCAGCTACGTCTCAGGCGACCTTGCTGAATGGCTGCAGGACAAAGGCATGAAGCATTCTCGCGGTGCGCCGTATCATCCGCAGACTCAGGGCAAGATCGAGCGATGGCATCAAACCCTGAAGAACCGCATCTTGCTCGAAAACTACTTCTTGCCGGGCGATCTCGAAGCCCAAATCGAAGCCTTCGTCGAACACTACAATCATCAGCGGTACCACGAGAGCCTCAACAACGTCACGCCATCCGACGTCTACTTCGGCCGTGACAAAGCCATTCTAAAACAAAGAGAAAGGATCAAACGAAAGACGCTCGAAACGCGGCGCTTGCATCACAGACAACGCGCCGCATAATCACAGAAATCAGATGAGCCAGACTCTCTCTTAGTTTAGGCCGTTCTTGGTTCCAAAAACTCTGACGACGCACA
>CALSNT010000002.1 GCA_943787785.1 uncultured Paracoccaceae bacterium | reverse complement strand
GATCTTGTATGGCAAACAGCTAACCGCCATGGGTTACAAGGATAGTGAACTGGAAGAAGCAATAGATGCAGCCAAGCGAATACTTCAAAAATTCAAAATGGATAATTCAGCGTCGGAAGACTTCATCGACGTCGCCAAAGCTACGGCGTTAATCGAAGGAAGTTGATGTTACCCTCCGACTAACTAAACGAAATTTGCGCTGACAACCCACTGTGATTAGGCAGGCTCCATGTCACATTTGTTTGAATTGCCAAAAAGCCAACCACTCAAGCCTAGTCCCCTTTGAGGGCCCTACCCCCACAACCCCCGCCCGGCCGGATGCACTCCTTCCGCATCAAACCGCAGCGCCTCGGCCCTGTCCTCTGCCAGCAGCAGGGGGCCGTCGAGGTCGGTGAAGGTCGCGCCTTGCGCCAGCAGGACCGCCGGGGCCATGGCGAGGGATGAGCCGACCATGCAGCCGACCATGATGTCGAATCCAGCGCTCCGGGCCGCAGTTTTCAGGGACAGCGCCTCGGTCAGGCCGCCGGTTTTGTCGAGCTTGATGTTCACCATATCGTATTTGCCCGCCAGCCCCGCCAGACTGCTTCGATCGTGGCAGCTTTCATCTGCGCATACCGGCAGCGGGCGGGCGATCTCAGCCAGCATATCGTCCTGATCGGCGGGCAAAGGCTGTTCGACCATCGCAACCCCAAGGCGCAGCAGATGCGGGGCGAGGTCGGCGTAAACCTCCGCCGTCCATCCTTCGTTCGCGTCAACGATGATCACCGGATCCAGTGCGCCTGCCCGCACCGCCTCCAGCCGCGCCATGTCATCGGGCGTGCCGAGTTTGATCTTCAGAATGGGCCGGTGCGCATTCCTCGCCGCCGCAACGCGCATGTTTTCCGGGCTGTCCAGCGACAACGTATAGGCCGTCACCTCGGGCCCCGGAGCGGGCAGCCCGGCCAATTCCCAAACGTGCTTGCCCGCCCGCTTCGCCTCAAGGTCCCACAGGGCGCAATCCACCGCATTGCGCGCTGCTCCGGCAGGAAGTGCATCTTGCAAAGCCGTCCGGTCTAGCAAGCCACGGAGCCCCTCGATTTCTGCCGTCACCGAGTCCAGCGTTTCGCCATAACGCGCATAGGGCACGCATTCGCCCCAGCCCCGGTGCTCGCCGTCCCGCGCCGTGACCGTCAGCACCTGCGCTTCGGTCTTCGTCCCGCGCGCGATGGTAAACGCCTGTGCCAGTTGGAATGTGTCGTGCGTGACCGTCAGGCTCATAAAGCGACCAAGGCGTCGACCAGCGGAGCCGCACCAAAGCGGAAAGGATCGGTTGCAGGCAGGCCCAAACGCGCACTGGTATCTTCCAGCAGCGTCTTCGCCGCATCCTCGCCCAGCGCCTTGGTATTGATCGACACGCCAGCCACCTGACATGCCGGATTCGCAATCCGCGCCAGCGGCAGCGCAGTATCGCGCAACGCTTCAAGCGTCGGCAGCGCGTAGCCTGGCAAACCGCGCATGTGGGTGCGAGTCGGTTCGTGACACAGAATCAACGCGTCTGGTTGGCCACCGTGGATCAGCGCCATTGTCACGCCTGAATAGGAGACGTGATAGAGGCTGCCCTGCCCCTCGATATGATCCCAATGGTCGGGGTCATTGTCGGGCGTCAGATACTCGACCGCGCCCGCCATGAAGTCGGCAATGACGGCATCCAGAGGCACGCCGCCGCCGGTGATCAGAATGCCGGTCTGACCTGTCGGGCGAAACGTGGTTTTTAACCCGCGCGCCTGCATCTCGGCGTCCATCGACAACCCGGTGTACATCTTCCCGGCAGAACAGTCGGTCCCGATCGCCAGACACCGCTTGCCCGTCCGCTTGATGCCGTTGGCAATCGGGTAAGCGACCGAGGGGATGCGCACGTCATGCAGCGTCATTCCGGCGACGCGCGCGGCGGCAACCAGATCGTCTTCGTCACGCAGCAGGTTGTGCAGCCCCGAGGCGAGGTCAAATCCCATTTGAAGGGCCCGAACTAACACCTCTTTCCAAGCCGCGCTGATAATCCCGCCGCGGTTAGCGACACCGATCACGAGTGTCTTTGCGCCCGCAGCTTTCGCTTGCTCCAATGTCATGTCCGTCAGGCCAACATCAGCGCCGCAGCCGGGCAACCGGAATTGTCCGACGGCATTCTCGGGTCGCCAGTCGCGGATACCTTGCGCCACTTTGGCGGCTAGTTGGTCGGGGGCGTCTCCGAGAAAAAGGAGATATGGAGTCTGGATCATGGTGGCCTCACTCGATTCGTCGAGCGGCAATATCCCCGACATTTCATGCGAAGTCTTTGAATACTGGGCGCGGTGAGCGAAATTCCTGCAAGATAATTCGATTAACTTGCCTTTATGAGCAAGATTCTTTGTCATTGCCGATACGTGCTGCAACTTTCTACGTGCGAAAACGTTGTCACCGAATGCTGATGGCTTTCACCCGCTATGTGCCGTCAGGCGATCGAGTGAAGGTTCCGAAGCAGCCATCTGGACCAGACAACCAAATGTCATGAATGATTAGGATCTCAATAATGCACCTGACTCGACCGATTGTCGCAGCTCAAATTTTGGCAACGCTTGCGTGCACGACCGCATTTGCACAAGACGGCGACCCTATCACTGTCAACGCCATCGAAACCGTTAACTATCTGGGTGGACCGCTGCCCGAAGATCAATCTGCACTTGCCGTGAAGTTGCAGGTGCTGCTGGACCGCGCCGATATCTCGCCCGGCGTCATCGACGGTTTCGGCGGCGGTATGACGGTCAGCGCCCTGCGTGCGTTCGAATTCCGAGAGCAACTCCCCGTTGACGGGGTATTGGACGGGGTCGTCTGGGACGCATTAGGCGGCAAACAGGCGACCGGCATCCTGGGCCAACACACGATCAGCGCTGAGGATGTTGCTGAGGTCACCGGGCCACTGCCACGCGATTATTCAGAATTGGCGCAACTCAAACTGCTTGGATATTCGAGCGGTGCCGAAGCCCTGGCCGAACGTTTCCATATGGATGAGCAGTTTCTGAGGCTGCTGAATCCGAGTTCTTCGTTTACTCAGGGTGACACTATTTTCGTTACTAAACCGCGTGCACGCGCCACTGGTCGCGTCACGTCGATCCTGATCGACAAGCCGAACCAGCGCCTTTTGGCAACCGATGCCGAGGGCCGGATCGTGGCGAATTACCCGGTGGCTGTGGCGTCTGCACAAACGCCCTCACCTTCAGGGTTGCATGAGGTCCGCGCCATCGCGATCGAGCCGAACTACACTTACAACCCGGACAACTTTCAGCAGGGTGATAACAACGAAATCCTTACTCTGCCGCCCGGACCGAATGGCCCTGTCGGGGCCGTCTGGATTGACCTGACCGAGCCGTCCTATGGCATCCACGGCACGCCGGAGCCTGCCTCGTTGTTCACGGCACAAAGCCACGGTTGCGTGCGGATGACAAACTGGGACGCCGCTGAGTTGGCGAACATGGTTGATCCGGGAACCACCGTGCAGTTCTGGGACGGCAATTGAAGGAAGCCGACTAATCGCCACTGCCGGTGTCACTGTGCTGTTCTTCCTCGCTATCATCGATGCGCGGATTCGGGGTGCGTAGGTTCATAACCGCAGCATCGCTCTGCAGTCGGTTGTATTCCTTAACTTCAGACGCTGCGGGCGGATTGGCTGGTTGCCTTGGGCAGCATTCCTTCTTGTAAGTCCGGTTCACTTCATACTGAATGGCGTACGGTAGGAGAACGATCATGTCGCCAATCTCCTCATCCTGGGCAAAGCCTTCGTTGCCGATCTGAACGGCAGCAGCGGCTCGGAAGTCAACCTCAACAGCTTTGTAAAGAATACGAAAAATAATCTCGACGTCGAAACACGGATGCGCCGTGTACCAAGATGCCGGGATCAACAGCTTTTCAAACTTAATTGGCCGCCAACCGAAGTGGCGCGCGACCTCAATGGCGATCAGCGAGATGGTCGTCCGCTCACTCGGGCGGCGACCCAGCGTTAGTATGCGTTGCCGCTCATTTGCTTTCAGAGAGGCCGATACAAGAACGGGTCTGAAAACCAAATCAGGCCCGAAATCAGTGCGCCTGGTCGCGCCATCGCCCAGACATTTAATGCGGGCAACAACATGTTCAGTCTTGCTACGGGTGATAGCGGCGTCCTGATTTGGGATGCCACCCATGGTAACGTTCAGATTGTCGCGGAGTCCAAAAGGCATATTCAATCCTCCATCATCAATCACGACAGAAGCGCTGAATTATTGCGCCGTCGCGCGAGGCAGATTAATATCCAAAGTGTTTTCACGCAAATCCGCACAAATACTGTCACTCAGCCATCGCCGCCCAACTCTTCCCAAATATCCGTAACCCACTGCTTGATCTGCAGGGCTTCCTCCCAGCGGTTCGACATTTCCATGCTGTCCGGCCCGGTCATTGCGTATTCCGGCGGGCCGAGTTCACACAGGAAGATGCAGTCGCCTGAGGGGTTGCGGAACCGCCAGTCGGCCAGCCCTTCACGCCACCAGCCCTTGAATAGTTCGACCCATTTCTGGTGCTGGGGGAAGTCCAGTTGCAGCTGGATTTGTTGGCGGCTTGCGACGCGACCCTGAAAGCTGTCGGAGCGTTTCAGGATACGGGAGATCAGGCCAAGGTCGCCTTCCGATAGCGGGAACCAGAACTCGCGGTCGACGACATAGTGCGACAAGTCCGCACAAACGCGCATGTCGGGGATCAGATCAAGCAATTGCAGCGTCACGAACAAGTCGTTGGTGATGCAGTTGCGGTGGGTTTCGAATTGGATGGGGACGCCAACCCGATTACTCATCTCGATCCAACGGCGGATAATCGGCTCCATTTCCGGGATGCTCAGCGGCATCACCTGACCGATGACATCGACAAAGGGCGATCCGAAATCCTTGGCCATTTCCAGGGTGTCGCGGAAGCCCTCAACCTCTTTGGGAAAAGCGACGATCAGGGGGGTCAGACCGTTGGCCTCAAGATGTGGACGCACTCTATGGGCAGTCGCGACGTCGGAAGCGCCGAGATCAATGGCCAGCCCATCATAGCCCGCTTCAGCCACCATTTCAGCCACCTGATCAAATGGAAGTTTGACCCCGGTCTGATCGTGCGGCTGCATCGCCCAAAGCGAAGTATAGACCTTCAATTGCCGCATCGCAGAAATCCCCTTGTTGCTGGTGCAGCAATATTCTACCCCAAAGACCAGCAGACACGAAATTTCCTTGCGAGGCCAGCCATGTCGTTCCGCGTCCAACCCGCCCCCGTCGCCCGCCCTAACCGCTGCCAGCTGTTCGGTCCGGGTTCGAATGTGAAGCTATTTGAAAAGATGGCGGCCAGCGCGGCAGACGTGGTCAATCTGGATCTGGAAGACAGTGTCGCACCTGCCGACAAAGCAACCGCCCGGGCCAACGTGATTACGGCCATAAGCGACGTTGATTGGGGGACGAAACACCTCAGCGTGCGGATCAATGGGCTCGACACTCCGTATTGGTATCGCGACGTCATCGACGTGTTGGAACAGGCGGGTGAGCGGCTGGACCAGATCATGATCCCCAAGGTCGGCTGTGCTGCGGATGTCTACGCGGTGGACGCGCTGGTCACGGCGGCTGAGGCAGCCGCCGGGCGCTCCAAACGCATCGGCTTGGAGGTTATCATCGAGACCGCAGCAGGAATTGCTCATGTGGAGGAGATTGCGGCCAGTTCACCCCGCTTGCAGGCAATGAGCCTGGGGGCGGCGGATTTCGCCGCCTCGATGGGGATGCAGACCACCGGGATCGGCGGGACTCAGGAAGATTACTACATGCTACACGACGGGGCGAAGCACTGGTCGGACCCTTGGCATTGGGCGCAGACCGCGATTGTCGCGGCCTGCCGGACCCACGGCGTGCTGCCGGTCGATGGCCCGTTCGGCGATTTTTCCGACGACGAAGGGTTCCGGGCGCAGGCGCGGCGGTCGGCGACGCTGGGCATGGTCGGGAAATGGGCGATCCACCCGAAACAGATCGCGCTGGCCAATGAAGTGTTCACGCCCTCCGAAGCGGCAGTGACCGAGGCGCGAGAGATTCTGGCAGCAATGGCCGAGGCGGATGCCAGCGGCGCGGGTGCGACCGTTTACAAGGGGCGGTTGGTCGATCTGGCCAGCATCCGGCAGGCCGAGGTGATCGTGATGCAGGCGGAAATGATCGGTGGGTAAGGTTGATCATTCTTGACCTTGTGCTGACGTTCCTCAGGGACGTATCCACCGCCCGGACCAAGGCGAAGCCGCTGGGCGAGGCATCCAATCCCCCGGTCACCGGTTGCACCCTGCACATCGCACCCCCTATATCTTTCCCGGTAACCCGGAGGCGCGCATGACCCACTACCTCGAATTCGAAAAGGACCTGGCCGAGATCGAAGGCAAGGCCGATGAACTGCGCGCCATGGCCGAGAAATCCGAGGCGGTGGACGTTGAAAAAGAGGCCGTGGCGCTGGACAAGAAATCGTCTGCAATGCTGAAGGACTTGTACAAGGAACTGACGCCCTGGCAGAAATGTCAGGTGGCGCGGCACCCGGACCGGCCCCATTGTAAGGACTATATCGCGCGGCTGTTCACGGACTACACTCCGTTGGCGGGGGACCGGAACTTCGCCGACGATCATGCGGTGATGGGCGGGATTGCCCGGCTGGATGGCCGTGCGGTGATGGTGATAGGGCATGAGAAGGGCCACGACACAAAATCCCGGATCGAACGCAATTTCGGCATGGCGAGGCCGGAAGGCTATCGCAAAGCGATCCGCCTGATGGATCTTGCCAGCCGTTTCGGGCTGCCCATCGTGACGCTGATCGACACGCCCGGCGCGTATCCCGGCAAAGGGGCTGAGGAGCGGGGGCAGTCCGAAGCGATTGCCCGCTCGACCATGAAATGCCTGGAGGTGCAGGTGCCACTGGTCAGCGTGATTATCGGCGAGGGTGGCTCGGGCGGCGCGGTGGCCTTTGCGACGGCCAATCGGGTCGCGATGCTGGAACACTCGATCTATTCGGTCATCAGTCCTGAGGGCTGTGCGTCGATCCTGTGGAAGGACGCCGAGAAGATGCGCGAGGCGGCCGAGGCACTGCGCCTGACAGCGCAGGATCTGAAATCGCTAGGCGTCATTGACCGGATTATCCCGGAGCCAGTCGGGGGTGCCCAACGCGGGCGTCGAGATGCGATTGACGGCGTCGGTAAGGCGATTGAGGCGATGATCGCGGAGTTGTCGAAGAAATCTCCGGAAGCGCTCATCAAGGACAGGCGGCAAAAGTATTTGAATATCGGGACGAAGGGCCTGGCGGCTTAAGAGCGCGAACCATTCTCGTGGCTACTCGCTAGATTATCTGGACTGCGTGTGACACCCCTACGGTTCGTTGTCAGGATTGTGCAAATTGCCTCCTATTTGTATTTTTTGATTCGTCGTTCCAATTTTTGGGTCATTGCACTTTCGCTTGTCTGAATATCGTCAATTGACCTGAACCACTTTTCATATTCTGCGCGAACAAATATTTGCCCCTTTGCGTTGAGTTCGGACCACTTGATTGTGAGGCTTGGAATTCGGCTGACTGAAACTTCCCGCTCCAAGAATCCATGCTTTTCAAGAGCTTCGGCAAATACGTACTCTGCCAGTGCCGAACTTCGTTGGAACACACCACCGTCAGCAATTTTTGCGCCGTTGTCATCCCAAGTCTGAACAACCCGGCTCAGCGTCGAAGGGATGTCTATCACGTTAAAATCGGACATTCGAAAGCCTTTGTCTAAAAGTTCTCTGCGGTTGAGACGCTGTTGCCAATGCAGCAAATTCGAATTGCCACCATAGGGATAAGCGTCGGCCCAAAATCAGATTCCAGTGAATCGTGACGGAATTTCACCCCTCCCCCGTCATCTCCGCAAACCTATCCAACCTTTTCTCCCAAACCTCCCGCGCCTCCGCCAACCAATCCGCACCTACCCCAACCCCCTCCATCGAAAGTGCGCACCAGCGCTTCCGCCCCTCTTTCCGCGTCTCAATTAACCCTGCGTCCTCCAACACACTCAGGTGCTTCAAGAAACTCGGCAGGGCCATTTTGAATGGGTGGGACAGGCTGGTGACCGGCATCGGGCCGTGG
The DNA here is from genome assembly GCA_943787785.1 of uncultured Paracoccaceae bacterium. GTDB lineage: Bacteria > Pseudomonadota > Alphaproteobacteria > Rhodobacterales > Rhodobacteraceae > WLWX01. Next base: position 80,033 of record CALSNT010000002.1, on the reverse strand, counting down.
GACAGGCGGTCGAGGATGGCGCGGCGTGTCGGGTCGGCTAGGGCGTGGAAGATCTTGTTCAGGTCAGACATGCGGGATGGATAGTGCCGAACTGGATAGTTAGCAAAATGGATAAGTAAAACTCGTTACGCCTTACATAATAGACGTTCTAGCGAACCGCTGCCGTCTACTGCGCAGCAAAAGAAAAGGCCCTCCGGGGCAGGAAATCCGGAGGGCCAGCACGGCAGGCGGGGGATGCGAAGGACAGGGAAGACAACCCGCCGTGGTCGTGGTGCGGCTTAGAAGCCGATTTGGAACAGCAGGCCGGTATCGCCGTCGATCTGCTGATCGACGTGGCCGTCGGTGCCTTCGCCGACCTGGAAGATGCCGAACGCCTGACCGTCACCTTGCTGGTTCAACGTGGCGGTGTGGCCGTCGCCGTCCTGCTCGATGACGCCGAAGCTGCCATTGCCGGACTGGCCGATGGCGGCGCCGTTTCCGTTGCCGTTCTGCTCGATGTAGGCGTCGCCCTCGATTGCCTTGGCAAAGGCGTAGAGGCCAAGTCCGAAGCGGATGGCGTTGCGTTCGTCTTCATTCTTCGGCTCGATTGCGATGCTGATCTGGCCACCGGCGACGGCAGGGGCCGCGAAGGTTGTGGTGGCCAGCAGGGTTGCGGTGACGAGTGCGGCGGGGATTCTACGGAACGTGGTCATACTCGGTACTCCTTGGCAGAGGGGGATGGGATCAAAGGTCAATCGTGGGATCGTCGCTGGAACAGGTGTAGGTCTGCCCGCCAGCCTCGATCGTAAGGGTCGCGTCGAAGTTGGCAGGACTGCCGCCCAGCGTGGTCTGGCCCAGTGTGCGGGTCTCGCCCGCCGCGACGGCGAAGTTGCCGCCCTGGTTGATGTTGGCCGAACCGCCGCCACCGGATTTGGCGATGCGGAACCGGTAGGTTCCGCGCATGTCGGTGCCGGCGTGGACCAGCGCCTGAAGGTTAACGCTGCGGCCCTGTGTGGCGACGGCGATCTCGCAAATCGGGGTGTCGGAGGTCAGCGTGACTTCTGGCGTCGGGTGGCTGGCCGAAACTGCGGCGGTGCAGGCGGCTGCGGCTGACAGGGCAGCAACCGGAAGGAATGTGCGGGGGAAGGTCATGGTGCGAGCTCCTGTTGAGAGAAGGGGAAGGGTGCGCCGGGAGCGGGGAGGGACACCCCCGGCGCGGGGGCGGGATCAGTTCTGGATGAAGACCGAAACGTTTCCGGCGCCGACCTGGTGGGACTCGGCGCTGTTGCCGTTGCCGACCTGGATGATGCCGACCGCGTTGCAGTCGCCATCCTGGCTGGCCACTGCGTTATTGAACGCGCCAATCTGGGCAACACCGGCCAGGTTGCAGTCACCGTGCTGGGCGACATCGGCGTTATTCGCCAGACCCGCCTGACCGACGACGACAGTGTTGTCATTGCCATCTTGGGTCGAGATCGTCTGGTTGAAGAAGCCTTCCTGAACCACGGTCGCGTCATTGAAGTTGCCAAACTGGCCACCACCAAGCGCGTTACCAAAGCCCCACTGGCTAAGCGATGCGTTGTTTCCAGCAGCCATGGCAGAGGCAGCAGGCAGCGTGATCATCAGGGCAAGAGCGGCAGTCTTGAAGGTTTTGGAGAAGGTCATGGTCACTATCCTTTGGGTATGCAGGTTACGGGTTACGTTGCTCGGCGGTGCGGGGTTGCTGTGCCGATGGACTGATCTGGCCGGAGCCGGGCATGTCAGGCAATAACCGCAAAATGCTATGGAATGACGTGGCGTCAGCTATTGGATGACGCAAGGTAAGATCGAGGATGTTATTAGATATCTGAGCGTCAGAAGTCTTGGTTTATTTCTTATAATCAGATAGTTACATATTCTTGATTTCCAAGGTATTTTTGAACCATTTTTCAACCCCCATTTGAAATAGACTGTAGGCGCGCAAAGAATTTTCACCGTTTCTGATGCTTTATGACGTTCGGTTCCGCCTCGGACCCGATCACGCGATAAGATTCGACGTAAATGGCCCCCGATCACGCAATGACCGGAAAGAGATCATTACAATCGAATCAGATTCGAACGCTTGGGGGTGCAGCGATTCGTCGCGATGTACCGCAGTAGGCGGTTCTCACCACATCGAGGCTTTGGCCCGCTCCGGCCAGGCGCGATCATAGTCTGGGCCGCCAACCTCACCTTCGGTCATCGCAGCCAGCATCTGCCCTGGTGTTGGCAGACCCTCACTGTCGTCGCCACGTGTCCAAAGGCCCGAGCGCATCAATGCGCGCGAGCATTGGAAGTAAACCTCGGCGATGCGGATCACCGCGACCGTGCGCGGCAGGCTGGCTTTGCGGGCAAAGCGCTGTCGCAGCCCCTCATCGGCAGTGATCCGGGCCATGCCGTTCACCCGGACAACGTTGGACGATCCGGGGACCATGAACATCAGTGAAACCCGCCCGTCGCGCACGATGTTGCGAAGCGAGTCGATCCGGTTGTTGCCGTTCCAATCGGGCAGAACCAGCGTCTTGGCGTCAAGCTCGGCCACTACCGGGCCGTCATCGCCGCGCGGCGTGCCATCGGTGCCTTCCGGGCCGACCGTCGTGAAAACAAGAAACCGGGATGCCGCGATCCATGCGCGATACTCCGGAGTCAGACGGTCTGCGACCTTACGCAGCGACGTATCCTTTGGTGATCTGTAATGCGCCTCGAGCGCGGCAACGTCCTCCAGGTATTCGAATTCAGCCATTGCCGCTTGCCCTCAATTCGATTGCGTTGAACCCGGCTTCAACCATCAGCCGGTCCGAGGCAGATTCGATCTCGGTTTCCAACTCGGCCAGAAACTCGCGCTGCGACATGCCGGGAGCGATCGGATCCAGGAACTCGACAATCGCGAGGCCGGGCCGCCGGTACAGACCGTGGCGCGGCCAGAAGACGCCAACGTTCGCCGCTACAGGCACACATGGCTGGTTCAGCTGGTCATAAAGCACCGCCGGCCCAACCTTGTATGGCATTGTCTTGCCCGGCGCGACGCGGGTCCCCTGGGGGTAGATGATCAGCTGCCCCGGGCTACTGCTGGATTTTACCCCATCGACCATTTGCTTGATCGCCTTGCCTCGCTTGCCGCGATCAACCGGAATGCAGCCGATTCTGGACGCATACCAGCCCAGAAGCGGCGCCCATTTCAGAATGCTCTTCATGATGAATCGAGGGCGCGGGACAACACTGACGATCATGATGATGTCAAAAAAGCTCTGGTGTTTTGCAGCGATGAGAACCTCTCCGGTCGGAATCGTGCCGCGTATTTCCGAGCGCAGGCCACACAGATGATGCGCCGTAAAACGAACCCAGCGGCAATACGCGTGGATTGCCCGATGCGCATAGTCGCGCGAGATCAGCGCCGGGATGAACCAGAAAATCGCATAGCCCAGCATCGCCACATACATTTGCCCGATGAATATCGCCGACCGTAGCCATTGCACCCCATAAGCGAACCCGCCCATGTCGTTCACGGCAGCGATCGTAGGACATGCAGGGCGGCCGCCCGGGTCGCGACATAGGAAACGGCCGCCGCCAACAGTGGGATTAATAAGGGAAACACCCACTCCCAACCTTCCAAACGCAAGCCCGTCAGGAACCCTCCGGCGGAGTCGGTGGCCGGCATCATGGCAACGGTTGCAGCGCCAGCCAGCGACCCGGCCGCCGCGCCGATCAGGGCGCGTAGTGTAAAACGGCGCACGAATGCTCCGGCGATGAAAGCGTCGCGCGCGCCGACCAGGCGCAGAACACGGATCACCTGCGCATTCGCCGAAAGCGCTGCGTTGGCAGCCAGAACAATGATCGCCACCATTGTCAGCCCGATCAGCGCCACGGCAACCAACCCAATTGTCCGCAGCCGCCTTGCCGCACTGACCAGCGGTTGCCGCCAAACGCTGTGGTTGTCGAGGATCGCGTCGGGGGCCTCGGCGGCCAACCTCAGTCGCAGCCCGTCTTCGTCATAGCCGGATCCGCCCTCGACAATTTCAATCAATTGCGGCACCGGTAAGGTTCCGGGTTCCAGCCCGTTGCCAAGCCAGGGTTCCAGCAGTGCAAGGCTTTCGGCGTCTGTTAGGGCGCGGGCGGAAGCAATGCCCGGTGTTTGTGCCAGCGCAGCCAGGGCGGCTTCGGTCTGGGCGGCCTGAGCCTCGGCTGGCGCAGATATTCGCACGGTCGCAGTTCGCGCCAGTTGTGCGCCCCAGCGGTCCGCCATGCGACCTGACGCAAATGAAAGCGCCAGCGCGAAGACCGCCAGAAACGCCATGGTTGCGGCGGCGAACACCGTCAGGCGCGCGGTGATGCCTTTGCGGGGCACGACATGTTGCGCACGCCGGTCCGGCACCAGAGTCGCCAACGGAAAGCGCGGCATTCTGATCTTGTTCAAAGCTTCAAAATTCAATTTTCCGCGAAACGCTCCGGCCAGTTTCGGGCCGGCCAACCTTGGCGTCGTATCATCCGGATCGGCATCCGGCTCAACAACATCGTCGGGCAATTCTTTGTTCTTGCGGCGGCTCACAGATCTGCCCCCGCTACATGTACGCCGCCATCACGAATCCTCAGCACCCGGGCTGCGACCTGCGTCTTGGCGGCGCGGATCAGGTTCAGATCGTGAGTGGCGATCAGGATCGTTTTGCCCATCTTGTTCAATTCAATCAGCAGGCGCAGCAGGCGCAGCGACATCTCCCAATCGACATTTCCGGTCGGCTCATCCGCCAGCACCACATCGGGCGCGATAATCACCGCGCGGGCCAGTGCACCCCGTTGGCGTTCTCCGCCTGACAATTCTTGCGGCAGAGCGTCTGCCCGCTCTGACAATCCAACCCAGACCATCAACTCATTCAAATCGTTCTCGGACGAGGGCGTTCCGCTGCCCGTTGCGGTCACTGGCAACGCAATGTTCGCCTGCAATGTCAGGTGGTCGAGAAATTCGCAATTCTGATGAACGACGCCAATGCGACGGCGCAACGCGGCAATATTGTCGCGATCCAGCGAAGCGGCGTCCTGGTCAAACAGAGTGATCTGGCCTTCGTCGGGCCTCAAATCCAGATAACAGAGTTTCAGGATCGTCGTTTTGCCGGAACCTGAAGGCCCGGTGAGAAAGTGGAACGATCCCGCAGGCAGGTCGAGGTTCAGCCCTGACAGCAACGATCGCCCGCCGTAGCCATAGCCAACATTCTGCAACTGGATCACTGGCTGCGGCCCCCCGCGAAATTACTGCACACTGGACATCCTTTTGCCCCACTGGTCCAAACAGTGCAACGCCGTGTCAAAGGGCGCGGCGTGCATTGAGCTTTGCGTTTGGTGCGACGCTTGCTAGAATTGCGCGCATGAGGCAGGAAAGCCCGGAATAACCGGGCCTGAAAGGGGCAGACATGCGTTTGAAGTGCCCGAATTGCGGGGCGGAATACGAAGTTGACAGCGCGATGATCCCGGATCCGGGCCGCGATGTACAATGTGCCGCCTGTGGCCATGGCTGGTTTCAAGAAGCTGAAGGCGCGCCCGGTGATGGCGCTGTTACGCTGGATGCGCTGAAAAGTGGACGCGCGAAGTCGCCTGCTGCGAAAGCACCCAAAGCAACGAAACCGTCTGACGCCGATGATGCAACAACCGATACATCTTCGCCCTCGACACCGGACGTCGCCGAAGACAGCGATATTGACGATGACAGTGCAGCGCCCTCACCCGGCACGTTGCTTACGCCGGATCGACGCAGTCTGGATCCGGCAGTGCGCAAGGTTCTGGAAGAAGAGGCAGCACTGGAGCGCAAGGCCCGCGCCGCAGATGGCCAGCCCCTGACCAGCCAGCCGGACCTTGGCCTGGACGATCTGGACGAAAGTGATTTCGCGCGACCGGCCTCAAAGGCTGGCGATGTTGCGCCAAGCCTCGACGACGGTGATGAGCTTGATTTGTCGCCAGCCGCCGCGGCGGCGCTGGCACGGCCAGCCAAATCAGCAGGCGAAGGTCTGCCGGATGTCGAGGAGATTAATTCGTCTCTCCGCTCGACCATCGAACGTGATCCGAAAGAGGAAACGGCAGTTGTTACCGAGGACGTTCGCCGTAACAAGCGTGGCTTTCGGCTTGGATTTTCGCTGGTGTTGATCGCAGCGGCGCTGGCGATCCTGGCCTATATCTGTTCACCGCAACTGGCCGAGCGTTTCCCGACCATGCGCGACCCGCTTGCCCGTTATGTCGATAACGTCAATCAGCTGCGTGACGGTATTGATATGGTGCTGGACAGGGGCGTCGAGTGGTTGCGTCAGTTCATGTGAATACAGGTAAGCGACGCCTCGAAGTATGCCTCCGGCGGGGACACGCGCCTTATTTAAAGCTGAGACGCCGGGTGCCAGCTACGCGGGCCTACATGCGCCTCCTCAAAACCGATCGAGCAACCGCTTGAGGTACTCCAGTTCGGCTTCCGGCCGGGTTTGCTCGCCAGAGCGGCGGCGGATTTCGTCCAGTAATTCGCGGGCGCGGCGGTAGACGTCTTCGCCCTGCAACAGATCTTCGTTAGTGCCGATCCGACCCTGCGCTCCCGGCTGGCGGCCCAGAGGGTCATTGCGGTTGGCATTGTCGAATTGGCCCTGACTGTCGCCCTGCTGGCCCTGCCGCTGTTGCTGGGCCATCTGCTCCCCAAGGTTGCGCATTCCTTCACGCAGGGCTTCCATCGCCTCTGACTGCTGATCCAGCGCTTCCGCGAAATCGTCCTGGCGCAACGCTTCCTCGGCGCCGTCCATCGCATCCCCCGCGCGTCCCAGCGCTTCGCGGGCGGCGTCGCCTTCAGGCGTCCCAGCACCGGGCAGATTTTGCTGCTGGCGCCGTAGCTGATCGCGCAGCGCCTGCTGACGGTCGGCAAGATCACCTTCCATGTCGCCTGAATTGCCTTCGGCCTGCTGGTTGCCTTCGCCTTGTCCCTGACCGCCCTCACCTTCGTGGCTCTCACCCCGACCCTGCCCGCCATTGCGGCCTTCATTCTGGCCCGACTGGCCAGCTTGCGCATTAGGATTGAATTGCTCCTGGAGGTCGCGGAATGCCTCATCACTCAGACCTTGCTGTTCGCGCAGCGTCTCTGCCAGACCTTCCATCGCCTGTTCGCCCTGCGACTGACCCTGCTGCCCTTGCTGGCCCTCTGCGACCTGCATATTCTCCATCATTTCCCGCAGCTGATCGAGCAGCGCCTGTGCTTCGTCCATGCGGCCCTGTTCCATCAGCTCCTGAATTCGGTCGAGCATCTGTTGCAGCTGATCCTGAGTAATCTCCTGTGTCTCGCCCTGATTGTTGTTGGCTTGCTGATTCTCACCGTCCTGCGCCTGTTCGGCCAGTTGGCGCATATAGTCCTGCATCGCCTGGCGCAGTTCTTCCATCAGCTCGGCAATCTCGGTGTCTGTTGCGCCGTTGCGCGCGGCCTCAGAAAGCTTGTCCTGAGCGCGCCGTAACCGCTCCAACGCCGATGAAAGGTTGCCGTCTTCGATCAGCACGGCAATGCGCCAGAGCGCATCGGCGGCCTCATCGCGCGCTTCATCGGTGATCGGGCTTTCGATTTCCGTCGCCAAATTGAGCCGCCGGATCGCGACCCGCAGCATCAGATAGGAGGTTTCCGAGCGGAAAAACCCCTCGGGCCGATGACTGGCAGCGCGTAGGATTTGCACCACACGGGGAGCATTGTTGCGGTTCCAGAACAGGTCCCGACGCTGTTCGATCAGCGCCTTTGCCATCGGATCAAAGAAGCGGCGACCGGGCAACTCGTTGCCAAGAATCTCAGTCGTTCCGAGTTGCCCGGCGGCGTCCTCGACGGTCATTATTATGGTCACCGGCAGGCCTGCCCAACGGTGATCTTCGAACCCTTCGATCATCACCTCGTCGAATTCGGTGCGCTCTCCGGTAAAGGGCATCGGCAGGTCAATGGCGATCGGCTCAACCGGTTCGGGATCGAGCGCTAACCCGTGGCGACGATCCAACCGGGATTGATCCAGTGCAACAACGGCGCCACCTGCGACAACGCCATAGTCGTCACGGGCCGTAAATGGCTGACGCATTTCTCCGGCAATGGTCCGTTCCATGTCCTCGGATATCTCAACCACAGGCGCGGTGTCGCCTATCACCGAAATATTCCAGCTGCGGCCCCCGGTGCCGTCAATTGAAAGCCTGCCGTCCTGTTTGACCTCGAAGGTCTGCGAGGGCTCGCTTGCCGGCGGCACGTCGCCGACACGGGCAGACAGGGTTTCAGCGACTGTCAGGCTGCCAACCTCACCATAGAGTTGGATCGTGATCCGGCTACCTTGGGGAACGTCGAAGGCCGCGGCAGTTATGTCGTTGAGGTAAAGGCTGGGCTTGCCGGTGTAGGTGGGCGGTTCAACCCAGCCTTCCCAGGTGGGGCCAGAGGCAAGTGCACCCCCGGCGCCGGGGGCGATCTCGGCCACCGTAGCGACACGCCAAACCGAGCCGAAGATCAGCGCAACTGCGAATGCCAGCACCGCGACATAGCGCAGCGCATAGGGGTCGCGATCCGAGATTTTGAGGTCCGGTGCCGCAGCTTTCGCCTTGGCTGCGCGGTCCTCCATTCGCTTGATGTGCGCATTCCAGACCGCCTCGGACGCGGCGTCGCCTGCGCCAATGGCCTGGGTGTCCGCAAGCGCCGCAATCGGGCGGCCTGGCAAGCGCGAGTCGAGGCGCTCGATGGCTTGCTCAGCAGAGGGAATGAGGAATGCGCGGATACCCCAAACCAACGTCCCCAGTCCGGTAAGGGCCAAAATGACAGCCCCGGCCCACGCAGCTTCCAGCGGCGCGCTATCCTGCGCGCCCAGCATCAACAGCGCGAGCGTCACGAGGATCACCGACCAAAACGGCCAGAACGCACGCGTGGCATTCTCAGCCACCATCCCGGCTCGGGTCAGCCACAGCGGGCGACGCAGGCGGCGGGCCGCTGCTGGTGGGATATTGGTCTGGTCTGTCATACTTGCAAGAAAACCACGCGAGACTGGACCGGGCGAGGATAACGCCCAATTAAGACATTAGATAGGGCTGTCAGGGCGCTTTGACAGGGACGTGATGGGCAGCTTTGTGCCGGTTTAAGGGAATTGGTCGGTCCAAATGCGTGGTTTTTGATCTGACGACGGTTTGAGCTGTTCAGGAGCAACGTTTGGAATCTGCGCATCGTGAGCGGGGCGGGCGCCTGACCGGGGGCCGGCACTGATACTGTGATTTGGCGCGATTTGTTGTAATGTTTGCCGGTCACATCATAGGAGAGCGCTTGCCCTCCGCCTTCGGCGGACACCGGGCGAAAAGGAGCGACTATTCTGCAACCCCCAAGACTGAATCAGATAAGATACAGCGTGCCGGGGAAACGCTCTCAACCGTTCATCCACTCCGGCAGCCGATCATGCCCCAACATCTCGTCCACGCTGGGCCGCGGGCGGATCACCGCCCAGTTTTCGCCGTCCACCAGCACTTCGGGCACCAGCGGGCGCGAGTTATACTCGCTGGCCATCACCGCCCCGTAGGCCCCGGCTGAGCGGAACGCCACCACATCGCCCGCCAACATCGGCGGCATCGGCCGGGCGCGGGTGAACGTATCGCCGGTTTCGCAGACCGGACCGACCACGTCCATCGGCTGCATCTCGACCCCTGCGGGCGGTTCGACCAACGGGACGATATCGTGCCAGGCGTTATACATCGCCGGACGGATCAGGTCGTTCATCGCCGCGTCGAGAATCAGGAACGTACGATCCTCACCCTCTTTCACATAGATCACACTGGACACCAGCACCCCGGCATTGCCCGCGATTAGGCGGCCCGGTTCGATCTCGATCTCAACGTCCAGGTCCGAGAATACGCCCTGCACCATCGCCCCGTAATCGGTCGGCAAAGGAGGCGCGGCATTGGACCGCTCATAAGGGATGCCCAGCCCACCGCCGAGATCCAGCCGCTTTATGTCGTGACCATCGGCACGCAGGATGCCGGTCAGGTCGGCGACTTTGCGATAAGCTGCCTCGAACGGGGCGAGGTCGACCAACTGGCTGCCGATGTGCACGTCGATGCCGACCACCTGAAGGCCATGCATCTTCGCCGCCATCCGATAGACCTCGCGGGCGCGAGAAATTGGAATACCGAACTTGTTCTCCGACTTGCCTGTGGCGATCTTTTCGTGGGTTTTGGCATCGACGTCGGGATTCACGCGCACAGTGATCGGCACGGTGACACCCATTTCGCGGGCAACCCGGTCGAGCAACTCCATCTCTGGCTCGGACTCAACATTGACCTGGCGGATGCCGCCCGACAGAGCGAGGCGCATCTCTGACTCAGTTTTGCCAATACCAGAGAAAACGATCCGCTCACCTGGGATACCCGCAGCCCGCGCACGGGCGTATTCGCCGCCCGAGACCACATCCATGCCAGCGCCAAGGTCGCCCAACAGCTTGACGACGGCAAGGTTCGAATTGGCCTTCATCGCATAGCAGATCAGGTGGTCGATCCCGGCGAGGGCTTCGTCGAACAAGTGGTAATGGCGGGACAGGGTCGCGGTTGAATAGCAATAGAAGGGCGTACCGACGCTGGCCGCGATGTCTGCCAAAGGCACGTCTTCAGCATGCAACGCGCCGTTCTGATAAAGGAAATGATCCATACCGCCCCCAAGATCGCGCCGGATTCGGCGCAGGGCGCGGTCATAGCAGGTTGACGGGTCCGATCAATGCATCGTGCGGAAATCCTTGGGCCAGAGCCCTGCCGCCACCGGCCGAAATGCCACCAGCACCTAGTTATTATTAGTCACGCCGATCCGCGCTTCGCCCGAGACATGCAATCCATTCTCAAACCCATTGGGCGCCCCATCGACACCACAGGCCGCCAGCAGCCCAAGAGTCACTAGCGCAAGTGCTGTTTTCATCATTGTCGCCGCCTTTCGGAATTGCCCTCGCGGGGCAGGTGATCTGTCACAAGACATCATTCACGTCCCCCCGTGTGTTGGCAAGGATTGACCGAAAGCAGGCCAAAGGCTCAGCCGGAAGTCGCCAATCGCTCGCGCCAAGCGGCGATCTGTTCTCCAACCCGCACCGGGGCCGTGCCACCATAAGACGTGCGCGATGCGACCGAGTTCTCGACGCTCAGCACGCCGAACACTGCATCGGTTATATCCGCGTGGACGCCCTGCATATCCGCAAGCGTCAGATCAGGCAGATCACAGCCCTTGGTTTCAGCAAGCGCCACCAATGCTCCGGTGACATGATGCGCATCGCGAAATGGCATATCCAGCACCCGCACCAACCAATCGGCGAGGTCCGTTGCCGTCGAAAAGCCCGAGGCTGCAGCGCTGCGCAGGGCGTCCTGATTGGCGGACATATCCCGTACCATTCCGTCCATTGCCGCCAGCGCCAGCATCAGCGCGTCGGCGGCGTCGAAGACCTGCTCTTTGTCTTCCTGCATGTCCTTGGAATAGGTCAGCGGAAGACCCTTCATCACCGTAAACAGCCCCACAGTCGCCCCCAGAATCCGCCCGATCTTGGCGCGGATCAGCTCGGCCGCGTCAGGGTTCTTCTTCTGCGGCATGATCGACGATCCGGTCGAGAACCGGTCGCTGAGGTTGACAAAACGAAACTGAGCCGACGACCAAATCACCAGCTCTTCCGCGAACCGACTGAGATGCATCGCACAAATCGACGCCGCGCTGAGGAACTCCAGCGCAAAATCCCGATCCGCAACCGCATCTAACGAGTTTGCCGATGGGCGATCAAAACCGAGAGCCTTCGCCGTCGCGTCACGATCAATCGGGAACGACGTCCCCGCCAGCGCCGCCGCCCCCAGCGGGCTTTCGTTCATCCGCGCGCGCGCGTCCTGAAACCGTGACACATCCCGGCCCAGCATTTCGACATAGGCCATCATGTGATGGCCCCAGGTCACTGGTTGCGCCACCTGCAGATGCGTAAATCCCGGCATCACCCAGTCAGCCCCTTCCTCGGCCTGATCAAGCAACCCCAACTGAAGCGACCGTAGGCCTGCAATCGCCGCGTCGCACTGATCCCGCACCCACATGCGGAAATCCACGGCCACCTGGTCGTTGCGCGACCGGCCCGTGTGGAGCCGCCCGGCGGGCGCGCCGATCAGGTCGCGCAAGCGCGCCTCGACATTCATATGAATGTCTTCAAGCTCAGTCACAAACTCGAACGTTCCGCCCTCAATCTCTGACAAGACCGTGAGCAGTCCTTGGCCAATCGCCGCCGCATCGTTATCCGTAATGATACCCTGCGCGGCCAGCATGGCGGCGTGGGCTTGGCTTCCGGCGATGTCCTGTGCCGCCAGCCGCTGGTCGAAGCTGATTGAGGCGTTGATCGCCTGCATGATCGCATCCGGCCCGGCGGCGAAACGGCCACCCCACATGGTGTTCTGGGAATTGCTCATTGGTGCGCTCGACAAGGTTGAAAGGACGACAGATGCGGGTTTTGAAACTCATCGCGCTTTATACGGCCCTTGCGCTCAGCGCAAATAGCGCTGCCGCCGGAATTGATGAGGCGCAGCCCCTGCGCGAGGGCACGATGAAGAAGTTGCTCTTCCATGGGCTGGGCAAGAACACCTCGGATGCGGTGATTACCGACGCCGAGGGCAATGAATTCACCCTGGCCGATTGGGGTGGCAAATACGTGGTTCTGAACTTCTGGGCGACTTGGTGCGCGCCATGTCGCAAGGAAATGCCGGCGCTGGATGCGCTTCAGGCGGAATTAGGGTCTGAATCCTTTGAGGTTGTTACTATCGCCACCGGCAAGAACCCCCTGCCCGCTATCACCAAGTTCTTTGACGAGAACGGTATCGAGAATCTGCCAATCCTGCTGGACCCGAAAACCGAACTGTCCCGCGGGATGTCCGCCCTGGGCCTGCCGGTAACGATGATCTTGCATCCGAACGGGCTGGAGATTGCGCGAATGCAGGGTGACGCGGAATGGAGCGGCGAAAGTGCGATTGCCGTACTGCGCGCATTGATGGACCTTCCCGACAGCTAGAGTTTCTGCACCTCGGCGTGGCGCGCGCACCCAACCATATGGTCGTTAATAAGGCCGCTGGCCTGCATGAAAGCATAAACAATCGTCGGCCCGCAGAACTTGAACCCGGCCTTCTTGAGGTCCTTGCTGACCTGCTGTGACAATGGCGATTCAGCAGGTACGTCGGCCATGGTCTTCGGTCTGTTTATCAAAGGACTGCCATCCACATAGGCCCAAAGGAATTTGTCAAAGCCCTGATCCGCTTCGATCTTCTGCCAGGCGCGGGCGTTGCCGATGGTCGCCTCGATCTTGCCGCGATGGCGCACGATGCCAGGGTCGCCCAGCAGTCGGATAACATCGGCTTCTCCCCATTCCGCTATCACGTTCGGATCGAACCCTTGAAAGGCCGCGCGGAAATTCTCGCGCTTTCGCAGAATCGTGATCCAGGCAAGCCCAGCCTGAAACCCGTCGAGAATCAATTTCTCCCACAAGGCGCGACTGTTTCGTTCCGGCACGCCCCATTCGATGTCATGGTAGTCCACATATAGCGGATCATCACCGCACCAATCACAGCGTTTGTTCATTGGTATTCCTCGGCTTTTCAACAAGTTGCGGATCCCGCCACGAGTTACATCAAATTAGAACAAAAAGCGATCATTAATGAAATCTTAGAGGAAGGCGCGCAATCACAAGGAGAGTGTCACTGGGAGCATGAGTGCAAATGGATATGGCAGCAGTGCCGCATGGCTTGGAAAGCCCGCTTACGGCAGCAGTGGCCAAACGCGAACGTGACACCGTCACCATGGTGCGCGACGCAGTGCGACGCAAATCCGTGCGGTTGGCATTTCAACCGGTTATTCAGGCGGAACGCACCGATCGGGTGGCCTTCTATGAAGGCCTGATCCGCATTCTGGACCCGGTCGGGCGGGTTATCCCTGCCCGCGACTTTATCGACGTTGTTGAAACACAGGAACTGGGGCGGATCATTGACTGCCTGGCTTTGGAACATGGCATTGCGGCGCTAAGGTCCAATCCCGCACTGCGGTTGTCGATCAATATGTCGGCCCGCTCCATCGGATATCCGCGGTGGACCAACACTTTGAACGCCGTAATTGCGCAGGACCATACAGTGGCGGAAAGGTTGATTCTTGAAATTACCGAAAGCTCGGCCATTGTGGTGCCTGATATTGTTCAGGTGTTCATGGCCGAACTGCAAGACCGAGGCATATCTTTCGCGCTCGACGATTTTGGCGCCGGTTACACGGCGTTCCGGTATTTCAAACAATTCTGCTTTGATGTTCTGAAAATCGACGGTCAATTCATTCGCGGCATAGCTCATGATCCGGACAATCAGGTGATGGTGCAGGCGATGATGGCTATCGGGCAGCATTTTGAAATGTTCACGGTCGCTGAATCCGTCGAATCCGCGGCCGATGCGGCGTGGTTGGCGCAAGCTGGGATCGACTGTCTGCAAGGCTATTATTTTGGAATTCCGACGCTCGAACCGGATTGGAACAGCTGCAATTCAATCCGTGCGGTCGGTTAGCCGCGGCGGCGGTGGTGTAGCGGACATAGGCACCTGAATCGGCGACATCGACGCGCAGCCGCCAAACTCGCCCGACGCACCGCGCTTTATGGCTTACGCCCTGCCGCGCAATGCATTTGGTGAATACCAGCTTCCCTGCGATCATCTGGCAGTTGCACGGCTTCACGCTTGGCCATAGGACTCGGCGCAATATCGCATGATCTGACCTCGGGCGCACCAACACAACTGCCCAACCATTCGAAGGAGTCCCGATCCCATGACCAACGTCGTTATCGCCTCGGCCGCGCGCACAGCTGTCGGCAGTTTCTCTGGTAGTTTTGCAAATACCCCTGCCCATGATCTGGGGTCCACGATGCTGCAAGCACTTGTCGAGCGTGCCGGGATCGACAAAAGCGACGTCAGCGAAACGATTTTGGGGCAAGTTCTGACTGCGGGTCAGGGCCAAAACCCCGCTCGACAAGCCCATATTAACGCAGGTCTGCCCGTCGAGAGTGCGGCATGGGGCATTAATCAGGTATGTGGGTCGGGATTGCGCGCCGTCGCGCTGGCTGCACAGCATGTTCAGCTTGGCGATGCCAGCATTGTCGCTGCCGGTGGTCAGGAAAACATGTCGATGAGCCCGCACGTGCAGAACCTGCGCGCAGGGCACAAAATGGGCGACCTTCAATTTATCGACTCCATGATTAAAGACGGCCTTTGGGATGCCTTCAACGGCTATCACATGGGTCAGACCGCCGAGAATGTTGCCGAGAAATGGCAAATCTCACGCGAGATGCAGGACGAATTCGCCGTCGCCAGCCAGAACAAGGCGGAAGCCGCGCAGAAGGCCGGCAAATTCGACGACGAAATTGTCGCCTTCACAGTCAAGAGCCGCAAAGGCGACATTGTCGTCGACAAAGACGAATACGTTCGCCACGGCGCAAACATCGAAGGCATGCAAAAGCTGCGCCCTGCGTTCGTGCGAGATGGCGGCACGGTCACCGCAGCCAACGCATCGGGCATCAACGACGGTGCTGCCGGTGTCCTAGTCATGAGTGCGGACGAAGCTGAAAAGCGCGGTATCACTCCGATGGCGGGGATCGCGTCTTATGCGACAGCCGGTCTGGACCCTTCGATTATGGGGGTTGGACCGATTCACGCCTCGCGCAAGGCGCTGGAGAAAGCTGGCTGGAAAGCCGAGGATCTCGATCTGGTCGAAGCCAATGAAGCCTTTGCCGCACAAGCTTGCGCGGTGAACAAGGACATGGGCTGGGATCCGGCCATCGTAAACGTTAATGGCGGCGCGATTGCCATCGGCCACCCGATCGGCGCCTCTGGCGCGCGCGTTCTGAACACGCTGCTGTTCGAAATGCAGCGACGCGACGCGAAGAAAGGCCTCGCCACGCTCTGCATTGGCGGCGGCATGGGCGTCGCAATGTGCGTCGAGCGCTGATTGCATAGCGGATTTGCGTCATAGGGGCTGCCTTAATGGCAGCCCTTTACGTTAAGGCACCGGCAGAATTTCTATCATCACCCCAGAGGAGGACACATCATGGGACGAGTGGCACTTGTCACAGGCGGATCGCGCGGCATCGGCGCAGCGATTGCAAAGAAGTTGAAAGAGGATGGTTGCGTCGTCGCCGCCACTTATGGCGGCAACGACGAAGCTGCCGCCGCGTTCACCGCTGAAACCGGAATCAAGACCTACAAATGGTCGGTCGGTGACTATGACGCTTGCAAAGCAGGTGTCACCCAGATCGAGGCCGATCTCGGACCCGTCGACATCCTGGTCAACAACGCAGGCATCACCCGCGATGCGCCGTTCCACCGGATGACTCCCGAGCAGTGGCACGAGGTCATCGGCACCAATCTGACCGGGGTTTTCAACATGACCCACAATGTCTGGGGCGGGATGCGCGAGCGTAAATTCGGCCGGATTGTCACCATCAGCTCAATCAACGGTCAGAAAGGGCAATTTGCTCAGGCCAACTATGCCGCGTCGAAAGCGGGTGACATTGGCTTCACCAAGTCACTGGCCCAAGAAGGCGCGCGCGCCGGGATTACGGTGAATGTTGTGGCTCCGGGCTATATCAACACCGAAATGATGAGCACCATTCCGCAAAAGGTGATGGACGAAGTCATCTTGCCGGCCATTCCAGTCGGTCGCCTTGGCGAACCAGACGAAATTGCACGCGCCGTCGCATTTCTGACGTCGGACGATGCCGGCTTCATCACCGGCGCAACGCTCAGCGCCAACGGCGGCCAATATCTGGCCTGATCGAAGACAATCTCCGAAAGGGGCGCTCTGCCTCTTTCGGTTAACGCCATGCAAATCTAGACAATGCGTCTGCTGCAACCAATCATTCTTGGCCGAACTGAATCGCTACGGATGCTGCCTTTGTGCCTTTAAGTGCCTGATAGTCTTGTTATTTCTTCTTTCAGGCGCAATTTCTGCTTCTTCATATCGGCGACGGCAAGGTCGTCAATCGCCAAATCCCTCTGCGCGGCCTCAACCTCTTCGGACAGGATTTCGTGTTTCTTGCGGAGTTCCTGCAGGTGCGAACTCAGGCTCATTGGTATCCTCCTGTTTCAGATGTCTGCGGGTTTAGTCCACCACAGATCGCGCCGCGTGTCATCTATTTCGCGACATTGAAGTGTCGCAGGCGGATGGTTACCGCATGGTTAACTTGCGAAGCTATTCAACCCTGCGCCATTCTTCAGAACGTCAAGAATCTCTGGTGCGTAGTCTTTTGGGCCGTCCTTATGCGCCGATCCTGCATGGAGATGGATTGGCGCAAGCAGACGAAACCTTGCGCGCCCACCTTTGGATGCACGCAACAAGAATACCTCCGGCGATCGCCCCATGCGCGCAGAAAGCGGTCGCACGGTGACAGACCCCATCCGGTGATCCAATGCCGAAAGGCAATCCGGCAACCGGTCAATGCGCTGTATCAACGTCAACGTGCCGCCATCGACCAGTCGCCTTCGCGCAACGTCCAGCCAGACGGCCAATGGCGTCGCCTCGCCCAAAGCGGCCTCGCGGCCAGGATTCGAAGCGTCCGGGCCATGGCGGCGGTCAAAGTATGGTGGATTGGCGATTACGTGGTCGAACCGGCATTGGCGCAGATCGGATGGAAGATCTGCAAGATCGGCCACGGCGACGTCAAGCGACACGTCATTTTCACGCGCATTGCGCTGCGCCAGATCTGCATAGTCCGGCTGTAGCTCAACCCCGGTGAGGGTCAGTCCAGCAACACGCGCGGCCAGGCAGAGGATTGCGACCCCTACGCCGCAACCCAATTCCAAGACCGACTGACCGGGCTTGGCTGCCACTGACGCAGCCAGCAATACAGGGTCTATTCCAGCCCGGTAGCCCGATTCTGGCTGCAAGATGGACAGTCGACCGCCAAGGAAGGCATCGCGGGTCAGGGCCGCGTCAGTCATCCGTCCATCGGCACATCATTGTCGCGCAGCACGGCGCTGGCGCGGAAATGATCCTGGGTGCGAACCATGATCCGACGGGGCAGCACGCCGATTGATCCTTCCAGCACGCTCATGTGGACGTCCATCGGAAAGCAGTCTATATCCTCGCCGCCCAGCAGGGCAGTGACGAAGGCGACAACGGTGGGGTCGGTGGTGCGCAAAAGCTCTTTCATCTCAATGGACCTAGGAAGTTGCGCCGTCCTTGTCGAGGCAGCACCGGATTTGCACCCGTGAACGTGATCGACGCCGCCACAGCTCCGCATCAGAAACTGGCCGAGGCTCTTTCCGATGATCTGACAGCCGTCGATGCGATGATCCGCGCGAGGATGGCGTCCGAGAATGCACCCCGCATTCCTGAAGTGACGGCGCATCTGGTCGGCGCGGGCGGCAAGCGGGTGCGCCCGATGTTGGTATTGGCCTCAGCAAACCTGTGCGGCTACTCCGGCCCCTACCACATTCATCTGGCCACCACGGTCGAATTCATCCACACCGCCACGTTGCTGCATGATGATGTGGTCGATGAAAGCGCCGAGCGGCGAGGTCGGCCCACAGCCAACCTGCTTTGGGACAATTCAAGCTCGGTTTTGGTGGGCGACTACCTGTTTGCGCGGGCGTTTCAGATGATGGTCGAACCCGGCTCGCTTCGGGTACTGGATATCCTGTCGAACGCGGCAGCGAC
The DNA here is from genome assembly GCA_943787785.1 of uncultured Paracoccaceae bacterium. Lineage (GTDB taxonomy): Bacteria > Pseudomonadota > Alphaproteobacteria > Rhodobacterales > Rhodobacteraceae > WLWX01. Next base: position 61,357 of record CALSNT010000002.1, on the reverse strand, counting down.
GATCGCCGAAGGTGAGGTTCTGCAACTGACCGTTGCGGCAAATCTGGCAACGGATGAGGCGACCTATCTACGCGTGATCCGCGGTAAGACGGCGGCATTGTTTCAGGCGGCGTGCGAATCCGGGGCGGCGCTGGCAGATGCGTCCGAGGATCAAATCTCGGCGCTGCGAGACTATGGTGACGCACTTGGTATTGCGTTCCAGATGGTCGATGACCTGCTGGATTATTCCGGCACCGAGGCGATGGGAAAATCGCTGGGTGATGATTTTCGCGAGCGCAAGATGTCACTACCTGTGATCCGCGCCGTGGCCGCCGCTAACGCGGACGAACGCGCGTTTTGGGAGCGGACAATTGGCAAGGGCAAGCAGGCCAACGGCGATCTGGACCGCGCCTTGGAGATCATGCGCCGCCACGGCGTGCTCGATGCCACGCGCGACACCGCCTTGGAATGGGCCGGAGTGGCGAAGGCAGCTCTTGCACCGCTGCGCGATGACCCGCTGCGCGAGATGCTGTCCGATTTGGCGGGTTTTGTGGTGGCACGGATCAGCTGAGGCTTAGGTGTGGGATCGGAGTGCACGGGCCTCTGGCGGGGATATTTGTGAACCGATGATAGCAGGTGTGAAGCGCAACGAGAGGCGTTGAGCCCTTTAGGCAGTCGGCACAGCAAGTATCGGCGCTGCGGCAACCCACCAATCCGGATGCGATGCGGCCAGGACGGCCGCAGTTGCTTGTGCGTCTTCAGCCTTGTCGAACAGCCCGAAGCACGTCGCGCCAGAGCCGGACATGCGTGCCAGCAGGCAGAAAGGTTGCTCCGAAAGCGTGGCGAGGCAATCGTCGATGACCGGCGCGATAGTGCGGGCCGGCGACTCCAGATCATTCCGCTGCGTGAGCAACCAGTCGGCAAATGCGGCGGTGTCCGGCCAATTTGGCAGAGTTTCCTGCATGGCCGAACCAAACTGACCCTGCAGTGCGGCAAAAACGTCGGCGGTGGAAATCGCGACACCTGGATTGACCAGAACCAGATACGCGTGCGGCGGCGGTGGAGCAGGATCAATCACATTCCCGATGCCGCTCATACGGGCAGGGCGTTGGAAATGGCAGACGGGCACGTCGGCCCCAAGTGACAAAATGGCCCCGGGTTCGGGCGGCGTCCCGCCAAGGGCCGACAAAACCCGTACCGTCGCGGCTGCGTCGCTTGATCCACCGCCTATACCGGCTGCGGTGGGCAGGTGTTTTTCCAGAACAATCTTGGCCGGGATTTCAGGCATCAGCCGCGCAGCCTTCATCACCAGATTGCAGCCATCTGTCGGCACACCTGCGGCCGTAGGGCCCGTAACATGCAAGGCCATTTCCGCCGCCGGGGTTGCCGTGATCTTGTCGCCGACCCCGGCAAACACAACCAGCGAGTCAAGCAGATGATACCCATCAGCCCGTCGTCCGGTGACGTGGAGCGTCAGGTTGATCTTGGCCGGCGCGAACGCCTCAGCCGTCATCAGCGACGGCCAGCGGTTCCGCCCCTTCTTCGGCCAGTACCGCGTCCAGGCCCACCTCCAGCTTGCGGCGAATTCGGTCCGGGTCGGCTTCGGAATCCGCATCTTCGGGATCAACGAACGACAGCGCGCGCTTCCACTGGAACTCTGCCTCCAGCTTGCGTCCGACCGCCCAGTAAACATCACCCAGATGATCATTCACCACTGGGTCCACAGCCATCAGCTGCGAGGCGCGTTCCATGGGCTCGACCGCTTCGTCATAGCGGCCCAGCCGGTAAAGAACCCACCCCAGCGAGTCGATTATATGGCCTGAGTCCGGCTGGGCGGCGGCGGCCGTTTCGATCATGTCAAGGGCTTCGTCCAGGTTCTCCTGCCGCTCGACCATCGTATAGCCAAGGTAGTTCAGGACCGACGGCTGATCTGGCGACAGACGCAATGCCCGGCGCATGTCATCCTCGGCCTTGACCCAGCGGTCCGTCCGCTCATGGGTGATGCCGCGGGCGAAATAGACCAGCCAGTGGTTCGGGTTCTCTGGCCCCAGAAGGGCAATGGCCCGGTCATAGGCTTCGCTGCTGCGCTGATACTCACCCATACGCCGCAGCGTGTCGCCCAGCGTGATGTGGATCACCGACAGATCCGGGAATTCCGTAGCCAGTGCACTGATCACCTCGACAGCCGCCTCTGCGTCGCCCGACAGGCGCAATGCCTCGGCGCGGCCCAGCTCGGCGGCATAATACACCGGGCTGGTGCGCGGCACGGCGCGATAAACCTCGGTCGCCAGATCGTATTGGCGTAGTTGCTCCAGCTTGTCCGCGGACATCAGCAATGCTTCGATGTGATCAGAGTTCAGGTAATGGGCCAGACGGGAGTAGAGCAGCGTGTAGGCGTGATCCGCCTCGCCATTCAGGGCGCCTGCGATGGAAAAGAACACTTCGGCCACGCCGTCTGCGGCGCTGTTCATGGTGCCCAGAGGCACCTGTTCGCCCGCCGCGAGGCGGCTGCGCAAATTGACGATGGCGGGGTCGGCGGTGTCGCCGAAAACCTCGTCCAGACGCGCGATCGCGTCCTCCTGACGACCAAGCAAGCTCAGAATCTGAAAATACGTGATGTTTCCATTGCGAGTCAGCGTGACGCGGCCACTTTCATCACCGTCTAGTATCGCCGCGGCGCCTTCCAGATCACCGGAAACCGCCAACGCCAATGCGCTGTGATAGACACCAAAGGCCTGCAAACCGGTTTCGGTCGCCACGGCGTCAAAGGTCTTCTGTGCGGCGTCCATCTCTCCCGACCCGACCTGCGCCCATCCGCGTATCAACCCATCAAACAGCGGGCCGACAGTCATCCCGGCATCGAGTTCCGACAGAACGCCTGCCCAGTCGCCATTCCGTGCGGCTGCGGCAAAGATGATCATCCCGGAAAGCTGGCCGGGCTCGTCGAGTGTCTGCATCTCCAACGCCGCGTCAAACGCGCGGTCAATGCGGCCCAACGCGACATAGGCTTGCATGGTGGATTCCATCAGCGCCGGATTGGTCGGATCAGCGGCCAGCGCGCGGGCGGAATACTCGGCAAGCTTTTCGTACTCGTTGAAAATCGTCGCGTGTCGCGCCGCCAGATAATTGCCGGCCAGTCCGCGCTCGGCCGTCTGTGCAGCAAGGGCGAACGGAGTCAGCAGGGCGGTGGTGACGGCAATTGCGCGGAGCATCGAAACAGTCATGAGACACCTGTGACAGGGGAAGGACTTACCCTCAAACTAGGGCTGCCCTGCCGCCAAGGCAATGTCGCCACGGGAAGTTTACATATTCGGATAATTCGGCCCGTCGCCGCCCTGTGGTACAGTCCAGGTGATGTTCTGCGCCGGGTCCTTAATGTCGCAGGTCTTGCAGTGGACGCAGTTCTGGAAGTTGATCTGGAATTTGGTCGCGGCACCTTCCCCGACAAATTCATAAACCCCTGCAGGGCAATAGCGCGCCGAAGGGCCGGCGAAGTCCGGCAGGTTTCTATCCACCGGGATTGAAGCGTCGGCCAGATGCAGGTGGGCGGGCTGGGATTCCTCGTGATTGGTGAAAGAAAACGCCACGTTGGTCAGCCGGTCAAAAGACAGTGTGCCATCAGGCTTCGGATAATCAATAATTGGATGGTCCGCCGCCTTGCCGGTGGCTGCCGCGTCCGATTTCCCGTGCTTCAGCGTACCGAAGATCGACAAGCCGGGGACGATAGAATTCGTCCACATATCCACCCCACCACCAATCAGCGAGGCAAACAGCCCATAGCGCGACCAAAGCGGTTTTACGTTGCGAACCCGCTTGAGGTCTTTCGCAATCGGACCGCCACGCACATCGGCTTCGTACCCGTCCAGCAGGTCACCGGATCGGCCGACGGCAATCGCCGCCACTGCCGCTTCGGCCGCTGCGATTCCTGACAGCATGGCGTTGTGATTGCCTTTAATGCGCGGCACGTTGACCATTCCCGCCGCACATCCCAGCAGCGCACCGCCCGGGAATTCCAACTTGGGCATCGATTGCCACCCGCCCTCGGTGATCGCACGCGCGCCATACGCAACCCGCTTGCCGCCTTTCAAAAGCTCGGCAACCATCGGATGATGCTTGAAGCGCTGGAATTCCCTGTAGGGAAACAGATGCGGGTTCTCATAGTTCAGGTGCACCACAAACCCGACATAAACTTGATTATTTTCAAGATGGTAGATGAAGCTGCCACCCCCCGGCATTCCTGCCTAGCGGCCAGCCCATCGTGTGAGTGACCGTGCCCTCGCGATGCTTGTCTGGATCAACCTCCCAGATTTCCTTCATGCCGAGGCCGAATTTCGCAGGCTCGGCATCGTCATCCAGACCGAACTTGGCGATCACCTGTTTCGACAGGCTGCCCCGCGCGCCTTCGCCCAGAAGAACGTATTTGCCGCGCAGTTCCATGCCGGGTTCATAGTTCGGCCCCGGCGTCCCGTCAGCGTTCTTGCCAAACTCACCGGCCACCACTCCAGCAACCCGGCCATCCTCGCCCCACACAACCTCCGAGGCGGCCATTCCGGGGAAGATCTCGACGCCCAGCCCTTCGGCCTGTTCCGCCATCCAGCGGCACACGTTGCCCATCGAGACGATGTAATTGCCGTGATTGCTCATCAGCGGTGGCATCGGCCAATTCGGAATGCGGACTTTGCCGGCAGGGCCGAGGAAATAAAATTTGTCGTGCTTGACCGGAACATTGATTGGCGCGCCCATCGACCGCCAGTCCAGCAACAGCGTATCCAGACCCGACGGGTCCAATACCGCCCCTGACAAGATATGAGCGCCAACCTCGGAGCCTTTTTCGAGGACCACAACTTCTAGGTCAGCATTCAGTTGTTTCAGCCGGATCGCTGCAGACAGGCCCGCTGGACCGGCCCCGACAATAACGACGTCATAGTCCATGGATTCGCGCAGCTGTTCAGTCATATCCCGGCCCTTTACCTGATCGTCATCGGTTTGGCCCCGGACTTTCGGCGGGTCAACCAAAACCCGGCGGCACAGACGCGGATTCTTGCAGGCCATCACTGACGGACTTGACTTTTCAAAGCCGCCTTGGGTTAAGGGATGGCAGGCAGATGATGCCAATTGGCCCCACCCAAAGTTCTGAGGCTTCGATGGAAAAGATACCGCTGACCCGCGCGGGGCATACCGCTTTGAATGCCGAACTGAAGCAGTTGAAATCGGTTGAGCGCCCGGCTGTGATCCGGGCGATCGCCGAAGCACGTGAGCATGGCGACCTGTCCGAAAACGCCGAATACCACGCCGCCCGCGAAAAACAGAGCTTCATCGAGGGGCGGGTGAAAGAACTGGAAGGGATCCTTTCGCTGGCCGAAGTGATTGACGTCAGCAAGCTATCCGGAACGGTAAAATTCGGTGCCCATGTAAAACTGATCGACGAGGACACCGAGGAAGAGAAATCCTATCAGATCGTAGGTGAGCCCGAGGCCGACATCGAGCGTGGATTGCTGAATATCAAATCTCCGCTGGCCCGCGCGCTAATCGGCAAGGACGAAGGCGACAGCGTCGAGGTGAAAACGCCCGGCGGCGAACGCGCCTATGAGATACTGAGCATCACCTATCGCTGATCGCTCTGACAAAGCGCGCGAGGGAAATGAGATGACCGATCCCGCTCCGCAGGCGGCCGCCGCTCGTTCGAAGGTCAGGCCGCCTGAACAAATCAAGTCACCGTTGTCCAGCGAGCGTGGCTCGGCAGGCACGGCGGACCTTGTTGCGCTGGCATTGGCACTAATCTGGATTATCGGTGTCGGCGCCTACTTACTTTTTGCGAATGGTGAGGCGGGGCAGGGCACCGACGCGCTGCGCGTGATGTTTACACTTTTGGTGCTATTTCTCCCGCCCCTGATGATCTGGTTAATCGCCGCGACCTTCCGATCCGCGCGCGCGCTCAGAATTGAAGTAGCAAAACTACGCCAAACGATTTTGGCAATCGGGATGCCCGCCAGCGCACCAGAGCCGCGCGCCGGGCAAGGGCACGTCGGAAAACGTTCGGTCGAAGCGCGACTAGATGACATTGTCCGCGCTCAGAAGCAGACCGAAATCGCGTTGTCGACATTCATTTCCAATCGGCCCGGTGTGCCGCCGGATGCCGCAGTTACATCACCGGACGACCCTCTGTTAACCGGCCAGACCAGCCTTGCCCTTGGCGCGCCGCCAGAGGCATTGGCCGAACCGCTCTCGACCGCGGATTTCATCAAGGCGATGAATTTCCCGAAAACCGCCGACGATGCGGAAGGGTTTCGGGCCCTGCGCCGGGCCTTGAAGGATCGGCGTACGGCCGAGGTCATTCAGGCCGCAGAGGATGTACTCACCCTGCTCAGCCAAGACGGCATTTATATGGACGACCTGACCCCCGATCGCGCCCGTCCGGAAATCTGGCGCAAGTTCGGCGACGGAGATCGAGGTCGCGCCGTCGCCGCGCTTGGCGGCATCAGGGACCGCTCGTCATTGGCGCTAAGCTCGGCGCGAATGAAACAAGACCCGGTGTTTCGTGATGCGGTGCACCACTTCCTGCGGCGTTTTGATCAGACATTCTCGGATTTCGCGGCCACGGCTACGGACGAGGATGTGGCCGCTTTGGCAGAAACACGCACGGCGCGGGCGTTCATGCTGTTAGGCCGTGTGACAGGCACATTCGACTAGCCCGTCGCCCCGGCAACCCGGACCCCAGTTTTCGGCACTTGTGGCCATCATTGGTGCGCAGATATCCACGCCGAAGGCAGAAATCTCTTTAAGCGACCGTCAAAAACCAAAACTCGCGAAGGGTATGTAGCGCACCGGATCGCCCGGTCGCACATGGCGTGCACCGTCCTCCAACTCCACCAGCCCGTCCGCCCAGCTGAGTCCGCTGATCCGCCCGGACCCCTCCGAGGCAAAGACCTCCGCGTGTCCTTGAGCGTCGATCCGAGCACGCAGGTATTCGCGCCGTCCAGGTTTTTTGCGCTTCTCAAATGCAGCTGGGACATTGAAGCCTTGCGGATCACTCCAAGTTCCTCCGGCGAGGCGTTCCAGCGCCGGGCGGGCGAAAATCAGCGTGCAAACAAGTGCCGCGACCGGATTGCCGGGCAGTCCAAAGACAGGTTTGTTTTGCCAATGGCCCAGCGCCAGCGGGCGGCCCGGCTTCACGGCGATCCGCCAGTGGTTGAGCGTGCCGGTCGCCTTCAGTAATGCCGAAACGTGATCCTCATCTCCTGCCGAAGCACCGCCCGAGGTTAGGATTGCATCGACGTCTGGTGCTGAACGGTCCAGCTTATTGTGCAACGTGGTGCGATTGTCGCCGACGTGCCCTAAATCGACCGGCGCATGACCAAAGCGCGCCAACAAAGCCAATAGCATTGGGCGGTTGGCGTCATAGGTGCGGGCAGGATCGTCGGTCGCGTTGGGTGCAGCCAACTCATCGCCGGTCGATAGCACGCCAACGCGCAGGCGGTAACGGACAGGCACCTCCGATATCCCGACCGCCGAAAGCAAAGCCAGATCAGCGGGTGTCAGGCGACGACCCTCGGACAAGGCCATAGCTCCTGCCTCCAGATCCTCGCCAGCCGCGCGGGTGTTCGAGCCGGATTTGAGCATTCCGGGCAAGAATAGGGTCTGATCTTCAACACTCACATCCTCTTCCAGCACCACTGTATCAACACCTTCGGGAAGGATGGCACCCGTGAGAATGCGCAGCGCATGCGCTGGCTGAACCACACCCTCGTATGCCGCGCCCGCCGCAGCGCGGCCAGGTTGCAGCGGCACCTCGGTGGCTCCCACAGGCAAGCTGCCATGGGCAAAGCCATAACCGTCCACCGCTGAATTGGGTGCAGGCGGGTTGGCGCGCCGCGCGAACTGGTCGGCGGCAAGGATGCGGGTGCACGCATCAGCGACCGGAATCGTTTCGGTTCCGGTCACCGGGTCAAGATTATCACGTAGATGGCTCAGCGCAGTGTCCACCGGCGTCCAATCCACTCCGGGCGGCAATGCAAAACAGTCGTTGCGCAGTGGTGGTGCTGCCTTGGCGGCACGGCGCAAGGTGTCCTCGGCCCCGACACCAAGGATCCAACCCTCCTCAGACCCCTCGCGGCCAGCGGTAAGGGCGTCGCCCAGCGTTTCGTCTACCTGCATCTGCCACATCGCGCGTGCCAATACGCGCACCTGAGTGGCATCGCGGACTTCCGCTTCAGACGCCTCGGCGTTGACCTGTCCGGCCAAAAGCGACGGCCAGACCTCAATCAATGAGATAGGCGCATCCAGGGCCTGAAATGGCCAGACCGACAACGCGCCCTCAAACTGCTGTTTTAGGCGGGACAGGGTCGAAATTCCTGTCATCACTTGCCCCCCAACCGCGCCATGGCCGCCCATTTGCCAGCAAGTGAAACTGCCTTTGGCGCGAATCTCGACCGCACGACGCTCGGGCAAACCGTGGTCCACCCGATCAGTCCCTTTTCGCGGCAGATCGGACACGTCGGTCGCAGTGCCATTGAACCAGAAAGGCCCAATGCCGGGAAAAAGCGCGTTGATTTGTCCCGCAAGCGCGAACCGGTTGTTGGCGTTGGGAGTGTCCTCAAGATGCTGCGCGAACCAGTCCCACAGAGCCAGCGGATCATCGCTGCCAGTCAAAGCCCGTGCAAACCCGGCGGGGTAGCCGAACGGAAAGTCAAACCCTGCCAACACGCGTCGGCTGGCTGCTAACTCAGCGGCAAACAGTTCGGCCAACCAAGATTCCGCTAACGGGCGATTGCGCAAATAAACCGGCGACTCCGCCTGACCGTCCCGTATCACTGCCGCCCAGATTGCATCTTTTCGAGGGCGCGGGCCGGTGTCGTTGCCACCCGACCAGTCAACCATGACCATTGTGTCGAAACGGGTCATAGACCCAACTCGGTCGCAATGAAGTCGGCAATCGCGCCAGTGTCATCCAGGTTAAACCGAGGCCGCCCATCGGTGTCGATTTCAGCATCGCAGGCAACAGCTCGGATCGTATCATCCCCCGGGGCAATCAGCGGATTCTTGGCATCTGTGCGCCAGGCTTCGATTTTCGGATGACGGTCTCTCTTGAAGCCTTCAATCAACACCAGATCGACCGGATTCAGACGTGCAAGATGGTCGGCCAGTGTCGGTTCCGGCGCGCCGCGTAACTCGGTCATCAATGCCCAGCGCTGGCGCGAGGTCACCAGCACCTGCCCCGCGCCTGCTTTGCGGTGTCGGTGGCTGTCTTTGCCGGGATGATCGACGTCAAAGGCATGATGGGCGTGTTTGATGGTTGAAACGCTCAATCCGCGCGCGGTGAATTCGGCCACCAACCGCTCCATCAGGCCGGTTTTTCCTGCGTTTTTCCAACCGGTAACGCCGTAAATGTTCATGTCATCGCCTCGGCACGTGCCAGATCTTCGGGTGTGTTGACGTTGAAAAAGGCGGCCTCGTCGGGGAATTCTGCAAACCTCCCGTCATGCCGGTCGGTCCATTGCACCACCTTGCGCACACCATCGTTAAGTGCCGAGCGTAGGTCATCACGAAGGGCAACCGGCCAGAGGCCAAACGTCGGATGTCGCCAGAGCCTGCCCGAGTCGTCACGGGTTGCCGCCAGCACAAGTGGTTGGTCGAGCGTGGCCAATCGCTCGGTTAAATCGCTGGGAAAAAACGGTGTATCTGCAGCTACAGTGATAACCGCCTCGGCCCCCAGCCCGGCGGCCCAATCCAGCCCCGCCAGAACCCCCGCCAGAGGGCCGGGATGATCGGTCACACTGTCCGGTAAAACCGGAAGCCCGAAAGCTTCAAAACGCGCCGGATCGCCATTCGCGTTGATCGCTATATCCCCAACTTGCGGCCTCAGTCGCAGCAATACGTGATCCAGGAGCGTCGCGCTTTTCAGCGGTAACAGAGCCTTGTCGCCGCCCCCCATCCGAGTCGCGCGTCCCCCGGCAAGGATCACGGCAGGCACATCAGTCATCCCAAACCAACCGGTCTGCACCAGCCAGGCAGACGAACCGCTCTCCGCGCATGCGCCCAACGACGGTCAAGCCAACCTTCTGCGCGATCTCGACCCCCCAGGCCGTGAACCCCGAGCGGCTGACAAGAACCGGTATACCCATCAGTGCCGTCTTGATGACCATCTCAGAGGTCAGCCGCCCGGTTGTATAGAGGATCTTGTCGTCGCCGGTGACACCTTCGGTCCGCATCCAGCCAGCAACCTTGTCGACGGCATTATGGCGACCGACATCCTCCATATAGACCAGCGGCCTGTCCTGTTCGCAAAGCACCGTCCCGTGGATTGCGCCGGTGTGGAGATAGAGGCTTGGCGTGGTGTTGATGGTTTTCGAAAGAGTGCGCAACCAGGAGAGCTGGACCTCGGTTTTCGGAAGACGAACCTTGTCCAGCCCTTCCATCATGTCCCCGAACACAGTCCCGACCGCACAGCCGCTTGTCCGAGTCTTCTTGGCAAGCTTGTCCTCGTAATTCGACAAGCCGTCAGTCCGCACAACGATTGCCTCGGACTCGGCATCGAAATCGACGCCAGTCACCGTCTCATCCTCCCCAAGCATCCGCTGGTTCGCCAGGAAGCCGACAGCCAGATACTCCGGATAGTCTCCGATCGTCATTGCGGTCACGATTTCCTGCCCGTTCAGAAAAATCGTGAGTGGGCGTTCCTCGACGACGGGTTGAGACACCTCGGCGCCGGTCTGATCGACCCCAACGACCATTCGCGACAACGCCGGTGCCTCCGGGTCGGGCGCGATGAGATAGGTATTTCGCGGTTGCATGGGTCGGGTTCTGGTCCGAATAGTGGCGCAAAAGGCAGTCTAGGGCGCGGGCATGGCATCCTCCACCACGAAATCGGCATTCTGGCGCGGATTGCGCGATGGCGCGCCATTTGTGGTGGTCGCAGCCCCCTTCGCAACCTTGTTCGGCGTTGTTGCGACCGAGGCCGGACTGAACATAGTCCAGACTATGGGGATGAGCGCTTTGGTCATTGCCGGCGCGGCGCAGTTTACTGCCGTACAGCTGATGACCGAGAATGCACCGGTGTTTCTGGTCATTGCGGCGGCACTGGCCGTGAACCTGCGGATGGCAATGTATTCGGCCGCTTTGGCTCCGCATTTGGGCGCTGCACCATTCTGGCAGCGCGCCCTGATAGCATATGTGAACTTCGACCAGACATATGCCGCCTCTGTGCTGAAGTATGAACAGGAACCGGCGTTGACGGTGCCTGAACGGGTTGCCTACTTCTTCGGAACGGTCATCCCCGTTGCGCCGCCGTGGCTGGTCTTCTCGCTGCTCGGCGCATTGATCGGCAGCGGTATCCCACCCGAGTATGCCTTGGATTTCGCCATGCCGATCACATTTCTGGCGTTGGTCGCGCCCATGCTAAAGTCGCTGGCCCACATTGCCGCCGCGCTTACATCGGTCTTTTTTGCGCTGATCCTCGCAGGCTTGCCGTCGGGTGTCGGTCTGCTGATTGCCGGGCTCATAGCGATGAGCGTCGGGGCCTCGGTCGAGGTTTGGTTGGAACGGCGGCACGCGCAATGACCTATTCGACCGGAGAGATCTGGACCATCATCGCCCTGCTGGGCATTGGTACCTACGCAATCCGGCTGTCATTCTTGGCACTGCTCGGCGGTCGTGAACTGCCCGCGATGGTGCTGCGCTTGCTACGGTATACGCCGGTCGCACTGATTCCCGGTCTCGTTGCTCCGCTTGTTGTCTGGCCAGCGGCGACCGGAGGGGCGCCCGATCCGGCACGACTGGCCGCTGCCGCAGCGGCGCTCGGCGTCGGCTACTTCAGCCGGAATGTGCTGGCGGCAATCGCTAGCGGAGCGCTCGTGCTGTTTCTAGGCTTATGGCTCGACGGATAGGGCGTAGTTTACTGCGCAAGCGGGCCAAATTATCCAGGACAGAGCTCAGTTTTCCTATCCCCGCGCGCCCAGCGCGTGGCGCCCGGGAAATCCAATCAGCGCATCATTTTGGTCGTCATCATCGTCATAGATTACGCGCTGCGATGCGCCTTTAGCGGCGAATGCCGCCCGTGTTTTCTTGGGGAAATAGCTGACCGGGAAGCCCTGGAAACCCGGCAAACGGGCAAGGATACGGCTTGTCGACAACGAGCATGTGGCATTGCCTTGCGGACCCTCGGACTGGACAATTTGCAAGGCCATCGCGGCAACTTCGGGACTGACCGGCAGGACCTGTTCGACAACCCGATAGCGCTTGCGCGCGTGATAATCGATGTACACGTCCAGCATCTGCGGCGTCATCCCGAACAGCACGTCGCCGCGTTCTGGCGTTCCAGAATTCTTGAAGCTGCCGGCAGGGTCCCAGATCACCCGCTGAGGACCGTTTATCATCAAGCTGGTGTGCGCACCTTTGTTGCTGGCATTGCTGATCACGGTATAGAGGGTCAGCGTGCTCGGCCCTCCATGCACATAGGCACGGGACGCGACGTCGTCGATCGGAGCGTATATTTCCTCGCCCCCCGCGCAGGCTGCCAGAATGATCGGCAACAACAACGCGGAAAGGCGCTGTATCATCGTCGACGTCAGCCGTTGATCAGCGCCAGCAGGATCAGCGCCACGATGATCACGACGATTGTGCGCGCCACGAAGGTCACGAACCCCGCATAAGTCTTTTCCTGAACCGAGGTGTCCATCGTTCCATGTTCGTGAGTAGCCATCGGTCTATTCCCTGACGAAGTTGAGTTGCTGCCTTCTAGCCCGGATCGGGCGCGCGAGTCACCTGCGACGCAAGCGCGCGTTCAGTCCTGTTCCAGATCGGCAACAAGGCGAAAACCGATGCGCCGTGGCTCGGCTGCTTCGGACTCTTTGGGCAGGGCGCGCAGTATTACATTCAATTGGGTCACATGCTGGACAAGTTGGGTTTTAACGCCTGCCGGATCGCTGCCGTAGAAGGTGACGATATCAGGATCAAAATAGCCGATCCCCTCGATCCGAAGCACGCCCGAATGGGTCCCGGCAAAGCCCATCGCGGCTTCATGCTCGGTATCGAGCTGTTTTTCAAAGTTCTGGATGTAAAGCACCAGCCGCTCATAGGCCCAGCGGGCCGGAGATTTTTGTTCTACCGGCGTCTTCGCGGCAGCGGCAGGCAAAAGCACCGGTTCCGGGCAGGCTCCATCGGCGTGGACCGAATGCGCGCAGGGGATCGCCGCATCCTCGGCTGCCTCGGCGGCGGTCCTGATATCGTCGTCCATGGGCCTAACCCTTGTTCTGCCAAAGCCATGCCCCGTCGTTGCGCCGGGTTCTGGTCGCGCGGTCAGAGTGCCACAGATGCAGGCAATGTGCCATCGCTTCGACCAGCGCGAGGCCGTATTCGCCACCGCTGATCTGGCGCTTGAACAGCGGCATGAAACACTCTGCGGCCGTGCGCGGGGCCACCAGATGTGTCTCTAACCGGGCAAGCGCACCGTGGTGATTGTCAAGCAACTGCCGCAGCCGGGTTGGCAAGCCGGTAAACGGCAGTTTGTGGCCGGGCAAAACCAGTTGCTTTTCGCTCGCAAATTCGAACAATCGCGTGCAGCTCTTTATCCAGTCGCTCACCGGATCGGCCAGAGGCTCGGTCGCGTAGACACCCAGATTGGGCGAGATCGAGGGTAGAAGTTGATCGCCTCCCAGTACCAGATCGCCGTCATGGCTCCAGAAGGTCGCGTGGTCCGGCGCATGGCCTCCGCCAAGCCGGACGTCCCAGTCTCGCCCGCCGATGCGTATCGTGTCGCCGTCATCAATCCGGCGAAACCCCAAAGGCATCGGATGCACAACGTCGGCAAAGTTAAATGGGCGTTCCGCAAGGCGCTGATTCAGTATTTCAGGGTCTATTCCAGCAGATTTCCAGAAATTTACTGTCTCCTGCGCTGGACGATCCTGTTCATCCAGCATCAACATCCGCGCCATCAACCAAGCCGTGCGTGGGGTCCATAGCTCGGCCCCCTGCGCCTGAAACCAGCCCGCCAGCCCGACGTGATCAGGGTGGTGATGGGTCACGATAACGCGGGTTACCGGCTTACCTGCCAGCGGCCCGGCGAGCAGGGTTTCCCAGATGGCTTGCGTCTTGCGCGTATCGAACCCGGTGTCGACGAGAGTCCAACCTTCGCCGTCGTCCAGCGCATAGACATTGACGTGATCCAGCTTCATCGGCAGCGGCAGACGCGCCCAGAGGATGCCCTCGGCCACCTCGATCATGTCGCCCGATGCAGGTGGTTCCGCCCAGGGATAGCGCAGCTTCGCCGGTGTCGCGTCCATCATCCGGCCAGATCATCCGGCGACAGAGCGAACAACCCTGCGGCCCCGGCGCGGGCATGGGTCAGATGCGATTCGTGCTCCGGCAGCATCCGCTCGATATAAAACGCAGCCAGCGCGGTCCGCGGTCCGCCACCGCCCGCCGCCAGTGCGGCGCGAAGGTGATAATGTCCGCCCAACACCCGCGCGAATGCGGCCAGATACGGGGCAGCCCCGGCCCCGCGATCGACCATGTCTCCACAGGCGACCAGCTTCTCGGTGTCGTCGCGCAAATTCTCAACTGCGCTTTCAACCGCGTCGGCGAGGTCCGGCAACATTCCTCGCGCCGTCCGTGCGTCCTCGGCCATATCATCCAACACGGCGAGCGCCGCCGACCCGTCGTCTGCCATCTTACGACCTACCAGATCCATCGCCTGGATGCCGTTGGTTCCCTCGTAGATTGCAGTGACACGCACATCCCGCAGGTATTGGGCGATGCCGGTTTCTTCAATGAACCCCATTCCACCGTGAATTTGTATCGCCATGTCAGCAACGCGAATTCCGGTGTCTGTGCCGAATGCCTTGACGATCGGCGTCAAAAACGCGGCGCGGGCGCGCCAATCCTTGCTGTCGCTCGCAACGGCCAAATCCGTCGCCACGGCACAATCCAAAGCCATTGCGCGGGCCACGAATAAATCCGCCTTCATCGTGGTCAGCATCCGACGCACGTCCGGATAATCGCTGATCGGCTTACCGAATTGGCTGCGCTCACGGGCATAGACCAGCGCTTGCTGATAGGCCCCTTCACCGGCGCCCAGCCCTTGCACACCCACACCTAGCCGCGCGTTGTTCATCATAGTGAACATTGCTGCCATGCCCTTGTTCGGCTCACCAACCATCCAACCAATTGCGTCGTCATATGACATCACGGCGGTTGGCGACCCATGCAGCCCCAGCTTATGCTCCAGACTGACGACGCGCAGAGAATTTGCCGCTCCCGGCGCCCCGTCAGCGTCAGGCAGGCGTTTCGGGACCATGAACAGGCTGATCCCCTTGGTCCCTTCGGGCGCGTCGGGCAAACGCGCCAGCACCAGGTGGCACACGTTCTCGGTAAAGTCGTTATCGGCCCAGGAAATGTAAATCTTCTGCCCGGTAACCCGATAGGTCCCGTCGCCAGCATCCTCGGCCTTGGTCTTCAGCGCGCCGACGTCACTGCCTGCCTGCGGCTCGGTCAGGTTCATCGTTCCGCACCACGCGCCAGACGTCAATTTGGGCAGATACAGAGCCTTGATCGCATCACTCGCGTGGTGTTCGAGCGCTTCAATTTGTCCTTGAGTCATCAGCGGATTCAGTTGAAGCGACAGACATGCGCCTGCCATCATTTCGTTGACCAGGGTGGTCAGTGTCTGCGGCAACGCCATCCCGCCTGCGCTTTCCGGCGCGGCCATGCCGATCCAGCCGCCCTCGGCAATCGCTCGGTACCCTTCAGCAAAGCCCGGCGACGTGCGCACGACACCGTTATCCAAATGCGCCGGGTGCAGATCACCACTGCGCTGTAGCGGGGCGAGAACCTCGTCGCACATCCGCGCTGCCTCCGTCAGAATCGACGTCGCCATCTCGCCCCCAGCCTCAGAAAACCGGTCGGTGCGGGTGACGCTGGCGTAATCGACGACGTGATCCAGCATGAACTGCATGTCGGCAAGCGGGGCGCGATAAGTCATGGGCAGATGTGGTCCTTCAATACATGCGCACGGCTTGGCAAGCCTGTACGGGTCGGATAATCGCGTGGTTTCAACGTGCTGAGGATGGTCTGCGCAGGCAGTCTCGGCAACCCGAAACGCTGCGTCAGTGGGGCAAATCGGTGACGGAACGGCTGCAACCGGATCAGGACGGTATCGCGCGCGCTGCAGAGCTGCTGCGCGAGGGCGCTTGCGTCGCCTTTCCAACCGAGACTGTCTATGGGCTTGGTGCAGACGCGCTGAATGACCGAGCGGTGGCTGGCGTCTTCGCCGCAAAGGACCGACCGACGTTCAATCCACTGATCGCACATGTTGCCAACACGGATGCCGCACGGGAGCTGGTCAACTTCAACGACGCCGCCAAGCGCCTAGCCGCCGCATTCTGGCCCGGCCCACTGACGCTGGTTTTGCCAATGAAGCCCGGCGGCGGCGTCTCGCCGCTAGTCACCGCTGGTCTTGATACGTTGGCCGTACGGATTCCGGCCCACGCACTAGCGCAGGAACTGTTGAGCGCGGCAGGAGTGCCAGTTGCAGCGCCATCGGCAAATCCCTCCGGCCGGGTCAGCCCGACCACAGCAGACCACGTATTAGACGGACTGGCGGGTCGCATTGCCGCTGTTTTGGACGGCGGTCCATGTGACGTCGGATTGGAGTCAACGATCATCGGTCTCAGCGAAGAACCGACCCTATTACGCCCCGGTGGGCTGCCAACCGAGGCAATCGAAACCTGTCTCGGCACTCACCTCAAGGAAGCCTCCCAGAGCGATGCCCCGACCGCACCGGGACAACTCGCATCCCACTACGCTCCGAAGGGACGATTACGTCTAAATGCCACCGCGGCCCGCGCCGGAGAGGTCTTGATCGGCTTTGGTGATGTTCGGGGCAACGTCACGCTTTCGGCCAGTGGCGACCTGACGGAAGCTGCCGCCAATCTCTTTCGCATTCTCCGCCAGATGGACGCTGACGGCGTTACGCACATCGCCGTCGCTCCGATTCCCGGCACTGGCCTTGGCCGCGCCATCAACGATCGTCTGCACCGGGCTGCCGCACCGCGCACCTCCTGACATCATTGGTTCAAAAACATCCGCACCAGAGGCTCCAACCTCTGCCAGCCCCCGATCTCGTCGATGGTAGATCGAAACTCAGGCCCGCCCCGCTGCTGCCGACAGGGTCAGGGGATCAATCCCCAGCGACTTCAATGCACCGGCCCATTTCGTGCCATCATCAGGCGCAAATACCAGCGATTCGGCCGCCTCGGCTGTCAGCCAGCCGTTCTGGATAATCTCATCCTCCAGCTGCCCCGGCCCCCATCCGGCATAGCCCAGCGCCAACAACGCCTGATCCGGGCCTTCACCCCGCGCCAAATCCTCCAGAATATCCAGCGTCGCCGTCATGCCGAAGACGTCATCAACCTTCAGGGTCGAGTCATTGCCGTCATAATCCCCGCTATGCAGCACAAAACCGCGACCGTTTTCCACCGGTCCACCAAAATGCACCCGAATTTGTCGTGCCGCCGGGCCGACGTCGATCTCAAGCTGTTTCAGCAATGCCTCAAACGGCAGTTCCGGTGTTGGCTTATTGACGATCAACCCCATCGAGCCCTCGTCCGAATGGGCGCAAATATAGACGACCGAGCGCTCAAATCTCGGGTCGCCCATACCGGGCATTGCGATCAGCAATTGACCCGTGAGGTCACTATTTGAGAATCCGGGCATCCGACAATCCTGCAAGAGTCGTCAGATTCGCGCAAGGTGCGGTTGACCACAAAGTGATTTCCATTTCATCGCTCGCCACCCCATCTGTCAGGCATGTTGAAACGATCACTTCTCGCAGCCGCATTGGCACTTCTGCCGGCCATGCCTGTTTTGTCTCAGTCCGGGTCGGATGTGGCGCGCCTGGATACCGTGCACGGCTGGCGGATGGCCGACGGGAATCATATGGCTGCGCTGCAAATCACCATGCGGCCGGGCTGGCACACCTACTGGCGTACGCCGGGTGAGGTTGGCATCCCACCTCAGTTTTCGTGGCGCGGGTCTGACAATGTCGCCGCCGTCAGCATGCACTGGCCGGTGCCTGAAACCTTCCGCTCCAACGGATATCGATCAATCGGGTACGAAGACAGCCTGATTCTGCCGGTCGAGGTCGTTGCGAAATCCAGTGGCCCAATCCGACTGAGTGGCGAAATGACCTTCGGTGCTTGCGAAGAAGTTTGCGTCCCCGTCACTCTGCCGTTTGCGATTGATCTGACCGAAGCCGCCAGTGCGCCGCATCCGGGAATTGATCGGGCGCTCAAGAACCGCCCTTCCGGGCGAAAGCAAGGCGGCGTCACGGCGGTGGAGTGTGTGCTCAGTCCAACCCGCGACGGTCTCAGCCTGCGCGCCAGCGTCACCATGCCCATATTGGGCGCAGACGAACTGGCGGTTGTCGAACTGCCGGACCCCTCAGTCTGGATTTCGGGCGGCGCGACTGTGCGCGAGGGAAGCGTGATCACAACCGAGGCTGAGCTGGTTCCAACTGAAAAAGCAGCCTTCGCAGTCAACCGGTCGGACATTCGCATAACCGTTATTGGCGACGGACAAGCGGTCGATATCCGCGGCTGCGGCTGAGCCTTCCGGCAACGATACCACAGAAGATTTGGCGCACAATTTCGGTCTGTGTCAGGTCGCGCGTCGATGGGTGGCGGCGAAAAACAGCGCTGCGATCAGATATACGGCAAGCACAAGTACGATTGTCCCAACAACGAATAGCGCAGCTGCCATCGGCAGCACCGGTCCGTCAGCCGAAACATATGCGTTCAGGGGATCGGGCAGTACCCCTGTCACAAGCGTCCAACCAAGCGTCACCGCAAACCATGCAGCGGCCAGAACCGCCGCCCCCTTCGCGGCCGTGCCAGCCAATCCGGTCTGCCCCCGCAAAGCACGGCGCGCCGATTGCAACTGCCGACGGACGTCATGCTGCATTGCCAGAAGCGACGGCACGACCAAAAGGACTAGCACCATCCCAAAACCCAACCCGTAAACCAGCGTTATCACGGTCGGCTTCAGGAACTGCGCTTGCTGCGAGCGTTCAAACAGTAGCGGCGCAAGCCCCAGCACCGTGGTGAGCGTGGTCAACAGCACCGGACGCAGCCGGTCTGCCGCCCCGTCGATGATCGCGGGAAACAAACCACGTTCTTCTGCGTATTCGTCAATCGTGGTCACCAGCACGATCGAGTCGTTGATGATGATGCCCGTCATTCCGATCAGGCCGACAACCGTGAACATGCTCAGAGGAACCTCCCAGGCAACATGGCCATAGATCGTGCCAATCAGCCCGAATGGGATGATCGCCATCACAACCATGGGCCGCGTCCAGCTAGAGAAAATCCAACCCAACACCAGATAAATGCCCGCCAGGCACAGGGTCAGTCCGGTAAGGGCGTCGCTGAGGAACCGGTTCTCTTGCTCTGCCAACCCTCCCAGCCGCGTCACAACGCCGAAATCTTCCTCGAGTTTCGGCAGAATAGTCTCTTGAAGTGCCTCTGTGATCGCCTGAGCCCGCGCCGGATCATCCTCGGACACGTCGCCTGTCACCGAGACGACACGCAGCCCGTTTTCCCGCCGTACGGTCGAAAACCCCGCGCGGGTCTGCACCGAAACGATATCGGCGAGGTTCACATAGGTCCCCGACCCGGTACGCACCTGCGTCCGGTCGAGGAAGTCGGCTGTCAACTCACCTTCGGGCAATTCCACTCGGATGCTGGCCGAGCGGGTGCCATCCGGAAAGGTTGCTGCTTCGATCCCGTTCAATCGGTTCCTCAGCACCCGGCCAAGATCGTCAATAGTGATGCCCAGCGCCAACCCTTGCGGGGTCAGGTCAAGGATCAGCTCCTCCTTGTCAAACGCAAGACTGTCCTCGACCGCCGAAACCTCGGGAAACTGCGATACAGTGGTTTTCAGGTCTTCAGCAGCGGCTTTGAGGACCTCGGCGGACGAACCAAACAGCTCGACGTCCAGCGCATCGCCGCCGGGTCCGGATCGCCAGCCGCGAAAGCTGATGGTCTCCAGAAGCGGATGGCGCGGCACGGCATCCTGAAGCTCAGCCACAAAAGCGAAGGACGAATAAGGCCGCAGATCGGCGTCGATCAGCTCTATCGCGACCGAGCCAAGCAGCGAGGCATCCTTGGTGTCCACCCCGGACAGCCCACGCCCGGTGGTGCCACCAATTTCGGCGATGACATAGTCCAGCGGATTGCGGCCATGCTCGGCCTCATATTTCGCGCCCAACTCCTCGACCGCTTCCTGCAACGTGCGCATCATGGCCAGTGTATCGGCCCTGGTCGCACCTTCGGTCATCGCGAAATTGCCCGAGACCGAGCCGCGTTCCGGCGCATTGAAGAACCGCCACTGCACGTCTCCGCGAATGAAGATCGACACCTGGTTGGCAAGGATCAGGATCACCCCGGCGAAAACCGGATAGCGCGTCCAGATCACCCCGGCCATCAGCGGGCGGAACAGATGGTCGCGTACCCAGGAAAAGCCCCGGTTTACGACCCGACTTGGGAGGTCATACCAATGCTCTTTCGCTGAATGCTTCAACGCATGCGCCATGTGGTTTGGCAGAATCAGGAAGCACTCGGCGAGGGAAGCGATCAGCACCACAATCACCGTAAACGGGATATCCTTGATCAGGTCTCCGAACCGCCCCCCGACCGCGACGAGGCCGAAGAACGCGATGATAGTGGTCAGCGTGGCCGAGAATACCGGTGGAAACATCCGTCGCGCGGCGTTCTCTGCAGCCGTGGTCGGGTCTTCGCGCAACCGGCGAACGCGGAAATCCGCGTGCTCGCCCACCACAATCGCATCGTCCACCACGATCCCCAGCGTAATAATCAGCGCAAAGAGTGAGATCATGTTGATCGTCAGCCCGAATGCGAACATCAGCGCGAAAGTCGCCGTCATAGCAACCGGAATTCCCGCCGCGACCCAGAAAGCCGTACGCGCATTCAGGAACAGGAACAGCAACCCGACGACCAGCGCCAGGCCCAGCGCACCGTTGTCCAGCAGCAATTTCAGCCGCCCGGTGATTGCCTCGGCCCGTGTGCGGATCAGGTCGATCTTCACGTCGGCGGGCAGGGTAAGCGCCATGTCGGCGGCAACAACCTCAACCTGGCGCTGCATGGCGATGGCATCGCCCCGGTCAGTGCGATCCACCCGGACAGAGATTGCTGGGTCAGGGCCGACGAAATAGGCGCGGTCGCGGTCAATGCCTTCGCTGCGGACGGTTGCGACATCGCCGATCCTCAGCTTCGACCCATCCGGGTTCGAACGCAGGACGATATCTGCAATCTGAGTCGAGGTGCGTTTGGCGACACCGGTGCGCACCCGCGCCGTGCCTGCGACGTCGCCAGCCGGGTCGCCTTCTGCCTCGGAAGCGACGGCAGCCGCAATCTGAGCCATGGTGATGTCATGCCGGATCAGGCTGATCGAGGGGACTTCAACGATCACCTCAGGGGCCGCAACGCCCCGGATTGTGGTGCGGGTGACACCTTCTGCGAACAACCGGGCGACAAACTCATCGGCGAATCGACCCAGTTGATCGACGCCAACAGGTCCTGTGATCACAACATCGGTGACCCGGTCGCGCCACGCCCCGCGACGCACCTGAGGGTCGTCGGCATCTTCGGGCAGGTTTGACACGGCATCGACGGCGGCCTGCACGTCGTCAGCGGCGCGCGCCATATCCCAACCGGGCTCGAACTCCAGCGTGATCGATGCGGACCCTTCTCGCGACCGCGCAGTTGAGCTTTCAACCCCCTCAACCGTCAGCAGAGCGGGTTCCATCAACTGCACAATTGCGGCATCCACATCGTCCGCGCCAGCACCGTCCCAGCTAATGCTGACAGTGACGTCGTCGATAATGACATCTGGGAAGAATTGGCTGCGCATTTGCGGCAAGGCTGTCAGCCCCAACACCATCATCACCACGAGCAGCAAGTTGGCGGCAGTGCGGTGGCGCGCGAAGTAACTGAGGATACCACCCGTACCATCTAGCCGCCGCATCGCCATGGCCCTATCCCCCCATCCGGGATTCGATGCGTTCAACAACGCGGGCCGGAACCTGTGGTTCGGCCAACTGCGACAAGACCCGCTCCTTTGCTTCGGTTGGCATCCTTTGATTGCCTTCAACAAAGGCGATCAACTTGGCGCGACGTTCGTCCGTCAGCTCGACCATTGCGGGTTCTTCCGGCGTTGTGCCTCCGCCCTCACGGATAGGACGGATCTTTATTCCTACCCCCAGAAGTGGAGAGCGTTCGGCCACCACTTCGCGCCCGGCCAACGCGCGGGCGTGCACCAGAACGTCATCGCCCTGACGGCGCAGAATTGGGGCTTCGATAGCCTCCAGGCGGTCGTCGTCACCTAGCGCCAGCACAGTCCCGCCTGCATCAACTGCCGAAGCGGGCAGCCGCGCAACGCCGCGCAAAGGAGGTTCTTCCACCCGAACGGTCACAAAATCACCGGGGCGAAAGCCACCCATCCGGTCGATCTGCGCGAACAGTTGCCGTCCGGTCTGCCCGGCCCCCACAGCGGCGCTTTCACGACTGATCTGGCCAGTAGCGATCAGGTCGACCCCGGCCACATCCAGCGACACCGAGACTTCGGCCCGGCGCAGCACGCCGTTGTCCAGCAGCCGCGAATACTGCGGGGTTGAAACTCGAAACGCGACCTCAAGCGCGTCCGGGTCGATTAGGCTGGCGAGACGTTCGTTGTTCGCCACCAGCCCGCCCTGAACCACGCTGACGTCGCTGAGCACCCCTGTGAATTCCGCCCGTATTTCAGTATCAGCCAACCTGCGTTCGGCCTCGGCCAGTGCAATCGCCACCCGGTCAAGCCGCAGTTCAGCTTGATCAATTCTGGTCTGGGCGGTGGCCAGCGCCTGCCTGCGCGACAAGATGGATTGCTCGGCAGAGGCCGCCGCCAGAGCCGCTGTCTCAACCGCTGCTTCGGTACCGACACCACGCCCGCGAAGGTCCTCCTGCCGGATCAGAGCCTGTTTGCGCAAGGTCGCCTGTTGTCGGGCCGCATCCACATCCGCCTCGGCCAACTCCAAAGCGCGAGCGGCATCGCGGGCTTCTGCTTCGGCTTCGGACCGGTCAGCGCGGGCCACATCCAGCGCAGCTTGCGCATCCACCGGATCAATCCGAACCAAAAGATCACCGGCAGCGACCGCGCCGCCCTCTTCAACGCCCTCGCCCAGTTCGATCACCGTCCCACCCGACGTTGCACGCAGCTCCAGCGAGCGGCGGCTGCGGATTTCCCCGAAGGTGTTCAGCACAGGTGTAATCTCGCCCGGCTCAACTGCTATCACATTCGCGGCGAACACCCGCTCGCGCGCCTCACGTGGGCGCGGATCGTCGGCAAACCGGGTCTTCAGCGCCCCGCGCACCATGTCTCCGGCCAGCGCGATCAGTGCGACGGTGACGGCCAGCAGCACGATACCAACTAGCGAGCGGCGAAGAAATCGCATGGATCAAGGTCCCATTAATCGCGGCCACGGCGTATCGGACCACTTTGTTAATCTAGGGCGCGGCGCAAAGAACGCCAAGACACATTGGTGATACGTGCGGCGGGGTTATTTACGTCGCAGATGTTCATCCAATCTCGGCATTATTTCCACAAAGTTGCAGGGCTTGTGGGTCAGATCCAGTTGCGGCGCCAGAATCTCGTCCCAGGCATCCTTGCACGCCCCCGGAGAGCCCGGCAGCGCAAACAGATAGGTCCCATTCGCCACCCCGCCCGTGGCACGCGACTGTACCGCCGACGTGCCGATTTTCTTCATCGAGACGATGGTGAAGACGGTGCCGAAAGCGTCGATTTCCTTTTCATAGACATCCCGGTGCGCCTCCACCGTCACATCCCGCCCGGTCAACCCGGTGCCGCCTGTGGACAGCACCACGTCGATATCCGGGTCTGCACACCAAGCTCGCAGCTGATCAGCAATGGTGGGGCGGTCGTCTGGAAGGATCATGCGAGCCGCAAGAATATGTCCCGCCCCGGTCAACCGCTGGACGAGGGTGTCGCCGGACCGGTCGTCCGCTTCGGTGCGGGTATCGCTGACCGTCAGGACCGCGATGCGGGTGGGGAGGAAGTCAGTCATCCCCTCACCCTCGCCTGCAAACTCAGCAAATCCGCCCAGGCTTCACGCTTGGCCGCCGGAGTGCGCAGCAGGTAGGCGGGGTGGAACATCGGCAGGGTCGGGCGGCCCATCGCCTCGGCCCAATTGCCACGCAGCCGGGTGACGCCGGTTTTTCCCAGGATCGCGGAACACGCGACATTGCCCATGATGACCAACACGTCCGGATTCGCCAGCGCCACATGCCGTTCGAGGAACGGCTTCAACATCGCAATCTCTTCCGGCGTCGGCGTGCGGTTCTGCGGCGGTCTCCAGGGCAGAACGTTGGTTATATAGAGACTGTTTTCCGCAGTTTCGTCCGTCCGCGCCTTGCCGATGGCCGCGAACATCTTGTCCAGCAATCGCCCCGCCGTCCCCACAAAGGGCAGACCGGCGGCGTCCTCGTCCCGGCCCGGAGCTTCGCCAATCACCATCACCCGCGCCGCCGGGTTTCCGTCTGCAAACACGGTCGTCTTTGCGCCACGCTTCAACTCGCATCCCTCGAATGCCGCGACCGCCACCTTCAGCGCGGCCAAATCCTCAGCGCCTTCCGCCGCTATTCGGGCCGCGTCGATAAAACGTCCAGCATCCGGTTTCTCAGGTCGCGAAACACCACGGGCGGCGCCGGGTTTCACCTCGAGCGCGGGCGTCTCCGGTCTTCCCAGCTTGTCAGGCAAAGCATAGCAATCGACCGGCACATCACCGATCGGTTCATCCGCGCCCAGCTCCGCCTGCCAATCCAACAGGGCCTTCAACGCGTGGGGATCACTGCCATCCATAGCCGCCAAGCTATGCCGCCCGGCGGCGAGCGTAAATGGGCCCTATGCTTGCCCGGTGGCGCAGCGCTTCCTATAAGCCGACAAAACCGGGAAGGGCCGCCGATGACTTTTGCCAAACGCCACCTGCTGGGCATCGAACCCCTCAGTCCGGACGAGATTCGCACCCTCCTTGATGTCTCGGACCAGTATGTCGACCTGAACCGGTCCGACCGGAAATCCGGACAAGCGCTGGCGGGCAAGACGCAGATCAACATGTTCTTCGAAAACTCCACCCGCACCCAGGCAAGTTTCGAGATCGCTGGCCTGCGCCTTGGCGCGCATGTGATGAACATGGCGATGCAGGCAAGCTCGATCAAAAAAGGCGAGACACTAATCGATACGGCGCTGACTCTGAACGCGATGCACCCTGATCTGCTGGTGGTGCGGCATCCGCAATCGGGCGCGGTGAACCTGCTGGCCGAAAAGGTGAACTGCGCGGTGCTGAATGCGGGCGACGGGCGGCACGAGCATCCGACGCAGGCCTTGCTGGACGCGCTGACGATCCGGCGCGCCAAGGGACGACTGCACAGGCTGACGATTGCGATATGCGGCGATATTGCCCATTCCCGCG
Source organism: uncultured Paracoccaceae bacterium (assembly GCA_943787785.1). Taxonomy (GTDB): domain Bacteria; phylum Pseudomonadota; class Alphaproteobacteria; order Rhodobacterales; family Rhodobacteraceae; genus WLWX01. Next base: position 35,847 of record CALSNT010000002.1, on the reverse strand, counting down.
TTGCGCGCTCCAACATCCTGCTGCTGGGAAAGATGGAAAATCGGGTGCGGCTTGTCGGCCCGCCAACCCTGATCCCCTCCGGGGCTGCCGACTGGGGGGTCGAGGTTACCGACGACATGTCTGCCGGTCTGGCGGATGCCGACGTGGTGATGATGCTGAGGCTACAGAAAGAACGCATGGATGGCGGCTTCATCCCATCGGAACGCGAGTATTATCACCGCTTCGGTCTCGACCCGGCCAAACTGCGCGCCGCCAAGCCGGACGCCATCGTCATGCATCCGGGGCCAATGAATCGCGGGGTCGAAATTGACGGCACCCTGGCCGACGACATCAACCGCAGCGTCATCCAGGAGCAGGTCGAGATGGGTGTCGCCGTGCGCATGGCCGCGATGGATCTGTTGGCGCGGAATGTGGCCGCGGAGGCTGAGGGGGTGATGGTGTGACCGTGCCTGCCGGATGGGACGGTTTGCTTGACCCGGGCGAAGAAATTCTCTGGCAGGGCGCACCTGATCCTGGGTTCCATTTCCGCGCACGCAATCTGGCGCTGACGGCCTTCGGCGCGGCCTTTGCAGCCTTCGCCCTGTTCTGGATGGTCATGGCGTCGCGCGCCGGCGGTGGTTTCTGGATGTTCGGCCTGATCCATTTCTCGGTCGGGGTTAGCCTGATCCTTGGCAGCCTGTTCTGGGGCACATTCAAGCGGCGACGCACGTTCTATTCGTTGTCGGATCGAAGAGCCTTCATCGCGACCAACTTGCCGATCGTCGGGCGCCGCTTGAAGTCCTATCCGATCACACCTCAGACAGTGTTGACGCTGGAGGAGCGCGACCTGCCCTCAATTTTCTTCGCGCGCGAGGTTCGGCGCTCCAAAAACGGAACGCAAAACGTGCCCGTTGGGTTTGTCCGGATCCCAGACGCGGTAGAGGTCTATTCTCTGATGCGGCGGATTCAAGCCGGTATGGCGAAGAAAGTCGATCCGATCAGCGAAAAGCCATAGCGAATCGGCGCGCGCTTGTGGCACTCAATTGGGGCCGGGGGGCAAAACTGTGACACTTTCGTAAGATTCCCGGGACTCGTTTTTTCAACCTATGGTAGAATCAGCAGGTGTGATGCAGCATTTATCTGACCGCTGAACAAAACGGTTGGAACCGGGACAGGCCAATTACCGAAGCGATGAACATTCGAAGCGACACTTTGATACCCGCCCTTTCCGGTTGGACTGGTCATCTGGATGATGACGAGCGCATTCTGTGGCAGGGCCGCCCGGACGGGCGCCTGCGCATTCGCTTGTCATCACTTGCAACTTCGATTCAGGGCGCGTTTTTGATGGCATTCGCACTGTTTTTCGCGAATGTGACCTTCGAAATGACGGTCGGCGAGGGAGTGTGGCATTGGATTCTACCGGCCCTCGCACTGCCATTCGTTCTTGTCGGAGTTTATATGCTGGTTGGACAATATCTGTGGGACACGCTGCGCCGCCGTAGGACCTGGTACACCCTCACCGACCGGCGTGCTTTCATCGCGCGCCATTTGCTGGGACGCAACCTGGCCGAGCATCCGATCGACGCCACAACACGCCTGGAGTTTCAGGAGCGACGTGGCGGTCTGGGCACGATATGGTTCTCCGGAAACCGTCAACGTGGTCGCAATCGCCGCGCCGGTTTCGAAATGATCGGTGACGCACGGCGGGTCCATAAGATGATGCGGTTCATTCAGAAAGACAGTGTATGAGTGCCACGATTTTTCGTGGCGCGCAGCTGATCGACCCAGACCACGACGACACCGGCGTCGGCGATCTCTGTGTGGTCGGCGGGGTCATTGCCAATGAAGCCCCGGATGATGCAGTCGTCATCGACTGCGCGGGATTGTGCCTGGCACCCGGCATCATTGATGTGGGCGTCAAAGTTTCAGAACCCGGCGAGCGTCACAAGGAAAGTTACCGCACCGCCGGACGCGCCGCTGCTGCGGGGGGCGTGACCACGATGGTCACCCGTCCTGACACCGATCCGGCCATCGACACGCCGGAGGTTCTGGAGTTCGTCACCCGTCGTGCACGCGAAACCGCCCCGGTTCGCGTCGCCCATATGGCTGCGCTGACAAAGGGCCGGGACGGGCGCGAGATGGTCGAGGTTGGGTTCCTCTCGGACGCGGGCGCCGTCGCCTTCACCGATTGCGACCGGGTGATCACCGACACCAAGGTGTTCGCCCGCGCCCTGACCTATGCACAATCCCTTGACGCACTGGTCATCGCCCATCCGCAGGATCCCGGCCTGAGCCGCGGCGCGGCAGCAACATCCGGCAAATTCGCCTCGCTGCGCGGCCTGCCTGCTGTGTCGCCAATGGCAGAACGCCTGGGGCTAGAGCGCGATCTGGCGATGGTTGAAATGACCGGTGCTGCATATCACGCCGACAACCTGTCTTCGGCCGCCGCTCTGCCCGCGTTGGAGCGGGCCAAATCCGCCGGTCTGAACGTCAGCGCCGGGGTCAACATCCACCACCTGACCTTGAACGAGCTGGACGTCGGCGACTACCGCACCTTTTTCAAACTAAAGCCGCCGCTGCGCTCCGAGGATGACCGCCTCGCCCTGGTTGAGGCTGTTGCTTCCGGTCTGATCGACATCATCAGCTCGATGCACACGCCTCAGGACGAGGAAAGCAAGCGCCTGCCATTCGAGGAGGCTGCAAGCGGCGCGGTGGCTTTGGAGACCCTGCTGCCAGCGTCGATGCGACTCTACCACGCCGGCGCACTCAGCCTGCCGCAACTGTTCCGCGCTTTGTCGGCCAATCCGGCGAAACGATTAGGGCTTTCCGGAGGGTCGCTTACCCCCGGCGCGCCTGCCGATCTGGTACTGTTCGACCCGGACGCGCCCTTCGTGTTGGACCGTTTCACGCTGCAATCAAAGTCGAAGAACACACCATTTGACGAGGCGCGGATGCAAGGTCGGGTAAAAGGCACCTGGGTCAACGGCGCGCAGGTTTTTCCATTCTCGGATGATCATGCCGACCTTTGACTCTGCTCCGGCCGCTCTGGCGCTGGTCGCGCTTGCCGCCTACCTGCTGGGCTCGGTTCCGTTCGGCATCGTGATTGCGCGCCTGTTTGGGTTGGGTGATCTGCGTACCATCGGGTCTGGCAATATCGGAGCCACCAATATGCTGCGCACCGGCAACAAGCTGGCCGCGTTTTTGACGCTGGTTCTGGATGCCGGAAAAGGCGCGATTGCCGTTCTTGTCGCCCGCTTCGCGGTGGGTGAGGATGCCGCGCAACTTGCCGGGTTGTTCGCCTTCCTCGGCCACATCTACCCGATCTACCTTAGCTTTCGAGGCGGAAAGGGGGTCGCGACGTTCCTCGGAACACTTCTGGCGTTGTCATTTTTCGGAGGCCTGGCCGCCTGTCTCTCGTGGCTGATGGTAGCGGTGTTGTTTCGAATTTCGTCGCTATCCGCACTGATCGCGGCAGCCACTGCTCCGATCTGGCTGTGGCTTTTGGGTCAGCCTGAAATGACCGTGCTGGCAGCCCTGCTTGGCGCATTGGTCTGGCTGAGGCATTCTGAGAACATTCGCAGGATCGTCGCCGGGACTGAACCGCGGATCGGCAAGAAGGGATAAAGCCTTGGGCTTTGGTCAGGCCATCAAGACTTGCTTCAAAAAATACGCAGTGTTTGAAGGCCGTGCTGGTCGTTCAGAATATTGGTGGTTCTTTTTATTCAGCGCTGCCTGCGTGGTGGCGTTATCCATCATCGACTCAATTGTTTTTGATGTCCAATTCGAAAACTACGGCGTCCTAGTGATTATATATTTGATTGCGGTAATGCTGCCGACTATCGCTGTGAGTGTCAGGCGGCTGCATGATATGGATCAAACCGGCTGGTGGTACATGCTCGTTTTCGTGCCAATGATAGGCTGGATATTAGTCCTCTGTTGGTTAATTTTCCCAGGAACTGTTGGCCCGAATAAATTCGGGCTTGATCCTAAGGAACGAAAGCCTTCCAATCCGCCAGATGCTGAATCGACTCGAATAAGCAATGTTCCTGTTGTTCTGCGATCCAAAACGAGCCCCACGCGAGACTAGTTGTTTGCCAGTCGTTCAACCGCCTCAGCGGTGCGGCGAGTATTGTCGTGGATGCCCAAGACCAAATATAGGAAACCGACCATCATGACGAGATAAATGAAGCCGCCAATTAGAAAGAGGAGTCCTGCTCCAAACCCACCTTGCGCCGAAAACATGACACCAAATCCACCCACAACAACTGCAATCAACCCAAGGACGGCAATAACAGCTGCAAGCATTTCCAGAGAATTAATAAAGAAGTTTCGCATAGTGGCACCACCAAATAAAGTTCGATTATCAGAACTGTGCCTGCAATTGTTTGAAAGTCAATAACTATACTCTTCATACACCCGGCCGATGTCGCCGTTCCAATCGCCGTGATACCGGTCCAGCAACTCATCCGCTGCGGTCTTCCCGGTATCCAGGCTTTCCTTCAGTGCATTCAGGAAATGTGTTTCGTCCGGGATCAGGCCTCCAGCACCCGGGCGGGCGCGGGTGGCCAATCCGGTCTCGGCAATCGTGACAACCTCTCGTGCCAGATCATGCATCGAACGTCCGCCGACCTCGGCCTGAAGTCCGTGGACCGAGGCTTCGACGCGCCAAGCCTCGCGCGTTTCTGCGTCCCAATCCTTCACCAGATCCCAGGCCGCGTCGAGGGCGCTCTGATCGTAGCAAAGACCAACCCACAGTGCCGGCAACGCACACAACCGCCGCCACGGACCACCATCCGCCCCACGCATTTCGATGAATTGTTTGATCCGCGCCTCTGGAAACAACGTTGTCAGATGGTCAGCCCAGTCGGACAGCGTCGGCGTTTCACCCGGCAGCGCAGGCAATTCGCCCTTCAGGAAATCCCGGAACGACATGCCAAGCGCGTCGATATATTGCCCGTCGCGGTAGACGAAATACATCGGTACATCGAGGGCGTATTGCACCCAGCCCTCAAACCCGAAGCCTTCATCGAAGACGAACGGCACCATGCCGGTGCGATCCGGGTCCAGCCCGCGCCAGATCCGCGAGCGCCAGCTTTTGTGACCATTCAGCTTGCCATCGAAGAACGGAGAATTCGCAAACAGCGCCGTAGCGACAGGCTGCAGGGCAATCGCCACGCGCAGCTTCTGCACCATGTCCGCCTCGGACGAAAAATCGAGGTTCACCTGAACCGTGCAAGTCCGCCGCATCATCTGCGTGCCATGGGTGCCAACGCGCTGCATGTAGTCGTTCATCAGCTTGTAGCGACCCTTGGGCATCAGATCCATTTGCTCATGCGACCATTCCGGGGCCGCGCCGAGGCCGATGAAACGCACGCCAATCTCATCCGCGACCGACTTCACCTCGGCCAGATGGCTGTTCACTTCGTCGCAAGTCTCGTGGATCGTCTCAAGCGGGGCACCGGACAGTTCCAACTGCCCGCCCGGTTCCAGGCTGACGTTCGCGCCGTCCTTTTCCAGCCCGACGATATACGCGCCTTCCATGACCGGCGACCAGTTGAAGCGGTCGCGCAGCCCCTCCAGAACCGCCCGGACCGACCGATCGCCCTCATAAGGAAGCGGCAGCAGCGTGTCCTTGCAATAGCCGAACTTTTCGTGCTCGGTCCCGATCCGCCAATCCTCCTTGGGCTTGCAGCCATCGGAGAGGTACTGGGCAAGTTGGTCGTGGTGCTCAATCGGACCGCCACCGGACTGGGGAATGGACATGAGGCGCGGCCTTTCGGTTAACGCGTTGAGGTCGGATTCATCTGAGCGAGCCGCCCCCGGGTGTCAATGCGTGAGCGCGGAAAAGCCGGGATGTGCGCCGGACCAATGCTTACCGGCCGAATATGGAAAAACGCGCGGTCGGGAGCAGATTTGGCCAGCAAGTGACGTAGAAACAAACGCCGCATGAGCCGTGCGCTTGTCAGCCCGTGGGTTGGTGATCCGACGCTGGTTCGGGGCACTTGGATGATTGCGTGTTCCCGTCCAATATGAAGGAAACGCTTGCCTCTCTTAATCGCCAACCCGCCCGGACGGGCTGGCGAGTGCACGGCTCATGCGCCTTGATTCCGTGCACAGAGGACACTCACTTCGATTGTCCGCTTCCAGCCAATCCAACCTACGGCAACCGTCCAGAAACAAACCCCCTAATGCAACTGCGGCGGCACCCGTTCCCAGATCGTGACCCGTTGATCCGGGGCGCGTCCAAGCTGTGCCAGCATCGCTTCGGTCCTGATCCCAGGTAGCGTCGCGAAGACGTCAAACAACGCGTCCGCTCCCTCAGCCGTCGTCGGGATATGCAGCCGCGCTCCGGTTATGTCGGTAAGCACCCAATGCGGAGCGGGGCGGGCATCGGGTTCCAGCTCCAGCAAGCGCAGGTTTTCGACGTCCATCACGCCGCCTTCCAGCGGGCCGAAATAGCTCAGTTGGCGTTCGTCAACCGCCACCACGCCGGGGCCACCTTGCCCGGTGCGAAACCGCGCCCGCTGTGCCCCCGTCAACGCCAGGGCTGCGCCGCCAATCACCAACACCCAGCCCAGCAGTGCCAGCGCCCCAAGGCCAGTCAGCGCCCACCACAGACCCAGCGCCAATATGGCCAAGCCGACCAGCGCCTCGCGCCATTGCACGATTGCAGCGCGCAGTTCGGGTCGGATGAATCCGGTCACCGGGACGACCCGGTGCCCAGCGGGTGCCACGGCTCAGCCCCGGTCTGGCCACCTGTTGTATCACGCCAGTCATAAGGCGCCCGAATAGGTTCGAACGACATATCAGTGAAATCGCGGATCAGGGTCATCTCATCCCGGTTCCGACGATAGAGGATACCGCCTTGCGAGTCATAGCGGTCGCACGCATGTGTCACGCTCTCCGGCTCAGCACTGTCAAGCCGCGCCTGCCACGCATCGCTCAGCCCGACCCGCCGCCCATCAATCCGCGCCAGCTCCGTTAACCCCTTGTTATTCTGTTCCACGTGAAACAATCGGTCCAACCCATCGTCCCGCCCAAGGATATCGTGGCCACCCGAAGCGACGTAGTGACGATTGCTGAGGAACCGCCCGCCACCGCCCCAGGTGTCGCCTTCCGGGAACAGCGAAAGGGCCGTGAAATACGGCGGGCGCGACAGCGCGGTATAGCTGCCCTTGGTCTCACCACCCCAATCGCCGTTCAGGGCGAAATAGATGAAATGCCGCCCGTCCGGTGACAGGTCGCAGCGTTCAACGTAGATCTTGTGCTTCAACCACTGGCCATCCTCAAAAACATCGGTATCGCGATGCCACAGGATCAGCCGAAACACCTTCGACGGCCCCTGCCGCAGGATCACCGCCCGGTCATTCTGGGTGGCAAAAAACAGATGAAGGCAGATAACCGGCTCGACCATCACCAATCCCCCAGTGCCGTATGCCACAGAGTCATCGCCGCCACGGCCGCCGTGTCCGCCCGCAGAATCCGTGGGCCGAGGCTGACGCGGGTGACAAACGGCAAGCCGGTCAGGCGCGCCCGCTCTCCCTCAGAAAAACCACCCTCCGGTCCGATCAGAATTGCCCAGGGTCCCCCAGGCGTTGCACCCAGTGACGCGCCCTTCCCGGCCAGAGATTCATCCGGCATCATCAGGCGGCGCTCCGAAGGCCAGCCGTCAAGAACCTTCGTCAGCGTGCGAAGCTCGGTCACTTCTGGTACAAACGTCCCGCCGCATTGTTCCGCCGCCTCGATCGCGTGGGCTTGCAGGCGGTCCTGACGAATGCGCTCGGCGTTGGTGAAATCCGTCTGGACAGGGACGATCCGGGCCGCGCCCATCTCGGCGGCCTTTTCGACGATGAAGTCCGTCCGCGCTTTCTTGATCGGAGCAAACAGCAGCCACAGGTCCGGTGGATCCTGTTGAGCGGCGGATTGTGCAATGCAACACAGCGTGCCGCCCCGCTTGCCGGCCTCGGCCACCTCGGCCTGCCACTCGCCATCGCGCCCGTTGAACAGCGACACCGCGTTACCGACGCCCAACCGCATCACCGCAAACAGATACCGCGCCTGGCCCTGCGACAGCGGAACCGATTGCCCCACGCCCAACGGCTGGTCTACATACAATCTGATTTTCGCGTGCTTCATGGAGGCGAACATATGGTCGCCCCACCGCCGATGCCAGAGCCGACACCCGAGGCCACCGGAGAGGTCGCCGACGCTGTCGGTGGTAATTGGGTTGATCGGTTCGCGCCAACCCGGTCGCGCCCTTACCTGCGCCTGTCCCGCGCGGATCGTCCCATCGGCACCTGGCTGCTGCTGCTACCCTGCTGGTGGGGTCTGCTTCTGGCAAGCGCCGCCACCGGACGTCTCGGTCTGTTCGACGCCTGGATTGCGGTTGGCTGCGCGCTGGGCGCGTTTCTGATGCGCGGCGCGGGCTGCACCTGGAACGACATCACGGATCGGGACATTGATGCCAGCGTCACCCGCACCCGCTCGCGCCCGATCCCATCAGGGCAAGTGTCGGTTCGCGGCGCGCTGATCTGGATGGCGCTGCAGGCGCTGATTGCACTGGCCATTCTGCTGACCTTTCCACCTGCCGCGATTCTACTGGGCTTCGCGTCGCTGGTACTGGTCGCAATCTACCCGTTCGCCAAGCGCTTCACCTGGTGGCCGCAGGTCTTTCTGGGCCTCGCTTTCAACTGGGGCGCGCTATTGGCCTGGGCGGCACATACCGGCAGCCTCGCCCTGCCAGCGGTGATCCTTTACGCTGGTGGCATCGCCTGGACGCTGTTTTACGACACGATCTACGCCCATCAGGACACTGAGGATGATGCGCTGATCGGTGTGAAATCCACCGCCCGCCTGTTCGGAAACCAAAGCCGTAAATGGCTTCGTGGGTTCCTCGTGGCCACCCTTTGCTTGCTTGCTGTTGCCGCTATCGCAGCTCTGGCCCCATTGCAGGCACCAATGCCAATGGTCCTTGCGTTGGGCGGCGTCTGGGCACTGGGCTGGCATATGGCATGGCTGTTGCGTAATCTCGACGAGAACGACCCCGAAAGCTGCATGCTGACGTTCCGGCGTTGCCGCGACACTGGGCTGATCCTTGCCGGTTTTCTGGTGCTGGCCAATGTCGCCTAGTTGCCGCGCGCCGATCTGCGCTCTAAGACCTTCAGAGCCGATATGAAGTACATCTCTTCCCTCCCGGTCGCCCTGACCTTTTTTGCTGCCGCCATCGCCTGTTTCGGCTTTGCGGTCTATGCCGCACGCGTGATCGAAACCCGATCCGTCAACAGCATCACTGAGGTCCTTGCGGCCGAGGGGTTAAGCTGGGTCGATGTCAGTGCCGATGGCATGCAGGTGATCCTGCACGGCACTGCGGATGACGAGGTAACACGGTTTCGCGCCATGTCGGCTGCCAGCGACGTGGTGGACCCTTCGCGGATCATCGACGAAATGCAGGTGCTGGAGGGCGCAGACGGCTCAGCCCCGCGGTTCTCCATCGAGATTCTGCGCAACGATGGCGGCATTTCTCTGATCGGATTGATCCCAGCCGAGGTTGACCGCACAGATATCGTGCAACGAGTGCGCGATATTTCAGACGGAACCGAAGTGTCGGACCTGTTGGAAATAGCCGACTACGCGCGCCCGCGTGGCTGGGAGGCGGCGCTAGATTTCGCCATCGACGCGCTCGACGCATTGCCGCGCTCGAAGATATCGGTTTCTTCCGACCGCGTGGCAGTGACGGCGATTGCTGACAGCCCGGAACTGAAACGGCGGCTTGAAAATGACCTAACCGCGCGGGCCCCGACCAGTTTCACACTGGCGCTAGATATCTCGGCCCCGCGCCCGGTTATCACGCCCTTCACGCTCAGGATGGTTGACGACGGTGACACCGCCCGCTTCGATGCCTGTTCAGCGGATACGGCAGAAGCGCGCGAGCAAATTCTGGTCGCCGCAATTGCCGCCGGTCTCACCGGACGTGCAACCTGCACGCTTGGGCTTGGTTCGCCGACGCCCGACTGGGGCAATGCCGTCGCTTTGGGGATCGGAACGCTCGACCGGATCGGCGGCGGGACGATCACTTTCTCAGACGTCGACGTCACGTTGATCGGGCTGGCTGACACGGCCGCGGAACTGTTTGAACGCGAAGCGACCGAATTGGAATCCGCTCTGCCTGAAATCTTCACCTTGCATGTCGTTCTGCCAGCAGTCGATGCCAGCAAGCTGATCGAAGGGCTGGACGAAGATGCCGACTTCATCGCCAGACGCGCGCCCGACGGCGCTGTGCAGATGCGCGGCAAGATGAGTGATGAGCTGACCCAGCGTGCCACAGCTTCGTTCGCAAGGGCACGGTTCGGGATCGACAAAGTCGCCGCGTCTACACGGATAGATCAGGCCACGCCGCCCGGCTGGACAATACGTGTGCTTGCCTCGCTTGAGGCGCTGTCGCTGCTGAATTCCGGAACCGTCAAGGTGACCCCTGATTTCGTTGACATAACCGGCGTGACCGGTGCCGAGGACGCACAGGCCGAGATTTCCAGGCTGCTGTCTGATAAACTGGGGGCTTCGGCGACCTACCGTCTGGACATCAATTACGACGAAGCGCTGGACCCGGTACTGGCAGTACCGACGCCGGATGAATGCGTCAGTCGGATCAACGCCGTTCTGGGCGACAGCAAGATTGCATTCGCGTCTGGGTCCCCCGAGATTGACCCGTCCGCGCGCGAGATCCTCGACCGCGTCGCGGTGCTGGTTGCAGAATGCGATACGGTGCAAATGGAAATTGGCGGTCATACTGACAGCCAGGGCGGTGAGGATCTGAACCTGGGCCTAAGTCAATCCCGCGCCGAGGCGGTGCTGGACGCCCTGTTGGCGCGCAGCGTGCCGACCGGGTCGCTGACAGCGCGCGGCTATGGCGAGTCGGCACCAATTGCCAGCAATGAAACCGATGCTGGACGCGAAGCGAACCGCCGGATCGAATTCACCCTTGCCGATGGTCAGGCGGATACGGCAGAAGACGGCAATGAGCAGAACTGAATTCATCATCACCACGGCCCTTGTGCTGCTGGCCGCCTTTCTGGTCGGCTGGTTCGCCTCGTGGTTGGTGCATCGCATGTCACGCTCCAGCAACGCTGATGTCGGGCAGCTGGATCAAATGGCAGACGCGCTTCAGGAAGCCGAAGAAACGCGCGATCAGGCCGTCACCTATATGAATGAGCGTGAAGAAGAGCTGATGGGCCAGTTAAGCCAGACCGAGACCGAACTTCGGGCTGCGATCGAGGGCCTGCAGCACGCAAGGCACGAAACCGATGAGCTGCGCAATTACATCGAGCGCGCGAATATGTAACGATGATCTCCGCTGTTTGTCAGTGGGCGGATCGGTGTCGGAAATGGCCCTGAGTGGATGTTCGCACAGGCTCTTTCTCGCACGGAATCGAGCCGAATGCGCTGTGCACTCGCCAGCCCGTCCGGGCGGGTTGGCGACTGGTGAGGGCAGCGTAATTCTGTGAGTTGACGGGCGAACCTCACCATCAAGTGGCACGAATGGCCGACGCATCACCAACCCACGGGCTGACAAGTGCAAGGCTTGTGTTGCGTGAAAACCAATGGCCGCTTCAGGCCGATGTTGACGCGGCGCTAAGCCAGGATAGCGCCAAACCGATCATTTCCGATTTCTTACCACCGCTTCAAATCATCCTCATCACTACCCTTCGCCGCCACCCACATTTCGCCGTCCGGCCCGATCTCTTTCTTCCAGAACGGCGCGCGGGACTTGAGGTAGTCCATCAGGAAATCCGCCGCCTCGAAGGCCGCCCGACGATGTGGCGCAGCCGTGACGACCATCATGATCGCCTCACCAACCGCTAACCGCCCGTGTCGGTGGATCACCAGCGCATCACTGAGTGACCAGCGAGTGCTGGCCTCGGCGACAATTGCCTCGATGGCAGGGGTTGTCATGGCCTGGTAGTGTTCGATTTCCAGCGCGGCCAGGTCATTGTCGCCGCGCACAATGCCGGTGAACGAGACCACAGCCCCGGCACCCGAAACCGAACTTGAGAACACCGTCAGCTCGGCACCGGCGTCAAAAGGGTCGCTTTGCACCCTGACGGCCATGTCAGCCGCCCGTCATCGGAGGGAAAAACGCGACTTCTCTGACGCCGGACAAGGGCGCGTCGAAGTCCGAGAGCACCTGGTCCACCGCGACGCGAATGGCTGACCTGTCAGCAAAGGCCGCCTCGTATCGCGCTTCCCGAACGGTTAGCTCTGCGACAAGTTCCGCAACCGTCTCCGCACCGGTTTCTATTGTCTCGCGCGGCTTGCCAATCCGTTCGCGCACCCAAGCGAAATACACGACGTCAATCATTTCTCTTCCTGCAAATACGGCAGCGCTTTGCGGAAGTAGTCGGCCCCCGACAGCAATGTCAGAATCGCGGCGAGCCACAGCAGAATCAACCCTCCCCAGGCTAGAATGAAGTTGGCGTAGTACATCAGCCGGATACCCAGAGTATCCTCAACTTCGCCCGCCAGCACGGCCTGGGCCATTTCAGCGTCCATGCCCCAGGTCCACATGCCGAAGTAATGTGCCGCAATCCCCTGAGCCAAAAGAACCGAGATCGCGATCATCTGCATCGCGGTTTTCCACTTGGCGATCCGCGTGACTTTCAGAGTCCCGGCGGTGTCGCCGAGGAACTCTCGCAGTCCCGAGACAAAAACCTCGCGAAACACCACCAGCGTAGCGGGAATAATGATCAGAGCGTCGAAGCCGGCAATGCCGGGCACCGGGTCGATCCCGGTCAGCACCGCGATCACCAGCAGGGCAATCACCACCATCGCCTTGTCGGCGATCGGATCCAGCATTGTGCCCAGCTTCGTCACCTGCGACCAGCGGCGCGCCAGATGGCCGTCAATCCAGTCGGTCAGAGCCGCAATGCCGAACAGCGCCAGTGCCAACATATCAGCCCATGGGCGCGCGAAATACAGGAAGACAAACACCACCCCGGGGGCGGCCACCAGACGCAGAATCGTCAGCATATTCGGGATCGTCAACCGCATGCAGGCTGGATAGCCGTTTCCGACAGGCAATGGAATGGCCGGAACACCGGGTAGGTACGTCCAGCCATGTGGCAATTTAGCTCCGACCGGCAGAAACCCGCGCGCCGCTGCATCTGCGTGTTTTGACTGCCGCACAACTCGCCTACATCCGAAGCATGGCATTTCAGTCGACCATCCGTCCGGCCTACAGCCGCGCCGAATATATTTCGGATGCAATTGTACATTTTTCCGGTCTGGTGCTGGTCCTTGGGGCGGTGCCGGTGCTGATCGTCCTGACGGCGGTGTGGCATGGCGGGCCTGCTGCGGTGACCAGCGTGTCGATCTACGGAGCAGCGCTGATTCTGATGATCCTCGCTTCCGCACTTTACAACCTGTTCCCGCAGCCCGAGCGGGCTTGGTTGCTGAAACGGCTGGATCATTCGGCAATCTACCTCAAGATCGCCGGAACATACACGGCGTTTGTGCTGGTTTCGGGTCAGGGGCACGGATTGGTCGCCGCCTTGTGGGTCGCGGCTGCAACTGGCGTGACGCTCAAACTGATCGCGCCGGATCGGCTGCGCTGGGCCGGGTTGGGTCTGTATCTGCTGATGGGTTGGGCCGGGGTTCTTGCCGGTGGCGCACTGCTGGGCGCGCTCAGCACGCCGGTGCTGGTGCTGATGGCAGTGGGCGGGGGCCTCTATACCGCCGGCGTCGGTTTTTACCTGTGGGAGCGTTTGCCGTTTCATAACACGATCTGGCATGTCTTCGTCCTGGCGGCGAGCCTGGTCTTTTACGCGGCGGTCCTGGTGGCGGTTTTGGGCTGACCGCGCCGCTCAGTCGCCATGAAAATGATCATAGATCGACTGCGCCAGCGTGGCCGAGATCCCCTCGACCGCCTTCAGATCGGCCAACCCGGCGCGCGCCACCGCCTTGGCCGATCCGAAATGCGCCAGCAGGGCGCGCTTGCGGGTTGCGCCGACGCCCGGAACCTCATCCAGCGGCGTTGCGCCAATCGCCTTGGCGCGTTTGGCGCGGTGGGTGCCGATGGCAAAGCGGTGCGCCTCGTCCCGTAGGCGTTGCAGGAAATAGAGGACCGGGTCGCCGCGCCTGAGGGCAAAGGGGCGTTTTCCGGTGCGGTGGAATTCCTCCTTGCCCGCATCGCGATCCTCGCCTTTGGCGACACCGATCATGGCAATGTCTGTGACGCCCAGCTCGGTCATGATCTCCTGCACGGCGCTCACCTGACCGGCCCCGCCGTCGATCAATAGCAAGTCTGGCCAGGTGCCGGATGCGCGCTCCGGGTCTTCTTTCAGCAGCCGCTTGAAGCGGCGGGTCAGAACCTCTTTCATCATCCCGAAGTCATCACCGGGGGTCAGCGTGTCGTCCTTGATGTTGAACTTGCGGTACTGGCCCTTCTCGAACCCCTCGGGCCCGGCCACGATCATCGCGCCGACCGCATGACTGCCGGAAATATGAGAGTTGTCGTAGACCTCGATCCGCTTTGGCGGGTCGCCAAGGTCAAACGCTTCGGCCAGCCCTTTCAGAAGCTTGCCCTGCGTCGCCGTCTCGGACATCCGGCGGGCCAGGCTTTCACGCGCGTTGCGCAACGCGCCCGCGACCAGTTCGGCCTTTTCGCCGCGCTGGGGCAGCAACAGCTCGATCTTGCGACCGGCCTTCTCGCTCAGCGCTTCGGCCATCAGGTCCATGTCGTCGAAACCGTCCGACAAGATGATCTGGCGCGGCGGATCCTTGTTCTCATAGAATTGGCCTACGAAACCTTCCATGATCTCAGCCTTCGAAGCGCCCGACCCGGTGCGCGGATAATAGTCGCGGTTGCCCCAGTTCTGGTTGGCGCGGATGAAGAAGACCTGCACGCAGGCCTGTCCGCCATCCAGATGCAGCCCGATCACGTCGGCTTCCGAGACATTCGCCGGGTTGATCCCCTGCGCCTGTTGGACCTGCGTCAGGGCCTTGATCCGGTCGCGCAGTGCGGCGGCGCGTTCGAATTCGAGATCGGCGGAGGCGACCTCCATCTGCTTTGCAAGATCACCCTGAACGCGCGTCGTGCGCCCTTGCAGGAACTGCTCGGCATCGCGGACCAGCGCGCCGTAGTCGGCTTCACTGATGTGGCCGACGCAGGGCGCGCTGCAACGTTTGATCTGGTACAGCAGGCAAGGCCGCGTGCGCCCTTCGTAATCTGCGTCCAAGCAGGATCGCAGCAGGAACACCTTCTGCAATTGGTTCAGAGTGCGGTTCACCGCGCCAGCGCTGGCGAACGGGCCGTAGTAGTCGCCCTTCTGCTTTTTCGCACCACGATGCTTCTTGATCTGCGGGAAGGGATGGTCCTTGGCAACGAGGATGTTCGGGAAGCTCTTGTCGTCTCTGAGCAGCACATTGTAGCGCGGCTTTAGCTGCTTGATCAGGTTCTGCTCCAGCAGCAGCGCCTCGGTTTCCGTGCGCGTTGTCAGGAACATCATCGACGCCGTGTCCCGGATCATCCGCGCAATCCGGGGGCTGTGCCCAGTCGGGCGGGCATAACTGGACACCCGCGCTTTCAAGTTCCGCGCCTTGCCGACATAGAGCACTGCACCCTTCGCATCGAGCATCCGGTACACCCCCGGAGAGCCATCCAGCGTGCGCAGATACCCCGCGACACACTCGTGTCCGGTCACTCCCTGTTCGCTGGTATTGGAGTCGATGGCCATGGCCCGCCTGATTCTATTGCCCGCTGCATCTGAACACGAATGAGAGCAAGCAAAAACCTGTCCACGCAACTTGGGGATAACTCTGCGGACAACTTCCTGCCGCTGCGGATTTTTCGTTGTTTTCAGGCTGTTTCATTGATTTGCCTAATAATTGGGCAGTATTTTAAGTCTTTGATTTATAATCATAAATTAACCCGTATCTGGCAAGACCCTGAAAACCTTAAGGGTTTTGTGACAGAAACGTGAAACTCAAAGGCCCGGTGCACAAATCGAACCGGACAGGTCTGAACCGGACCTAATTACGGGCTTCGATGTCGTGCGTTTTCCAGGCCAGATGCTGGCCGCCATCGGTGCAGATCAGCTGCCCGGTGACCGATTTCGCGCCGATCAGATAGTGCATCGCGCCTGTCACATCCTCAACATCCGAACCCCGTTCCAACACCGTTCCGGCCCGTTGCCGCGCGAAGTGGCTGTCACTTTCCCGCGCTCCTATCAGAGTTGGCCCCGGTCCGATGGCGTTCACCCGGACGTCAGGAGCCAGCCCCTGGGCGGCGGTCTGCGTCAAGGTCCACAGCGCCGATTTCGCCAGCGTGTAGGTCATGAAGTGAGGTGTCAGTTTTCGAACCCGCTGATCGATGATATTGATGATTGAGGCTTGGGCGACGGGCTCATCCCTTGCGTCAGCCAGTGCTTTCGGGGCCTGCTCGGCGAATTTCTGGCACAGAACGAACGGCGCGCGCAGGTTGATCCCAATGTGTTTGTTCCAGCTTTCGAGACTGGCCGTCCGGATCGTGTCATGATCGAAGGCGGCAGCGTTGTTGACCAGTAGACTCAGCGGGCCACCGAGTGCATCTGATGACCGCGCGACCAAGGTCTGGACCTGATCTTCTTCGGCCAGATCGGCCTGCACAGCGGCTGCCCTGCGATCCAGTTCGGCAATTTCGGCCACGACGCCTTCAGCTTGTACTTCAGACGAGCCGTAGTGCACGGCGACGTCCCAGCCAGCCCGTGCCAACGATATAGCCATGGCGCGGCCCAGACGGGCCGACGCTCCGGTGACGAGTGCGCGTTTCACACCACCACCAGTATCAGGTAGGCGACGTAGAGGCCAAGGAACAGCGTGCCCCAGCGCCGCGTCAGGTTGCGCCAGCCAAAAACGAAGGGTGCAAGCGCCAGCGAGGCGGCCAGCATCACCCAGAGGTCAAAGCGTACGAAGGACGGGTCCACCGGGATCGGGCCAATCATAGCCGTCACGCCAATGATACCCAGCAGGTTGAAAAGGTTCGATCCAATGACATTGCCCAGCGCGACCTCCGCCTGACGACGCATCGCCGCGACGACAGTCGTTGCAAGTTCGGGCAGCGACGTGCCGATGGCGATCAATGTCAGGCCAATGACACGATCGCTGACCCCGAAGGCCTCGGCCAGAGTGACTGCACCTTCGACCAGAAGATGCGCGCCCAGCGGCAGGCCGATCAGCCCTGCAATCAGAAAAAGCCAGACCTTCGGCCATGGCATATGCGTATCACCAAGGTCGAGGTCGTCTGGCGCAGCCTCGGCATGCGCGCGCGCCTCGCGGAACTGACCGGTAAGGATCGTGGCGAGCACCGCCAACAGGATCAGCCCTCCGATCCATGTGATCGGCCCCAAAAAGCAGACCACAATGAACAAGGCCGACGCGGCCAGCATGATCAGGTAACTGTGCCGGGTCGCCGGGTCGCCAGTTGCCAGCCGAGAGATCAGCGCAGGGACGCCCAGCACCAGCAGCACATTGGCGATGTTCGAACCAACCACGTTACCCAGCGCCAATCCTCCCGCGTCCTGCAGGACCGAATCGACCGAGATCAGAAGCTCGGGCGCGGAAGTGCCGAAGGCCACAATCGTCAGGCTGACAATCAGAGCGGGCACGCCAAGGCGCAGCGCCAGATTGACCGCGCCGCGCACTAGAAGGTCACCGCCAATCAGCAGAATCGCCAGCCCGGCGACGACAGACAGTACGGCAATCATCCTAGCTGGATTTGCCGCAGGAACAGGGGCCTTTGCCAATACGATAGCGTCCGCAGCCAGTGCATTTCATCGACTGGAGGCGTTTTTGGCCTGGGTAGCGCAGCTTGCCGAACATGGCGAGGACCACCATACCGACCAGAAACAGCGTGACGATCTTGACGATGCTCATGCGCTCTAAAGCCCGAAACGCGCGTAGGCGGCGCGGTCTTCGATCGAGGCGCTGACATCGCCAACCACCTGTGCAGCCAGACGCCCCAGCAGCGGGCGGCGGCGTTGATAGGTGGCAAAGCGCACCTTGTCGCCAAAGCGCGATTTCATCACCGGCACCAGATGGCCGATGCCATCAATCAGCCCGACCTCACGCGCCGCATCGCCGACCCAGATTTCGCCCGTGAACAGGTCAGGATCATCAGCCAGCCGCGCACCCCGGCGCCCTTTAACCTGCGCGATGAAGCCTTCGTGGATCTGCTCTTGCAGCGCCTTGAGGCGTTTTATGTCCGCAGGTTTCTCGGCGCGAAACGGGTCCAGCATGGTCTTTGACTTACCCGCCGTATGAACACGCCGCTCGATCCCGTGGCGGGCCAGAAACTCCGGAAACCCGAAGCCCGCCGAGATCACTCCGATCGAGCCGACAATCGAGTTGCTGTCGGCGAAAATCTCATCAGCCGCGGTGGCCAGCCAATAGCCGCCCGAGGCCGCGACATCTTCGACAAACGCGATGACCGGTATGTCTTTCTCAGCCGCCAGACGCCGGACACGCGCGGCGATCAATGAACTCTGCGCGGGCGAACCTCCGGGAGAATTGATGACCAGCGCCACAGCCTTGGGTTTGCCGCGCTTGAAGGCGCGTTCGATCATCGCTGCAGTCCCGGCATCGTTCAGCGCGTTGGGCGCGCCGCTGGCGGCGATCATCCCCTGCAGGCGGATCACGGCGACCAGCGGTTCTTTCTTCGTAAACGGGATCAGATGTTTCATGCCCGTCACATAGGCCGCGACCAGCCCTGCAACAAGGCAAAAGCCGTCAGGACCGGATGCGCCATCCGGTGCGGAAGATCCACGCGACGATGGCCAGGCATAGTGCGAAGAACCCCGTGATCGCCAGTAGGCTAACCCAGATGCTGACATCCGCCTGCCCGAAGAAACTCCAGCGGAAGCCTGAGATCAGGTAGACCACCGGATTGAACAGGGTGACCGTCTGCCAGAACGGCGGCAGCATGGTGATCGAATAGAACGAGCCACCCAGGAACACCAAAGGCGTGATGACCAGCATCGGGACCAGGTTCAACTGTTCGAACGACTTCGCCCAGATGCCGACGATGAAGCCAAACAGGCTGAAGGTCAGGCAGGTCAGAACCAGAAAGGCGAGCATCCAGAACGGGTGCAGAATCTGGATCGGGACGAACAGGAACGAGGTCGCCAGGATAATCAGCCCGATGATCAGACTTTTGGTCGCCGCTGCGCCGACATAGCCGATGGAGATTTCAAGGAATGACACCGGGGCCGACAGCAACTCGTAAATCGTGCCGATGAATTTCGGAAAATAAATGCCGAGGCTGGCGTTGGTCAGGCTGAGGGTCAGGACCGACAGCATAATCAGGCCGGGGACGATGAAGGCGCCGTAGGATATCCCCTCGACCTCCTGAATGCGGCTGCCGATGGCGGCTCCGAAGACCACGAAATAGAGCGAGGTCGAAATGACTGGCGAGACCATGCTCTGCCAGATCGTGCGGAAGAAGCGGGCCATCTCAAAACGGTAGATGGCGGCGATTGCGTGCAGGTTCATTGCGTCTCCTCGCGCACAAGGTCGACGAAAATTTCTTCCAGGCTCGACTGCTTGGTCTGCACGTCGCGCAGGGCGATGCCTTCGGATTGCAGATCGGCCAGCAGGCGGGTGATGCCGGTCCGCTCGCCACGCGTGTCGTATGTATAGGTCAGGGCGGCGCCATCCTCGCTGCGCTCAAGCGCGAATTCGCCCAGCGCTTCCGGGATTGCGGCAAGCGGGGCCTGCAGCTCGATCCGCATTTCCTTCTTGCCCATCCGGTCCATCAGGGCGGCAGTATCTTCGACCAGCAGGATCTCTCCCTTGGCGATGACACCAATGCGGTCGGCCATCGCCTCGGCTTCTTCGATGTAATGGGTGGTCAGGATGATGGTCACGCCGTCGGCCTGCAAATCGCGCACCGTGTTCCACATTTCCTTCCTGAGTTCGACGTCGACCCCGGCAGTGGGTTCATCCAGAAACAGCACGCGTGGCTCATGGGCCAGCGCCTTGGCAATCAGCACCCTGCGCTTCATGCCGCCGCTAAGTTTCATGATCTTGGAGTCCCGTTTGTCCCAGAGGCTGAGTTGCCGCAGCACCTTCTCCAAATGGGCCGCATCGGGCGGGCATCCAAACAATCCGCGCGAAAAACGCACGGTGTTCATCACCCTCTCAAACGGCTCCAGCGTGGTTTCCTGCGGAACGAGGCCGATCATGCCGCGTGCACCACGATAATCCGTTATGGTGTCATGCCCACCAACAGTGATCCGCCCGCCCGAGGCGTTGACGATGCCGCAAATGATCGAAATCAGCGTTGTCTTCCCTGCACCATTGGGGCCCAGCAACGCCAGGATCTCGCCCTGAACGATATCGAGGCTGACACCTTTCAACGCCTGATGACCGCCGTCATAGGTCTTGGTCACCTGGTCGATTTTTACGATGGGGGTCATTGGTCGCTCCGTCTGGAGGCGTCGGTTTAGCCGCTGTGGAGAGATTGGTGAAGAGGGGCCAAATGATGGAGATCCCGGACCCAGTGAGCGCCTGTGCCTAGACAGCCTGCAAGTATCTAACGGGTGTCTCGACCATCATAAATCATACCGCTTGCTGATCTTGTCGACGATCATCCCGTTTTCCAACCGTACACCGTGATCGTGGTGCCAGTCGCGAAACCCCCGGCTTTGGTAGTAGATCAGCCCGCCCTCGTTATCCGCGCGGATGGTGGCATTGATCCAGACATATCCCAATTCCTTGGCGGCTTTTGCTGTTGCGGTGAACAGAGCTGATCCGATGCCCAGCCCCGTCCGGCCAATTTGTACGAAAGTCGCGATATCGCAGGCCTCGGGTGGCAAGGTCTCATACGGCCCGATCCACTGGAAACCCAAAATTGCGCCGTCGTTCTCGGCCACATGCCAGGCCGCGCGCTCGGCACCGGCGGCCATGCGGTCGATCATGTCGCCGCCGGTCACTGGCTTAGTCAGTGCCGTTGTGCCACCGCGTTCAATGATTGCATTCAGCAGGCGTGCCATATCGGGCGCGTCCAGGGTCGAGGCGCGTCGGACCGAGATCATGTCATTTGTTCCAGCAATTCGATGTGGCGGGCGGTAAAGGCAGCACGTACCTCGACCGGGGGGCGCAGGACGATATCCAGCCCGGTGACCAGATCTGGCTTGGGCCGCAGGAAGAACTTATCCGCCTCGGCTTCTGAAAACCCGGCGATTTGGGTCGCTTCCAGCCATGCAGACATCCGATCTGCGCGCTTGATGACCTGTTTAACAGACTTCGGGATCGCAGCGGGAAGGCCGAAACGCAGATGCACAGCCGCGGCCAAACGATCGTCCAATGCGCCGTATCCCGGCCCGACGGCAGCCTTAACGGGTGAAATCATGTCGCCGATGACATACTCCGGAGCGTCATGGAGCAGCGCCGCCAGAAGCCATTTCGGTGGCGCATTGGGCGAAATCCGCCGAAACAGAGCCTCAACCAGCAGCGAGTGTTCCGCTACCGAATAGGGCCAGTCTCCGGATGTCTGCCCGTTCCAGCGCGCTACGAAGGCCAGCCCGTGGGCAATATCTGCAATTTCGATATCTATCGGAGTCGGGTCCAGGAGGTCTAGTCTGCGCCCTGACAACATGCGCTGCCAGGCGCGGGGAGTTGTTGGCATTCCGGGTGTCTCCGATACTTTCAGCCGCGTCATCCGACATGCGATATCGCGTCGATTGCCGGTCTGCAAATCGCACTAATTTTCGAAATCGGGAACTTTAATGCGATTGAACCCGTTACTTTATTGAACCGTCGCAGCCGCGTCGCCGACCCACGGATGATATGAAACACACATTGCCCCTCTCGCTTGTCGCTGCAGTTGCCTGTGCAGGCATCGCCGTCGCCTCGATAAATCCCGACACTGGATACCATTCGAGCGCTGCCGGCAGCTTGCAGGCATATAGCCCGGTAATCGACGCCGAGCTTCCAGTTGAGGCTTTTGCTGTAAACGCTCTGATGGCGGACCCCGGCATGCAATCGCTGGACGACACATTCTGCGACGAACATGCCAATATGACCCGCGATCTGGCTCGTAACTTTGGCGAAGCACGTCAGAACGCAGACAACGACAGCATCGAGGTCTGGGCTTCGGCTGAGTTTGGCACCTGGACGGTTCTGGAGATTCAGGACAATGGCCTTGCCTGTGTCGCCTCTTCCGGGATCGGCTGGACCGACACCAGCACGCCACATGAAACACTGCAGCTGGCGGGCCTTCTTTAAAGCGCGCCCAGTGCCTTGCCCCACAGGTACATTGCCCGCCCGATCAGGCGGTGCTAAGGCGACCCGGCATTCGCCCAGAGGAGCCTTACGCCCATGCCGGACTATATCGTAAAAGACATCGCCCTTGCCGAGTATGGCCGCAAAGAGCTGGACATTGCCGAGACGGAAATGCCCGGCCTGATGGCGCTGCGAGAAGAATTCGGGGCCGAAAAGCCACTGAAAGGCGCGCGGATTGTCGGATCCCTACACATGACGATCCAGACTGCGGTGCTGATCGAAACGCTGACGGCTCTGGGCGCAGATGTGCGCTGGGCGTCCTGCAACATTTTCTCGACTCAGGATCATGCTGCGGCTGCGATTGCTGAGGCGGGCGTCCCGGTCTTTGCGATCAAGGGGCAGTCGCTGGAGGAGCATTGGGACTACCTGGATAAATCCTTCGCATTCCCGGAGGGCGCGAACCTGATCCTCGACGATGGTGGCGACGCCACGTTGTACGTGCTGCTGGGCGCGCGGATTGAGGGTGGCGAAGAGTTTGGCGTTCCGGGCTCGGAAGAAGAAGAGGTCATTCAGGCTCAGATCAAGAAACGCATGGCAGAGTCGCCCGGCTGGTTCACCAAGACCCGCGACGCGATCAAGGGTGTGTCCGAGGAAACGACAACGGGCGTACATCGCCTGTATGAATTGCAGCGCGACGGACGACTTCCGTTCCCGGCGATCAACGTGAATGACAGCGTCACCAAGTCGAAATTCGACAACAAGTACGGCTGCAAGGAGTCGCTGGTCGACGGAATCCGCCGCGCCACAGACACGATGATGGCGGGCAAGGTCGCCGTGGTCTGCGGCTATGGCGACGTAGGCAAGGGCAGTGCCGCCAGCCTGCGCGGTGCCGGGGCGCGTGTCCGGGTGACTGAAGTTGACCCGATCTGCGCGCTTCAGGCCGCCATGGACGGGTTCGAAGTGATGACGTTGGAAGACGCAATCGACTCGGACATATTCATCACCACCACAGGCAACAAAGATGTGATCCGCATCGAGCATATGCGCGCGATGAAGGACATGGCGATCGTCGGCAACATTGGTCACTTCGACAATGAAATTCAGATTGCCAACCTGAAGAACCACAAATGGACCAACATCAAGGAACAGGTGGACATGATCGAGATGCCCTCGGGCAACCGGATCATCCTGCTGTCCGAAGGGCGGTTGCTGAACCTCGGCAATGCCACCGGCCACCCGTCCTTCGTGATGTCCGCCAGCTTCACCAATCAGGTTTTGGCGCAGATCGAGCTGTGGACCCGCGCCGATGAGTACAAAAACGAGGTCTATGTCCTGCCCAAACATTTGGACGAGAAGGTTGCACGCCTACATCTGGCCAAGGTCGGTGCGAAGCTGACCGAACTCGCGCCGGAACAGGCCTCCTACATCGGAGTAAAGCCGGAAGGGCCGTTCAAGCCGGAACACTACCGGTACTAGGGTCAAGACCCCAGGCAACACATAAACGTTGAATAGAAAACGCCCGCTGGTTCAGCCAGCGGACGTTTTCGTGTCTGGATCGGCTGAGTTCAGGCCTTGGAGCCTGGAATTCGCAACATCTGGCCAGGATAGATCTTGTCCGGATCGCTCAGCATCGGGCGGTTGGCCTCGAAGATTTCCGTATACTTCGACCCATTTCCCAGATGCTCTTCGGCGATTTTCCACAGGCTTTCGCCTTTTTTGACGGTATGGAAGCCGGCCGGATCGGCACCGTCGCCTGATTTGGCATTGTCCTCGACCGAGGCCACTCCTTCGACATTGCCAACTGCGAGTATGACTTTCTCGCGTGTCTCCTGATCGACCGCATTGCCGGACACGGTAACCTTGTCGCCATCAACCGAAATCTCCAGCCCGTCCGCGTTCAGACCCAGATCTTCAACTTCCTTACGCAGCGCGTCCTCGGGCGGCGCTTCGCTGGCTTCAGCACTGCCAATCAAGCTTTTCCCGGCGTTTTTTACGAAATTCCAAAGTCCCATCGGTGTTCATCCTTTTCACTTGTACTATGCCCCATCGTGGCGCCTGACAGGAGCGAAGGTCAACAAGCGTGGGGGTAATTCTCGCCTTGAAAGCGGTGTAAATCGACGGCGGTCGCAGGCCGGAACATGTCATAGGACAAGTTTTTGCTTTCTGCGGGCAGTTCTGAGGGCTAGTTTGCCAGCAAGCGGCCAGCATCGGCACGCTGGAATACGAACCAGAGGGACAACCAAGGGAGAATTCGAATGGGTAAGAGAGACGATCTGATCGCGGCCTATGCCGACGATCTACGCAACAAATGCAACATGCAGCCGGATATGGACCTGCTTACAAAAGTGACAATCGGCTGCGGTCCGGCAATCTACAACGCGGACGCCAGCACCGTTGCCGGATCGGACGCGTCCGAGCTTGAGACCGTCAAGGAAAATTTCCTGATGAAGAAATTAGGGCTACCCGACGGCCCGAACCTGATGGCGGCGATCAATTCTGTGATCGACACCTATGGTCGTTCCGAGCGCAACAAATACCGCGCCGTCGTCTACTACATGCTGACCAAACACTTCGGTAAGGAAGGCGTTTACCGCTAAATCCCTGAATTAGTTTATGAAACGCCCGTCGGATACCGGCGGGCATTTTTATTTAGAACAGGGTCAGAACCAACCCGATTAATGCGCTGCCAACCACAGTATACGTACAGTCCATCCAGATGAGGGCACGGTTGCGGTTGGAGAACATGATGTTCGTCACCATCCAGAGTGATGCGACGAACACCCCCAAACCAAGCCCGGTCAGCAGGCCCTTCCCGGCAGTATCGACGCCCGAACCCACCAGGATGTGCCGTGTCATGCCTGCAACCAACAACGCCATTATGAAGCTCACAATGTAAGGTGCCGGGTCTTTGCGGTTTACCGTCTCCTCTGTCAGCCCGCTCGCTGCCATCCATTGTTTTCCGATCACGCCGTACCAGATTGCACCGAATATCCAGGCGGCCGCCGCCGCCAAAATCACACTCAGGTATCCCATTTGTCCCTCCGAACTTGATTTATGCGTCCGAGTCTGGCCGAATTCATCGCATCTGGCCATATCGGCCAAGCGGCGGGGGTAAGCCATGAAACGATTTTTGATGATTGCATTGCCGGTCTTTGTGATCGGATTTGGGGCCGGTGCGGCCTTTTGGTATCTGGCGTCACCATTGTGGATTGACCGTGAAGTGAGCGAGGCCCTGCCCGCCGACTTCATGGTAACCGAAGTCGCCAGCGGCTCGTTCCGCGACGCGGATTCTGTTCACCGTGGCAAGGGCAACGCGCGGGTGCTGCAATCGGGTGGAGGATCCCTTCTGGTGCGACTGGAGGACTTCGAGGTGACAAACGGTCCCGACCTCGAAGTCTGGCTGGTGAAAGAGCCTGATCCAGCCGAAAGCGACGATGTGAAGGCCAGCGAATGGATCAGTCTTGGCCAGTTAAAGGGCAACATCGGGAATCAGACCTATACGGTTCCCGACGGCACTGTGATCACGGATTTCGGATCGGTGGTCATCTGGTGTGAGCAATTCGGCGTCCTGTTCTCTCCGGCGATGCTAACGCACACACCGGCAAGCTGACGCTCACTCCCCGGCAAGCTCTAAAACCACGCCCCATTCTGCATCGCTGACAGGCTGCACGCTCAGACGCGTGTTGTTCACAAGGACCATGTCTGCAAGTCGTTCATCCGCCTTGCAGTCGGCGAGGGTGACGTGGTTGGGCAGCGACCGGACCGCCTTGATATCCACGCATTCCCAGCGCTCATCGTCGGTCGTGCTGTCGGGGTGCGCTTCGGCAATGACCTCGACCACACCGACAATCTTCTTGTCAGCCTGAGACAGATAAAAGAACCCCTGGTCGCCCACCTTCATGTCGCGCATAACATTGCGCGCCTGATAATTGCGCACGCCGTCCCATTCTTCGCCCGCATCGCCCTTGGCAACCTGCTGTTCCCAGCTCCAGGTCGAGGCTTCCGATTTGAAAAGATATTTTGCCATCAGCCGATCACCTTCTTCCATTCGATCAAGGTCACGCTTTCGAACAGCCCGGCCCGCCCATAGGGGTCACCATCAGCCCAGCTCTGCGCCGTTTCAAGATCTCGCGTGTCCAAGATAATCAACGAGCCGCACATCTCACTCTCCCCGTCCAGCAGCGGCCCGGCCTGCTGTACGACTCCGGTTTCTTCGATATAGGCAAGATGCGCAGCGCGATTATCGAGCCGGGTTTGCAAAGCGCCGGGTTTGTCCCGGGCGATCAGGGCGACGAGCATATTCTATTCCCGCTTCAAAGGGCGACGCAGCAGCGCCTCGGTCACATCGGCCACACTGCGCTGCCCGTCAAACACAGCCGCGACCGCCGAAGCGATCGGCATGTCCAGGCCATTGGCTTCGGCCAGCCGCACCACGGCCTTGGCCGTAGCGATACCCTCGGTCGTGGCGTTGGGCAACGCCTCACCCCGACCAACGGCCAATCCAGCCGCATAATTGCGCGATTTCTCCGACGTTGCGGTTAGGATCAGATCGCCGAAGCCGGATAGTCCCGAAAGCGTTTCGGGCCGCGCACCGGCATGACGCGCGAACCGCTGCATCTCGGCAAAGCCCCGCGTGATTAGGGCCGCACGGGCGCTTTCACCGTGACCGGCGCCGATGGTCAGCCCTGCGGCAAGGGCAATCACGTTCTTCAGCGCTCCACCGAGCTCTGCGCCAATCATGTCATCGCTCAGATACAGCCGCAATTCGGCAGTCGAAAGGGTGGATTGCAGTCCGGAACCGATCTCCGGATCAGCGCAGGCCAGCGTCAGCGCCGTCGGTAGGCCGGAGGCGATATCAGCGGCAAACGACGGACCTGTCAGGATTGCTACATTCGCGTCAGGACAAAGGTCCCTCAGCAACCGCACCGGTCCCTGACCGCGCGACAGATCGATGCCCTTACAACAGGCAACGAGGGTTTTGCGCTGCAATAGAGACTTGTTCGTGCCTACAAACGCAGCGAGCTGCTGCATCGGCACTGCCAACAGGACGATGTCGGCGCGGGCGGCGATATCCAGTGATGCTTCCACCAGAAGGCTCGCAGGCAAAGTCACGCCCGGCAAGCGAACGGAGTTCTCTCGCGACGCCTGCATCGCCTCGGCGCCGCTTCGCGCGAACAGCGTGACCGGCGTACCATCGCGAGCCAGTGCGACGGCCAGCGCAGTACCAAACGCCCCCGCGCCAAGAATTGAGACGCTCATGCTTTGGCCCCCTTCTTGCCGTGGCCCAGCATGGCGGGTTGACTGGTATCCAGCGGCCAGCGCGGCCGGGCCGACAGCGCCATGTCGTCCGTCTCGCCGAACCGAAACCGCTCCATTCCAGCCCAGGCGATCATCGCGGCGTTGTCGGTACACAGTGCCAGCGGCGGGGCTAGAAACCGGATGCCGGTCGATTGGCACAGTGCCTCGAGCCCGCTGCGCAACAGAGCATTGGCTGCAACCCCTCCCGCAACGGCAAAGCCGTTGATCTCGCCACTTTCAGCCAAGGCGCGACGAGATTTTTCGACCAGCACGTCGGCAACTGCCGCTTGGAACCCCGCCGCCAAATCCGCACGATCCTGACTTGTGATCACACCGCCATCCACATGCTGGTCGCGGGCACGCATCAGTGCGGTTTTTAAACCAGAGAACGACAGATCGCAGCCGGGTCGGTCCAGCAGCGGGCGCGGAAACGCGAAGCGGGTTGCGTCGCCTTGCAGCGCTTCGGCCTCAATCGCCGGGCCGCCGGGCTGGCCGAGGCCCAGCAACCGGGCCGCTTTGTCGAAGGCCTCGCCTGGTGCGTCGTCGATGGTGCCGCCGAGGCGCCTGAAGGAAAGTGGCCCCTCGACACGCAGAAATTGGCAGTGCCCGCCGGACACCAACAACATCAGATAGGGAAACTCCAGACCATCTGTAAGGCGAGGCGTCAGCGCGTGGCCAGCCAGATGGTTCACACCTATTATTGGCAGTCCTGTTGCTGCTGCCAGCCCCTTGGCGCACATCACGCCGGACAGAACGCCCCCGATCAGCCCCGGGCCAGCGGTCACGGCGATGGCGTCCAGATCACTCAAGGTGCAGCCAGCGTCAATAAGAGCCTGTTCCACTGCGAAATCCAGTTTTTCGGCATGAGCGCGGGCTGCGATTTCAGGCACCACGCCCCCGAAGGCGGCGTGAAGCTCGGCTTGACCGGCAACCACAGACGACAGGATCTGCGGCATCTGCCCCGGCAGATCGCGCACGATTGCAGCAGCGGTATCGTCGCAACTGCTTTCGATTCCCAGCACGGTCAAAGGGCGGTCGGGGCCTGGTGAGATTGCCTTGCTCATGGCGCGCAGGTAACACCACAGGCGGCGACCCTACAATGCCGGAGCCTGTCCTCCCGTGCCAACGACTCCAACCCTGGTCATCACCCGTCCCAAAGCGCGCGCGGAACGGTTCGCCGAAATGTGTCGTGCGTTGATCGGGCGTGACATCCCCATTTTGATTGCGCCGGTGGTCGAAATCATCCCTATGACGCTCGATGTGGATCTGACCCGGTACCGAGGGCTGATCGTAACATCCGAGGCAGGGCTCGCGTCTCTTCACTGGCCCGAACAGCTGGCGCGCCCGCCGGTTTGGGCCGTCGGTCCACACACGGCCGAGCTCGCCCGCACGGCAGGGTTTGATGCCATCGATGGTGGTGGAGATGCGAACGCGTTGGTTGATACGATTACAGGCGCGCGCCCGAACAGGCCGTTGTTGCACCTGCGGGGCGCTGAATCACGCGGCCGCGTTCAACAGCGTCTGGAGGACGCAGGTTTTCAAGTTGATTCGGCCATTGCCTATCGTCAGGAAGACGTCGAGCCAGATGGTTCTGCGATCAAGGTCCTGCAAGGCGCAGAACCGGCGATTCTGCCAATATTCTCGCCGCGATCAGCCGAGCGCCTGTTGAAATTTGAACCAAATCCCGCCCACCGCGTTGTCGCCATGAGCAGTTCGGTAGAAAAGGCTTGGCCTTACAGTCTCCATCCAGTGATCGTGGCGAAGTCTTCAACAGCGATTTCCATGGCCGAGGCTGTCGCAGCCCTATATGAAGGAGGCTGACCTTAATTTTATTAGTAGCGTTACAAAGGGTAAAAGCGTGGCAAAATCTCCCGGCAAGACACCTCGCAAGTCAACCGGCAAGCCGACGACACAGGCGGCGGCAAGGCCGAAGCCTGAAGTAAAAGCAGCTCCTGCCAGGCCAGCGGCGGACGTGGAAGTGGCCGCTGAGCCAAAGCAGCCGCCCGCTGCGCCGGCCAAGGATGCCGCAAAAACAAAGGTGCCGACAAAGGCTGTTCCGACAGATCACGCAACACCGGCACCGAACCCTTCGACCAGCAAGACTGCACCACGTCGCGCTGGTATCATGCTGCCGATACTGGGCGGCATCCTCGCCGCCGGGATTGGGGCGGCTGCGGTCTTGTACCTGTTGCCGCAAGGCTGGAACAGCAACTCCGACGCACTGGACGCGCAAGCTGTGCAGATTACTGCATTGCAAGGTGGACTTGACGCGATGCGTGCTGAAATCCCAGGCGACCGCGCTGCCACGATCGCGAGTTTACAGGATGATGTCGCGTCCCTTTCCGCATCCCTCGACGACGTAAGGGCACAGGTCGCTTCCGCATCTGAAGACTCGACCGCATCGCGTGCTGCGGTGGCGGACCAACTGGCAGGAATTCAATCAACGCAGGACACGCTGACCGGTCGCATCGGCGCGCTGGAAGCTCGACCCGTCGATCAGGCCCCGGATATCGCGGCACTTCAAGCGGACGTGCGCGCCCTGACCGAACGTTTGGAAACCGCTGCACAGGAAGCGCGTGACCAGATCGCCGCCGCCAATACCCGTGCTGCAGAAGTCGAAGAACTGGCCATCGCCGGTGCTGCCAACCAAGCCGCCCGCTCTGCTCTGGCGGCCCTTTCGGACACAGTCACCTCGGGTCGCCCTTTCGCCGACGCTCTGGCGTCGTTCAGATCAGCGGCACCAGACGCCGAAATCGCGCCGATTCTGAGCGACAATGCCGAGACTGGGTTGGCCAGCTTGCCCGCCTTGAGGTCCGATTTCCCGGACGCGGCGCGTGCAGCTCTGGCTACGGTCGCGACTGCGCCATCAGAAGACGGCTCGCTGACGGGGCGTATGACGGCATTCCTGCGTGCGCAGACCGGCGCGCGTTCGCTCAGCCCGCGTGAAGGCGATGACCCCGACGCAATCCTGTCACGCGCCGAAGCCGCACTGGCCGAGGGTGATCTGCCCGAAACCGTTCGCGAACTCGACGCCCTGCCAGCAGACGCCTCAGCGCCGATGCAGGACTGGATCGCCCGCGCCCGGACACGCCTCGACGTGTTGACCGCGCTAAGTGATCTTTCCGCCCCGAATTCCTCCAACTAAGGACGCGCCAATGTTGTGGTCGTTGCTCAAATTTGTAATTTTCATTGGCCTAATCGCCCTGCTGACCATTGGTGCCGGTTGGCTGATGGAGGCGGAAGGCGGTCTGCGCATCAGCGTCGCCGACCGCGAATTTACGTTGCAGCCCCTGCAGGCGGTCATAGCGGTAGTTCTGTTGCTGATCGCCGTTTGGGTCGTCCTGAAACTCCTGGGGCTTTTGTCCGCTCTGGTGCGGTTCCTGAATGGCGACGAAACGGCCGTATCCCGCTGGTTTGATCGCAACCGCGAACGGCGCGGTTTTGACGCCTTGGCCGACGCGATGATGGCGCTGGCAGCAGGCGAAGGCCGCGTGGCAATGGCCAAGTCAGCGCGTGCCGAGCGCTATCTGGACCGTCCGGAACTGACCAACCTGCTAAGTGCACAAGCCGCCGAAATGAGCGGCGACACGCGCAAAGCAGAAGAGGTTTATAAACGCCTGCTGAGTGACGACCGAACCCGGTTCGTCGCGGTGCGTGGCTTGATGAAGCAGCGGCTGGATGCGGGCGAAACCTACGTTGCGCTGAAGCTGGCCGAAAAGGCCTTTGCACTGAAACCCAAGCACATGGAAACCGGCGACACTCTTCTGCGCCTGCAGACCAACAAGGGCGACTGGGAGGGCGCGCGCGATACGCTTGGCAAGAAGCTGAAAGCAGGCGCAGTGCCGCGCGACGTACACCGCCGACGCGACGCCGTCCTGGCGCTGAGTGAAGCCGAGGATATTTTCGCTGATGGCAAGACGATCGATGCGCGCGAACAGGCGATCGAAGCGAACCGCTTATCGCCGGACCTGATCCCCGCAGCCGTCATGGCGGCGCAAAGTTACATTGCGCAAGGCCAGCCGAAATATGCTGACCGCGTTCTGCGTAAGGCCTGGGCGGCCAAACCGCACCCGGACCTGGCCGCCACCTTCGCCAGCATCGCCCCTGATGAAACGCCCGAAGCGCGTCTGAAGCGCTTCAAACGCCTTGAGAAGGAAAGACCGGACCACGCGGAAACCGCGCTGACGATGGCTGAACTGAATCTTTCGGCCGAGGATTTCCCGGCAGCGCGGAAGGCGCTGGGAGATCTGGCCGACACAGCGCCAACAGCGCGCTCGCTAAGCATTATGGCGGCCGTGACGCGGGGCGAAGGAGCAGACGACGCTGTCGTGCGCGGCTGGCTGACACGAGCGCTTAGCGCGCCGCGCGGGCCACAGTGGATTTGCGAAAACTGCCACAGCATTCAAGGCGCGTGGGCCCCCGTTTGTGACAATTGCGCCGGGTTCGACACCCTATCGTGGCGCGACGCACCCGGTGAAACCGCGGTGGCGTCAGGCGGCGTCGACATGGTGCCGTTGCTTGCTGGTCGAGATGAACCAGAAAAGGATGACGGCAAACGAACCGAACCGCCAAATGGGACTTTGCCGAACGTCGAACTGCCCAAGACAGAAGCACTGATCCTGTCGGACGCCAACGCGATCGAAGAACCCAATGGTTCCTCCTCAGCGCAGAAGGCAGACACCTGACAAGCCTGCCACAGGAGGCGCCTTGCACGGCACATTGCAGTTTGCTATGCGCCGTGTCGCGCCGCTGTAGCTCAGATGGTAGAGCACGTCATTCGTAATGATGGGGTCGTAGGTTCGAGTCCTATCAGCGGCACCAGTAATCATACGTAAGTAGCTGATTTTAAATGTTAATATTTATCTCAAACATTTGACGTTACACCTAACGTTACACTTTTGAAATTTACTAAGCTTGTTGCACTGACGGCTTCGTCATCTTCCAACTGAATCGGCAATGACTCGAAATATTGCAAACCCACAATTCCCTCCGCACTGCTACCAAAGGCTTTCAAAGGCTTGACAAACAACGGCTACGAACTTCTCCAACAGTGAAAAAGCGCTGATCGTGACTTTCGACCCTCACTTGCAACTTTGGCTCGGACGGAAGTTTTGAATGACCGCCGGTTATGTGTGTGTCTTCTCGCGGATTGCCTACGGCCCCCCACTAAATCAGCAAATCTTAACACTCAAAATGTTGGGTAGAAGATCGTCTCTCCCCTAAGTGCGGGGCCAATACTAGAACCCAAAAGCGCTCTCCGCCTACCCACCGGCCAATTTGGCAAGAGGACCCGCTTGCCAGCTGTTTGCTCCATCTCTGTAGAAACTGGCCACATAACTAAATCTAAGTAAAACATCATCCGGACCAGCAACGTTTACATTTCACCCTCGACCACTCACGCGCGTGCAGGCATGTCGACGTGTGAGTGCGCCCCTCAGTACTGCCAAGAGAGTTATTGTCAAATCTGGTGTTTGAAGTTTGTCAGTCATGCGGCGATCTGGTCGGGTTTGGTGGCTTCAATTCGTTGGCTTAGTAAGCGGCTGGTTGATCATAGATGTTGCAGAGATGAAGCAGGACTGATGGTCAAGAGGGTGCGACCGATTACGTGGAGCGTATTACCATTTTCTATCAGGTCAATATGCGCCGTAGTGCACTGAGAATAATTCCATTAGTGTTGATGTCAAAGTAGCTTTGCATCGGTTCACCTGTCGTGGCAAAAATTCCGACGCTAAAACCTTCCCCGTCTACACGACAGTTATCTCGGATCAGATCCAGAAGTGCGCGGTCAGCACGTCAGACGTTGGCAAAAATGGGCCTGCCCCGCACCACATTTTACCGTTGGTATGATCGGTATCTGCAGCGTGGCGAGGCTGGGCTGCAGGATCAATCCCCCAAGCCAAAAAACGTCTGGAACCGCATTCCTGACACGGTGCGCCGCAAGGTCGTCAAGCTGGCGTTGAAGGAAACGGAGCTGTCGCCGCGCGAACTGGCGGTGACCTTCACGGATCGGAACCGCTACTTTGTCTCAGAATCTTCGGTCTACCGAGTGCTGAAAGCCCACGATCTGATCACCAGCCCCGCCTTCATTGTTATCAAGGCAGCGAGCGAGTTCACCGACAAGACCACCGCCATCAATCAGCTTTGGCAAACCGACTTCACCTACCTCAAAGTTCTCGGCTGGGGTTGGTTTTATCTCAGCACGATCCTCGACGATTACAGCCGGTACATCATCTCGTGGAAGTTGTGCACGAACATGCGGGCTGAGGATGTGACAGATACGCTCGATCTGGCCCTGCAGGCATCCGGCTGTGATCAGGTCCACGTCGTTCACAAGCCACGCCTGCTCAGCGATAATGGCTCCAGCTACGTCTCAGGCGACCTTGCTGAATGGCTGCAGGACAAAGGCATGAAGCATTCTCGCGGTGCGCCGTATCATCCGCAGACTCAGGGCAAGATCGAGCGATGGCATCAAACCCTGAAGAACCGCATCTTGCTCGAAAACTACTTCTTGCCGGGCGATCTCGAAGCCCAAATCGAAGCCTTCGTCGAACACTACAATCATCAGCGGTACCACGAGAGCCTCAACAACGTCACGCCATCCGACGTCTACTTCGGCCGTGACAAAGCCATTCTAAAACAAAGAGAAAGGATCAAACGAAAGACGCTCGAAACGCGGCGCTTGCATCACAGACAACGCGCCGCATAATCACAGAAATCAGATGAGCCAGACTCTCTCTTAGTTTAGGCCGTTCTTGGTTCCAAAAACTCTGACGACGCACAACTTCGATCTGATCCTGACGCCCGCCTAAGTCCAATCAGTCAGGTGCCATACATTTTGCATACGGTTCGCCGACCCTATGCAGACACCGTTTTTACCGATCTAAGAGATGATCAATTCGGCCAGAAACGCTCCGGTCTTTCGATAGTGATCCAACAGGTGGGCACAAACCGAATCCACATCGCGCGAGACCGCCGCATCCAGAATGGCGCGATGCTCGGCCTCGACATCGCGACGTCCATAAGAGGCAGACCGCGCAGCCAGATACCGATAGCGGACATTGAGGTCATAAAGCTGGCTGCAGAACCGCAAAAGGATCGGAGACGGGCAAGCGGACAGCAGCGCCCATATGAAAGCTTTTATGCAGGTTTTCATAGGCTTCTGCGTCGCCCCGACTGGCCTGCCCCATATGATGATGCGCCAGAACCAACTGATCTTCCCACGCCGGGTCCGCGTTGGCCAGTGAGTCCCGAACCGCCAGTTCCTCAAGGTTGCATCGCAGCTCCAAGATCTCCTGAAATTGCGCCCGGCTGGTCTTGGCGACGCGGAATCCGCGTTGGTCCAATCGCTCAACCAACTGGTCCGAAGTCAACAGACTGAGAGCCTCACGAACCGGCGAAGCGCCTGTATCCAAAGCGTTTTTCAGGGTATCGATCTTTAATCGTTCGCCCGGCTCTAACCGCCCGGTGATGATATCATCGCGCAGTTTCAAGTATGCACGCTGAGTCGAAGACTGCGTTGGGGTCGGGTCATTTACAGTTTGATCCATACCGGAAAACTGCCAGCAACGGCGCTAAAAAACAAATACAATCGAATCTGCGAAAAAGTAGTTTTTTTGTTGAGAACCGGCGGAATATAGACGAAAATTCAGACTTAGAAACCAAGTCGGAGGCACCCTCATGCGCGAATCCCATTTCGAAGACGGTAAATGGTGGGTCAGCCCCTACAACTTCGTTCCTGAAGTCCGCAAGTCACTGAATTTGCCACCAAAAGTGGAGATCCACGATGCCACGCTGCGCGATGGTGAACAGACACCGGGTGTGGTGTTCTCGATCGACGACAAAATCAAGATCGCCAGCAAACTGGATGAGCTTGGGATCGAGCGGATCGAAGCCGGGATGCCCGCAGTGTCACCCATGGACGCAGAGGCAATCAAGGAAATCTCGAAACTGGGCTTGAAATCAAAGATTTACACATTTGCGAGGGCCCTAAAGGCCGACATTGACATGGCGCTGGAATGTGGCGCGCAGGGTGTGATTATCGAAGTCCCCATCGGCTATCCGAAGCTTGTCACCCAATTTGGGTGGACCTGGGAGGGACGTCTTCAAAAAGTCACGCGATGTCATCAATTACGCCCGCGAAAGCGGCCTCCATGCGGTCTATTTTCCCTATGATACGACCCGTGCGCGACCGGATGATCTGACCAACCTCTGCAAAGCGATCATGGCTGAGTCTCCGCCAGATGCCATTGGCATCGTTGACACAATGGGCTGTGCGACGCCAGAAGCGATCAAGTATATGGTGCGCTGGGTGAAAGACAT
>CALSNT010000001.1 GCA_943787785.1 uncultured Paracoccaceae bacterium | reverse complement strand
AACCGACTTAGAATGACTTGTTGAGGCCGAACCGGATTTGCGACATAGAGGTGGTCTTGCTTTTTCGACCATTCTGCAGCCTTGCTAAGGTAGACCATGGTTTGGTTTTAGGCTGCTAATTTCATTGGTTCTGTTTTGCTGACATAGGCCTCGTCAGGGGTCAAGATGCCGTGGGTCGAATGAGGTCGTTCAGCATTGTAATAGGCCAACCATTTTCCAATGCCCGCCTTGGCCTGTGACCCTGTTTCAAAGGCGTGTAGATAAACGCATTCGTACTTGAGGGACCGCCAGAGCCGCTCAATCATCCGATTGTCGATCCAGCGGCCCTTACCGTCCATGCTGATCTTGATCTTCGCATCGGTCAGGACGTCAATCCAATCACCGCTGGTGAACTGGCTACCCTGATCGGTGTTGAATATCTCCGGTGTGCCGTGTTTGGCCAATGCCTCTTTCAAGGCTTCAACGCAAAAAGTGGTGTCCATGCTATTCGAGAGCCGCCATGCCAGCACCTTACGGCTATGCCAGTCCATGATTGCTACCAGATACAGAAAGCCCCGTTGCATTGGGATATATGTGATGTCGGCGCACCAGACCTGGTTTGGCCGGTTGATCACAATATTCCTGAGCAAATACGGCCATATCTTGTGCTGAGGGTGCTTCTTGCTCGTGTTAGGCTCCTGGTAGATCGGAACCAATCGCATGAGCCGCATCAAGCGACGCACACGGTGACGGCCGCACTTGTGGTTGTTCCGCTTCATGTACCGGGCCATTTGGCGCGACCCATACCACGGCGTCTCCAAAAATTGCTTGTCGATGATCTCCATGAACCGCAGGTTCTCCGCACTTTCGCCCTTCGGCTGATAGTATAGGTTCGACCGTGCCAGCGTCAGCAGCGCGCACTGACGCCGAACACTCAGCTTATGATCCTTGCTCACCATTTTTTGCCTCGCGTCCCCAGCAGTTGACGCGAGGCATCCGCTAAAAAATCTCGCTCCACCACCAACTGCCCAATCTTTGAATGCAGCTTCTCAACTTCAGCCGCGCTGACCTCCGGTGCTGGATCTCTACCACGCCGCTCAAAGGCTGATGTCATGTTGTCCAAGGCCGCACGTTTCCAAGTGCTGATTTGGCCGGAATGGACGCCATACTTCTTGGACAGCTCCGAAAGCGTCATCTCCTCGCGGATCGCATCAAGCGCAACACGCGCCTTAAACTCCGCTGAATGGTTCTTCCTCTTTGTCATCTCAGATCGTCTTTCTCACTAGTCGATCTACCTTAACTAATGGTCCGAAATCTTGCGACCACCTCTGTGCGGCGTGTATCGGGGCAGTTGGACAGCGGCAAATGCGTCTTTGACCATCTCGTTTAACGCCCCGGGGCTTGCAAAAGGTTCCCGCGACAGACCCGCCGTCTGAAACCCGTTGGGGCCGCGAATGATGTCGGTTTTTGGAAACAGGGCATCTTCGGGACCAAACATCAGATCATCGATCAGATGCGCGATGTAGTCAGCCAACGCCGCAACATATTCGTCGCCCATCGGGAAGAACGTGGTGTTCATGGTCTTCGCGGC
The DNA here is from genome assembly GCA_943787785.1 of uncultured Paracoccaceae bacterium. Taxonomy (GTDB): domain Bacteria; phylum Pseudomonadota; class Alphaproteobacteria; order Rhodobacterales; family Rhodobacteraceae; genus WLWX01. Next base: position 501,362 of record CALSNT010000001.1, on the reverse strand, counting down.
TTTTGTGTTCACTTCCCGGGCGTCCTGAAAGATGTGACGCCGTTCCAGATCAACGTGCTTGAGGCGCAGGGACGCAACAGCACCGATCCGCGCACCAGACAGCGTCAGCAATGCCAGCAGGGCCTTGTCGCGCTTCTGTGTGCTCGTAGCGCTGGGCATCGCCTCAAAGGCGCGCCGGACCTGCGCCACGCTGGGCACCGGGCGCGGGGTCGATGCCTGGGCCGCACTGGCATCCTTGCGCGCCTGCCGGAAGTAGACCCAGTCGTTCCGGCCTATCGCGGTCTTGTAGCCCTTCTGACCCGCCGCCCACCGGAAGAACTCGCGCACGGCACGAAGAATGGACGCAATGGTGGCTTTGGACAGAGGCTTGCCGGTGCGGCTGTTACGGGCTGTGTCCAGCCAATCCTTGAAGGCCATTGCTTGGTGCTTGTTGAAGCGCAGAAACGGTTTGCAGTTGGTGCTGGTCTCAAACTGCCGGATCGCACCCATGACTTTGTCGATGATCTTGTGATCCAGACCATCCGCATGGCGCAGATAATCCTGATATTCGAGTTTCAGGCGTTCGTTTTGGGGATCGATCTTGTTCATGCCATTTTCCTTTTGGTTGGCGTTTGAAAGTGGGGCGGTTGGCCTTACCCAAAGTCGCTTTCTGCGACCCCGCGCGAAGTGTGCATTTGAATGGAGACTGACGGGTCAGATTAAGCTGATCGCGCACGCCAAGGCGCGCGGCGATGTTTGGTTTGCGACCCATGCCGCGCTTGCCGCATGGGTCAGCGAGCCGATCAGAGGCTAGGGCTGATTGGGGGGCTGATCGACGGGCGCGGCCCCTCACAGCCGCAGCTGCACCTTGCCGTTGTGGACCCGTGCCTGAAACACCCGCATGTTGCGCGTGGCGGGGGCCGAGACGGGTTTGCCATCGCGCACGTCGAACGCACCCTGATGCAGCGGGCATTCGATGACGTGGCCGTCGAAGTATCCATCGCACAGATCGGCGCCGCCGTGATTGCACAGCGCCAGCGAGGCGTAGATGCCGCTGGGCGTGTCATAGATCGCCAGCCTGCGCGGCCCGACATCAACCCGCGTGACCCAGTTCTTTTCCAGCGCGTCGGCGTCAATCACATCGCGCCACGGTTTTTCTGCCGCCATCGGTCTACGCCCCGGACGTATCGGGGCGGCGCAGGATCTGGCGCAGGATGTCGCGGTGGGCGGCCAGATAACCGCCGGGTTCCACGAAAATATGATCCTTCAGCTTTTCGTGCAGGCGCGGCAACGCATGAAACGGCACCGAGGCGACATAGTGGTGTTCGGCGTGAAAGTTCATGTTCCAGCACAGAAATCGCCACGGGGCCGAGACGAGGTTGGTGCGCGTATTCTCGGACATCTGCGGCACCGTCGGTCGCCCGACATGTTCGGTCATACGGATAAAGCGCATGACCGGTTCGCCCAGGATCAGCGGTATGAACCAGTACCAGATCAACCCCGACCAGCCGGTCAGGATGCTGCCCAGAAGCAGCACGCCATAGACACCCAGCATCATGCGGGCGTCGCGGAATACCGCTGCATGTTCGACCTTGGGGATGAAGCGCTTCTCGACCGCGTTCAGGTTGCCGGATGCGTGGCGGAAAACCTCGGTGAATTTGCCGCGCCAATAGGGGATGGCGGTCAGATACCACAGATATGCGCCCAGGCTTTGCGGCAGTGAAATCAGCTCGGGGTCGTCACCGGCGGTCTGGGTATAGGTGTGGTGATCGCAGTGCTCATAACGGAAAAACCGGTGCGGCAGGATGATGATCAATCCGCAGATCTGGCCGACCAGATCGTTCAGCCAGCGGGTGCGGAAAACGGTGTAATGCACGCATTCATGTTGCAGCGAAAAATGGTGCACCAGCACCACGCCGTGAACAAACATGGCTGGCCAGATCAGCCAGCTGTTCCAGGCCAGGGTGATCAACGTGGTGGTTGCCACCAGTACCAGCACCCAGATGGCCAGCCTGCGAAAGGCGGGCGCGTCCGAGCGTTGCATGAAGGATTTCAACTCTGCGCGGCTGAGCTTGCCTTCGGCCAGGGCCTGGGTCAGCGGCGTGACGATAGCGTCTGTCATGGGAAGGTCCGAATTTTCTGCTGGCGCAGGTCTATACGCGATCCTGTTCTGCCAGCGCCGGAGACGGGAGTGCTCCGCACCATGGGATCCGGTCGCCCCGGCCCCATTGGCGCATACTTAATCAACACCCCGCGATTCGATCAAGCGAGCGATTGGTCGCAGATCTCAACTGGCCAGACGCAGACCGATATTGTGGTCGGGATGTTCAAACAGCGCTGTCGCGCAAGGGTATTTGGCAAGGATGTCAGGCCCTTTGGGAAGGCGGTTGACGTGGAATTTCCCGTTCTCCCAAAAGACCGTACCATCAATCTGGATACTGGGATCAAACACATTCCAGCTGATCTCACCCGGTGCATAGGCCCCACAGGTGTGGAAATGCAGAATGCGCGGGTTGCCAAAGGCCGACCCGCCCCAGCGTTCGTAGTTCTCACGCATGTCCCAGTGATACCCGCAGCCGGGGTGAATGCCCGCATGCCAGGAGTGTACGAAGTTCCGGTCGATGGCGAACATCGACGCAACGCGGTCATACTGTGCCTCGGCGCGGGCCGTGTCTGAGGGGGTTCCTTCAAACCCTTGCAACTGGCCGTTTTCCATCACCGCAAATACCGTCTGATCGAATTCGATGTTATAGTTGTCGTAATATTTCGATCCGGTGCCGGTCAGGAATGTCAGCGCCACGCGGCCCGAAAAACTGTGGCCCGGCACCGGGGTGAAAATCGACATCGGAAAGCGCAGGATCGAGGTATCGCCGGCCGCCGACAGGTTCATTTCGGGCCGACCGCGCACGTCGGTCCCCAGCGGGCAGGTGATCCGAACGTCACGCGCGCCGGCAAGCACCGCGTTGACGTCGTCCTTGATCTGCATGAAGGCCGCGTGATGCCCGTTGGCGAAACCTGATCCGAAAAGCTCTTGATTGACGGCAAAGCTGACGATGATCTTCTTGCCCTGCGGCATCTCGGAAAATCGCAGCTGATCGCCCAGCCGGGCCAGGAACAGGATGATGTCCGCCGCTTCGAACCGCGACAACAAGTCTGGCGGCAGATGCGGATTGGCGGGATTGAAGCCGACATCGACCGCATCAACCTGCAATCCCATGGACTGTGCGGCCTGCACGACGACCTGCGCGGCAGAGGCGTCGAAATAGCCAAACTCGGGCGGCTCATAAGCGATCAGCAACCGGTCTCCGCGTTGCGCCCCGGCACAGTTTTCAAGCAGATTGCGCGCGCCGCGCTCGGGCGTCATGTCTGTCATTGCCGCATGTGTCCCCCCGCAAACCTGAGCGAAATTACTGCAATGCGCCGCAATCTGGCATTTGAAAGTGTTAATGGCAGACATTAGAGTGGCTAATATGTTGCTCAACCTGCCCTACTCGGCCCTGCGCGCGTTCGAAGCCGTTGTGCGCCATTGCGGGTTTTCGGCCGCCGCCAGCGAACTGGGTGTCAGCCAAAGCGCGGTCAGTCAGCACGTCAAGACGCTAGAGGAATGGCTGGGCCAGGATCTGCTGGTGCGCGGGGCACGCCAGTCACGCCCAACCCGCGAGGGTGAGCAGCTTGCGCAGGCGATATCGGAAGGATTGGGGCGAATTTCGGACGTCTGCGGCCAATTGCGCGACCGCCAGCGTTCTGACCGGACGATCATGGTATCCTGCCTGCCGGGGTTTGCCTTTAACTGGTTGTTTCCACGGCTTTTACGCTTTGATCTTGCGCATCCCGAACTGTCCATTTCCATCGCCACGGATACCGGCACACAGCCGGTGTCAGGCGCCGATGCCGATGTGGCGATCCGGTATGGCCGGGGCGAGTATCCGGGGAATTCAGCCGAACTGTTGATGGGCGAAAGCCTGTTTCCGGTCTGTGCGCCATCCCTGATGCCGCAGCTCAGAACCATCGAGGATCTGGCCAGACATACCTTCCTTGAGGATGAGAACCTGCCCCAGGGTGCCGCCAGCCCGACGTGGGAGTTCTGGGCCCGCGATCAGAAAATCACGTTGCCAAAGCCGCAGCGCACGCGGCGGTTTGGCCAATCCAACATGGTGGTTCAGGCCGCGATTGAAGGGGTTGGGGTGGCGATGGGGCGCGAACCACTGGTGATTGATGTGCTGTGCGACGGGCGATTGGTGCGGCCCTTTCCACAGGTGACGAAATCGCTCTACAGTTATTGGCTGGTGCGCCCAGCCTCGGGTCGCGCCGATCAGAAGGTCTCGGTCTTTCTGGACTGGATCAAATCGGAAGTCGACGGACAGCCACAAATCCCGTCCTGGGGGCCAACGGGTGATTAGCCCCTCTAATGCGAGTTATTACAAATCCCGGATGGTGCGCGCGCCTGTGACTGGCGCATACTGGCCCGGAAACCTGACCAGACAAACCTGACCAGACGGAGTGCGAAAAGATGTTTCTGAAGAATTGCTGGTACGTCGCGGCCTGGAGCAAGGATATCGGCCGGGCGCTGACGGCCGAGACATTTCTGAATGAAAACATCGTGCTGTACCGTCAGGAAGACGGCACGCCAGTTGCGCTGGAAAACGCCTGCCCGCATCGCAAGCTGCCCCTGTCGGATGGCAACCTGAAGGGCGACCACATCGAATGCGGCTATCACGGGCTGACGTTCGATTGCACCGGCGCTTGTGTGGCCGCACCTACGCAGGCCGACGCGATCCCGCGCCGCGCCGTTGTCAGATCCTATCCTGTGGTCGATCGTTACCGCTTGTTGTGGATCTGGATGGGCGACCCGGCGCTGGCTGATCCTGACAAGATCTTCCCGGTCGAGAATTTCGACAATCCGGCCTGGGGTCTGACCGATGGCGGGGTGATGGATATCGACTGCAACTACCTGTGGATCTGCGACAACCTTCTGGACCCGTCGCATGTGGCCTGGGTTCATGTCACCTCTTTCGCTGGTGCCGGAACAGATGATGAAGCGCTGAACCTGGAAAAAACCGACCGGGGCGTGATCGTGTCGCGCTGGATATCAAACAAGCCGCCATCGCCCTATTACGCCAAACTGGTCGAGTTCGAAGGCGACTGCGACCGCCTTCAGCATTACGAGATGTGCCTGCCGGCGATTGGTCTGAACAAGTCGATCTACACGCCCGTCGGCACCGGCGGTTATGACAGCGCCCCGGTCGGACAGACCTTCATCAACATCAGCTATAATTTCATGACCCCGATTGATGAGGATCGGTCGCGTTATTTCTGGTTCCAGCATCGCAATGGCCGCCCGAATGACGCCGAGGTGTCGAAATTCATGAACGACGGCGCGCGCCTTGCGTTCGAGGAAGATCGCGACATTCTGGTCAAGGTGCATGAGGGCATGAAGCACGCGCGCACGCCGAATATTGATCTGGGGCTGGATGCGGGCGCAAAGACGTTCCGCGTGATGCTGGATCGTGCTATCAAGGCCGAACAGACCTAAGCCAAAGGCGGCACGCCTGACATATGACCGCGCTAAACGCTGAACTGCTGGACCTTCCCGAACTGGACTTCGCGTCGGCGGATTACGCCGCGCGGCCATTTCAAACCTTGGCAGGCTGGGCGCAGCGCTGGAAGATTGCGCGATCCCGGCGCGGGGTTGAGATTCTGGATTATGATCTGTGCCGAAGGGCGATCCTGGATCGCCGCCTTGGCACCGGCCACCCGAAACTGATGGACGTGCTTGGCCTGCCCGAGGGGCGACCGCTGGAGTACAAGCGCAACTCCATCTCGTTCTTCAATCGGGGCGACCGGCGCCGGGATCTGCGCCGCCCGATGACCAGGCTGATGAGCGAGGGCGGTATTGAGGCCTTTCGCGCCGATATCATCGCCACAGTGCGCCGGGTGGTCGATGCGGTGCCGACCGATCAACCTGTCGATCTGATCACGGCGCTTTGCGATCCGATCCCTTCGGCGATCTATTGCTATTGGATTGGCGCGCCGTTTGAAGACGCAGACTTCGTGGCGCGCACGTCCCACAGCGTCCAGCAGGTCCATACCCGCAATCCCGACCACACCCCCGAAATCATCGCTGCCTTCGAAGCGCTGATCGACTATGCCGACAAGCATATTGCGGCGCGGCGCGAACACCTTGGCGATGACCTGTTGTCAGACATGATCCGGGCCGAACAGGACGGTCAGCTGGACGGCGATGATCTGCGCAATTGGGTCATCAAACTGGCCGAGGCGAATACCGACAACAGCTCTCATCAGATCGCCTTGGCGATTATCGAGCTGGCCTCGCGACCAAAGGTCTGGGCCCGGCTGCACGACGATCCGGCACTGGTTCCCCAGGCGGTGCGCGAGGTTATGCGGTTTCATCCGCGCACAATCTCAACCTCGCGCGAGGTGCTGGAAGAGCACCAGATTGCGGGCGTGACGCTGCCCAAAGGCACACCAGTGTTTGCCAACATCGGTGCGACCCATTGGGATGAACGATATTATGCTGCCCCGGCCGCCTTTGATATCGACCGCACCGACGAACCACCGCATATGAACTTCGGCGGCGGCGTATTTTCCTGCATCGGCCGTTTCGCCGTTACCGCCGAGGTTGAAGAGGTGATACGCCTGCTGTCGGCCCGCCACCCCGCGCTGAAGGTCGACGAGGCGCGTTTTGCGCACTCGCCGATGTTCAGTTTGGTCACGCGACTGACAGCACGATTGTCGCCCTAGGGTCAGGACCCATAGATGACCGGAAAGCGCCCGCCGCGAAAGGGCGCGCCTTTTGCCAGCGTGTCGTCATGCAGCCATTCCGTGACCTCATCCCTGGGGTCATAGGTCGCGCCTTCGACGGCAAACCGGATCGCATACCCCCGCCGCCGCCGTGTCGAAGTGCGGTTGCCCATCGCCGAGTGGACTGACATCCCGTCGAACGCAAGCGCATCGCCCGGCGCCATATTCTCGAAGTGAAAAATGTCATAGTCGGCGCGATCTGCCTCAAAATCCGGCATGTCCATGTAGTCGGGATTGTCCTTCTCAAGGTAATGCGAGAACGCCCCCAGCTGGTCTGTTTTGAAGGGCCGATATTTCGCGCCCCAGGCATGGGAGCCTCGGACGAATTCCAGCGCGCCATTGTCCGGATCAACCGGATCTAGCGCGATCCACATCGTCATGATCGGCCCCTGCACCGGCCAGTAGGGTTGATCGGTGTGCCACCCGGTTTGCGTTTTCGTCCCCGGTTCCTTAGCGAAAATCTGGTCATAAATCAGCGCGGTCCAGGGGCTTCCCGCCACCTCGGCGACGCGCTGGCCTATATCAGAGGTCAGGCAGTAGTCCTGAAAGGTGCCGGGCTGTTCGCGCATATTCTTGTAGGCGAAATAGCGGTCGCCCTTCTGCACTTCGGCGTCCACGGCACCGCGAAGTTTTTGCAGCCATTCGGGGGACAGAACGTCCCGCAACAGCACCACACCGTCGCGCTGATAGGCGTCCTGAACGGTGGCAATATTTTCAGTTAAGGTCATGTTATATCCTGTCATTTCTCGGTTACCTTCATGCCCGCAAAGGGCACGCAGTCTCGATCAGGTGCCACAGCACCGACCATTGGAAATGTCAGGACGCGGGCGAACTCCGGCAGTTGATGATGAAACAGGGCCAGCAGGACCGGGACGACCATTTCCCGGTCAGCCGACGTCTGAATTCCAGAATGCTGCCGGCCATCAGTGCCCCCGTGCTGGTTGAGCCTGTGCTTTTTGCGCCATCGGACTTAACGAGGCAACGCCTTTTAGCACCCAGGGTGCGCAGATCAGTTCCGTGCTGAAACATGGTAACCCGGCGCTGTTATGGACAGAACTGTCGTGATTGGATTGGATTCGACCCAGGTTGTCCGCTCGATCACCAATAGCGCATCACCGGTTTTGACCGCCATGTGTTCCGCAGTTTCCTTGTCGGCATTGATTGCGGAAAACTGCACCTCGACGCGGCTGTAGGGTTTGTTATGGACCAGCCATTCATTGGCGCTGTCGCGGGTCAGATCGACATTCAGGATTTCGGGCGTGGTATCCGTATCAATCCAGCGATCTTCGAGGATATAGGGTTGGTCATCTGCCAGATGCAGCGCTTTCACGTGCAGCATGCGGTCCGGGTGGGGGATGCCGAAACGCCGCATTACCGATGTCGGGGTTGTTGCGGTGGCTCGCGAAATCAGTTGGTAACCGTATTTGCTGCCGCGCTGTTCAACTTCAAGGCGGGTAATCGGGATGTCGAAGGTTGCGCGTGTGACCGGATCGCTGCGCACATGGGTGCCGCCTTTGCGCCTCCGCTCGACCAGTCCATTTCGCGACAGATCCTGCATGGCGCGATGCACCGTGGTGCGCGCGCACCCGAATTCCCCGGCCAGATCATTGTCGCGGGGCAGCTTGTCGCCGGGCGCGAAGGTCCGGTTCAGGATGCGCAGGCGAATTTCGTCGCGCACATCGGTCCATGACAGGCGGGTTGGGGCCGTCAAATACTGGTCTCCAACTGCTGCATCACCCGTTTGAAATTGTCGATGATGGCATCGCGGCGATGATGCCGCCCGCCGCTGACCACATGGCGCCCGGCGCTCCAGACGTCGCGAATGCAGGACTGTCCGCCGCCCGAAAATATCAGGCTGTCGAGCAGGGCGTCGCCGCCCCGGTTGCACAGCCATTGATTGTCATCTTCAAGCCCCACCAGATCCGCCCAGGCGCCGGCCTCGATCCGCCCACAGTCACGTCCGCCTGCCTGCGCCCCGCCACGCGCGGCCGCATCGAACAGCACCCGCCCGGTGGAGCGATCCTGCACCGCCAATGCCGCGCGCGAGCGATCGCGAAGACGCTGCGAATATTCCAGCGTCTTAAGTTCCTCGAACAGTGAGATGTGGATGTTGGAATCTGATCCAACGCCGATTGATCCGCCCTGACCCAGATATTCCGTGCCGTTGAAAATCCCGTCGCCCAGGTTGGATTCCGTCAGCGGGCAAAGCCCGGCAACGGCCCCGGTGGCGGCCAGTGCGGCGGTTTCCGCCCCGGTCATCTGGGTGCAATGTATCAGGCACCAGCGGGCATCAACCGGCTGATTGGCCAGCAGCCATTCGGTCGGGCGCGCGCCGAAGTGGGATTGGACCTCGTCAACCTCGGCCACTTGTTCGGCCAGATGCATATGGATCGGGCCTTGGGGAACCCCGGACAGGACCGCGCCAAGGCCACCCGGATCAACGGCGCGCAGCGAATGCGGGGCGACACCGATCGCGGCGGCGTCACCGTGCGCGCCAATCAGCGCAGCGGCGTCTGACCAGAGGCGCAGGAATTGGTCTGCATCATTGCCAAAGCGGCGCTGCCCACCCAGCAGCGGGCGCTGATCGCAGCCGCCATACTGATAGAACACCGGCAGCAGCGTCATCCCGATGCCCGTTTGGTCCGCAGCGGCGACGATACGCTGGGACATCTCGGAAAGCTGCGCATAGGGCGTGCCGCCAACATCGTGGTGCAGATAGTGGAATTCGGCCACGGCACCGTAACCGGCCTCCTGCATCTCCATGAAGACGAGGGCGGCAATCGCCTCGGCATGGTCGGGAGTCAGCTGGTCCAGGAAACGGTACATCAGCCGCCGCCAGCTCCAGAAACTGTCGCTTGGGTCAGGGCCGCGTGCTTCGGTCAACCCGGCCATGGCGCGTTGGAATGCATGGCTGTGCAGGTTTACGGGCGCAGGCAGAAGCAGCGGAACCCGGTGCGTTGGCGTTCCGCGTTGCGCCCCGACCGACGCAATCCGCCCCGCCGCGTCGATCACCACTTCGATGTCCTGCTGCCACCCCGCCGGGGTCAGCGCCCGATCGCCATGAACTATCTGCATGATCTGCCCATCGCCCGAAAACTCCGTTGACAATATTATGTAGCTACATATTATTTTCGAGTGCAACCAGAATCAAGGACTGTGAATGCCTGATCCCTGCGTTATTTCCGGCATCAACGCAGCGACGATGGTACCGGGCGGCGCGCCCTATGGGCTGCTGGAACAGGCGGCAATTGTCGTGACAAACGGCGTCGTTGACTGGGTTGGCCCGTTGGCTGATCTGCCCGCGGGATTCCACGATCTGGAACAGACACGTTATGATGGGCGGCTGGTCACGCCTGCGCTGATTGATTGCCACACCCATATCGTCCACGGCGGCAACCGCGCGCGGGAGTTCGAGTTGCGGCTGAATGGCGCGAGCTATGAAGAGGTTGCGCGCGCAGGCGGTGGCATCGCCTCGACCGTTCAGGCGACCCGCGCGGCAAGCCCGGACGCACTGCTGGCGTCCACCCTGACCCGCGTTGACGCGCTGATCGCGCAAGGCGTGGCGATGGTCGAAGTCAAATCCGGCTATGGCCTGGACCTTGAAACCGAAATGAAGATGCTGCGTGTCGCCCGCCGGATCGAAGGGGTCAGGCCGATCCGTGTGCGGACCAGTTTTCTGGGCGCGCATGCGGTTCCGGACGGGACCGACCCGGATCATTACATCGACAAAGTCTGCCTGCCAGCGTTGGAAGCCTGCCACGCCGAGGGGTTGGTCGATGCGGTGGATGGTTTTTGTGAGGGGATCGCATTTGACACCGCCCAGATCGCCCGCGTGTTCGACAAGGCGCGCGATCTTGGCCTTCCGGTGAAATTGCACGCCGAACAGCTGAGCCATATTGGCGGCGCGGCACTGGCGGCAGCATATGGCGCGATCTCGGCAGATCATGTGGAATATGCGACGCCTGCGGATGCCGCCGCGCTGGCCAGGGCTGGCACGGTTGCAGTCCTGCTGCCGGGCGCGTTCTACACGATCCACGAAACCCAGGCGCCACCTGTCGCGGCGTTCCGGGATTGCGGTGTTGCGATGGCTGTGGCGACGGACTGGAACCCCGGATCGTCGCCACTGGGATCACTTCTGCTGGCGATGAACATGGCCTGCACCCTGTTCCGTCTGACGCCTGAAGAAGCCCTTGCCGGGACCACGCGCAATGCGGCCCGTGCGCTTGGGCTGGACGATTGCGGGATGATCGCCCCCGGCATGCGTGCCGACCTTGCCGTTTGGGACGTAAACGACCCGGCAGAGCTGTCCTATGGCATCGGAATCACCCCCCTCAACGCCCGCATTTATCAAGGCACGCCATGACCATCATCCTGCACCCCAGAGACACGACATTGGCCGAATTGGAGGCGCTTTGGCGATCTGATGGGTCAGTGAAACTGGCGGAAACTACCTATCGGTCGGTTGATGCCTCTGCCGCGTTGATTGCGCAGGCGGCGCAGGGCAAAGATCCGGTCTATGGCGTCAACACCGGGTTCGGCAAACTCGCCTCGGTCCGCATCGCGCCGGAAGATACGGAAACGCTGCAGCGCAACCTGATCCTGTCACACTGCTGCGGCGTCGGTGACGGCCTCGACCCGCGCACGGTGCGCCTGATGATGGCACTGAAACTGCTGTCGCTGGGGCGTGGGGCGTCCGGGGTGCGCCGTGCGATTTGCGCGCAAATCGAAGCGATGCTGGCCCATGGCGTGGTGCCGGTGATCCCCGAGCAAGGCTCGGTCGGGGCATCCGGCGATCTGGCCCCTCTGGCGCATATGGCCGCTGTAATGATCGGCGCGGGAGAGGCGTTATTTGACGGCACAAGGATGAGCGGGTCAGCCGCACTCGACAAGGCTGGCCTGAGCCCGGTGGTGCTTGGCCCGAAAGAGGGGCTGGCGCTGATCAACGGCACCCAGTTTTCGACTGCCTGCGCGCTGGTCGGGTTGTTCCAGGCATGGCGTGCCGTGCGCGCGGCCATCGTCACCTCGGCCATGTCAACGGATGCGATCATGGGATCGACCGCGCCGCTGAACCCCGCGATCCACGCTTTGCGCGGTCATCAGGGCCAGATCGACGTGGCGGCGGCGATGTCGGGTCTGCTGGCCGGCAGTGTCATTCGCGAAAGCCACCGGCAGGGCGATTCCCGCGTGCAGGACCCCTATTGCATCCGCTGTCAACCGCAGGTGACCGGGGCCGCCATCGACATTCTGCGCTTCGCGGGGCGCACCTTGCAGACCGAGGCGAATGCCGTCACCGACAACCCGCTGGTTATAACCGAAACCGGCGACATCCTGTCGGGCGGTAACTTCCACGCCGAACCCGTGGCCTTTGCCGCCGACCAGATTGCCCTGGCCGTGGCCGAGGTCGGCGCCATCGCCCAGCGCCGTGTTGCGCTGATGGTGGACCCGACGCTGTCGTTCGATCTGCCACCCTTCCTGACGCCGGAACCGGGGCTGAATTCGGGCCTGATGATTGCCGAAGTGACGACCGCCGCGCTGATGAGTGAAAACAAGCATCTCGCGAACCCCTGTTCGACCGACAGCACACCGACATCGGCCAATCAGGAAGACCATGTCAGCATGGCCGCCCATGGGGCGCTGCGGCTGGGGCGGATGACGCAAAACCTGTCGGTCATCCTTGGGGTCGAAGCGATGTGCGCCGCGCAAGGGATCGAACAGCGCGCGCCGCTGGTTACCTCGGCGCCTTTGCAGGCGGCGCTTGCCTGCCTGCGAGCGTGCGTTCCGTCGCTGGCGCAGGACCGCTATCTAGCGCCTGATCTTGAAGTCGCCGCCGGAATGGTTCTGGATGACAGCCTGGCCACCGCCGCCGGGGTGGGGATGCGGCTGTGAGCCTGATTGAAGTCACCGAAGGCACCGGCCCGCTGGTGCTGGGGTTGCCGCATACGGGAACCCTGATCCCCGACGATTGCATGGAACGTCTGAATGACACCGGGCGGGCGATGGCGGATACGGATTGGCATATCGACAAGCTCTATGCAGGGCTGGCCGGGGGTGTTTCGACGGTGCGCACGACCGTGCATCGTTATGTGATTGACGCCAATCGGGATCCTTCGGGCGAAAGCCTCTATCCCGGTCAGAACACCACCGGCTTGTGCCCGCTGACCGATTTCGACGGGCGGCCAATCTATCGCACAGGGCAGGAACCGGACGCTGCCGAGGTCGACGCGGCGGCGCAGCGGCACTTTTCACGCGCCCTACCATGCGGCGCTGGCCGGCGAACGTTGGAGCATGCCCGCGCCGCGCACGGTTTCGCCATTCTTTACGACTGCCACTCCATCCGCTCAAACATTCCGTTTCTGTTTGACGGGACGCTGCCGGACTTCAACATCGGCACAAACATGGGCACGACCTGCGCTCCGACACTGAAGAGCCGTCACGCTCGATTGCTGCAGGCAGCCGAATACACGCACAGTTCAATGGCCGCTTCAAAGGCGGCTGGACAACGCGCCATTACGGCGCCCAACGAGGGCTGTCACGCCATCCAGATGGAGCTGGCCCAATCCACCTACATGACCGAAGCGCCCCCTTGGGCTATGCCTGCGAAGCGCGCGCCGATCGCCGCGTGCCCCTCAAACCATCTTGAAATCCTGTCCGACTGGAGCCCCACATGAGCGACCCGCGCAAAAACACCCGCGATATCTTCCCGCCCACCGGCCCGAAGCTGAACGCCAAAAGCTGGCTGACCGAAGCGCCCCTGCGGATGCTGATGAACAACCTGCACCCCGATGTGGCCGAGAACCCGCACGAGCTGGTGGTCTATGGTGGCATCGGCCGCGCCGCACGCACGTGGGAGGATTTTGACAGCATCGTGCGCCAGCCTCAAAGACCTTGAGGCAGGACGAAACCCTGTCGTGCAATCAGGCAAACCGATGGCCATCGTCAAAACCCACACGCGACGCCCCGCGCGTCCTCATCGCCAACTCCAACCTCGTGCCGCACTGGGCCAATTGGGATCACTTCAACGAGCTCGATAAAAAGGGCCTCGCGATGTACGGCCAGATGACAGCGGGCTCATGGATCTACATCGGCCCAAGGCATCGTCCAAGGCACATATGAAACCTTTGCCGAAGCAGGCCGCCAGCACTATGGCGGTCGATCTGAAAGGCAAATGGATTCTCACAGGCGGCCTCGGCGGCATGGGCGGCGCGCAGCCGCTGCGCCGCTGTCATGGCCGGCGCATGCTGCCTCGCGGTGGAGTGCAACCCCGACAGCATCGATTTCCGCCTGCGCACCAGATACGTCGACGAACGCGCCGACACGCTTGACGAGGCGCTGGCAATGATCGAACGCTGGACAGCGGCAGGCGAGGCAAAGTCGGTCGGCCTGCTCGGCAATGCCGCCGATGTCTTTCCCGAACTTCACACGCGCGGCATTCGCCCCGATATCGTCACCGACCAGACCAGCGCGCATGACCCGCTCCACGGCTATCTGCCGCAGGGCTGGACCATGGCCGAATGGAAGACAAACAGGAAAGCGATCCCAAAGCGGTCGAAAAAGCCGCCGCCCGCGCCAGCATGAAGATCCATGTGGCGGCGATGGTCGATTTCTGGAACGCATGGCGTCCCGACGCTCGATTACGGCAACAACATCCGCCAGGTCGCGCTGAAGAGAGGGCTGGAAAACGCCTTCGCCTTCCCGGGTTTCGTCCCGCCTATATCCGCCCGTCTGTTCTGCCGTGGCATCGGCCCGTTCCGCTGGGTGGCGCTGTCGGGCGACCCGGAGGATATCTACAAGACCGATCAGAAGATGAAAGAGCTCTTCCCAGAAAACACGCATCTGCACAACTGGCTCGACATGGCGCGCGAGCGCATCGCCTTCCAAGGGCTGCCTGCGCGTATCTGCTGGATCGGGCTTGGGGATCGCCACAAGGCCGGCCTTGCGTTTAACGAAATGGTCGCCTCTGGCGAGCTGAAGGCCCCCGTCGTGATCGGCCGCGATCATCTCGATTCAGGCTCTGTTGCCTCGCCCAACCGCGAAACCGAAGCCATGAAAGACGGCTCAGATGCGGTGTCGGACTGGCCACTTCTCAACGCACTGGTCAACACGGCTTCAGGCGCGACATGGGTGTCACTGCACCATGGTGGCGGCGTCGGTATGGGTTTTAGCCAGCACTCGGGCGTGGTCATCTGCGCAGACGGAACACCCGAAGCCGCCAAGCGCCTCGAACGTGTCCTCTGGAATGACCCCGCCTCGGGCGTCTGGCGTCACGCCGATGCAGGATATGAGGAGGCGCTCGACTGCGCCCGCGTCAACAAGCTCCGCCTGCCGCGTATTCTGGGGACCTGACGCGGCGCTGCGGTCGCCGGAACACCCGGCGCACAACATCAACCGGTCACGTCCTGCACCACCAGCGCCAGCAACTCGCCACGTTGAACATTGCCGCGGCAGCTATGTGCCAGAACCAACCCGTCTGCCGGAAACCGGATCGTGCGGGACGCACGTTCGGGCTCCATCACGAAGTGGAACTGCCCGGCGATATCACCCGCCCGGACATCCTGACCGGCGCGGATGGCGCGGTCAAACACGCCCCGTCCCCGGCGCATAGATCGAGTGGCAGGCCCGAGGTAACCTCGACCCGGCGCGCCTCAACCAATGCGGGCGCATCGCCGAGGATTCCGAGATGCCCGAGGCAGCGCAACAGCCCGGCCTCTGCCGCGTCTGTAATGTCGGGATCGACGCCGCCGCCTCCGCCCAGTTCTGCCGCGATCATCGGCACCCCGGCGCGTTCGGCGGCTGAATTGACGGAACGGTTGTCGTTATGCGCCCCCCAACTCCCAGATCAGCGGCAGGCCGAAGGCTTGCGCCAGGGCGAGGTTGGCCTTGCGCAAACCGGGATCGGCAGATTGCGTGGCCAGGGGCGCAGGGCATGAAGAAGGACGCCTTGCCGCCGGAATGAAGATCAATCGCACCGTCGCAGCGCCCCAAGCAGAACCTGTTCGACGAAATCGGCGATCATCGCGGTTGGTCCGCCACTCGCATCGCCCGGAAACGCCCGGTTCAGGTTCGCCCCCATCCAGCGGCGACACCCGGGCCGAGGCGGCGAATGCAGGCGCATTCAACGCGGGCAGCAGGATCACCTGCCCGGTCAGCCGGTCGGGGTCCAACTGACCCGCCAGTCGCATGATCGCGGCCGGCCCCTCAAACTCATCCCCGTGGGTTCCCGCACAAATTAGAACCGTCGGCCCGGCCCCCTCCGTTTATCGAAATCACCGGGATCGGATGGTATCCAAGCGGATTGGAATTATCCGACCAGCGCAGCATCAGATCGCCGACCTGTTTTCCGGGCGCGTCCAGGTCGAGGGGTCAGGGTCAGGCGGCTGGGTGTTTTTCTGTGTGCTCATGCGATGTATCCGTTCGGGACCATAGGCACAGCCTAGCAGAACCCGGTTTGATTTGAACGCCCGCAAACGCGGCCGCATCTGAGCCTGGCAAACCGCGGGCGGTCGGATCATGCTGGACCGGCCCACCGCGCCACGGGGGCTGCCACAGCCCGCCGATTTCGGCCCGCGCGACGCGGGTGGCGACATACATGGGCGACGGCCCAACCGCTCAGCACCGCGCAGGCGACCCCGAACCAGACGCCGATTTCGGTGAAATTCCAGACGCCGACAAACAGCCAGACAAAGAAGGCGATGCCAAAGGCCTGCCGGTAAAGGCTGATCCAGACGGTCCAGATCGGGCGCTTGAGCGCCCTGCAAAAACGAGTTGATGGCAAACAGCATCATATAGGCAGGAAGGATCAGGCTATCGACGCGCAGATAGGCAAGGCCGACGCGGGATAACTTCAGGATCGTCGGTGAACAGGCCCAGCATGGCGCGCCCGAAAATCCACAAAAGCGGGCAGGCAATGGCCGTCATGATCAGACCGATTTTCCAGCAGAAGAACACAGCCTCGCGCACGCGGTCGTGGTTGTGGGCACCGAAGTTTTGTGCGGCGATGGGCAGCAAAGCGCCGGTCATGCCTAGCACCGGCAGCAGCAACATCTGTTCCAGCCGGATGGCGATTTCCAAAGCCTGCGACCGCGTGTTCGCCAAATCCCTTCAGGGCGAACTGCATCACGAAGCCCGACAGGAACATGACCAGCATCGAAACCGCTGTGGGCAGCGCCTGCAAGGCAATCTCGCGAAACATTGCGGGGCGAGGGGCAAAATGCGCCCGGCGCAGCGTGGCCATGTTGCGCCGCCGCAGAACCTGGATGATCAGATAGGCCATGACGCCGGTCTGGCTGACCACTGTGGATACGGCCAACCCGTCAAATCCCATCCCCGGAACGACGCCCGGCACCCCATAGATGAACAGCGGGTTCAACACGATATTGGCAAAAAATGCGACCATCAGGGCGCGCTGGAATGATTTGGCGTCCCCCATGCGCCTGAAGAATGCCGTTGCAGGTGAAAGCCAGCAGAAACCCCGGCAACGCCAGCGAAAGCAGCAGGTAATATCGAATACCGGCATCGCGGTAGGCGCCGGGTTCGCTGACCAGCTTCAGAACCGCTGGCCCGTACCACAGCCCCGCCATCGCCAGCAGCAGTGCGGCAATCAAGCCGAAGCTTATGCCTTGGGCGGCCAGACGCCGGGCGCGAGGCCTGTGGCCGGCACCCAGCGCGTTCCCGACCAATGCGCCCATGGCCGCCCCCACACCGACGCCCACCGACATGGCGATGTAGAAGGCCTGGAACCCCAGCGCCAGGCCCCGCCTGCGCACTGGTCGACAGCAGGCCCGCATAGAACATGTCGACGATATTGTAGAGCGTATTGAACAACATGCCCCAAGGCGCCGGGAATCGCCAGAATGCGAAAATGCGACGATATCGCACCCTTCGTCAGATCAAGCTCGATTGGGGCGGCCATCGGTTTAAGGCCTTTCTGCCCTGAACCGACAGAAAAACGAATTCGTCGGTCAATATGTCAACAAAGCCATGGTTCAGTTCGGCGTCCACGCTGATTGTATCGCCCGCGCCCAGCGTCATGCGGGTCTTGCCATAGCGATAGATCGCTTCGCCTTCGAGAACCTGAATGAAAACGACACCGTGGCCGACATAGGTCGGTGGCTTGCCCCCGTCACTGGTCAGCGTCACGCCGGCGCGCCAGAAAGTGCAGATCCTTGCGCACATGGGTGGCCAGATTGACGTAGTCGTGGCTGTGGCCATCCGCGATCCGGGTCGATTTCAGGCCTTCACCATGGCGAACAAGCGAATAATCGGTATGGTCTGTCTGCGCCTCGCGAAACAGCGACACAATCGGAACCTCCAGTGCGGACGCTAGCGCCGACAGCGTCCCGATCGAGGGTGAGACAAGTCCGTTTTCAATCCGGCTGACCATCGCGGCGGAAATGCCCGATTGTTCCGCCAGCCAGCGTGCCGATTGTCCGCGATGCTGGCGCAATTCCTTCAGCGACGCGCCAATTGCGCGGTCTATCTTGCGCTCGGGCGGTTCGGCACGCGTCCCGATTTCAGTCATTCTTGTAATAGCCGACGACGTCACCCGCAGTGGTCACCCCCAGCCCGTTCAACAGGCGGTTGGCATAGTTGAAATAGCCGACGATCTGGTTGATCTCCAATATCTCACCGTCATCCCAGCCCGACTGGCGCAGGCTGGCGACATCCGCTTCGATCATTTTGCCCGGCTGGCGCGTCAACTTGTCGGCATAATGCAGTGCGGCCAGTTGTGCCCCGTCAAAAGCCTGTTCAGGTGCATGCGCCTGCAGCGCCGCCTCGATGACATCGGCGCGGTCATCGTCTGCGATCAGGTGGCGCGCGTTGGACCAGTGATTGGCATAAGAATACGGGCAATCGTTCAATGTCGATACGTAGGAACTGATGACCTCTTGAAACCAAGTGGGGAAATCGAATTGGCGGTATCGTGCAGACAGGCGCGATACAGCACGACATGCCCATTCATCGTGCTGGGCCGCAGTGAGTGGACGCGCATCACATTATCGACCCGTTCCATGCGGAGTACGCGCATGGTCAAGCGCGCTCGTCAGCAGATCGTCAGCATCTTCGTCAGAAATCATTGCGAATCCAGGCGGACATCGCGGGCCTCCGTTCTTGTTTGCTGTTTGACGCGCCGTGCCAAGGCAGGCTGCCATTCAGTTTTTTATTGACGAATATTGCGTATTACGCAACCATATTGAATAATGTGCAACAATCTTTCGGGAATCGAAATCTTGTCAGCTTGTCACGCCCCAATTTGTTGCCATTCTCTGACTTGGCGTTCCGGACCCCGATCACATGCGGTGCCAATGGTGACAACAATCAAAAGCGACCAGGCATGACCGCCACTTCACCCATCATCGAAGCAACGAACCTCGACAAATTCTACGGCGATTTTCATGCGCTGAAGGATGTCGACCTGACCGTGTATCAGGGTCAGAAAATGGTGATCTGCGGGCCGTCCGGGTCGGGAAAATCCACCCTGATCCGGTGCTTCAAACGGGTTGGAGTGGCATAATTCCGGCAAGCTGGTGATTGACGGGATCGAGGGTTCACGAACACGCCAAGGAAATCCGCGCACTGCGCCAGGAAGTCGGCATGGTGTTCCAGCAGTTCAACCTGTTTCCTCACCTCACGGTTCTGGAAAACCTGACCATCGGACCGATGAAAGTGCGCAAGATCAGCCAGAAGCAGGCGGAAGAGACGGCGCGCCAGTATCTTGAACGGGTTCACATTCCCGAACAGGCGGAGAAATACCCCGCGCAACTGTCGGGCGGGCAGCAACAGCGCGTCGCCATCGCACGATCCCCTGTGCATGGAAAACCCGGATCATGCTGTTTTGACGAACCCACCTCGGCATTGGATCCCGAGATGATCAACGAAGTTCTGGATGTCATGGTCGAATTGGCGGACACTGGCATGACTATGGTCGTCGTTACCCACGAAATGGGCTTTGCCCGCAAGGTTGCCGACACGATGGTCTTCATGGAGGGAGGCGGCATCGTCGAAGTTTCGCCCCCCGAACAATTCTTCACCAATCCGTCCAGCGAGCGTTGCCGCCTGTTCCTTGATCAGATCCTTGAGCACTGAGGATGAGCGTGACCGACACCACCGCCCTTCGCGGGCAACCACTTCCCGAAGCCCCGCCTGTGCAGCGGTTTTTTCAGCTCGACCTGGCGCCTCGGTCGCGATCTATCTGGCGGTGATCGGCGTGATCTGCTGGGGGTCCTACAACCGGTGCCCAGAACATGGGCTACAACTGGCAATGGTATCGGGTTCCGCAGTATCTTTACAGTTTCACCGATGATGACGGGTTTCAGCTTGGCGAATTGCTGATCGGGGCTGGGGGGCAACGTTGCAATTGTCGGTGACGGCCTTCGCACTGGCCTGCGTGCTGGGGCTGTGTGATTGCCTTGTTACGCCTGTCGGGTCTGGTCATCGGCTCGGCGGTTGCGATTGGCTTCCTCGAATTCGTTCGCAACATCCCACTGCTGGTGCTGCTGTAACCTGTTCTACTACGTCCTTGGCCCGATTTTCGGATTTGACCGCTATTGGGCGTCGATCCTGACGCTTGGCGTGTTCCACTCTGCGCTGATCTCGTGAAATCCTGCGTGCAGGCATCAACGCGGTCGCGCAGGGCCAGTGGGAGGCCGCGAAATCCATCGGGATGAGCACATCACAGACCTATCGCTATATCATCCTGCCGCAATCGGTGCGTTTCATGCTGCCCTCCCGATGACCGGAGAGGTCGTGCATCTTATCAAATCATCTGCGATTGTCAGCGTGATCGCGGTGGCCGAACTGACCACCTTTGGCCGCAACATCATCTCGGACACGTACATGAGTTTCGAAATCTGGTTCACTGTCGCCATGGTCTACATGGTCGTGACCCTGATCCTTTCTGTCGGCGTAAGCTATGTCGAGCGGAGATACGCCGTCGACCAATAAGCAGGAATCAACCGCTCAAACCAACAAGGAGTTTACCATGAAACTGCCAAGAAGACTTTTCGGCCTGGCCCTGGCGGCCACCGCAACCATCGGTCTTGCCCTGCCTGCAAATGCGCAAGAGCAATCTGTGATCGAAACCATTAAACAGGATGGCGTCATTCGCATCGGCCTGTCGCTGTTTGTGCCGTGGTCCATGCGCGACAAGAACGGCGATCTGATTGGTTATGAACTGGACGTGGGCCGCCAGCTGGCCGAGGACATGGGCGTCGAGGTCGAGTTTGTGCCAACCGCTTGGGATGGCATCATCCCGGCACTGGTTTCGGGGCAATTTTGACGTGATTATTTCGGGCATGTCCTACACGCCGCAGCGGAACCTGACGGTCAACTTCTCCGACCCCTACGCCTTCACGGGTCTGGCCATTCTGGCCAACAAGGAAATGACGGCGGGCATGTCGCTTGAAGACATGAACTCTCCCGATGTGACCTTTGCCGCACGGCGCGGTGCAACGCCATGCCGTGGTCATCGCCAAGAATTTCCCGCAGGCCGAGTTGCTGCTGTTTGATGAAGACGGCGCATCGACCCAGGAAGTGCTGAACGGGAAACGCGCACGCCACCATGGCCTCGCAGCCCACGCCAAACCGCGAAGCAGGGGCGCAACCCCCGAGACCCTGACCGTGATCGAAGGCGATCTGTTCGATCCGCGCGGTGAAGGTTTCGTGATGCGCAAGGGTGACCCGGGATGCGCTCAATTACTTCAACAACTGGATCGCGCAGCAGTGGCGCACCGGTTGGCTGCAAGAGCGTCACAACTATTGGTTCGCCACTGAAGAGTGGGCCGATCAGGTCGCTCAGTAAGCACCTGACGATAGATACCTAACGATCCGGGGGCGGTGCGCTGCCCCCGGAAAAAAACTCGAAAGTCGCCCGTGCAAAAATTCGTCAGCAGATTGAAATGGCCAGACTACCTGATCGCGGCGGTGCTGATCGCGTTTTTCGGCTATATCTGGTATTCGATCGAAGGCACGCTGAACTATAAATGGCGGTGGGAGCTGATCCCAAGCTACATCATCAGCTGGCACACCGGGCGCGAGGAATATTTCGCCAACCTGCTGTTGCAGGGCTTGATGGCCACCATCCGCATCAGCATCTATGCCAGTATTCTGGCGCTTATTCTGGGGCACGATCCTTGGGGTGGCGCGGTGTTCAGCCAACCTGACCATTCGAATGCTGGCGCGGACCTATCTGGAATTTCTGCGCAACATCCCACCCGTGGTGGTGGTGTTCATCTTCTTCTTCTTCCTGTCGCAACAATTGATCGACGCGCTGGATCTGGCGCGGTGGTCGCGCGGCATTGCCCGGCAGGACGATGTCTGGCTGTGGGAATTCTTCTTCGGCGATATGCGCCGCTTCCCCTCGCTGATCTCGGGCGTGATCGTTCTGGCCCTGTTCGAAAGCGCCTTCGTGGGCGAGATTGTGCGCGCCGGCATCCAGTCTGTCCCCAAGGGTCAGCGCGAGGCTGCACGCTCCATCGGGATGAGCCGCACGCAAGAACTGCGCTATATCGTACTGCCGCAAGCAATGAAAAAGGTTGTCCCGCCGATGGCCAACCAGTTCATCACGCTGATCAAGGACAGCTCGATCATCTCACTGATATCGGTGCAGGAGCTGACGTATAAAACCGTTGAACTCGTCGCTTCATCCCGAATGATCTTCGAGGCATGGATCACCACGGCGGCGTTCTATTTCATCGTTTGTTTCGGCCTCAGCCGCTTGTTTGCGCGGCTCGAAAAACGCTCGGACCAGCGGTGAGATACCGGCAACCCTGCTGCGGAGACGACCAGACCTAATGCCCCGCCCACAGACATACTCCATCGCCTCGCTGCTGCGCCACGGGCTGAACCACCACACCACCTGGCCGCGCGCCTGGCGCAGCCCGCCGTTGAAGGACAGCTATGATGTCATCATCATTGGCGCGGGCGGGCATGGGCTGGCAACGGCCTATCATCTGGCACACGATCACGGGATCACCAATGTCGCGGTGCTGGAACGTGGCTGGCTGGGCGGCGGCAATATCGCGCGCAACACGGTCACGATCCGATCCAACTATATGCGCGATGCCTCGATCCCGTTCTACGTCAAATCGGTTGCGATGTACGAAGGGCTGACCAGGGCGCTGAACTTCAACATGATGCACTCCAAACGCACCATGGTGGATGTGGTGCAGACCTATCCGAAATTGCGAGAGCTTCGGCGCCGTCAGCTGACGATGGACATTTATGGCGCGACCTATGAGCAGATTTCGGAGGCCGAGGTTCGCCGCCGCATCCCGGCGCTGACAGGGGGTGGTCCGGACGCCCGCCTGCCGATCATCGGGGGCATGGTGCATACGGATGCAGGCGTGAACCGCCATGATGCGGTTGCCTGGGGCTATGCGCGGGCGATTGACGCGATGGGGGTCGAGATCCACCAGCAGACGCCGGTGGAAAGCCTGGTGCGGGCAGCGGATGGCGCGATTACGGGCGTGCAGACCAACAAGGGGTTGGTGCGCGCGCCAAAGGTCGTCGTGGCGGTGTCGGGGCACACCACAACGCTGACCGAAACGGCGGGGCTGAAGCTGCCGCTGCGCACCATGAACCTGACCGCCTTCGTCTCGGAGCCCGTCAAACCGCTGGTCGATGTGATCGTGAACTGCCCCGACGCGGGCTTCTATTTCAGCCAGTCCGACAAGGGCGAAATGGTGATCGGCGGCGCGCCGGACATGGGCCAGTCCTTCCGGCGCGATATCAAGCAGAACGTGTTCGAGGATACGGTCACCGCGATGCTGTCGCTGTTCCCGTCGTTCAAGAAACTCAAGCTGATGCGCCAATGGGGCGGGCATCTGGACATTGCGCATGATGCTTCGCCCATCATGGACGAAACGGATGTGCCGGGGTTGTTCATCACGGCGGGCTGGTGGGGCGGTTACAAGGCGATCCCGGCGGGCGGGCTGACGCTGGCGCATCTTGTTGCGACCGGGCAGCCGCATGATCTGATGTCGAAATTTACCCTGAAACGGTTCCGTCACCTCGACTATGTGATGGAATCCGGCACCACCACGGCCCGATAGGAGGCAGAGCGCATGATGAACATCCCCTGCCCGTATTGTGGTCCGCGCAACGAGGGCGAGTTTGCCTTTGGCGGCCCGGTCAAGCCGGATCGCCCGGATCCGAATGCCGTGTCCGAAGAAGATTGGGTCACCTATCTGACACAAGTGCCGAACCCGCTTGGACCGGTGCAGGAACGCTGGTGGCATGTGAAGGGCTGCGGCACCTGGCTGACGATCTGGCGCGATACGCGTACCCATGACATCGTGGATGGACCGTCAGATGCCGGGTGATCGCATGACCTCTGGCGGGCGGATCGATCGCAGCCAGCCGGTCAATTTCACCTTCAACGGGCGCAGCTATCAGGGGTTTGCGGGGGACACGCTCGCCTCGGCCCTGCTGGCCAACGGCGTGCGGCTGACCGCCCGCAGTTTCAAGTATCACCGTCCGCGCGGGATCATCGGGTCGGGCGTGGAAGAACCCGCGACCCTGGTGGAACTGATGGGCGAGAACGCCAGCGGCAACCGGCCCGCAACAACCGTTCCGCTGGCTGAGGGGCTACAGGCGCGGTCGGTGAACTGCTGGCCCTCGCCCGCATTCGACCTTGGGGCGATCAACCAGGTGATCGGGCGGTTCATCC
Source organism: uncultured Paracoccaceae bacterium (assembly GCA_943787785.1). Lineage (GTDB taxonomy): Bacteria > Pseudomonadota > Alphaproteobacteria > Rhodobacterales > Rhodobacteraceae > WLWX01. Next base: position 476,896 of record CALSNT010000001.1, on the reverse strand, counting down.
CGGCGGGGTTCTATTACAAAACCTTCAAGTGGCCCGGCTGGCATCTTTACGAACCGTCGATCCGCAAGGCGGCGGGCCTTGCTGCGGCGCCCTCCAAGCCGCCCGCGACTGGCCATTTCGAAAACCGTTTCGCTCATTGTGATGTGCTGATTGCCGGGGCCGGTCCGGCGGGGCTGATGGCGGCGCTGGTGGCCGGACGCGCCGGTCTGCGGGTGATGATCGCGGATGAGGGGGTCGAGGCGGGCGGCAGTCTGCTGAACCGCACCCTGACAATCGCGGGCAACCCAGCGATGGACTGGGTGGACAGGGTGACGGCAGAACTGGCCACGATGGACAATGTGACCCATCTGCAAAACGCGACGGTCTGGGCCTACCGCGAACACAACTACCTGATGGTCAATGAACGCGCGCCGGAATACCCCGACATTCTGGAGCGTAACTGGCGCGTCCGCGCGGGCCATGTGATCTGCGCAACCGGCGCGATTGAACGCGCGCTGGTTTTCGGCAACAACGACCGCCCCGGCGTCATGCTGGCCTCGGCCGCGCAGGCTTATATCAACCGCTATGGCGTCCGTCCCGGACGGCGCGCGGTGGTGTTCACCAACAACAATTCCGCCTATTCCGTGGCCGCCGATCTGGCCCAAACCGGGATCGAGGTCGCCGCGATCATCGACAGCCGCGACACCGTGCCGGACGCCGCGCGCGCGATGGTTTCCGGGATCGAGATCCTGCCCGGCCATGTGGTTACAACTACCCAAGGCGGTCGCCATATCCGCAGTGTCGAGGTTGCGCCAAACGGCGGCGGGGCCATCCGGCGCATCGCCTGTGATCTGTTGGCAATGTCGGGCGGCTGGAACCCGGCGGTGCACCTTTGGTCGCAGTCGCGTGGCACCCTGCGTTATGACAACGCCCTGACCAGCTTCGTGCCGGACCACGCGGCGCAGGCTGCGATCAGCGTTGGCGCCGCGAATGGGGAACTGACCCTCGCCCAAGCGCTGCAAAGCGGCGCTGATGCGGGTGCGGCGGCGGCGGATCAGACGGCCCCTGTCGCGCCAGAGGCGACCGATCTGGCCTATGCGATAGAACCGCTCTGGCGGGTGGAACAGACCAAGGGCAAGGCGTTCCTGGACATCCAGAATGACGTGACGGTCGATGATGTCCACCTGGCCTTGCGCGAAGGTTACGACAACGTCGAGCACGTCAAACGGTACACGACCGGCGGGATGGGGATTGATCAGGGCAAGACCGGCAATATCAACATCATCGGCACTGTGGCCATGCAACAGGGTGCGCCATTAGAGGAGATTGGCACAACGACATTCCGTTCGCCTTATACGCCCGTCTCTTTCGGCTCGGTCGTCGGCAGCCGCGAAGACAGCGTCGCCCTGCCCTATCGCCACACGCCGATCACTGGTTGGAACAAGGCGAATGGCGCGTTCATGTATGAATCCGGCGCACGCTGGCGCAGGCCCGGATATTTCCCGCGCGAGGGCGAAAGCTTTCAGGACACGGTCAATCGCGAATGCCGCGCTGTGCGCAACGGGGTTGGGGTCTACGATGGCTCTCCGCTTGGTACGTTCGAATTGAAGGGCCGTGATGTGGGGCGGTTCCTCGATCACATCTACACCAACATCATGTCGACGCTGAAGCCCGGGCACGCGCGCTATGGGCTGATGCTGTCCGATGACGGGCTGATCCTGGACGATGGCGTGGCGCTGCGCCTGTCCGAGCATCGCTGGATCATCTCAACCTCGACCGGGCATGCCGATGCGATCAATTCGCATATGGAGGAGTTGTTGCAGACCCGGTTTCCCGACTGGAACGTGTTTGTCACCACCGTCACCAGCCAGTGGAACAACGCCACCATCTGTGGCCCGAAGGCGCGCGAGGTGATGGCCGCATTGGGCACGGATATCGACATCTCACCCAAGGCGTTGCCCTTCATGGGGTTCGCAGATGGCACCGTCGCTGGCGTCCCGGCCCGCGTGGTCCGCGTCAGCTTCACCGGAGAGCTGTCGTTCGAGGTCAACGTCGCCCCGCGCCATCTGGCCGCGCTTTGGGACAGGATACTGGCCGCTGGCGCTCCGTTCGGGATCGAACCCATCGGGTCCGAGGCGAACCACGTTCTGCGGGTCGAAAAGGGGTTCCTGTCACTGGGTCACGAGGTTGACGGAACTGTGGACCCCTTCGACCTGGGTTTGGGCTGGGCGATGTCGAAGAAGAAGCCGGATTATCTGGGCAAGCACGCCGTTGCGCTGCGCCGGTCAGGCACAGAAAACCGACGCGAACTTGTGGGGCTGGTGCCGGAACCCGATACGATGATCCCGGAGGGCGCGCCGCTGACCCCGGATGGTGCGCGCAAACCCACCGAAGGGCTGGTGACGGCCTGTGTTTTCAGCACGGTGCTTGACCGCTGGGTTGGGCTGGCATTGTTGGAAAACGGTCACGCGCGCCACGACGAAACGGTCCATGCACGCCTGAAGGATCGGACGATCCCGGCCCGCGTAACTGCACCAATCCACTATGATCCCGAAGGCGAAAGGTTGCGGTCCTGACATGCCCTATGACGTGATTATTGACCGATTGCCGATCTTTGCGCTGTTCGATCTGAAGGGCCGCCGGGAGGATCTGGCCAAATGGGCGCCCTCTCTGCCCGATTTTCCGGGCAAGCCGAATACGATGACACGCACCGAAAAAACCGCGCTGTTCTTCATCGGGCCCGACCGCTGGCTGCTGCGCGCGGAGATCGAGCTGGAGGACGCGCTGGTCCGTGCGCTTCGCCCTTCCGAGGCACCAGCAGACATCAGCATCGTGACTGTGTCGGATACCATGACATTCTTTCGCATCACCGGCCCGGATGCCGGTGCTGTTGTGTCCATCGGCTGCCCGCTGGACACGCACCCCGACACCTTCGGCCCGGACGCAGTCACCTATTCTGAGTTTTTCGGCCTCAGATCTCTGATCCTGCGCTGTGATGGCGGCTTTGACTGCGCGGTCGAGCAGAGTTTCGGTGACATGGTCGCAGACCACCTGACCCGCGCGATTGCCTGAAACCTGTCGCGGTGGAGCCCGCTGGCGCAGATTGATCTAGCCCGGGCAGTGATCCGGGCATCGCGGCTGTGCCTGAAAATGAGCCCTACCACAGAACAGAGCGGCACCGTTTGGCACCGCTCTGATCTTCATGGGCTGCGATCAATTGGCAGCTGTCAGAATCCAGACCTGCGAGTCGTTGTTCTGCGCGTTTCGGGTCACGACGGTCGTGTCGGGAAGTTGGTGGAAATTTGAAGGTGGCGTAATCTCCGGGTGAATCAAACCCACCCAATCGGCGGCTGGTACCGCCTTAGGAGATCACGCCATGACCAAGACTACAGACACGAGCCCCATTTCGCTACTTGCATGTGAAGAAGGCTTTGATCCGATCGAAGATCGGCTGCGCGCCAACATCCGCGGCACGATCGAGGCCGTTTTCAAGGAAGAACTGGACGGCTTTCTTGGCCGTTTGCGGTATGGCCGGGACGCCGAGGCGGTGAAAGGCTATCGCCACGGCCACCGGGACCGTCAGATCACCGGGACATTTGGCACCGAGACGATCAGCGTACCCCGCGCCCGGGTTGAAGATGAAGTCGGTAAGGCTAGTGAATGGCGCTCAAAAGCGTTGCCGCGCTACCAGCGCCTGACCAAGACGGCCGAAGCGTTGATTGCGTCGGTTTATCTCTCGGGCACCAACACGCGGCGTGTGAAGCGCGCGCTGTTTGCGCTGTTCAAGGGGGCTGTCGGCAAAGACGTCGTCAGCCGCGCTTGGCGCAAGGTGAAGACCGACTGGGACGCCTGGTGCGCCCGCAGCCTTGCTGATGAGGACATCGTTCGGCTCATCCTTGACGGCACCGTCATCACGACGCGTCTTGATCGGAAAGCGCAGAACATCTCGGTTCTGGCTGCCATTGGCGTGCGTCGTGATGGGCAGAAAGTATTGCTTTCCATCATGAATATGGGCGGGGAGAGCACAGCCGCCTGGCGTCAGTTCATTGACGACCTCGATGCGCGGGGCCTCAAGCGGCCCGAGTTCGTGATGGTTGATGGCGCGCCGGGATTGGAGGCCGCGCTGGTCGCGTTGTGGGGCCAAGACTTGCCGATCCAACGCTGCACTGTTCACAAGCATCGCAACCTGCTGGCCCACGCCCCAAAACATATGCACGAGGAGCTGGGCGACGATTATCGCGCCATGATCTACGCTGAAACCGCCGATGAAGTTGAGAAGCAGCGCAAATCCTTTCTACGCAAATGGCAGCTCAAGTGTCGAGCGGTCGCAGACAGCCTTGAAGAGGCCGGGGATCGGCTGTTCACCTTCACCCGCCTCGATCCGTCGCAGTGGAAGTCAGCTCGCACAACCAACGCTATCGAGCGCCTGAACGAGGAGTTTCGCCGCCGGATCAAAACACAGACCGTGCTGCCCTGCGCTGCAACCGTGCCGATGCTGCTTTGGGCGCTCCTCGCCTCAGGCCAAATCCAGATGCGCAAGGTCGACGGCTGGGAAACGCTCGCGCAACCAATTGAACCAATGACACTTGACCTCGTCGCCTGATCAGGCGCAAATCAAAACGCTCGGAGAACGCCGCCGGAGAATTTCCACCACTTTCGAGACACAACCGTCACGACGCGGTTGTCATTCTCGTTCTGATAGGCATCAAGGAAACGACCGTTGCTAAGCTGCTGGATCGTGTACTCTTTGCCGCCCAGCGGCGTGATGATCCAGACCTGCGTGGCGTTGCCCTGCGAGGTGCGGGTGACAACCTGATTGTCGTTAATAGCCTCATGGGCATCGACAAAGCGGCCATTGCTTTGCTGGCTGACAACATAGCGGTGCGTGCCCGAGACGGGCGCGATGGCCCATCGCTGCGTGGCATTGCCCTGAAACGCGCGGGTCACCAGGGCATCGTCATTGCTGCCCTGATGGGCGTCCAGAAACAGGCTGGTGCTGTCAACGGCGGCGTAATATCCTGCCACTAGGGCGGAGCAAAAGCCGGCCAGTTTGTGGTGTGCGCCTTGGAGCGTGAGGCCCTCAGGTAGCAAGCACGTTCCAAGGCGCATTGGCCGTCAGGCCAATCCTGCTTTGATCAAGTTCCGGTTGTTTTGGTTCGTTGGCGGCTCTGGCTGAGGCGGTAGCTTTCGCCGTTCATTTCCAGAATGTTCACATGATGGGTCAGGCGATCCAGAAGGGCGCCAGTCAGGCGTTCGGTGCCGAATGTGTCAGTCCATTCTTCGAATGGCAGGTTGCTGGTGATTAGCGTGGAGCCGCGTTCGTAACGCTGTGAGATCAGCTCGAACAATAGTTCAGCGCCGGTTTTGCTGAGGGGCACGAAGCCCAACTCGTCGATGATCAGCAGTTTGACTTTGGCCAGTTGTCGCTGCAGGCGCAGCAAGCGCTTCTCGTCTCTGGATTCCATCAGTTCATTGACCAACGCCGCTGCTGTTACAAACGCCACCGGCAGCCCTTTTTGACACGCTGCAAGGCCCAGCCCGAGCGCGACATGGGTTTTGCCGGTGCCGGACGGGCCGAGCGCGATGACGTTCTCCTGGCGCTCGATCCAATCACAGCGCGCCAATTCCAGAACCATCATCTTGTTCAGCGATGGGATCGCCTTGAAGTCGAAGCTGTCCAGGCTTTTGACCGCCGGGAACTTCGCCGACTTGATCCTGCGTTCGACCATGCGTCGTTCGCGGTCGATCAGTTCCAACTCGGTCAGCCGGGCCAGATAGCGGACATGGTCCACGCCCTCTGCGGCGCAGATACGCGCTTGCTTGTCGTGCTCACGCAGGAATGTGGGCAACCGCAGGGTTTTGAGGTGATGGGCCAGAAGCAGTTCAGGAGCCTCGGTCATGCGCCACCGCCTGTCAGCAGGCTCATGTAGGTGGCTGCAGACGTTGTGGCGACATTGGTTCTGGGCAGAAAGGGATAGACATCCAGATCCAGCCGCGGCGGTCGGCGCTCAACACGGCAGAGAAGCAGATGCTTGATCGCGTCGAAGCTGACCGCTCTCATCAGCAGTGCGTCTTTGATCGCCAGATGCAGCACCGCCAGATCAAAGCGTTCCAACAGGCGAAGAACCTGCACATACTCCCGCTTCCCGGTCTTGCCTTGCCGGGCCTCCAAGAGCCGCTGGAGCGTGGCGAAGGCTTCTGGCAGCTCCCAGCCCTGCAAGGGCGCTGCCTGATCAAAGGACATGATCTTGCGCTCGATCAGGCGCAGGTAATGCACCGGGTCAAACACCATATCGCCTGAGTCATAGGAGCGGGGATGGTCTGCGATGATCTCTGCCGCGCAGCCAATCACGACGCGGTCAACGAAGCCTTTGATCCAAACCTCTCGATGGCCATAGGCAACGGGGACTGAGTAATCGTTGCCCCGGTAGCGCACCTGGGATGTTGATGTGACTTGGCCACTTTGGAGATCACAGGCTTCAAAGGGCGCGGCGGGCAAAGGACGCATGGCCGCCAGATCAGCCTCCAGCCGTTCGCCGATACTGACCTTGTGACCGCGCAGCATGTCGGCCTGCCGTTTGCGGCATTGTTCTTCAAGGTAGTCGTTGAACGCATCCCAATGGGCAAAGCGCGGGATCGGTACCATGAAGTTGCGCCGCCCGTACCCAACAAGGCCTTCGACTTTGCCCTTATCATTGCCCTTGCCGGGACGGCCATAACGGTCACCGATCACATAATGAGAGAGCATCGCGCTGAACCGCTGGGTTCTCTGGCGGGTGTCATCCGGCATGATCTTCGCCACAAGGCAGCGATCATTGTCGTAAAGGACAGAGCGCGGCACCGCGCCAAAAAAGCCAAAGGCATGTACGTGCCCGTCCAGCCAGGCTTCGGTGTTCGCCGCAGGATACGCGCGGATGTAGCAGGCATCACTGTGGGGCAAATCAAGCGCAAAGAAGAACGCCTTTTGCTCGACACCGCCGATCACAACCAGCGCTTCGCCAAAGTCGGCCTGGGCGTGTCCAGGCGGATGGCTCAGCGGAACAAACATCTCCTTGCCGGAGCGCTTCCTGGATCGGACGTAGTCTTTGACAATCGTGTAACCGCCACCGAACCCACATTCGTCACGTAGCCGTTCAAAGATCCGCTTGGCCGTATGGCGCTGCTTGCGGGGACGGGTCTTGTCTTCCGCAAGCCATTGGTCGATCTGACCCGTATAAGGATCAAGCCTGGGACGCCTGATCGGCGCCGTTCGCCGATATCCGGGCGGCTCAGAATACGCCAACATCTTCGAAACACTGTCCCGGCTAAGCCCAAAATCCCGGGCAATCCGGCGCCCGCTCAACCCTTCCTCAAAGTGAGCGTGGCGAACCTTCAAATACAAATCCACGGTGAAAATCCCCAAGCCCTCCCGAAAACCGAAAGGACAAAAGTGGCCGACTTTTAAGCCGCCCGCGACAGCACTGTGCCGCCGCTACCGTGGCCGAGTATTGCTCCGCCGTTCTCAGCCGGCCTACAATCCCGCTCTCCTGCAGATAGGTGGATTTGCCGCACCACTGCTCGAAGGTCCACATGCCGCAAGAGGCTTCCTCCTATCGGTCGATAGTGTTACAATATAACATCCCTGAGGATCAATCATGCTGACATTGAAACAACAGACATTCGCCGACCTGATCGCGACAGGACAACGACAATCTGCCGCGTATCGCAGGGCCTACGATGCCACCGACATGGCACCGGCGACCGTCTGGAACGAGGCATCTCGGCTTGTCCGCCACCCAGAGGTGGCCCAGAGGGTGGCTCTGCTAAAGCAAGAGGCAGAATACTCTGCCGCAACACGTCGCGAGGTAACGAGGGATTTTGTCTTTCAGGAACTGGCTGCACTGGCAATGGACGCGCCAACCTCAAATGCGCGTTTGAAGGCTTTAGAGCTGCTCGGCAAATCTGTCGGCATGTTCACAGACCGGGTGGAAGTGGAGGAGGTTGAGCGGAGCGTCGAGGAAATTGAAGCATCTATCAGGATGCGAATGGGTGCTTCGGCCGGTAGTTTAACTGATGCCGGTAGAACAGGGCCGTAGGGCCGCTTTCACAGTTAGTCATTACGGCCTCTCCCATCTGCGTGTGATCCCATTGGATGGGTCCGGCGGCCCTGCCTCCTGATCGTAAAGGCAAAAAAAAGCGGGCCAAAAGCCCGCTTTCTCAATCTCTGATCTGATTGGATCAGAAGTCCATTGAGATACCAGCGTCCCAGATGACTTCGCCTTCCTCGTCCGAGTCGACGACACCGGCCACGATGGATGCGCCACCACCAAGGTCGTGCGACACGCCTAAACCCATTGAGGTGGATGTACCACCTTGGTCTATCTGGGTGACAAACGAAGTGAACGTTGTGGCCCCCGCAGCAATATCAACAGAAATTGAAGATTGGGTTGCATTACCCAAAAATATGTCTGCTTCACCGTGAACCGCTTTCAGGACGACTGCACCAAGTTCAACCTCGGCGCCTATTCCCCAAACGTCGCCAAGAAAATCGCCCCAGTTTTCATAGCCAAATGCTAAACTAAACGTGCCGCCATCATAAGCCGCTCCCAGTGAGTATGCATCGCCTAAGTCGTCGTGAAAGTCGCCATTAGCACCATCCACGCCAACATAGAAAGACAAAGCACCGCCCGTGTACGAATATAGCGCTGCGGGAAGACCAGTGTTACCGCCATAACCCGCTTCATTGTAATCGCCCAACCCAGTTAAACCAACGCCCGAGACATCGCCAACAGCGGCCTTAGCAGCCGAGTCAACATCGCCCATGGCCAGCGTGTGGCCGCCTTGGCTGATGAAGACTGATCCGCCAGTGCCGTCGGCGGCGTCACCAGCATTGTCAGCGCGGAAACTGAAGCCGAAACCTAGGCCGCCATCGGTTTCACCCGAACCGGTGAACTCGACACGTGCGCGGCTGGTGAACCTAGCATCGTAGTCGCTAAAAACACATCCTTCAGTGCAAATTTCTACGCGATTGTAAATAATGCCCATGCGAGCGTCGCCCGACAGCGTGATGCTGTGATCATGGCCGGTGTCGGCCATGGTGAAATCTGCCGCGGCGGCTGCGCCGACCGACAGGACCAGAGCGGTCGATGCAAGAAGTGTGTTTTTCATTTTCAAGGTCCAATCTAAGTCCACTTTCCGCTTTGGTATCTCAGCAGGGGGGGGAATAACCAAGATTCCCTGCGTTGATCGCGGATTCGGCGAGCAAACATGTCAAAATGGCAACACCACCCGGTGGCCCCATGAGGGTGATCGGTTGAATACAGCATAGTAGACGACATTGTGAGGTGCAGGGAACGTCAGATATGCGCGCTGAGGCCCGGTCAGGGCACTTTGTGCCGGTCAGAACCCCACGGCGACCAAACCAGCCAATGCCGCTGGCACCACGGTTACAGGCGCTGCAGCGGTGTGATCGAACGGAGCGCCAAAGACATCGAGGCATCTATCAGGCAGCGGCTGGGTGCTTCCATCAGTTTGTAACCGATGCCGGTAGAACAGGACCGTAGGGCCGTTCTAAGGTGGCGCCCAGCGCGATCCTGACGTCATCGGCACCCCACCCTACCAAATGGCTGAATGCCGTCTCGACTGGGTATCAAGAGGACTGACCCAGATCAATCAGCTGGCGCGTCGCACCGCCTATAAAGGCGATGCTACCCGGTCTGCTGCTTTTACAAAGTGCTCTCCCCGGTAACCGGTTCAACGGTGGATTGGGTAGCACCGCAACCATAATTGAAGCGTGAGCGTGCCTCAGCGACTTTCCAAATGCGGTCGCCGCTCTGAAACCCCGGAGGACAGACATGGAAATGAACACCAAGAATATCATCACCGCAGCGATAGTCGTACTCGTTGTCGCTGTCGGCGGCTATTATCTGCTTGGTTCTGGTGATGAGGAAGCACCGGCCGCCGCAACAGAGTAGGAGACAGCTGGTTGCCGCTCAGAACACCCGTCCAGACTGGCTGATACCTCCACCATTGAGCCTTTTCGAATGTGTTCGGTTTATTCTGGCACCTCCCACCTGCGCGTTATCCCGTTCCAAACCCGCCCGTCAGGCCCGTGCTTTTCCCATTCGGTCAGCTTGCGCCAGTCATCGAGCGAGACAATCTTGCCGGTCCATGTTTTCGGCCAGCCGCAGATGGTTTTGCCGTGGCGAAAGTCGGGTGCTTTAGCCTCGTCGGTTTTTTCCTGAGGGTCCACCTGACAATTAGACAATACCTGACAAAACCCACGTTCTGGTTGAGTTGAGGGGGTTTTGTCGGGTTTTGTCATACTGTCAGGTGGGGTTTGCGTTTCAATTTCCGGCTCGGTCGCAAGTGCTAACCAACGGCTCATTTCATCCCCTCCAAGCGCGGATTGACCGCATAGGATTTAGACGGACGGCCCGGTCCGGATTGCTGAATGGGGGCGAGCCAACCTGCGTCCTGAAGCACCGCGAATGCGGGTCCAATCTCCTTCGCGGATTGAATGCCGACCAAGTCCCGGCGCTGAATGTTACGGGTGCTGATTTGGCGCAGGCCCTCGGCCTTGATGATCTCGCCGATACGGCTGGCGGCACGGACTTCCGGCGGCATTGAAGCGACCCCATAAGCCCGTTGCGCATGTTTGCGCATGTGCTCGCCAACGTAGTGGCAGGCCCGGCCGAGGTGGCCTTGATTGATGGCTGTCGCTTCCTCGCCATCGGCCGCGAAGTCCAGCAGCGCCAGAACAGTGGCAACACGCACCGCCATACCGGGCAGTTTGCCGATGTGGCTTTTCATCAGGCCAGATGCGTCGCCTTCCCATTCACGGCATTGCTGACGGAAGTCCTGAAGGGCGTCCTGCGCCGGTTCATTGAGATGCAACATGAATGGCCGCTGCTCGCCCTGCTCATCCGTGAAGGGTTCCAGCGCTCTCAAGCGCTCAAGGGCAATCTGCATCCGCTCAGCGTCCAGAACCGCCGTAGGGCGGCGTAGCGGCACCTGAGCGGGGAAAACCGTCAGGAATCGGGCAAGCAAGCCATCGTCATCGCTGTGCAGCAGCAGCGAGTCCAGCTTGTCGGGTTGTGTGCCGCCAAGGATGGCGATGGACAGGTGATCCACCATAATCGGTTCAGGGCTGTTCTTACGGTCTACCGTGAAGCTGCGACCACCAAAAGATTCCAACCAGAATGGTCGGTCGCCACCACCGTTGTAGCGGTCCATGCTTCCCAACCAGCCGGACAATTCGTCCCGAGACAATAGCAGGCCGCGCCAGCCATCGGCCATGAGCACTGCGGCTTTCTCAGTTGTTGTGTCGGTGATCCGAATGCGATCTCGGACAGGTGGTGCGCCCGCGTCGGCCTCTTTTGGCTTTTCTGGCGGTTCTTCGCCTTCGGCAATCGCGGCCTTGGCGTCTTTTTTCCACTCGGCCAACACCAACTTGGCCACCTCGTCCTTATCAGCCCAGTCCTGACGATTGTTCAGGTATTCGGCGCTCAGGGCGTTGTCGATTTGCTTCACGGGGTCCAGCAGGGCGTCTAGTGCGGGGCTTTTGCCGGAACTCGGATCACCTATCAGCATGCCCCAGATGACGGGCGGTTCAATCCATCCGTCCCAAGGCACGGCCCAGCGCGTGTTGCCAATGATGGCACTGGCGGTGGACAGCAGGGCGAGGGCCACGAAGTCTACAGGCGCGCCCTTCACCTCAGCCGCCGTGCGCAACCAATCAGCCCAAGGACCAAACACGGTGTCGAACTCATGGTCGGCCATGACCGGCGCAGGAGGGCGGTCAGGGCGGATGATTGAGGTATCCGGCGCGGACCAATCCGCAGCCGGGTTGAATGGGATGGTTTTAGCAGGTGCGCTGGTCATGCCGCCACCTCGCCCTGCAGGATATCGTTCCAGTCCTGACCTTCCGGAGCGGTCATCAGCGATACCTGCCAGCCCAATGCGTGAGCCGAACGGGCCAGCGCATTGGCGGCCTCCCGACCCGGCGGATCGCCATCAGCCGCAATAACCAGCTTGCCCGGACGAGGTGGCAGGGACAGACCATTGATGCCGCTGGTGGACAGGGCAGCCAAGACGCTGTGCGGGCCGTCCAGAAGGCCACTCAGCAGGCTCAGGCCGGTCTCGATGCCCTCGCACACCACAAGCGGGCCGTTGCTCACTAACAGGCGTACAGCGCCGCCAGCACACGGCCCCAGCATCATCTTGTTTGACGGAATATCCGCCTTTCCACCGATGCCGTTCAGATATGTGCGATGAATGGCAAATACGTCAACGCCATCAACACGGGCAATCATCGCTGGGTAGCGTTTCGCAGTCGGCCCGTGCCAGCATTCCGGGTGAAATCGCAACGTGTCCGGCAGGTCGCAAGTTATGCCCCGGCCACGCAGATATGCCTCGGCAACAGTGCCCTGAATGGGCAGGGCCTCCAACCAGCACGCCTCGGCATGGCGCGATTTACGCTCGGACTCGGCAGCTTCTGCCTTGCGCAACGCAGCCAGTTCGTCGGCAGACGGCGGATTGTAAGTTCCGCCGCCTTCGACCAATCCAAGGCCCTTCAGGGCGTCTAGCACGTCCGTAAAGGCGCAACCGGCGTGGCAATGTGCCAACAACCGACCATCGCGCCCGTTGGACAGGCTGAGAGCAGGTGTGCGGGTGTTGCCATGGGCAGGGCAGAACGCCAGCCCATAGCTGCGGTGCCACTTGCCGCGAAGGGCGCGCGTGATGGATTGAGCGTCAATCATGTCGCCCCCCTATCTACCCGCTTGGCCTCGCCTATACCGCAAAGCGCCCGAAGGCTGTCTGCTGGGATTAGAGTTCTGCCGCCGACACGGATGGCGCGCAGCCGACCCGCGGTTATATGCGCGTAGATCGTTGTCTTGCCGAGACTGGAAGCGGCACAGGCTTCGGTGATGCTGTACGCTAGTTTCGGCGTATCGAGTTTTTCGGACATGATCGGCCCCTTTCGTTGAGGTACGAGGCCGCTCTCCCACAGTCGAATTACGCCGTCTATTGCTATATAATTACGCGATAATTGCGCCGTCACTTTACCGCGTAATTGGTTTTGGCCCCGGCTTCCGGCCCGATGTGAGAGACCTAATGCGATCGCGTGTAACGCGGTGGTCGGGATGCGCTGCGCGGCAGTCTTCGAGCAGTGTTACTTGCGACATCGCCTGTTGGTCCGGTGAAAGGTTCTGCCACCAACTTCCAAGTCCCGCTTCCGGCAGGCGTGGGAGATCAGCGCCGCCGTTCGTGCTCGGCAAGGTACCCCTATTTAGAACTTCTAGAACGCTGGCACGTTCGACGATGACATCTGCAAAGAATTCAGTTCGTGCAGGTTTGATGTACTCCCAGACACCGTTTTCATCTGGCAGCCAGAGTACACCTGTGCCAAATCGCAGGCCATCGTTTGTGATGTCAAAGGCGCGATAGTCACGCAGGTTTACAGGGTCGATTTTCTGCGTCTGCGTTGGGTTCCCGGCACATTCATGGAAACGGGCTTGAAGTTCGATTAGGCCAGCGTGCGCCTGATCGGCAAGCCGCTCCACAGCATCTTCTAGCTGCGTTTTCGCGTCGATAAAGGGCAGCCCAAACGATGTTCCGGCAAGTTCGCTGTTCAAGGCCCCTCTGTCCATTTCGCTGCCGAACGCTATCCACGATAGCGCTTCGGAAAGTGTCCAGAACGAAGGATTGGATTTGGCCATTTCTTGTCCTTAAATCGAGGCTCGGATGGGAACTATTTGGCCAAATTCGGGTCTGGTTCCTAAGCAGTATTGGCACCATTCCTCCATAAGGCCCCGTCGTTTCTCAAACAGGTCGCCGCGTCGATAGGCCGCCTCGGCCTTGTTGCCGATCGTATGCGCCAAGGCCATCTCGCAGACCTCATGTGGATACCCCGTACACTCGGCGGCCCAGTCTCTGAAGCTGGACCGAAACCCATGCACCGTGGCATCGACCTTCATGCGCCTTAGCAGCATGGACATCGCCATACCGGACATCTGCCTGTCTCGGGCGCCGGGGAAGACCCTGTCACTTTTCAACTGCTGAGTTTGCCTCAGGACCTCCATGGCTTGGGTCGAAAGGGGCACGCGATGTTCTTTGCCGGCCTTCATGCGATCTGCAGGCACCGTCCAGACAGCCTTGCCCAGATCAAACTCCGCCCAGCGTGCTCCAAGAACCTCACCGGTTCTTCCGGCGGTAAGGATCGTGAACTCAAGCGCGAGTGCAGCGACGGCCTTTCGCTTTCTCATTGCCATCATGATGTCTGGAACCGCGTCATACGGCGCAGCCTTGTGATGGCCTCTCGAGAGGCGTGTACGTGCAGGCAGTATTTGAGCAAGGTGACCGCGCCAGCGGGCAGGGTTTTCGCCGTGGCGATATCCGCGAACCTTGGCTGCATCGAGAATGGCCTCAATCCGTCCCCGGACGCGGCTCGCCGTCTCGGGCTTTTCCTTCCAGATCGACTCCAAGATTGCCAACACATGGGACGTTTCCACGTCGCCAACGGCCATATCGCCGATGATCGGAAATGCGTACGTATCAAGCGTGTTTCGCCACTGCTGACGGTGCTTTGGGTTTCTCCAACTGCCCTCTTTCATGGCGATGTATGTCTCGGCGATCGCCCTGAACGTCACGCTGGCGGCTAGCCTTGCTTTCTTGTCAGCCTCAGCCATCGCTGCGGCGTCTTGGCGTGCAGCAAGTGGATCGATCCCTGCCTTGACCTTCATACGGTATATCGCTGCCACATCCCGGGCCTGCGACAATGTCAGTTCCTTCGCGCCAGTCTTCTGCAAGACCTCGATTGACTCCGGGCACTGAGACAAACCGACATCTCTGGCTTTGCCGTTCAACATGAAACGGTAGACCCAAGAACGTGCCCCGCTTTTCTTGACAAGCAGATGAAGCCCTTCGCCATCAGTGTGCCGCCCGGGCTTGGCATTCTTGACCTGCAGTGGCGTCAGGGCCTTGGTCAACTTCTTGGGCATCTGCGCTTCCTTTCCGCGCCCACGCATCACCAACAGAGACACGTTGAGCTTCAGGCTGTTCCCATAACCGTTCCCCTAAAATAGGGTGGTTTTATGGGAACGCAAGCGAACTAGGTCGAACAGACGAAGGAGCATGTTACATCCAACACATTGTAGATAAACGCTTATTAAGACAGTATTGAACGAGGCTGAACGATAGTTAGGCGGACTTCGTCTCCGCCACCTCGATCCGTTTTCGCGCGAGGCACTGTGGTTAGCCTACAACCACCGCTCCATCCGCGCGAACGGCGCGGGTGCTGCGTTTGTGGCCCAACATCAACATCGCGGGGGTGACAATCAGGGTCAATACAGTTGCGATCACCAAACCGCCCGCGATCGCGCTGGACAATTCGGTCCACCACTGGGTCGAGGGCGCGCCGTACACTATTTCGCGGCTAAAGAAATTGATGTTCAATCCGATCACCATTGGCATCAGGCCCAGAGCGGTCGTAATCGACGTCAGGATCACAGGCCGCAGACGCTGGGCACCGGTGCGCAGAGCGGCCTCCATTGGCGAACAGCCCGATTTCATCAGGTCGTTAAACGTGTCGATCAGAACGATGTTATTGTTCACGACGATCCCAGCCAAGGCGATCACGCCGATGCCGCCCATCACGACACCAAAAGGTCGCCCCGTAACCAGCAAGCCCAGCAGCACACCGGCGATCGAGAAAATAATCGCGCTCATCACGATGAAGGCCTGATAGAAATTGTTGAACTGGGTTAGCAGAATGACGAACATTAGAAAGATCGCCGTGATGAATGCCCCAACCAGGAATTTCATGCTTTCCGCCTGATCCTCGGCCTCGCCTGCGAATGACCACGTGACACCCGAAGGAATTTCGCCAGCCTCCATCGCGGCGGTCAGGGCGGTTACCTGATCATTCACCAAAAGGCCCGGAGCGACATTGGCTTCGATGGTTACCACGCGCTTCTGATCGATGCGGCGCACAGTGCCGGTTCGCGGCGCGGGTTCGAACGTGACGAAGTTCGAGATTGGCACCAGACCGGCAGATGTCGGAACTCGCAAGTTTTGCAGTTCCTCCAGCGTTCGATCCTGGCTGGGGAACCGCACGCGGATATCCAATTCGCCGTCAGAATCATCGGGACGATAATCGGCGACATTGATGCCTTGGGTAAGCAACCGGATCGCTTGTCCCAAAAGGCTTACATTCGCACCAAATCGCGCCGCTTCCGCACGATCTACGCGGACCGCCCATTCGACGCCCGGCAAGGGACGCGTATCCGTGACGTCAGTAAAGCCACCGATGTTGGCCATCATCTTACGCACCACCTCGACCGTCGCGGCCTGCACCTGTGGTGCGTTGGCACGGATCTGCAGATTGACCGGCTTGCCCGCACTTGGGCCACCACTCTCGGTTTGGACCTGCACGTCAATCCCCGCGATATCGGCCACATCGGCGCGAATTTCCTCGCCCAATTCAGCAGCCGTGCGGCGCTTGTCCCAGTCGATTAGCTCCAATTGCAGCGTGCCGATGGTTTCTTCATCCCCCTGCCCCGCGCTAAGCATGGAACGCGCGTAGACACTTGCGATCTCATCATAGTCCAGCAGCCGGTTTTCAACTTCCCGAACCAGCGCATCGCGTTCGAAAATCGAGAAGTTGTCACGAGCGCGCACCTGCACCTGCATGAAGTCAGGTTCAACAGACGGGAAGAAGGTCAGCCCGCGTCCGAACTGGCCGTAGGCGCCGAACGCACCCAGAAGCAGAGCGACGGCAAAAAGCACTGTGGCGCCTGGGCGTTGGATGGCCCAACTCAGCACTCCAACATAGGCTCCAGTGAAGCCTTTCATCCGGCGCGGGTCACCCAGTTCGGCAGCGCTCAATGCGGCCTTGGCGGTGGCGGTTTGCGGTTGGCGCTTACCGATCAGTCCACCAACAACAGGGATGAAAATCAGCGCCATGAACAGCGAGGCGGCTAGCGTCAGGATCACTGTAATCGGCAGAAACTTCATGAATTCTCCAACCATACCGGACCAGAACAGCAGCGGAAAAAACACGCTGAGGGTTGTCAGGGTCGAGGCTATGATTGGCCATGCCATGCGTTTTGCAGCGAAGCTGTAGGCAGTTTTCGCGTCCTCGCCCTCCTGAAGTTTTCGGTCGGCCAGTTCCGTGGTGACGATTGCACCGTCGACCAGCATCCCGACCACCAGGATCAGCGAGAACAGCACCACGATGTTCATCGTGTAGCCCATTGCCAGCAAAGCCGTGACACCGGCGAGGAAGGCGCCGGGTATCGCGAGCCCGACAAGAATTGCCGAACGTAGACCCAGCGCAAATACAATGACGATCATAACCAGAATGACGGCCGCGATGACGTTCGCTTCCAGATCGCTGAGAAGATCTTTGACCTGTTTGCTTTGATCCTGAAGGTAGGTGACTTTGACGGTTTCCGGCCATTCCGTAGACAGGCCCTCGACCAATGCGCGCACCTGGGCCACCGTATCAATTATGTTCGCGCCGGAACGTTTCTTGATCTCTAGCGCGAGGGCCGGCTGGTCGTTTATTCGGGCAAACCCGGAAGGGTCGTCGAATGCGCGGCGCACAGTGGCGACATCAGCAAACGTGACGACGGTGCTACCGCGCACCTTGACCGGCATGGCCATAACATCTTCCAGATTTTCGATCAGACCGGGCACTTTTAGCACCATCCTGCCCGCTCCGGTTTCAATGGCTCCAGCGGCGATAAGCTGGTTGTTGCGGGTTATCTGACCGATCAACTCGTCAAATGAGATGTTGTAGGTTTCAAATAAGGTCGGATCGATCAGGACTTCGAGGAATTCGAAGCGTTGACCGCCGATGTCGACTTCCAGCACCCCTTCCAGCCCTTCGATTTCGTCCTGAAGGTCTTCGGCGAGGGCCTTAAGGGTCCGTTCGGGCACCGGTCCCGACAAAATAGCCGTCAGGATCGGGAAAAGGGCGGTATTGATTTCGGTGATCGTGATGTCATGGGCGTCGTCGGGCAGCTTGCCACTGGCGCGATCAGCGGCTTCGCGCACCTTGGTCAGCGACACCTGGCTATCCAGACCCGGGTCGAATTCCAGCTGGATGTTTGCAATCCCCTCAGCGGCATTACTGGTCAAACTGTTGAGCCCGGTGATTGACGCAAACTCGGTCTCCATTGGCTGCAGAAGCAAGCGCTCGGCGTCGTCTGGTGAGATCCCGTCGAGACCTGTGGAGGCATAGAACAGCGGCAGTGGAACCTCAGGGTTCGCCTCCTTGGGAATTGAAATGTAGGAATATGACCCTACTGCAAGGATCATGAGCAGCGCGAGAACCACCACGCGTGAGCGCGAAAACGCGAGGTCGATCAACCTGTTCATTGGCTTTGCTCCGCAACATTTTGCTGCGGAGACACGACCTCTCCGTCGTTGACATAGCCTTGGCCGACTGTGATGACATCAGCAGAATTCGGCAGACCGGTTACCCAGATGCCATCGGTTTGAGCGCGCACAATTTCGACCGGGGTGAAGACCACTTTGTTAGCGTCGCCTACAGTCTTGATGCCCAAAGTGCCGTCAGTCCCCAGCGAAAGGATCGCAGGTGACAGAAAATGGGCCGACACGTCGCCAGTGGGAATACGAACTTGCGCCGAGATTCCCGCCGGAACCCTCCCGTCAGCGTTATCGACCTCGACCTCGGCCAGAAAAGTCCGGGTGTCGGTCGCCGCATTGGTGCCCACGAAGGTCACGACACCTGGCAACACATCTCCGGTGATGAACTCGACCTGGGCTGCCTGACCGACTTCTATCCGGCTAAGCGATTGCTGGGGTATCTGGATCGTAACCGTCAGAGGCGTGTTGTCGACAATGCGCGCAACTTCCGTTCCGGGCTGCACAAATTCCCCTTCGTTGATCGTCAGGGTCTCAAGGCGACCATCAAACGGGACGGTCAGGACAGTGCTTCTCAACGCTTCATTAGCAGCCGCCAGTTGCGCCTCGGCGGAAGCAAAGGCGGCGCGCGCCGAAGCGACCCGGTCTACAGTCGCTGTGCCGCGGGCCAGCAATGTTTCGGCATTGTTAAAATCACGCTCGGTACGGGCAACTTCAGCTCTTGCGCGGTCTAGGTCGGCCTGGCGCTGGGCCAGATCAAAGCGAGCGATGACGTCGCCAGCAACCACATCGGCACCTTTTGCAACAAGAACTTCAGAGATCTGTCCCGAAATTTCCGCCCTGACCGCAGTGTCGCGGTCGGGTACGGCCTGCCCTTCAGCCAGAAAGAACTGAGTCACAGACTCGGCAATCGATCCTTCGACGGCGACCGCGACCGGCTGGACTTCCGTGCGTAGTTCCGGCGCGGCGTCAGGTTCAGACGGAATAACGAAGCCGCTACCCATCCACAGCACCAAAACGGTTACAATGGCACCGGCAATCCATGTAGATCGGGCGGCACCTTTGTCCGAGGTAAAGCTTAGCGTTTCGGGCGTACGCTCGCGTGTTGTGTCTTTCATGGTATTATCCATTTCTCAAAATCCGAGCGAGCTCAGGCGTCCTGATCGGAGTCAGGTGCCTCGAAAGCATCTTGCAATGTCGCCGCCATCGTTCCGTAAAAATCTGCGTAGGCGCATAGGCGATCACAGACGTCGGTCGAGGTCGTTGGCAGCTTGGCAATGGTTGCCGAAATCTCGCCCTTTGCGCGTGATAAGCTGCGGGTCACGCGATCAATCATGGTTGCATAGGGGTTATCGGCAAGCTGGAAGTAATCCTGCCGCTCCCCTGGCTTGGCAGTGCGCTTGATCAGGCCACGTTCCTCCAACAGACGCACACTGGAGCTAATGCTGCCGCGGGAGACTTGTAGTGTTGCTGCCAGATCGGCGAACGAGATCGCCTGGCCATCAAACACCAAAAGACCGAACACCCTGCCTGCGATGCGTGGCATGCCTTCGGCTTGGGCAATCAAGCCGATTTTTTCGATGAATTCTGCACGAATGCTATTAATCGGTTCGTGGTGCATCGGGACCTCGTGTCAGCCATATCGACAGGTGTGTTACATTGAGCGGTTTCAGTAAGTCAAGTTTGTTCAGTATTTACTGAACAAACTTACGTTACGTGACTTTCAACGAAAAACGTCGTATTCCCGCGAGTTTTGGCTTTGCCTGTGCCGGATTGCGATGTTCTGTGTGGCCAATTCCCTTTGGCACAAGATCGCAGGGTTTGACTGCAAAAGAATGATGTAAACAACAGAAATGGTCGTTCGCAGCGGCGCCGGGATGACCCACGAATCGACTGTGGGCGCGAGCCATAACTAAGTTATTTCATTCCGCACCATGGTCACCAAAGAGGTCGAGAACCGGATGTGCGCCTGCGGTTCGGGCCGATCGACACGACGGTTCTGGGATTGGGTTGGATTGCTCAGCACACAGACGCAGCAGCACAGGCACCTGAAATGCGCGGACCTTACCGGACAAAAGAAAATTCAAACTGAGACACTACCAGTTTTTTTATGTAACTATCGTTTATTGCTCGGTCATTTTATCGTCCAAACGTACAGCGCTGCCACTGTTACGCGCTTCGGTCGAGAAGCCGACTTCTTTCAACGCATAATTGGCACCGATGCCAA
This sequence comes from uncultured Paracoccaceae bacterium, assembly GCA_943787785.1. Taxonomy (GTDB): domain Bacteria; phylum Pseudomonadota; class Alphaproteobacteria; order Rhodobacterales; family Rhodobacteraceae; genus WLWX01. Next base: position 456,318 of record CALSNT010000001.1, on the reverse strand, counting down.
TCAAAATGACCGCGAGGAAGGCAAGCAGCATGACGCGCATCTCAGTTCTCCTTTGGTGCCGCAGCTTCGCGTAGGTATGCGATCAGATCGGCCCGGTCGTCAGAACTGACAATACGCTGCATTGGCATCTTTGTCCCCGGTATAAAGTGGTCGGGACCTACATCGAACAGGGCATCAACTGTCTTGTCGGTCCAGACAATCTCAGACCCGTCCAGAGTATCAGAATAGGCATAGTCCGTCACCGTCCCTGCGCGGCGCCCGAACAACCCATACAACGTCGGACCGGCGCGTCGGGCGCTGTCGCGGCCCAGCGCATGACAGATTGAGCATTTGCGCTTGAATTGCCGCTCACCATTGCCGAGCGTTTCGGGGTTTTCCAGAAAGCTGCGGGTTCCCGTTTCCATCGGGCCAAACTCATCCATTGTGGCAACGGGCCAAGAATACATCCGGTCATCCAGACCACCCGCATGAATATTTGTTCCGTCGCGCGAAAACGCCAGTGCCCAGATAGGCCCACCGTCAGTGGCGCGAAAATCATGTGTTATTCGCCACGTCGCCGTGTCCAGCACCATAATGAAGCCCTGCCCGTCCCCGACGGCGAGCTTTGCCTTTGCCCCATCTGCTGCCATTGACAGAATCGGGCGGCGGTCCAGTGACAGGTCAGCGATGGCGTTGCCGCTATCCGGCTCGATAATCCGTGTCACCCCATCAACTGCGCCGTAGGCAAGCCAGCCTGCAGCCTCGTTCAGGACGATCTCATTCACGCCAAAGCCATGTTTGACCATTACTCCGCGCTCGGTGCCGCTTTCCGCATCCCAAAGCCGGATCGTGCCATCGACCGAAGCCGAATACAGCCGAGTGCCATCGGAACTGAACGCCAGATCGTTGATCCCGGCGCGGTGGCCGGTCAGAAAACGCGGCGGGCCGCCCGCAGTAGGCCAAAGGCCAATGCTGCCATCCCAACTTGCCGAGGCAACCGTGGTGCGATCTGGCGAGACGCTTAGCGCCACGACCTTGCCCTTATGCCCTTCCAGCCTGGTGGCTGTGTCGGCGGCCAAATTCCAGCGTACCACGGCAAAGTCGTCGCCTGCGGAAAACATCAAGTCGTCGGACGCGAACACGACTGCGTTCACCGCCGCCCGGTGGTTCTCTAGCCATGCGGGCGTTGCATCGGACCAGAGGCCTACTGAATTGTCGAAACTGGCGGTGGCTATTTGCCCGCCGGGCGCGACCGCAATTCCCATGATCGGTCCGCCATGACCTTTCAGCGTGAAGAACTCATCAGCCGCAAGCGGAGCGCTCAGCAGGATAAGACTGGTGAGCAGAGGGCGCATTCATTCAGCGGGGGTTGCCGCCTTGGGCGGAGCAGTTGCAGTTTCGTCCACGGCGGCCTTCTCGGCCCAGATGCTGTGATGCTCGCGCGCCCATTGTTCTTCGACCATGCCGCTGCCCATGGCGTCATAGGCACCCTCCATCCCGACGGTGCCGATGTAGATATGGGCGAAGATGATGGCGATCAGGATTAGGCTGACGATGGAGTGCCACAGTTGCGCGTACTGCATTTCCTCATGCGGAGTCAGCACTTCAGGCAGCGCGGCATAGCCAAGCATGTCCGGAACGCCGAACGCATTGATCTTGTGGAACGTGGCCTCGAACATCGGAAGTTCGAAGGGGAACAGCAGCGACAGGCCAGAGGCTGAAATTGATGCGCCGAGCAGGATCACTGACCAGAAGATCAGCTTTTGTCCGGCGTTGAATTTCTTTGCAGGCGGGTGCGACTTACCGATGATCCCGCCCCCCTTGGCCAGCCATTTCAGGTCGGTTCGGTCCGGTAGGTTGTGCATAACCCACATCAGGAAGATCATCACCAGCCCCAGCATGAAGGCCCAGCTGACGTTGTTGTGGATCCATTTTGACCAGATGGCGAGGAATGCGAAGCTCTCATGCCCAAACGTCGGAATCAGGTATTTGCGTCCGAAAAGAGAGATGAGGCCGGTAATTCCAAGCAGGATGAACGACCCTGCCAAAAGCCAGTGGCCGAACCTTTCCACCGCCTTGAAGCGCTCGATCTTGCGCCCTGTCTTTGGTCCCGAAATGCGAATGCGGCCGCGCAGCAGAAAGAAAAGCGCCAAAAGAACCAGCGTGCCGCCCAGCAGATAGGCCCCGTATTTCAGCAGTGGCCCCTGACGGAACTGTAACCACCACATGCCGCCGTCCTGCACCAGAACGGTTGATCCCGGTGTGCTGGTTGTGGATGTCACATTGGCCGAGCCGAACCGCAGAGCGCGCCAAAGCTCAGGATCGGATGCGCCGCCGAGGGTGCCCAGTTGATTGGCGATATCCGCTGCACTTTCTGGATTTCCGGTCGCGTCGCTACGGAAACTATTGTCAACCGGCTCGCCGCGTTGGCGGGCCATGATGTCTTCCAGCGTCTGCGCGCCACCCGTGGCCGAGCGGTCCACTGGCGCTATGGCCGTGTCAGTTTCCTGCGCCCAAACCGGGCTGTATGACAGTATCGTCACCAATATCGCGGCCAGCAGACGTGCCATTATTTGTGCCCCTGTTCGAGGATGTGGGTGTGTTAAGTCAAAACGGGGCAGCCCAATGGGCCGCCCCGGAATTCAATCACGAAAGCAACGACGCTAGCCGCCCTTCTGACCGTACGCCGTACCCCAGCCCCAGGCACCCGACCCAAATCCGCGCGCCACGACGCGTTCGCGGTAGATGCCGGACACGATGTCGCCATCGCCCGCCAGAAGCGCTTTGGTCGAGCACATCTCGGCGCAGATCGGCAGTTTGCCCTCTGCGATCCGGTTGCGGCCGTACTTGGCGAACTCGGCGGTGGAGTGGTTTTCTTCCGGGCCACCGGCGCAGAAGGTGCACTTGTCCATCTTGCCGCGCGACCCGAAGTTGCCGGCCTGCGGATACTGCGGCGCGCCGAACGGGCATGCATAGAAGCAGTAGCCGCAGCCAATGCACAGGTCCTTTGAGTGCAGGACCACGCCTTCTTCATTCTGGTAGAAGCAATCCACCGGGCACACGGCCATGCAGGGCGCATCCGAACAATGCATACAGGCAACCGAAATCGAGCGTTCGCCCGGATCACCATCATTGATCGTCACCACCTTGCGGCGGTTGATGCCCCAGGGAACCTCGTGCTCATTCTTACACGCGGTGACGCAGGCGTTGCATTCGATGCAGCGTTCGGCGTCGACGAGAAACTTAGCTCTTGCCATCTCTATCTCTCCTTTAAGCTGCGCTGATTTTGCAGAGCGTACACTTCGTCTCTTGCATTTGCGTCACTGAGTCATAGCCGTAAGTCTGGGCGGTGTTGGAGCTTTCGCCCAACACGTATGGATCAGCGCCATCGGGGTACTTATCCCTCAGGTCCTCTCCCTCCAGATGGCCGCCGAAGTGGAAGGGCATGAAGGCCACGCCTTCGCCCACCCGGTTGGTGACCATGGCCATGACCTTGACCTTGGCGCCCTCAGCACCTTCAACCCAGACTTGTGCGCCATCCCGGATGCCCAGATTGTTGGCATCGCGTGGATTAACTTCGACGAACATGTCCTGCTGAAGCTCGGCCAGCCACGGGTTCGAGCGGCTTTCGTCACCGCCACCTTCATATTCGACCAGACGACCCGAGGTCAGGATCATGGGATAATCCTTGCTGAAGTCGTTTTTCTGGATCGAGGCATACATCGTCGGCAGACGATAGAATTTGCGGTCCTCGTAGGTTGGGTAGTCCGCGACCAGATCCCGCCGGTTTGTGTAAAGCGGCTCGCGGTGCAGCGGCACCGGATCGGGGAAGGTCCACACAACCGCGCGGGCCTTGGCGTTTCCGAAAGGTGCGCACTCATGCATGATTGCAACTCTCTGGATCCCGCCAGACAGGTCAGTCTTCCAGTTGACCTTGCCGATCTTGTCCCTGAGTTCCTGCGGCGCGGAGGTGACCATTTCGACGCTGGCTTCGCCATCGTCGCTTTGACCAATATCCCCGTCGATCCCGGCCACCGCGGCAATCGCCCCGCGTTCGGCATCCGTCAGGTCGCTGTCCCAGCCAAGATCCACCAGCATCTGGTACGTGAATTCCGGATATCCGTCCTGGATTTCCGAGTTCACCGAATAGACGCCTTCGGCCAGAAGGTTGTCGCCCTCGCGTTCCACGCCGAACCGGGCGCGGAATGTCAGGCCGCCTTCAGACACCGGTTTGGACATGTCATAGAGGTTCGGCGTTCCGGGGTGCCCCATCTCGGCCGTGCCCCAGCAAGGCCACGGCAGACCGTAGTAATCCCCGTCAGCCGGACCACCAATGGCCTGCAGCGTCGTTCTGTCGAAAGTGTGCTGGTTGGCCATGTGCAGCTTCAACCGCTCGGGGCTTTGGCCCGTATAGCCGATTGTCCACAGCGCCGAGTTGATCTCCCGCAGCGTATCCTCGACATTTGGCGTCACGCCATCCTCTTCCAGCGCGATGTTGCGGAAGAGGCGGTCGGCCCATCCGAACTTCTTCGCAAACAACCCGATGATCTCTTGATCGGGCTTGGATTCGAACAGCGGATCCACAACCTTTTCGCGCCACTGGAACGACCGGTTCGATGCCGTTGCCGAGCCATAGGTCTCGAACTGGGTACAGGCCGGAAGCAGGTAAACTCCATCGGTCCGGTCATGCAGCACGGCGGAAACTGTAGGATACGGGTCAACCACGACCAGCATGTCCAGCTTTTCCATCGCCGTCTTCATTTCCTTCATGCGAGTCTGGCTGTTGGGCGCGTGGCCCCACAGAACCATTGCACGCACAGGATTCGGGTTGTCGGTATTCTCGTTGTCCTCAAGCACACCGTCGATCCAGCGGCTGACCGGGATACCAGTCAGGTTCATCAGGTTCTTGTCCTTGCCGTCGGCCCCTTTGACCGTCGCAAACTGACCTTTGAGCCAGTCAAGGTCCTCTCCCCAGACGCGGGCGAAGTGCGCCCATGAACCGGCCGCCAAACCATAATAGCCGGGCAAGGTGTGCGACAGCACGCCAAGGTCGGTTGCGCCCTGCACGTTGTCGTGGCCGCGGAAGATGTTGGTGCCACCCCCCGATGCGCCCATGTTGCCAAGGGCAAGCTGCAACACGCAGTAGGCGCGCGTGTTGTTGTTGCCGTTGGTGTGCTGGGTGCCACCCATGCACCAGATCACGGTGCCGGGGCGGTTGTTGGCCATCGTGCGGGCCACGCGGCGCAGCTGCGAACCGGGTGTGCCGGTGACGCGCTCAACCTCCTCCGGGGTCCACTTGGCGACTTCTTCCTGAATCTGGTCCATGCCCCAGACACGGGTGCGGATGAATTCTTTGTCTTCCCAACCGTTCTCGAAGATGTGCCACAGGATGCCCCAGATCAGCGCGACGTCGGTGCCGGGGCGGAAGCGGACGTACTCATCCGCATGGGCCGCGGTGCGCGTGAAGCGCGGGTCGCAGACAATCAGCGGAGCGTTGTTCTGCTCTTTCGCCCTCAGGATGTGCAACAGCGAGACGGGGTGCGCCTCGGCCGGGTTGCCACCGATCACGAAGATCGCCTTGGAGTTATGGATGTCGTTGTAGCTGTTCGTCATCGCGCCATAGCCCCAGGTGTTCGCAACACCTGCAACCGTGGTCGAGTGACAAATCCGCGCCTGGTGATCGACGTTGTTGGTGCCCCAGTAAGCGGCAAACTTGCGGAACAGATAGGCCTGTTCGTTGGAGTGCTTGGCGCTGCCCAGCCAATAAACGCTGTCAGGGCCGCTTTCCTCGCGGATCTGCATCATGCCATCGCCGATCTCGTCGATCGCCTGTTCCCAGCTGATGCGCTTCCACTCTCCACCCTCTTTCTTCATCGGGTACTTCAGGCGGCGTTCGCCATGGGCATGCTCGCGAACCGAGGCCCCCTTGGCGCAATGGGCACCGAGGTTGAACGGGCTGTCCCAGCCGGGCTCCTGACCCGTCCAGACGCCGTTGGAGACTTCGGCCACCACGGTGCAACCGACCGAACAGTGGGTGCACACGGATTTCACGGTTTCAACCGCGCCTGAAACGGCGGATTGCGCCGACGCCTGCGTTACCATCCCGCCTGTGGCGCTGATTGCAGCCAGGCCACCAATGGCCAGGCCGGAACCGCGCAGAAACGCACGGCGGTCGACGGACTTTTCAGCCACGTCAGACAGGAGTCCAGTCCGCTGGGAGCGTCGCGCAACCCCGTTGGTCTTTTTCCTAAGCATGTTGTTATCCTCCCAAGCTGACCAATTTGCCGGAGCGACCGGCGCGGTCAGCAGTTTCTTGTTCGTCAGCAGTCGGGCGTCACGCAACCAGTCGCTAACGAATTAAAAAACGCCCGCGTTCGTTAGAACCGGGCGCTGTCGAGGTAGGCGCGGGTGTGCGCGGTGTCCTGCATCTTGTCGAGCGACAGATCAGGCGCGGCAGCTTCAACTTCGGTGCCACTGACGGCCACTGCCGCCACGCCCACCGGAGCTGTTCCCGCCAGCTTCAGAAAATCTCGGCGGCTAGTCGACGCCTCGGTCTTCTTGGTCATGGGATGTCTCCCCCTTGTTGTGGCGGGCATCCCCGCCGGTGTTTCCGATTCTCAGCCTGCCACGAGAGTTGTCGTTACGTCCAGTATTTCCGTCGTTAATGAACCGCCATTCGAAATGCCTCGCGCTCGATCTCCATGAAAGTGCGCCCAACAGCCCCAACAGAAGCATAAAGGATCGAGTTTTTTGCGGCCTCCAGGTCAGAAAAGAAATGCCCGGCCCAAGGGCCAATGTGCTTGCTGAAGAAGGCCTTTTGGTCTGAGAGCGGAGCCGGGTCGCCGAACCGACCGACGATCATCCCGCCCATCATTTCCATCAACGATGCAATGTTGTCTTCGGGTTCGAACACGTTCGGGGCACGGCTGATCCTGCGCGCCGCCATGTCGCTGCGCAGAACCGCCAGCGGTTTTTCATTGAGGAATCCGGTAAGATAGAAGCTGGCATAGGGTAGAAGCTCTCCTCGACCCAAGCCAATGAACAGCGCGTTGAATTCGCTTTCGGTCTTGGCGGGTTTGCTGACATGCGCGACCCGCGCCAGACCCTTTATCGCCGTGCCGAGATCGTTGTCCCCCCCGCTCAATCCCGCTGTCTGGTCCAGCAGAATTTGATCCGGAGGGCCAGCAAGCATCAGGCCGAGATAGTTGTAGAGGTCAGCGCGAAGGCGGTCTTCCTCAGCCACCGGCGGTGTTGTCGTTTCAGCGGTCATACGGTCTGGTCCTTGAACGAAAATTGCATCCGGCGCGGTGCAGGCGTGGTGAGGTCGGCGGCTTCCTCCTTGTCAGAAACGACAGGGGCGCTGACCGATTCTGCGATTTCCGCATTCTCTGGCTGAGGGTCTTCAGCGAGCGGTTCTTTGTCGGAGTCCGCATCGGCCTCCGCCTCCAAGGTCGTCTCGACAAACGTCGACGTTGTCGACGCGGTCAATCGACGGCTTGTATACATCATCTTCCAGTGCCTCGGCCGCCAACCGCGCCTTGCGCTCCATTTCCTGGACATGCGCGAGCATACCTTTTCCGACCTGATAAGTGGTTTGCAGGTTCTCGACCACCAGCGCGGCATCAGTGAAATCTTCGCCGTAGTCGACGAGTCCGTCGACATTTGCCAGCACGGGATTAAGGCGAAACAATGCGCGAAGCGCGCGACGGCGCAATCGATCCGGCACCATGCGCGCCATGAAAGCTGCAACATCATCACCTTGTTTCAATGTGTCGGGGTCCGGCAGGTTCAGCGCGGCGAGGATTTCCTCATCAGACTGTTTCTCAAGCTCGGCCATTTCCTCGGCATCTGATTTCGCCTCGGCGGTAGCATCAGCGGTGGCCTTTTCTGCTTCGACACCGGCGCGGCGGCGTGACCAGAAATCGTCGCCCCGACTCAATGCACCCGCCCCTTTGTGGCGCTGCCGGGGGCGCGGTAAACATCAGATGTCTGGCGAATGCGAGAATCTCCGATGCCATCCTCCACCAGATCTACGCGTTTCTTGTCGCGGCGACGTTTCACGAAGGTTTCCTCCTCATGGTGCGCCTCGACAAAATCACGGACCCAGGCAACCAGCCCTTCGGGCATCGGAACCTTCTCAACGATCTCCTCACCTGTATCGGCGTAGTCCTGCGCCTCATAGGGCGAGGCGGTGACAAGCAGGACCTCCAGCGGATCGTCCGAGCTTTCGGGTGCATTGCGCAGGACAACATAGATCGCCGGAACCCGCGTCGACAGACCGGCAAGGTAGCCTTCGGTATCCGCGTTGTAGAGTGTCAGCGGACGGGTCGCTGCATGGTACTCCACCGCATCGCCATCGCGCCGCAATTCTTTCCAGTTTGCATCGGGCGCCCCGGGCAGAACTGCAACAGCCGTCCACGACCACTTCGCCCAACGCGTGACTCCGGGCACCCGTCGTATCACGACGCCCAGTGGCATCGCCTGTCCATTTGGCAGGATCGTGGTCACGGTGCCTCCCTCGCTTGATGACCCGGCAATTATTGTGGGCCGGATTGCAGGGTCAAGGGAAGCCCTTTCTGGGGTGGCGACGCGTCGGGTCGCCCTCGCTGTCAGGGATTCCGGTTTACGGCTGCCTCATTTCCCGCCTAGGTATCAGGCGCACCCGCACGAACCGAGGATCGCCACCATGTCTAAAACCCTGATCCTGTGTGATTGCCTTGGCAGTCAAAACCTCGATGCAAAGGCGATTGAGGCGGCGTCCGGCCTGCCCTGTTCGCGCATTCACACTGCCCTTTGCACGGATCAGATCGACGATGCCGCTAAAGTGATTGCCGCCGGCAACGCCCTGATCGCCTGCCAACAGGAACGCGCGCGGTTTGAAGCACTTGCGACCGAGATTGAGGCGGAGGTACCCGGCTTCGTCGATTTGCGGGACCGCGCGGGTTGGAGTGATGACGCTACAAGCGTGACGCCAAAGATGGCGGCACTGGCTGCGGAGGCGGTGCTTCCAGCGGCAGAAGTGAAGTCACTGGATGTCATCTCGGAAGGAACCTGCCTGATTATTGGCGCTTCGGCCGTCGCCTTACCCGCCGGCGAGACCCTTTGCGACACGCTGGCGGTCACAGTTCTGCTGACGGATGTGGCCGAGGCTCAAATTTACCCGCGGTTCGATGTGATTCGCGGCCGGCTGACTACGGCCACCGGCGCATTGGGCAGCTTCAGCGTCGGCATCGACGCATTGCAGCAAATTATTCCGGGTGGACGTGGCGCGCCGCAGTACACTGACCGGCGTGACGGCGCAGCCTCGGCCTGCGACATCATTTTGGACCTCAGCGGGGCAACTCCTTTGTTCAGCGCCCATGAAAAGCGCGAGGGTTACCTGCGGGCCGATCCAAGCCATGCACCGCAAGTATCTGCAGCGGTGTTGCAGGCCGCGCAGATGGTCGGGACATTCGAAAAGCCGCTGTACGTGCGGTTGGAGCCGTCGCTCTGTGCTCATTCGCGGGCCGAGCAGATCGCCTGCACGAACTGCCTCGATATCTGCCCGACCGGCGCGATTGCCCCGGCAGGAGAACACGTCACCATTGATCCGATGGCCTGTGCGGGCTGCGGCGAATGCGCCGCGATTTGCCCGTCCGGGGCCATCGCCTACGATGCCCCGCCGGTTGAGACCTTGTTCCGCCGGATGACCACGCTGGCCAAAGTTTACCGCGACGCGGGTGGCATCGCCCCGCGCCTGCTGGTGCATGATACCAGCCACGGGGCCGAAATGATCCGCCTGTCCGCCCGCTTTGGGCGTGGCTTGTCCGCCGACGTGATCCCGCTTGAGGTGGAAGCGCTGGCCGGGTTTGGCCATGCAGAGGCGCTCGCGGCGCTCGCCACCGGATTTGCCGAGGTGGTGCTTCTGTTAGGCCCAAAGACCGAACGGGACGCGCTGGACCGCGAAGTTGCACTGACCCATGCCATCGCGGGCGACGACCGGCTGCAGGTGCTGGATCTTGCTGACCCCGACATCCTGTCCGTTGCGTTGTTCGATCAGCCGGTGCCAGACAACGCCCATGATCCGGTTCTGCCGATGGGCACGCGGCGGCAGGTTGCAAGGCTGGCGGCCAAAGCGCTTCTGCCGGAGGTTGAGGTTGTACCGCTGCCTGATACTGCCCCGTATGGCGCGGTGCTTGTCGACAAGGAGGCCTGCACGCTGTGTCTGTCCTGCGTATCGCTCTGCCCGTCTGGTGCGTTGGGCGACAACCCGGACATGCCTCAGTTGCGCTTTCAGGAGGATGCCTGCCTGCAATGCGGCCTCTGTGCCACGATCTGCCCGGAAACCGCGATCACTCTGCAGCCACAACTGAATCTGACGGATGCGGCGTTCAATCAGGTGGTTTTGCACGAAGAGGAGCCGTTTGCCTGCGTCGAATGTGGCGCGCCGTTCGGGGTGAAGTCGACCGTTGAGAAGATCACCGAGAAGCTGGCCGGGAAACACGCGATGTTTGAAGGCTCCGCCGCTGCGCGGATGATCCAGATGTGCGACAACTGCCGCATTCAGGCGCAGTTCCATTCCACGGACAACCCGTTTGCCGGCGCCGAGCGCCCTCGGGTGCGCACCACCGAGGACTACTTGAGCAAGCGCAAAGATCACTGACACCTACCAATCGGAATTGACCTAGAGCGGACGCCAATGAATGTCGCGAACCCGCCCGGATTCAAGCCCGTGATGCGCCGGGTGGGGGCGGCGTCTGTTTCACGCCAAAATCAATCTACTGACTTTGCAGCGGTGCGCCCAGATCGGCAGGCGCAATCGTCGCGACGAACGCGAGTATCGCATCCAGATCGTCCAACGTGATCTCCACCGGGACGATCGGTGATGGGACATCTTCAGGAAATGGCTCAGTGATTTCGGCAACTTGCGTGAATGCCGGATGCGGTTTCAGCGCAAAGAACGCCTGAAAGCGGTAATCCCAATCCTCGAACGTGCGCAGCAAGGCGAACGAGGGGGTCGAGCCGATGGCGTTCATCCGGTTCGCTTCGCTGACAACATGGCAGCGCCCGCAGTGGTGCATCGCGAGTTTCGCTCCTTCGCCGGCATCACCGTCAAGAACCACAACCTCTTCGACTTCGGCTACCGACACATCCGAAGAAAACAGCGCGACGCCATCTACTTGAAAGGCATCAATTGCCCGCTTGCCGACATCCGACTCCAACCAATCGAGAAACGCAGTCGTATGAACACCTCCGTCGCTGGCGCAATGCCACACCTCATCGCCCGATTTGAATACCGGCGTTCCGCTGCGCCCCAAAATGGCATTCGCCTCGGCGTCAGCGCTGACAACTGTGATCCTGATCCCGGTTTTCAACGAAAATCGCGGCAGCACATAGGCCAGCAATCCGGTTTCGCTCAATTCGTCCGGCACTGCCAGACGGAACGACTTTTCCTGGGCGTCAACCAGGTCGGCGCACATCAGGACAAGACAAAACGCCATTGCGATTATTCGCATCATGACCTCCGGGACGACAGCGATCCTGTTGCAAGCCTAGGGTTACTGTCCTAAAGCCGTCAACGACTTCCGCTTCAGAGGACAGGTGAGATGAGCAAAGATTTCAACATGTCGATGCGCAAATTCCTCAAGCAGGTTGGGGTGACGTCCCAGCAAGCGATTGAGGCGGCAATGCGTGACGCCGGTGTAACGGCAGGCAAGACGTTCGAGGCAAAAATGGTCCTGACCATCGATGGGCTGAACCTGGAACATGTGGTCACCGGCAAGATCGACGGGCAGTCCTGAGGTGACCGTCACGCGTGAGGCGGTTCTTGAGGCACTGAAAACCGTCATCGACCCCGCCAGCGGGCAGGACATCGTCGCTGCCGGGGTGATGCGGGCGCTGAACGTCGAAGATGGGACCGTGCGCTTTGTCCTTGAAGTCGCCGCTGATCGCGCCACGGCTTACGAGGCAACGCGCGCCGAGGCCGAAGCCGCCGTACTGGCGATGGACGGTGTGACGAGCGCCTCGGTGATCCTGACCGCCCACAGCACACAGAAAGCTCCGCCGGACCTGAAACCGGGGCGCCGCGCTGCGCCGCAGGGGCCTGAAAAAGTACCGGGGGTGGATCGGATCATTGCCATCGCGTCGGGCAAGGGCGGCGTCGGAAAGTCGACCGTCTCAGCGAACCTCGCCTGCGCCTTAGCAGCCGAGGGGCGGCGCGTTGGCCTGCTCGATGCGGATGTTTACGGCCCATCTCAACCGCGCATGCTGGGGGTGTCGGGCCGCCCCGCTTCGCCCGATGGCAAGACCATTCTGCCGATGCGCAATTTCGGTGTGACGATGATGAGCATCGGGCTGATGACCAACGACGATCAGGCCGTGGTCTGGCGCGGTCCAATGCTGATGGGCGCGTTGCAGCAGATGTTGATGCAGGTGCAATGGGGCGCGCTGGACGTGCTGATCGTGGACTTGCCGCCCGGCACCGGTGACGTGCAGATGACCCTGGCGCAAAAGGCGCATCTGGATGGCGCGATTATCGTTTCTACTCCGCAGGATGTCGCTCTGATGGACGCCCGCAAGGGCATCGATATGTTCAACCAGCTGAACACGCCGATCCTGGGGATGATCGAGAATATGTCGACTCACATCTGCTCGGAATGTGGCCACGAGGAGCACGTCTTCGGCCACGGCGGTGTGGCGACCGAGGCGAAGAAGCTGGGCGTACCATTGCTGGCGGAAATCCCGCTACATCTGGACATCCGGCTGGCGGCTGATGGTGGTGCGCCAATCGTCGTCACAAAGCCCGACAGCCCGCAATCCGAGGGGTTCCGCGCGGTCGCCAAAACCTTAATAGCCGCCGGTCACGCATGAGCGATCCAACCTTCCCGCCGCTAATGTCCGGCCAGGCCGTCGAGGGGGCAATGGACCCATTTGACAAGGCCTGCGCGATGGCAACGCTTGGCTGCGATGCGGGGACGGTCACCTTCAATCTTGCCCCGAATAGGCTGAGTGCAGCCATCGTATTCGCGCCCGAGGTGCCGCTCGAAAGGGCGATGGCCATGCTGCCGGCCTGCGGCATCGGGTTCCAGAATGCGCTGGGTGCCCTGGCGCCGCCCGAAGTGGCGGTGCATTTGGCCTGGGACGGTGGCATTTTGATCAACGGTGCAGCTTGCGGGCGTCTACGCGTCGCGGCATCGGGCAGTGATGCCGCGATGGTCCCTGACTGGCTGGTGGTCGGACTAGAGCTGCCGCTCTGGCCGGAGGGCGATGACCCCGGCATCATGCCTGATAAGACAACGCTCTATGCAGAAGGCTGCGCCGATGTGGAGCCGACCCGCCTGCTGGAAAGCTGGGCGCGGCATACGCTGGTCTGGATCAACCGGTGGGACGACGAAGGCGTCGAACCACTGCACCGTGAATGGCGTGGACTGGCCCAAGGGATTGGTGAAGAGATTTCGGTTCTCGGCCAGACCGGTACATTTGTCGGCGTCGATGAAGATTTCGGTATGTTGCTGCGTCAGGGCAAGGAAACAGCGATTCTGCCGTTGACCCGTGTGCTGGAGGGGCCATGAAACTCGCCCGCGCGATCCATTTTGACGAAAGCGACATGAACGTCTTTCACACCCCGGCCCGAACCGGGGAGTGGTGCATTTCCGGCGGGTTCGAGTTTTCCAACTGGTCCGAAGCTGACCTGACAGGCAAGGCGCGTCAGGCGTTTTCCAATGGCTGGTTGGGGGTCGAAACCTTCGGGCGCGTCACCTTCGTTGCAGTCACCCAGATCGAGGAAAACGAGCGTACCGTTCTGATCGATGCGCTGGCGCAACACTTCGTCGATATCTACGGCGCTCCATCACTTGATGCGGCCCGCAAAGTGGCGACAGACGAGGTCGCCCACATGGTCGAGATCTGCGAGGAGCAAGCCGCGAACACAGTCCTGACCGTCGCGCGGGAGTTGACCGAGGCGGGCGTCAGAGAGGCATTTCGGATGATCGAACCGCAGGAGGCGGCACTGGATCAATTCGCGATCCACGGCTCGCTTGATGAGGAACCGCATCAGCATTGAGTTAGGGGGTGGCGAAGGCACTGCCTATATGTCGACGCCGGTCGACTCGATGCTGTGCTTTCGCGACGTGTTCCGCGCATTTCGGGCTGGTCGTGGGGTTTTGGGTCCCGATGTACCGCTTGAACTGGCCAAGCAGGCAAACCGGCGGCCAGCCGTGACCGAGCTTTTGTGGCACCGATGTCCCCGCACCGACTGACCGACGCGGCCAACAAGGATGATCGCGGGGGCGCTCGCGACATGGGTGTCGCCTGCCGCAAGGATGGAGGGGCATCTCAACCGCCAACCGGCCTATGACATGGATGGTTGGTGCAAGCCGGGGTTTCTGGCCGAGATGGACGCTGAGGGCAATGTCACCAAGCTGGGCCGCACCGACGACGCATTAACATCGACGGCGCAAGCTATTTCAGTGGCAGAATCGAATCCATTCTGGACAAGTTGCCAATGGTGCGCCGTACCGCCATGATCCGGGTGTTCGACGCCTCCGGTACTGATGCGATGGGACTCGCGGTCGAGCCGACGCAGCTGGTTGACGCCGCCGAATTTGACGCGCCCGCGCGGCGTGGGTTCCGCTTTGTCGGCGAGACCATCGTCAAGGTGACCGACGAGATATCGAAGGAAATCCACGGGGGGCCGGACCGTACCCGGCTCGCTGAATTGGTGGGCGGGCTGCAGGCACCATGACTTATAGGTTGTCGGCTCTCACTCGACAGCGGCGTTGAACGTGAACGTCGTTTCTCCATTGATCTGGTAGCTGTCTATCGAATCGCGCGCGACGTCAGACGTCAGCCAATCCTCCAATCGCGCCGCGGTTTTTGCGTTCACATGGCTATGCCGGTCAGGATTCACCGGAAGATAGGCGTACTGGTTGAACAATGCCGGATCACCGGAAAATATCAGCTCGAGGCCACCCTTGTTGCCGAAATTCAGCCAGCTGGCGCGGTCCGACAAGATATAAGCGTCCAACCCCGAGGCAGTGTTCAGTGCAGCCCCCATCCCAGAACCGACGGCTTTGTACCAAATGCCAAAGTCCGCCGGGTCACGGCTTGTGGAGGCCCACAGGGCAACTTCCTTCTTGTGCGTTCCACTGTCGTCACCCCGGCTGACGAACGTGGCCTTTGCGCGTGCAATGCTGCTCAGGGCATCGTTAATACTTTCGCTGGCGCGGGCATTGGCAGGATCAATTGCAGGCCCGATCAGGACAAAGTCGTTGTACATGATTTCTCGGCGGTGAGTGCCGTAGCCATCCGCGACGAATGCGTCTTCTGCTACGCGCGAATGCACGAGGATCGCATCGACATCACCCGACTGCCCCAATCGGATCGCTTGCCCGGTGCCGACCACCAGCAGTTGCACATCGATGCCGGTGTCAGCCTCGATCTGGGGCAGCAGAACATCTGACAGGCCAGAGTTGTGGAACGACGTGGTGACGGCCAGTTTCATGGTTTCGGCGTGCGCCGGGACCAGTGTCAGTGCCAGAGCTAGGGCGGCAAGGCGGGCGATCATTCGAGGATATCTCCGTTCTGGAAAGCGCGGGCTTGGGCGGTGGCGGGAGTGTCAAAAAACTGCGGTGATGGAGCAGCTTCGATGAGCTGACCCTTTACAAGGAACACCGCATCGCTGGCCAGACGCCGCGCTTGCCCCAGATCATGGGTGGCAAGGATCACACGCGTGCCACCTGCGACGGCGTCAGCAATCAACGCCTCGATTTCGCGCATCGACGTGCCATCGAGATTCGAGGTTGGCTCGTCCAGAAACAACAGGTCGGGCCTGGCAATCAGGGCCCGGGCCAACGCCAGTTTCTGCTTTTCACCACCCGACAAACGGGGTGCTGGGGTGACGAGCGCGTCCGAAAGGCCGATCCGGGCGGCCCAATCCGCGACAGCTGCCTCGCGCGGCGCTTTCCCGGTGCCATTGAGGCGCAGTGGATAGGCTAGATTTTCGGCCACCGAGCGGCGCAGTATCACTGGCGACTGGAACACGAAGGCCTGCGACCTGCGTGCCAGTTCGGGGGTGTTTTCGTAGTTGAGGCTGCCTTCCGAGAGGCGCTCCAGCCCGTGCATAACCCGCAACAGGGTCGATTTGCCCGCACCGTTCGGTCCCAGAACAACGGTCAGCCCTGCGGCCGCAAGGGTCAGATCAATCGGCCCCAGCAACCGTTTGCCTCGGCGGCGCACCAGTGCGCCTGACAACTGCGGCACGCTCACCACCGGCTGTCCTTTTCTGTGCGCGCCAGCCAGTGCGTCGTGATGCTGACTCCGATAGCGAGCGCGATCAAAACAAAGCCGAGGCCAAGGGCAAGAGCAAAATCGCCCTTGCCGGTTTCCAAAGCAATGGCTGTGGTCAGAACGCGCGTCGCATGATCGATGTTGCCGCCAACCACGATGATGGCCCCAACCTCTCCGATTGCGCGGCCGAACCCGGCAAGTGACGCGGTCAATAGCGCACGCCGCCCGTCGCGGATCAGCGTGTGGATGCGCTGCCATTTCGAGGTGTTCAGCGAGATCAGCAAGTCATGGTATTCCGCCCAGAGATCTCGCATCGCTTGGTGCGCGATGGAAGCGATCAGCGGCGTGATGATGATCACCTGCGCAATGATCATCGCCTTGACGGTGAACAGTAGGCCGAGACCACCGAACGGCCCGGCACGCGACAACAGGATGTAGATTATCAGCCCCACAACGACCGGCGGCAGGCCCATTAGCGCGTTCAGAACCGCAATGGTCGCACGGCGAAAGCGGAATCGGTGGATAGCCAGCCAAGCGCCCAGCGGTAGGGCAATTGCCGAGGCGATCAGTACAGCGATCAAACTGACCTGAAGCGACCGCAGACTGATCTCGACGAGATCGGAATCCAGCGTCACGATCAGGCGGAGGGCGGCAACAAGACCGGCGGCGATCTCATCCACTGCGCTTTGCCTTACTGAAATAGCTGGATGTTCCGCGCGACGTCATTGTGATGGCAGGCCTTCCCATGGGGTCGGGCGGACGTTTACGGCTGCGGGCGGGCAAGTCAATCGACTGCCAGAATGAATTTTTCGACTCAGCGTTCGTGAGTATTGCGACTCGTTGAATTTGTGGTCTATGGTATACCACGGACCGAATGCCTGAGTCGGATACACGGATAGGACGGTCTTCTGGGGGGATTAATGTCGGACAGGGTGACCCTGAAATCAGTCGACGTGAATTTCACGCTGAAGGACCACATTTATGAGGTCCTGCGCAGCGCTATCCTGGACATGAACATCTATTCGGAAACCACTGACCTGCGGCTGGACGAGCGCCAGATGGCCGAACAGCTTGGCATTTCCCGCACCCCTATTCGTGAAGCTCTGGCGCGGCTGGAACAGGACGGGCTGGTGGAAATTCAGCCTCGCAAGGGTGTCTTTGTGCGCCGCAAGACCCGTGATGAAGTGATGGAAATCATCGTCGTTTGGGCGGCGCTGGAAAGTATGGCGGCGCGGCTGGCGACGACCGAGGCGAGCGACGCTGAACTACGTTCGCTACACACGCTGGCGGATAAGCACAGCCAGATTGATCCGACCAAAGATATCGAAAAATACTCTCAGGCTAATATCCGGTTCCACCAACGGATACTGGAACTGTCGAAGTGTGACGCACTCAAAGCGACCAGCGATACGCTATTCATGCACATGCATGCCGTGCGTCGTCGGGCAATCTTTGAAGCCGACCGTGCGGCGCAGTCGGTGAAAGATCACGTTGAGATCGTCGCCGCTTTGGAAGCCCGCGATGCGGCGCTGGCCGAACAATTGGTCCGCGATCATTCGATGCGCCTGCGCCAGCACATTAAAGAAACATGGATCGACATTGAACAACCCGCCGCAAGTAAAGCGGCGCAGTGAGCAGATAAACCGAGGACTGAATGGCAAACGACCAATCCACCGAGACGACGCAGGACCTGACTGACGGGTTTCACCTGCTGATCGACGCCCTGAAACTGAACGGGATCGAGAATATCTATCACGTTCCGGGCATTCCAGTGACCGATCTGGGCCGGATGATGCAGGCCGAGGGGATGCGCGTCGTCTCGTTTCGCCACGAAAGCAACGCGGGCAACGCGGCAGCGATTGCCGGGTATCTGACGAAAAAGCCGGGCGTCTGCCTGACGGTCTCGGCCCCCGGTTTTCTGAACGGTCTCGTTAGCCTATCCCACGCAACGACCAACTGCTGGCCGATGATCCTGATTTCCGGCTCGTCCGAGCGTGAAATCGTTGACCTGCAAAAGGGCGATTATGAGGAGATGGACCAGCTGGCCGTTGCCAAGCCGCTGTGTAAGGCAGCATATCGCATCCTGCACGCCGAGGATATCGGCGTCGGTGTTGCGCGCGCCATCCGCGCTGCGGTTTCGGGTCGCCCCGGTGGGGTTTACCTCGACGTTCCCGCCAGCCTGCTGGGTCAGACGATGGAAGCAGCCAAGGGCGCGCAGAGCCTGATCGAAGTTGTCGACCCGGCCCCGGCGCAGCTGCCTGGCCCGAAAGCGATTGACCGGGCGATTGACGTGCTGAAAGGCGCGAAAAAGCCGCTGATCATTCTGGGCAAAGGCGCTGCCTATGCCCAGTGCGACGGGTTGGTGAAGGATTTCGTCGAAAAATCCGGCGCGCCCTATATCGCCATGTCGATGGCCAAGGGTCTGCTACCCGACGATCATGCGCAATACGCCGGGGCGGCACGCTCGCTGGTCCTGAAGGAAAGCGATTGCGTCATGCTGATCGGCGCGCGGCTGAACTGGCTGCTGAGCCACGGCAAGGGCAAGCAGTGGGGTGAGCCCTTCACCAAGAAGTTCATCCACATCGACATCGACCCGAAAGAGATGGACAGCAACCAGCCCATCGACGCGCCTCTGGTGGGCGACATCGAAAGCACGCTGGGGCTGCTGGTCGACAAGATGGACGGCTGGTCCAAGCCGCCCGCCGACTGGACCGATGCGGTGCAGGCCAAGTCAGCCAGCAACGTCGAGCGTATGGCCCCCAAGCTGATGAACAACAACGTGCCGATGGATTTTCACGGTGCGCTGGGTCGGCTGAAGTCGATCTTCAAGGACAACCCGGATGCCATTCTGGTGAACGAAGGCGCCAATACGCTGGATTTCGCCCGCTCGGTCATCGACATGTCCAAGCCGCGTAAACGGCTGGATGTCGGCACCTGGGGCGTCATGGGCATCGGCATGGGCACCGCTGTGGCCGCCGCTGTCGAAACCGGCCAACCGGTGGTCTGTGTCGAAGGTGATTCCGCCTTTGGTTTCAGCGGCATGGAGGTTGAGACCATCTGCCGCTACAACCTGCCGATCTGTGTCGTGATCTTCAACAACTCAGGCATTTATCGCGGCACGGATACGGATCCGACAGGCCGCGACCCCGGCACCACGGTCTTCGTGCCGGAAGCCAAATACGACATGATGATGCAGGCCTTCGGTGGCGAAGGCGTTCTGGCCCGCAGTCCCGACGATCTGGAACGCGCTGTGCGCGATGCGATCAAGTCCGGCAAGCCGACGCTGGTCAACGCGATCATCGACCCGCAGGCCGGGACCGAAAGCGGTCGCATCGGTAACCTTAACCCGCAATCCGTCGTATCGAAGAAGTAAGGGAAAGTCTGATGAAAGCTCTTGAAGGCGTCAAAATCCTCGACTTCACCCACGTTCAGTCAGGTCCGACCTGTACGCAATTGCTGGCGTGGTTTGGTGCGGATGTTCTGAAGGTCGAACGCCCCGGCGTCGGTGATGCGACCCGCAAACAGCTGGTCGATGTGCCCGGCGCGGACAGCCTCTATTTCACCATGCTGAACCACAACAAACGCTCGATCGAGCTGAACTCCAAAAACGAGGTTGGTAAGGAAGTACTGACCCGGTTGATCGAAGAATGCGACGTGATGGTCGAGAACTTCGCCCCCGGCGCGCTGGACCGGATGGGATTCTCGTGGGAGCGGATACAGGAGATCAACCCGAAGATGATCCTCGCCTCGATCAAGGGGTTCGGGCCAGGGAAATATCAGGACTGCAAGGTTTATGAGAACGTCGCGCAATGCGCGGGCGGGTCGGCATCGACGACTGGGTTTCTGGACGGCCCGCCGCTGGTGACCGGGGCGCAGATCGGTGACTCGGGCACGGGTTTGCACCTGGCGCTGGGGATCGTTACCGCCTTGTTCCATCGGGAAAAATCCGGTCGAGGCCAGAAGGTAACCGCCGCCATGCAAGACGGCGTGCTGAACCTGACTCGGGTAAAGCTGCGCGATCAGCAACGGCTCGAAAAAGGGCCGCTGGAAGAATATAGCCAGTTTGGTGAAGGCATCCCGTTTGGCGAAGCGACGCCGCGTGCGGGCAACGATTCAGGCGGTGGCCAGCCGGGCCGCATCCTGAAGTGTAAAGGTTGGGAGGATGACCCCAACGCCTACACCTATTTCATCACCCAAGCGGCGGTTTGGGAGAAGGTCTGCGACGTCATCGGTGAGCCGGAGTGGAAGACCAAGGATGGCTACGCCAAGCCAAAAGATCGACTGGACAAACTGAACGAGATTTTCGCGCGGATCGAAGAATGGACCATGACCAAGACCAAGTTCGAGGTGATGGATATCTGCAACCCGCTGGACATCCCGGTCGGGCCGATCCTGTCGATGAAAGAAATCGCCGAGGATGAGGGGCTGTATGCCACCGGAACGCTGGTCAAGGTGCCGCACCCGGAGCGGGGTGAGTACATCAGCGTTGGGTGTCCGATCAAGTTGAGTGACTCGTCGGTTGAAGTTGAACGTTCGCCGCTGCTGGGGGAACACACGACCGAGATCCTGCAGCAGGTGCTTGGGTATGACGGCGAAAACCTTGCCCGTGTGGTCGAGAGCGGCGCGGTCGGTGACGTGAAGGTGGCGGCGGAATGAGCGGCAAGCCGGGATATGCCGGTGCTGCCGGGCTGAAGCCCGGCCTATTTAACGCCGTAGGCCGGGCTTCAGCCCGGCAAACTCACGATAACAGGAAAGACGACAAATGCGCATAATCGTCATGGGCCAGCAGGCTTTCGGAAAAGACGCGCTGGCCAAGATCATTGAGGCTGGGGTGGACGAGGTTGTCGCTGTCTATTGCGAGCCGGATCGTGACGGCAAACCCGTCGATCCAATCAAGGAATTTGCGCTGGAACAGGGCCTGCCTGTGCATCAGCCCGCCAATTTCGATGATGCTGACGCTTTGGCAACGCTTGGTTCTTTCGACGCTGACCTGATGGTCATGGCCTTCGTCAACGTCTTTGTGCCCGAAGCGGCGCGGGATACGCCGAAGATGGGCTCGATCTGCTTCCATCCGTCACTGTTGCCGCTGCATCGGGGGCCGAGCGCCGTGAACTGGCCGATCATCATGGGATCGACGAAATCGGGCTACAGCTGGTTCTATC
This sequence comes from uncultured Paracoccaceae bacterium, assembly GCA_943787785.1. GTDB lineage: Bacteria > Pseudomonadota > Alphaproteobacteria > Rhodobacterales > Rhodobacteraceae > WLWX01. Next base: position 434,911 of record CALSNT010000001.1, on the reverse strand, counting down.
CGTCCGACGGCCTCGACGAGGGCGACAGCCTTCTCCAATGGGAATGTGAGATTGGTCCCGATGACACCGTCATCGACCTCTATTTCAAGAAAATTTACCCCTCGGCCATCGAGTCCGTGCTTGAGGTCTGCGATCTGTTTCGCGCTGGAAACCCGCCGCATATCGTCCCGGACGAGGCGCAGGCGACATACGAACGCCGCTGCACCAAGAAGCATGCGAAGATCGACTGGAACAAGCCGGTCGGGCAGGTCTATGACTTGATCCGTGGCACCAACCCGGCCCCCGGAGCCTGGACCACTGTGAACGGGAACGAGGTTGGCATCTTCGATGCCGCACGCCTGCCCGGCGACGGGATTTCCGGTCGCGTGGTCGATATCTCGGACGATGGCGTGACGGTGCAATGCATCGGCGGCCGCATCCTTCTCAAACGCGTTCGCCCGGCGGGCGAAGGCAAAATCCCTGCATCCGAATGGGCGTCTGCGGCGGGCCTCGCCGTCAAGACCGACCTCGGCACCTGACATTTAAGGAAATACCCATGTCCGACATAGAAATCGCCCGCGCTGCTGTTAAGAAGCCGATCCAGGAGATTGGGTTGAAGCTTGGGATTCCTGAGGCTGATTTGCTTCCCTTTGGGCACGACAAGGCGAAGGTGAGCGATACGTTCATCAAGTCGTTGGGTGACCGGGAGGATGGCAAGCTGATCCTGGTGACGGCGGTGAACCCGACGCCTGCGGGTGAGGGCAAGACCACGACGACGGTGGGGCTTGGCGACGGGCTGAACGCGATCGGCAAGAACGCGGCGATCTGCATTCGCGAAGCCAGCCTCGGGCCGTGCTTCGGCATGAAGGGCGGGGCGGCCGGAGGCGGCTATGCGCAGGTCGTGCCGATGGAGGAGATGAACCTCCACTTCACCGGCGATTTCCACGCCATCACCTCGGCCCACAACCTGCTGGCGGCGATGCTGGACAACCACATCTACTGGGGCAACGAGTTGGAGATCGACATCCGCCGGGTCGCCTTCCGCCGGGTGATGGACATGAACGACCGGGCCCTGCGAGAGATCGTGTGCAACCTTGGCGGGGTGGCCAACGGCTTCCCGCGTGAGGCCGGGTTTGACATCACCGTGGCCAGTGAGGTCATGGCAATCCTGTGCCTGGCGCGCGATCTGGACGATCTGGAAAAGCGCCTCGGCGATATCATCGTCGCCTATCGGCGCGACCGCAGCCCTGTTTATGCCCGCGACATCAAGGCCGACGGCGCGATGACGGTGCTGCTGGCGCAGGCGATGCAGCCAAACCTGGTACAGACGCTGGAAAACAACCCGGCCTTCGTGCACGGCGGCCCGTTTGCGAACATCGCACATGGCTGCAACTCGGTCGTGGCGACCCGCACGGCGCTGAAGCTGGCGGACTATGTGGTGACCGAGGCGGGCTTCGGCGCTGACCTTGGTGCCGAGAAGTTCATGAACATCAAATGCCGCAAGGCCGGGCTGGCCCCGAGTGCTGTGGTGCTGGTCGCCACGGTGCGGGCGATGAAGATGAACGGCGGCGTGGCGCGGGCCGATCTGGGCGACGAGGACGTCGCGGCGGTGACCAAGGGCTGCGACAACCTGGGACGCCACATCGAGAACCTCAAGAAGTTCGGCGTGCCGGTCGTTGTGGCGATCAACCACTTCGTCACCGATACCGATGCCGAGGTGCAGGCGATCCGCGACTACACGGCGGGCCTGGGCAGTGAAGCGGTGCTGTGCCAGCACTGGGCCAAGGGCTCGGAAGGCACCAAGGATCTGGCCAACCGGGTTGTGGCCGTGATCGACGAGGGTAAGGCCGACTTCGCGCCGATTTATCCCGATGAGATGCCGCTGTTTGAGAAGATCGAGACCATCGCGAAAGAGATCTACCGCGCCGACGAGGTGATCGCCGACAGCAAGATCCGCACCCAGCTGAAAGACTGGGAGGATCAGGGCTATGGCAACCTGCCGGTCTGCATGGCGAAAACCCAGTACAGCTTTACCACCGACCCGAACCGCCGCGGCGCGCCGACGGGGCACTCCCTGCCGGTCCGCGAAGTGCGCCTGTCAGCGGGCGCCGGCTTCATCGTCGCCATCTGCGGCGAGATCATGACCATGCCAGGCCTGCCCCGCGTCCCATCCGCCGAAGCCATCCGCATAAACGATGAAGGACAAATCGATGGACTGTTTTAACTGAGATCACGGAATTGAGCACCAACAAGGAGACGGGAAACAGACAAGGATATCGAGCGATAGCAAACGCCATGGGAGGGTCGCGGTACAGCGGCCAGTGGCGGCATGACAACCAACCTTAGGGAGAGATACCTATGCTTACCAAAAGAACTCTGATGGCGACCTTCGGGGCTGCCGCGATCGCACTGTCGACCGCGCAGACCGCGAGTGCCGCAAGCCACGCGTTCGAGCCGACCAAGCCGATCGACTTTGTGATCATGGCCGGTGCCGGTGGTGGTGCTGACCAAATTGCACGCTTCATCCAGTCGGTTGCTGAAAAGATGGATCTGACGACCCGTCCGCTCGTTCCCAACAACAAAGGTGGCGGTTCCGGTGCAGAAGCGCTGATCGCCCTGAATGGTGCAAGTGACCCGGATCACACGATCCTGGTGACCTTGAACTCGTTCTTCGCCACGCCGCTGCGTCAGCCTGGGCTTGGTATCGACATCCAGACCTTCACGCCGGTGGCGATGATGGGCGTCGACCCGTTTGTTCTGTGGGTACACAAGGACAGCGGCATCACCACGTTCGAGCAGTGGCTCGACGTCGTGAAGGCCGAGGACGGCAACTACATCATGGGCGGCACGGGTTCAGGTCAGGAAGACTCGACCGTCATCGCCTGGATGGAAGGCACCTATGACATCTCCATCAACTACATCCCCTACGATGGTGGTGGTGCGGTTGCCAAAGACCTGGCTGGCCAGCAGATCAAAGCCTCAGTCAACAACCCGGCGGAAGCCAAAGGCTTCTACGAGTCTGGTGACGTGGTTCCGCTGATCGCCTTCTCGGACGAGCGTCTGGCTGCTTATCCGGATGTCCGCACGGTAAAAGAGCTGGGCAATGATTTCAGCTATTACAACCAACGTGCTGTTGTTGGCGCACCGGGCATGTCCGATGCGGCGGCTGCTTACTATCAGGAACTGTTCAAAACCATCTACGACACTGAAGAGTGGCAGGGCTACATGGCTTCCGAAAGCCTGTCGCCATTGTGGTTGGATGCTGATCAGCAGCGCGATTACTGGGCCACTCAGGTTCAGAACCACAAGGACCTGTTCGCGGCGATGGGCGGCTAAGCCCACAAGCTAACGGACGACGACAAAAACCAAGGGGGCCAGAATGCGGCTGGGTGAAATCATAACAGCGGGTGTTCTGGCCCTCTTCTCGATCTTTCTGATGTACTACAGTGCCCAATTGCCAATTGGCTATGAACAAGGCAGGGGACCTGGCGGAGGCGCTTGGCCCTTCTGGCTGTCAGGCATCATGCTGGTGACCACCGGTTTCATTGCCTGGAACTGGTACAGAAAAACCTCGCCTCCTTCACAGTCTGAAGGACCGGTGCTTGATAGCTATGGCTGGAAAATGTTCGCGCAAGTTGGCGGTGGACTTCTGGGCTTTATCATCCTGATTGACATTATCTCGATGTATGGCGCGATGGCGGTGTTTCTTGTGTACTACGTGCGGATTTTGGGGCGGCATTCCTGGTTGCTGACTCTGATCCTGGCGATTGCCCTACCGTTCGCGTTCTTCTTCTTCTTCGAAGGGTTGATGCGGATCACCATGCCGTCCGGCATGTCCTTTACCGGACCATTCTACGACATCATGTACGAAATCATCTACTAAGCGACGGCTGAGGGGCAAGTTATGGAAGTTTTAGGTCTTCTTGGCGATGGCATGTGGCAAGCGGTTCAACCGCTGAACCTGATGCTGATCCTGATCGGGGTCACGCTGGGCCTGTTCATCGGCGCAATGCCGGGACTGGGCTCGGTCAACGGCGTAGCGATCCTGCTGCCGATCACCTTTCTGGTGCCGCCGGGGTCGGCGATCATCTTTCTGGCCGCGATCTATTACGGGGCCATGTACGGGGGCGCGATATCCTCGATCACGCTGGGGATACCCGGTGCCTCGACCGCTGTGGCAACCACGTTTGACGGACGACCGCTGGCATTGAGTGGGCGCGCCAGCTTGGCGCTGGTAACAGCCGCCTTGGCGTCGTTCATCGGCGGATCGGTGGCCAACCTGCTGTTCACCGGCTTTGCGCCGCTGCTTGCTTCGGTCGCGCTCAGCTTTGGCCCGCCGGAGATCTTTGCCCTGATGTTGCTGGCCTTCGCCACCTTCGTGGGTCTGGGCGGCGATGACATCCCGAAAACCGTTTTCTCGATCTGTATCGGCCTGGTCTTTGCAGCTGTCGGCTTCGACAAGATTACCGGCACGCCACGGTTGGTGTTCTTCGACATCTCGGGCTTCTTGCACGGCATCAACTTTTTGGTTCTGGCCATCGGAGTCTATGGCATCGGAGAGATGCTGTGGACGCTGGATTCAACGCGCGGCAAAATCACCAAGTCCGACGCAAAGATGTCCGTCAAAGGCATCGTGAACGATTCCAAGGAAGGCATGAAACGCGGCTGGAAAGGCACGGCGATCGGATCATTCCTCGGCTTCTTCGTCGGCATCCTGCCCGCCGCAGGCGCAACGCCCGGTTCACTGATGTCGTATGGGGTGGCCAAGATGGTCGCCCGCAGACCGGAAGAGTTCGGCAAGGGCCACCCGGGCGGCGTGGCGGCACCGGAAGCGGCGAACAACTCGGCCTCAACTGGCTCGATGCTGCCGATGCTAACGCTGGGTATCCCCGGTTCCCCCACCACGGCCATCCTGCTGGGTGGCATGGTGATTTGGGGCCTGACCCCGGGCCCGCGGCTTTTTGTCGACCAATCCGAGTTCGTCTGGGGCCTGATCGGATCATTCTATGTGTCGAACTTCTTCGCGTTGGTGATCAACCTGGCCTTCATCCCGCTGTTCATTTGGATGTTGCGGATGCCGTTCACGATCCTCGCGCCGCTCATCTTCGTTCTGTCAGTGGTAGGCGGCTATGCCGCGACCCGCGACATGCACGACGTATGGCTGATGCTGGGCTTTGGCATAGGGGCTTTCTTCCTGCGGAAATTCGATTATCCGCTGGCGCCCGCTGTTCTGGCCATTGTCCTTGGCCCGATTGCCGAGCAGACTTTGCGGCAATCGCTGCTGATGTCCAAGGGTGATCCGACGATCTTTGTCGACATTGTCAATCGACCGGTTGCCACGCCAATCACCATAATTGCGATCATCCTGATCCTGCTGCCGCTGTTCAAATATATCCGCGACCGGCGGCGCGGCACGGCGCAAACGCCTTCGGGGTAAAAACAGGAGGGCCGGATGAGCAGTGATCAACCGGCCTTTGACGCCTGGCACCCAGGACTGACCTCGGATATACCGGCGCGCCTGAAGCCGCTGATCACTCTCTTCCGGCCAGAAAATGCGTTCGTCAGCTATAGCGAGGCGCAGGAGGCCGCTCGCTTCTGTGGTCTGAAACCAAAGCAAATGTGCGCGTTGCGCCCTGAGCGGTTGATCAAACATGAGCTTTTGATCCGGGTGACCGCCGATCTGTCAGTCCCGGACGGCCCCAACTACGAGGTGTTGGGCCGCAACCTGCGCCAAATGACGGCGCGGATTTACGATGATTATGTTACGCCTCGGCTGGGCGAACTGACAGGACTGTTCGACCAGACGCGGGCACAGGGCGCAGCAATCATCAGCGCAGCGTTGGAACGCGATCTGTTTGCAGCACCGCCGCCCCCTGCCCGCCCCGGCCTGCTGGCGCGATTGACGGGCCGCAAGCTCGATACCGAAGCACCGCCGGACCCGACAACGACTGCTCTAACGAGTTGGCAAGCGTTGGCAGACAGCACTCGCGATCGCGCAGAAGGGGCCGCCCTACGCGGGTTGTGCACCGTCGTACAAGCGTTGTTGGCACACCGCGGACGGTTGATGGCGGACGCCGATATCATTGCGCGGTTGGCGTCGAATATATTCTCGAATACCCACGGCAGCTGGGTTCTGGGACAGGCTATCACGCCAATCATGGCTGATGCCGCAAAGGCCGAGGGCTATCGGTTTCTGCCCGCGCAGGACAAACCCGTCATTATGAACGTCAAAGGCGCCTCGGCGTCTGGCAAAAGTACGATCCGCCCGCAACAACGCAAACTGGCCGAAACCCTGAACCTGCCGTGGGAGGATTTCGCGCTGATTAGTCCGGACTACTGGCGCAAGTACCTGCTGGACTACGAAAGTCTGGGTGCAGATGCCAAATACGGCGCTATGCTGACCGGGCACGAGCTGGAGATCATCGACCGGAAACTGGATGACTATGTTCAAGCCAAGGCCGAAGCCGAAAATATTCCCCACCTGCTGATCGACCGCTTTCGGTTCGACAGTTTCACAGCCGGTTCGGACGGGCGGCTGAGCAACCGCCTGCTGACCCGGTTCGGCCACACGGTCTTCCTGTTCTTCATGATTACCCCGCCCGAAGAAACCGTGACCCGCGCCTGGAAACGCGGCTTGGAAACCGGGCGCTACAAGGCCGTTGATGACCTGCTGCATCACAATATCGAGGCATATTCCGGCATGCCGCATCTGTTTTTCTCGTGGCTGGCCTCGCGCGACAAGAATGTCCACTTCGAATTTCTGGACAACGACGTGCCGCTGGGGAGCCTACCGCGCACGGTGGCTTATGGGTGGAACGACGAGATGGTTGTCCTGCGCCCAGAAGGATTGAACCGGATCGACCGATTTCGGGCGGTCAACGTCGGAGCAACCCGTCCAGATCAGGTATATGACGCTCCTGCCCCGACCGGACCGGATTTTTTGGCGCAATGTCTTGAGCGCATTCCAACGGTTAGCTTTGCGGACGCAGCACAAGGCATAATCTATGCGCGCCACTCAGGCAGGCAATGGGCCAATGCTGCCCCTGAATATGCCCTGGATGTCGATGCGTCGACATGGCTAGATACCCACGGTTGGAGGGCGGCCAAGTCAAACGATGCGTTACCTTTATCGTCCGCAGGAAATGGTCGACAGGCACATCGACTGGGCCGCTAATCGGCGCTCAGACCGACGCGGCCGCCTGACAGAGGTTCGTTAGCTTCGTCATCGCAAGATCGCGCCCAAGCATCGCCAGCCCACAGTCGGGGGCAGCGATCAGGCGTTCCCGATCAATATGGTTCAGAGCGGCACTTAGCCGGTCGGCGATGACTTCAATCGGTTCGACTTGGGATTTGGCAATCGCAACAGCCCCGAAAACGATGGTCGTGTTGGGGAATTGTTCCAGCAGGCTAAGGTCATTGTGGCGGTGGGCATCTTCGATTGACACCTGATCGATGCTCGAACGATCCAGCGCCGTCGCAAGTTGGAAATAACTTTGCGGATCAGCCTTGTGGTATTCGTGATCGTCCAAATGACCCGGATAGCCACAACACATATGCATCACACGGGTCACGTGGTCGGGTACGCCATCGAAACAGCGCTCCAGACATTCGACACCGAAGTCCAGCGCGCGGTCCGTATTGCGCGCAAACAACGGCTCATCGATCTGTATGAAAGAGCAGCCTGCCTCGGCCAATGCCCGGATTTCAAAATTCAGCGCATCGGCCAGATCGACGGCTAGGGATCTTTCGTCATCGTAAAAGACGTTGGCACAAGTATCTATGATCGTCGTCGGCCCTGGAACGGTAATCTTGACGGGCCGATCGGTAGCAGACTGTGCCTGTGCGTAGTCGCGGTCGAGGAAATGCGAGCCGTCAGGTTCGATGCGGCTGCGGATTGTCGGCAACTCGGCCTCATAAGCCCCATCACGGAGGACTCGGCTGGTCAGGCCTTCAAAATCGAAGCCGGTCAGGTGGCGGCAATGATAGTGGATGTAGTTCTCGCGCCGCTGCTCACCGTCGGTGGGGATGGTGATGCCGCAGGCGATCTGATCGCTAACGGCCGCCAACGTCGCTTTTTGATACAGAGCTTCGTCTTCGGCATCCTCCCGTGCAGCGGCCTGGGTTGCGCGACGCGTGACTTCCCCGGATGTGGAAGTGAGGCCAAGCTGAATCTGGAACCAGTCCTTGATCGGGACGTAGTCAGGTTTGGGAAATGCGCCGATGCAGGTGGTTTGTAGGGGCACGTGAGTTCCTTTGCGAAGCTTTCCATATCATCCGGGTTCCGATTGGCGGTCCATCGTCGCCCTGTTTTCGGTCGACCCCGCGGCAAATATTGCCTCAAGCGTTTCAGCCGCAATGCGGGATCCGACATCGCTGTGTTCATCCAGTACAGCGTGCGTGGTATTATCCGGAAGAATATGCTGGCAAATGGTTCCGGCGATACCCGTCCAGAGAACCGCCCGGTGATAGGAGCAAGCGGAATCCGACGCAGGAGCGCATCAGGCTTGCCTTTGTGCCGCAAGCTCAGTTGATCCGGCATTGCTGGGTCGATCAGCACGATGTTTTGCAGAGTGCGGCCCTGATCATGTAACTGATGCGCCATCTCCAGGGCAATCAGGCCACCGGTACAAAACGACCCGAGGAAAACAGGGCCGATCGGATACAGGAGGGTCAGTTGGTCAACGTTAGCAGCGGCAACACCCTCTATTCGGTTTGGCGTTGGTCTGTCGTCTCTCAAACCGGGCAGTTCAAACACGACCACTTTGCGATCGGCATTCAAGCAACTTCGGAATGCAGGCTTCAGAACCGAATAACCGACCTTGCCGTGAACCAAGAAGAACGGGACCTCATCTGAAATGGTGGGGGAATTTTCGTTGTTGGCAAAGGCCTGTTCGACTAGGCGGGGTGTCCCAAAATCAAGCCGCCCAGATATAGGAAACGGACGTCCGAGCGCTTCGCCGATGAGCAGGGCCAGGATCTCCGCGTTGATCGAGTCCCCCCCTAATTCGAAAAAGTTGTCATCCAAACCAACGGGCGTGATGCCAAGCGCCTGAATGAATGCATCGCAAATAATGGTCTGAACGTCCGTAGTTGGCGCTACAAATAAAGCGCCAAGGTCCAATTTCGATCGTGAAACCAAAGGCTGGATTTGTGTGATGTCGTTCATGCCAGGTTCGTGGCCATTCCTGATTTAACCCGGCCTAGCTTTGTCCGCAGTCATCTGTCAACGAATGTTAAATGATTTGTTTAGATTGTAACGGCAAAACTGGTTGATGAGAGATGAACGACTAACTGACAGCAGATGATTTAAATGATGCTTCCATCAATGTACCCCGGCTCGATCCGGACTGATCTCGCCCGTGCGGGCCCGGTGGCTGTGGCGTGCCCCCATCGTGTGGTCCGGTTTGATTGTTAGTGCATCGTGGGCCTTTGGTCCATTGGAACGATACTTTCTGGTGCTGGTGGCCGATAGCCCAAGGCGCTGTGCGGCCTAACGGTGTTGTAGTGAACGCGCCATTGTTCGATCAGGATTTGAGCTTCGCGGAGGCTGTAAAATAGCTCGCCATTCAACAACTCATCGCGGAACCTGGCGTTGAAGCTTTCGCAGTATCCGTTTTCCCAAGGTGACCCTGGCTCAATGTAAGCGGTCTTCGCGCCCACGGCGGCGATCCAGTCCCGCACTTTCTGAGCAATAAATTCCGGGCCATTGTCCGACCTTATGTATTTCGGCGGGCCACGCAGGATGAACTGGTCCGTCAGTGCGTCCAGCACGTCCGTCGAGTTGAGCTTGCGATCAACGCGGATCATCAACGCCTCCCTGGTGTATTCATCAATGATGTTGAGCGTCCGATAGACTTGCCCATCTGCGGTGCGATCCTGGACGAAGTCATAGGACCAGACATGGTTGGGGCGCTCTGGTCTGAGACGCACGCACGACCCATCGTTCAGCCAGAGCCGCCCCTTTTTCTTCTGCTTCTGAGGAACCTTCAGCCCTTCGCGCCGCCAGATACGTTCGACCCGCTTGTGGTTCACGTGCCAGCCCGCATTGTTGAGCAAACCTGTGACCATCCGATATCCGTAGCGGCCATATTGATCTGCCAGCTCGATGATATCGTCGGTCAGCCGGTTTTCGTCGACACGTCCTTGCGGAGCTTTGCGCTGTGTGGATCGATGCTGCCCAAGTGTGCGGCAGGCCCGGCGCTCGGAAACGCCAAGCTCCTGCCGCACACGGTCGATGCATTTGCGACGACGCGAAGGGCTTAGAAGTTTCCCCGTGCGGCCTCAGTCAAGATCAGCTTGTCCAGCGTCAGGTCTGATACTGCACGCCTGAGCCGCTGGTTCTCCTTCTCAAGCTCCTTAAGCCTCTTGAGCTGAACGCGCCCCATCCCGCCGTACAACTTTCGCCATCGATAAAACGTCTGCTGCGTCACGCCGATCTGACGCACCGCCTCCGCTATCGTCGCGCCCTGTCCCTGCAGCACTTCAACTTGCCGTAGCTTCGATACAATCTCTTCCGGCTTCTCTCGTTTCCCAGCCATCTCTGTTCCTCCAATATACGGGACAAATCTATCCCAGTTGGTGGACCACTTTCAGGGGGCTACTCCACTGTGCCAAGTTTCCAAGCTAGCACGCGCTCATGGTAAGAGGCCATTTCATCAAGTGAAAGGCCAGCGAATATAAGCGCGACGGGAAACCACCCCCGCCTAAGCGAAGCGCTGCGATTATCCACCACAGCACCGATCAACGCAAAAATCGCGATCACCAATAGCAACATTGACGACATCCATGAGGCGACAACGTTCTCCACAGCCAAATTAAATACATAGGAAAACTTGACCCGGATCGGCCATTCTCCCCAAGGAGGCTGTGTTTCACCCCAAAACCGATAAAAGGAAGCGGTTTCCCAAACCAGGACAATCGAAGCGCAGAAGAGTATCGCAACAAAGACAATTATTCCAGAAAAGCCGAGAGAAAAGCTTCTTCGAACTACCACAGATTTCATTTCCCTGATCCCGCGCGATTTATCGCACTGATACAACAGCATTGCATGAATTGCATGCAAAATCTGTCAGGCCACGTAACAAATACTGCTGAGTTGTTTCGGCTCCGTTTGCACAATAACACGGCAGCGAGGTTTCTCTAATTTTCGATAAGCGTAGATTTCTTCCCGCAGAGGCCGTCCTGCAGATCAAGAGTTATGTGGCCATTTGTTGCAAATCGAAACCAATCGCCATCGTAGCTTCCCCGCATGGTATCACTAGGTTTGAAGCCAAATTCAGCACTTGAGAACACTTGGTTTTCGATTTGGATTTCTTTGAACCACAGATCTGTATCGCCGGTTTGATCCGGTCCAGCCCATGAATCGTTGGAAAAGACGATAGTGATGTATCGTGGAACACTCGTTATCACTGTATCAAAGCTGAAAAACTTTGCCTCTGATTTGATTTCATTCTTCTCTCGCTCTCGCAAAATATTGCTTAATGCCCAATCCACAGAACCCTTCATTACGACATAATCATCAAACAAGACTTGAAACCTAGGAGCGGGACCATTCGCTGTTCCGGACGCAAAGACTGACATTGAAACACGCCCGGTTGGATCAAAACATGCATTGGCCATTTCCGTTTGGTTCTTCAGGGACGCCCGTGGAAGCTGCTCAGAGTTCCAAGGCTGATCTCCGTCTGGGTATCCCATCACGCCCCTGTCTTGAAAGGCGGCGACAATTTCGTCGAATGCATCGCACCTTGAAATTTTTACCTCGGCATCACGACCGTAGAACGAAGACCCTATAAGCCGTCCGATCCAATCGCTGCCGCAGCGATCAAGTTGATACGCGCTCTCCGGAAGGTATAGTTCACGAGCCGACTTTGCCACATAGCTGCTGATTAATGTCGGAAGCAAAGTCAGCGGAATTGGTTCGTTACCACAGCACTTTAGCGGGTTTGGCTTTGATGAGATGATCTTAAAGATCGTTCTCCTCTTGCTTAAATCGCGCCGAAATTCGTCGAAGTTCAGACCCATGTTGTGGTCGACGGAACCACCGCCGGTTAAAGAATAGGGCTGGTGGTCGCCGTAGACCGCAATGACATAATCGCGTCCGGTCGCTGCTTTCTCACCCTCCAGGAATTCCTGCACAATTGAAATTGCCTCAGCAGTGTTCCCAACCCGGCGCAGATATTCCTTTACAGCGCATGCCTGGTCGTCGCTTGGTGTCCCGGTAAGGCGGACGCTCGGGTACACGACGGACGGGTCTCCCGAACACCAATGCGGGGAGTGTCCTTCAGCGAGCAATACATACTTGAGGAACGGCGCATCGGGTTCGCGTGGCAACAGGTTCAGCGCAGTCTGCATAATCCTACGATCTTCGGATGTATGATCGAAAAATTTTTCATCGAAAAACTGATTGAATCCGTAATTCGCATAACCGTTTTGGTAGTTGTAGAATGACCCTTCAGAGTTCATGAAGGCTGAAACAGAATATCCACGCTCACGCAGATACCTGGGAAAAGTACGCTTCGAGTAGCGCGATAGTGAAGCATGGGTAAATCGCCCCGATACACCGAAAAACCGTGTATCCATACCGGTGATAACTTCGAACTCTGACGCCCAACTGCCGCCGCCAATGGTATTCACCAATACCGGTCCATGGGCATGAACCTTTCTATCGGAAATAGTGGATATCGCTGTAAAACAGCGGATTCTCAACTGGAAACTCAAGATTCAAGACATCGTTTGGATCGAATATCGACTCTGCATGAACAATAACAATGTTCGGACTTAAGGCTGGCGAAAGAGCGTCAAGATTGATGATTTTCCCGACGGCCGCCTGAACGTCTTCCCAAGCCGGCGGGGGTTCACTCGGTTGATATTCGAGGAAGTTATCTCTCTCCGCCGCTTCAATATGTTGGGAATAGGCCAGGAAGCCCATCATTCCGGCAGCGCGCGAAAATTCGACCATGCCTTCCGGTTGCCACACTTCCAATTCCAGGATGTGGTCGTCAAGATATGCAGAAACAGAACCAACAGTCACCGCATTCAGGGCCACAAAAGCCACTACGACCGATGCGATGCGGACACCCAGCATCGCCATTGGGCTGAAAAGATTTCGGACTCCCAGTTTCCTGATTGCCCGAAGCGAGAACCAAGTCGCGACCAGGATGGTCAAACCCGAAATCACGTTTAATGCCGTATGCGTCCAGGCCGGTGCTCCAATTGAAAACAACACCCCAGAAGGGTTGACGGCAAGCATCTGAACCCGCATTCCCCGAGTAGCCGGCTGATTTCGCTGTCTTGAACTCAACATTACCTATACAAATCATGGTGTTGATGGCTGCGAGGGGCGTATTTCATGGATCACCCAGAGGGTGCGGGATTACAGCGGGCAGATCGGGTGGATTTCGACCCTCGCGTGCGGCTGGAATTTCGTGGCACGCAGATCAGTTCGGACGGCGGCCTGCTGGTGATGCGCGAGCTTGACGATGCGCTTGGGCTGTCCAATCTGGCATCAGCTTCGCTGCGCGACAATCGTATCGGAAGGAACACGGTCCATCGTCTTGACGGGCTGTTCCGGCAATCGGTGTTCGGGCGGCTGGCCGGATATGGGGATGTGAACGATGCTGACCGTCTCGCGCTCGACCCGGTGATGCGTCAGGTTGTCGGCGGCAGGGCCGTCGATGCGCAAGCAGCTTCAGCATCGCAGATGGGGCGGTTCGAGACCGAGACACTGGCCTTGCCTGAGAACCGGGCGGCGCTGGCCGACCTGAATGGCCGATGGATTGACCGGTTTCATGACCGCAACGGGCTCAAGTATATCGTGCTGGACATGGACAGCTCGGTCAGCCCGACGCATGGCGATCAGGAAGGAGCGGCGTGGAACGGGCATTTCGACTGCAACTGCTATCATCCCAACTTCTTGTTCAACCAGTTCGGCATGCTGGAACGCTGCGCCCTGCGCAATGGCAACGTCCACAGCGCCGACGGCTGGCGGAACGTCCTTGATCCGGTGATCACCCGCTACGCTGGTCGCAACCTTGGTGGCCGCTTCTTCCGGGCCGATGCCGCCTATGCGATCCCGGCACTCTATGAGCGACTGGAAGGGGCAGGCTATTTCTACGCCATCCGGATGAAGAAGAACGCCGTTCTCGAAGGCTGCATCGCTCATCGGTTAACCCGCCCCGTTGGGCGGCCGTCAAAGACCAAGGTGAAGCGGTTCTACGAGGACTTCCAGTATCAGGCTCAGAGTTGGGACAAGCCACGCCGCGTGATCGCCAAGATCGAATGGCATCCGGGCGAACTGTTCCCCAAGGTCGGCTTCATCGTCACCAACCTGCCGATGGAGCCGGACTGAGATCACCCGCTTTCTACAACCAGCCGCGGCACGGCCGAGCAGCATATCAAGGAAGGCAAGCATGCCTTTCACTGGACGCGGCTGTCATGCCGGAAGTTCCGCGACAACGAGGTGCGGCTGCAGTTGCACGCACTGGCCTACAACCTGGCCACCTTCCTGCGCTGCATCGAACTGCCCGAGGAAATGGCCGAATGGTCGCTGACCAGCCTGCAACTCAAGCTGATCAAGATCGGGGCCCGCGTCGTGCGCCACGCCCGCGCCATCACCTGCCAGCTGGCCGAGGTGGCCGTCACCGGCCCGATGGTGCGCGCCATCCTCGCCGCCATCCGACGATTGCGAGCGCCACCGCTATGCGCGTGACCGCGATCCAAGCCAAAACTGAACGAAAGCGGCAGGACAAGTCTGCCCGATGCGCTGAAAAACACCGCCGCCGGGCCGGGATGCTGCGGGTTTACGGGCCGATTCGCCCAACTTCGGGCGTTTGCGCGACCACAGACCCCGCTCGGGGCGGAAAGCGCTTGACCAGTTGGCGCAGTCAGGCGATCTTCACGTCAGAAGGCAGGCCACTTGGGGAATGTCGGCTGAATGTCGATCGATGTGATTGGAAATGAAGTGACTGATATCTTCATTTCGTTGGAACCGTGCAGCGCAAAAGCCAGTGATATGAATAGAATAAGTGCAACAAGGACGCTTCGCAAACTTGGCCAGACAAAACTTGCGCTAATTGCAACGGCGACGCCGAGGCTCGCTGTCAACGTCAGATCATATCTTACATTTGGCAAGTATCGAACAATTACAGCTAAACAGGAAATCGCCAAAATATAGTGTAGTGTGCGCCTAATCGGCAGCGCAATCTGCCCGTACATTTCTCGTGATTTTCTGGACCATGCAGTACCGAAATGGTAACTAGTCTGTATGCGCTGCCGAGCGTTGAGCCACATATCTTCATACCTGAGAATGGTTTAGGGGCGAAATCTAACCCGTTCACTTAAAAATTTCCAGCTGATTTTGTCCGAATTATTCCCTCCCGACGAGGGTTTTAGAGTCTACTGCATGTTTCGTCGTATTGTCCGGCATCATGCCGTTATGTGATTGATTCGTACCTCTTCCAGTACTATCGGCAACGATCTAATTCACCGGATGTTTTCTCGGCAGTCGGGCGATCGGATGAGCTGCCCGACATTGCAGAGGTGGTTTTGCGAGATTCTCTGGGTATCTGGCGACCAAATGGCGCGGCTTCACCATTCTTCCCAAGACTGGCGTTAAGCGGCAGATATGTGTTTGCCCGAAAGCTGACGGAGTTGGCACGTTAGGGGATCTAGCCGACGTGCTGCTGATTGATCCCTTACGCCTGAAATAGCGTCTCACAGCGCCTGGCCCGGGCCTCAGTCGTGGATGCTGCCCGCTTCCAATCAGGCCATTCCATCGCTTGCGTCGCCACGTTCGCTTCAATTCATTCGAATTGATATCGCCCCCGCAGCGGGCCGGGATACGTCAGCAGTCCGTTCGTTCGCCCGCTTCGTGTCTCGCATGTACCCGCGCGATAAGCATTCGCAGCGCCGCCTCATCGAGCGTTTTCACTTTTCTCAGCCGAATGCAGCATTTGCCGCAGTCGATCCCAGCCAATAGGTCGCCCGACGAGTCCAATACTGCGACATCCCCAACATACAAGCCGACATAGCCCTTTTGTGCATTTAGATGAAGCGCCGGACCGTTCCGGCCTGTGTAGCGCAGCATCTTGTGGCCGATGCCTTCGTCCCAGTCCGGGGCAACGGCCCGGATGATCCCGCGCAATCGCTGCACGAGCGCTTTTCGCCAATCATCCTCCAGCGCATCCAAATAGGCCTGTGGTGTTTCAACATCATACTGCATGGCGCAAGGATACTGCGCCTCATTCTGTCAAGCCATAGGCTTGATGCCCCCGCCCGCTCCACGCTATCCCAACCCCCATGGCCAAGCTCTATTTCCACTTCTCCACGATGAACGCCGGTAAAAGCACCCTGCTGATGCAGGCCAGCCACAATTATCGTGAACGCGGGATGCAGACCTATCTGCTGACCGCTCAGCATGACAATCGCGCTGGAGAGGGCCGGATTGGCAGTCGCATCGGCATCGGGGTCGAGGCTGACACTTACGCCCCCGGCGACGACATGTTCGAAAAACTTCAAGCGCGGCTGGCTGAAGGCCCTGTCGCATGTGTATTTCTGGACGAGGCGCAATTTCTCGAACCCGATCAAGTCTGGCAACTCGCCCGCGCCGTCGATGATCTGAACGTGCCGGTTATGTGCTACGGGCTGCGCGTTGATTTTCGTGGTGAGTTGTTTCCCGGCTCGGCCACCCTTCTCGCGCTGGCCGACGAAATGCGCGAGGCGCGGACGATTTGCCATTGCGGGAAGAAAGCGACAATGGTTGTGCGACAAGACGCGGACGGCAATGCGCTAAAGGACGGCGCGCAGGTTCAGATTGGTGGGAATGAGACCTATGTCTCTCTGTGCCGCAAACATTGGCGCGAGGCCGTCGGAGATCGATAGATCTCAGACCGCATTTGGCGGCGCGCGTCCTTCCATCACCGCAACGATATTCTCTAGTGCCATCATCCCCATAGCCGTACGCACTTCCAGCGCGGCGGTCCCCAAATGGGGTAGCAAAACCGCATTTTCCAGTGCTCTCAATCGATCCGGCACCACTGGTTCGTTCTCGTAAACATCCAAGCCAGCTCCGGCTATCGCGCCGGTTTCCAGCGCCTCTATCAGTGCCAATTCATCGACAATGTCACCACGAGCAATGTTCACCAAAATACCTTTCGGCCCAAAAGCCCGCAACGCTTCAGCGTCGATCATGTGATGCGTCTCGGGCGAGGCCGGTACAGTCACCACCGCAATGTCGCATGAGTCCAGGACCGCGTGGAGTGAGTCCAGTTGCCGCGCAGGAACGCCGGGATCAACCACGGGAGACCGGTTGAAGAATACCACTTTCATCCCGAAACCCGCGTGGCAGCGCCGCGCCACGGCCTTGCCAATACGTCCCATGCCGATGATGCCGACGGTTTTGCCAGTCACATGGGTGCCAAGGTATTGCGTCGGCTGCCAACCCGGCCACTCGCCACGCCGCAAAATACGTTCACACTCGCCCGCGCGACGACAGGCCATCAGGATCAGGGTCATGCCGATGTCGGCTGTCGCGTCGGTCACCGTGCCCGGCGTGTTGGTGACGATGATCCCTGTGTCGCGCGCCGCCGCCACATCTATGTGGTTGTAGCCGACGCCGAAATTGCCAAGCACCTTGGTGCGCGGATTGACCACTGCGCGGATCGCATCGCCCGTGAAACGGTCGCCCAGCGTCGGTAGAATCGCGTCGTATTGGCTCAACGCCAAGGTCACCTCATCTTCGGAAGCCCCGCTGGTTTTGTTTCGCAATTCCACATCAAACACTGCCCCCGCCGCGTCCAAAACCTCTTCTGGTAGTGTCCGGGTAATCCAGAGCTTTTTCATCAGAACATCCTCCCACCTAGCGGCACGTCTTTGTCAGGTGTTAGCAAGACAACCTCTCCTGCCTCGTCCGGCACACCAAGCACTAGAACCTCTGACATCACCGGGCCGATCTGGCGCGGTGGGAAGTTCACGACGCCGACCACTCGTTTCCCGATCAGCTTTTCGGGCGTGTAGTGGCTGGTGATTTGTGCGGAAGATTTCCGCTCTCCGATCGCCTCTCCGAAATCGACCCAGAGTTTGAATGCGGGCTTGCGCGCTTCCGGGAAAGGTTCGGCGCGCGTAATCTGACCGACGCGAATGTCCACTGCCATGAAGTCGTCGAAGCTGATCTGGCTCATGCGCTCAATTCCCGGCTGCGATCTGCGGCGGCTTTGACTGCGCGCTTCAGAAGTGGCGTGAAGCCCGAGGCCTCGTCCATAAGTATACTCAGTGCCGCTGCCGTGGTGCCGCCCGGACTGGTGACGTTGATGCGCAGCTGGCCCGGTTGTTCGCCGGATTTTTCGGCAAGATCCCCCGCCCCCGCCACCGTCGCCCGCGCCAGCTTCAGTGCCAGATCGGCAGGCAGACCCTCGGCAATCCCGGCGTTGGTCATCGCCTCAATCAAATGGAACACATAGGCAGGACCAGAGCCGGACACCGCCGTTACAGCGTCCATCTGATCTTCGCTGTCTAACCTGACGACCTGGCCCACCGCGCTCAGCAACATCTCGGCGAGTGCCAGTTCTGCGTCGCCTGCATGAGCATTCCCGACAATCGCCGTGATACCGCGCCCGACCGCGGCGGGCGTGTTCGGCATCGCGCGCACGATCGTCGCTTGCGCTCCCAAAGCGGCCTCATAAGCCCGGATTGGCGTTCCGGCAGCGACCGAGACAAACAGCGTATCCGCCCCGAAACCTTTGATGGCTGGCAGCGCCTCGGTCATCATCTGTGGCTTCACGGCGATCAGCACAATCGCAGGGTCGCCTGGCATTGCGCCGTTGATGGCTACGCCGGTCCCTTGCAACCAGTCCGACGGCGCCGGATCAATTACGTGAACCGAAGACGCAGGCAGCCCGCCCTCCAGCCACCCGGCCAACATTGCCGAGCCCATCTTGCCGCAGCCCAGCAAAACCAGCCCACGTTCCGCTACAAAAGTCATATCCATGAGGGTCCCCAAGGTCGTTTCGACACGACTCTAGGGTCTGAAACGAGCCAAGAAAACACCCCGTCGGTGACTCCGATGTCAATTAACGAGTTTTGCGACTGCGACGCCCCTCAGGCCCGTCCGTAAGCCTCGGCCATGACGATGCGCATTGCTTCTTCGGGGGTGTTATTCGCCCAGGTGACCAGTTGCAGCGCCGGGTAATACTTCTCAGCAGTGGACACCGCCGATCCTATCAGCCGGTCGATCTGTTCGGTCCCGGCAATTTGCCCGCCCGACAGCACCAACCCATAGCGCCAGACCATCAGCCGTTGCAGATGCCAATAGGTGAAGGCCCCGTCCCAGCACAGGTCGTTGATCTGATTCAGCGCTTCATAAAGATGCGACAGGCGATCCTCGGGCGGCTCCATTTCAAATGTGCAGATCAGGCGCAGAGTCTCATCAGTGTCCGACCAGGCCAGCGTGATCGAATAGGTCCGCCATTGCCCTTCGACCGCCATGGCGATCTGATCCTCACCGACACGGTCGAAGTCCCACGAATGATGATTTGCAAGGTTTTCGACAATGTCGATCGGGTGGATGTCGCCGGAATCATAAAGCGGCTCGGAAAGCGACATATCGTGCCCTTCAGAGGTTCTAGCCGTTCGCACATTGCCTGCGGCGACGACTTGGGTGCTGCTCAAGGACAGGCGGATCGTTGCCGTCGTCCTACAACATATGGTGGTTGAAAGGCAGAATCGTGTAAACCCTTATTTCCGAATTACCCACAGAAACTTGCCCGATTGGGGTCATAGGCAACAAAAAAGGCGCCACAAAGGGCGCCTTGAGGGGTTTTAGCTGGAAACGCGGGTCAGCTTTTCGGCTTTGCCTTCGGTTTTGCAGCCGTTTTCGCGCGTGGTTTGGGCGTACCGCCTTCAAGCGCAGCAATCCGCTTGGCCAGCGCCGTATTCTCTTCGCGGGCCTTCTTGGCCATCGCGCTGACAGCATCAAATTCCTCGCGCGTCACGAAATCCCGATCCGCCATCCAGCGGTCAACCCAGCCTTTCATGGCGCTCTCAGCTTCGGACTTGGCTCCCTGGGCTACCCCCATGGCATTGTTCATCAGTTGCGAGATATCCTCGACAATCTTATTGCGGCTCTGCATGGCACCTCCTTTGCGGTACACGATCACTCACGTCACTGTCATATGTGCATTCGGCGGACGTTCTGCAAGGTTGACGGCACCGGCAAGGCCCTGTCTTTAGGGGCCGATGATGCCGTTAGCGATCCCATTCCCGAACATCGGTCCAGAGATATTCTCGTTCGAGGTCTTCGGCACCACTCTGGCGCTGCGCTGGTACGCGGTCGCCTATATCGTGGCGATCCTGATCGGCTGGAAGCTTGCAGCAATAACGATCCGCAAGGCGCATGTCTGGCCGAATAACACGCCGGTGATGACCACCCAACAGCTGGAGGAATTCATCACCTGGCTGATCATCGGCATCGTCGGTGGCGGACGTATCGGCTACGTCCTGTTCTACGCCCCCGAAACCCTGACCCGCCCGATTGAGGTCTTCTACATCTGGCAGGGCGGAATGAGTTTTCACGGCGGAATGCTGGGTGTCGGGCTGGCGGTGCTGATCTTCGCACGACTGCGCAAGATCAACCTGATCGGCATGTCCGATCTGGCCGCACTCGGCACACCGACCGGGTTGCTGCTTGGTCGCCTGGCCAACTTCACCAACGCCGAACTATGGGGCCGACCAACGGACGTCCCTTGGGCCGTGATTTTCCCCGGTGTGCGCGCACAGGATTGTCCGGGGATCGAAGGCCTGTGCGCTCGTCACCCTTCACAACTCTATGAAGGTCTGCTGGAAGGCGTCATCCTCTGGTCAGTGATGTTCTGGTTGGCGTGGTCGCGCGGCGCATTGAAACGGCCGGGCGAGATCACCGGAGTGTTCCTTTCAGGATATGGCATCGCGCGGTTCCTCATTGAATTCGTCCGCCAACCCGATGCTCAGTTCATCAGCCCCGGAAATCCGCTCGGCTGGGCCGTCCAAGCCGGAAGCTTCGGGCTGACCATGGGACAGCTTTTGTCGCTTCCAATGATTGCACTTGGCGTGTGGCTGATACTGCGCGCCCGCCGCGTGCCAGCGACCGCGTGACGCCTCTGGGTCAACGGCTGGCGGCGCGGATAACTGAAAACGGGCCGCTTACTATCGCGGATTTTATGGCCGCCTGCCTGCTGGACCCGTTGGACGGCTATTATACCACCCGCGATCCCCTCGGCACTGCCGGAGACTTCACCACCGCCCCGGAAATCAATCAGATGTTCGGAGAGTTACTGGGCCTCGCCCTCGCCCAAAGCTGGCTGGATCAGGGCACGCCGGGCAACTTCGTTCTGGCCGAGCTTGGCCCCGGTCGCGGCACGTTGATGGCCGACGCCCTGCGCGCGACCTCTCGCGTTCCCGGCTTCAATGCCGCCGCCAATCTGCATCTTGTCGAGATTTCTGCGGCGCTACGCGCCCGGCAGGCTGAAATCCTCTCGCCCCACAACCCGCAATGGCACGACAGCATCGATACGCTGCCCGACGGCCCGCTGTTCCTGATCGCCAACGAATTCTTCGACGCCCTGCCAATCCGCCAATTCCAGCGCGACGGCGCGGGCTGGGCCGAGCGGGTTGTCGGCCTCTCCGACGGCGAACTCATGATCGGGCTGACCCCGGCGACACCGTTCGCCGCCCTTGATCATCGGCTGGAGGACACCAACGACGGAGACATCGTCGAAACCTGCGCCCCGGCACAAACAATCGCTGCCGAGATTGCAGCCCGTATCACCGGACAGGGCGGCACCGCGCTGATCATCGACTACGGCGACTGGCGCTCGTTGGGGGACAC
This sequence comes from uncultured Paracoccaceae bacterium, assembly GCA_943787785.1. GTDB lineage: Bacteria > Pseudomonadota > Alphaproteobacteria > Rhodobacterales > Rhodobacteraceae > WLWX01. The sequence goes on along the minus strand of CALSNT010000001.1, from coordinate 413,076 downwards.
CTTGCAGGCAGTCCAGGGCCATGCGCCGAAGGACCCGCTTGCAGATCCGGGGAAGGCCGATCTGACAGCCCATGTGGACTTCGAGGCACTGGCAATTGCCGCCAACGATGCCGGAGCCGCCCACAGCCGCCTGACGCCGCAGGGGGTCTTTCTGGAACGCCTTGGCATTTCGGCGCGCGCCGAAGCGTTGTCAAATGGCGCCGGCAAAGATCAGCGCGCCGCAATCACCGCTGCGTTTCATCGCTTGACCCACCCGTCGGAAATGGGAACCCTGTTCAAAGCACTGGCGATCACTCAGCAAGGTGCACCCTTGCCCGCTGGTTTCGCTCCTTAGGGCGGGTAGCCGAATGACACTGGAAATCCTGACCCACGACGATCTGTCACCGCTGCAGCACGGGTTTTTCACCCGTCGCGGAGGTGCGTCGTCGGGCATTTTCGCCGGCCTGAATTGCGGCATTGGTTCGTCCGACCAAACCGAGGTTGTCCAGATCAACCGAGCGCGCGTGGCGGCCTCGCTGGATGTTGGCCCCGAAATGCTGATCGGAGTGCATCAGGTCCACTCGCCGACCGCCATCCACGTGACTGGCCCGCACGACGGTCCGGCCCCTCAGGCCGACGCATTGGTCACGGCCACCCCCGGCCTGGCGCTGTCTGTTCTCAGCGCGGATTGCCAACCCGTATTGTTTGCTGATCGCGACGCCGGGGTGATCGGCGCGGCGCATGCGGGATGGAAAGGCGCGCTGTCCGGTGTTCTTGAGGCAACCTTGGATGCAATGGAAGCATTGGGCGCGGATCGTGGTGCGACCACCGCTATCATCGGCCCCTCTATCAGCCAGGCGGCCTACGAAGTCGGGCAGGAGTATTTCGAAACATTTATGGTGGAAGAACCTGATAGCCCACGATTCTTTGCCAACGGGACGGGAGGAAGATATCAGTTCGACCTGCCCGGATACGGACTGCACCGACTGCGCGAGGCGGGGGTCGGAACCTGTGACTGGGTGCGTCATTGCACCTACGCTGACCCGGAACGGTTTTATTCCTACCGGCGCAGCCAGCACCAAACGCAAGCTGATTATGGCCGACTGATTGCCGCCATCAGATTGTAATCGTTCGGGTTTTCGATCGCCACAAAATTGCCTTGGCACCGGCGTGATACGCACCGGATTCGACCCTAGACACGGTGTTGAACCTAAAGGTCAGGGAGTTCCAAATGATCGTTCGACGCTGGATTGCCGCCGCGCTGATAGAGAGCGAGCGGTATCATGTTGCCCTAACGACGCGGCTTGCTAACCCTCCAACTGCGCGCCGTTAAGCCAACCCTATGGGGAGCGGCAACACCAAAAAAACAATCCAAATAAACAACATACAGGTCACTGCCATGATCTTTGACTCCGCCAGTTCAATATCTTCGCCTGCACGCCCAGATCCGATACCGTATGCGCCGGATTGCGTGTTCGAGGTTCTTGCTCAGACCCGCGCCAGTGCAATTCAGTCGGTCACGCGCTCGGCGCCGGCATCTGCACTTTTCTTACGGGCCTTTGCCGTTGTTGGCCGTGGTGCTGTTCTGGAAACGGCGCGCGGTGATGTCGCTATCGAGGATTTGATGCCCGGCGATCGGGTCATGACGTCCTCTGGGCGTGCCGAAGCCCTGACCTGGCGCGGTTCGGTAACGCTTGATCCGGAGACTTCGGAAGATTTGCGGCTTACTCGGGTGCCGGTTGACGCCTACGGGCCCGGCCGACCTGCGACAGATACGGTTTTTGGCCCCGGAGCGATGCGCGTCCACAGGACCACAACGCTGTGCGCCCGGCTTGGTGCTTCGGCGGTGATGTCACCGCTTGTTGATTGCGCGGATGAAGGCGCAATGATCCCGATTACACCGGTTGCGCCGGTGGCATTTTTCCAGCTTGGCTTCGCCCGGCAATGCGGTTTGAAAATCGGCGGGGTCGAGATTGCCAGCCTGTTCGCAGCACAAAGCGGGTTGGACAGAATTGCTCCTGCCACCCGTGCAACCTACCTGTCGCTTTTCCCGCAATATCTGCACTTCAAGGCCGCCGGTCGCGCGATGGGACCAACGCTCAGCAACGATGAAATCGACCAGTTGGCAGCCTAAAGCTCTATGTCGCCATCGCCGTCGGGATCAACCGGATCCAATGGCGTCTTGCGACGAATGATGATGTCGCCATTGGGTAGCACTTCTGGCGGGTGATAGTCGTCAACATCGCGAAACGTCAGCCCGTTCCAGTTCAGATCGCGCATCGCGTCGACCATGTCGCGCAAGGTGGGTTCGGCCTCGCCCCGTAGTCCGCGAAACAGCAGTTCCGCCCCTTCACCCAGTAGATCAAAGCCGCGTTGCATGTCGCCGTCGTCTGGCGCGGAGGACTCCTGCGCCGAAGGCGGGGTCGCCAGCAACACAAGTGCCAGCGGGTAAACAAGGATACGTTTCATGCCCTCAATATAGCACAGATGGCGGCGGATTTTAAGGGTCGGGCGCCGCACCAAAGTCCAAGTCGAGGGTGACCGGAAAATGATCCGATGCCGTTAGCAGCGCCTGGCGCAGTTCGGCATTACGATAGCAGCCCTGATCATCGAAGGGATGCCAGATGCGCCAGTCGGGCCGTTTCGACATCAGATCAGGACTGACCATGATATAGTCAAGCAACGCCGACAGCCATCGCTTCTGCTTTGCCAGGAAGAACCGCGCGGTAGCGGGCAGCGTCTGACCTTTGCCGCCCCGGGCAGCGCGGGCATGCGGATCGAACAATTGCGGTTCTCCTTGGGCGCCCTGAACAACTTCGACCCCGGATCGACCGAATAGTTTCTCGTATTCGTCTAGCCCCGGACCGTCGTTGAAATCACCCAACACGATAAGGGACTCGTTCGCTTCCAGATGCTCCAATACTCGTTTCCTCAGCCACAGGCATTGCGCCAGTTGCTTCCTTCGATTGGCAATCGACAGGCGCATAATCTCAGCCTCACCTCGCGCGCCGTGCGGAGCCTTGGACTTGGCGTGAACCCCGATCAGGCGAAGGTGAGTCCCATCGCGCGTCTCCAAGGCTGCCTCCAATGGTGGTTTTGACCACCGGACCAGATCCTCGGTCGCGTCGATATCGAGGTCGATTCGGAACACACCATCGAATCTGGGCGACTGGGCCGACCCTTTCTTGCCAGTTACGTCCCCCACCGGGTCATGCCGGGCGCTCAGCTGATTTGGATCGTAAAGCAGGCAAATCTCTTGCTGCGTATGGTTATCGAACCCCATAAGCGACTTGTTGGTCCTGAGGCCGAAATGCGCTGCAAAATTTTCCAGCGCCTCGGTACCAGACCGCCGCCGGTTACTCTCCGGCGCTTCAATCACCATCACCGCATCGGCGTCCAGCACCCTGAAAACCTTGCCCAGTGCTGCCAGTTGGTCGCGTCGTGTCACGTCGTGCCGGCCGGACCAGCCGCTATCGTTCAGCAGGCTGCCGTCTTCGGCAAATAGGTTCGAGAACCATTCGACATTATAAGTCGCGATCCTCACGCTGTTGGGGCCTGCGCCGAGATATCCTCCCAGGCGCGGTTAATCGCGATCAGGCGCTTTTCGGCCAGCTTCACTGCTTCATGTGGAACACCCCGCGCAATCATGCGGTCGGGGTGGCTGTCGCGCACCAATGCCCGCCAGGCAGCGCGAATCTGTACCAGCGGCATGTCCGGGGAAACGCCCAGAACGTCCCAAGGATCTGGATCGGCATCGGGTACAAAGCGGGTGCGGACACTGCGAAAGGTTCGCTGGTCGATGCCGAATATCTCGGCGGTGCGGGCCAGGAAAACATCTTCTGCGTCATGGTAGGACCCATCAGCTACAGCGATATGAAACAGGCCTTCCATAAGGTCGCACAATATCTTTTCACCCGCACCATCCGCAAACATGGCCCCGATCCGGCGCGCATAATCTTCAAAGCCGATGACATCCTGCCGCGCCAGGTTGAACACCCGTGCAGCATTCGCTTCCTCAGCCTCAGGGATGTGAAACACCTCCCGAAATGCCGCCACCTCGTCGCGTGTCACCTGCCCGTCGGCCTTTGCCATCTTGGCGCTGAGCGCGATCACCGCGATGCCGAACGCGACCGAGCGTTCCGGTGGGGTTCGCAAGCGTTCGAAGACAACCGACAGAGCTTCGCCAGCGGCAAGGGCGGCGAGTGCGTCGGATATGCGGGACCAGAGTGACATGGAGTCCCAATAGCGGGTTTGGCAGGTATTGAAAATCGCTGCACTGCGGCGATAACGGATTCAGGAGGTCGATCAGAGGCGTTTCTGCATCAGAACTAGGTCCAGCCAACGATCAAACTTGCGCCCTACCTCGGGCAATGTCGCGACGGCTTCATAGCCGAGAGCTTCGTGGAATCCGACCGCGCCGGTGTTCTCGGCACTGACCCTGGCAAACAAACTATGCGCGCCAGCAGCCCGGGCATGATCTTCGACGGCCAACATCAACGCACGGCCAAGACCCCTGCCCCGCGCCTCTGGGGACAGAATAACGGTGTGTTCCATTGTGTGAGCATAGCCGACGCCGCCACGAAACTGCGCGTAGGTGGCGAAGCCCTGAATGCTACCCTCGTCGGCAACCAAAAAGGCGTAGCCAGCTGTTTGGCGGTCCGAGATTAAGGTGGCGACCTCACCCTCATCTTTCTCGGCAGAGTTGAACGTGGCGAGGCTGTCGCGAATTATCGGATTCCAGATTGCCACAATTGCAGCGGCGTCCGACTGTGTGGCGTCCCGGATCATGTCAGTTCGCGCGGGCCATTCGGGGTGTCGAACGACGCGCGCAGGGAAAGCGGGCCGTCGCTCAGCGTTACGAGCGGCATTGTCGGTAGAGCTTTCGTCAGCGACGTGTGATCCGGTGTCATGACCTCCAACCGCGTCATCCGGCACCCGCTGTCAAACAAGCGATCCGAGGGATGCGCTACGCCATCCCACTGGATCAGCCCCGGAAACGCCCCATCAAACGGCAGGCAGCCATCGTCTGGAATCGCCATGCGCCACTTCAGATCACCGCGCGCTGCATCCATCGGACGGCCCGCCCCCATCGGAGCCGCCGAGAGAGCCGCGTCCAGATCATCTGTGCGACAGATCCAGTTTGCTAGCCGGGGTGGGCCGCTGAAATGATCGAGGTTGAACCAGCGCGGATAGGGCGGCGGCGTGGCGTCCGGATCAATCGCAATAACCTCAAGATAGAAGCCCGGCCCAAGCCCCAGCAGACAGTTATGAGTGCCCATGAAGGCGTGTTTCCCACCCGGAACCATCGTCACTCCAAGCGCTACCTCTACATGTGCCGCCCCCTCCTCCAGGGTCTCGGCAACGACGGCGAAGTGGTCTTGTTCGATCAAGCCCGGCGCTCTCGGATCAGGCGCAAAATATCCGAAGCGGCTACCGGGATATTTGTTCCGGGGCCGAAAATCGCGGCGACGCCTGCATCTTTCAGAAACTTGTGATCCTGCGCCGGGATCACGCCGCCACAGATCACAAGAATATCCTCAGCCCCGGCGGCGCGCAGGGCCGCGATCAACTTGGGCGCGAGTGTCTTGTGACCTGCTGCCTGAGACGAAATGCCGACGACATGGACGTCGTTGTCGAGCGCATCCTGTGCCGCCTCTTCTGGCGTCTGGAACAGCGGTCCGACGTCGACGTCGAACCCGATATCCGCAAACGCCGTGGCAATCACCTTCGCCCCCCTGTCATGTCCATCCTGACCCATCTTGACGACCATCATGCGCGGGCGACGGCCCTCTTCTTCCGCGAAAGAATCCACATCTTTCTGTATATTCTCAAAACCTTCGTCACCTTCATAGGCGGCCCCATAAACCCCGGCGAGTGTCTTCACCTCGGCACGGTGTCGCCCGAAGGCACGCTCCATCGCCATACTGATTTCACCCACCGTGGCGCGGGCGCGGGCGGCCTCGACCGCCAGTTCCAGCAAGTTGGCGTCACCCTTTGCGCCAGTCTCCAACGCCTCCAACGCCGCATCACAGGCCGCCTGATCGCGGGTGCCGCGCACCTGTTGAAGCCGCGCCATTTGCGAGGCGCGAACTGCCACGTTGTCAACATCCAGAATGTCGATCTGATCCTCAGTTTCCAGACGGAACTTGTTGACCCCGACGATAACCTCTTCGCCGCGATCCACCGCCGCTTGCCTGCGCGCTGCCGCCTCTTCAATCCTCAGTTTTGGCATGCCGGAGGCGACAGCCTCGGTCATACCGCCCATCTCATCGACCTCATCGATCAGCGCCTGCGCAGCCTCGATCAACTCGGCCGTCAGCGCCTCGACGTAGTAAGAGCCCGCCAGCGGATCGACTACCTTGGTCACGCCGGTTTCATTCTGCAGAATCAGCTGCGTGTTGCGGGCAATCCGTGATGAAAACTCCGTCGGCAAGGCCATCGCTTCGTCGAAGGAATTGGTGTGCAGCGACTGGGTCCCACCCAAAACGGCGCTCATTGCCTCATAAGCCGTGCGAACGATATTGTTGTAGGGATCCTGTTCCTGCAAGCTGACGCCGCTGGTTTGACAATGGGTCCGCAGGATCGAGGATTTTTCGTTTTTCGGCGCAAATTCGTGCATGATCCGGTGCCAAAGGAATCGGGCGGCGCGCAGCTTGGCGGCCTCCATGAAGAAGTTCATACCAATAGCGAAGAAAAAGCTTAGGCGGCCTGCGAAGGCGTCAACGTCCATGCCGCGCGCCACGGCGGTGCGGACGTACTCCTTGCCGTCGGCCAGGGTAAACGCCAACTCCTGCACCAGCGTCGCGCCGGCCTCCTGCATGTGATAGCCGGAGATACTGATCGAGTTGAATTTAGGCATTTCGCGCGACGTATAGTCGATAATATCGGCCACGATCCGCATGCTGGGTTCGGGCGGATAGATGTAAGTGTTGCGGACCATGAACTCTTTCAGAATGTCGTTCTGAATGGTTCCGGAAAGCGCGGCACGGTCCACACCCTGCTCTTCCCCGGCAACAATGAAACTGGCCAGAACCGGAATCACCGCTCCGTTCATCGTCATGGAAACGCTGACTTTTTCCAGAGGGATACCGTCGAACAGAATCTTCATATCCTCGACAGAATCGATTGCCACGCCGGCTTTGCCGACGTCGCCTTCGACCCTGTCATGGTCGCTGTCGTACCCCCGATGGGTTGCCAGATCGAAGGCGACCGAGACACCCTGTTGCCCCGCATCCAGAGCACGGCGATAGAAGGCGTTGGATTCCTCAGCCGTCGAAAACCCGGCATATTGCCGGATCGTCCAGGGGCGGCCCGCGTACATCGTCGCCTTGGGTCCGCGGGTGTAGGGGGCTTCGCCCGGCAAGCTGCCCAAATGCGGCGTATTGCTCAGGTCGCCCGGACCATAAACCGGGCGCACATCGATGCCCTCGGGCGTTTGCCAGATCAGGTCATCCGGGGTGCGATTTCGCAGCTCGGCCGCAGCACGTTTGGTCCAGTCTTCGTTCATTGTTCAGCCCCTTGCCGGTCGCTACGGGTGACATCGCTGTGACCAGAAGCAATTGGCCCCTTCGTATTCGTGGAACCACGCCCTATATTCTGTCAGACTGGAGGACCGATGAAAACGACTCTCGCGCTTGTTTTCGCTATCATTCTTTGCGGACCCGCCTTGGCGGTGGGGGAGGCTGAGCCTGAAACGCCCGTGGCAATCTGGCAGGGCGACCGTACAATCGTGCTGGACGCTTCCGAGGTTGAGTTGGAGGCCTTCAAATGGATTGCCCGCCCGGTGGTCGTATTCGCCGGTTCACCTGCCGATCCGCGCTTTATTCAGCAACTTGAGCTGTTGTCCTCCAGGGTTGGTGAACTGGCGGACCGCGATGTTGTCGTCATCACCGACACGAATCCGGATGCAAAATCAGCGCTTCGGACCGAACTGCGCCCGCGCGGCTTCATGCTGGTGCTGATCGGCAAGGACGGCGGCGTGAAACTACGAAAGCCTGCCCCGTGGGATGTCCGAGAGCTGACGCGCGTAATCGACAAAACTCCGGAACGTCAGCAGGAAGTGCGCGATCGGCTGATGCTGGCGGAATAGGCCTTAACGCGCGCAGGCGCTGGCACCCGAGAATACGAAACACGCATCTGGCGGCAATCCGGGCACCCAGTCGTCAAGTGCTGCGCGCGCCGAGACGACATCCTCAGACGTCGCAGCATAGAAATTGACTTCAGCATTACCGACATATCCGGCGGCCCGCAGCATTACCAGTTTTCCAAGCGGTTCCCAATCCGGCGAGATCCCTGCCTCGATGAAACTGTCGTAAATCATGATGACAGACACGCCGTGGCGCGCGACCAGCGGGCCTGCCCAACCCGGCGTGGGCGCGAAGATGCGCAGGCGGCGAGCCTCATTATTGGCGAGACCGTAGAGGTCCAGCACGTAGTCCGGGTTGGCCCAAACGGCGAGGCCGAGGTCATTCACCGCGATTGGTTGTTGCAGATGTTCATGCGCAAATCTGCGCATCTGCGCCTGCTGAAGGTGCTGCGCGCGGATATTCCACGGATACTCGTTGATTGTACGCGGCACGTAGTTCCAGGCCGCGGGAAGCAGGGCCGCGACAGCGATTCCGATCGCAATCCCGCGCCGTTCCGTCACCCGTGCGGCAAGGATAAGAACGCCAAGGCCAAGTGAGGCAATCGCGTAGTGCTCATATCGTTCCATCCAACCGACCTGCGCGAAAAGTAGATGGCCCAGGCCGGCACCGGCGATCACCATGGCCATCCAACCAAGACGCGACTGGCGCAGCCCCGCGTCCAGCACCCGCATCGCCATGGCCGCGATCACAAGCGCCAGAATCGCCATCCCTCCGGGTTTAGCGATGTTGATTTGAAATGTGCCGAGCACGCGGTTCAGCCGGCTGATGTTCTCTTCGCCATCGCTGACCAGTTTGGCCTGCACCGAGTTCGGCAGTGGATCAAGGCCCAGCGAGACCAAGTATCCCATGAACAGGGCAATCGGGATCAAGCCCAAGGCCGCGCTGATCCCCGCCAATCGCCGATGTCCCGTCAGGGCCAGAACGCTGATGCTGAGGACGACCAACGCCAATCCCTCGAACCGCAGCAGTGGGGCAAAGAACATTCCCGCCAGCAGTAGGCCTGCACCGCGCCCGTCACTGAGCGTGCGCGCGAGACCATAGATCATGGCGATGCTTGCCGCCCCGTGCAGTGCATGTTCCATGCCAGTAAACGCAGTGGAATGCGCGCCGACTACCAGTGCCCCAAGGAACGCCAGACCAAACCCCAGCGCACCCCGATACCCCGCCCATCCCAGCGCGCGGCCCCACAGCCAAGCTCCTAGGCATAAGCCAAGGACGTTCCACGCCAATGGCAGCCAGCGTTGAAATTCACTGTCTGGAAAAGGCGTTAGCAGCAATGGGTACAGAGCCGAAGACGATGCCGATGCGACCTCGCCGCCGTTCACACCATAGCGACCGCGCGCGATTTCGGAGGCCATGGCGAGGTGAATATAGACGTCGTCCAGCGGGTATTCGAAATTCCAGCCCGAGCGCGCCAATGCGGCGATCATCAACCCGCCATAGGCAACCAATGCACCCGCGATGGCGAAGACACCAAGACGCTCCTGTAGATTGGTCGCGATCACTCGAACTCCAGAATCGCCTCGTCCACGGCCAGGCTGTCTCCGGGGGCTGCGTTAACCTTGGCGACGACGCCTCGCCTTTCGGCGCGCAGGATGTTCTCCATCTTCATCGCCTCGACCGTCGCCAGCGGCTGCCCCTCCTCAACGGTATCGCCTGCCTTCACGGCGACCGAAACGAGTAGGCCGGGCATCGGGCATAGCAGGTATTTCGAGGTATCGGGCGGCGCTTTTTCCGGCATCAACGCGGCCAATTCCGCCTGACGCGGAGTGCGCACAACGGCCTTCAGGTCGGCCCCGCGATAGCGCAGGCGCGCGCCACCACGAATGAAATCGACCTTCACGATCATGAACACCCCGCCGACGTCGCCCTGAAACAAGCGGTCCCCAAGGGTCCAGTCTGACCGCACGCTCAGGCTGCCGTCATCTTCGAAGCGAACTTCCGTCCCGTCGCCGTTTTCGTCGACATGCACGGGGAAAGTCTGTCGCCCCAACGCGACGACCCAATCCGGTGCAATCCGGCGCTTGTGGTTGGCCATTGCGCCCGAGACCTGCGCCTCGCGCGCTTCCTTGTGCATTTTGACGTGCGCCGCGACGGCAGCCAACCGCTGCAACGTGTCTTCATCGGGCGTGACGCCGGTGAAGCCGTCGGGGTATTCCTCTTCGATAAAAGCAGTGGTGATGTCGCCCGAGGTAAACTTGGGATGTTCCATCACAGCGGCAAGGAACGGCAGGTTGTGACCGATGCCCTCAACCTCGAACCCGTCCAAAGCGTCCCGCATTCCCGCAATCGCCGCCGGTCGGTCGGGGGCCCAGGTGCAAAGCTTGGCGATCATCGGGTCGTAGTAGATAGAAATCTCGCCGCCTTCGTAAACGCCGGTGTCATTGCGCACGGCTTGGGCCTTTTCGGCGACTTCAGCAGGCGGGCGATAGCGGGTCAGCCGGCCAGTCGAGGGCAGGAAGTTGCGATAGGGATCCTCGGCGTAAAGTCGGCTTTCCATCGCCCAGCCGTTCAACTTGATATCCTTCTGCGCCATCGGCAATTTCTTGCCAGCAGCGACGTTGATCATCTGTTCGACCAGATCGACGCCGGTAATCAGCTCGGTCACCGGGTGTTCGACCTGCAATCGGGTGTTCATCTCGAGGAAGTAGAAGTTACGGTCTCCATCGACGATGAACTCGACTGTCCCGGCGCTGGTATAGCCGACGGCAGCGGCCAGCGCGCAGGCCTGTTCGCCCATATTCTTACGGGTGGCGGCATCCAGAAACGGGCTCGGCGCTTCTTCGATGACTTTTTGATTCCGGCGCTGGATCGAGCACTCGCGCTCTCCCAGATAAAGCGTGGTGCCATGGCTGTCGGCCAGCACCTGGATTTCGATGTGGCGTGGCTGGATCACAAATTTTTCGATAAAAATCCGATCGTCACCAAAACTTGCGGCGGCTTCATTCTTCGAGCTTTGAAACCCCTCGCGCGCACCTGCCTCATCCCAAGCGATCCGCATACCTTTGCCACCGCCACCGGCGCTGGCTTTGATCATCACCGGATACCCGATATTATCGGCAATCTTTACAGCATGATCCGCGTCGTCGATCAGACCCATGTGGCCGGGTACAGTCGAAACCCCGGCTTCGGCGGCTATCTTCTTCGAGGTGATTTTGTCGCCCATCTTTTCGATCGCACCGGGCGGCGGGCCGATAAACGCGACACCTTCTTTGGCCAGGGCCTCGGCGAAGGCTTTGTTTTCAGAAAGAAAACCATAGCCGGGATGGACCGCTTCGGCCCCGGTTTCGCGAATCGCCTGTAAGACGTTTTCGATGACGATGTAGGACTGATTGGCTGGCGCCGGGCCGATGCACACGGACTCGTCCGCCATCCTCACATGCAAGGCATTTCGGTCGGCATCAGAATAGACCGCCACTGTCGCGATGCCCATTCGCCGTGCGGATTTGATCACACGACAGGCAATTTCGCCTCGGTTGGCGATTAGAATCTTCTTGAACATCGGCCCCTCGTGCAGGTTTTTGCCACTTTTGCTTGCTGCACGCGAAAAGAAAAGGCCACCGCTGCATTTGCAGCGGTGGCCCATCGTCGCATCCGGGTTGGGACCCGGTGCAATATCGTCTTGAAAATCTTACGTGCTTAGCACTTCGGATCGTTCGGATAGGTCTGGCAGAATGCCGCGCCAGCGGCCGCGCCCAGGACGATACCTGTGCCCACGTCGTTGCCTGTTGCAGCGGCAGCAACGCCACCAACACCGCCACCGGTCAGCAACTGCTGCCCCAGCGTATCGCCGCACGATGCGACACCCAGAACGGCGATCATCGCCACGGCCCAGAATTTCGTCTTCATTTTTGTAACTCCTATGGAACACATCTCAGTCCATACAATCGCCTGAGGCGGCGAAAAGTTCCAGTGCAAATTATTGAAGGCGAGTAATTTTACGTCCAGCGGACTGCGCAAACCGGCGCCGAAAGCCCTCGGCAATAAAAAAGCGGCGGTCCGACCCGGGGAAGGTCGAACCGCCAGAAGGGGAAGGGTAACGGTATTGACAACGAGGACGGCACCTTCAACGCCGCCTCGTGATCGAGAATGATACCAAGACTTTGGGGTTGGAAGAGTATCGAGGGCGCGCACGGATTCTCAGCCGTTCACCGCCGACGCATGCAACCTATAGGCGAATTGCTGCCTAGTCAGATGCCTCGAAGACCTCCGGGAATGTCGATTGCGCGGCACTCACATCGATCCTTAGCAGGGCGCTGTAGCTAGCGGGATCGAACGGATCTTCAGCGGGTACAACCTCGCGACCAAATAGCCAGGACAGTCGACCGGCGTCCAGATTGCCGCGCTCGAACGGTTCGTCCGCGAAGTGTTCCCACAAAGCCGCGAGAAACCCTGCGTCGGCGCGTTTGTCGGGCGCGCGCCGGTCGGCATAGCGTTCACGTGCAGTAATTGGCGTGACGCCCTTGGGGTTTGGCCTGCGGATCACGAATTGAAAATCGGTGCCGGGCAATCGCCCAGGAAAGCCGCGATGCTTAATCATCAGGTCCCCAGAAATGCCGAACGCGCCCGAAGGCGCGTTCGATCAAGCTAATCGTTCCGATGAACGATCAGTATTTGTTGTAGGTAGGCTCGGCCGTGACGGGCTCGGGCTCAACCATGATGATTTCTTCTTCCATGGCTTCTTCTTTGGCACATGCTGCTACTAAAGCGACGGCACCAATGGCCAGGAACGTTGCGAATTTCGACATCTGTCTCTCCTTCAATAACTGTTGGCGCTTGACCGCGATCGTCGGCTGGCGCGCCCCCACACTCGAGTTGTTGAGGCCCCCGTGGGAAACCTGCGGGCACTCTAGTGATTTTCGCGCCGGATAACAGAGGCTTCTTTAATTTTGGGGCTTTGTGCTTTGGGAGTCACATTTTGGGCCAGTTTTGTGGGGTTTCGGCGGGGTTTCGCCGGTCCGGTCGTGGTTCTGCTCAGAGGCCGTCCCAGACACACGCCCCGGCGTCGGGTCGGAACGTGTCGAAGTGCTGTGTCGCCTTGGGGTCGGTCTTGCCGAAGGGCACCGGGCGGTCGCTGATCGATATCACGATCTGCCCCACCTGACGCCCCGTCTCAGCCAAAATCGGCAAGGCAATAGCGTCGCAGAGGACGGCGAGGTCGATCTCGATATCTTCGAACTGGGCATCGGGGTCGAGGTCCGGACTGAGAAAGCGCAGCCGCAAATCGGTTCCGGCCCCGGCGGAGTCGTCCCACATCGCCTCAATCAACTCGGCAGCGTTGCCGGACGGTAGGATGAGAGGTTCGGCGACGGCGGGGGTGGTGAAGAGGAGAAACAGCGTTACAACGTTGCGCATATGCACTGGTAGAGAGCTTCCTTTTCTCATGGCAAACACTGGAAATTTGTTTTCAATCGTAGCAGAGAATGCTCATCGATACATTCAATATTGAATGAACATACGTCTGAACCCGCATTCCCCAAGTAAATCTTTGATTTCGCTGTCCTGATCTCGTTATTTTCTATATAAATCATAGTGTTGTTGGCTGTTATGGGCGTGTTCTATGGATCACCCGGAGGGTGCAAGTTTGGATCGGGGTGATCGGGTTGATTTTGACCGTCGGGTGCGGCTGGAGTTTCGGGGCGCGCAGATCAGTTCGGACGGCGGTTTGCTGGTGATGCGCGAGCTCGATGACGCGCTTGGGCTGTCTGGCCTTGCGTCAGAGGCGCTGCGCGACAACCGCACGGGCAAGAACACCGTCCATCGGCTTGACGGGCTGTTCCGGCAGTCAGTGTTCGGGCGGCTGGCCGGATACGAGGACGTCAACGATGCCGACCGTCTCGCGCTTGATCCCGTGATGCGTCAGGTTGTTGGTGGTCGGGCTGTCGATGCGCAAGCGGCCTCAGCCTCGCAGATGGGGCGTTTCGAGACCGAGATGCTGGCCATGTCCGAGAACCGTGAAGCGCTGTCCGATCTGAACGGGCAATGGATCGACCGGTTTCATGACCGCAACGGGTTAAAGTATATCGTGCTGGACATGGACAGCTCGGTCAGCCCGACCCATGGCGACCAGGAAGGGTCCGCCTGGAACGGGCATTTCGACTGCACCTGTTATCACCCGAACTTCCTGTTCAACCAGTTCGGCATGCTGGAACGCTGCGCCCTGCGCCATGGCAACGTCCACAGTGCCGACGGCTGGCGGGACGTCCTCGACCCGGTGATCGCCCGGTATGCCAAACGTGACATCCTGCGGTTCTTTCGTGCCGACGCCGCCTATGCGATCCCCGCGATCTATGCGCGGCTGGAAGATGCGGTCTATTTCTACGCCATCCGGCTGCCCGCCAACAACGTCCTGCGCGAGAAGATCGCCCATCGGCTGACCCGGCCGGTGGGGCGACCGTCGCTGACCAAGGTCAAGCGGTTCTTCGAGGACTTCGAGTATCAGGCGGCGTCTTGGGACAAGGAGCGCCGCATCATTGCCAAGATCGAATGGCACCCAGGCGAGCTGTTTCCCCGCGTCGGTTTCATCGTCACCAACTTGCCGATGGAACCGGACTGGGTGGTTCGGTTCTACAACCAGCGCGGCACGGCCGAGCAGCATATCAAGGAGGGCAAATACGCCTTCCACTGGACACGGCTGTCGTGCAGGAAGTTCCGCGACAACGAAGTCCGGCTGCAATTGCACGCACTGGCCTACAACCTGGCCACCTTCCTGCGCTGCATCGAACTGCCCGAGGAAATGGCCCAATGGTCGCTGTCCAGCCTGCAACTCAAACTGATCAAGATCGGGGCCCGCGTCGTCCGCCACGCCCGCGCCATCACCTGCCAACTGGCAGAGGTGGCCGTCACCGGCCCGATGGTGCGCGCCATCCTCGCCGCCATCCGACGATTGCGAGCGCCACCGCTATGCGCGTGACCGCGATCCAAGCCAAAACTGAACGAAAGCGGCAGGACAAGTCTGCCCGATGCGCTGAAAAACACCGCCGCCGGGCCGGGATGCTGCGGGTTTACGGGCCGATTCGCCCAACTTCGGGCGTTTGCGCGACCACAGACCCCGCTCGGGGCGGAAAGCGCTTGACCAGTTGGCGCAGTCAGGCGATCTTCACGTCAGAAGGCAGGCCACTTGGGGAATGTCGGCTGAACAGAAACAACCAAGTTTCGATTTTAGAGCGACGCCATTGAAAATGCATTCGTTCAGGTTAGTCATACTAGCGTCCGGGCTAATCACACTAGGGCTTCTGGAAGTATAAAACGTCGAAATAAATAGCGCAAAAAGATATAAATATCGCTGGTCCACCCAGGAACTCAATATATGCGCGAATTTGATTCGCTCGTGCGACCCACAGAGAATCGGGTTTTACTCGATCGAACTCGGGCCGGATGTACTGAATTTCATTGAGCAATTCTTCTGTCATATTGAACAGGCGCTCGCGCGCTGCAGAAAGGTTTCTGAACGCCTGAGAAACCGCCTTAGTATCAACAATGTCGGCATATTTTGATGCCGCCGCGTCATGTGCCTCTAAGCGCTGCTCAGTGCTTTCCTGAAGCTGTGCAATTTTTCGCTCGAGGTCGCCCAGCCTTGATATGGCAATCTCAAACTCGTCGTGCTTTTCTGCTAGCCGTGTGTGGATGCTTGGATCAAAACCACTTAGAGCGCCGACCTCTTCGACCGCGCGTGGAATATAATCAAGAATGGCGATTACTGTGCAAACAACAAATATTAGGAATGTCAGCCCTTCGGCGTCTAGATTATCAAATCTCAGACCAAATAAGGTCGATTCCTTTGCAAGTGGAAAAAGAAGAGAAACGCAGCCAGCGGCCGAAAAATAAATCAGGCGATTTCGTGACTTCGAAAATGCAGGCGAAAATTCTCTGAACTGATAGACTTCTCGTTTTTCCATTTCGATGCAAGCCCCGCAATAATCGTCGAAAAACGCCTGAACACGTCAATCCAGTCGGAAATTTCCCCTCACAGCGGCAAATTATCGTGCTTTTTCCATGGGTTCTCCAGCTTCTTCCCCCGCAGTGACGCAAACGCGCGACACACACGCTTCCGCGTATTATACGGCTGGATAACCTCATCAATAAACCCGCGCTCCGCCGCGACGAACGGGTTCGCAAACCGATCCTCGTAATCCTTCGTGCGCGCCGCGATCTTGTCGGCGTCTCCCAACTCGCTCCGGTACAGGATCTCCACCGCACCCTTTGCGCCCATCACAGCAATCTCGGCGGTCGGCCAGGCATAGTTGAAATCCCCGCGCAGATGTTTGGAGGCCATGACGTCATAGGCCCCGCCGTATGCCTTGCGGGTGATGACCGTCACCTTTGGGACCGTCGCCTCGCCATAGGCATAGAGCAGCTTCGCGCCGTGTTTGATGACTCCGCCGTATTCTTGTGCCGTTCCGGGCAGGAAGCCGGGGACATCCACCAGCGTCAGGATCGGGATCGAAAACGCATCGCAAAACCGCACGAACCGCGCCGCCTTGCGGCTGCTGTCGATATCCAGACACCCGGCCAGCACCATTGGCTGGTTCGCCACCACGCCCACGGTCGAGCCTTCCAGCCGGATGAACCCGGTCAGGATGTTCTTGGCGTACTCCTCCTGAATCTCGTAAAAGTCGCCCTCATCCGCCAGTTTGTGAATCAGCTCCTTCATGTCGTAGGGCGCGTTCGCATTGTCCGGGATCAGCGTGTCGAGGCTGTGGTCGATCCGATCCGGGCTGTCGAAGAACGGGCGCACGGGTGGTTTCTCGCGGTTCGAGGCAGGCAGGAAGTCGATCAGGCGGCGGACCTCCATCATCGCTTCTGCGTCATCTTCAAACGCGCCGTCGGCGACGCTGGATTTCTTGGTGTGGGTGCTGGCTCCGCCAAGTTCCTCTGCCGTTACCACTTCATTCGTGACGGTTTTCACAACGTCGGGGCCGGTTACAAACATGTAGCTGGAATCCTTCACCATGAAGATGAAGTCGGTCATCGCGGGCGAATAAACCGCCCCGCCCGCACACGGCCCCATGATGACGCTAATCTGAGGCACCACTCCGCTGGCCATGATGTTGCGCTGAAACACCTCGGCATATCCCGCCAGCGAGGCAACGCCTTCCTGAATACGCGCCCCGCCTGAGTCGTTCAGCCCGATCACCGGAGCGCCGTTTTGCAGCGCCATATCCATGATCTTGCAGATCTTCTGGGCGTGGGTTTCCGACAGCGATCCGCCGAATACCGTGAAATCCTGCGCGAAGACATAGATCATCCGCCCGTTCACGGTGCCCCAGCCAGTTACCACCCCGTCGCCTGGCGGGCGTTGTGCGTCGATGCCAAAGTCTGTGGCGCGGTGCTTCACGAACATGTCGAATTCTTCGAAGCTGCCCTCGTCCAGCAGCAACTCGATCCGCTCTCGCGCGGTCAGCTTGCCTTTGGTGTGCTGCGCTTCGACCCGCTTGGCGCCCCCACCTGCGCGTGCATCGGCGCGACGGTCTTCCAGTTCCTGCAGAATATCTGTCATCACGTGATCCCTCGTTCTTTCCCGAAGGGATAGCGCGCCCGGCACCCGGTGGAAACGGTGATTTCGCGCACCGTTTGCGATGGACGATCCTGAAAGCGCGCGATAGGTCAGAGGCATGACCACGCACCCCGACGTGCAGTTCCTCGATCGCGCGTCCCCCCCGCATATCTCGACCCTGATCCTGCTTGCCGGGATGGCGGCGTTGGCGATGAATATTTTCCTGCCCAGCCTGCCTGCAATGACGCGTTATTTCGACACCGACTATCGCGTGATGCAGCTGAGCGTTGCGCTGTTTCTGGGCATGAACGCAGTTATGCAGCTGTTGATTGGCCCGCTTTCAGACCGCTATGGCCGCCGGCCTGTGCTTTTGTGGTCTATTGGGCTGTTTACTCTGGCCTCGCTCGGCTGCGTGCTGGCGACTTCGATCGAGGTTTTTCTTGCGTTTCGCATGGGGCAGGCCGTGATCGTGGCCGGAATTGTCCTCAGCCGGGCCGTTGTACGCGATACTACGCCGCAAGATTTAGCGGCCTCAAAAATCGGCTATGTGACGATGGGCATGTCGTTGGTGCCGATGATGGCCCCGGCTGCCGGCGGGGTGTTGCAGGGGACTTTCGGATGGCAAGGCAGCTTTTGGCTGATGGTCATTCTTGGCGCAGCCCTGTTCGCGCTGACCTGGGCCGATCTGGGTGAAACCGCGACCGAACGCAGCAGCAGTTTCGCCGCGCAATTTGCCGACTACCCCGAACTGTTCCGCAGCCGTCGCTTCTGGGGTTATGCGATGACGGCGACGTTCGCCTCGGGCGCGTTTTTCGCCTATCTGGGAGGCGCCCCGTGGGTGGGCACTGAAGTCTTCGGGTTGGGACCGACGGCCTTGGGCGCATTTTTTGGCGCGCCAGCGGTGGGCTATCTGATTGGCAATGGCCTGTCGGGCCGATTTTCGGTGCGGTTTGGAATCAATACAATGGCCCTGACCGGGACGCTAATTTGCAGTTTGGGGATGGCGATCTCGCTGGTGGTTTTTGCCAACGGCTACGGCAGTGCACTCAGCTTTTTTGGCCTGACAATTTCGGTCGGGTTGGGAAATGGTCTGATCTTGCCGAACGCAACGTCCGGCATGCTAAGCGTTCGTCCGCATCTGGCAGGCACCGCCAGCGGCATTGGCGGGGCGATCATGATCGGTGGGGGCGCGGGATTGTCGGCGATCAGCGGGGCCATTTTGGAGGCCGAAACCGGAGCAACTGTTTTGGTGGCGATCATGCTGACGTCGTCTCTCCTTGGCGTCGCCTCGATGATCTATGTGATCCGACGCGCACGAGACGTCGGGTTCGGCTAAGCCTTGCCTGACGCGCTTAGCGGACGCTAAGCTGGCAAAATGCACTACGAAGCGACCCTTTTCGGTCCGTCACAATGCTAGGCGGCCCGCTTCTGAACCTTCTAGCGACCAGTTGGATTGCCATTCTGGTCGAGCGTAACGAGGCACAGGTCGTCTATCCCTTCGATACGCTGCGCACTGCCCCCGTCGATGCGGGGCTGAGTGGGTTCAGCGAACTGGAGTTTGTAACAACCGACGGAACCGAATTGGTCGTCTGGACGCACCCGCCTGCATCAGGCCGCCCGGTGATCCTGTATTTACCCGGCAACGCAGGAACACTGGCCGCACGAGCGGGTCGGTTTCAGGAATTCTCCAGTATGGGCTTTGGCGTTGTAGCACTTGCCTACCGCGGATCGAGCGGGTCAGGCGGCAGTCCGGACGAGCACCTGCTGACCGGCGACGCCGCTGCGTTGAACGCCCGGCTGGCACAGATCGCGCCTGGCGCCCCGGTTGTATTGTACGGCGAAAGCCTCGGTTCGGCGCTGGCGATCAAGCTGGCGGCGGCGGAACAGGTCAGCGGAGTTGTGCTGGAGGCCCCTTTCACGACGTTCCCCGAGATTGTCACGGCCCAGTTCCCACGCGAGGTTGGGCTGGAGGCGATGTTCACCCAGGTTTGGAACAGCCGCGCGTTGATCGGCGATGTAACTGAACCGCTACTTATTTTGCACGGGACTGAAGATCGGCTGGTGCCATTTGTCCAAGGGCAGGAATTGCTGGAACGCGCCGGGTCTATCGACAAGCGCATGGTCGCCATAACTGACGGGCGCCACCACGAATTGTGGACCCCTGCGGCGCAGGAGGCGCTTTACCGCTTCCTCGACAGGCTCTAAGCCCAACGACAGTTCAAAAGGGCAGATGTGATGGAACTCAAGGGCAGCCGGACGATTAACGCAGACCGTGCAACGGTTTGGGAACACCTTAACAACGCCGAGACTTTGGCCGCCTGTATACCGGGCTGTCAGGAATTGACCGGCTCACCCGAGGACGGGTTCGAGGCTGTGGTCAAACAAAAGGTCGGCCCGGTCAGCGCGACGTTCAAGGGCCGGGTGGAGTTGAGTGATATGGTTCCGCCGGAAAGTTACCGCATTGCAGGCGAGGGCAAGGGTGGTGTCGCCGGTTTCGCTAAGGGCGGCGCGACTGTGCGTCTTGAAGAAACGTCTGAGGGAACCGAGTTGATTTACGATGTCGACGGCAAGGTCGGCGGCAAGATCGCTCAACTTGGAAGCCGGTTGATTGACGGGTTTGCCAAGAAGATGGCCGATCAGTTTTTCGAACGGTTTCAGGATCACGTCGAAGCCAAAAGCTAACCCTGCGCGGCCCTCCAGCCTGCCTGTTCCGCCTCGGCTACCGAACAAAACCAGCGTTCACCCCGCGCACCGCTGATCCGCGTTTTTGCATAGTGGGTCGAGCCCGGCAGATGATAAATATTGCCGCTTGCCGAGATGTTTCCCTTAATCGGGCAGGACGGATCGGCGTCGCCAAAAGCGGAGCGCTCGGCTCGAAACTCTGCGGGGCGCTGTACGTCGCTGGCCCAAAGTCCGAGAAATTTGGCGGCCGCAGCGCCTTCGTCTGCGACGTAGTCGTGAGAGAAGCGCCGATACGCAAACGCCAACCCTTGGCGCACCAATGTCTGTTGGAGGTCAACGCCATCGATCCGACAAACGGCGACCACCCGTCCGTAGGTTTGATCTCCGGTCGGTTCGCACTCTGCAAACCGCCCCTGAAGCTGATCGCGCGCCTGCCGGGAAACCGACGCACCGCACGCCCAGTCAAAACCCTGTTTGGTTCTGCAGGACTGATCTTGTTCTACCGCGTCGATGCCAAACAGGCGGATACGAGTTCTGCCAATGTCGATCGTGTCGCCATCAACCACGTCAATCGGGCCGCTGATGACCTTGGCATCAGGCGGCTGTTCGCCAGAACCGATACCCGTTACCAGTGCGAGGGCACACACAATACCTAGGACAAATCGAACCATGCCCCTCTACATCGGGTCGATTCGGGTGAAATGGAAGGACCGAATTCGCTAAATAGTTAATTTAGAGTTGAAACATCCGTGCCACGTCAGCCCATATCAGGCGCGTAGGTCAGGATCACCGACACGACCAAGTCTTCCTCATCACATAAATGGCGGTCAAGGAACTGCTCGAATTCGCCAAGCGCGCCGTCGAGCTTTCCGACGGCGTCGCGCACATCGGATTGATCGAGGCGTTGCAGGAAATGGTTTGCCGTGTCAGCGAGGCTATGAATGTGGGTGCCCAACGCGTCGTGATCGGAATCCAGCATCTCGAACCCATGTTCTAACCGCTTGTCGAGCGCCTGAAGCTGCGGGAAATAATGGTGATCTTCGATGTTGTGATGGACATGCAACTGATTCAGCAGGAACCCGGCGTAATGCTGAGTTTCCCGTGCATGGTTCATAAGGTCCACGTTGCCATCCAGGTAGGCATGGCTGCCTTCACGCAGCTTTTGCAGAACACTGCGGAACATCAGGTGACGGTCCAGCCAGAACCGGGTCATGGCAGTGAAATTCGGGTGTGCCTCCCAGTCGGCGCGCGGCAGGGTGTCGCGCAGGACCAGCAGGTCAGGTGGCAGGCCGGTGCGGGTTTCAAGGTCGCTCATCTGGCATGCTTAACGTTTGATTTTGCAGACCGCTAGGGCCGAGTAGAGAGGTTTGATATCGGCGTGGGGCGGACAGAGCAGCAGAATTCATATCGCCCGAAATCAAGCCCGCAGGGCGCCGGACGAGCGCATGTCTGCCCCCGCACCCCGGCGCTCGTCCGGCTCGCGCTTGCATCTAACTAGGTTTCAATGTTGCCCATACCTACCGCTGCGCCGTCTGCCAATTCGGATGCGCCCACGGTTCTGCGTTCTCGGCGGGCAGAGGCGTGCGGCCCAGCAGATGATCCGACATCTTCTCGCCAACCATGATCGACGGTCCATTCAAATTGCCATTCGTGATCGCGGGAAATATCGAGCTATCCGCAACACGCAGCCCCTTGACGCCAATTACGCGCCCCTCGGGATCGACGACGGCTTCGGGGTCGTCGGCGCTGCCCATCCGGCAGGTGCCGCAGGGGTGATAAGCGCTTTCGGCATGCTCACGAATGAAACCGTCGATCTGCGCGTCTGTATCGACCTCTGGCCCCGGCTGAATCTCTGCGCCAGCAAAGGGCGCAAAGGCGGGCTGGGCGAAAATCTCGCGTGTCAGGCGTACGCATTTTCGGAAGTCGTCCCAGTCTTCGGGTTGGCTCATATAGTTGAATTCGATCTTCGGCGCCGTAACCGGATTCGCCGACGCCAACGACACCCGGCCCCGACTTTTAGACCGCATCGGCCCCACATGCGCCTGAAACCCATGCCCCTTAACAGCCGAAGTGCCATCGTAGCGCACCGCGATAGGCAGGAAGTGATACTGGATGTCGGGGTACTCAACGCCTGCCGCCGAGCGGATGAACCCCGCGCTTTCAAACTGGTTCGACGCTCCCAGACCGCGCCCCAGAAACAGCCACTGCGCGCCGACCCAGGCTTTCCCCAGTAGCCACCAGTAGGAATACAGCGATACCGGCTTGATCGATTCCATTTGCAGGTAGATTTCCAGATGGTCCTGCAGGTTGCCGCCCACACCTGGCCGGTCCGCCACCACGTCGATCCCGTGCTCTGCCAGATGCGCGCCTGGTCCAATCCCCGACAGCATGAGCAGCTTGGGAGAGTTGAAGGCCGATGCTGCAAGCACCACCTCGCGCCGCGCACGGATCACTTCGGTCGCCCCCTTGCGGACGACCTCCACCCCCGTGGCGCGACCGTCTTCAATCACGACTTTCTGAGCGAGAGCACGTACCAACGTACAGCTCTCCCGTTTCAAGGCTGGCTTGAGATAGGCGTTGGCGGCAGACCAGCGACGGCCGCGCCAGACCGTCGCGTCCATCGGGCCGAAGCCTTCCTGCTGTTGGCCGTTGTAGTCGTCCGTCGCGGCATAACCCGCCTCAACCCCGGCCTGAACGAAGGCTTTGGTCAGAGGGTTGTTGCGAGAGCCGCGCGTGACGTGCAGCGGGCCGCTTCGACCGCGCCAGCCCCGGTCGCCGCCGTGTCCACTGGGGTGCCAATGCTCCATCCGTTTGAAATAGGGCAGCACGTCGGCATATCCCCAGCCTTGCGCACCGCTGTCGGCCCAGCCGTCATAGTCCTTCGCGTGGCCGCGCACATAAACCATGCCATTGATCGAACTGGACCCGCCGACCACTTTTCCACGGGGTGCCGCCAGACGGCGATTGTCGAGGTTCGCCTCTGGCTCGGATGAATAGCCCCAGTCATACATCGGCATCGACATCGGATAGCTGAGCGCGCCGGGCATCTGGATGAATGGACCCGCATCGCTGCCGCCATGTTCGATGACAATGACCGAGCTGCCCGCCTCGGACAGGCGATAGGCCATGGCGCATCCAGCGGACCCAGCGCCGACAATGACGAAATCCGCTTCCACGTCAGGCTTCCGGGTGTTTCAGGATCGAGTAGTCGACCATGACGTGAGTGGCATAAGCGGGGAGTTTGGTGAGGCGGTCGTAATAAGCCTCGACCACCGTGTTTTGCGGGCGGTCGATATCCATTGAAAACCATCGGAACAGAATGTGGCCAACCAAGATATCTGCCAGCGTCAGAGTGTTGCCCAGAAAAAAATCGCCCGTCGTCTGCGCGGCCAGAATCTCCATCTGCGCGGCAAATTTGGCGACCGATGCCTTTAGTGCCTTTTGATCGCGGTCTTGGGCGGGCAGTCGAACCAGAGGCCAGAAAATCTGACCCAGAACCAGCGGTACCAGTGTCGTCTTGCTCCACTCGGCCCACATATCGACTTGCGCACGCGCTGCCGGGTCCGCAGGCCAGAACACGCCACCATCACCGTATTCAGCCGCCAGATAACGCAGGATCGCGCAGCTTTCCCAAATAACCAGATCCCCGTCCTTCAGCACCGGCACCAGCCCGTGTGGCGACATTGCCCGGAATTCCGGCGTATCGGTTC
Source organism: uncultured Paracoccaceae bacterium (assembly GCA_943787785.1). Classification (GTDB taxonomy): domain Bacteria; phylum Pseudomonadota; class Alphaproteobacteria; order Rhodobacterales; family Rhodobacteraceae; genus WLWX01. The sequence goes on along the minus strand of CALSNT010000001.1, from coordinate 389,062 downwards.
CGCCAAAATTAAATCCAATGTCGATGCGTTCGGGTGACAGCCCAAGCTCTGCCGCCCCCCACATCACAGCCTGCACGTTCGAGGACGTAGCCCGGCCATAGACCGTCAGCGCCATCTTATTCTCCCCTCGGAAAACGTTGGCTGTCTTCAAGCACGTTGAGGTCCATGTGATTACGCATGTAACGCTCCGATGCCTTTTGCAGGGGCTGATAATCCCAAGGGTAGTAGCCGCCCTGACGCAGCGCCTCGTAGACCACCAAACGTCGCGCCTGACTGTCGCGAACCTGTGCATCAAATTCGGCATAATCCCAGCGGTCAGAGGTCATCGAGCGAAGGCGGATCAATATGTCGGCGGCCTCCGGATCACCCACCAGATTGGTCATTTCTGCCGGGTCTGCCTCAAGGTCGAACAGCTGCTCCGGGTCGGCAGGGCAGGCGCTGTATTTCCACTTGCCATCCCGCAGCGCCACCATCGGCGCAATCGACGCCTCAGCCGCATATTCCATTGGCACCGGGTCGCGTGGCCCTCCCGCTGCAACCGATAACAGGCTGACTCCATCAGTCCAGGGCGCGACCTGATCCACATCGATCCCAGCCAGATCACAGAGCGTCGGGCAGACATCCAGCGTACTCACCGGAGTGTCGATACGCCCAGCCTTCAGACCCGGAGCCGAGATCATCAGCGGCACCCGCGACGACCCTTCAAAGAAGCTCATCTTGAACCACAGACCCCGCTCGCCCAGCATGTCGCCGTGATCACTGACAAAAAGGATCACCGCCTCTTGCCGGGTGGCTTCCAGCGCGGCCATCACCTCACCGATCTTGTCATCCAGATAGCTGATGTTGGCGAAATAGGCGCGACGGGACCGCCGGATGTCTTCCTCGGAAATATCGAACGAGCGCCAGTCGTTCGCATCGAAAATCCGCTGCGAATGCGGGTCGAGATCATCATAGGGGATTGCCCCAACCTCCGGCAGCAAGTGGTCGCAATCCTCATAAAGGTCCCAATACTTGCGGCGCGCGACATACGGGTCGTGCGGATGCGTAAAGCTGACCGTCAGGTGCCAGGGACGCTCATCGCCTCCGCGCGACAGATCATACACCTTCTGCACGGCGTGATGGGCTACCTCATCGTCGTATTCCAACTGGTTGGAAATCTCGGCGACCCCTGCCCCGGTGACGGAGCCCATGTTGTGATACCACCAGTCGATCCGCTCACCAGGTTTGCGCCAGTCCGGGGTCCAACCAAAGTCGGCAGGATAAACATCAGTCGTCAGGCGCTGCTCGAACCCATGCAACTGATCCGGTCCAACAAAATGCATTTTGCCGGACAAGCAGGTCTGCCATCCGGCAGCACGCAGATGATGCGCGAAGGTCGGGGTGTCGGACGGGAACTCGGCGGCGTTGTCATAGACCCCGGTGCGCGACGGTAGCCGCCCGGACATGAACGACGCACGCCCCGGCGCACACAAAGGCGACGCCGTATAACTGTTCGCAAATCGCACCGAGCGTTCCGCCAGCGCCTTAAAGTTCGGCGTATGCAGCCAGTCCGCAGGACCGTCAGGAAACAACGTCCCATTCAACTGGTCGACCATGAAGATCAGAATGTTCGGGCGGCTCATCGCACACCGCGATGATAACAGCAGGGTATAGGGCGGGGGATCAGCATCAGCTTTGTTCCGAAGGATTCCAACCGGCAGACGCTAGCGCGTGGGCTTGAAACCGGTCAATCAGCAAAACGACGGGTCAGGGCGCTGCAACGGCGCGCCGCGCAACTGCCTCGCGCCAACTGGTATAGCTGACAGCGGCGACAATCAGCGCGGAGCCGAATATCACAAAGCCATCAGCCGCCTCGCCGAAGACCAGCGTGCCAATCACAGTGGCCCAGACTATCTGCAAAAATGTCACCGGCTGAGTGACACTGATCGGGGCGGCCCGGAATGCCATGCCCATCGTGTAGTGCCCGCTTGTGGCAAAAAGTGCGACGAGTGAAATCCACAAAAGCTCTCGCCCGGTCGGTGCCACCCAGACTGCCCAGGCAAACGGGGCCAGACCGATCGTCACTGTGATCGACAACCAGCCGACCAACACCCCCGCACTCACTTGATCGGTAAGCTTTTTGGCAATCAGATAGGACGAGCCCAGCAGAAACCCGGTCCCGAGCATTGCAATATGCCCTTCCGAAACCTCGCGGAAACCGGGGCGCAGGATGATCAGCGTTCCGATCAGAGCGATTCCAACGGCCATCATCCGGCGCAGCGATAGCTTATCTCCCAGAAACAGCGCCGCCCCGATCATCACGTAGACTGGCGCGAGGTAATTCATCGCGGTCACCTCGGCCAAAGGGATTCGCGACATCGAATAGAACCACAGGATCACGCCCAGAGAATGGACCAGCCCGCGCAACCCGAACAGGCTCAGCGCGGTGCGGTCCGGTCGGTGCTTCAGCATCGCCGGCAGCAACGGCACAATGAAGATCAGCCCGATGGCATAACGCAGAAACGCCGACTCGGCGGCAGGCAGGTCGCTGCCCAGATGTTTCACGACGACCGTCACGCCAACAAAGAAAGCACCCGTCAGCAGCATCCAGAAAATGCCGATCAGATGCGGGGATGCTTTTGGGGCCATCGCACCGTTAGGTCACGATTGCATCGGGGCGACAAGGGGACCTAATGCGACATGATCAGGCTTGCCGCGATGGCCCACATTGTCAGCCCGACACCCGCGTCCAGTACCCGCCAGGCGGCGGGACGCGCGAACAGTGGGCGCAGGGCAACAGCCCCGTATCCGAGACCGAAGAAAAAGGCGAAACTGGCCATCACCGCTCCGGTACCGAACGCCAACGCCGCGCCGGGATAGGCCGCCGAGACCGACCCGATCAGCACCAGCGTGTCGAGATACACATGCGGGTTCAGCCAGGTCAGCGCGAGGCATGTAACCAGAACCGGCCACAAGCGCTCGGCACCTTGCATAGACGGGTCCAACGCCCCGCCACCACGCAGCGCAGACCGCAGAGCAAGCGCACCGTAGACTATCAAGAACGCCGCCCCGCCCCATTTCAGCAGCGGTGGCAACCATGGCACCGAGGATGCAATCCATCCCATTCCGGCCACCCCGGCAGCGATCAGGATCGCGTCAGACACGGCGCAAGTCAGGCAGACGGTGAACACGTGGCTACGTCGCAGGCCCTGGCGCAAAACAAAGGCATTCTGCGCGCCGATGGCGAGGATCAATGAGAAGCTGAGGAAAAAGCCTGCAATAAACGCTGTCACCGGCGCGACCCATCCATTGCGACGATCACAGCTGCTCCATCACCTCGTCGGAAACCTCGAAGTTTGCCGTGACGGTCTGGATATCATCATCGTCTTCCAGCGCGTCGATCAGCTTCATCAGCTTTTGCATGCCGTCCAGATCCAGCTCGGTCGTGGTGGTGGGCCGCCAAACCAGCTTGGTGCTTTCGCTTTCGCCTAGCTCGGCCTCCAGTGCGTTAGAGACGTCGTTGAGATCTGTATCCGCGCACCAGATTACGTGCCCGTCGTCGCTGCTTTCGGCATCCTCGGCCCCGGCTTCAATCGCCGCCATCATTACCGCGTCTTCGTCACCCACATCCGCCGGATAGGTGACCTGCCCCTTGCGTTCGAACATGAACCCGACCGACCCGGTCTCACCCAGATTGCCGCCATTCTTGGAAAACGTCGAACGCACCGTGGACGCAGTGCGGTTCTTGTTGTCGGTCATCGCCTCGACGATCACCGCCACACCATTGGGGCCATAACCTTCATAGCGGATTTCGTCGTAATTCTCGGCGTCCCCGCCGATGGCCTTTTTTATCGCCCGATCAATGACGTCCTTGGGAACCGAGACCGATTTCGCCTCTTTCACGGCCAGCCGCAGGCGCGGGTTCTTGTCCGGGTCCGGGTCTCCCATTTTGGCGGCCACGGTAATCTCCTTGGCCAGCTTGGAAAACAGCTTCGAGCGGGCTGCGTCCTGCCGCCCCTTACGGTGCTGGATATTCGCCCATTTTGAGTGGCCTGCCATCTTGGCCTCCATTCGTTCATATCGGTTTGAAACCGCCTATACGTCAGCCGCGTTGGGTGGGGCAAGCGGGATGGGGCGATCCCGTGACAGAAGCCTTTCGCATCCCCTCTCGCCTAAGTTAGACAGAGGCCATGACGACAGATCAAATCATCCTCTTCACTTTGTTCGCCGCCGTATTCGGCATGCTTCTGTGGGGCCGCTTCCGTTACGACCTCGTGGCTTTCGCCACCCTGATGGCCGGAGTTGTTCTGGGGGTTGTCCCAACCAAGGACGCGTTTGCGGGCTTCGGGCATCCGGCTACCATCGTCGTAGCGCTGGTTCTGGTCGTTTCCGCTGGGCTGGTGAGATCCGGCGCGGTTTACCTGATCACGCGCACTTTGGTCGATGCCACACGCAGCCTTGGCGCGCATATTGCCATCATGGGCGCGGTCGGCGGCATTCTGTCTGCATTCATGAACAACGTTGCCGCCCTCGCCTTGCTGATGCCCGTTGACGTGCAGACCGCGCGCAAGGCTGGCCGCGCACCGGGACTTAGCCTGATGCCACTTAGTTTCGCGACGATCCTTGGCGGCATGGTCACGCTGATCGGCACACCGCCCAACATCATCATCGCCACTATCCGCGAGGATGCGCTGGGAGAGCCATTCCGGATGTTCGATTTCGCCCCCGTTGGCAGTGTTGCCGCCATAGCGGGCCTCGCATTCGTCGCCCTGATCGGCTGGCGACTGATTCCGCGCGCGGCCGAAGGTGGTGCGGGTCAACTGGACGAAATGCGCGATTACATCGCCGAACTGACGGTACCCGAAGAATCCGACCTAATTGGCCAACGAATTGCCGACCTTGGCGATGCAGCCGAAAAAAACGACGTCGCGATCATCGGGTTGATCCGCAAAGGCAAGCGGCGTTACGGCGCAGCGCGCGCGGTGGCCATCGAAGCGGGCGACGCATTGGTCCTCGAAGCACGTCCGGACGCACTGGATGAATTCCGCAGCGCCCTGAGCCTCGATTTCACCGAGGCCGGTCACGAAGATCTGTTGCGTGCCGATTCTGCAGGGTTGACCCTGATCGAAGCCGTGGTTCCGGAAGGTGCGCAGATTGAGGGGCGCAGCGCGAAAATGATCGGACTTGGTTGGCGGCGACGCACAGTCCTGATGGGCATTGCGCGTCGGGGATTGTCGATTACCAAACAGGTGCGCGGAACCGAAATTCAAGCGGGCGACATCCTGCTGCTCCTCGCACCCTCCGAAACGGCCGACGATGTGATCGACTGGCTGGGGGTCATGCCGTTGGCAGATCGCGGTCTTGCAGTAACTGCCAATGAAAAAGTCTGGCTGGCCATAGGCATTTTTGCCGCCGCCGTCGCCGCCGCCGCATTTGGCCTGCTCTATTTACCCGTTGCGCTTGGGTTGGTTGTCGTCGCCTTCGTATTGGCAAAGATTGTGCCGATCAAAGAGGTCTACACCCATATCGAATGGTCTGTCGTTGTCCTGCTCGGCTCGATGATCCCGTTGGGTGCGGCGCTGCAAACATCCGGAGGGACCGAGCTGATTGCAGGCTGGCTGACCACGTTGACCGATGGCATGCCCGCCTGGGCCGTCCTGACCGTGTTGATGGTGGTCACGATGACCCTGTCCGATGTGCTCAACAACACCGCCACCACAATTGTCGCGGCACCAGTCGGCATTCAGATGGCTCAGACCCTGGGTGTTGATCCGGACCCGTTCCTGATGGCTGTCGCGGTTGCAGCATCCTGCGCGTTCCTCACGCCCATCGGGCACAAGAACAACACGCTGATCCTCGGGCCCGGCGGCTATGATTTCGGAGACTACTGGCGCATGGGTCTGCCGCTGGAAATTCTTATCGTCGCTGTCTCGATCCCGGCGATTCTGGTGTTCTGGCCGCTATAGGCCCCGCTGATCTAGCCTTCCTTGATCGCCTGTGCCGCACAGCGTGTCACCGGCATTCCCGCTTCATCCGGCACGTCGATGAGGCAAAGGTTCCAGTTCGGACCATTTCTGAACGTGCCAAACAGGATATTTCCCGTCGTCAGCACCCGGTCCAGCGCATCGAGCCCGAACAAGTCGCGTTTCACGAGGTGATAGTCGATCAGGTATCGGCAACGCACCAGTTGCCCCGACCAGCCGGGGCGGTCGTCGGCGACCAGAGCTTGCGCGGAGGGGCGGTCTCCGTGGCAGGTCGTCCCGTCGTTCAGCTTCACTCGGAATCCATCGGCGTTCATCCACAACCTCTCGGGTGCGATACCCGGCGGTAGTGCTACCTGCGTCACATTAGCCGGTGCGAAACTCGAAGTGCAGGCAGATAGTGCCAGCAACACGCTTGCAACCAATCCTGCTTTCATGGGGCGTTAAACGCCACAATGCTACCGTCGGCGACCACCACCGACAGGCTGACCTTCGCGCCAGCACCGCCCACGCCCGCCTGTAATGGCAGACGAACGGCGCCAAGCGGGGCACGTTCTTCAATTGTGAAACTGTGCAGATGCGGGCATCCCATTAGGGTGCTGCCCCAGATTGACTTGGCTATCGGGCGGTCCGCCGCGCACAGCGCGCCGTCGTCGTAGATAACGTTCAGTGCCTGCTTATATAGAATTGCGGTAACCGGGCGCGCACCGACCGCGGGTATGTCATCCGGTCCGCGATCCGGCGGTGCAACTGTGCAGGCAGCCAGCAATCCAAGGACGGTCAGGGTCAAGAAACGGGTCATCTATAGCGGCCAGAGCATTGGGATCACCGCCGAGGCAAGGAGCCCGACAGTCAGATTCAGCGGGATACCAACCCGCATGAAATCGGTAAAGCGGTAACCGCCGGGGCCATAGACCAACATGTTCGTCTGATAGCCGATCGGAGTGGCAAAACTCGCCGAAGCGGCCACCATCACTGCCACAACCAACGGGCGGGCATCGATACCCAGCGCCGCCGCCAGCCCGATTGCAATCGGCGTGACAACCACCGCGACCGCATTGTTACTGACCAACTCGGTCAACACGCTGGTCAGCAGATATATTGCCCAGACGATCAGGAACGGCGGCAGATTGCCCAGCGCCGGAGCAATGGCATTGGCAATCAGCGACACCGCTCCGGTGTGCTCCAACGCCGCCCCAATCGCCAGCATCGCGAAGATCAGCGACAGCAAACGGCCATCGACCATTGCGAATGCCTCATCCGCATCAATGCAGCGCGCGATGAGCACCAAAGCCACGGCGAGGATCGCCAGCAGGAAAATCGGAGCGACTCCGAACGCCGCCAGACCAACGATGCCGATCAGCGCCAGAAGCGCTATCGGCGCATGACGGCGACGAAAGGCGCGACCCGTGGGTTTGGAAATATCAACTAGCCGCATATCGCTGGCCAGCCGTTGAATATCCGCCGGGGCGCCCTCTAACAGCAGCGTGTCACCAACGCGCACCACCAATTCGTCCAACGCACGCCCGATGTTCTGATTTCGCCGATGCACCGCAAGCGGATAGACACCATACCGGCGCCGCAGACGCATCTCACCCAGCGAGCGCCCAATCATCCGACAGCCCGGAGAAATCAGAACCTCCACCGTCGACGTCTCGACCGAGCTCAGCTTGTCGACCAGCCGAACGTCAACGTTTTCCTGCAAAACCATCAGCTCTGCCACAGGTGTGCGCAACACGACCCGGTCCCCGGCGCGCAGCTCAACCTCTTCCATTTTGCGACGTAGCGAGGCATCGCCGCGCAGCACGTCGATCAGGCGCACACCGTCGCGTTTGAAAAGGTCGATGTCTTTCGGTGCTTCACCAATCAGATCACTGTTCTCGGGGATCGCGACTTCGGTGAAGAATTTCATTTTCGAGCGATCGCTTAGAAGCCCGGCCATGCTTTCGCGATCCGGCAACAAACGCGGCGCAATAAACCGCAGATAGACCATGCCCCAGGCAACAAGAATAACGCCGAGTGGTGTGACTTCAAAGATCGTGAAGGCCTCCATCCCGTTGGCCCGTGCCACACCGTCCACCAGCAAGTTGGTCGAGGTGCCGATTAGCGTCAGTGTACCGCCCAGAATCGCCGCATAGCTGAGTGGGATCAGCATCTTCGAGGCCGCCAGTCCCAATTTGCGCGCTAATTGTACAAACACCGGGATCATCACGACGACAACCGGCGTATTGGACACGATACCCGATGCAATCACGACGAAGGCCATCATCACCGCGATTGCGATATAGGGGCGCACTTCAGCCTGCGCCTCGGCCTTTTGCGTGAACCAGTCGAGGGCACCGGTACGCACAAGCGCGCCCATGACGATGAACATTGCCGCAATGGTCCAAGGCGCCGGGTTCGACAAGACCGCCAGCGCATCGTCGTAGGGTAGCAGTCCAAGCAGCAGCATCGCAGCACATCCGGCGATAGCTACAACCTCGGTTGGATACGACTCGCGCAAGAACAGCACGAACATAGCCGCCACGATCAACAGTGCGGCAATGGCGGACCCGGAGGGACCAAGATACTCAACAATCATGGGTTAAGTTTCCCCTGACACCGCTGAATTCGCAAGGTTTGTCGTTGGGCGCGGCTGCACCAGAAACAACCCGCCGAACATCAGCGCCAACGCCAGCCAAACCCAACCGGAGTAGCTTTCACCTAACAGAACCATTGCCCAAAGCACGCCGGACCCAGTCACCAGATAGCTGACCTGCGCCGCAAACACTGCGCCTGCGCGACCCACCAGCCAAACATAGGTTGTATAAACGACGGCATGGATCAGCGACGACAGCACCAACCCAAGGTCCGGCGCACCCCAAGGGGGACGCGGGTCGATCCACTGTCCGGTCACCAGCGTCAGCGGTAGCGTGATTATCGCCCCAACAACCGAGGCACCGAACAGCACCTGCACGGCATCCAGCTCCAGCGTCCCCCATTTGGCCACCACGTTGCCTTCCAACGCATAAAACGCCGGCGCGATCATCGCGATTGGCACCCAGAAGATCATCGCACGCTCAGGCAAGCTGGCTTCGGGACCGACGATCAACGCGACGCCGGCCAGCCCCAACAGCAGACCCAACAGCCGCGCCCAGCCGAATCTGTCGGTCGCCAGCAACAGAGCGATCGGAAATGCAAACATTGGCACCAGAGAGATTACGATCGACATAATACCAGCGGGCAAATGCACCGCCGCCTGATAGCTCGCCGAATTCGGCAACACCGTCCCGATCAGGGCAATCAGCGCGTAGAATCGCAAATGTGGGCCGGTCACCGGCAACCACTTGCGTCGAAACAACGATACAATGCCCAGCACCACGGCACCAATCGCCAACTGCCAGAACACCAGTCCGAAGTGGCGATACCCCTCACTGACCGCGATCTTGGCCAGCGGCTGAGTCGCCCCCCAGCCGATGCCCAGCATCATCAGCAACGCGATCAACGGCGCGCGCCCGGTCATGGCGCGCTCATTCCGGGCCGGACGCGGGCAAATGCCCACCCTGGCGTACCGGCACCACCCGGCGTGCGATTCCAGTCGCATCGTCAGTTTCAACGAACGCGCCACACAGGCTCGCCTCACCCGTAGCAGGCGTGAACCGCGCCTTCGGCATGCCTGTCACGAACCGGCGCAGCGGCTCGGCCTTTTCCATTCCGATAACCGAATGGTAGTCCCCGCACATCCCAGCGTCGCTGAGGTATGCGGTCCCACCCGGCAGGATCATTGCATCCGCGGTCGGCACATGTGTGTGGCTACCGATCACGACGCTGGCCCGCCCATCGCAAAAATGCCCCATCGCCATCTTTTCCGAGGTCGCCTCGCAGTGCATATCCACCAGGGAAGCCTGCACCAGACCACCCCTCGGATGCGCCTTCAGGACTGCATCAATCGCCGCGAACGGATCATCAAACGGGCGTTTCATAAACACCTGCCCCAGCACCTGCGCCACGAGTATTTTCCGCCCGCCAGTGACATCGAATACCCGCGCCCCACTGCCCGGCGCCGACTTCGAAAAATTCAGCGGCCGAATTATCCGCGCATCGCTGCCGATGTGGGCCAGCATATCCTTCTGATCGAACGCGTGGTCGCCCAACGTCACACAATCTGCCCCGGCTTCGAACAAGGTCTTGGCATGGGCCGCCGACAAACCAACACCCGAGGTCGCATTCTCGCCATTCACCACGACGAAATCCAACCGCCAATCGACGCGTAAGCCCGCCAACCGCTCAACCACAGCCCGACGTCCGGCACGGCCCATCACATCGCCAAGGTACAAAATCCTCATGCGCCAAGCCCTAGGCGCGACACGCATCGCTGTCTACACAATCACTTCGTCATTGACCCAAAATATCCCCGCCAGAGGCATAACTCTCTTTCGGAACACTCAATAAAAACTCTGCGGATCGATATCTATCGACAGGCGGAGGTTGGTGGGCAGTTTCACCTGTGCCACCCAGTCGATCAGCGCCGCCTGCAGAGGGGCGGCTTTGTCTGCCTTCACCAGCAGACGCACCCGGTGCCGCCCGCGGATACGCGCAATCGGAGCTGGGGCCGGGCCATAAACCTGCGCCCCGATCCGCCGTAGCGGGCCATCAGCACGGGCTAAGGCGGCGCCGATATCGAACACCTGCTGGACATCCGGCGCGCTGAGTACGATCCCGGCCAGCCGCCCGTAGGGAGGGACCCCGGCGTGGCGACGTTCATCTGCCTCGGCCTTCCAAAACGGCTCCTCTGCGCCCGACAGGATTGCGCGGATTACCGGGTGCTCTGGCTGGAACGTCTGGAGCAGCGCCTCGCCGGGTTGTTCCACACGCCCTGCCCGCCCAGCGACCTGCCGCATCAATTGAAACGTCCGTTCCGCCGCACGCAAATCCGACCCCTGCAAGCCCAGATCAGCGTCGATTACCCCGACCAGCGTCAGCTTCGGGAAGTTGTGTCCCTTGGCGACCAATTGCGTGCCGATGATGATATCCGCCCCGCCTTCGGCAATCTGCACAATCGCCGCCTTCAATGCCCGTGCCGAGCCGAACAGGTCCGAACTCAGCACCGCGAGGCGCGCGTCCGGGAACAGCCCCGCAACCTCTTCTGCCAGCCGTTCGACCCCCGGTCCGACGGGGGCGAGCTTATCCTCGACCTCGCACTCCGGGCAGACCGTGGGCATCGGCTTCGTCTCGCCGCATTGATGACAGACCAGCCGCTTCAGGAATCGATGCTCCACCATACGCGCGTCACAGTGATCGCAGCCAATCTGATGCCCGCAGGCCCGGCAGATCGTCACCGGGGCATAGCCGCGCCGGTTCAGGAACAGAAGCGATTGTTCCCCCTTTCTGATCCGATCAGTCACTGCCCGCTGCAGCGTCGGAGAGATCCAGCGTGAGCCCGGCAGATCCTCCACCCGCATATCAATCGCGCGCATCTCCGGCAGGATCGCCGGCCCAAAGCGTTCCGCCAGAGTCAGGCGGGCATACTTCCCGGCTTCGGCATTCGCCCAGCTTTCCAGGGACGGCGTCGCGGACGCCAGCACCACCTGCGCCCCCAAGATCGAAGCGCGCAACACCGCCATGTCGCGCGCATTGTAAAGGACACCGTCTTCCTGCTTGTATGACGTGTCATGCTCCTCATCGACGATGATCAGCCCCAGATGCTGGAACGGCAAAAACAAGGCCGAACGCGCGCCGACCACAAGCTGCGCCCCGCCTTCAGCCACCATCCGCCAGCAGCGCCGCCGCTCGGTCATCGTGACACCAGAGTGCCATTCGGCAGGGCGCGCCCCGAACCGGGCCTCGACGCGGGTGAGGAATTCCGCCGTCAGTGCAATCTCGGGCAGCAAAACCAGCGCCTGACGCCCCTGCGCCAAACAGGCGGCGACGGCCTCCATGTAGACTTCGGTTTTGCCTGACCCGGTCACGCCGCGCAGCAGAGTGGTTCCGTAGTCCTGCGAAGCGACCCCGGCGGTCAACGCACCAGCGGCGGTAGTCTGATCTTCGGTCAACTCCGGCCCCGGCAGGTGCGGGTCGAGGCGCGGATAGGCGCTGTCACGTGGCGCTTCGACCTCGATCACAGCGCCCAGCTTGACCAAACCTTTGACCACCGAGGGGGTAACCCCGGCCGCCTCGCTCAACTCGCTCTGCGTTACCGGCATGCCCGCATATTCGTCCAGCGCATCCAGCACTCGGGCGCGCGCGTCGGTCATCCGGTCCGGCTCGGCCCCACCCCGCTGATACAGACGGCGCATCGACTGAGGATTTCCCAAACCGGGCGAGCGCGTCGCAAGGCGCAACATCGACGACATCGGCGTCACCGTATAGGCCGCCGCACGGGTCAGAAACTCGCGCATCTCATCGCGCATCGGCGGAACGTCCAGCACCCGAGCGATTGGGCGAAGCTTAGCAGCGTCAAACCCGCCCTCACCCGGCCCCCAGACCACGCCCAGCACCAGCCGAGGGCCCAGTGAGCACTCGACAAAAGCCCCCGTGACACAGCCGCCTTCGGGAGCGCGGTAGTCCAGCATTCGGTCCAGCGGCTGCGTGGTCAGCACGCAGACCCTTTCTCCAGGAGCAAAATGACAAGTATCATCCACAGAGAACCCCCTGAAATTTCGACGAAAATTCGCACCGGTCGCGACGGAAATCACATAATTTCGCAGCTGCAGGCAAGATTGGCCCAGGTTCCCTGAAAATGGCAGAGGGGTGATACTGGCGCTGGCGCTGGTGGCGGTCAACCGATCCTGAACGGAACTCTGCGTGATCCGGGGCGGAAACACTTGAATTCGACACATTTCGCACCGATATTGTGGTCAAACCGCTGCGGGATTGTCCTGCGGCACATCTGAACACGCACTTCGGAGGATAGAATGGCGCAATATCAGACCGCTCGCGCCGCTGCGGGGGTCCGCACGGCCGAGATTGACGAGGGGCTTCGTGCCCATATGAACAAGGTATACGGGCTGATGTCCGTTGGCCTGTTGCTCACGGCTGCTGTGGCATGGGGTGTCGGCTCGTCGCCCGCGCTGCTGTCGATTTTCCGTGACCCGATCACGCTCAGCCCGAATATCCTGGGCTGGGTTATCATGTTCGCGCCGCTGATCATGGTTTTCGCATTTGGCGCGATGATCAACCGCCTCAGCGCCGCCGGCGCGCAGCTGTTTTTCTATGCTTTCGCGGCGCTGATGGGCCTAAGCATCTCATGGATTTTCGCGGTGTTTACAGGAATGTCGATCGCACAGACCTTCCTGATCACCTCAATCGCCTTCGCGGGTCTGTCGCTTTGGGGCTATACCACCAAGCGCGATATCTCGGGCTGGGGGGCGTTCCTGATCATGGGCGTGATTGGCCTGATCGTGGCGATGATCGTCAACATGTTCCTTGGCTCACCCGCGATCCAATTCGCAATCTCGATCCTGGGCGTTCTGATCTTCGCAGGGCTGACCGCCTATGACACACAGAAGATCAAGACCGACTACATCGCCCATGCAAGCGCGATGGATAGCGAATGGCTGGCGAAATCGGCGATTATGGGCGCGCTGATGCTCTACCTCGATTTCATCAACCTCTTCATGTTCCTGCTGCAGTTCCTTGGCAATCGCGAGTAACGCGCGAGTAGCTGACTGACGAAGGGCCGGTGGAAGCACCGGCCCTTTTTATTTCGGCCGACCTCATTTGTTAAAAGCTCCGGCCTTTCTCAGACCGGTAAGGAGGACCTCAAGATCTTCTGGGCGTTCGTAGGGATAGGTCGCCCGCACGTAGTCTTCATCAAACCCCGGTTGTGCGTCAAAGAGCAGACGCATTGCTTCGGACGCACGATCAGCCTGGTTGAAATATCCGAAGATCGCAGCACATCTTTGCAGCCCCCGCGCGTACCCCGGCGCAATCGCAAGCAACCGGTAAGCGGCATCCAGCGCGCCGTCGCGATTGCCGACCAGCATCTCGCAGGTGGCAAGATTCCCAAGCGCCGCCGCACGCCCCGGGAAATTGGGATTCAACCGAAACACCAGCGACAAATGCTCCAACGATTCCTCTGGATAACCAAGGCATTCAAGCGCGCAACCAACTGCATGGCGGGCCAGTGCCGCAGATGGATTGAGCCGCACTGCCTCGTAGCCATGAAACCGACCGCCAGAAAAATCGCGCGTTCCAAACACGCGGGCGACGCCCTGGTAGGCGTGCGCCTCCCAACTGTCGGGATCAATCTGGATCGCCTTCTGCGTCAGGCTCAGCGATTTTTCGAAAGCGGCTTTGCGATCATCCAGCCAACCCAGCAATGCCGAGCGGAAATAGATCCGACCGATGCGCGCATAGGCAGGGGCAAAATCCTCGGCCTGTTCCAACGCCTTTTCCATGAGCCGTATCTGCTCAAAATTGCTTTCGCGGGTGCCATAACCTTCTCCACCTTTGCGGTCGACGTCATCTGCCATTGCCATCAACTGCCAGGGCGCCACCGAGGCAGGGTGGGTCCGCTGAATACGCGCGGCTTCGGCCTGGGCAATCTGCGGTTCCAGTTGTGCGACGATCATGCGGCTGACGCCTTCCTGAAACGCAAAGATATCTTCCAGGCTGCCAGCAAAGTTCTCCGCCCAAACAGTTCGACCCGTCGCGGTGTCCACAAGCCCCACGTTGATGCGGATTTCATTGCCGACGCGGCGCAGCGATCCAGTCACCGCATAGGCCGCATCTAACTCGCCCGCCACGGCGCGCAAATCAGTTTCCTGCGCGGTTTTCCAGCTGATCGCCTCGGGTCCGATTACCGGAAACCAGCGCCAGTAACTCAACGTTGTGCGCAGATCATCTGCCAATCCTGACGCGATCATGGCGTCGTGCTCGCCCGAAGACATCGCCTCGAAGCCGAACAGCAGCACCGTGGGGCGCGCGAAAAATTTCGCAGAATCCGGCACCTGCTTTCCTTGATCGCTCGTGCGGTGCGCACGCAACCAATCTTCGAACCCTTCCGAAGCAATATCGAAACCCTGCAGGAATTGGCCATCAGTGACGGGCCCAACCGACACAGCACCAGCTTGGAGGGAAACGCACTGGCGATCGCTCATCAACAATCCATCGGGCAGACGTTTGCGCAGCACAGAAAGCTCCTGGCGCAGCGATGCCCGCGCCTGATCGGGGCCACGGTCGCTCCAGAGCAGATCGGCCAATGTCGTCCGTTCAATCTTTAAATTTGGCTGCTGGGAAAGGATTGCCAAAATTGCCTGGCCACGACGCGACAGATTCAGAATTTCCGCGCCGGTTCCATCGGACGCACGAAACGTCCCATGGAGGCCAAGGTGAATAGAATTACTGGCGATGCTGGCTGACATTTTGTCCTGAGTTGCGGGTGATTTTGCGATACGGACATCGAATTTACGGAACTATTGCACGGCCAACCGCAATATTCACGCTGCAAATTACGGTTGTTTGACGGGTATGCGCGATCAGTGGGCCATGACTTCAAACAGCAGAAAGTGAGCAATCGGATGGACCACAAAGCACAGGTTAGCCCCCGCCCATCAACCGACCGGTCCCCTGCAAAGCCATCCGGCCACCCACTCCCACACCGCATCCTGAACTGGTTCGCTGCACTGGACTACGGCTACCGCCAGGCCCACAAGCTGAGCACCCTCTCCGACGAGCGGCTGACAGATATCGGGGTATCCCGCGCCGAAGCCGATGCGGCTTTCTATCGCAAGAACCAGTTACGCGACGCAAAGCATCAACCGATCAAGCTTTCAGGACCAGCGGCCCGCGTCGCATTGCCGACCAAATAGATATTGTTGCGATGCTGATTTTGGTGGGCTGGTTGAGTCGTCTGCCTTAACCGCCAGTGCGCGGCGACAAAAGTGCGACCGCAGCGGTACGCCATGGCCGCAGGGTGTCGCGCAACGCAGGGCGCCAGATCAGCAGACGTCCATAAAGATTGCGCAACTGGCGAAACAATCGCACCCGCGCGCCCCGGTTGATCGCCGCCAGATCGTCGACCTGATGCAGGATATTCCCAGTCGGCATTTCCGCAGACAGGCGCTGCAGCTTGTACTCCAATTTCGCGTAGTTTCGTGCAGCGGCAGTCGGAGTCATTGCCGTCACAATCCGATAGCCCCTGTCCCGCACCGCATAGCCGATCAACCGCTCTTGCACGTGCGCCAGCCCGCCGTCGATGTGATGTGGCTCGGCGTTGTAATCCTCCCACCGCCAGGTCCATTCGAACATCCGCAACAGCGCGTCGGTTCGGAACCAATACATCGTGCCGTAGGGTGCCATCGGTGTATGATCGTCCAGCGGGACATCCATCCCCATATCTTCCATTAACCCGGCAAGCGGTGCCCGGTTGTTGAACCACGCGTGCCCCAGCGTTCCAAATCCCACATGCACCACCGGCGGGGCGACAAGGCCTATATCAGGTTCAGCCTCCATCATGGTCAGCAAGTTCGAGACGTAGCCCGCACTGCCGATAAGGTTGTCGAAAAGATGTGCTTTGAAGCTTTCACCAACCCGGCGCGATACCTGCGGGGTCCGTTTGGAGTGTAGCCGCAGCGCCACCTGATGCTTGCGCGCCAGGATCACATCGCGCCAGGTGATGAACAACGACGACATGTCGCGACCACGATTCTGCTCCACCACCCGGATCGTGAAACTCTTTGCATTTAGTCCTCGCCCAATCAGATAGTCGCCGATCTCCGACTGATCCTTGGCTGTCGCGGTGGTGATGTAGAGCTGCGCCGCGCACGGAAGCCGCCGCGTTAGCAACCAAAAATCCTCGATCATTTCAGCATAGAACGCGTGAATGAACACTGCGACAGGTCCAAAACTCCACTCTGACTTGCATGGGTCGGTTGGCTTGTCTGCCACTATTTCATATTGATCCGCGACCGCCGCATAATCACGCGGTTTGATATTGCGCACCGCAAAGGCATTGACTGCGTCATACATCGCCTGATCGCGCGCGCGGAGACTGGACAAGGCACGCCGCAGCTCGATCGCATTCAGATCATGTAACAACGGATCAAGCGTCAAAAGGGCCAGCGGCAGGCAAGGTGCACCATCGCTCATCAGGCGGTGCGCCTCGTAGAGACGTGGATCGGCAGTCTCCAAACGCTCGGCCGACATCGCATAACCGATGCCAAAATCGTTCTCGCTGGCCCATTGCGAGAACGCCAGGTCGCAGTTGAGAAATTCGTTCCAGTGATCTCCGCTTGGGTCAAAACTGTCCCAGAATCTGAAAGCATCAGGATGTGCCAGTACCGCTGCGGACAGAATAGTAAGGTCGAGCGATGCAATGCGCTCCTGACGTGTCAGATTCTTAAGGCGCGGGTCCAGCGCAGGGCGGTGCCAGTAGGGCGCGAAAACGTCCCAATCCGGGTCCTCTGGGAGGGGGAAATCGTCAGATCCGACGATTGGTCCAAAAACATGGCCACCGCCGAGCATGACCGATCCGATTGGGCCGGTTCCATCCAAAAGTGACAGCATCCCGGCGCGATACCCTGCCCGCGAGGTCTGCAATTTATCATGAGTGACAATTCTGTCCGGGGCGGCGCTGCCCAAAGCTGCTACGGAGCGCTCTGCTTCGGCGGCCTCGGCCACGAGGATCAGATTATTCGTCGTGGCCCGCAGGCGCGTCAGTGCCAACCTCACATGCGGAGCATCCAGCTGCCCCGGCAGGACGACATAGATGACGCTGCCGTAGGCCTCGGAATTACCAATCAAAGCCCATATCCCATTGCGTGCATCGCCGCACCGTGGCGATCATAGAACCGCGCAATTTGTCCTTCGCTCAAATGGTCTCTGTGGCCACCGCTCGCGCGCTTCCAAAAGAACTTTCCGTTCGCGGCAGTGCGCCGATCCGCGCCACGAAATGTCGCCTCGAGGTTCACGTCACGCAACCCGACGAAACCGCAAAGTCGGGCCACCTGATGGGCAAAATCATCCTCAAGATCTTCGTATCGCAGGATCAAAACGTCACCATGCGACTCTGCGCGCGCAGAGAACGCTGCCCAGTGGCCAAAAACAGACCCGAACAGCCGATTTTGCGGGATGAGAGTGCCATGTTCCAGAAATATTGCGAACAGTGTCTCCATTTGAGCATTCGACAGATCGCCGACGGACGCGAAGCGAAACGGCAGTGCTGACCCAGCCTGTGGCGATACATTACCGGATACAAAATTCAGGTAGGAAACAAAGACGTCCAACGGGTTTCGGTGGATCGACACAATCCGATCAGTAGCAAACTGGTCGCCTTTGTGCCGAGTCAGAACCCGCTGATGATGCGACTTGTAAAAATACCAATCGCGCCCCTGGAATGCCCAGGGATCGGCCATGACGCGTCCTTTGTGCGTGTCGGTCACATAGCGCTGAAGCGTTCCTGGATCGTCCGGCATCCCGCAAGCCGCTGCGATGATCGAACGCACCCACGTGTTGCCGCTTTTCGGATAGCTATAAAGACCAACCACGCGGGCCGCACAGTCCGTACCGATCTGTTGCAGCAGAGTCATGTCGCTACCTCATCAAGCTGCTGCTCGTCGCAAATGACATCCAGTGCGCGTTCCACACGCCGGGCCGCGATCAATGCCAAGTCGCCAGGCCTTTTCGTTTGCTGGCCGGTTGTGTCGGCGCCCGATTGCTCGGCAATCTCCGGCGTGAAATGCCGTGAGAAGACCTCCATGACATGTCGGACGCCGACCTGCTCGACGGAACGGAAGTCTGCACCAAAATAGCGCCCGCGCACCGAGGCGGCGGTTATGATCTCATAGGACGGGAAATATGTAATACCTGCGTCGCCTTGCGCCAGTTGCTCGGCGGCGACACGCAAAACAGCTTTGGAATAGCCGGTCGCGGCCACAACATGCGCATCGGCGCGCGCTGTGGCAGCCAGTGGAACGGGCGAAACCGTCAGAATTACGCGCAGCGCCGGGTTCTCGAGCCTCACAAGTTTCAAAAATTCGTTGACGTCCGCGACGGTATCTTCGACCGAAAAATTTACAAACTCATGGCGATCTGGATCGAATTTTCCGCCTGCAACACCAGGGGCAAGCGGGTAGACCGCGCCGTCTTCGCGGGCGCGCCAAGCTTCCGTCAATCCAAGCGTGAAAATCAGCACATCGGCCCGGCGCATGACGTCGCGCACGGCAGAAAAGTGCCGGCTCCGGTCGGCCTCAAATGTGGCCGCGTCAGAGAATCCACCGGGTTGAAGCGTTGGTCGGAACGGGTCAATCAGCTGCGCGCCATCTCCGATCCAGCGATCTTCAACCGGGCAAAAATCACCCGTTGCACGCTGCATAAGCTGCAGCAACTGGCGGGCTGTATAGATATTCCCGTATCGGGCCGAGAAAATGCCATAGCCATGTCGTGCCGCGATTTCCGGAGCGATGACCGGATGGCTCGGTTCGCCGTCAAGAACCGAAAAGCCTCCTTTGCGCAAGTAACGCGCGATATGTTGCGCGAAACAGCTTCCGGCCGTTGCGATCCGGGTCGTGCGAGTTAAGTGAAACTCACTGTGCCTCGTAAAACCATCTGCCGTATTGTCAGAATTCGATGGCATAGGATCCAGCGGCTGACCTGTGCCATGCGCGCGTGACCAGAAGCAGTGGTCCGGAAGCGCTGAATAGGGGTGTGCTGCACTGCTCATGCGGCGTCCGCCCTGGCGGGGACCAATCGTGTAGCAAGTGCCGCAAGCACGATGGCCCCATAGCTTGCATTGGCATGCGTTGGATCCTGCGCACGCATCGGAGCCGCTAGAAACGGCTGGCCTGCATGATAATCGAACACGGCATCGGGCAACTCGAACAGTTCGGTGTCTATTGCTGCAAGTGCGTCGGCCAGAACATCAACGTAAAGCGTCCAAAGGCGCGACCGCAGATCCGCCGGATTAAGCCCGGATTCGGATACGGCCTGCGCAAATCGGCCCGGATGCGCCCGGATGTGATCTTCGTCGAAGATGGGCGGCGGCGGTGGCAACGATATCACCTCGCAATCTGCGATCTCTGAAATCATTGAAAGGATCAGCAGAGCGTTGCGCCGGGCTAATGTCGCGATCTGATCACGCATCATTGCGTAGGGGATCTGGCAAACACCCGGCGTGGGCTGCGTCGTGTCTCCGGGCGCGAAAAACTCGAACAGCGGTCCGACCCGGGTCATCGCGACGGCGTTGTATTCGTTGCCCATTGGCAAAGCCACGATTAGATCCGGTTTTTCGGTCTGCAGCAAATCATGAAGCGCCGCACGGAACCCCGGAGCAACGCGCCTCCCACCCTTGGCCTGCTCGAAATTCGGCTGGAAGCGTGGTGCATTCAGATGCGCCGAACGATAAGCCAGCCCGAGATTTTCCGGGCCTTGCGCCTTCCATGCCAAATCAAAGGCACCGATATGGCTGTGGCCAAGCACTAGCAGGCGTGGCTGATCTTTGGTTGGCGTAACGGCGTCTGATTTTATTGCAGTTCGGGCACCGCTTGGTTGCGATGGCCGGCTTGATTGATCGGCATCAAGGACCACTCCGTGCACCTGCCCGGCGAGTTCATTGGCAGCATCAGCGACCTCCTTCACACTCAGTGCGGCATCAGCGTCATAGAACGACAGATCTGCCTGGCCGCGACTAAGGTCAGATTCCGCGATGTCCCTCATCGTCCAGCGCCCGGCGAGCTTGGAAAAAAGCGCCGATTGACCATCGACCAGTTCATTGGGCAAGCACAGCGCGACGTCTCGACGCGCAATCCCTGATTTTTCGGCCATCAGACGGGCGAGACTCGAAATGCTCATGTCCGGAATCTCCGCCACAGCTGCGGCCCGCGCTTTCGTGTCTGTAACTCCTGCGTCGCGAAACAGAACCGTTGAGATCAGACGCCGTGCATCACTCAGTGCGATCGTGGCATTTGCGTATACATCCTGAGAGACCTGCGTATTTGCCGCGGCCTCCATCGAACGACAGACATTCAACACATCCCGAAAAATATGGTTTAGGATCGGCACCTGAAGATGCGCCATCGCCACGGTATGAAGACGGATGCGCTCTGCTGCGATCAGAGGGGCAAGGCTGGCAATGGGGACCAGGTCGGGCAGAGTCTCAGGCCGACACATCACATCGTCGAGCGTTCGGTTCAGCGGCGTTACAAAACCGTTGGCCACGGTATTCGTCCAGTGGTGCCAAAGCACATCCAGTGGATCGGCGAGCGCAACCACAACCTCTGTTGCAACCTCAGCGCTGTGCCCTTTGCCAACTTCCGCCAAAATTGCCGGAGTGGTGACGGATGCGCCAATCCCTACCAACAGCAAATCAAGATCGCGCTCACAAGCCTGGCGGCTTGCGGAGGCGACCACGGTGTCCTGCACTGCCGCCGGATCGTCCAACGTGACGCAATGCCATCCGGCGTCTGCCAAAAGTGCAGCAGACGCGGCACACATTGCGGTCCAATCAGGAACCGGAACACAGGCCGGAATTGAAATGATTATCGGCATGGCGCGTCCCCGTAGCCAACGAACGTGGATCGACAAAGGCTGTGAATTGACCGCCACCGGCTGCTGTGGGCCTGTCCTGCAGATGCCCAATCATTGGCACTCGCTCCGCATTTTCTCACCAAGAGGTCGGTCTGAAATTTCGGCGCGCATTGCACGAACGACTTCGAACCCGTGCCCGCCCCGCGAACGGCATGCGCCCAGTTTGCTTCTTGGGGA
Source organism: uncultured Paracoccaceae bacterium (assembly GCA_943787785.1). Lineage (GTDB taxonomy): Bacteria > Pseudomonadota > Alphaproteobacteria > Rhodobacterales > Rhodobacteraceae > WLWX01. The sequence continues at coordinate 367,421 of CALSNT010000001.1, read as the reverse complement.
GTGCTTCCTGGCATCTCAGGCCACCGCAGTTCTTGGCGCTGCAATCGCCCATTCTGCAAACCTGATCAAACCTGAATCCAGCGCGACGTTGGGGTGCCAGCCCAGCACTGCCTTGGCTGCGGAAATATCGGCCAGTGCATGTCGGATATCGCCGGGGCGGAATGCACCCGTTACGCGCAGCGCGTCCGGGTCCGCATCCATTGTTTCCAGAAGTTTCTTTGCAACCTCGAGTAAAGTTGCCCCTTTGCCAGAGCCGATATCGATAGGTTGTGCGGTCACAATGGGCGTCTGCACCATGCTCACGAAAGCTTCCACCGCGTCGTCCACATAGACGAAATCACGGGTAATCGCCCCGTCCTCGAACACCTCAAGTTTCTCACCGTCCGCGATCTTGCGCGCAAAGACAGACAGCACACCGGTGTAGGGATTGTTCAGCGTCTGACCCGGACCATACACATTTTGCAGGCGCATCAGGCCAACGTGGGTCTCGCTGCCCCAAAGGCCCTGTGTCAGCAGATATTCCTGCATTAGTTTGGTCGAGGCATAGACTGATGTCGGCGCAGCCGGAGTGTCCGAGGCCGTTGCAACTGGTCGAAGGCTGCGCCCAACCTTGTCCTTCGGGGCATAGTCCCCAATCGCAAGATCAGCCTCGCGCCGGGCAACTGCCGCGACGCGTAGTCCAGCGCGGTCCACGCAGGCGCCTTCGCCGTAGACTGCACGTGTACCCGACAGGATCACACGGCGAATGCCGCCGACTTCGCGGATCGCCTCGACCAGACGCGCGGTCCCGGTGACGTTTACATCGACATAATGCGCCGGCTCCGTGTGACTTTGACCGGTGCCGGTTTCTGCCGCCAGATGGATCACCACCCGCGCCCGGCTTGCCCTGAGGGCGCGTTCGATAAGATCGCCGTCGCGGACGTCGCCTTGAATGACGTTGATTCCATCGACTGCTACGCCGGTGCGCGCAGCACTGCCGTTGCCGTGGACCTGTTCGGAAAACGTGTCGAAAACCGTCACCGGATGACCAAGACGTGCCAGCCGTCGCGCCAGCCTTGCGCCGATAAATCCCGCCCCGCCGGTAACTAGGATTGGTGTGGTGTCAGACATTCGCCCGCCTTCCCCGTTTGTTTCCCAGCGGCGCTGTTCGGTCAGCGACTCGCCAGTTCACTTTGGTTATCGGGCCGTAAATCTAAAAAAGTTCTTAATTTGTTCCTTAATTTGATTCAGCGCGCCGATACCACAACGAACCAGGCAATATCAATCCAAATCAGTATCTTACGTTATTCGATGGTCATAACCGCTTTCAATCAGCGCTTTGATCGTGTCGAGTTCAAATGCGTGTGCACGACACATTCGGGCCCAACGCGCATCATCCATCGCGCCGTCGCGCAGCGCTGTAAGAATCAAAACGGCTGCGTCATCTGGTTGCCCACTCACCGCGCCGGGCACAATCCGTGCGTAGATTCTGGGCTGCATGTCGTCGGGTGTGTCACCAAGGTGATAGTCGATCAGCAGCCGTGCGGGGTCAGGATCAATCCTCAGCAAAATCGCCGCGTCATTCGCCAATGCGCGACCCTCAATAAGCCCATCGTCGCGATGCGCAATCTTCCACGTGCCAAAAGACCAGAGAGTCAGCTTTCCGGCATCGGCCATAAAGTCGAACACCTCTTTTGCCCGGGCGTCGATGACGACCGAGACTGTATCCGTATCGCTCATGTCGGGTTGGCCGAACCGCGGATCGCCTCCACCTCAAGCTCCACATGCGCACCCGGCACGGCAAGCGGTGCACAGATCGTCGTATTAGCTGGCGAGGTGAAACCGACCCGCGCCTTCAGTCGCCCCGAAATCGCGGCAACATCACCTGCATCGGGTGCATAAACGCGTACACGGACGATATCGCCCAGCGACGATCCTCCCTCAACCAGTGCCGCCTCGATCGTATCCAACGCCCTATCCGTCTGCGCTTCGGCCCCGTCTGCCAGTTCCCCAGTCGCAAAATCGACGCCAACGGTGCCTGACACATAAATCGCGTCGCCAACGATCACCGCGCGGGCGTACCCGGCCATTTCTTCGTAGATCGAGCCGGAAAAAACGTGAGTTCGCGGCATTCGATGCCTTTCCAAGAGTGGGGCCGGGCGCACCATACGCCCGGCCCCGGTTGTTGATCCGATCAGTTGGCGTCCAGCATCTTGATCAGCTCGGCCACTTCCTCGGTCGACATATAGCCGGTCTCGACGTTGGTCTCTCCGTCCAGCTTCCAGGTCATCTTCGGGGCCTGCACATCGCCGTTCGCATCGAACTGCAGCGCACCGGTCGCGCCCACATAGCGAATGGCTTCGCCCGCCGCGATCAGCTCTTTAGCGCGCTGAATGCCCTCGACGCCGGGATAAACCTCGGTGCCACCATCGGCTGTCACGGCGCGGATGCCTTCGCGGATGTTGTCGCCGGTTATCTCATCCGACTGCTCCATCGCCAGCAGCACCACGTTCACCGCGTCGAAGACCGAGTGTAGGCCGGGCCCATCGGGTGGGCCGTCGAATTCAGCCTCGAACAGCTCGTTGAACGTATCGACCGAGGCAACACGCGGTTGCGCGCTATCATAGCCGACGAGGTTAGTCAGATACTGCGCCCCGACCGCCTGAATGTAGTCATCTGACCTGAGCGAGTTGTTCACGATCAGATTATCGGTGCCACCAAGAGCCAGCCACTCACGCGTGATCGTCGCACCATCCACCGGGAAGGCCACCAGGAACAGCGAGTCCGGTTCCCCCTCCAGCGCTTTCGTCACCTCAGCACGATAGCTTTGCTGGCTTTCGTTGTAGGCGACGGAAGAGGTGATCGTCCCACCCAGCTTGGCGATGTCGTCCTCGAACCGCTTGGCCAGGCCGACACCGAAGTCTGTGTTCACATAGATCACGGCGGTCTTCTTGAACCCGCTGTCGATGGCCAGTTTCGCGCCCATCGCCGACTGGCTGCGGTTGGTCGCATAGGTGCGGAACCAATAACCCTCGGTCTTGCCTTCTTCGGCCAGCGCCGTGAAGGATTCCGACGAGCTACAGCAGGACACCTGCACCACCTTCGAGGGCACCGCGACCGAGGTCAGCACCGGCAGGCTGACGCCTGAACTGACCGCGCCGATCAGCGCGGCGACGCCTTCCAGATCGACCAGCGATTTCGCGGCGTCCACCCCGATGGCCGACTGGCCCTGCGTGTCGCGCAACACGTATTCGACCGGGCAGCCCTTAACGCCGCCCGCTTCGTTGAACAGTTTCACCGCAAAGGCGCCGGTGTTGGAGATCCGCTCTCCCACCTGGCCCATCGGGCCGGACACCGGCAGGATAGCGCCCAGCTTCACCGGACAGTCCTGGGCGTTTGCCCCGCCAGCGATGCAGATCGTTGCCGCCAGCGCGAGTGCGCAGCCCTTGATTAATCCCGTCATCTTTCTCTCCTTGTTGGCCTCGTTGTCATATCGGACCGTTTCCCGGTCGCTTTATTCAAAGATCGGTTGCGTGGCGGCTGACGGTCACGTCTTCGCCAATCATCCCCTTGGGGCGCATAAGTAACGTGAGGACAAGGATAAGCCCAATCAGCACCGCCTGCAAAGCACCGCTTTGCGCCTGCCATTCAGGTGCTACGACTTTCGAGATCGCAAAGCCGCTGCCGGTCCAGACACCCCAGACGATCATAGCGCCCAGAATCGCACCCTTCATGTTGCCCGAGCCACCGACGATCAGCATGGTCCAGATCTGGAAAGTGATGATCGGCAGGAAATCCGTCGCCCCGACAAAGCCAATGAAACCAACGTAGAGTGCGCCTGACAGCCCCATAAGCGAACACCCCAGCGTGAAGGCCTCGAGCCGCACCCGAGTGGGGTTTTTGCCGAGGCTTGAGGCGGCAACTTCATCCTCCCGAATTGCCTTCAACACCCTTCCCCAGGGCGATTGCACAATGCGTTGCAGGCCGATGTAGGCCAGCAACGTCACCCCGACGACCAGCGCCAGGTAAATCGCGTTCTGCCTAAGTGGTCCGTCGGCGAGTACCTTTGAGGGGTTCGGAATACCGATCAACCCCAGCGTCCCGCCCGTCATGTACTCCCAGTTCACCGCCACCAATTGAATGCTGACGGCGATGCCGAATGTCGCCACCGCCAGGTATTCATCGCGCAACCGCAATGTCACGAGGCCGACAATGATTGCCACCACCCCGGCCGCCACCATCGCACCAAGAAGGCCGACGATGAACGGCAGTTCGAACCCGCCGAACACCGCGTCGCGGGCCGGGCCGGTCAGGATCGCATGGGTATACCCGCCCACCGCCAGGAAACCGGCGACACCTGCGTTGAACAGGCCGGTAAAGCCCCATTGCAGGTTCAGCCCCATCACCGCGATCCCGAAAGTCAGCGCCAGGATCAGGAAGAAGATCAGGTAGCTGAGGACGCCAATCATGACTTCTCTCCGAACAGCCCCTGGGGGCGAAAGTAGAGGATGGCGAGGATCAGCAGGAACGGCACGGCGGGTTTGTAGGTGGTCGGGATAATCATCACAGACAGGTTTTCCGACAGGCCGACGATGAGGCCGCCAAGGACCGCGCCATAGAGACTGCCCGCGCCGCCGAGAATGGCGGCGGCGAACAATGGCAGGATCAGCGCGAAGCCCAGTTCGGGGCGCAGCTGTACGGTCAGGCCATAAAGCACCCCAGCCACCGCCGCGCCGGAAGCTCCGATCACCCAAACCCAGCGCACCACGTTGTTGACATTCACGCCGCTGACCCGCGCCAAATCGGGGCTTTCCGCCGTGGCCCGCATGGCAATGCCGGTGCGGGAACGGGTGAGGAACAGGTGCAGGGCGATGACGACCACAATGGTCAGCCCCAGCAGGAACACCTGATCCGGCAGCACACGAACGTTGCCCGGCAGTTTCACCGCGAATTGCAGTGTGTTGGAGTAGTAGATCGGATCGGCCCCGAAAATCAGCAGCACGGCGTTTCTCAGCAGCAACGCCACCCCGAAACTGGCGAACACCATCGTCATGTGCCCCGTGACTTTGGCCAGGCGTTCAAAAATCAGATGATGCAGCAGCAGCGCCAGCAGGCTGGTCGCCACGGCAGCAAAAACCAGCGCCAGGATCAGTGGCCAACCGAAAGACAGCGGGCCGAAGGTGCCGCCAAAGCCGCCCATGGCGGTTGCGACCGAGATGAAGATCAGCCCGAAATAGGCGCCCCAGGTCAGAAGTTCGGAGTGGCTGAAGTTCGCAAACCGAAGTATTTTCATGGTGAAACTCAGCCCGATCGCCCCAAGCCCGATGATCGCGCCCGACAAGATGCCGTCGGCGGTGTGCTGCAGGATCATGCGACATCCTCCGGTCGTGCGCCGAGAAAAATCCGGCCGATCTCGTCATTTTCCAGCAGGTCCGAGGCGACCCCGTCGATCCGGTTCTCGCCCTCGGCCAGCACGTAGGCACGATCTGACATCTTCAACGCCGCTTTGGCGTTCTGTTCGACCATCAGCACAGCCGCCCCGTCAGCAACCAGCCCGCGCACCAGATCGAACAGCTCGGCGGCGGCCATCGGCGACAGACCAGCAGTCGGTTCGTCCAACAGGATGATTCGGGGGCTGGTCAGCAGCGCCCGCGCGATCGCCAGTATCTGGCGTTCCCCGCCCGACAAGACTCGCGCCTTTTCGGCTCGTTTCGCAGCAAGCATCGGGTATTGCGTGAAAATCTCGTCGATCCGCGCCAAAGCCTCGGCCTTCGCCAATGCCGCGCCACCGACAATTAGGTTCTCGCGGATCGTGAGGGTCGTGAAGACGTTGCCCGTCTGTGGCACGTAGGCGACCCCGGCGCCGGCCAGCAGGTGCGCTGGCGTGCCGGTGCGATCTTCGCCGTCGATCTCGACCGTCCCGGCGCTGACCGTCACCAACCCGGCAATCGCCTTGATCAAGGTCGATTTCCCGGCCCCGTTCGGACCGATGATCGTCATCACCTCGCCCGCGTCGACATGGACGCTGACCCCGTGCAGGATCGGCAGGTCGGGGCGATAACCCGCGACAATCCCGCTGGCGGTCAGGCGGCGGGTCAATGCACGTCCCCCAGGTAGGCATCCAGCACCGCCTTGTCGGCTCGCGCGCCCGCAGCGTCACCGCGATAGATCAGCCGGCCTTGGGCCATCACCATGATAGGATCGCAAATCGACATGACCACGTCCATATTGTGCTCGATAATCAGGAACGTGTGGCCACGGTCGTTCAGCGCCACGATCTTATCCACCAGATCGCGCATCAGCGACGGGTTCACCCCGGCGGCGGGTTCGTCCAGCAGGATGATCTTGGGGTCCGCCATCAACACCCGCGCCAGCTCCAACAGTTTCAACTGCCCGCCGGACAGAGTGCTGGCCGCATCGCGGCGCACGCGGGTCAAGCCGCAGAAGTCGATGATCTCTTCGGCCTTTGCGCGGGTGGCGCGTTCCTCGGCCCCGACCCTCCCGGGCAGGAACCAGTTTGCCCAGAACGCCTCTCCGGCCTGCGCGCTCGGCACCATCATGCAGTTTTCCAGCACCGACATTTCCGGGAACGGCCGCGGGATCTGAAAGGTCCGCGCCAGCCCGGCGGCAAACACCCGGTACGGCGCGCGGCCAGAAATCTGAATTCCATCCAGCGAGACTGCGCCCTCATCCGGCACCTCGATTCCTGCGAGCGTATTGAACAGCGTCGTCTTCCCGGCCCCGTTCGGCCCGATCAGCCCGCCGATTGCGCCCTTCGCAACCTCGAAACTCACGCCGTCCACGGCCGTAAAGCCATCGAACCGCTTGGTGACGCCAGATAGGGCCAGCAGGCTCACGCGGCGCCCTCGTTCAGGTTATACTTCATGATCCGTCCGTGCGCGCCGGTCTTGTCACGCTCCAACCCGTAGACCGGGCCGGATGGACCGGGAGCGGCGGTCTGCAGCGCCTCGATCTCGGCCCGATCCGCATCGTCAAGGTCCACTTCCAGCGCCGCTAGCAGCCGAGGCAGATGCCGCGCATAGCGGGCGCCGATGATGCAGGCGGCAACGTCCGGGTCGTCCAGCATCGCGCGGGTGGCAATAGCAGCGATGTCGCCGCCACGTCGGTCGGCGATATTACGCAGGGTTCCCAGCAGCACTTGAAACGCGTCCCAGCCGCCGAATTCTTCGATAATCAGGCGGTATTTAATCAGACTGCGGTTTTCGAACTCGAAGCCAGGATCCGGCTGGCCCAGCCAGTGATCGGTCAGAAAGCCACCCGCCAGCACTCCAAAGGCGATGATCGAGACATCGTTCGCGCGACACCACTCCGCAAACGCGCCTTTTGGACGTCGATCCAACAGAGAAAATTGTACCTGGTTCGACATCAGATCCAGCGCGCCCGACACCTGCGCCATCCTCGCCTCGTCAAAGTTGGTGACCCCGATCCGGTCGATTTGCCCCTCGCTTTGCAACGTGGCCAGATACCCGGCCATCTTCTCAACCCCCGGCATTTCCGGGTTCCACCAGTAGAACTGCACGAGGTCGAGGCGCTCCCGCCCCAGCCGTGCGCAAGACCGGGTGATGATCCGCCGCACGTCGGCAGGCGACAGTTCAGCGAGGCTATCATAGTCCGGGACATACTTCGTATGGATTTTCACCTGCGCCGCGGCTTCGGCCCCGCGCTGATTGGCCAGAAGGCGCAGACCCTCGCCGTAGATTTCCTCGACCCCGGTATAGATGTCCGCGCAATCGAACGTTGTGATACCGGCATCGTAGAATGCGACCATGTCTTCCGCGGCGCGCGCTGTTTCGACCGCCCCATGACCACCGGCCAGCTGCCATCCGCCCCGGATAAGGCGCGAGGCGGCATAGCCGAGGCGCATCTCGACTGTGGGAACCTCAGTCATCGCTTGCCCCGGGCAAAGGAACCCGCGTCGTCTCGGCATGGCTGAACGTCGATTTTTCCAGTCGGGTGATCCGAAACCGCGCCCCGCAATGCGGGTCGGGGCAGGCAATCTCGGCGTCCGTGGTCATCCAATCATGGTCGTGGGTCGGGCGTTGCTTGGCGGGAAAGAACGGAAGCAGAGCGGCCAGCGGATACATTGCGATCCGCGGACGTTCGGGCGGAAAAATCAGCATCTCTCCGACGACGTGGAAATAGCTGCCTTCCGGATGATCACAAACCATGGGCTTGTCCGTAGCGACAACCTCGACCTTCAAGTCATAAAGCTCGAAACTATCGTCCAAGACCTACCCCCAACAGCGGTGCGCATCGGATCAAACCGCGGCGCATCGCAAATTATATTCATTTGCATATAGGCTGGGTGAATTGTTGTGATGTCAAGCTGTCTGGGAGTGGATAGTGACTTGGAAAAATTCTTCGTACCGAAATAGGAAGCGGCCTGCGCCGCGCTATCGGACAGGTGTCGACCCGCGCTGCATCCAAGATTGATCGAGGCCACGATGACTGACCCTTTCGCCATCGCGGCAATCTTTACGGCGCTGGCACTCGGCGGCCTGCTGAAAGGTGCCATCGGGCTTGGCTCTCCGATTCTGGCGGTGCCGGTCATGGCGACGGTCTTCGATGTGCGCACGGCGGTGGTGCTGATGGTGCTGCCAAACCTGATCACAAATATCTGGCAGTTCTGGGCGTATCGAGGCCAGCTCCCCGGAAAGCGGGTATTCTGGCTGTTCGGGCTGGCCGGCGGCATAGGCGCCCTGCTGGGCACGGTGGCGCTGTCCCAACTGTCTGGCCCGGCCCTGTCGCTGGGGGTCGCAGGGTCGGTTATTGCCTTTGTTCTACTTCGGATCGCGCGCCCAAACTGGCGGCTGGGCACGCGCATTACTGCTCAACTGGCAATACCAGTCGGCGTATTGGCTGGTTTGCTTCAAGGTGCCTCAGGCGTTTCCGCACCGGTGATGGTCAGCTTTCTGAATGCAATACGGCTGGAACGGTTGGTATTCATCGCCGTCGTGTCGCTGGCGTTCTTGTGCATGGCACTTGTTCAAGTCCCATTACAGGTGACGCTGGGGCTGATGACTTGGGATCTCGCAATCCTCAGTCTGTTCGCATTGATCCCGCTACTTGCTTTCATGCCGATCGGAGCCTGGCTGGCGCGCCGAATTTCCGCCGCCACCTTCGACCGGATTGTGCTGGTGATCCTGAGCCTTTTAGCCGCGAAACTGATCTGGGATGCGGTGACCGGATGACAATTCGGCCGAAGGCCTACGTGATCTGCACAAGTCCGCGCAGTGGCAGCACCCTTCTATGCAAACTGCTGGCCGCGACAAAGCGCGCTGGCAACCCGGACTCTCATTTCCACCAACCGGACATAGGTGCATGGCTGAAAACCTATGATCTAAATGAGGATTCATTCGCCTCGGACTGGCACACGCTCGACGCAATATTCACAGCAGCGCGCAAACGTGGATCGGGCGATTCCGGCCTGTTCGGCTTGCGGATGCAACGCAGGAGTTTCGCGTTTTTCATGCGGCAACTCGCCTTACTGTGCCCCGGAACGATGACCGACCCTGACCGCATCGAGGCCACATTCGGCCCCACCCGGTTCATTCACCTGACCCGGCAGGACAAGCTCTCCCAAGCGATTTCGCTGGTGAAGGCTACCCAGACTGGACTGTGGCATAGGGCTGCAGACGGGTCCGAGTTGGAACGCCTGTCGCCGTCGCGGGGGCCGTCATACGATCCTGAAGCGATCGCAAAATCCCTGGCCGAGGTGACGGCTCTGGATGCGGCATGGCTCGATTGGTTTGATGGGCAGGACATTCACCCGCTGCGTGTGACCTACGACGAATTGTCCGCACACCCGATTGCAACGCTGGCGACGGTTCTGGATTTGCTGAGCGTTGATCAGAAAGCAGCACGGCACATCCGCCCGTCCGTCGCGAAACTCGCCGACGCAACCAGCGAAGAATGGGCGAAACGGTTCCGCGCTGAGCACAAGTTCAGCTGACGGCCAGCCACTTAAAGATCAACTTCAATCACCCCATCTGCTTTGGCCGCGCGGCTTTGACAAAGGATCACCTCGGTTTCTTTCTGTTTCTTGGACAACACAAAATCCCGGTGCTCAACCTCTCCTGAGACCAGACCGCATTTACACACTCCGCACAAACCGTCCGAGCATTTCACGTCGATGGATATGCCGTTCTCGGTCAGAACATCCGTGGCGGATTTATCCGCAGGCACATGCAATTCCCGTCCCGATTTCGCCAGCTTCAGTGTGAAAGGATAGTTTACATAGTCCGGCACATCGGGGACCGAGAAATACTCCAGATGCCGCGCTTCATCCGGGAACCCTGCCGCCTCGGCCGCCGCAACCACCCCGTCCATGTAGCGATCCGGCCCGCAGGTGTAGACGTGCCAACCCAATTGATACGCGCCCAAAGTGGCCGCCAGATCGCAGCGGCTGCCTTCGTCGGAGACATGAAGATGCACCCGATCCGCCCACGGGAACGCCGCGAGGTCCTCAAGATACCCGGCAGCGGATCTGTTGGGGATCGAATAATGCACTTCGAAATCCGCGCCGATGGCTGCCAGCCGATGCGCGAAGGCGATCATCGGCGTGATGCCGATGCCGCCGCCCATCAGGAAGGTTTTGGTCGCCGCCTCGTCCAGTTCGAAATGGTTGATCGGTTTGGAAACGAAGACCTTGCGCCCCTCCGAGAATATCCGGTGCATAAGCACCGAGCCACCGCGCCCACCGTCCTCACGCAGCACACCGATCTGATATTTTGAGCGGTCTGCCGGATCGCCCGACATCGAATATTGCCGCAGAAATTCCGGCGCGACGACAATGTCCAAATGCGCACCCGCGCTCCATTCCGGCAGGTCGGATCCGTCAAGGCTGCGGAATTCATACTTGGTAACATCGCCCGACATCGCCTCGGCTTTTGTGATCTCGACGCGAACCACCGGCGCATCGCCGTGGTTCGGATACTGGTGCATCGGCGGCTCACCTTGCGCCGCCCGCGCCTGATATTCCTCAGCCGTTATCATTCCCTGATAGGCTTCGATCCCGGCCTCACGGTCCATGGGAAACGGAAACGGCCAGGGATGTGGGGCCAGAGGCGCGGGATAGACCGCCAGCGTCTGATCTTCGTACTTCAGGTCGAGGTCCTTTTGCAGATCGCGCCTGTTCAGCGGATGCTTGGAGGGCCGATACCCGCCGTCCTCCTCCAGCTCGATATCCCACCACCATTTCTTCACGTCGTTCAGTCCGCCGTTGCCTACCGCGTCGTCCAGCTTCGCCAGTACCGGCGCGGCGGCGGGGATTTTCATCGCCGCCCAGCGAAACGGCGCTTCGGCGAACAACCCTTCCAGGTTCCATGGGCAGGTCTTCATGCACCTCCCACACATCGCCCCTCCCGGAGTGGTAATCCGGTAAGTGGCGCATTTCTGGCTGTCAGACTTCCAGATCTCATAGCCGTTGAACATCAGCTTCGGCCCGGCGGTGATCGCCCCTGAGGGACATTCACGCGCACATTTGTTGCAGCTTTCGCAGAACCGCTGAAGTCCAAAATCAATCGGCCTGTCGTGATCCATCGGCATGTCGGTGGTCACCACGCCGGATTTCAGTCGTGGCCCGAGGTAGGGATTCAGGATCACCTCACCGATCCGGGACACCTCTCCCAACCCGCTCAGCAATAGCAACGGAGGCTGCAAGACCTCGCCATCCATCACCGTATGCGATTTGGCGGAATAGCCCAGGTTTCGAATATGTTTGGCGATCACCCCGCCCAGCAGAGAGAACCGCAGATAGGCGCGCATCGACTGCGCCACGCTGATCCAGTCGTCACCGGACGCGCCCTCCATCGTCTCATACCCCTGATCGATGATCATGCTGATCGCCTGATCGTGTGGCGGAATAATCGGTTCGCCGACGGCGTCGTGGGAATACCACGCCCACTCCGGGCAGCGGCTGAGGCCCACGGCATCGACGCCGAGAAAATACGTTGCCGCTTTTAGATTAGCAGCGTTCTTAGCCGCATTGGTCGGGCGTGCGCCATCGCTTGCAGGCTCACCATTTTGGATCAGCACGAACGCCCCCAATGCGCGGCGCTGTGCAAATGAGGGCGCAGATTTCCGGGCGTAATGACCGCCCTTGGCGTTATCCTGCAACGACTTGCCCATATCGCCAAACTGCGCGCGGGCAAACATGTCGGCGCGCTTCGGAACCCGAGCGACGTTGGGCTCGTCGATGTAGGTCGTCGGAGTCTCGACGCGCTTCAGCTTTTCGAACGGCTGCGCCCCGTCGACATAGCGCCGCCTGGCGTAGGGGTCGCGGTTCATCGCGCTCTTTGCAAATCCCTTGCCAAGCCACCACGCGGGCCCCTGAGTCCGAAACCAAGGTTGGTCGGCCATCGGAAGTAGCGGCGCGTCGATGGCCAGTGGCATCTCGGTCGTGATCGCCGCAACTCCGAAGCGAGTTCCAATATAGGGCGCAACCAGATCACCGCCCTGGGTCGTTGCCAGCCCCGCGGCGACCGTCAGGCGGTTCAGATCAACATCGCTGGTCGTTGGCGAATGGGCTTTCGCGTCAAACCCCAGCAGGCGAATGTAGTTGGCAATCACCACCGCCGTTTCGCTGGCCCTCAGGCACGCCCGGTGGTTCTGTGCATCAAACAACCACTCGGCCCCCGGTTCGTCGGGGTCGGGATCGCGGTGATGTTCGTAGAGGAACACCAAAGCATGAGTATGGCCGTCGATACTGGACGGTGGGGCCTCCATCGACTCCTTGAGATCGGCCATAATGACGTCGATCCCTGATGCCAGGGTTTTCGTTTGCTTGGTGCGCAAATCCTTCGCCAGCCGGTCGATGTCCGGGTTGCGGAACGGCGTACTTAAACGCGCCGCGTCGGGCAGCTGACAGACCCCGATCATCGAGGCATCTGAGAAATATCCGAACGCCTTTAAGTGGTTCGCCCGCTCGGTCAAATCACCGGGGATTTCGGCCATCGCCTTGTTCACCAACCCATCCCGGATCGCATCCAACATCGCCTGATACTCGCCCATGGCGTTGACGATGCTTTCCGGACGCTCAGGTCGGCGGAAACTCAGCTGAGACGCAGGCGCGATAGCGACCAGGTCCGGCATCGCGCCCCGTTCCAGCCGCTCCAGCGGGTAAGGGCCCAGATGCACCGGGCGGTCCTTGTCCGAGAAAAATCGCAAACCCATCTAACTCTGTCCGTTCCAGTCCCCATCAATCCATAACGCGGCTACGGCAAGGATGCACGAGGGGTGGTGATCAGGACTTTGCCGGGCGATCAGAAGCAGCCGAGCGACGTGGACGATATTGGAATGGCCTTGAGCGGACGTTCGCACGGGCTCTTTTGTGCTTGGAATCGAGCCGAAGGCGCCGTGCACTCGCCAGCCCGTCCGGGCGGGTTGGCGACTGGTGAAGGCAGCGTAACTCTGTGAATTGACGGGCGAACCTCACCATCAATTGGCACGAATGGCCGATGCATCACCAACCGACGGGCTGACAAGTGCAAGGCTTGTATTGCGAGAAAACGAATGCCCGCTCCAGGCCAGAACCTCTATCGGCATTCCAACGGAATTTCCCACCACGCCAGTGGTCAACTTCTCGCACGCGCCGTAGTCTGCCGCCAAACCACGACCAAAAGGCGAGACGATGGCCCCCACCAACCCGATCCTGCCCGGATTTCACCCGGACCCGTCATTTTGCCGCGTCGATGGCACGTATTACATCGCCACCAGCACGTTCACCTGGTTTCCCGGCGTCGAGATCAACGCCTCGACCGACCTCGAGACCTGGACTCTCGCCGCGCGCCCGCTTGACCGTGCCAGTCAGTTAGACATGCGCGGCAACCCGGAGAACTGCGGCGTCTGGGCGCCGAGCCTCAGCCATGCGGACGGGCTGTTCTGGCTGATCTATACGGATGTAAAACGCTCGGAAAACACCCATAAGGATGCCCACAATTATCTGGTCACAGCGCCTGCGATCAATGGGCCGTGGAGCGATCCTGTTTACCTCAACTCCTCAGGCTTTGATCCATCGCTGTTTCACGACCGGGACGGTCGAAAATGGCTGATCAACATGATTTGGGATTGGCGCGGCACGACCGCGACCAGCAACCGGCCCAACGGGCTGTTTGGTGGTATCCTGCTGCAGGAATATGACCACTCAGCCCAGCGCCTGACCGGCCCGATCACCAATATCTACAAGGGCACCGAGCGCGGGCTGGTTGAGGCGCCGCATATTTTCAGGCGCGATGGCTGGTACTACCTGATCACCGCCGAGGGCGGCACCGGCTATGACCACGCCGTCACCCACGCAAGATCCCGCAGTCTGACCGGCCCCTACGAGGTGCATCCCGACACGCACCCCCTCACCCAAACCGATCCCACCGCGCAAATGCAACGTATTGGCCACGGACAGTTCGTGACCGGCGACGGAGAGGACGTCTGGCACAGTTTCCTCTGTGGTCGCCCCCTGCCCGGCCTGGCCCGCTGCCCACTGGGGCGCGAAACCGGCATCGCGCGGTGTCGCTGGGACGATGACGGATGGTTGCGCGTTGTCGAGTGGCCAGAGGTGGCCGCCGATGGCTATTCCGAAGACTCACAGAAATACGATTTCGCCGACGGCCTTCCCGGCGATTTCCAATGGCCCCGTTCGCCCGAACCGGACCGCCTGTTCTCGACCACCGCACGCCCCGGCTGGCTGCGGCTGACCGGGCGCGAAAGCATTGGTTCGTGGTTTGAGCAATCGCTGATCGCACGCCGCCAGACCGGCTGGCGCTATTCGGCCGAGGTGCTACTCGACTATGCCCCACGAGACCCCCTCTCGATGGCCGGGTTGACCGCCTACTACAACCGCTACCAATTCCACTACCTCTGCCTCACCCGCGACGATGCCGGTCGCCGGGTGCTGGATATTCAATCTTGCGCCGGTAACTGGCCAAACCCGGTGATCGACCGCCCGCTGGGCAGCGGCCTTCCAGTGCCGGATGGCCCTCTTAGGCTGGGTGTCGATGTCGACCTTGCCGAACTGCAATTCCGCTGGGCGACGCCAGAGGGTAACTGGCAGTCGATTGGCCCGGCACTTGATGCCTCGGCTTTGTCGGATGAGGCTGGTCAGGGCGAGCATGCCAATTTCACCGGGGCCTTCGTCGGCATGGCCGCACAGGATCACACCGGGCAGGCGCTCCAAGCTGATTTCACTGAATTCCGATACGAAAACCGCCAAGGCGCGCAAAAATGACCCGCCTCGCGTGCTTCAAAGCCTACGACATTCGGGGCCGGGTCGGTGATGAGCTGACCGAAGAACTTGCCACCCGCATCAGCGCGGCCTTCGTCGCCGCCACGGGCGCATCCAGCATTGTCGTCGGTCACGATTGTCGCGCAAGCAGCCCGGCGCTTGCCGCCGCCATTACCGAGGGCGCGCTACTAGCCGGGGCGGACGTCTCCGACATCGGCCAGTGCGGCACCGAGGAAGTCTATTTTGCCACCGATCATCTGGAAGCGGGTGGCGGGCTGATGATCACCGCCTCGCATAACCCGATCAGCGACAATGGGATTAAATTGATCGGAGCCGGGGCGGCACCGATCTCGCAAGGCCAATTGCAGGCGATACACGACCGCGTCCTGTCCGACGAATTGCCGACCCAATGCCGACACGGTGCATACACCACCCAGGACCCGCGTGCGGCCTACTGCCAGCGTGTGCTGTCGTTTATTAATCCCGCAAAGCTGCCTTCATTGCGTATTCTCGTCAACGCCGGCAACGGCACAGCCGGCCCAACCTTCGACGCCTTGACTGAGGTGCTTTGCGCTGCCGGTGCACCGCTGGAGTTCATCCGCCTGCACCATGACCCTGATTCGACGTTCCCGAATGGCATCCCGAACCCGCTGCTGCCTGAAAACCGGCCTGTCACCGCTGAAGCCGTACGTGTCCACCAAGCCGACCTCGGCATCGCATGGGACGGCGACTTCGACCGCTGTTTCTTCTTCGACGAGAATGGCGACTTTGTGGATGGCGAATACATCGTTGGCCTTCTCGCCGCCGCGATGCTCGACCGCGCGCCCGGAGGAACCATCGTTCACGACCCTCGCGTCCAGTGGAACACGCTGGCCGAGGTCGTCCGCGCCGGTGGCGTCGCGCAGGTGTCGCGCACTGGCCACGTTCTGATCAAAGAAACCATGCGCCGGTTCGATGCCGTCTATGGCGGCGAGATGTCGGCGCACCATTATTTTCGCGCCTTCATGTTTTGCGACAGTGGCATGATCCCCTGGCTGTTGGTCGCCGCGCGTATGTCTGCACTTGGCCAGCCGCTCTCCGCCATTATCGCCAATATGCGCGCCGCTTTCCCATCGTCCGGCGAGATCAACTTTCGCGTCGACGATGCCGATGCCGCCATCGCCGAGGTCACCAACACAATGCTGGAGGGCGCGGTCAGCGTCGACCACCTCGACGGGCTGTCCGCCGAATTCCCCGACTGGCGTTTCAACCTGCGCCGATCCAACACCGAACCCCTGCTGCGCCTGAATATCGAAGCGCGTCGGGATGCTGGGCTGGTCGCTGAAAAGCTATCCGTCTTCCGCAACATGCTGGAACGCCCCTGACGCGCCTTGCGCCAGACGCAACGCGGGCATGCAGCTTATCCACCTACTCGCCAGTCATGACTGGTCCTAACTCTGTCACACGGGAGCGAAATTCCCGAAAACCAGAGAAAAGAGAAAAGACCAATGGCCTATGTAACCCACACCGCCCCGTTCGGCAGCTCGATCATTGCCGGTTTCGGCAAAGTAACCAACGCGCTGGGCCGCGCATTCGTTTTCGCTATGAACAGCCGCGACCGCACTCATATCGTGCGTCTGTTGCAGGCAAGATCTGACGCTGAGCTTGCCCGCATGGGGATCGAACGTGACCGCATCGTGCACCACGTCTATCGCGACCTGATCAACATCTGATTGCGTGTCAGACGGAATTCGAGGGCGCCGCAAGCCTAACGGTTTGCCGCGCCCTCTTTTGTTTCCGATGATTGCGCCCAAAGGTTGATCGCCTCTTCGTCGGCAAGCTTGTCGATCGCCGCTAGTTCGTCACCGGTAAATTCCAGATTGCCAATCGCCCCGGCGCAATCTGTCACCTGTTCGGGCTTGGATGCCCCGATCAGCGCCGTGGTGATCCCCCCGTCACGCAGAACCCAGGCAATTGCCATCTGTGCCAGCGTCTGACCACGCGCCGCAGCAATATCGTTCAACCCACGAATATTCTCGATCGCCTTTTCGCTCAGCATCTCGGGGCGCAGTGATTTGCCCTGCGTCGCGCGGCTGCCCTCAGGCACGCCGCCAAGATATTTCTTTGTCAGCATCCCCTGAGCCAGCGGCGTGAAGGCAATTGAGCCAACGCCCAAATCCGCAAGCGTGTCTTTCAATCCGTCCTTTTCGACCCAGCGGTTCAGCATGTTGTAACTCGGCTGGTGGATCAGGCAGGGCGTCCCGAGGTCTTTCAGGATCGCCACCGCTTCGCGCGTGCGTTCGGAATTGTAGCTGGAGATTCCGGCATACAGCGCCTTACCGGAGCGCACGATCTGATCCAGTGCGCCCATTGTTTCTTCCAGCGGTGTGTCAGGGTCGAAGCGGTGCGAATAGAAGATGTCGACATACTCCAGCCCCATCCGCTTTAGCGAGGCGTCACAGGACGCGATCAGATACTTCCGGCTGCCCCATTCGCCATAGGGACCATCCCACATGTTGTAGCCAGCCTTTGAACTGATAATCAGCTCATCCCGGTATCCAGCAAAATCCGTTGCCAGAATCTCGCCAAACGCCTCCTCGGCACTGCCCGCAGGTGGACCGTAGTTGTTGGCCAGATCGAAATGGGTGATTCCGACGTCGAATGCTGTCTGACAGATCGCCCGCTTGGTGGCATGCGGCGTGTCGTGCCCAAAATTGTGCCACAGACCCAGAGATACAGCCGGGAGTTTGAGTCCGGAGCTACCGCATCGACGGTAAGCCATTGTGTCATATCGGTTTTCAGCTGGCACATAGGGCATTGTCAGTTCCTTTAAAAATCACAAGACTGCGGCTTCACGAACTTTCACCTCTCTGCATATTCAACGCAAGCCGCATTCGCCGCAGAAAATTCATGAACCTTTTCAGCGAAATGTGGTACTCATCCCCACGTATCCCTTGTCGCGAGTTCTCTCTGTGCCCCGTATCCTGCTTTTCCTTGCCGTCATGGCCGTTGTAGCAACCTCGGCTGCCGCCCAATCGGACTGCCGCATTCAGCCCGCATCGGCGCTGAGGGATTTGCTGTCCAGCGTCAATGCTGAACGTGCGGCAGCGGGGCGCCACGCGCTGGTCTTGTCGAGCCAGCTGAACCGAGCCGCTCAAGGCCATGCCTGCGACATGGTTCGCCGGGATTATTTTTCTCATCGCTCGCCCAACAACGGAACCCTGACGACCCGCATCAAGGCCGCTGGCTATACGGCCTGCTACGCCAATGAAAACATCGCATTCGGCCAACCCACCCGTGACAGAGTGATCGTGGCGTGGATGCGCTCATCCGGGCACCGCCGCAATATCCTCGACAAGCGAATTACCGAAGTCGGCTTTGGCTATTCTGGAAGCGGCGGGGCGCGAAAATGGGTGATGGTCGGTGCGCGCCCCTGTGATGCGCGGATCCCGCGCCAGCCTGCGCCCAATGAGCAGACTCCGAACAACAACCAGTATCAGAACAATTAAGCCTAGGGTCAGGACCCTAGGCCGCGCTATCCAACCAGATGGTGACTGGTCCGTCATTGACCAGATGCACCTCCATATCCGCGCCGAACCGTCCGGTGGCCACGGATATGCCCTGTGCGGCCAATGCCGCAGCAAAGCGTTCATAGGCCGGTTCGCCCACATCCGGTGCGGCGGCAGCGGAAAAACCGGGCCGGTTCCCGCGTGATGTATCGGCGGCCAGTGTGAACTGGCTAACCACCAAAGCGGAACCCATGGTATCCAGCACTGAGCGGTTCATCCGCCCGTCGTCGTCCCTGAATATCCGCAGCTTGGCAATTTTCGCGGCCAGTTTGTCGGCCGCGTCTTCTGCGTCGCCGTCCATGGCGCAAACCAGTATCATAAGCCCCGGACCAATTGCCCCGATCGTCGCCCCGCCAACCTCAACCCGCGCTTTGCTGACCCGTTGAACCAGCGCCCTCATGCCAATTCACGCGCCCAAGGCGGGTTTGCCCCTGCACGACTGACCGTCACCGCCGCTGCCTGCGCACCCAATGCAAGAGCTGCCCGGATTGCATCTGCATTCAGCGCCGCAATTGCCGGTTTGGAAAGTGCATCCCCGGTGTGTAGCGACGCCAAGACCCCAGCATTGAACGTGTCCCCTGCGCCAACAGTATCCACGACGTCGACCTTTGTGGCATCGACCCAGACGTCATGCTCCCGACTGACCCCACGCGCACCTTTCGCGCCTTCCGTCACACAGATCAGTGACGGGCCGCGCTCTAGCAACGCCCGTGCCTGGTCACCGGGGTCACCCGGCCCCAGTATCCAGCTCAGATCCTCGTCCGAGATCTTCACGACATCTGCCACGGCAATCATCCGGTCGATACGGGCGCGATAAGTGGCCTCGTCGCGAATGAAGCCGGGGCGAATATTGGGATCGATCATGGTGACACGGTGTCCCGCCTCGCGCAGCATCAAGGCCTCATAAGTCGCACCGCACGGCTCGACCACCAGCGAGATACCGCCAAAAAACATTGCCTCGACGGAATCAGGAACGTCAGGCAAATCTGCCACCGCCAGCATCCGCCCGGCTGTGTTCTCATCGTAAAACGCATAGGATGCCTGCCCGTCTGTCAGAGTGACGAAGGCAAGCGTCGTGGGGCGATCCGAGCGCGCGGCGAGCGATGTATCCACCTTACTTTCTGCCAGCGACGCCGTCAGCTTCGCTCCAAACAGATCATTGGAAATACCTGAGAGGAACCCGGACGGCGCGCGCAATCTTCCCAAAGCAACCGCTGTATTGAAAACTGCACCCCCGGGATAGGGCGCAAATGCCATCTCGCCCGCCGCAGTTTCACGCGGCAGCATGTCGATCAGTGATTCACCGCAACTGAGGATCATCCGAAACTCCCATTATCTTTGGCCGTCGCCTTAGCGTGCCCAGCGCCCGACGCACAAACGATTAATCGAAGACAATTAACCTTCGATCAGCCTTGTTGCGCAGCGACAAACCCGACGATTACGGCAATCACCAATCCGACCACCACCGCAATCGCAATCTTGATCGGCGAATAGGGGCGTTCCCCCTGCACTTTGCCTGTACGCCCGTTGACCACAAACCTGAAACTTTTGCCGCGATATTTGTAGGCTGCCAGCCAGACCGGCAGCAGAATATGCTTGAACGTCAGATCGCGAATATCCGTATCGACCTGCCCGACGCGCTGGCGATCTCCGCCAATATCGAACCGCACGTCGCGTTCGATCATCCGGTCCATATGGCCGCGCGCCTCACCAAAGGCGTCCTCCAACTCGATGCTGTAGGCTTCAGCTCGGAACCCGGCGAGATATTCAACCCGGTAGGGCTCCAACGGGCTGAGATCCCAAGGGGCCAACCCATCTGTGTAACGCTTGGGCAATGCGCGCGAGGCCAAAACCAGTACATCGTCGAAAAACCGCGCCACCCGGCCGGAAACCGATTGCCAGCGCACCTTGGCGACCCGGACGTTCTGGCGCTTGCCGTCACGGACCACGGACTTTGTTTCGTAGTACACCGTGCCGCGTTGCCCGGCGTAGGACGACTTCGTATCCGCGTCGAACGTCCAGTAGGGCACATAAATGCCGTCCAACCTTTGCCCCTTGCGCGCATACTCCTGCACGCCGCTGGGGGCAAACCACAGCCGTCCCAACCAGCCCTTCAGCGCGTCACGTGCCTGTTTCTCGGTAAGGGCAAACGGCAGAACTCCGCGCGGCTTGATGTGCCGCGACACGCCTGTATCTGCCACGAACGGCGTGCCACAGAATGGACAATCGGCGGCGTGGATCGTCGGGTCATATTCGACTGTCGCGCCACAGTTTTCGCAGCCGACTGTGCGGGTTTCCTCAAGATCGGCCTTTGGCAGCTCGGCCCGGATCGCGGCACGGAAATCCTGTTCGCGGATCGGATGTGCGCTGCCACCGCCAATCACCTCTGTATTGCCGCAGTAGTCACAAATCAGCTGATCAGCGCCGGGATCAAACCGCATGTCCGTCCCGCAGGTATCGCAGGGAAACCGGTGTTCGGCCATCACTTCAGCCATTCAGAGAAACCTATGCAATACCTTCGGAGCCATGATCCTGAGGGCATTGTCGCGAACACGCAAGTGCCGCCAGATGTGAAATCCGGCGTGGAAGGTAACCAGCACGCCCAACAGGTAGAACTCATAGATGTGGAAGGTTCCAATCAGGTCATTTGCGCGCTTCATGTCCAGCGGTGGTGCGAAGGGCAGGAACCCCCCGGCCTTGAGCAACCTTGGCGCGGTCAGGCCCAGAAGGAACCCGGTGATCGCCACGCCGAAAAGCCCGTACATGATGGCGCGGTGAATCCACCAGTGAACCCGCCGCGCCCGTGGTCCCAGCTTTGGCCCGGGGCGCCCGGCAAGACCACGCCGCATGTAGTCGGCCATCCAGATCAGTGAGATCGTCACGAAGATCAGCGCCAGAACCGAATGGAGCTGGAAAATGCCCATCGGCACAACGTCCTTAGGCGTCATGATGATGAACCAGATCAGTAGCGGAATCATCGCCCCGTGCAACGCCTTCAGCCAGGTCCGTCGGTGTGGCAGGCAGGCGTGGAGGGTTTTGCATACATCTTTGATTGCTGTGCGGATATCCGAGGTCATGGCAAAGCCACGTACTGGGTGGGTCAAAAGTTTCATCTTGCGAGGCAACCACGAATTCAGGACGTGATCCAGATTGGTCTCAAGCGGACGCTCGCCCGGCGCCTTGCAGGTTTGGTTCCCGGCTGAATATCCTGATTTGCGAACGTCCGATCCGGTCCCTAACAACCTTCGCGCCGCTCCTTCAATTGCCAGCCCGCATCATCCGGCCCAACGTCCCGTCCTTCATGATGAAATGATGCACCAGAGCGACGGCTGTGTGGCCCAACGCCACGATCATCAGCACCTGCGCGACCGTCTCGTGGACCTCGCCAGCGTCCCGGACGCCTCCGTACCATGCCAACGCGCCCAGCGCTGGTGCGGCGATCATCAGCACATAGAGCATCCGATGGCCCCAGGTCGCGGCTAGCGCCATTCTCGGCGACGTGCCCGGCACATGTTCCGGCGCGCCACGTTTCATACGCACCACGATCCGAATCAGGATCAGCGCGAAAGCGGCGCCGCCGAACCAGACATGCAGGGTGTTGCCCTCGATACCTGACGCGCCGGTTTCGATCCGGGTCCGCAACGCCCGGCCCATGCCCTCATGGGTGAACCATGCCGCAACAATCAGCACCGCAATCAACCAGTGCAGAGCAATCTGCAGGCGCGAGAACCCATTCGGCGCAGCCATACTCTTACGCGCCCGGCGGCGGCGGCGGCATAACGGTGAACAGTTGCGCCAGCTCGACCACCTCATCGGCGGTTTTCCAGCCGTCCTGCCCGGCGGCCCAGACCAGCGTTTCGCGGGTTAGGCTGCCATCGACAGCTTTGCGTCCCATGCTCGCGCGCGAGAATGGCCCCTCGGTTTTTCCGCCTACGGCAACGTGCCAGACCTTCTCGACTGGCGGGGGTGGCGGCGCGACCGTCGCTGGCGCCGCACCCCAGGGTCCACGTTGAGTTGCCATCTGCCCGGCCATCTGCATTCCAAGACCGGCACCCATGCCGGTTGCCATCGCGTTGCCTGCGCCACTGTCGGCGCGCGCCAGCGCTTCCGCCGCCTGAAACTGAGTGTATTTGCCCAGATCGCCCACGACCCCCATCGAGGTACGCTTGTCCAGCGCTTCCTCAACCGCCGGGGGCAGGCTGATGTTTTCGATGTATAGTTCAGGCATCGTTACGCCGTAGCTTTCTAGCGTCGTCGAGATTTCGGCAGCCACCAGCTTGCCCAGATCAGCGGTGTTCGCGGCCATATCCAACACCGGGATACCGGATTTTGCGATCACGCGGCTGAATTCCTGCACAATAATGTTGCGAATCTGGAAGCTGATCTCGTCCATGGTGAATTCACCGTCAGTGCCGACGATTTCACTCAGAAACTTCGCCGCGTCCGTAACCCGGATCGAATAGGTGCCGAAGGCACGAATACGCACTGGTCCGAATTCGGGATCGCGGGTGATGACCGGGTTTTTGGTGCCCCATTTGAGGTCGGTGAACCGCGTCGTGTTAACGAAATAGATCTCGGATTTGAACGGCGACTGGAAGCCGTGATCCCAGTGATTCAACGTCGTCAGGATCGGCATGTTGTTGGTCTCGAGCATATAAAGACCTGGCGTAAACACGTCCGCCAACTGCCCCTCGTGCACAAATACAGCCGCCTGACCTTCGCGCACCGTCAGCTTGGCACCATATTTGATTTCATGGTCCTCACGCTCGAACCGCCAGACCATCGTGTCGCGGGTATCGTCAGTCCAATGGATGACGTCGATAAATTCACCGAGAAGGAAGTCTAGGATGCCCATTGGGGTCTCCGTTCTAGCTGTTTCCGCCGACCATTTCGGCAGCGATTTGGGTTACAATAGGGGCGGCGACATCCGCCGTCATCCCCGGTTTCAGGCGCGGATCATAGAGCATCCGCAAAAGCATTTCGTCGTGCCCCGTCAGAAGCGCAAATTCCTCGTCGTCGTTGAAAATCGAAGGGCGCGCGGCGGGGCTGTCGTTGGCAAGGCCCATTGCCTGCGCCAACTCCTCGTGAAAGCACGACAGGCGCAGCAGGTTGGGATGTTCGGCGCGCACCACAGCCACTGCGCGTTCATAGGTTCCGTCACTCTGCGGATCGAAGGCAAAGACGAGGCAATAGCTGGATCGCGGCAACTCGGTCACAGTACGAATTGCCGAGGCCGAAATGCCGGGAATCAGCTGCTGCAAACGCGGACCCAATGCACGGCGTTCTTCCTCATTCACGACGAAAACATTGAAATTCCCACCACTTTCAACTTGTGTCACGTCGACGCCAGTTAAGCTTCCCAACCGAGCCGCGTAGGTGGTGATCGCGCGCCGATCCAGACTGGCCTGCGCCGGATCGACCGTCGCACCAAACTCCACTTCCATTCGGATCGACTCATCCCATCGGTGAAGTCGGCTTGCGGTCTGACGCGCAACGATGCGGTCGCCAGAACTGTCGTATTCCTCGAACAGAGCTATTCGGACGAAATTCTCGGCCAGTTGGCGTTCGTTAAACGGCGTGTCCGGGCCACCGTTATCAATACGCAGCAACCCCTGGCGCAGCATCGTCGTCTCGACCCGCGCGTAATAGTCGCCGATATCGCGTGACAGTGCACTGCGCTCTGGGGCTACCGCGGGCACAACCTCGGGCACGGGCGGGCGCGCTTGCGGCGCAGCAGGGCTGACCACAGACGGCTGCGGCATAACGCACCCCGCCAGCAACCATATCAGTCCCGTTGCTGCTATTGCCGCTCGCATCGCCCCCGCATCACTCCCGTCAGTTGCCCGAAACCGCGCCGCCGACGGTCTCGCCGGTGCCGTCCGCACGCGCTTTCGCCGAAGCGAGTGTGTTTTTCAGCTCGCCTTCCATCTTCTTCAGCTCTTCTTCCGCGGCGGCCCGCTTGGCCTTGCCTTCGTCAGCGATCTGCAGGCTCTCCTGGATTGTCGCGATCAGATCTGCGTTGGCTTGCTTGACGGCCTCGATATCAAACACACCGCGCTCCATCTCGGTGCGGATGGTCTTATTCGCCTCGCGCAGGTTCTTGGCATTGGCGCGCAGCAGGTCATTGGTCAGATCGTTGGCATCGCGCACCGCCTCGGCGGCATCCGCCGACCGCTGGATGGTCAGTGCCTGCGCCAGTTGGGTTTCCCAAAGCGGCACTGTGTTCACCAAGGTCGAGTTGATCTTGGTCACCAGCGACTTGTCGTTTTCCTGCACCAGCCGGATCGAGGGCAGCGACTGCATCGTCACCTGCCGTGTCAGCTTCAGATCGTGGACCCGGCGCTCCAGGTCGTCGCGTGCCGAGCGCAGATCGCGCAATTCCTGCGCTTTCATCACTGCTTGCTGTTCGGGGGCCGCCTCAACCTCGGCCGCTTTGGCCGGGATCACGGTGGCGTCCAGTTCTTCAATCTTTGCCTCCCCAGCTGCGATATACAGCGCCAGTTCGTCGTAGAATTTCAACGTTTTGTCATAGAGGATATCGAGCGATTTGATGTCCTTGAGCAGCGTATGTTCGTGTCCCAACAAGTCATCGGTCACCTTGTCGATCTGGCCCTGCACATTTTCAAAGCGCGCAACGAAATTGGCCATCGGAGCTGCGCGACCCAGCAATCGTTCCCACCAACTGCGCTTGCGCCGCGTGTCCAGTTCGGAAACCGAGAAGCCCCGGATCGTGCCAACAATCTGGCGAAGGCTGTCGCCCGCCGGACCCACATCCTTATTGCGGACATCGGCCAGCATTGCCTGACTGATTTCCTGCAGCTCAGCTTGTGCGGACGAGCCGAACGAAACGATCGAGCCTGTGCTGGAAATATCAATCTCATCCATTCGCTTGGAAATTTCGGCCTTCACTTCGCCTTCAGCGGCGTCATAGGGCACGACCTCGGTTGTCGGTTCGGCCAGAACAACGGCGTTCACCTCTTGCACCAGACTCTCGGATTTCTGGGCTTTCTCACGGATATCAATGGCAGGCATGTTGGTCCCTCGTTTCTTAGTTCGTCATTCAGTTCGGATGCCTTCACGTTCCAATCGCTCGCGCAGCACCTCGATTTCCACATCAAGGTCGGAACGGTCCGACAGCATTAGTTTCTGTGTACGTGCCGCGAACGAGCTTTCCAGGTCGTCCAACAGCGCTTCGTAGTCGGCCCGCGCCTGCGGGTCGCGATTTCGGGCATAGATGTCAGCGAACTTGGCCGTCGCGTCGCGCGCACCAAGCAGGTACACGCTGAGGTACTTGCGAGCCGAAGTCAGATCGCGCGGGTCGTCCTGTACGGTCGCGAACATGTCGCGGGCTGTTGTCTGAAACGCATCAACGCGGCGTTCCAAACCGCGATCCTTGGCGCGCAGAATCGCGTCTTTCATTGCGGCCAGATGCTTCTCGGCCTCTTCCACCGCGCGGGCAACCCGGTCAGTCTGGAAGGCGTCCACACCTTCCATTCCCTTGTCGCGCATCGGATCAACGCCGAAGGCGGTCACATGCAAAGCAATTGCAACAATCCCAAGGATGACCGGTGCGACCAAACCGTTTTCAAGCGAAAACGCGGCCAGTGCCACGCCGATCCCCGTAAGCGCCGAAGCAAACATCTTACGCGGAATGCCGGGGCGGCGCGCAATTTTTCGGGCGGCCCATGCGTCTTCCGCTTTCAATCCCTCGGTCAAGAGCCAGGCAGCAAGCAACAGGACCGCCAGCGCTGCAAGGTCCAGCGCCATGCCCAGCGCGCCCTGCGCAAACGCGCTGAACAGCAGCGGCAGCGGCGCGATAAACAGGAAATTCCGACGCGCCCCGGCGCGGTGCGGCGCGGCCATCGGGCGGGCGCCCGATGCCACCGGCCCGCCATCGGGCGAGTGTTTTCCGCCGAAACGCTGCGCCATCTAAAGCCCGCCCAACCAGCCGAGCGACACGCCGAGAATCAGCGCAAGCAGCGCCAGATAAGCTCCGGTCTGGATCATTGTACGATCTGCCCCTGCAGAAGCCCCGTCAGGGCGCGCTTGCGACAATGCCCGTGATATCGCTCGCAGTATAACTGCGGCAACCGCCACAAGAATCGCGACCAAAATCAGGACCAGAAACAAACGCTGCACGACGCGGCAAACTCCTTTACGTATGGCATATTAGGCCCCTTCACGCGGCACGGACCAGCGCGAAAGGCAAAAGCGGGATCAGACACTAATATGGGGCCGCCGCTGGTGGATTTCTACCAAGCCATCAAATCGCGAGCCACAGCGGCCGTCCAGCAACGAAAACCTCATTCCTGCAGGGCCTTATGCGATGTCATCGGACGATCTGGAAAACCAAACTGGGCAACCGAATGCCAGAGGGCGACCGGAACTCAATGATCACTCTGCGCCGCACGCTCCCTAGACAGTTTTCGCTGATACCCAGATTGAAGGATTTCCACGGCAAATAGTACGATCACCGCAAAGTAGAATGTGGATTTTGACATCGGTAGGAGCGGGAAACCAAATACTTCCAGCGCCAGATCATCGTTATGCATTGCATGGGCAGCGGCGACACCAGCCTCCCCCAGCAGCACCACGCCGACAATCAGCAGGATGAACAGGCCAAGCACCTCATACATCCGATTGGCCTTCAGAAACTCGGTCACGCCCTCAGCCAGCAGCAACATGGCGAGGCCTGAAAGGATGATTGCGGTTGCCAAAATCGGGAAAACATCGGTGATCGCCAGCGCCGAAAGCACCGAGTCAAAGCTGAAAATCAGGTTCATGAACACGATTAGCAGCACCACTTGGGTGGCCGATTTCCCACGCTTGCCTTCGACATCCAATTCAAGATGCTCAATCGAAAGCATGTGAGAGATTTCCTTCACAGCCGTGTACATGATGAACATGCCGCCCAGGATGAAAACCACGGTCGCGAAATTGACCCCGCCTGTCAGGATGCCCTCCCACTCAAAAATGTAGAAGGGCGCGCTTAGCGCCGCGATCAGGCGAACCATCACGAACAACATAATGATGCGCAGTGCGACCGCGATGATGATTCCCCAGAACCGCACCGCCTTTTGCTGGGCGACTGGCGCGCGCTGACTTTCGATCGAGATATAAAGCAGGTTATCAAAGCCCAGAACGGCCTGCAGGAAACACAACATCAGCAGATTGCCGACATTTTCGAAGGTCAGAAGTTCGGCCATCACATGGGCACCTTTCGCAACATCACGTTGCGGACATAACGCATAAAAGGCGTTCGAGTTTCAACCACCGGCGGCCTTTGCGCCGATTAAGATGGCGCTCGTTGCATCTGCAAACACCAACAGATCAGCTTCAACTGAATTGAAACTCCATGCTTGGACGCATATAGGGACTGTTGAGCAACCAAAGAAATCAATTTCGGAGTGCCGCGTGTCTGCAACAGAACTTGAACGAAACGATCATTTCAACGACGCCGTTGCGACATTTGGCGACCGCCTGGAAGCGGCGCGCGAAACGAAGGGGCTGACTGTGAACGGGTTGGCCGAAAAGCTTGGCGTCGACGCAAGCAGAGTCGAGGCCTGGGAGAGCGACGCCGACGCACCACGTGCCAACCGGATTCAGTTGTTGGCAGGATTGCTGAACGTTTCAATCGTCTGGCTGATTAGCGGTGAAAGCAATGGCACCGCCCATGTCGCAGACTCCTATGAGCGCCCATCAGGTGTGAATGACGCCCTCGGCGAAATCGCGCAGCTGAAGACAACGTTGGAGGGTGCGATCGACAAACTCGAAAGGCTTGAAACCCGATTGCGCGCAGTGACGTAACGGGGTCTGACCCAGCGCGGCGCTACCGCCCGTTATGGTTGCTTGCGCCGGTTTTTTCCTGAACTGCGCGACCGCAACACTGCTTTGGACGTCGGGCCGCGCCGTTTTGCCAAGCTTTTGGACGGATCATTCGCGTCCGCCGCAGCAGGGCTGGCCATTCCCAGCTGGTCGCGCAAAACGCGTCCTTTCACTTCTGACACCTCACCCGGCTTCAGCTGTCCCAACTGGAACGGCCCATAGCTCACGCGGATCAAACGGTTCACAGTCAGGCCAACGGCCTGGGCAGCGCGGCGAACCTCTCGGTTTTTGCCCTCCCGAATGGACACCGTCAGCCAGGCATTTGCCCCTTGAATGCGGTCAATCGAAACCGTCATAGGCTGAAACCGAACCCCCTCAACCTCGATCCCTTTCCTGAGTGGCGCAATTTGTGCCTCATCCGGCGCACCTTTCACGCGCACCCGGTATTTCCGCAGCCACCCGGTCGACGGCAACTCCAGCTTACGTTTGATGCCCCCGTCATTGGTCAGCAAAAGCAACCCTTCGGAATTGATGTCGAGCCGCCCGATCGAGACCACGCGCGGCAGTTCTTCAGGCAACGATTCAAAGACGGTCTTGCGGCCCTGTTCGTCGCGTTCGGATGTCACCAGCCCCAGTGGTTTGTGGTACAGCCACAGGCGCGGCGCCTCGGCGGCCTCAACCGGTTTGCCGTCCACCTCAAGCTTGTCACGCCCGGTGACATTCAGCGCCGGGCTGTCAATGATTTTGCCGTTAACCGCGACCCGCCCCGCTGCGACCATCCGCTCGACCTCACGTCGCGAGGCGACGCCCGCGCGCGCCAGCACCTTGGCGATGCGGTCGCCCGGTGGGGATTTATGCGTCTCGTCTGCCATGCGCCCGCTTATCCCGGTGCAAAACCCCTTGTCCAGCGCGTGCAGCCAAGGCAGTGAACGGGGATGAGCCGTTTTGAGACCCAGATGCAGGCCGCGCTCGATCAGGCACGCGCAGCCGGTGCTCGTGGCGAAGTGCCTGTGGGCGCGGTTTTGACCGATGCCAGCGGGGCTGTGGTCGCCGCCGATGGCAACCGCACCCGCGAGTTATCTGACCCGACGGCGCATGCCGAAGTCCTCGTCATTCGGACCGCCTGCGCCGCCGCCGGATCCGAACGCTTGCCCGGTCATACCCTCTGGGTCACTCTGGAACCCTGCGCGATGTGTGCTGCCGCCATCGCTGCAGCCCGGATTAGACGCGTGGTCTACGGTGCAGCGGATCCAAAATCCGGTGGCGTCACCCATGGCGCAAAGGTCTTCCACCACCCTCAGGCACATCATGCCCCTGAGGTTGTCTCAGGCATTTCGGCGCCGGATTCCGCAGCATTATTGATCGAATTCTTTTCGAATCGGCGCCACCCGGTGTGATTTTCCGTTGGATTATCGGTATCCCACACTTCGCCACACCGCTTGAAGCCGCCCGGACACGGCGCTAAAGCATGCGCGATCCGCACCCAAGGGGCCAAGTATGAGTATCGATACAGACACGGCGCGCCGCGTCGCCAAACTGGCCCGCATCCGTGTCGAGGAAGACGCACTGCCGGCGTTGGCCGGCGAATTCAACGCAATCCTGGGATTTATCGAGCAGATGCAAGAGGTTGACGTCGAGGGCGTTGAGCCGATGGTCAGCGTGACACCGATGCGCCTGAAACGCCGCGAAGATGTGGTGACCGACGGCGATCAGCAGGACAAGGTTCTGGCCAATGCGCCCGATGCTCGCGAAGGGTTCTTCGCAGTTCCGAAGGTGGTGGAATGAGCGACTTGAACAAGCTGGGCATTGCCGAGGCGCGCGATGCGCTCAAGGCGGGCGATTTCACATCGGTCGAATTGACTGAATCCTGCCTGAGCGCCATCGACGCCGCGAGCGCGCTGAACGCCGTAGTCCACAAAACACCCGACTTTGCACTGGAACAGGCCAAGGCTGCAGATGCCCGGATCAATTCGGAAGACGCACCAGCATTGTGTGGCATTCCGCTGGGCATCAAGGATTTGTTCTGCACCAAGGGCATTCCATCTCAGGCGGCCAGCGCGATCCTTGACGGCTTCAAGCCAGAATACGAAAGCACGGTCACCACCAAATTGTTCGACGCTGGCGCGGTGATGCTGGGCAAGCTGAACATGGACGAATTTGCCATGGGCAGCTCGAACGAGACCTCGACGTACGGTGATGCCGTGAATCCCTGGAGGCGAGAGGGTGACGACACAAATCTGACACCGGGTGGTTCGTCAGGTGGCTCGGCAAGTGCAGTGGCCGCCGACCTTTGCATGGCGGCCACCGGCACCGATACCGGAGGCTCGATCCGCCAGCCCGCCGCATTTACCGGGATTACCGGCATCAAACCAACCTATGGCCGCGTGTCCCGCTGGGGCATAATCGCGTTTGCCTCGTCGCTGGATCAGGCCGGGCCGATGACGAAGTCAGTTCGCGATGCGGCGATCATGCTGGAAGGGATGTGCGGCCACGACCCGCTCGATTCCACCAGCGCTGACCTGCCCGTCCCCAATTTCGAAGCCGCGCTGACCGGCGACATCCATGGCAGGACCATCGGTATCCCGCGCGAGTACCGGATGGACGGCATGCCGGGCGAGA
Source organism: uncultured Paracoccaceae bacterium (assembly GCA_943787785.1). Taxonomy (GTDB): domain Bacteria; phylum Pseudomonadota; class Alphaproteobacteria; order Rhodobacterales; family Rhodobacteraceae; genus WLWX01. The sequence continues at coordinate 336,212 of CALSNT010000001.1, read as the reverse complement.
TCGAAAAGCTGTGGGCGGATGGCACCGCGATGCTGAAGGACGCAGGCGCGAAGATCGTCGATATTAGCCTACCGCATACAAAATACGCACTGCCGGTCTACTACGTGATTGCCCCGGCCGAGGCATCCTCGAACCTCGCCCGCTACGATGGGGTCCGCTATGGCCATCGGGCCAAGCTGGATCAAGGCGATGGCATTACCGAGATGTATGAAAAGACCCGCGCCGAAGGCTTCGGCCCAGAAGTGCAGCGCCGGGTGATGATCGGCACCTATGTGCTTAGCGCCGGGTTCTACGATGCCTACTACAACCGCGCCCGGCAGGTTCGCACCCTGATCAAGCAGGATTTCGAGACGGTGTTCGCTGACGGCATCGACGCGATCCTGACGCCCGCAACCCCATCGTCCGCCTTTGGGTTGGGAGAAATGGCCGACGCGGACCCGGTGCAGATGTATATGAACGACATCTTTACGGTCACTGTGAACCTTGCCGGATTGCCCGGGATCTCTGTTCCGACGGGTCTGGACAAACAGGGGCTGCCACTTGGGCTGCAATTGATTGGCCGCCCCTGGGAAGAGGGTGATCTGCTTAACACCGCTCATGTGCTGGAATCCGCCGCCGGTTTTGTTTCCAAACCCGGTAAATGGTGGTAAAAGCGGCGCAAAACAGGCACCAGAAAAGAATAAAAACATGTATCGCGTTGCAATTGCTCTTGTATTTGGCCTTGCGGCCTGCACCTCGACGGCTCCGAATGATGTTCGCGGTGTCGGATTTAACAGCTATGAAACCGCGCGCGCGTCACAATCCGGGCTGCCGGGTGGGTCGGGCGGTGTTATCAGCAACGCTGACCTTGCGGCAGCAGGTCTACCGACAGCAGGCACGACCGTAGCAGCGGGTGCAAGTCCCAGCGGTGTGTCCGATGAACAGGATTTCGACGCGGTCAGCAGTCGCGAAACCATCGAAAGCGACGCCGCCCGACTGGCCCGTCTGCGCGCCGGGTTTGAGGTGGTGCAACCCACCGCCGTGCCGACGCGCGAGGGAGAAACGCCCAGCATCGTCGCCTTTGCGATCAAAACCACCAACCAACCCGGAGAGCGCCTGTATCGCCGCAGCCGATTCCGCGCGACAACGAAGTTCGAAAAATCCTGTACAGGTCACGCGACACTTGATGTCGCCCAGGAGATTTTCCTCGCCAAGGGCGGTCCTGAAAAGGACAAGGACGGGATGGATCCGGATGGCGATGGCTTTGCTTGTGGCTGGGACCCGCGCCCCTATCGTCAGGCGCTGGCCAACTGACCGGGCTTTCGGTTCAACAACACCCATCTGACAATTGCGGCCCCAGGCGGGACGGGCTGACCCCCTACCTGATCGTGCTGCATTACACTGCGATGACCTCGCCCGAGGCTGCATTAGAGCGTCTTTGCAACCCGGATCACGAAGTTTCGGCGCATTATCTGGTAGGTCAATCGGGTCAAATCTGGCAGTTGGTCGAGGAAGATCAGCGCGCCTGGCATGCCGGGGCCGGGTCGTGGCAGGGTGTGGATGACATCAATTCCCGCTCGATCGGGATTGAGTTGTGCAACGACGGCATGTCACCGTTTCCCGATCCACAGATGGTGGCCACGGAGGCCTTGTTAAGTACAATCCGGCAACGCCACGCAATCCCCGCTTCCGGCGTCATCGGCCACTCCGATACGGCACCGGGCCGCAAAAGTGATCCCGGCCCGAGGTTCGACTGGGCGCGGCTGGCACGCCTTGGACAGGCCTTCGCACCGATATCTGACGCATGCATGGACGTCGACGCCGTCGCATTTTCCCGCGACCTGACGCGCATCGGCTACGATGCAACCGTTCCGGAAACCCTCGACGCTTTCCGCCAACGTTCCAGGCCCTGGGTGACCGGCCCGCTCGACAATCGCGACATGGCACTGGCGCGTGCTTGGGCCCAGGCCGTTGACGCACAGGCTGCAAGCGCCTAACTCGAACCCGCGCGGAGGGTCGGATGATCGCCTGTTCGGGGAAACCTGACCGGGAGGAAAGTCCGGACTCCACAAAAGCAAGGGTGCCGGGTAACGCCCGGCCGGGGTAACCCGAGGGATAGCGCCACAGAGAACAGACAGCCGCGCTCAGGCGGGGTAATGGTGAAACGGTGGGGTAAAAGCCCACCGCGGGACGGGCAACCGCCCCGGCACGGCAAGCCCCACCCGGAGCAATGCCAAATAGGGACCCCGCGCCAGAAATGGCAGGGCGGCTTTGGCCCGAGGAGGTCCGGGTTGGCAGCTAGATCGCAGCGGCAACGCTGCGGGCAGAGGAATGGTCATCGATCGGCTGGGAAACCTGCCGGGAACAGAATCCGGCTTACAGACCCTCCGCGCAATCTTTTTCGTTAAATTTTCCCTAACTTCGCTGCGACTTCTCGGTAACTTCACAGTAACTTAGGTTAAATGTCGCAAAGCATTTCCAATGCGTTAACAGGCCGGCTCCGCTAGGCTCATTTACGAATTGGAAAGGTTAATGATGCGCCTGGCTAACTGGCATACCAACGCTGATCTGTCTTCCGAAACGGCAGACGATGAAGCTATTTCATCCGCCAGCGATGTAACCAATGATGCTGAAATCACACCAAAGCAGCCCAATGCCGCTTGTGTCCTAGATGCCAACGGACATCTGGTTCTGGTCAGCGTGCCAGCACGCGGCATTCTAGGGCTGGGTCATGCCTATGCGCCCGGCACCCATTGGCTGGATGCCTGGCCGCATGAGAACCATACACTTCTCGATCACGCATTGGACCGGGCCCAATCCGGAGAACCGATCCAGTTTTCTGTGTTCCGCTCTGATTCGTCAGGGCGCTCCTGCTGGATCCGGATATGCATGGCCCCGCTCGCTGCCCCCGCGCAGGCCCATCACAAAATTCATGTTACGTTGCGAGACATAACGGCCGAGAAATCTGCCGAGTCCCAAAAGTACCGGTTCGAGATGTAAACCGAGGCACATCGGCGCGGTTTGCGGTTGACTTAGGCCGCGCAATCCTTATCACGCGGACTTCATGATTTTTCGGGGCCGCCAAGCTGGCCCACCGCAGAGGACAGTCTCATGGCGAAACCAACGACGATAAAAATCCGTCTGAACTCGACCGCTGACACCGGCCACTTCTACGTGACCAAAAAGAATGCCCGCACTATGACGGAAAAGATGGTGGTCCGTAAATACGACCCCGTCGCGCGCAAGCATGTCGAGTATAAGGAAGGCAAGATCAAGTAAGCGATCTTCCACTCCAACGACAGCCAAGCCGCGCGACACCCCGCGCGGCTTTTTCTTTGCCCCCTCGCCGCGCGGCCCGACCAGCCCGAAACGCGAGAGAGCGACATGACCAATCCGACCCTGACCATCCGCCCCGCCACTGGCGAAGACCTCGCCGAAGTCGACGCCCTTCTGGCCGCCAGCTATCCGGTGCTGCTGAAGCCGGACTATCCGCCGTCGGTTCTGGTCACGGCGCTGCCGCTGATTGCGCGGGCAAATCCGCGACTAATGGCCTCGGGGAGTTATTTTCTGGTGAGCGACGAAACGGGCCTCGTTGGAGCGGGAGGCTGGACATGGGCCGCGCCTCACGGCGGCGTCTGCCCGCGCGATATGGGCCATGTTCGTCATGTCGTGACGGACCACCGCCAGACCCGGCGCGGTATTGGGAGTGCCCTGCTGGAATGCGTGGTAAATGATGCACGTGGCGCCGGTGTCCACACGCTTGACTGCCTCAGCACGCTAACGGCGGTGCCGTTCTATACCGCATGCGGGTTTTCCAGCATCGGCCCTATCGAGGTCACGCTGCGCCCTGGCATCGGGTTTCCGGCGGTTCGTATGCAACAGAGGCTCACGGATCATTGATAGCTTCACGGCATCGGCTAGACCCGGCATGACAATCGGAATGAAACGGAATTGCGCCAACGCCACAATCAGGTCAATGAACCTAGAAGTCAGAGTAGAAAGTCCGTCGATATCAGATCAATCACTCCGCTCAGTTCCACCTCGAAATCCGCAGCGCCATCACCGTCGATATCCGCCTGCGCAAGCGTATGACCTGCCGCGATATTCTGCTCAAATCGCACTTGGCCAACCCCCGAGAACGCCGCGTCGCCGATGAACGAGAACACCTGATTTCCCGGTGTGATTGGATCTGCGTCGAATCGGCTGATCTCGATCCGGTCTTTCCCGGTTTGAAAATCGGTGATGATGTCGCGCAGCCCTGCGCCGGGGAGGGAATCCGCCGTTGAGAAATAGATGAACCGATCGCGGATCCAGCCTTCGCCACCGGTCATCGTGTCAGCGCCGGTGTTGCCATAGAGCGCGTCAGCGCCGCCTTCTCCGAACAGGAGGTCGTCGCCTGCACGCCCATAGAGCCGGTCCGAGTACGCGCCGCCGTAAAACTCATTCACCCCACTGTCGCCGCGAAGCTGGTCGGCGAAAACTGTGCCATAGACAACTTCCACATCGGAGATCAAATCGCCAAGTGCATCGCCTTTCATGAAATTGGGGTTCTGCAGATCGACCCAAACGCCCGCCGTCGCATCCATGTAGGTCACCGTATCGCGCCCAGCGCCACCTGTCAGAACGTCCGGCCCAGCGCCGCCGTTCAGCGTGTCATCGCCAGTGTCTCCGACTAGTTCGTCGGCCCCGGAAGTCCCCATCAGCACCTGATCCACCACCACGCCCCACATCGGCATTCGCTGAATATTGACGATAGTGGCATCCGTGAAATCGGCCGCACTCAGCGGGGTGAAATCATGACTGGTGATGTTCAGGACCTCGCCAAAAAACGTGATCGTCGCGCCGCTGCCGGTGCTTTGGATGGTCAGCTGGCTGACTGAATAGAGCAGCCCCAGTGCGGACAGATCGAGCGCGTCGACGGCCGGATTGTAGTCGCTGATCGCGTCCGGCATGCCGTCATCCGTCAGCACGAAAATATCCGCGCCCAACCCGCCGATCATCACATCGCTACCAGCGCCATCGACGATAATGTCGTCTCCTGCGCCGCCATCCAGAGTATCGTCGCCGCCTTGCCCGGCAAGCATGTCGTTCTGACTGCTGCCGTTCAGGTTCTCGCCGCTGCTGGAGGCCAACTGCACTCCACCCAGTGCGCCAATATCAATCCGAAACTCGGTGATGCCCACCTCGTTCTGACTGGCGACGAACACCGCCAGATCGCCGCCCGATACCGTTGCTGCGATATCGGTGATGTTGTTCAGCGTCGTTGCGTCGGTATCGGCGATCGTCCCCCGCTGCAGCAGTCGCCCATCGGGCAACAGGCTTAGCAGGCTGATCCCGTCGTCGGCCCCTCCGGCCAGAATGAAAGTCTGCCCGCTAAATTCGACCGATGTCAGCGCTGTGACCCCCTGAAATCGGGTGCCCAGCCCGTCGAGCACATGATCCGTTGGGAACAGGCTGCCGCCGCTGGTCAGCTTCAGGACACTCAATGATCCGCTGCCTGCGCCCGCGACAACCACGAATGTGGTCCCAGCCACCTCGGCTGTAACCAGCGCCGTCGGGGCCGCGAGACCCAGCCCGTTTGCCGCCCCCGTCGTGCCAGTCACCTCAGGCGTTCCGTCGTTCAAAATCCGGTAGGCGCTGACCGCGTTCTGCACCGTCGAGGCCGTGAACAGATAGTCGACGCCATCCATCGTCGCCCGCGCCATGCCCGTGATGTCGACGCCCTGATAGCTGCTACCCACGCCGTCCTGATCCACCTCGACCGGCGTACCGTTCTGCACCTCATATGTGGTTAGCCCGCCGGTCAGATAATGGCTTGCGTAAAGGAACGTCTGCCCTCCGGATGTGATGCTTTGGAACCCCGTCACCGAGCCATCGTTGAAATCCCCGACGCTAATCCCCTGCGCAGCGCTCAGTTCGCCATTCACCGGGGCGAAATCATAGCCCAACATCCCCTCGTCCGGCCCACCAAAAGCAACAAAACTGGGGGAACCATCGGGATCGATAACCTCAATTTGCAGTGGAGCGGTTCCGAAGGTTTCTCCAGGTCCGTGGGCCTGCTGATCCTTCAGCGAGGCCGCGACGGGTGCATCTGTATCCACCTGATAGCTGCTGATCCCTCCACTTTGCCCACTGACCGAGACCAAATGCGTAACGCCGCCGATCGTGACGATATCCAGGTCAGAGATACCATCAACGAAACCCGCAAGGCCGCCGGTATGTGTCTGGATATGAGTGAACTGTACCATGTCTGCACCTCCGAGCCTGAAGCTCTAAGAAGTCGATGCAATTCATTAACCATGCCTTTCCAAACAGTGTTAAAGATCCATGAATACCGGCAGCATTTCGTATAATTTAACTGAAAATTGTCGATTTCGGGGGCTGCACCCGCCGCCCCTCAGACCGACCGCGTCGCACCGTAAGCTGCACGATATCGTGCCTGATGCCCTGCGAATTCGTCCGCAAATTTCGAGTCCGGCTCAATCGTCGCTTCAATCCTCGGAGGCGTGCAAACTGTGTCCGGATCGGCCCCCTCGGTCGCAATCAAACCCAATCGAGCCGCGCCAAACGCCGCGCCGAAATCGCCGCCAGTTGGCACATCGACCGGCAGACCCAGCGTGTTTGCCAGCAATCCCAGCCAGTGGCGCGAGGCCGCGCCGCCGCCCACAGCCAGCACGCGCTCAGGGGCGGACCCGGCCGCTGCCAAGGCGTCCAGATTGTCACGAAACGCGCAGGCCACGCCTTGCAGAACCGCGCGCGTCAATGCCGCCCGATCACTTGCATGGGACAGCGCCAGAAACTGGCCGTGCGCGTCGGCGTCATTCAGCGGCGTGCGCTCTCCCCCCAGATAAGGCAGGAACACCTCCGGCCCCGGCGCGGCAATCTGCGTGCCCAATTCATCCGTGAGGGTCGCCGCATCGACTCCGGTGATTCCGGCCAGCCAGTTCAGCGCATCAGTCGCCGCCAAAATGACTCCCATCTGATGCCAGCGCCCCGGCAAGGCGTGGCAGAACGCATGCACCGCGCTGTCGGCATTGGGCGCAAACCCGTTGGTCGCAACAAACAACACGCCAGACGTGCCCAGTGAAGCAAACGCCGAGCCCGGCTCAGTCGTCCCGAGGCCAATCGCCGACGCCGCGTTGTCGCCGGCCCCGCCAGCGATCGGAATATTTGCAGGCAAACCCAATTCCTCTGCAAGCGCGGGTCGCAGGGTTCCCGAAACATCGGTCCCTTCGATGAGTGCTGGCATGTGGTCGAGGCTTAGCCCAGTCGCCGCCAGCAAGTCTGGCGACCAACATCGTCCGCCCACATCCAACCAGGCAGTGCCCGACGCATCGGACATTTCCGAGACCGCCTCTCCGGTCAACCACAGGCGCAGATAATCCTTTGGCAGCAAAACTTTGGCCGTGCGTTCGAATACCTCAGGTTCATGTGCGGCTATCCAAGCCAGTTTCGGCGCCGTGAAGCCGGGAAACACAATATTGCCGGTCAAGGCACGGAACTGCGGGTCGGCGTCCATGACAGCTGCCTGCTGGGCACTCCGCGTATCGTTCCATAGAATGCAGGGTCGCAGCACTTGATCCGAGCGATCCAGCAGCGTCGCACCGTGCATTTGCCCCGACAGCCCAATCCCACGCACACCGGACAGGTCGGCCTTGCCAGCAAGTTCGTTGATCGCCGCAGTCGTAGCCGCGATCCAGTCTTCGGGCTGCTGTTCGGACTGTCCTGGCGCTGGCCGCTGCACGCTCAGCGCGCCATGCCCCTCAGCCAGCGACGTCTGATCTGCGTCGATCAACAGCGCCTTGACGCCCGACGTCCCCAGATCCAGCCCCAGATAGGTTGTTTGCACCATCCCTGTTCAGTCTTTCTTTTGTGGCCATTCAGGCAGGCAGATCGGACATTCAATCAAGAAATTTCACCAAGCTCTCGGCACCCAGCGCCGATGCCAGAGATTGAAACCGCGCTTCGGCCACCTCTCCAAACAACGCGCGAGAGGCACGGGGAACCTGCATCCCCAAAATCCTCTTTTTGGGCCGCCAGCTTAACTCGCCCATCATCGAACTGTCCTGAACCGAAAACATCGCCCCGAAGCGCATCGCCTTGCCCAGAATTTCCGCATCGACCAATTGCTGCTCACTCAGCAGCTCCATCAGGGGCTCAAACCGAGTACCCGAGCGGCTGTTCTTATAGCGGTGCAACAACGCCAGCCCCAGAAACACCCGCTCGGAATGGGTCAGACCGCCAAGGTTCGCCCGTGTCGCGTTGTCAAAGCACACCTCGTGGCGATAATCGGGGTGCGCGCGCCAGGTGACGTCGTGCAGCAGGCAGGCCGCCTTGACCAACCGCTGCCGAGACTCGCGCGCGTTGGCGTAAAGCGGACGCAGGAACCCGTAAAGCGCCTTGCCGAATCCCGGCATCCTGGCATCCTTGGCCTCGGCAAATCTGCAGGCCTCGATCAGCGGATCACGGCGGCGCAATCGGTCGGGCATCTGCTCATACAGCATCCCTTCACGGATCCCATAGGACGACACGGCGATCTCTTCGGGTCTCAGCCGCCGCACCAGCCGTCGCAGCACTTCCGAGGCAAGCGGGACCAGTGACATACGCGCTTCCGAAGTATCGGTTCGGCCACGCAACTCATTCAAATCATTGCCGGCAATCCATTCAACCGTCGCAACGACCGAGCGTGGCGTCATCCGGTACTCATGCAATACATGAAGCGGGTAGTTGCGCCGCTCCATGTCCAGCCGCGCAATCGCGCGCCAGGATCCGCCGACCAAAAACAGCCGTTTGTGGCCGGTACCGACAGCTTCAGCCAGCATATCCAGATTACGATCAATCTCGGCTTTGCGCCCCTTTTTGCCGCCCTTGATCCCTTCCAGCCGCAACGGACCCAGCGGAGCCGTCATTCGCTTGCCAACCTTGCCGTCCGCAATCACCGCCAGTTCCAGTGACGACCCGCCGATATCACAAAGTAACCCGTCCGCACCGGGCCAGCCCAGTAGCACACCCTGCGCTGACAGCCGCGCTTCTTCTTCGCCGTCGATAACCCAAAGCCGCAGACCGGTTTCGCGCAGCACCTCGGCGCGGAAATCCGGCCCATCTGTTGCTTCGCGCACTGCCGCCGTTGCTACGGCTGTCAGATCGGGAATGCCCATGGCCCCAGCCAGCAGCTGAAACCGCTGGATCGCCGCCAACGCCCGCCTGCGCCCGACAGGATCCAGTTGCCCGGTCTCGTTGAAACCCTTGCCCAACCCGCAGAGGATTTTCTCATTGTAAAAATACGCCGGGCTACGTGCCGCCCCGTCGAAAATCACAAGGCGGACCGAGTTCGATCCGACATCGACGACACCAACCCGCGACAATGCCCGCGCCGAGGGATCCTCGAAAAGCGGTTTGTCAAACGGAGACCAGTCGTCCCCTTCGCTGCCGCCCATGTCTGCCCCCAAGCTCAGGATTCGCGCCGCGACTGTGAAGCGCAGTTCCGGTCAGGTCAATTCGCAGCTCGTCAATCAACCCGAAATCCAGCATCATTGGTTCGAAATTTTTCTCAGGGGTGATTTGTCCGGCAGGACAAGAGGGGGCAGACGCGCCCTGTCCGCGTTCAGTCGTCGTCCGTATGGGCCAGCTCTGGCACATCCGATGCGCCCGCGGACCCGCGCCCGGACAAGGAGGGGTTTTCCATGAAGAACCGGTGGCAGTTAAACGGAGACTCGATCGCCGCCAGATCGGGCCGTGAATAGGAGCCATCGGCCTCCAGCACCCAGCTTTGCGCCTGATCGAACAGGTTTGCCGCCATAATCTGGCTGACGATCTGCGCTTTGACCGTTCCGTTAGTGATCTCGACCAGCGTCTCAACCCTGTAATTGAGGTTTCGACCCATCCAATCGGCGGACGAGATGAACACGCGTGATTTCTTCGCCGGCAGCCCGTGCCCGGCCCCGAAACAGGCGATACGCGAGTGTTCAAGGAACCGTCCGACGATTGATTTCACGCGGATATTTTCGCTAAGACCAGAGATACCGGGGCGCAGCGAACAGATGCCCCGGATCACCAGATCAATCTTCACCCCACGCTGACTGGCAGAATAAAGCGCGTCGATGACTTCCGGATCGACCAGCGAATTCATCTTGGCCCAGATTTGCGCCGGACGCCCCGCCTCGGCGTGATCGCCCTCGGTCGCGATCAGGTCCAGCAGTGTGGATTTCAGCGTCAGCGGCGAAATTGACAGGTTCTCCAGCGCCTCTGGCTGAGCGTAGCCTGACAGATAGTTGAACACCTTAGTGGCATCGCGGCCCAGACTGGCGTCACAGGTGAAGAAGCTGAGATCGGTATAAATCCGCGCGGTGATCGGGTGATAGTTGCCGGTACCGTAGTGGGTATAGGTCACCAGTTTGTCGCCCTCGCGCCGGACAACGGTGCTGATCTTGGCATGGGTTTTGTAGTTGATGAAACCATATACCACATGCGCTCCGGCGCGTTCCAGAGTTCGGGATTGGCGAATATTCGCGGCCTCGTCAAATCGGGCTTTCAGCTCCACCAAAGCAGTCACCGACTTGCCCTGCTCAGCTGCCTCGCACAACGCATCGACAATCGGAGACTGATTTGATGTCCGATATAGCGTTTGCTTGATCGCTAGCACGTTCGGGTCGCGTGCGGCCTGCGCCAGAAACCGCACCACCATATCAAAGGTTTCATAAGGGTGATGCAGCAGCATGTCTTTCTGGCGGATCGCTGCAAACATGTCGCCATCATGGTCGGTGACACGCTCGGGCACACGCGGAGAAAACGGCGGCCACAGCAGATCAGAGCGTTCATCCAGCACCAGCTCGCTCAGATCCGCAATGCCGATCAACCCGTCTATCTCGACAACTTCGTCCGCCGTGACGTGCAGCTCGCCCATGATTGTGCTGCGCAGGCCCGACGGCGCATTGGCGCTTATCTTCAGGCGCACGACTTCGCCCCGGCGACGGCGCTTCAGCGCGGTTTCGAACTCCCGAACGAGATCTTCGGCCTCATCCTCGACCTCAAGATCGCTGTCCCGCAACACCCGGAAAGCGCAACTTCCAGTTTCTTTGTATCCAGGGAACAGGCTGTCCAGATGCAGAAGTAGTAACTCTTCCAGCGGCAAGAACCGCACGCCGTCGTTGTCACCAGGAAGCCGGATGAACCGGGCGATCTGCGCTGGAATCGGCAGCAGCGCTTTCAGCTTTCGCTTGTCGGATTTGCGTTCCAGTTGCAGCGCCAGCGAGAATCCCGCACTTGGAATGAAGGGGAACGGATGCGCCGGATCGATCGCCAATGGTGACAGGATCGGGAACACCTGATCCAGAAACGTATCCTCAAGAAAGGCACGGTCAGACTTGGACAAGGTGTCACGCGTCAGCAGGTTGATCCCGTTGCTTTGCAATTCAATTGCCAGCGCTTGCCAAACGGATTGTTGACGTTCCATCAGCGCCCGAGCATCGGCGTTAATCAGGATCAATTGCTCGGTTGGGGTCAGGCCATCTGCGGCCGGAGAGTTATTCCCTTCCTGGGCCAACTCGCGCAGGCCGGCCACGCGAACCGTATAGAATTCGTCCAGGTTCGCGGCCGAAATCGACACGAACCGCAGGCGTTCCAGCAACGGTACGCGGGGGTTCTCAGCTTCTTCCAGAACCCGGGTATTGAACGCCAGCCAGCTGAGTTCTCGGTTAAAAAACCGCTGCGGGCCGGTCGGGTCAAACCCATCCGGTGCAATGCCTTCGGGCGCTGCTGAATGTAGAAAATCCGACTGAACCATGGTCCTGTTTTCAGATAGTTATGTGAAACTGGTGTGACTTTATGCCTGTTTAGACACCGCAATGTCCAGCCAGTCAGATTTCTGCCGGTGCTTTTCCCATCGACATCAAAACCCACTCATCTCCGGTTGGAAAATGTCCCCGTGGGCGGCAGGACTCTGGTCATTCCACCACCAGGACCCGCCGCGCAAGATCACGAGTCACTCCACGTCCCTCCCGCAGTGCCGCTGCATCCAATGCGGCCACCGCCGATTGCGCATATTGAAACGAGCGTTCCCCGTGTCGCACGATCCAGTCGATCAGATTAGGGGCGACGCTCAACTGCCGATCCGCGAATAGTTTCACCAGAACCGCCGCCAGCAGCGCATCATCGGGCGCATCTAGCCGCGCCACCTGCGTTGCCTGCATCCTGCTGGCCAGATCGGGCAACGATAGCGGCCAGACGGTGGGCGCGTCGCGGTCGGTGAGGAGGAGCGCGACCCCCTCGGCCAGCGCCAGATTGTGCAGATGGAACAGCGCGCGCTCTCCGTCCGCAACACCGACCACACTGGCCACATCTTCGACGATGATTGCCGGACTTGCGACCAATGCCGGAACATCCGCATCAGTGAGATCCGCCGCGGCGACGATTTTTGCACCCGTCTCGGCCGCCCAGACGTGGCTCAGATGGGTTTTCCCCGACCCCTCAGGCCCGACCAACACCAACTTGCCCCCGGCCCAGTCTCTCCAGCGGTCAATTGCGGCCACTGCCAATACATTGGAGTCCGCCAAAAAGAAGGCATCGCGCCCCAAAGCGGGGCGGGCGGGCAAATCGAAACTGAGTTGCTGCGCCATGGCTTCAGTCGTCACGTTCGCCCGATGTTGCGCCTAGTCCGGCGTAGAGGCGGCTGTCCTTATATTGCTCAATGGCGAAGCGTGTCAGCACACCCAACGCCGCAGCCATCGGCACTGCAACCAATAGACCGACGAAACCAAAAACTGCGCCGAAAGCGGACAATGCAAAGATCAACCACACCGGATGCAGCCCGACGCTGCCGCCGACCAGTTTCGGTGTCAGCACATTGCCCTCCAGCATCTGCCCGGCCACGAAAATCCCCGCAACTGCGGCGATCCAGATCCACTCACCCCAGAACTGGAACAGCGCCATGCCGATGGCCACACCCCCACCAACCACGGCACCAACGTAAGGAATGAACGACATCAGCCCGGCGGAAAATCCGATCACCAGCCCGAACCGCAGACCGACCAGCATCAGGCCAATGGCGTAGAACGCGCCAAGGATCAGCATCACCGTCCCCTGTCCGCGGATAAACGCAGCCAGCGTGTTGTCCACTTCACGCCCAAGGCGACGAATTGTCGGCGCATGATCACGCGGCAGCAACGCGTCAATTCTTCTGACCATCCGGTCCCAGTCCAGCAGCAAATAGAATGTTACGACCGGCACTATGACGAATAGCACCAGCACGTTGACGAGCCCGCTGAGCGAGCCGATGACGCCGTTCAATAGCTCTCCACCCCGCTGGCGGATCGTCTCACCAACCGAAGCTAGCGCCTTTCGAACGGGTCCGCCTTCGTCAAGCAGGGTCGGGAAACGCTCAGCTAGAAAAGCCTGGAAGCTGGCAAACATCTGGGGCGCTGTGTCGAATAGCTGAGTGATTTGGCTGACCAAAGTCGGAATGACCAGCAATGCCAAAAGTGCAAACGCCAGCACGGCAATCAGCGTGATGACAATCGTCGCCGCCAGACGTGGCATCCCCATCCGCTCGAACCGGTCTGCAATCGGGTCCAGACAATAGGCAATCGCTCCGCCCAGGATGAACGGCAGGATCACGTCTCCCAGCCACCAAAGGATGAACAGGAACACCATCGTCGCAATGCCCCAGTATTTCGCCTGATCGCGCACCGGTAGTGCCATGTCGTTCTCCGTCGTTGTTGCCGCGCACTGTGCCCTTTTGCCCCAGTCATCCGCAAGGCCCGCCATGCTTGTCTGCCCCCGCGCGATGGCCTATCCCGACGCAAACCGAACGCTGCAAAGGTCGATGAACATGCGCCTATCTCGCTATTTCCTGCCGGTCCTGAAGGAGACGCCGTCCGAGGCGCAGGTCGTTAGCCATCGCCTGATGCTGCGCGCCGGTATGATCAAACAGGCCAGCGCCGGAATCTATTCCTGGCTACCGTTGGGATACCGGGTGCTGCAAAAGATCGAGCGCATCGTACATGAGGAACAAGAGCGCGCCGGGCATATCCCGATGCTGATGCCGACGATCCAGCCGGCGGACCTGTGGCGCGAAAGTGGGCGCTACGATGACTATGGCGAGGAAATGCTGCGGATCGAGGATCGCAGCGGTCGTGACATGCTGTTCGGCCCCACAAACGAAGAATTGATCACCGACATCTTCCGCAGCCATGTGTCCAGCTACAAGGATCTGCCGCTGACCCTTTACCATATCCAGTGGAAATTTCGTGACGAGGTGCGCCCGCGTTTTGGAGTCATGCGGGGCCGTGAATTCCTGATGAAGGACGGATATAATTTCGATCTCACCAAGGAAGGCGCGCTGCACGCATACAACCGGCATCTGGTCAGTTACTTGCGCACCTACGAGCGGATGGGTCTGCAGGCGATCCCGATGCGCGCCGACGGCGGCCCGATTGGTGGCGATTACACACATGAATTCCTGGTGCTCGCAGACACCGGCGAATCCGAGGTTTTTTATGACAGTGCTGTCACCGACCTGACCTTCGGGGACCGCGCCATCGACTATGACAACCACAGGGAGTGCGCCGGGGTTTTGGAAGAATTCACCTCGCGCTACGCGCGCACCGGTGAAACACACGACGAGGCGGTCTACGCCGATGTCCCAGAAGACCGCCGCCGCAGCGCACGCGGGATAGAGGTTGGCCAGATTTTCTATTTCGGTACGAAATACTCCGAGCCGATGGGCGCGACCGTACAAGGCCCCGACGGCAAGCCGGTTCCGGTTCACATGGGCAGCCACGGCATCGGTGTCAGCCGTCTGGCAGGCGCAATCATCGAGGCCAGCCACGACGACAAGGGCATCATCTGGCCCGAGGAGGTCGCGCCGTTCAAAGTTGGCATCGTCAACGTGAAACAGGGGGACGATGGGACGGACTCGGCGTGTGAGGGGCTGTACCAGTCACTCACCAATGCAGGCGTCGAGGTTCTGTACGACGATCGCAAGGAGCGTGCGGGCGGCAAGTTTGCGACAATGGACCTGATCGGCCTGCCTTGGCGGGTGACGGTGGGTCCCCGCGGGCTGGAGAACGGTGTGGTGGAGCTGACCGAGCGCCGCACGGGTGAAAGCGAGGAGATATCGGTTGAGGCCGCAATTAACCGCCTGACGGTCTGACGACAGTCTTTCTGTTGGGCTTTCTAACGGCATCAACGTGTCCTGGAGCGGGTACTTGTTTCTATAGGGCGCAAGCCGGGCGAAAGTCCGCTTGGTTGGAATGTTCGCTACAGGCCAAATCCGACCGCAGTCGGACGCACTGAGGTTGACCCTGCAGCTACTGACCCAGCTTGACCTTGCCCCGCAATCCGCTACCCATTCTTGCATGATCGCCACGCCTTCAAACCAATCATGACCCGCGCCCTCATCACCTGGGGCGGCTGGATGGGGCACGAACCGGATAAGGTGGCCGAAATATTCCGCGCCCTCCTGACCAGCGAAGGTTTTCAGGTCGAGGTTTACAACACCCTCGACTGCTTCGCGGACGTTGACCATCTGAAGACCCTCGACCTGATCGTCCCGATCTGGACGATGAGCCAGATTGACAAACAGCTGGTCCAGAACGTGTCCGAGGCAGTCTCAACCGGCACCGGCCTTGCCGGGTGCCATGGCGGAATGTGCGACACCTTTCGCGACAATGTGCTTTGGCAATTCATGACCGGCGGCAACTGGGTCGCGCATCCGGGCGGCGATGGAGTGGATTACTCCGTCAACCTGCAAGAACACCCTCTAAACGAAGGGCTGGCAGACTTTTCGGTGTCGTCCGAGCAATACTACCTCCACGTCGACCCGGCGGTTGAGGTCTTTGCGACGACGCGCTTCCCTTCGGTCAACTGGCTGCACTCCACCAACCGACCCGTCGATATGCCGGTTGCCTGGACCAAACGCTGGGGACTGGGCCGGGTTTACTACAACGCACTCGGCCACCATGCCGATGTGATTGACCATGGCACGCCACTGGAAATGATCCGCCGGGGCATGCTTTGGGCCGCCGAGGGCAAGGCAGAGGCTGCCGGTCAATCCATCGCGCATCTGGCCAACGACGCCAACAACTACTAAGTCGGGTGCAACCCGTACCAAGGAAGCGCCTTGCCCCGCCAAACCACCCCCTTCGCCCGCTTCGAATGGATGATCGCCTGGCGCTATCTGCGCGCGCGGCGCGCCGAGGGCGGTGTCAGCGTGATGACCTGGATCAGCCTGATCGGCATCACGCTTGCGGTCTTTGCGCTGATCGCCACGCTCTCGGTCCGATCCGGATTTCGCGCGGAATTTGTCGATACGATCCTGGGCGCAAACGCCCATGTCACGATCTATGCCGAGAGCACAAATCCGAACTCGACCGGCCGCACTGGCCCGATTGCCGAGTTTGATGCGCTGGCCGACAGGATCACCACCGTCCCCGGCGTTACCCGCGCCGCACCGCTGATCAAAGGCCAGGTCATGGCCAACTCGCGCGAGCGGAATGCCGGCGTGCAGGTGTTCGGCATCCGACCAGAAGACCTCGCCACCATCCGACGCGTCGCAGACCCGGACACCGCACGGGGCGACATTGCGCGGTTCCCCGAAGGCATCGCCCTGGGGTCAGGGGTGGCGCGTGAGCTGGGTGCGGGCCTCGGCGACCGGATCAAACTTATTAACCCGAACGGCGCTCGTACCGCCTTCGGGACGACGCCGCGCATCAACGCCTATGAGGTGGTCTACATCTTCACCGCCGGGCGCTTCGACATCGACAAAGTCCGCGTTTACCTGCCCTTCACCGAAGCGCAGACCTATTTTGACCGCGACGGGCTGGCAGACGAGATTGAGGTGATGGTGGACGACCCCGAAAAAGTAACCAACATGACCGCCTCGCTGCTGCAAGCCGGGGGCGAAGGGACGCTGCTCTGGACTTGGCGCGATGCCTCGGGCGGGTTCCTGCGCGCGCTGGATGTCGAAGACAACGTAATGTTCGTCATTATGGCGGTTCTGGTGCTGATCGCGGCAATGAACATCGTCTCAGGCCTTATCATGCTGGTCAAGAATAAGGGCCGCGATATCGGCATCCTGCGCACCATCGGCCTGACCGAAGGCGCGGTGCTACGTGTGTTCTTCATCTGTGGAGCATTCACCGGGCTGATCGGCACGATCCTCGGAGTGATCCTCGGCTGCCTGTTCGCGATCTACATCGACCCGCTGTTTTCCTTCGTGAACTACGTCGCGGGTGGCGGGGTCTGGGATCCGTCGATCCGGGGCATCTATGCCCTGCCCGCAAAACTACAGCTTGGCGATGTCCTGTCTGCCGTCGCCCTGTCGTTGGGCCTGTCGTTCATCGTCACCATCTTCCCGGCCCGCCGCGCCGCACGGATGAACCCGGTCGAGGCGTTGCGCTATGAGTGAGGCTCTTACCCTCGTGGGGATCGAGAAAGCCTATAACCGGGGCCAACCGAACGAGGTATCGGTTTTGCGTGGCGCATCACTGACGGTTTCGGCTGGCGAGGTTGTGGCACTCGTCGCACCCTCCGGTGCTGGCAAGTCGACCCTTTTGCATATTGCCGGGCTGCTCGACACAGCCGACGCCGGGCGCGTCAGCCTTGGCGGTACAGACATGACCGACCTAAACGACAAACGCCGAACAATTGCACGCCGGCGCGAGGCCGGGTTCGTCTATCAATTCCACCACCTGTTGCCTGAATTCTCGGCGCTGGAAAATGTGATCCTGCCGCAACTTGCCAACGGCATCGCCAAACCCGAAGCCGAAGCCCGCGCGATTGGCTTGCTGAACAGAGTCGGCGTCGCTGAGCGCGCCAGTCACCGCCCAGCAGCGTTGTCGGGCGGCGAACAACAACGGGTCGCTTTCTGCCGGGCGTTGGCCAACGAACCAAGGGTCCTTCTGGCGGATGAACCGACGGGAAACCTCGACCCGGAAACATCAGACACGGTGTTTGCAGCACTGATGGAACTTGTGCGTGGCACCGGCCTGTCGGCGTTGATTGCAACGCACAACATGGCGCTTGCGGCCCGGATGGATCGGGTCGTACGGATGGAAAATGGCGTGCTGGTGGCGGGTTAGCGTAACGCGAAATTTTCGTCTGGCATCTGGCCCGAAATCTCCAGGATCAGCTTCTTCCTCACAGCGTCAACAAAACTATCCGGCCCGTCAGCCGTCACGACAAAAGCACCGATACCACCGATAATCTTGGCTTCGTATTCTTGTTCCAGATTGGGTCGACTACGTCCGCCAACGCAGTCACGGCACATGATCGGCAACCCGTTGATGATGATCCCGGCGGCCAGAACCTCGGCCCGTGCGGCGGCAATCGGCGGGCCATTGAAATTGTTCGCTGAGTCGCCGGAAAAATCGATGACCTTGCGCCAGCCGTCAAAATCATTGCTTTCGATCAATCGCTTGCCGGTCAATAAAGCGGACCCGATAGCATTGCGCCCAAACGCCCGCTGCGGCGGCCCGATCAAAGCGTCGGCAAAGGTTCGCGCGCTTTCCGGCCCATCGATAACCATCCAGGGCACAACCACATCTTCAGTCCCGGCGGCGGCCCATTCCACATAAGTCAGGGCAATCCGACCATAAGCGGTACCGGCAATCGCCTGCAGCACGCGCGGATCAGTTATTGCGATGCCATACCCGTTGCGCTGAAACGCAATCTCGTCCGGATCAATCGATCCTGAAGCATCTGCCAACAGGACCAATTCCAACTCCACATCTTGCGCTGTTGTGGCCGTTCCCAGCAGGACGAGGGTGAGGACCAGGATAAGGTGGTGCATTGAACGTTCCTCAGTCGATTTTCGATGCGTCCTTGTACATCACCCGGTGGCGCCGGGTCTTTATCCAGTCTGCCAGATCATCGTCGTCCATGAATTGGCTGCGGTCATATTTTTCCATGTGCTTGATCTCGGTCAGATCCCGCCGCCAGCGTTTGTAGGGTTTGGCAGCAGGCGGTCCGAACAGGAATATGTCGAGCACGCTGATCTCATCGGGGATACCCAGCAAGGGGCGCATGGCGGCCTGCGCCTCCTCCTGCCCGATGGCGGTGACCCACCAGACGGTATAGCCCAAAGCGGCGGCAGCCAGATGCGCACTCATCGTGGCAGCTGCGACGGATTGCACTAGAATGCGTTCGGCGTTTTCCTTGTACATACGATCCAGATCGGAGCCGTCGTTCAGCACCGGAAACGCATTGACCCAGCGCATATCGGAACAGACCACGACAAAGCCGGGTGCGGTTGCCAGCCCACGATAATCAGGCGTCGGAAACTTCATCTTGGCCTTGGCACGAAAGCGTTGTTAGGCCACGAAATACTCGGCGATCTTGTCCTTGGTATCTTGTTCACGCACCACGATGAATTGCCAGGGCTGGGCATTGGCTCCTGACGGCCCGTGCCGGGCGGCATCCAGTATCAGATCATAATGCTCATCTGGAACGACGTAGGATTGGTCAAATTTCCGGACTGTAACGCGGTTCTGCACCACCTGCATCAGCGCGTCATATCGACTGCGGTCGCCGATTTCGGGAAGGTCGACCCGGGCCTCGGCTTCGGTCAGATCTACAGCAGGTGTGTGGTCAGTCATCGCGTCCTCCGGCTTCGCAGGGCCAGGTTAACAGGTCGACCGACGTGCGTCAGCCGTGCTGTGTCAGCAGAACACCACACGCCATCAGAGCAATTCCCGAGGCACGCATCAGCGTCAGGGGCTGCAGGCGCGCACCCATCAGGGCGAAATGGTCGATGATTGCTGCGCTGAGCAATTGGCCGAGCAAGACGAAGAATACCGCATTCCCGACGCCGAAGGTTGGGGCCACCCAGGTGATCGACAGGACATAGAAGGCGACGAGAAGTCCTGCGAGGTAAAGCTGCGGCGGGTGCCCGGCAATCCGGCCGAGCGCGCCCGGGACCGTCAGCAGAGTGACGATCAGCGAAGCCGAGAAGGCGATCACGAACAGCACCACGGCGGCGGCCGCCGGGCTGCCAAGGCGTAGGCCCAGCGCGGCGTTGAATGTGGCCAGAATGGGGATCCCTATCCCGGCCGCCAACATGATTGCAGCATATCCAAACGTCTCATTCGTCATGGGTCGACCCTTTCCTATAAGGCGTTGCAGTCATGTAACTCACGGCGAAGTTACCGCCCGCTGAGCACGATTTACTTTGACGATTGACGTTGCGGCACGCAAGATTCTGCCGACGCCGCCAACTGGAGATTCCCCCCATGTCTACAAAAATCAAAGCCCTTTGCATTGCCCTTTTGCTGAGCATGCCCGCAGCGGCATCGGCCCAGACTATTGTCGCCAAAGTCGATGTTTCCGACCAGCAGATGAAAGTCTATGTCGGCGGCAAACTTCGCCACAAATGGCCCGTCTCCACGGCCCGTGCCGGCAAGGTAACGCCGCGTGGCGCCTGGAAAGCCAAGTGGTTGTCTCCGAACCATAAATCGAGCCGGTACAACGGCGCACCAATGCCCTGGTCGATCTTCTACTCCGGCAACTTTGCGGTGCACGGAACGCCCCACATCAAGGGATTGGGTCGCCCGGCAAGTGCGGGCTGTGTGCGTCTGCATCCTGACAACGCCAAGCGGTTGTTCAAAATGACCCAGAAGGTCGGGCTGCGGAACGTTCAGGTCGTTGTCGTGAACTGAGGCCGCTTGTGCATCGGCGGGATTCGCCGGTGCTTGCGGCGGGGTATGGTTTGGCTTCCTTTGGGCCGAAAACGCGATATGAATTGCATATGATGGGCGTATGACTCCGCGCCGCCTGTCGCGCGGCATTGATCGGCGGCATTTGACCTGGATCAAGGACCTTTAACCTGGCGCATTCAGACTGTGCCAAAGCAGCAAAGCGAGGCGCAGATGAAACTGATCCATGTCGCAATTCTAACGGGACTTTTGAGCGGGCCGGTTGCCGCGCAGGAGGCCGAGTCAGACATCGACGCAGGTCACGGGCTGTACTTCACCTTTTGCGCGACGTGCCATGGCGATGACGCGAAAGGCGGCGGGCCGATGGTCGAAGTGCTGAAAGTTGAGCCGCCCGACCTGACTGGCCTGAAAGCGGGCAACGACGGGATTTTCCCAACGGCCCGCGTTGCGTTCCGTATCGACGGGCGCGACCCGATCCCCTCGCATGGCGGCCCGATGCCACTGTTCGGACAGCTGTTCGAGGGTGACAGCGTGATGGTCGAAAGCGAGACCGGCCAACCGCTGCTGCTGGGCCGTGATATCGCCGATGTGCTTGCCTGGCTGGAGAGTGTTCAGGAGTGAGCGGCGTCCAGGAAACTGTCCAGTGGACAGTTTCAGCCGCGAACGGGCGGAGCCCTGCGGAGGCAATCGCCAAGGTAAATTACGCTATTCTTGGAACCGCTGACTAAATCACCAAGGATCGCGCCCGACCGAGGGGTGGGAGCATCGCTCCCGCCCCGTGGGGTCGGGCGGGCGCGATCCGGCGATTGCGCGACTTTCTATTCTTTGCAGATATAGTCTGAGGATCCTGCGAGGGTGCCCTGCAAAGTCATGCTGACACCGCAGGCTGGCGACCAAATCTGTTGTCAATGATTTCGTCGCAGTGGAGTAGCCCCCTGAAAGTGGTCCACCAACTGGGATAGATTTGTCCCGTATATTGGAGGAACAGAGATGGCTGGGAAACGAGAGAAGCCGGAAGAGATTGTATCGAAGCTACGGCAAGTTGAAGTGCTGCAGGGACAGGGCGCGACGATAGCGGAGGCGGTGCGTCAGATCGGCGTGACGCAGCAGACGTTTTATCGATGGCGAAAGTTGTACGGCGGGATGGGGCGCGTTCAGCTCAAGAGGCTTAAGGAGCTTGAGAAGGAGAACCAGCGGCTCAGGCGTGCAGTATCAGACCTGACGCTGGACAAGCTGATCTTGACTGAGGCCGCACGGGGAAACTTCTAAGCCCTTCGCGTCGTCGCAAATGCATCGACCGTGTGCGGCAGGAGCTTGGCGTTTCCGAGCGCCGGGCCTGCCGCACACTTGGGCAGCATCGATCCACACAGCGCAAAGCTCCGCAAGGACGTGTCGACGAAAACCGGCTGACCGACGATATCATCGAGCTGGCAGATCAATATGGCCGCTACGGATATCGGATGGTCACAGGTTTGCTCAACAATGCGGGCTGGCACGTGAACCACAAGCGGGTCGAACGTATCTGGCGGCGCGAAGGGCTGAAGGTTCCTCAGAAGCAGAAGAAAAAGGGGCGGCTCTGGCTGAACGATGGGTCGTGCGTGCGTCTCAGACCAGAGCGCCCCAACCATGTCTGGTCCTATGACTTCGTCCAGGATCGCACCGCAGATGGGCAAGTCTATCGGACGCTCAACATCATTGATGAATACACCAGGGAGGCGTTGATGATCCGCGTTGATCGCAAGCTCAACTCGACGGACGTGCTGGACGCACTGACGGACCAGTTCATCCTGCGTGGCCCGCCGAAATACATAAGGTCGGACAATGGCCCGGAATTTATTGCTCAGAAAGTGCGGGACTGGATCGCCGCCGTGGGCGCGAAGACCGCTTACATTGAGCCAGGGTCACCTTGGGAAAACGGATACTGCGAAAGCTTCAACGCCAGGTTCCGCGATGAGTTGTTGAATGGCGAGCTATTTTACAGCCTCCGCGAAGCTCAAATCCTGATCGAACAATGGCGCGTTCACTACAACACCGTTAGGCCGCACAGCGCCTTGGGCTATCGGCCACCAGCACCAGAAAGTATCGTTCCAATGGACCAAAGGCCCACGATGCACTAACAATCAAACCGGACCACACGATGGGGGCACGCCAGCAGGAATTCACAAAAATACACATATCGGAAATTCGGCTCCGGATATCCGCCAAATCAATTGCTTTAGGCGTTCCTCGCGTATTGTTATGCGCTTCATGTGCAATATCGTTACGCATATCAACAAGTCTGCTTATTCTCGTCAGTAAATTTGCGCGTCGTGCTTTTCTCTGCGCATTTGCCGAAAGTTCCGAAAGTCCAAAAGAATTGAAGAGTTTATCAATAACACTTGCACGCTGTGTAGTGTGTCGCGACATCGAATTCTGAACGATGGTTCTGATCTTTCGAAATGGCCGCTTCGAAACGGCTAATTCTAAGGCGAATTTAGTATCGAGCCCTGCACGACGTAGAAGATCCAGAACTTCCTGTGAAATTCGATCGTCACCCTTCAAGTGCGGCACCAGAACATCGCAAAACTTTGAAGTGAAGTACCTGTCGAATCCAGCGACAGCTAACACAACGGCGGCCCGCAATAGATCGTCAGCCTCGTCCAAATCTACTCCACGATCGTACAAGTCCAAAAGTGCGTTGGCCCTAGTGGTTGTATTTTGAAATATTGTAATTGGTTTGGTAGTGCTTGGCATCGAAACTGCTCCCTAAACATCCAACTCCTCCACAAACCGCGCGTTTTCCTGAATATACTGGAACCGCATCTCGGGCTTCTTCCCCATTAACCGCTCCACCAGATCACCCGTCTCACCCGGTTCATCTTCATCAATCGTAACCCGGATCAGTTTCCGGCTGTCGGGGTCCATCGTCGTCTCTTTCAAATCCTTGGCGTCCATCTCTCCCAGCCCCTTGAATCGGGAGACGTCGATCTTGCCTTTCCCGCCGAGGCCCTTTTCCAACAGCGCGTCGCGTTCGTCCTCGTCCAGGCAATAAACCCGGCGCGCGCCCTGGGTCAGGCGGAACAGTGGGGGGCAGGCGAGGTAGAGGTGGCCGGTGTCGATCATCGGGCGCATCTGGGTGAAGAAGAATGTCATCAGCAGCGCTGCGATATGGGCGCCGTCGACATCCGCGTCGGTCATGATGATGACCTTATCATAGCGCAGGTCGTCGACCCGGAACCGTGTGCCGACGCCGACACCCAGCGCCTGGCACAGATCGTTGATCTCGGCATTCGCGCCCATCTTCGAGGATGCCGCGCCCAGCACGTTCAGGATTTTCCCGCGCAGGGGCAGCAGCGCCTGATTTTTCCGGTTGCGCGCCATCTTGGCGCTGCCCCCGGCGCTGTCGCCCTCGACGATGAACAGCTCGGTCCCTTCACGGTTGGTGGCGGAACAATCGACCAGCTTGCCGGGCAGGCGGAGTTTTTTGGTGGCGGATTTGCGGGCGGTCTCTTTCTCGGCGCGCCGCTTCAAGCGCTCTTCGGCGCGTAGCACCAGAAAATCGAGGATCGCGCCTGCGGATTTCGTGTCGGCCGCCAGCCAGTTGTCGAAGTGGTCGCGCACGGCGCCTTCGACCATGCGCTGCGCCTCGACCGTGGCGAGGCGGTCTTTGGTCTGGCCGACGAATTCGGGTTCGCGGATGAAGCAGCTGACCAGCGCGCAGCCGCCCGAGGTCATATCCTCGCGCGAGATACTGGCCGCCTTGCGGTTCCCGGCGAGTTCTCCGTAAGCGCGGATGCCTTTCAGGACGGCAGCCCAGAAGCCGGCCTCATGCGTGCCGCCTTCGGGGGTGGGGACGGTGTTGCAATACGACTGCACGAAACCGTCGCGCGCCGGGGTCCAGTTGACGGCCCATTCGACAAAGCCGGGGGCGTCGAATTTTTCGCGGAATTCGACTTTGCCAGCGAAGGGGTTGTCGGCGTAGGTCACGGCCTCACCCAGCGTTTCGGTCAGGTAGTCGGATAGCCCGCCGGGAAAGCGGAAGCTGGCCTCGGTTGGGGTGTCGCCATCGTCGATTTCCGATTTCCAGCGGATTTCGACGCCCGAGAACAGGTAAGCTTTGGAGCGCGCCATCTTGAACAGGCGGGCGGGTTTCAGGGCGAGAGAGCCGAAGATCTCGGCATCCGGGTGGAACGTGACGGTGGTGCCGCGCCGGTTCGGGGCCGGGCCGATCTTCTCCGCGCCGCCCTGCGGGATGCCGCGGGCGAACTCCTGCGCCCAGAGGGTGCGGTCGCGCGCAACCTCGACCCGGAGCGTGTCGGACAGCGCGTTGACGACCGAGACGCCGACGCCGTGCAGACCGCCGGAGGTTTCGTAAGCGTCACCTGAGAATTTGCCACCTGCGTGGAGGGTGCAGAGGATCACTTCCAGCGCGGATTTGTCGGGGAACTTCGGATGCGGGTCGATCGGGATGCCGCGCCCGTTGTCACGCACCGTGCAAGAGCCATCGGTGTGAAGCTCGACCTCAATCCGGTTGGCGTGGCCGGCGACAGCCTCGTCCATCGCGTTGTCCAGAACCTCGGCGACCAGATGGTGCAGGGCGCGCTCATCGGTGCCGCCGATATACATGCCGGGGCGTTTGCGGACAGGCTCCAACCCCTCAAGCACTTCGATCGAGGTGGCGTCGTAGGTCTGATCGGACGCGCCGGTCAGAAGATCATTACTTGGCATGGCTGCTCGGGCCTTATCGGTTGTTTTGGCCAGTATCGCAGGTTTCGCCCCTGCGCTGCAATGGCCGGATGATGGCTAAAATCGGGGCGAAAAACCTGCGCGCCGCAAATGATATTTTTACCAGTCTTCTCTCTTTTGTATCCACATTCGCCCGGCATCAGCCTGCGTGATTTGAAAGATATTTGCTGACGCGGTCGGCGGTTGAAGGATATTTGGATGAGTTACCCCTTTCTGAAATCGGGACTGCACCCCAGCACGAATGTTCAGCTTCCAAGTGGGTATCGGAGGACTGCCCGGTGGATTCCTCGGATCGGCGATATCTTTCCGAACTTCTGTGCCGGGACGACTCATGGTCAGATCGACTTTCACAGCTGGGCCGCTGGCAGTTGGATTCTGCTGTTCAGCCATCCCTTTGTGCGCGGTCCGATCAGCTATACAGAATTCGCCAACTTCGCGATGGCCGCTGACCAGTTTTCCGGCCGCAACGTCAAGCTTCTGGGCATGTGCGGCGCCCAGGCAAGCGACCACCGCGATTGGGAGCTTGAAGTTGAGGCGATGTTCAATACCCGCATCGACTTTCCGGTGGTTGAGGATCTGACAAATGAGTTGTCGGAAGCGTTCGGCATGATCCACCCGAACGAAGGCAAGGATGTTGCGATCCGCAAGACATTCATCATTGACCCGCAACTGAAGCTGCGGATGCTATTTGAGTATCCGGTTTTTATCGGACGCAGCACGGAAGAAATCTTGCGGGTTATCGACGCCCTTCAGATGAAGGATGCATACAATATCTGCACGCCGGCAGACTGGCAGCCGGGCGAAGAAGTTCTGATTCCACCGGCGGTCAGCGATAATGAAGCGATCCGCGCCCACCCGGAAGGCGTTGAGTTTGTGACGCCCCACATGCGTGTCGTGAAAAAGCCGCCGCTTTCCGGACACTGACTTCGCTAGCCATCGTCGCCACAAATCTCGCGCCGCTTGCGATCCACCCACTCCGGATGTAGTGGGGCGGAATGTCGCAGGTTTCGAACTCCTGGCGGGCTCATTTCCGGGCCACGCTTGCCCTTGGGTTGCCTCTCGTCGGAGGACAGCTGGCGCAATTCGGCATTCATATGACCGACACGATCATGCTGGGCTGGTACAGTATCGAGGCGCTGGCTGCGATGGTGCTGGCCAGCACGATGTTCTTTGTCCTTTATATCGTCGGGTCCGGGTTCGGCTGGGCAGTGATGCCAATGGTCGCCTCCGCTGACAGTGCCGATGACGCACAGGCGGCGCGGCGCGCTACGCGCATGGCCTTGTGGCTGTCGGCCCTGTTCGCGATTGCCGTGATCCCGATCATGATGGCGGCACGACCGATCCTTGAAGCGATGGGGCAAGACCCATCCGTGTCACTTCAAGCCGAGCGCTATTTGCGCATCGCCGGTTGGGGCATGCTGGCGCAACTTCCGGTCGTGGTGTTTCGCAGCTATCTCTCGGCGCTGGACCGAGCCGGCATCGTGCTGTGGGTCACGCTGGCAACGCTGGTGATGAACGCGTTCCTCAATTACGCATTGATTTTCGGAAATTGGGGCGCCCCGGAATTGGGCATCCGGGGTGCGGCCATTGCGTCCCTGACTGTGCAGCTCATTACCGCGGTGGTCCTCTTGGTGATTTCAGCCCGCGCACGGCCGGATCATCATCTTCTGATCCGTTTCTGGAAGCCCGACTGGCGTGGCTTTGGCGAGGTCTTCCGCCTCGGCTGGCCCATTGGCCTGACCTCGCTTGCCGAGGCCGGGTTGTTCTCGGCAGCCTCGGTCATGATGGGATGGCTGGGCACGCTGCAACTTGCGGCGCATGGGATCGCGCTGCAGGTCGTGGCGACCATCTTCATGATCCAAATCGGTCTGTCCCAGGCTGCCACAGTGCGCGCCGGGCGTGCCCTTGGTCGGCGGGACGAAGCTGGTCTGCGGCGCAGTGGATTGGTGGCGATCGGGCTTTCGGCGTCGGTCGCCGTCTTTACCGTTCTGCTTTTGATCATCTTCCCCGGGGCTTTGGTAAGCTTGTTTATCGACCCTAGTGACCCTGCGCGCGACGCCGTGCTGGCAATCGGTATCACCCTGTTGGCCGCCGGAGCGGTGTTTCAACTTGCCGATGCGGCACAGGTCATGGCGCTGGGGCTGCTGCGCGGGGTGCAGGACACGCGCGCGCCGATGATCATGGCCATCGTCAGCTATTGGGTCGTCGGACTGCCGGTCAGTTATGTTCTGGGCTTTCCGATGGGGCTGGGCGGTGTCGGTATCTGGTTGGGGCTTGCTTCGGGCCTGGCACTTGCCGCGATCCTGATGATGACACGGTTCTGGAACCGTTCGGTCAGGATTGCTTCCGCTTAGGCGGTGCTAGATGGAGCGGAGGGTCGCCGAGTTTGAGAGCAAGCCGGGCAAGCTTGTTCCGGGCGAGCTGCGCTGATTGACAACGCCACATTGAGCTCAAAAACGCGGCACAGGTCCCAACGGAAGAAACCCGAAAGATATCTGTCCGTTACGGAAACTCAGCGGCGCGCTCAACACATCGGGCGTTCCGTCAGCCGCAGCCAGTGACTGAAACAACGCTTCCAGCGTTGGAACAAACTCTGGCTGGATCAGGCCGGAGTTGGCGGTTATCTGCACCACCTTACGCCACTCAGCCGAGGTCAGCGTGATGTCCCCGACCGGCAGACGATCGGCGCCAATATCAAGCGTGCCCGTCGCGCCAATCTCGATGCCACCCCAGATCAGAGCGGCGTCATTCAAATCGATCCGATCTACCCTTGGCCGTGGCCCTCCGCTGAAGGCATGGCGATCCACGGCGCGGTCAAAACCGAGGGTTGCGTCGAGGCGTAGTTCTTCCAGCGTTTCGGGCAGTATACCATTTGGATCAAATGCTGCGCGCATGCCTTGCGGAAGCTCGACCTCAGAAGCCGCTATACCAACGTCATGGGCAAAATTTCCGTCCGCCTGCCGGGTCGCAAACCGCGCATCTTTCAGGGCGGTCTGCCAACCGAGTGTGGACGCGATGCGCGCAGTTTGCGCGACGAATGTCGTGCGGTCCAACGCAAGCGCAGTGCCGGGTTCGACCACCAGCGAAGCGCGCATTCGGGTGCTGTCGACCTGCAGCGTCTGGCCGGGCAATTCGAACGACTGGCTTTCGGGCAGGGCGGCAATTACGTGGTTGGGTTTGTAGCTGAGGGCGAGGACCTGAAAGAACGGTGCCGTCCAGGTGAACCCGCCTAGCGGGTCGGCCAGTTTCACCTGGGTCGCAGTCGTGTCGAAACGGTTGGGGAAGCCGCGCGTGCCGACGTCGGCGACCTCTACCTGCCAGCCCTGGGCGCGCAGATCATCCAGCAAGACCTGTGTGCCACGCTCGACCGCCGTCGCGCCGACGAACCAATAGCCCGACCAGAGTGCGGCCAACGCAAAGATCAGAACCAGCAATTTGCGCATCTGTCCCCTTTCGTCTGGCCTGCATCAGGCTATGTAGGGGGCGGATAGCGAAAGGGCCAGTGACATGAGTGCGGACACTCTGAACCCGCTTTGGATATTCGGCTATGGCTCATTGCTGTGGAACCCAGGATTCGAGGTCGCCGAGGCGGTAATTGCCCGCCTGCCCGGCTATCACCGCAGCTTCTGCATGCGCTCGATTCATCATCGTGGCTCGGTTAGCGATCCGGGGTTGGTACTGGCACTGGACGTGGATGCAGGGGCGGAATGCGATGGTTTGGCGCTGCGCGCGGCACCGGGAAGCGAAGCTGCGACGCTGGAGTATCTGCGTGAGCGCGAGTTGATCTCGGCGGCCTATGTCGAGACGATCCTGCCGCTAAATCTAAGCGATGGCCGCAATGTCAGTTCGGTCGCCTATGTTATTGACCCAGACCACGACCAATACTGCGGTGGTCTGCCTTTCGAGGATCAGGCCCGAATCATTGCCGAAGCTGTCGGCGGACGCGGGCCGAACCACGAGTATCTTACCAACACGGTTGCCCATCTGGTCGAATTGGGCATCGAAGACGCCGACCTTGCGCGGCTTTCCGCACGAGTTGCCGCTTTGCGAAGTGGATAATTTCTGCTTTGGTGACAACTGAAGGAACGAGTGTGTGCGTACCGACAGGCGGGAACAGTAGTTAGATGGTTCACACAGAGGTTGAGTCTCAGGCGAATTTCACCGCCCCGGTGCGGCAGCTAGTCACCATGGTCATCGTGCTTGGACTGGTTGCGGGTGGCAGTTATATTGCCTGGCCCAGCGTCTCTCCGGTGTTCCTCGCCAATCCCTGGCTGAACGGCTTCATCGCGCTGGTCTTCGTGATTGGCGTTGTTGCGTGTTTCTGGCAAGTGATCCAACTGTTCAAATCGGTCAGTTGGGTCGAGGGATTTGCCCAGTCGCGACCGGGGCACGAGATTACTCGCGCGCCGAGATTGCTGGCGCCGCTGGCGGCATTGCTTCGCGCGCGGGGGGCCAAAACGACGATTGGCTCAAGCTCATCCCGTTCGATACTCGATTCTGTGGCCACGCGCATCGACGAGGCCCGCGATATAACGCGATACATTGTCAACCTGCTGATCTTCCTTGGACTTCTGGGAACGTTCTATGGTCTCGCCACCACGGTTCCTGCCGTTGTCGAGACCATCCGCTCCCTCGCGCCACAGGAAGGCGAAGGCGGGATCAACGTGTTCTCACGCCTGATGGACGGGCTGGAGGCGCAGTTGGGCGGAATGGGCGTGGCATTCTCGTCCTCGCTTCTGGGCCTCGCCGGATCGCTGGTCGTTGGCCTGCTGGAGCTGTTCGCCAGCCACGGCCAGAACCGGTTCTACCGCGAGTTGGAGGAATGGCTGTCCTCGATTACCCGCCTCGGATTCGGCGGCAGCGAGGACTCCAGCGGCGAAGCCGCAACCCCAACCACAATCCTTACCCATCTGGTGCATCAAATGGAGGCGTTGCAGGCGCTGTTTGCGGATAGCGATGCGAGCCGGTCGCAAGTCGACGAAGGGCTGAACCGTGTCGTGTCATCGATGGAAGTACTGACTGACAAGCTCGATTCCGGGCAGACGGCGAATGACGCTGCCAACGATACGATTGTGGCGCTGGAGCGAATTGCAGAAGGGCAGGAGAAGCTGCTGGCGGTGTTGGCCGCCAAGGATACGCCCCCGGTCGATAGCCCCGCCCACGACGCCGAAAGCCGGATGCGCCTGCGCTCGATTGATTTGCACTTGCTGCGCCTGCTGGAAGAAATGTCGGCCGGCCGGCAAGAATCGGTGGCCGAGTTGCGCGGCGAGTTGAGCCAGTTGATCAAGGCGGTTCGTGAACAGAATGGCACCGAGCAAACCGCCCTGAAACCCGCCCTGTTCGGGCATAAGCAGGGCTAAACCATGGCCCTGAACCGGCGCGCCACACAACGGATGTCGGGCTCGATCTGGCCCGGTTTCGTGGACGCGATGACGGCGCTCTTGCTGGTACTTATGTTCGTGCTGACGATCTTCATGATCGTGCAATACATCCTGCGGGAAACGATCACCGGTCAGGAAGACGCGCTGAGCCAGTTGACCAGTGAGGTTGACAGCCTGTCACGCGCGTTGGGCTTGCAGCAGCGCGAAAATTTCTCGCTGGAGCAGGCAAACACCGGCTTGTCCGGTGCGCTGACCAACTCGCGGGCAGAAACCGAGGCCCAGCGTGCTCTCGTGGATCTGCTAACGGCGCAGACCGAAAGCCAAGGAGCCGAGCTCGACGCGCGCGCCGCGATGATAACCGAGTTTGAAAGCCAGGTGGCCGGGCTGTTGGGCGAACGCGATGCGGCGCTGAACGAAAGCGCCAACCTTTCGGATGCCATCATCGAACTGGATCTTGAGAACCAGTCGATTGGCAAACAGCGCGATGCGCTTGAACTGGCACTCGCACGGGCGCGCACCGAGATTGACCGGGAAGCCGAGGCCGCCCGGCTGGCGGCCGCCCGGCGCGACGCACTGGCGGCGCTGACCGCCGATCTGCGCCAACGCATCGAGGCGCGCGATGTGTCACTTGCTGCCGCCCTGGCGCAGTTGAGCGATACTCAGGACCAAGGCAGCGGGCAGACTGCCGAAATCCGCGACTTGACCAACGCCCTGGCAGAAGAAGAAGCGGCCCGTTTGCGCGAGGCGGCGGCTGCCGAAGCGTTGCGCAAACGGCTGGCTGATACCGAAACTGCGCTGACCCAGGAAGAGACTGACCGTCTGACCAATGCCGCCGCTGCCGAAGCCTTGCGCGCACGATTGCAGGACGCCGATACCGAGTTGACCGCCATGACTCTGCGCTTGGAAGAGGAACGCCGCCGTGCCGAGGAAACACTGACGTTGCTGGCAGCCGCTGAGACGGAGGCCAACCAATCGCTGGACGAACAGACCGCGCAGGAACGCGAAACCAACCGCCAGAAACGCCTGCTGGCGCTGGCTCAAGAACGGCTGTCGGAAGAAGAAGCAGTTAGCGCCGAGGCGAAGCGCCAGCAGCAATTGCTGAACGCCCAGGTGCGTGAATTGCGCGGAGAACTCAGCCGGTTGCAAGGGTTGCTGGACCTTGCCAAAGCGGAGGACGCAAGCGCCCAGGTGCGGATCGAAACGCTGGGGGCGGACCTCAATCAAGCGCTGGCGCGGGTGGCCGCCGAACAGACCAAACGGGCGGAGTTGGAAGAGGCTGAGAGGAAGCGGCTGGAACGCTACCAGTCGGAGTTTTTCGGCCAGTTGCGTGACTTGCTGGGCGACCGCGAAGGCGTGCGGATTGTCGGCGACCGCTTCGTATTTTCGTCTGAGGTTCTGTTTGATTCCGGCTCGGCGGATTTGTCGGATGAGGGCCGCGCCCAGATCGCGCGTGTGGCGCAAATCCTCAGCGATGTTGCGGGCGATATTCCCGACAATATCGACTGGGTGGTCCGGGTCGACGGCCACACCGACAACCGGCCCATTGTCAATGCCTCGACCTACGCCAACAACTGGGAACTGAGTCAGGCGCGGGCGCTGTCGGTGGTGCTGTTCATGGTCGAGGACCTGGGCTTCCCGACGCGGCGGTTGGCTGCGACGGGGTTTGGAGAATTTCAGCCCGTTGCAGCCGGGGACAGCGCCGATGCGCGGGCGCAGAACCGGCGGATCGAGCTGAAGTTGACTGAGCGGTGAAAGAGAGTCGTGCCTCCGACGGGAGTATTTTTGAATAGAAGATGGTCACCCATCGTCCTTTCGCCAAGAATATCCCCGCCGGAAACGTAAAGATTACTCAGCCGTCAGCAGTGGTGGCTTTTTGCTGGACAGGCGTGGGGCCTGCGGCGGCTCGATCTTCAGATCCAGCTTGCCGCCCTTTATCCCGACCTTGACGTTGCCGCCCTTGGCCAGTTTGCCGAACAGCAGTTCCTCAGCCAGCGGCTTCTTGATGTGCTCCTGAATAGTGCGCGCCAATGGTCGCGCGCCCATGCGGTCATCATAGCCCTTGTCAGCCAGCCATTGCGCCGCCGGGGTGCTGAGTTCGATGGTCACACCACGATCCATCAACTGAACCTCAAGCTGCAGCACGAATTTTTCGACCACTTGCAGGATCGTGTCCTTGTCCAGCGCGCCAAAGGAGATCACCGCATCCAGACGGTTGCGGAATTCCGGCGTGAAGATGCGTTCGATGGCGGCGGTATCTTCACCCTCGCGTTTGTCGCGGCCAAAGCCGATCGCCGCGCGGGCCATTTCTGAGGCCCCGGCGTTGCTGGTCATGATCAGCACCACATTTCGGAAATCCACCGCCCGGCCGTTGTGGTCGGTCAGTTTGCCGTGGTCCATCACCTGCAAAAGGATGTTGAACACGTCCGGGTGCGCCTTTTCGATCTCGTCAAGCAGCAGCACGCAATGCGGGTGCTGATCGACGCCGTCGGTCAACATGCCGCCCTGATCGAAGCCGACATAGCCGGGAGGCGCGCCAATCAGGCGCGAAACGGCGTGCTTCTCCATATATTCGGACATGTCGAAGCGCAGCATTTCGACGCCGAGGATATCGGCCAATTGCTTGGCAACCTCGGTCTTGCCGACACCTGTCGGTCCTGCGAACAGATAGTTGCCGATGGGTTTTTCGGGTTCGCGCAGACCGGCACGGGCCAGTTTGATGGCACTGGCCAATGCTTCGATCGCCGTGTCCTGACCGAAGACGACGCGTTTCAGGGATTTCTCCAGATCGCGCAGCACTTCGGAATCGTCCTTACTGACGGTTTTCGGCGGAATGCGGGCGATCTTGGCCACCACGGCTTCGATCTCTTTCACCCCGATGGTTTTGCGCCGTTTGCTTTCGATCACCAGATGCTGCGCCGCACCGGCCTCGTCGATCACGTCAATCGCGCTGTCGGGCAGCTTGCGGTCGTTGATGTAGCGCGCGCTGAGCTCGACAGCTGTGCGCACCGCGTCCGCCGTGTAGCGAATGTCGTGGTGATCTTCGAAATACGGCTTGATGCCTTTCAGGATCTTCACGGCATCTTCCACCGACGGCTCATTCACGTCGATCTTCTGGAACCGGCGCGACAGGGCACGGTCTTTTTCGAAATGCTGGCGGAATTCCTTGTAAGTGGTCGAGCCCATGCAGCGTAGCTTGCCGCCTTGCAGAGCGGGCTTCAGCAGGTTGGAGGCATCCATCGCCCCGCCGGATGTGGCCCCGGCCCCAATGACCGTGTGAATTTCGTCGATGAACAGCACCGCGTCATCGTGATCTTCCATTTCGGTCATCACGGCTTTCAGGCGTTCTTCAAAATCTCCGCGGTACCGCGTGCCCGCAAGCAACGCGCCCATGTCGAGGCTGAAGATGGTCGTATTGGCCAGAACCTCGGGCGTCTCTCCGTTTTCAATCTTGCGGGCCAGGCCTTCGGCGATGGCGGTTTTACCAACACCGGGGTCGCCGACCAGCAGCGGGTTGTTCTTGCGGCGGCGGCACAGGACCTGCACGCAGCGCTCAACCTCATGCTCGCGCCCGATCAGCGGGTCAACGTCACCGTCCCGCGCCTTGGCGTTCAGATCGACGCAATATTTCGCAAGTGCGCTTTCCTTGGCCTCACCCTCGCCGGCCTCGGTCGCTTCGCCTTCGAATTCGGAGGCACCCTGAACGGTGCGCGCTTCGCCGAAGGACGGGTCCTTTGCCACGCCGTGGGCAATATAGTTCACCGCGTCATAGCGGGTCATGTCCTGTTCCTGCAGGAAATAGGCCGCATTACTTTCGCGTTCGGCAAAGATCGCAACCAGCACATTTGCGCCGGTCACTTCTGTGCGCCCCGATGACTGCACGTGGATTGCCGCGCGCTGGATCACACGCTGAAACGCCGCCGTGGGGACGGCTTCGGAGCCGTCGATGTCCGTCACCAGTGTCGAAAGGTCATCGTCGATGAAATTGACCAGAGTTTCCTTCAGCGCCTCGATGTCGACCGAGCAGGCCTGCATCACGCGAGCCGCATCAGGTTCGTCGATCAGGGCCAGCAGCAAGTGCTCCAACGTCGCCAGCTCGTGCTTGCGTTCGTTCGCCAGCGCCAGCGCTGCGTGGATGGACTGTTCAAGTGACGTCGAAAACGATGGCACGTTTCGTGCTCCTTACGATGGGTCCGGGGTGGCGATGCCAACGTTCGGACCGTGGCCTCATAGTGTTAGAGTTTGGTTTTTATTCCGCGTCTTCAAGTGTTTTTCTGCCTGTAGGCTTCACATTTCCTCAAACCGTTGCACGGATTGGTGTTCAAAACGCGTCCTTGCGGCGGCGAATTTCGGCGAAAACCTGAGCATTTGTTGCGTTTTCCATTCCAAGTGCGGCTTTTAGCGAGGGTTCGCCGGCGCGCAAAAAAGGATTGGTTGCCAATTCGTCTGACAGGGTTGAGGGAACGGTTGGTGTTCCGGCGGCGGTTGCGGCCTGAACCGCGGCAGCCCTTGAGATAAGATCGGGATTGTCCGGTTCAATGGTCAGCGCAAAGCGCGCGTTGGTTTGCGTGTACTCGTGGCCGGAACAAACCACGGTTTCGGGAGGCAACGCCGCCAGCTTGGACAGGCTGTCCCACATCTGCTCGAATGTACCCTCGAACACCCGCCCGCAGCCCAGCGCCATCAGGCTGTCCGCAGTGAAGACGTGCGCGCAGTCGGGCATGTGGAACGCGATATGGTTGATGGTGTGGCCAGAAACATCGTGCACTATGGTTTTCTGTCCGGCGACGGTGATTTCATCGCCATCCGCCACCGAAAGATCCAGTGCCGGCAGGCGACCCGCGTCGGCTCCACAGCCGATCACTCGAGGGGCATAGGCCTCTCGGAGAGGGCCAAGCCCTTCGACGTGATCGCCGTGGTGGTGGGTAATCAGCACATCGTTCAGCTTCCAGCCCCGCGCTTTAAGTGCGGCCCCGATTGGTGCGGCTTCCGGGGCGTCGATCAGCGCCGTCTCATCGGATTCGGTGTTGTGGACCAGAAACGCGTAGTTATCGCTTCGGCAAGGTACGGTGACGACTTCAACAGGCATGGCGTTTCCTTCGGCTGGCAGTATGCTTCGCGCGCTGAGTGTTCCCGATCATCGGCGAGGCTGCAATGCACCTTGATGTGCTCGATCTGCGCAATTTCTATTATCGCACCGGTTTGGGGCGCTCGGCGCAGCGTGCGATTCGCAGTCAGGTCACGACGCTATGGCCTGAGGCCGACCGTCTGACCGTCGTTGGTTTCGGCTTCGCGGTGCCCTTACTGCGCCCATATCTGAACAAAGCACGTCGGGTGATTGCCCTGATGCCGGGGCCACAGGGGGTCATGCACTGGCCTGCGGGCGCAAAGAACGTCTCGGTTCTCTGCCAGGAAACACTATGGCCGCTTGAAACCGGGCACGCGGACCGGTTGATCGTTATGCACGGGCTGGAGACAAGCGATCATCCCGCTGCGTTGTTGGAAGAGTGTTGGCGCGTGCTCGGCCCTGGCGGCCGGGCGTTGTTTGTCGTGCCAAACCGGGCCGGCCTTTGGGCGCGTGGCGACAAAACGCCGTTTGGCTTTGGCCGCCCCTATTCGACCGGGCAGCTGGAAGGGATGCTGCGCCAGCACGGATTTGTGCCTGAACGCCATGTCGCAGCGATGTACATGCCTCCGACGCGAAGCCGGTTCTGGCTGCGCACAGGTGCGTTCTGGGAAAAGCTGGGCCGCAAGATCTCGACCCGGATCGCCGGCGGGGTGCTGTTGGTCGAGGTCACAAAGCGAGTCGCTGCCCCAACCGGACCGACCAACCCGGAACCCGTACGTCGCCCGCTTCGTGTGCTGAACGGGCTGGCCAAACCGGCCTGAACACGCGGATTCGCCCCAATAAGCGTTGCCGAAGTGGCACATTCCGTCGCAGGGAAACTCAACCTACTGAAATTAAGGAAAAACCTCATCAGGAAAGGACGCGCTAGACGGTTGCGGGGGGCAAAACGCTCTGCTACATCGGCGCTGATTTCGGATGACGCGCCTGTGACATGGCCCATCCTGCCAGATAACCCGAGGCCCCCAACGTCCCGAAAAGACGCTGCACGGGGCCTTGTCATGCGGAAGAGGTGTGCGTGTCCGATTCGAGCTCGATGTCGTCCGGTATTGCCGCCCGCTACGGGACGGCTGTGTTCGAATTGGCGCGTGATGCCAAGACGATCGATGCCGTTGAAACAGATCTGGACGCATTGGACGCTGCGCTGAACTCCAGCGCCGACCTGCGCGACCTGATCCGCTCGCCGTTGTATTCTCGCGAATCTCAGGGCAAAGCGATTGACGCGATTGCCGCCAAGATGGGCCTGGGCGATCTGGTTGGTAATACGCTGCGCCTGATGGCGTCAAAGCGCCGCCTGTTCGTCCTGCCCCAGCTGATTACAGCACTGCGCGGTTTGATCGCGGAAGAAAAAGGCGAAGTCACTGCCGATGTGCGCAGCGCCAAGGAACTAAGCGCCGCCCAGCGTGACGCGCTTGCCGCCAAGTTGAAAGCCAGCATTGGCAAAGATGTAAAGATCAACACGACCGTCGATGAAAGCCTCATCGGCGGTCTTGTCGTCAAAGTCGGATCGAAGATGATCGACACCTCGATCCGATCCAAACTCGCAGCCCTTCAGAACACCATGAAAGAGGTCGGATAATGGCAATCCAGGCAGCCGAAATTTCGGCGATCCTCAAGGACCAGATCAAGAATTTCGGACAGGAAGCCGAGGTGGCCGAGGTTGGCCGCGTGCTGTCCGTCGGCGACGGTATCGCCCGCGTCTATGGCCTTGATAACGTACAGGCCGGTGAAATGGTCGAGTTTCCCGGTGGTATTCAGGGCATGGCCCTGAACCTGGAAACCGACAACGTCGGCATCGTGATCTTCGGGTCCGATCAGGACATCAAGGAAGGCGACACGGTCAAGCGCACGAATTCAATCGTGGACGTGCCTGCGGGTGACGAGCTGCTGGGCCGCGTTGTTGACGGCCTTGGCAACCCGATTGACGGCAAGGGTCCGATCAAGACCAAGGAACGTCGCCTGGCCGACGTGAAGGCCCCCGGCATCATCCCACGTAAATCGGTGCATGAACCGATGGCGACTGGCCTGAAGGCCATCGACGCGATGATCCCGATCGGCCGTGGCCAGCGAGAGTTGATCATTGGCGACCGC
Organism: uncultured Paracoccaceae bacterium; assembly: GCA_943787785.1. Lineage (GTDB taxonomy): Bacteria > Pseudomonadota > Alphaproteobacteria > Rhodobacterales > Rhodobacteraceae > WLWX01. Next base: position 298,266 of record CALSNT010000001.1, on the reverse strand, counting down.
CAGACCGGCAAGACCGCCGTGGCGCTGGACACGATCCTGAACCAGAAGTCGTATAACGATGCAGCCGGCGACGATGAGAACCAGAAACTTTACTGCGTCTATGTCGCTATCGGGCAAAAGCGCTCGACCGTGGCGCAGCTGGTCAAGAAGCTGGAAGAAACCGGTGCGATGGCCTATTCGATCGTGGTTGCCGCGACCGCATCCGACCCGGCCCCGCTGCAGTTCCTGGCACCTTATGCCGCCACCGCAATGGCCGAGCATTTCCGCGACAATGGCCGCCACGCGCTGATCATCTATGATGACCTGTCCAAGCAGGCCGTGTCCTATCGGCAGATGTCGCTGCTGCTGCGCCGTCCGCCGGGGCGTGAAGCTTATCCGGGTGACGTGTTCTACCTGCACTCGCGCCTGCTGGAGCGGTCCGCAAAGCTGAACGAAGACAATGGGTCCGGTTCACTGACGGCCTTGCCGATCATTGAAACGCAAGGTGGCGACGTTTCGGCGTTTATCCCGACCAACGTGATTTCGATCACCGACGGCCAGATCTTCCTGGAAACCGAGCTGTTCTATCAGGGCATCCGTCCGGCTGTGAACACCGGTCTGTCGGTGAGCCGGGTTGGATCCTCTGCGCAAACCAATGCGATGAAGTCGGTCGCTGGTCCGGTCAAGCTGGAGCTTGCCCAGTACCGCGAAATGGCGGCCTTTGCGCAGTTCGGTTCCGACCTCGACGCCGCAACCCAGCGTTTGCTGAACCGTGGCGCGCGCCTGACCGAGTTGATGAAGCAGCCGCAGTATTCGCCGCTGACAAATGCCGAGATTGTCTGCGTGATCTACGCCGGCACCCACGGTTACCTCGACAAACTGCCAGTCGCTCAGGTCGGCCATTTTGAGGCTGGACTGCTCAAGCACATGCGCACCAACGCATCGGATGTGCTGAGCATGATCACCAAGGATGACCCGAAAATCAAAGGCGACGCCGAGGATAAGTTGAAAGCCGCCATCGACGCCTTCGCCGCAGACTTCAGCGTCTGAGGATCGCAAAATGGCGAACCTGAAGGACCTCAAGAACCGGATCGAAAGCGTCAAGTCGACGCGCAAGATCACCAAGGCGATGCAGATGGTCGCGGCGGCGAAACTGCGCCGCGCGCAAGAGGCTGCCGAGATGGCGCGCCCCTATGCCGAACGCATGGCTGCCGTGATGGGCGGTCTGGCGCAATCGGTCGGCGATTCTGACTCAGCACCGAAACTGCTGGCCGGAACCGGCAGCGATCAGACGCATCTGATCGTGGTATTGAGTTCCGAGCGTGGTCTGGCGGGGGGCTTCAACAGCTCGATCGTCAAACTGGCACGGGCGCGGATCGAAAAGCTTCTGGCTGCTGGCAAGACGGTGAAAATCCTGACGGTTGGCAAGAAAGGCCGCGAACAGCTGCGCCGGGATCACTCGGACAGGTTCGTGAAGCACTTCGATATGAGCGACGTGAAGCGCGTTGGCTATGTCAATGCGCGTGAGATTGCGCAGGACATCCTGTCGCGTTTCGGTGACGGTGAATTCGACGTTGCGACGATGTACTTCAACACCTTCCAGAACGTCGTGACGCAAATCCCAACCGAAACCCAGATCATCCCAGCGGTGTTCGAGGGTGAGGCGGACACAACCGTCTATGACTATGAACCCGGTGAGGGCGAAATTCTGGCCGACCTGCTGCCGCGCGGCGTGGCAACGCAGCTGTTCACGGCGCTGCTTGAAAACGGCGCGTCCGAGCAAGGTGCTCGGATGAGCGCGATGGACAACGCAACCCGCAACGCGGGCGAGATGATCGACAAGCTGACCATCGTCTACAACCGCAGCCGCCAAGCGGTCATCACCAACGAACTGATCGAGATTATTTCGGGCGCGGAAGCGCTCTGAGGAACCGGAGAACTACGACATGGCAAAATCCGTCGGAAAAATCACTCAGGTCATCGGTGCCGTCGTCGACGTGCAGTTCGATGGCGATCTGCCCGCGATTCTGAACGCGCTGGAAACCGACAACAACGGCAAACGACTGATCCTCGAAGTGGCGCAGCACCTTGGCGAGAACACGGTGCGGACCATTGCAATGGACGCGACCGAGGGTCTGGTCCGTGGCGGGTCGGTCTCCGATACCGGTGCGCCGATCTCGATGCCCGTTGGAAATGCAACGCTGGGTCGTATCTTGAACGTCGTCGGTGAGCCGGTGGACGAAAAGGGCGACGTCAAGGCGACCGAACGGCGTGGCATCCACGGCGCGGCACCGGAATTCTCGGACCAGTCGACGGAAACTGAAATTCTGACGACCGGCATCAAGGTCATCGACCTGCTGGCGCCCTATACCAAGGGCGGCAAGATCGGCCTGTTCGGCGGTGCCGGTGTGGGCAAGACCGTTTTGATCATGGAACTGATCAACAACATCGCCAAGGTGCACTCGGGTGTGTCGGTGTTTGCCGGTGTGGGTGAGCGGACGCGCGAAGGCAACGACCTCTATCACGAGATGATCGAGGGTGGCGTTATCGTTCCTGACAACCTCGAGGAATCCAAGATTGCGCTGGTCTACGGCCAGATGAACGAGCCTCCGGGTGCACGGATGCGCGTTGCTCTGTCGGGTCTGACCCTGGCCGAGCAGTTCCGTGACGACACCGGGTCGGACGTGCTGTTCTTCGTCGACAACATTTTCCGTTTCACGCAGGCTGGTTCCGAGGTGTCTGCACTTCTTGGCCGTATCCCTTCTGCTGTGGGCTATCAGCCGACCCTCGCAACCGACATGGGCGCGATGCAGGAGCGGATTTCTTCGACCAAATCCGGTTCGATCACCTCCGTTCAGGCCGTTTATGTGCCTGCGGATGACTTGACCGACCCCGCACCTGCGACGTCTTTTGCCCACCTTGACGCAACGACGGTTCTGGACCGCTCGATTTCGGAAAAAGGCATCTATCCGGCAGTGGATCCGCTGGGTTCGACATCGCGCCTGCTTGACCCGCTGGTTATCGGTGAGGAGCACTACAAGGTTGCCACCGACGTTCAGCAGGTTCTTCAGCGCTACAAGTCGCTGCAAGACATCATCGCCATTCTGGGCATGGACGAGCTGTCCGAAGAAGACAAACTGGCTGTGACCCGTGCCCGTAAGATCGAGCGGTTCCTGAGCCAGCCGTTTGACGTCGCACAGGTCTTTACCGGTTCGCCCGGCATTCAGGTGCCGCTGGAAGACACCATCGCCTCGTTCAAGGCGGTTGTCGCTGGCGAATACGATCACCTGCCCGAAGCGGCTTTCTACATGGTCGGCGGCATCGAGGATGTGAAAGCCAAGGCCGAAAAACTGGCCGCAGACGCGGCTTAATCAGGGGGCCACTATGGCTGACTCGTTGCAATTCGAACTGGTCTCGCCCGAGCGCCTGCTGGCCTCGGTCGCTGCCACGGCTGTCCGTATTCCGGGTGCGGAAGGTGACCTTACGGCGATGCCACTGCATGCGCCAACGATCACCACACTGCGCCCGGGCATCCTGTCGGTGGACAGCGCTGAGGGAACCGAGGAGTTCGTGGTGACCGGTGGATTCGCCGAGATCACCGCCGAAACCTGCTCGGTTCTGGCCGAAAGCGCTGTAAAGCGTGCGGATGCGACCGCAGAATTTCTTGAAGGCGCCCTGGAACAGGCGCGGGCCGCGCAGGACGGGGCCGAGGGTGCGGCGGCGGATGTGGCCAACAAGCTGGTTGCTGACCTTGAGGCGATCAACGCTACGGCGTGATTGGTATCAAGATGGAGTGTTAAAGGCGGCGGGAAATTTCCCGCCGTTTTTTTTGAGCTGAGGAACGGTTTTGGCCTTGAGTGGACGTTCGCGTTGGACGCAACCTTAGCCCGGAAACAAGGCGAAGCCGCCGGGCGAGCGCCTGACCGTCCCGCGGTCTGGCGCTTTAGAAAAGTAGCGCATCAAATTGATGTAACGGCCAAAGCCGCACCATAAATTGCCCCTGATAAATTGCCCCTGATGACCGTTGCTGCGCCAGCCCCCGGTCAGGCACGCGCCCGGCTTGTGCACCTCATCGACAAATGGCCGCTACAGGTCTCAATGACCGTTGTAGTGCCCCTCGTAGATTGGCCCCAGTGCCGCGTGGTCAAACAGCGAACTGACCGAGGTCCCGCTCCAGGTGTTAAGGATCGCTTGGGCAAACATCGGCGCGGTCGGCACAATGCGTATGTTGGGTGCGCCCTGCACCGCTTCGGCCGGCTCGATCGTGTCGGTAATAACCAGATTCTTCATCACTGAATTCGAGACCCGCTCCACCGCCGGGCCACTCAGCACACCGTGGGTGATATAGGAATGCACCTCGGCAGCACCATTTTCGATCAAGACTTCGGCGGCCTTGCACAACGTACCGGCGGTGTCGACGATGTCATCGACGATGATACAGGTGCGGTCCTTGACGTCGCCGATCACCGTCATCTCGGCGATCTCGCCGGGCTTGCCGCGCCGTTTGTCGACAATGCTTAGCGGCGCACCGATCCGTTGTGCCAGATCACGCGCACGGGCAACGCCCCCGACGTCGGGCGAGACCACCATCACGTCGTCCAGGTTGTCCTTGAAGTGATGCAGTACATCCAGCGCAAAGACCGGCGCGGCATATAGGTTGTCAACCGGGATGTCGAAGAAGCCCTGAATCTGCGTGGCGTGCAGGTCCAGCGTCAGAATCCGCTCGATCCCTGCTTCGACCAGCATGTTTGCGACCAGTTTGGCGGTAATCGGCGTGCGCGCTTTGGAGCGGCGGTCCTGTCGAGCGTAGCCGAAATAGGGGATCACGGCTGTGATCCGCGCCGCCGAGGACCGGCGCAGCGCGTCAGCTATAATCAGCAGCTCCATCAGGTTGTCATTGGCCGGGTTAGACGTCGACTGGATCATGTACATGTCTTCGCCGCGCACGTTCTCGTACACCTCGACGAAGATCTCACCGTCGTTGAAACGTTCAACCCGCGCATCGATCAGATTGACTGCCATACCGCGATGCATAGACATCCGTCGCGCCACGGCAGTGGCGAGCGGTCGGTTGGCATTTCCGGAAATGAGTTTGGGTTCAGTTAGGCTGGGCATCAGGCTTGGGTCCCTGGCAGAGGTCCGATTCAGCGTCACGAAACCGTAACGTTGACACCGCTTAACATGTGGATACGGTCGCGCAAACCAATTCGGGCCGGGGGTTTCACATGGCGCACATCGACTTCTACTTTTCTCCGATTTCGCCCTTCACATACCTGGCGATGCCGCGGTTTCTTGAAGTTGTTGCGCGCCATGGCGTTGAGGTGACGTACAAACCGTTGGACCTGATGGCGCTGTTTCCGCGCACTGGCGGGATGAAGCCGGCGGACAGGCACCCAAGCCGAATGGAATACCGCATGCAGGAGTTGCGGCGTCAGGCGAAGGTGGCAGACCTGCCGATCACGCTGAAACCGGCGCATTTCCCGACCAATCAGGCCCCACCGAGCTATGCGATCATCGCCGCGCAGGCGGCGGGCGGTGGCGATCTGGGCGGGTTGGTTTTCGCCCTGCTGCGCGCCTGCTGGGCCGAGGAAAAGGACATCGCGGAGGATGCGGTCATCCGCGTTGCGCTGTCAGACTCCGGTTTCGACCCGTCGCTCGCTGATAGCGGGTTGCTTGCAGGGGCCGAGGCCTATGCACGCAACCTGGAGGAGGCGGTCAGCGCCGGTGCCTTTGGCGCGCCGTTCTGGATCACCGCGGAGGATGAGCGGTTCTGGGGTCAGGATCGGGTTGCCGATCTGGACGCACATCTGGCCGGAACGCTCTGAATAAATCAAAGCCCCGGCGGGAATATTTGTGGGCCAATGACGGCGGTAATATGCGCGGTCGGCTAGCCCCGGATCAGTCCTATAAACCGGTCTATCTGCTCCGGGTCGCTTGACCAGTCGCAGACCAGGCGACAAGTCAGCAACGTCTCATCTGGCACCGAGTCGGGATCGCCGTGAACTTCATAATAAGCGCCCTCGGCCAGCGCCCGGGCGTGGGCTGCGGCAGGCATGGCGGCGAAGATCATGTTGGCATGCGGTTCGGGATTGAAAGTCACATGGGGGATGACGCGAAGGCCGTCGATCATGCGCGTCGCTGCAGCGTTTGCGCGGCGCGCCAGGTCCTGCCACAGGTCGTCCTTCAGATAGCCGTGCATCTGTGCGGCCAGAAAGCGGCCCTTGGAGAACAGATGCCCGGCGCGTTTGCGGCGCAGTTCGAACTCCCATGCGTGCTTCGGATCGAAGAACACCACTGCTTCGACGCCGAGGCAGCCGTTCTTGGTGCCGCCGAAGCTGAGGGCATTGACGCCCGCCTTCCAGGTCATCTCGGCAGGGGTGCAACCAAGCGAAACCAGTGCATTGGCGAACCGCGCGCCGTCCATGTGCAGCGGCTGGCCGAACTCGCGCGCGACTGCCGATATCCCTGCGATCTGCTCCAGTGAATAGACCCGGCCCAAATCGGTGACCTGGGTGATCGAAACCGGACCGTTCTGTGCGTTGTGATGCCCGTGCGGCGATGCCCCGGCCATCGTCGTCCGCAATGCCTCGGGATCCAGAAAATCACCCGCGTTCACGGTGGTGATCCGGGCACCGCCAGTGAAGTGCTCGACCGCGTTACACTCATCTTCGCGGATGTGGGAATGCTCGGCGGCGTAAATCTCCTGCCAGGGCTCGGACAGGGTCGCGAGGATCAGCGCATTGGCAGATGTCCCTGTGGGGACCAGGAAGACCGTTGCTTCGGGCGCTTCAAAGGCTTCCCGAAACCGATCCTGCACCCGTGCGGTAAGCGGGTCAGAACCGTAGGACGGAACGTAGCCCTCGTTTGCCTCGACGACCGCTTGCAGGATCGCCGGGTGCGCCGGACCGGTGTGGTCGGATGCGAAGTTCATGTTCCTGGCTCCTCGATCACGTAGTCTTCCCAATCATCCTCAGGCACGTCAAATTCGCTGACAGTGATGCCCTGAACCGACACGCTGGCATCATGCACGGTCTGCGGATCGCCTGAAATCAGCGGGTGCCAGTCGTGCAGCGCCTTGCCTTCATGCAGCAGACGGTAGGCGCAGGTTTGCGGCATCCAATAGGCGCTTTTGCCGATGTTTTGTGGTGTCAGGACAACGCATTCAGACACAAAAACCTTGCGCTTTTCGTAATGCGCGCAGCGGCAGGTGGTATCGTCCAGCAACCGGCAGGCGACGCGGGTGAAGGCAACCTCGGAGGTGTCTTCGTCTTCCAGCTTGTTAAGGCAACATTTGCCACACCCGTCGCACAGCGCCTCCCACTCGCGCGGGGCGAGGTTTTGCAGGGGCACGCGCTCCCAGAAACGGTCGCGCAGCCCATCTCGGTTGATCGGGTCGGTCATTTGGCCAGCGCATCCCGCGCCGCTGCGCTGTCAGCGTCCATCTGCGCGATCAGCGCGGGCAACCCGTCGAACTTGGCTTCGGGGCGGAGGTATTTGACCAGCCCGACAGAAATCTCTGCGCCGTAGAGGTCGCCGTCGAAGTCGAAGATGAAGGTTTCTAGGTTCGGCTGGTCGCCGTCGAACATCGGGCGGATGCCGAGCGAGGCGACGCCGTCGTATTCCCCGCGATGGGGGCCGTCGAAGACCTCGACCCGCACCGCGTAGACGCCGAATTTGGGCGGATGTAGCCCCGTGATCGAAATATTGGCGGTCGGGTAGCCCAACTCTCGCCCGCGTTTTTCGCCGTGCAGTACCGGGCCTTCGATGCGGTGTATGTGGCCGAGCATCTCGGTGGCAACTTCCGGGTGGCCGTCGGACAGGGCCCGGCGGATTCGTGTCGAGGAGACCTCGCCGGTTTCGGTGGCCAGCAACGGCGCGATGGTGACGTCGATACCCGCAGCGTGACAGAGGCGTTCAAGGTCTGCGGCCGTGCCCAGCCGCCCCTTGCCGAAGCAGAAGTCCGCGCCGACGACTACATGGGACAGGCCAAGACCATCGGCCAGAACCTCGGCCACGAAGCGTTCGGGGGTCAGTTCGATGATGGCTGCGTCGAAAGGCAGTTCAAACAGGACGTTGACGCCGAGTTTCTCAAGACGGTGCGCCCGGGCGGCGGCGTTCATGAGGCGGAACGGCGGGGCGTCAGGGGCAAAGAATTCGCGCGGGTGCGGCTCGAACGTCAGGACGCCTAGCGAGGCCCCTGCCCTGCGTGCGAGGTCCAGCACCGACTGGTGGCCCAGATGCACGCCGTCAAAATTTCCGATTGCCGCACTAGCACCCCGGTCACTCGCTTCGATCTGATCTAAGGCCCGGAAGATCCGCATTCGTTTCGGATATGCGCAGGTCCGATGGGGTGCAAGCGGTCAGTCGAACTTAGCCGAAGGTGCGAGCACCAACGCCTCGCCCTTCAGGACCGGTTTGCCATCTACCAGGCACACACATTCCAGCGTCACGCGGCGGCGGGAGTAGTTGATCTCGGCCACCGTGACGGTGGTGTGCACCATATCGCCGGGACGAACCGGGGCGAGGAATTTCAGCGACTGGCCCAGGTAGACCGCGCCATGACCGGGAAGTTGTTCGCCGATCACGGCCGAGATCAGTGCGGCGGTCAACATCCCATGGGCGATGCGTCCCTGAAAGATCGTGTCCTGCGCATAGTCGTCGTCCATATGCACCGGGTTGCGGTCGGTGGACACCTCGGCAAACAGCTCAATATCGCGGTCGGTAACGATCTTCTCCAGATACCGGCTCATGCCGATTTCCATGTCTTCGATGCAGATTGTCTGGGCGGGCATATTGTCGAGCATGGCAGGCGCTTTCGGAATCGGTTTGGTAATTATCGGTCTTCCGGTGCATCATCCGCGAAATTTAATTACTTTGCAAGCGCAGAATTCGTATCGGTAATTTTGTTACCGCAAATATCCGATCGCATAGCTCGGTGACATCATCTCTTTGGCCAGAAATACTTCAAGCCCCGCCGGATCGGGCTGATCCGACGTCTTTGTTTCAGCCGCCGCCAGGCCACCGGTGACGAACAGGCTGTCGATATCCTCGCCCACAGCGCCGCGAATGTCTGTCAGAATGCCGTCGCCGACAGCCAGTATCCGGCTGTCGGGAATGTCTCGGTCCAGCTGCGCCAGCCGCTGGCGGGACAGGTCATAAATCTGTGGTTGCGGTTTGCCGAAATAATGGGCTTCGCCGCCCATCTCCTCGTAGAGCTTCGCCAGCGCTCCGGCGCACCATTCGCGCGTCTCACCGCGATCCACAACGATGTCGGGATTGGCGCAGATCATCTTTAGCCCGCGTTGCTTGGCCAATAGGAACTGCGGACGCATGACGGCGGGGTCTTCGTGCGGATCGTATGGACCGGTGCAGACGATGCCCTCGGCGTCAGCCAAATCGACACGGCTGATCTCGACCGGGTCATCGATCAGATGTAACGGATCGAAGAACGTCGTGTCCCGGGACTCGCCGATGTGCCAGATTTTTCGACCCACTAACCCTCGGAACATCGCGGCGCGGGCTGCATCGCCCGAAGTTGCAATTACATCCCAGCAATCACGTGGCACACCCATGCCGTCGATCTGCGCTGCCACGTCAGCGCGCGGTCGCGGCGCATTTGTCAACAAAAGAACCGTGCCGCCCTTGGATCGAAAGGCACGCAGTGCCTCGACAGCCTCCGGGTAGGCGCGCTGACCGTTGTGCAGACATCCCCAGAGGTCGCAGAGCACCGCGTCATAGCGTGCCGAAATTTCGGCCAGCGAGGTGATGATCTGCGTCATGGGGCAATCCTTGGTTGGGGCATTCTGTGTTCATTGCATCCTCTGTCTATGGCAGCGACAGGGTCGCTCGCAAGGAGACGCATCTTGGTTCAGACGAACCTGCCAACCAAAAACCCGCACCAAACCGCGCTGCCAAAACCACGCTGCCCGCAGAACCGGCCGCGACCCCCTGTTTTGCAGGGCAAATACGCTGGACTTGAGCAACTCTCCGCCTTATACGGCGGACGCCTGCACACGCGGGCGAACGAATAAGAAAATACGGGCTGTCCGGACGACCGGCGCACCGAAAAACAGCGCCCGCGGGCCGAGACAACAACGAGGGACTAACGACATGGAAATTCTGCCACCGCTTCTGGGCCTTGTGGGCCTGGTTTGCGCCTTCGTCCTTTATGGCATGGTCATGAAGTACCCCGAGGGCGAGGACGCGATCAAAAAGATCGGCGACCAGATTCACGAAGGCGCTATGGTCTTCATGCGCCGCGAATACACCATTCTGGTGATGTTCCTGGCGGCACAGGTGGTGCTGACGTACCTGTTCCTCGATGCAAGCGTGACAATTGCAGTGATCGTCGGCGCGGTGTCGTCGTCCGTTGCTGGCTGGATTGGCATGTACTCGGCCACTAAGGCCAACGTACGGACCGCTACTGCGGCGCAATCTGATGGCGCGGCAAGCGCGCTGACGGTGGCGTTCTTTGGCGGCTCAATCATGGGCCTCTCCGTCGCCTCGCTGGGCCTGATCGGCCTGGGCGGGCTCTACTGGTTCATCGGTGGCGACGCTCATAGCCTTGAAGGCTTCGGCATGGGGGCTTCGACCGTGGCGCTGTTCAGCCGCGTTGGCGGCGGTATCTTCACCAAGGCCGCAGACGTCGGCGCCGACCTTGTTGGTAAGGTCGAAGCCGGTATTCCCGAAGATGACCCACGCAACCCCGGCGTGATTGCCGACAATGTTGGTGACAACGTTGGTGACGTTGCGGGCATGGGCTCGGACATCTTCGAGAGCTACTGTGGTGCGATGATCGCGACCATCGCGATTGCGGCGGCAACCTTCCCGGTCGGAGAATTGCGCGAAGCAATGATGTTCCTGCCGCTGGGCCTTGCTGCCCTTGGGCTGGTCGCTTCGATCATCATGATCTACGTGGTAAAAACCCAGGCAGGCAAAGCCCCTGCAGCGGCCCTGCGCACTGGTACGCTGGGCGCTCCGGTTCTGTTCCTTGCAGGTGCGCTGGTGCTTGTCATGATGCTGGGTGTCGACATCAATGTGTGGTTCGCGGTGATTGCGGGCGCTGTCGGCGGTGTCGCCATCGGTCTGATCACGGAGTATTACACCGCCGGATCGCCGGTGACGAAGATCGCCGCATCCGGCGAGACCGGACCGGCGACTGTGATGATCACCGGCCTGGCCGTTGGCATGCAGTCGGTGGTTCTGCCACTGCTGTGCATCGCGGCCATCGTCTTCGTCTCGACCGAGCTGGCTGGCCTTTACGGCGTCGGCATCGCGGCGGTTGGTATGTTGGCCACGGTCGGGATCACCATGGCCATCGACGCTTACGGGCCGGTTGCGGACAACGCAGGCGGCATCGCCGAGATGGGTGATATGGGCGCTGACGTGCGTGAGATCACCGACAGCCTGGACGAGCTTGGCAACACCACCGCCGCCATCGGCAAGGGTTTCGCCATCGGCGCGGCAGCACTCGCCGCGCTTGCGATCATCGCGGCGTTTGTCGAAACGGTGCGGGCCAACAATTTGGGTTTCGAGCTGCGGCTCGACGATCCGCTGGTTCTGGTCGGTATCTTCATCGGCGGCACGATCCCGTTTCTGGTCGCCTCGATCACCATGACGGCTGTGGGTGACGCAGCATTCGAGATGATCAACGAGATCCGCCGTCAGTTCCGGGAAATCCCCGGCCTGATGGAAGGCAAAGCTGACCCCGACTCGGCCAAGTGCATCGAAATTGCCACTTCGGCGGCGCTGAAGCGGATGCTGCTTCCGGGCATCATCGCGGTGCTGGCACCACCGGTTGTCGGTCTGGGCATTGGCCCTGAGGCGCTTGGCGGAATGCTGGCCGGCGCACTGCTGGGTTGCGTGCTGATGGCGCTGATGATGGCGAACGCAGGCGGTGCCTGGGACAACGCCAAGAAGCACGTCGAGAAAGGCAACTTCGGCGGCAAGGGCACCGATACCCACGCGGCAGTGGTCGTGGGCGATACGGTCGGTGACCCGTTCAAGGACACCTCGGGCCCGGCGATGAACATCCTCATCAACGTGATGGCGATCGTCAGCCTGGTGATTGCACCGCTGCTCTGATTGCAGTCGGAATTTCAGCGGAAGGCCCGGAGCGACGCTCCGGGCCTTTTGCGTTCCACGCATGGGGGATATGCGAGACGGCAGGAGTTGCTGCATTGCAGCAAGCCGCCGATTTGCGTATAGGCAGAGGGACTTTCAGACAGGACGAGTAAAATGGACATCAAGGCTATCCCTATCGGGGACAACCCCCCCGAGGACATCAACGTCATCATCGAAGTGCCGATTGGTGGAGAGCCGATCAAATACGAACTCGACAAGGCGTCCGGTGCGTTGTTCGTGGATCGCTTTCTTTACACGCCCATGCGCTATCCGGGGAACTATGGTTTCGTGCCCCATACGCTATCCGAGGATGGTGACCCGATTGACGTTCTGATCGCCAACACCCGCCCTCTGGTGCCGGGCTCGGTCATGTCCTGCCGCCCGGTCGGCGTGCTGGTGATGGCGGATGAAAAGGGCCAGGACGAGAAGGTCGTTGCGGTTCCGTCAAGCTCGATCACGCGCCGGCACGAGAGTGTGCATGATTTCTCGGACCTACCTGAGATAACCCGCCAGCAGATCAACCATTTCTTCGAGCACTACAAGGACCTGGAGCCCGGCAAATGGGTCAAGGTCGAGAATTGGGGTGACGCGGCGCGAGCCAAGCAAATGATCGTCGAGGCGATTGAGCGGGCGAAGTAGGTCATACGGCCTACCCAGGTTGGCATGTATCGGTCGTCGCGGCGAAATCCTTTTGTGAAGGGAAACAAGGCGAAGCCGCCATACGCTCGCCAGCCCGTCCCACTGGTTTGGCGATGGGTGAGGGTCGCGCAGCCTTCGTATTTGACTGGATTGCGCTACCATTCAATTGCTTCGAACCGCCGTCGGTTCGCCAACCCACAGGCTGTCAAGCGCACGGCTTGCGTTGCCCGAGCGTCAACATTGGAATTGGACCAATAGCGTCCCGCGTCATTCCGCTCTAAACACCCCGCATGGCTGCCATCCGCGAAACCGACCTCTACCCCCCCGTCAAATCTCTTCTCGAAGGGCAGGGATATGAGGTAAAGGGCGAGATTGCCGAAGCCGATGTCGTCGCCGTCCGGGGCTACGAAGACCCCGTGATCGTCGAGCTGAAAACGGCGTTCGCCCTGTCCCTGGTGCATCAGGGTATAGCGCGACAGTCGATCAGCGATGCGGTGTACCTCGCCATCCCCCGCAAGACCGGGCGGGTGGCGTGGAAGGCCCTGAAAGACAACATCGGCCTGTGCAAACGCCTTGGGTTGGGGCTGATAACGGTGCGTCTGCGCGACGGATTTGTCGAGGTTCACTGCGACCCGGCCCCGTTCAAACCGCGCAAGTCGACGCTCCGAAAAACCCGCCTGCTGCGCGAGTTTGCACGCCGCGTCGGCGACCCAAGCACCGGCGGCGCAACGCGCAGCGGCCTTGTCACCGCCTATCGCCAGGACGCCCTGCGCTGTGCAGCGCATCTGGCCGCTGCTGGGCCATGCAAAGGGTCGCTCGTTGCCAAAGCGACCGGCGTACCGCAGGCGACACGATTGATGGCCACCGATCATTATGGCTGGTTTGAACGGGTGGAAACGGGCATCTACGCCCTGACAGACAAGGGCGGACAAGGACTGAAGACCTATGGCGCCCCTCCCCCCGATCCAACGGGCTGAATTCACCAGAAAAACCCGCCGCGCGATGTTGACTCGGGTCCACACACTCCTTATTTCCGCTCTGTTATCACTCGGCACGCTCGAGTGATAACAGCAATAGAAACGACGAACGAAGGAGCGTTCCGAGATGGCATTCACACCGCTGCACGACCGGGTTCTGGTCCGCCGCATTGAAGGCGACGAAAAAACCAAAGGCGGCCTGATCATTCCCGACAGCGCCAAGGAAAAGCCCGCCGAAGGCGAGATCATTTCCGTTGGCGAAGGCGCACGCAAAGATAGCGGCGAGCTGATCGCACCCAGCGTCAAAGCTGGCGACAAGATCCTGTTCGGCAAATGGTCCGGCACCGAGATCACGCTGGACGGCGAAGAGCTGTTGATCATGAAGGAAAGCGACATCCTCGGCACCATCAGCTGAGCGACGCTTACCCCAACACACACGAAATTCTAGGAGATTAAGACAATGGCAGCGAAAGACGTCCGGTTTGACACCGACGCCCGCAACCGCATGCTGAAGGGCGTCAACACGCTCGCAGACGCGGTCAAAGTGACCTTGGGCCCCAAGGGCCGCAACGTGGTCCTCGACAAATCCTTCGGCGCTCCGCGCATCACCAAAGATGGTGTGACCGTGGCCAAAGAGATCGAGCTGGAAGACAAGTTCGAGAACATGGGCGCGCAGATGGTGAAAGAAGTCGCCAGCCGCACCAACGACGAAGCCGGTGACGGCACCACCACCGCCACGGTTCTGGCCCAGGCCATCGTGCGCGAGGGCATGAAGTCGGTTGCCGCCGGCATGAACCCGATGGACTTGAAGCGCGGCATCGAAAGCGCTGTGGCCAAGGTTGTGCAGAACATCCGCGACGCGTCGCGCGAAGTCAAAGACAGCGACGAAGTTGCGCAGGTCGGCACCATCTCGGCCAACGGCGAAGCTGAAATCGGTCGTCAGATCGCCGACGCGATGCAGAAAGTCGGCAATGAGGGTGTCATCACCGTCGAAGAGAACAAGGGCCTCGAGACCGAGACCGATGTCGTCGAAGGCATGCAGTTCGACCGTGGTTACCTCAGCCCCTATTTCGTCACCAACCCGGACAAGATGATTTCCGAGCTGGAAGACGGCCTGATCCTGCTGCACGAGAAGAAACTGAGCTCGCTGCAGCCAATGGTTCCGCTGCTCGAGTCGGTTATCCAGTCGGGCAAGCCGCTGATGATCATTGCCGAGGATGTTGAGGGCGAAGCCCTGGCAACCCTGGTTGTGAACAAGCTGCGCGGTGGTCTGAAAATCGCTGCCGTCAAGGCACCGGGATTTGGCGACCGCCGCAAGGCCATGCTGCAGGACATCGCCATTCTGACCGGTGGTCAGGTGATCTCTGAAGATCTGGGCATGAAGCTGGAAAACGTCACCATCGACATGCTGGGCACTGCCAAGCGTATCTCGATCACCAAGGACGAAACCACCATCATCGATGGTGCCGGTTCCAAGGCCGAGATCGAAGCACGGGTCAGCCAGATACGTCAGCAGATCGAAGAAACCACCTCCGACTATGACCGTGAGAAGCTGCAAGAGCGTGTTGCGAAACTCGCCGGTGGCGTCGCTGTCATCCGCGTTGGCGGAATGACCGAAATCGAAGTGAAAGAGCGTAAGGACCGTGTCGATGACGCACTGAACGCGACCCGTGCTGCGGTGCAGGAAGGCATCGTCGTTGGTGGCGGTGTTGCTCTGATCCAGGGTGCGAAATCGCTGGAAGGCCTGAAAGGCGACAACTCCGATCAGGACGCTGGCATTGCCATTGTACGCAAGGCACTGGAAGCACCGCTGCGTCAAATCGCCGAGAACTCGGGCGTTGACGGCTCGGTTGTGGCTGGCAAGATCCGTGAATCTTCGGATGCATCTTTCGGCTTCAACGCTCAGACGGAAGAGTATGGCGACCTGTTCAAGTTCGGTGTCATCGACCCGGCCAAGGTTGTCCGCACCGCGCTGGAAGACGCGGCCTCGATCGCTGGTCTGCTGATCACGACCGAAGCCATGGTTGCCGACAAGCCCGCCAAAGAAGGCGCTGGCGGTGCTGGCGGCGGCATGCCCGACATGGGCGGCATGGGCGGCATGATGTAGGTCGTATTCGCGCAAGCGATTGCGATCGGGGTGGCTGATGTTTGGCCATTTGGCCAAATGCCGAGAACCCTAACCGCCATACAAATTCAGGGGCCGCCTCCGGGCGGCTCCTTTTCTTTGTCTGAAAGTCCAGTCTGCGGAGAACGCAGCTGTCGCAAGCGCGAAGGAGGCGTGGCTCCTAGGATTATTCTTGCGCTTGGTCCGGTAGTCGCAATCACGCCTTCCGGCCCCGCGCGGTACTTCCAGGGTGTGATACGCTCTGTTCGAATCCGCTCGGTTCGGGCCGACGCGCGGCGCCTGGCAGCCCCCCCGCACTTCAAATCACTCATATCTGCAGTCTTACCCGCACCATGCGGCCATCCCTTTGGATCTCTATTTCCCAACTTGAGGTGTTGATTATAGCTGCATTCTCAATGTCTGACGGGGCGCGGATATCCGTGCCGTTGATGCGCACGATGGTGTCGCCGGGGCGCAGGCCTATGCGGCTGGCGTAGCCTTCGGCTTGTAGCACGATCACGCCTTGCGTGCTGAGAGGCAGGTCAAGATCGCTGATAAATTTTGGATTTACGCTTGCAACTACTAGCCCGTTGAAGGGCGATTTTGTTGTGACCTGAAATGGCGCGCTCGAGGGTGTATCGGGCGCGCTTGCCACCGCGACCAAGGCAGTGGAAGTTGTGCCGTCGCGCAGAAACCGGATCACGGCGTCAGAGCCAAGGCGGCTGGTTGTCAGGCGAAACTCAAGCTCAGCCGAACCGTTCACGGGCAGGTCATTGATCGACAGTATGACGTCGCCGGGCACCATACCGGCGGCTGTAAAGGGGCTTTGCGGATGAATTTCGGTCACCATTGCTCCGGTTGGAACGTTCTGACCCAGCGCATCTGCCAGCGCGTCGTCAACCTGTTGAACGGTCAACCCGGACCACGGACGTATGAATGCTGTGTGACCTGCGCGTGCCTGAGCGATGTATTGCATCACCATGTTAGAGGGTATCGCGAAACCGATGCCGTTTGATCCGCCTGAGCGTGTGAGGATTGAGGTATTGATGCCGATCAGCTGGCCCTGCATATCCACCAACGCACCGCCTGAATTGCCCGGATTGATGGGCGCGTCGGTTTGGATGTAATAGCCGGCTTGGCTGCCGACATTGGCACCGCTGCGGGCAAGGCCGGAAATTATGCCGCTAGTGACTGTTTGACCAACGCCGAATGGATTGCCTATGGCCAGCACCAGATCGCCGACCTGAATCGCGTCAGAGTTGGCGAGTTCGATGGTCGGCAGGTTGTCGGGGTCCTGCAGCTTTATGACGGCTATGTCCGCATCCTGATCGCTAAGCAGTATTTCACCGACGAATTCGCGGCGATCTGATAACACGATGCGAATGTCGGTGGCGTCGCCGACCACGTGAAAGTTGGATAGGACGATGCCATCTGCGCCGACGATGACGCCGGAGCCCAATGAATTCTGGAGCCTTGGGACGGTTTGGCCGAAGCCGAAGAACTGAGAGAAAAATGGATCGCCTGCGAAGGGGCTGACCTGTTCGGCGACGACGCGGGTTGCGTAGATGTTTACGACGGCGGGCGAGGCTTCGCGCACGACAGGGGCGAAGGACAATTGCATTTGGAACTGGTTGGTTGGCAGCAGTTTTTCGGCGGTGCTGAATGTGGCGGCCGCCATTGTCCAGATCAGAAAACATACCGCGAAAATGCGAATTGGCTTACCCCGGGGCTTGTTGCAAAGTCGGCGCCCAGATTAGAACGCCAAAGATTTACTTCAATTGTCAGGCTAGTCGCCAGATTTAATTTCGACCTTTTTAGCCTTGGTCACAGCTTCTGGCGGTTTGGGGATCGTGACGGTCAGAACGCCTGCTTTCACAGCTGCGTCCACCTTGTCGGGATCGATGTCAAACGGCAGCGTTATTGAGTGGTGGAATGATCCGGAGCGGCGTTCAATGCGGTGGAATTCGCGCCCCTCTTCGTCGCCCTTTTCCTCGTTTTCCGACTTCTTCTCACCCTTGATGGAAATGCGATTGCCGGTGATTTCGACATCGATGTCTTTCATTTCGATGCCGGGCAGTTCTGCAGTGATACAGATTTCCTTGTCGGTTTCGCTGAGGTTGGAACACACGGCAAAGCCATCGGTTTTGGACAACATGCCGACGTCAAAATCGTCGATCAGAGAGTCGATCTGTTTGCGAAGTGCGCCAAACGGCCCGTTGGCATCAGCCTGTTTGCCGAACCATGCTGCGGGAAGCCAATCAGTGTTTGCCATGTAATCCACTCCATCTTGAATGATTGATTGTCGATATTTTCATGAAAAATGGAGTGCTGGCCTGACTTAGATCAATTTCGCCGGCGTCTGTATCGGGCGTCCAGCCATTCGAATGACACATCCAGCACGAGATACATGAGGCTTGCGGCGACAAAGGCGCTTAGGAAAGCAAGGCTGGCTTCGCCTATGCTGGCAGAGTATACTGCCCGGATGATCCCAAACGACAATCCGACAAACCCCATGAGGGACAGACGCTCGACAAGTTTTTGTTGCCAGCCAAAAGTCTTGAACAACCATTCAAAGAAGTATTTTCCCGGAACCGTCACCAGAACCACCAGACTCAGGCACTTGATGTCATAGTCAAGAACCGTTGAGGGGCGCGACGCAATCCAGACAACCAAACCTGCGTAGCCGCAGATCGAGATGATCGCAGCAGTGATCAGGTAGGGACGAAAGGCTCCTGATTTTTCGATGTGTTCGTTTCAGTGGTCATCACGCTGACATAGTACTGAAATGCGGCAAGGACCTGCCGAAATTCGGGCTTTGCCGCTCGTTTTCTCCGCCAAGAGCGCGTGCCGACAGCAGCCGATCGAGCGCCATGCAGCCTTTCGCACCTTGGGCTCTTCGGTAGCTTTTACTGTGTGTTACACGGGTGGCAGGTCTGGGATTTGACGACGTTCACCGCCCGGCACATGAACTGGTAGGATGCGGGCGAGGCAGGCATTCGCCGCATCGTGGCGCCCATAGGCTGGTTAGGCGATTGGTAGCGGTCGAAACATTCAGTCCGTCATTGAGATTGATCCAGATCAACCTCCGCATACGTGTCCGAAAGCAGCATTCGAGGAAGGACTGCGGCTGTTGGCGGCTCCTAGCGGGGCGCTGACCATTTATTATGGCGTATGGTGACGTCCTGCACCTTGCCAAAAAATGGAGAAACAAGATGTTCACAAAAATCATGGCGCCGGTCGATCTTGCGCACATCGAAAGTCTGGAGCGTGCGCTAGACTGTGCAGCAGATCTTGCCAAACACTATGGGCTGCCAATCGCTTACGTCGGCGTCACGTCCTCGGGACCAACAACACAGGCACAGAATCCGGAAGAGTTCGGCAAGCTACTTGCCGCATTCGTTGAAGGCGAAGTCGACAAACATGGCGTTGTGGCCGAAGCGCATACTTCAATTGCGCATGACCCAACCACCGAAGTTGACGATGCGTTGCTTCGTGCGATCGACGAAACGGGAGCCGATCTTGTGGTGATGGCAAGTCACATACCAGGTGCAATGGATTACATCTGGCCGTCTAATGGTGGCAAAGTCGCCGGACACGCAAATTGCTCGGTGATGGTCGTCCGATCATGAGATCCGGCAAACAAGTTGGGCTTGGTAATACCAAATTGTACTTACTGTCCTTCTGAGCGTCCATCTTAGATAGATGGCTGTCTAAGGCTATCTGTTAGCTGCGAAGCAGCCGCTCTGAGCTCGACGCGGACAAGCGCATTACTAACCAACGCAGCCTCGATTTCCGGGTCTGCTGGCACCTACCGAAATCGGTGCGGTCAACAAGACTGCGATGCAGAGCCGCGGCATGGGTGGCAAATAATATGGCCTGGGCCTTAGGATCTGACCGGACGCGACAGGCGTTCTGAATAAAGGCCAGGTGCCGAGAACGTCGAGGCATCAAAATTCAAGACGGCCTCCGGACCCCTTTTTTAGGCGACTTGTTGGTTGCGGCGAAACTAACTAGTCAGGCTCCATAACAACCATCGGCATCAATCACCTCGGCCTTACAGTCCGGAACCTCGACCAGACGGTTGAATTCTTCACCGACGCGCTGGGTTGGACCGTTGCGGGCGGCAATCCGAATTACCCTTATGTCGCCGTCACCGATGGCCATGCCCGGTTGACCCTGTGGCAAGTGAAGAACGATCAGCCGGTTCCATTCGACCGGCACGCCAACATCGGCCTTCACCATGTGGCGATCGGTGTTGAGTCCGAAGACGCCCTGACAGCACTGTCATAAAAAGTTGCCGCATGGTCGGGAGTCGAGGTGGAATTTATGCCCGAACTCCTCGGCGGCGGACCCCGCATCCACGCAATGTTCCGCGAGCCCGGCGGTTGCCGGGTCGAGTTGATCTGGGTGCCGACAACTTAGCCGGGTCTTACTGCGCCGCCTTGGCGTCCACCTTCTCCTGAAACCGCTCGGCCGTTACGACGACACGGGTGTAGGTGCCCTCGCCGATCAGATCCACTTCGTCGTGGACCCGGATTCTGAACGTCAGCTTCCGCTTGTCAATTTCCGTGAGTTCTGCCCGCGCCTCGACCCGCATTCCCGTCGGCGTCGCGGCAACGTGGCTGATGTCCAGATGAGTGCCCAGCGACTGTTGCCCATCCGCCAAATGCCGCTCGCAGGCATCCAACGCAGCCTCTTCAATCAGATTGATCATCACCGGGGTTGCCAGAACCGCGATCCGACCGGAGCCGACGCGAGGTGCTGTATCATTGCTGCCAACAACCATCGTTGCGCTGCCGGTCAGGCCCAGTTTCAGGTTTTCCATGGTCGCGCTCCTTGGTGAAACGGGATGGTGTCGCAGCGATTGCGACGGACGTTGTTGCCTCTGGCATAGCGAGGTTTAACGAATAGGCAACGCTGGCCTGCCATGATCCTGCAAATCAGGGTGTCTGTTTTAGCGTCGGAGGGGTTTGTTGCGTATTTATCATCTGTTGGCACGACCTTTTCCGGGCAGCTTTCCGGCAAAGATCATGGCACTAGCCTGTACCGGAGTTCTGCTGCCGACACTAGCGGCCAGTGTCTGGTTCTTGCAGAGTGGCCAGCGGGCCGAAGCCACCAATTTGATGGCGATTGGACTTGGATCCGCCTGTGTGATGGTTTTCGGGCTGCGTGCGGCTCTAAAACCGATTGGCATGATCCTTGAGGCTGCCGAAAGCTGGATGGCGCAAAAACCCGTTGAACCACTGCCCGATGGCTATGGTGACGAAGTTGGTCAAATCATGCGTCGGATCAATCAGATGGTCGCCGAAGCGAGCCGTCAACGCGCTAGCCAGCGTCGACAAGCTGACACAGACCCATTGACGGGATTACTGAACCGGCGCGGGTTCTCCCGAATGATGCGCGGGACCGAGGCCGGGGCGTTGTTATTGTTGGACCTGGATCATTTCAAGGCGGTCAACGACTGCTATGGCCATCAAGTTGGCGACCGGGTGTTGTGCCACGTAGCCGACACAGCCTCCGATATGCTGCGGAAAAAAGACTTGCTTGCACGCTGGGGCGGCGAGGAGTTCGTGATTTTTCTGCCCGGCGCTCCTGCGACGCTGGCAGGCACCATTGCCAACCGCTTGCGAGAGGCGATAGCCATTGATCAGCCGGAAGTCGGCCCGGAAGTCACGATTTTTGTCGGCGTTGCGGGCCATGCAGGCGGAGAAGCCTTCGATCACGCATTCGTTGCTGCGGACCGGGCATTGTACCGGGCCAAGGCCGAGGGGCGAAATCTCGTGCGCCATGATGAACCTGCTCGTGCCGCCTGAATCAGGCACGCATGGCGATCAGCGCAGAATCAACTCTAGTGGATCATAGGTGATCGTCGCTCTATCGCCCCCGTCGTCACCCCATGCAACCGCCGCAAGGCTATCGGGCTTTACCGTCAGGCCCTCAAGCTCGGTGCGGCTCACCCAACGATGCCGGTTCACGACGCCTTCAGGGTCGCGCCAGCCCGGGTTGATATGCGGATTGGCTACCTGACAGCGGAAATAAACGTCGACCTGATGAAACCCGCGCGGTGGATCGTGGAATTCATTGACCAGAACCGGGGCGCCCACTGTGACCTGTAGGCCGATCTCCTCCGCGACTTCGCGGATCAGGTTTTCAGGCAGACTTGTCCCAGGCTCAGCGCCGCCACCGGGCGCGCACCACAGATCACTCTGCTCACCCGGCCAGGCGTTAACCAGCAACAGCCGGTCCTTGTTCAGGATCAGCGCGCGAACTGCGAGGCGAACTGGACGGGATGTCATCGCGCAAGCGTGGCCTGCACGTCGGTGATCTGCAACTACGTGCTGCCACCGTACAGAAAAAATTTTTGCGATGCCCCTCGTCCCTCGGGCGGTCCACACTTAGATACACACGCATGCGAATGCTCGCGATATTCCTGACCTTGGTGCTAACCGCGACAGCGGCACCTGTGGCAGCGGCCCAGAAAGAGTGCGTCGTGCTGCTCCACGGATTGTGGCGCAGCCCTTCGTCGATGCGAGTCATGGGTGATGCCCTGGAACTGGCCGGATATGATATCGTTAACCTCGGCTATCCCTCGACCAAAGCCCCGATCCACGAGCTTATGGAAACCGCTGTTACCCCGGCGGTCGAGGCGTGTGGCGATGCCAAAGTTCATTTCGTGACCCACTCGATGGGTGGCATCCTGACACGCGCCTGGCTCAGCCAACACTGCCCCGCCGATATGGGCCGCGTTGTCATGATGGCGCCGCCGAACCAGGGCTCGGAACTGATTGATTTTTATGGAGAGCTTGGCCCGTTCGAATGGTTGATCGGCCCTGCAGGGGTGCAGCTTGGAACTGATGCAGACTCGGTCCCGAACCAATTGGGCGCAGCGCGGTTTGAATTGGGTATCATCGCCGGCTCTCGCTCGTTCAACCCACTTTATTCAGTGGTCATCGCAGGGCCGGATGACGGAAAGGTCGCAATCACATCGACTGAAATCAAGGGCATGAACGATCATGTCGTCCTGCCGGTGTCGCACACGCTGATGATGCTCAATGCCGATGTAATTTTGCAAACGATAGAATTTCTGCGAACTGGTCGCTTCGACTACAATGGCGACAGCTAGGGCCGCCGGATCACCCGATTGACGTGCCCCATCTTGCGTCCCGGACGCGCCTCGGCTTTGCCGTAAAGATGCACTGCCACACCGGGTGAGGTCGCCAGTCGCGGTACATCGGCGACGTCATTACCGATAAGGTTGGTCATCTCGACATCCGCGTAGCGCACCAGATCACCAAGCGGCATGCCAGTAATGGCGCGGATATGCGCTTCGAACTGATCGACGACACAGGCATTCTGGGTCCAGTGACCGGAGTTATGGACGCGCGGCGCGAACTCGTTGACCAGCAAACCTTCCGGCGTCACGAATAGCTCCACCCCGATCACCCCGACATAGTCCAGTGCATCAAGAATCGCACCGGCGATCCGGCGGGCGTCGTCCGCCTGTTCCGGGCTGAGGGGGGCCGGCACTAAGGTTGTACGCAGGATGCCATCCACGTGGGTGTTAAGGCCCGGATCGAAGGCTGCGGTCTCGCCTGCCAGTCCGCGCGCCGCAATCACCGAAACCTCCGCCGAGAAGTCTATGGCCCCCTCAAGAATGCAGGGGGCGCCTGCCACGGACCCCCAAGCTTCAACGGCCTGATCCGGCGCAGTCAGCCGTGCCTGCCCTTTCCCGTCGTAGCCAAACCGACGGGTTTTGAGAAAAGCCGGTAGCCCGAAATCTTCACAGGCACCCACCAGCCCTGCAATGTCATCGATCAGCTGAAACGGTGCGGTTCCAAGGCCCAGTTTGGACAGGAATGTTTTCTCGGTCAGCCGGTCCTGACTTGTTTCCAGCGCCGCGCGACCGGGGCGCACCGGGACGATAGCCTCGATCACGTCGAGTGCCGCTGCCGGGACATTCTCAAACTCATAGGTCACCACATCGACCGAGCGGGCGAAGCGGTCCAGCGCGCCGGAATCGTCCCAAGCTGCAGTGGTCAACTGCTCCGCCACATGCCCGGCAGGCGGGGCAGCACCGGGATCATAGACATGACACCGATAGCCAAGCCGAGAAGCGGCGACGGACAGCATCCTGCCCAGTTGCCCCCCGCCCAGAATGCCGATCACCGCGCCTTGCGGCAGGACCTCAGCCATTGGTGGGGCTTTCGGGGATCGAGGCTGAGAGCGCAGCACGCCAATCTGCCAGTCGGCCGGCCAGGCGATCATCGCCCAGCGCCAAGATCTGTACCGCCATCAACCCGGCGTTCATTGCCCCCGCCTCTCCGATCGCCATGGTAGCCACCGGATATCCGCGTGGCATCTGGACGATGGAATAGAGGCTGTCCAGCCCCCCCAACGCACGTGTTTCCACCGGCACGCCGATCACTGGTAGCGTGGTTTTAGACGCAAGCATCCCCGGCAAATGCGCAGCCCCCCCCGGCCCCAGCGATCACAACCTTGAAGCCTTCCCCGGCGGCCGTCTTACCAAACTCCCAAAGCCGATCCGGGGTGCGATGGGCCGAGACGATCTTTGCTTCATAGCCGACCCCAAGCTCGTCCAGCACAGCGGCGGCGGCCTGCATCGTTGGCCAATCCGACTGGCTGCCCATGACAATTGCTACGTCTGCGCTCATCTGGATGCGACTCCTTTCGCCATCGGCTTAGGCAATAATGTCCGGGGTCAGCTGATCTTCGATCTTTGAGATCCGGTCTTTCAGCACCAGCTTTTGCTTCTTGAGGCGGCGCAATGCAAGCTGATCGCCGCGACCCGACGCCTCCAGCGCTTCGATCGCGTCGTCAAGGTCACGATGTTCTCGGCGAAACACCTCAAGCTCGACCCGCAAAACGTCGTTCTTCTTCATTTCGGACGATGAACTCATGCGGCCCTTTCGGCAGAATCCTGAACAGGATCAATCATTACGCGACTTTGCCCTGTTGCCCAACAGGGCAGATGTATCAAAGTCTTGCGAACCTGAGGGCGCGACACCATATCAGAGGCCAGGGGGTTGCCATACCGGGACCCCGCCCCGCCGTCGCTTACTAGAAAGGACGTGGTGATGACAAAGATGACCCTGGGATCGCATCCCTTCCTGCTGGGATTTGACCGGCTGGAGCGGCTGGTGGAGCGCACTGCGAAATCCGACCAGAACGGCTATCCACCCTATAATATTGAGCAAACCTCGGACACCTCGTTCCGTATCACCTTGGCCGTCGCTGGATTTGGTGAGGATGATCTGTCGATCACAGTTGAGGACCGCCAGCTGATCGTGCGTGGCCAAAGCCCGGCTGACGAGGAGGAACGCCTGTTCCTGCATCGCGGCATCGCGGCGCGGCAGTTCCAGCGCAGCTTCGTTCTGGCCGAAGGCGTCGAAGTGGCTGGTGCCAACTCGGAGAACGGTCTGTTGCATGTCGATCTGAAACGCTCGGTGCCGGAGAAAATAGTGACAACGATCAAAATCGGGAAAGGAGCATAACCCCATGAAAACTAAATTTGACTTCGCCCCTGAGCATGATCGCAACATTGTCTATGTGCGTCCTGTCGCCGTCGAAGACCTTCCGGATGAGGTGCGCGCCGAAGCCGGTGACATTGACGAGCTTTTCGCGGTTCACTCAGCCGCTGGAGAGCGGCTCGCACTTGTGCGCGACCGCAAGCTGGCGTTCTTTCTGGCGCGCGAAAATGATTTCGCGCCGGTAAACGTGCACTGACCCACGTCTGGGTTAGTACGGCCCGTCACCCTGCCAAATACCGAAATTGTCGCGAAAATACTCGATGCAGGCCGTGTCGGCCTCAAGTCGCCCGTGGTCTGCGTGGATCATCTTTGCGAGTCCGTCCGTATGATGCGCAACGTAAGGACGGCCCCAAAGGGGCGGATTGGTCATCAGCCAGATCGGGACGTTGTGACGGGTCATCTGCCCTGACAGCCAGGGGTCATCGACGGTCCAGAGAATCTCGGGAATATCGAAGGTTTCGGGTGGAAAAAAATCCGGGCGAACCATCGCACCGCGATACCCTTCGAGCACGTCCACAAATCCGTCGACAATATAGGGCTTTGGCTTGATCGACGTCAGTGTCAGCAGCCGGAACAGGCGATACGCCACACCTTTCCTGCGCGCGATGGCCCGTGGCTGCGGGCGGTTTTCGAGATGATAACGCGCGCCCGGCGGTCGCGTATCCAGATCATAGCCCTTTTCGACAATGCAGGCCCCCGGATGGTTCTTGCGTGCGTCAAGGAAGCGCTGCGCCCAGTCTGACCGGTAAGGTTGATCATCGTCGCAGAAGAGTATTTCAACATCTTGCCCTGCGAAGTCCCTCACAGCGGGCAATACCTTCGTGGCCGGCCCAAAATCTTCGTCTGTGATGCAAAGCGTCACACCATCCGGCAAATCCGGCAAATCGGTGGCCGGATCGAAATCAAACCGTCGATATTGACGGGGTATATACAGCCGGATTTCGGCCACATCAGCCTTTTGCGCCAGCAGGCCGCGCAACGTCGGACCAATCTGGTTCATCCGCGACGGAATGGTCGTAAGAGAGATGACAAGATCAGGCACGCGACGTCTCTCGGATCAGTTTGCGGCGATTAGGCCCATGCCCTCCAGCTTGAGCAAGACCTGCTGGGCGCAATAATCGACCTCGACGTTTTCGGTATCGACCACCAGTTCGGCATTCTCCGGCACATTGTAGGGGTCCGATATGCCTGTGAACTCTTTGATTTTGCCTTCGCGCGCAAGACGGTAGAGCCCCTTGCGATCGCGTCGCTCGCATTCTTCCAGCGATGTCGAGACATGCACTTCGATGAAGGCACCAAACGACTCGATGTCTTCGCGCACTGCGCGGCGGATCGTTGCATAAGGGGCGATGGGTGCACAAATCGCGATGCCGCCGTTCTTGGTGATCTCGGAAGCGACATACCCGATGCGACGGATGTTCAGATCGCGGTGCTCTTTGGAAAACCCAAGTTCAGAGCTGAGGTTCTTGCGCACAATGTCCCCGTCCAGCAGCGTCACGGGCCGGTCGCCCTGTTCCATCAACTTGACCATCAATGCGTTGGCAATAGTCGATTTGCCTGACCCCGAAAGCCCGGTGAAAAACACCGTAAATCCCTGCTTCGAGCGCGCCGGCCGGGTGCGGCGCAGTTCCGAGACAACTTCGGGGAAGCTGAACCAATCAGGGATTTCCAGACCTTCGAACAGGCGGCGGCGCAATTCGGTGCCGGAAATGTTCAGGATGGTGTCACCTTCGGCTACTTCGTCGGCGGGCTGATACTCAGCGCGTTCCTGCACATAGACCATGTGTTTGAAGTCCACCATTTCGATGCCCATTTCGTCTTGGTGCTCTTTGAACAGGTCCTGAGCGTCATAAGGGCCGTAAAAATCTTCTCCCTTGGAATTCTTGCCGGGTCCTGCGTGGTCGCGCCCAACGATCAGATGGGAACAACCGTGGTTCTTGCGGATCAGCCCATGCCAAACCGCCTCACGAGGGCCAGCCATACGCATAGCCAGGTTCAGCAGGCTCATGCTGGTTGTGGCAGTCGGGTACTGGTCCAGCACCGCTTCGTAACAGCGCACGCGGGTAAAGTGATCGATGTCACCAGGCTTCGTCATGCCCACCACCGGGTGAATCAGCAGATTGGCCTGC
Organism: uncultured Paracoccaceae bacterium; assembly: GCA_943787785.1. Classification (GTDB taxonomy): domain Bacteria; phylum Pseudomonadota; class Alphaproteobacteria; order Rhodobacterales; family Rhodobacteraceae; genus WLWX01. The sequence continues at coordinate 270,767 of CALSNT010000001.1, read as the reverse complement.
GCTTCCTTTGCGGCGCGGAACGTCAGTTCCTGGTGCGCGCGGTGCAGCGGGTTGCGGGTCTGGAACGCGACAATGCGGCGCCAACCGACCTTGCGGAAATAGGTACGCAGCTCGTTCGGAGTGTCCCGGCGGGCACGGAAATCGTAATGCGTCGGAGGTTGAATACCGATCACCGGGCCGCCCAGATAGACCGGGCCGGCGGTGTTATGCAGGTAGTTCACCGCCGGGTGCGCTGAATCGTCTGCACCAAACACTTCGGCAGCTTCGCGCGATTTGTCCGGGCTCCACTTATCGGTCACCGACATGGTGCCCAGGATCACCCCTTCCTGATCACGCAGAGCAATGTCCTGCCCCTCTTCGATGCCGTCGGCGAACGCCTGACTGACATCAAGTGTGATTGGCATTGGCCACAGCGACCCGTCAGCCAACCGCATCTTGGACACAACGCCATCGTAGTCGTCACGCCCCAGGAATCCCTTCAGCGGGTGGAAACCGCCATTCATCAACAGTTCCATATCGCAGATCTGGCGTGGGCTCAGATCCCACGACGGTAGCTCTGCCGCGTCGACTTTCAGTTTCTGAGCGGACTCGTACGAAACATAGAGTTCCGGGATCGGAGCAAGAACTTGCATGGCTTGATTTCCAGTTGGTGCGAGAAACAAATTTAGGTGCGTCGGCGCGGTGCTATCCCCTCGACAGGCCCTATGACAACCGCTTGATTCAGAAATTTGCCTCCTATGAGGCATTCTAAACGGCATTGCGGCAATGTCTGCTGGCCAAGGTAGGGTCTGAGTGGCTAAATAACGAGAACTCTAAGTGATTTGGGCTGGCCGTGAACACAACCGCTGACATCGAAAACCTGTTGTCCCGCCTGACGTTAGGCGACAGAAAAGCGCTTTCGCAGCTATATGATAAGACGTCGGCGAAACTTTTTGGGGTGTGCTTGCGTGTCTTAAACGATCGGGCAGCGGCAGAAGACGCGCTGCAAGACACGTTCGTTAAGGTTTGGAAACGGGCGGACAGATATGCGGCCAACGGGCTTAGCCCGATGACTTGGCTGATAACGATTGCCCGCAATACGGCGATCGACAGCCTGCGTCGGCGCAAGACGGCGGGCGAGGATCTGTCCGAGGCTGACGCGGTCCCTTCCGCGGGACCGACACCCGAAGCCGCGGCGATCGCCTCGTCCGAGGCGGCCCGCATCGGCGCCTGCATGGACACGTTGGAGCCTGATCGGCGCGCCGCAGTGCGGGGCGCATATCTGGAAGGTCAAACCTATGCCGATCTGGCAAAGGTCCATGACGTTCCGCTGAATACGATGCGCACCTGGCTACGCAGGTCGCTTGAGAAGTTGAGAGAGTGTTTGAGCCAATGAGTACCGAAACCACAGCCGAGCGTGATGGGGCCATGCGCGCAGCCGAGTATGTGCTGCACCTGATGCCATCTGCCGACCGCAAGGACTTCGAGGCGACAATCGCCTGGGATCCCGAGGTCCGCGCGGAGGTGGTATTCTGGAACGAGCATTTCGCGGCCCTTGCCGACGAAGTTGTGCCTGTCACGCCTCCAGCCACTCTAAAACGCACTATTGAGGCCGAGCTATTCGCAGACATCGGCAATACCTCGTCGCTGACGTCGAAACTGCGCCTATGGCGGACGGCGGCAATCGGGATGGCCGCCGTTGCGGCTGCAGCGGCTTTCATGGCCTTCTTGCCGATGTTCACCACACCGGGCGGCGGACCGGGCACTCAGATCGGCGGAGGGGCGATCCACACGGCAGATATTGCAGCGCAAGATGCCTCGCTCCGAGTGATCGCAGTCTATCAGGCCGACACAGGCGAACTGAAGCTGAACCGCACCGCCGGTGCCGCACCCAGCCAGCGTGATCTGGAATTATGGGCTATCATCGGCGACGACGCCCCGGTCTCACTGGGTGTGCTGCCTGCTGGCCAGCAGGTGGTGATCTCGGTGCCTGAAAAACTGCGCGGCGACTTCCAAATGGCGACATTGGCAATCAGCGAAGAACCGGTCGGTGGATCCCCCACCGGCGCACCTACGGGTGCTGTTCTGGCAGCGGGTGCGCTGGCAACCTTCTAAGTCACTGGCCTGAACTTACACATCCGTTTCAGTCTTTGCGGCTTCGAAATTCCGCTTCGCTGCGGGCATTTCGTCGGGTTCGGCGGGCCTTGTGAAAGGCGCGAATCCGTGTGCGCAACCCAAGTGTGCGTAGCTCGATTTGCGGATCAATTGCGATCAATGCTCGGCGCAATACGGTCTCCGGAACGCTGCCACGCGTGCCGGGTTCAGGCCAGAGCGACCTTTCAGAGCGGATCAACCGAACAGGGCCCGAGGGCACAGCACCAGAATCGGCAATGCCACAAACGTCTTTGACCAGTGCTGCGAACCGATTCATGATATTGTATTTTGTGAAAATCAATTGTCGCGCCTGGTCAATGGCATGCAGGCGCGATGACCACAAATCTGCCTCTTGCGCCTTAATAATAAGGTTGATCGCCGCATCAGGCCGATCGATATCGATCGGAACAAAGCAATCTTTTGGCAGCTCGTCCGCAACATTGGTGCAGCCGGCGTGGAACGGCAGCGACCAACACAGCAACGGGTCGGCCAGTTTCTCGGTCCAGGTGTAGCGACCGCCCGCATTTTCCAGTGCAATGTGATACTTGTGGTCCAGCAAGGCGTCTTTCTTGTCGTCGATGCTGTTGACGCCCCGGCCATAAAGCCGAATGCGATCAGGAATGCGTTGCTGCACCCGTTCAATGAATTTCAGGCGGCTGCGATGAAACGGCGTGTCTGCCTTGGTGCTGGTGACGATTGAAATCAGATCGTCTTTCGGCGGGCTTTGGTCAATACCCTGAAACCAGGTCAGGTTCAGTGGATCCGATCGGTCACCGAACCGGATCCCGACAAATGGCATGGCACATGCGCTGGCCTGCAACTTTCGCGTCGCGAGCGGTTTTTCTGTTGAGGTGTGGACCAGCCCGAATTGGTTCAGATATGCGGCGCTGTAAGGATGTATATCGTCGGGTTCACCGGTAAAGAAGATTGTGCGTGCCTTGGGCAACCGGGTCTGAATCGAATAGGCCGAGCGGTTGTACACGAGAAGGGCGTCGATGTCTTCCGGGACGCTCAGGCCAAAGGAAAAATTGACGCCGTCAACAAGCGGCGAAAATTCCGGACTTTGTTTAAGTAAATTCCTTTCCGGCGTGTTGGTAAACACATGGGCGCGAAGGATCATGCAACTTTTGACCGGGAGTCGTCGGCTTCCATCTCGGCCAGAAACTTCTCGGCCTCCAGTGCCGCCATACATCCCATACCTGCGCTGGTCACGGCCTGGCGATAGATGTGGTCGGTCAGATCGCCTGCGGCATAGACACCGGGGATCGAGGTCGCGGTGCTGTCAGGTGCGGTGACGACATATCCGCCCATGTGGGTTTCCAGCTGATCCTTGACCAACTCGGACGAGGGCGCATGCCCGATGGCGATGAACACCCCCTTGCAGGGGATTTCTGAGATTACACCGGTCTTCACATTCCTCACCTGCACACCTTCGACACCAAGCGGGTCTTCGGTGCCGGTGACCTCCTCCAGCGTCGTGTCCCACAGGATCTCGACCTTGGGGTTCTTGAACAAGCGGTCCTGCAGGATCTTTTCGCTGCGCAGACTGTCGCGGCGGTGGATCAGGGTAACCTTGCTGGCAAAATTGGTGAGGAACAGCGCCTCTTCGACCGCGGTATTGCCACCACCGATCACGACGACATCCTGCCCACGATAGAAGAAACCATCGCATGTTGCGCAAGCCGAAACGCCGAAGCCCTTGAATTTCTCTTCGCTTGCCATGCCCAGCCATTTCGCCTGAGCACCGGTCGCCAGAATAACAGCATCCGCCGTCCAGACTGCACCGCTATCGGCCACGGCCGTGAATGGGCGTTTCGACAGGTCCAGAGAATTGATGTGATCTGAAATAATCTCGGCGCCGGTGGCCTTGGCGTGTTCTTCCATGCGCACCATCAGGTCCGGACCCATAACCATGGAATCCCCCGGCCAGTTTTCGACCTCGGTCGTAATGGTCAACTGCCCACCGGGCTGAATGCCCTGAAACAGCACAGGTTCCAGCATCGCGCGTGTTGCATAGACCGCGGCCGTATATCCGGCAGGTCCCGAGCCGATAATCATGACTTTCACGTGGCGTTGTTCGGACATGGAATCCCCCGGCGAATTGAAAATACTCACTCGATATAGGCTGCACATCGCAGCGGGGAAAGGCTGCGGGGATCACCGGACTGGAAAATTACGGTAAGACGCCCTCGATCCAACACTATGTTAAGATTCTTGCTTAACCTTGAAATATTATTGCGCCGAGCGTGGCGATTGGCTAAGGTTCGCAATAACAGGGGGCACGATGGCCGGACATAAACTTGATGAGATCGACCGTCAGATTCTGGCCGAGTTGCAGGCTGATGGACGGATGACGAATGTAGAACTGGCACGCCGGGTTGGCATTTCCGCCCCGCCCTGCCTGCGCCGCGTTCGCGCACTTGAGGAAGCCGGGTTCATTAACGGTTATCACGCAGATGTCGACGCGCGCCTTCTGGGCTTCGAGGTTCAGGTCTTCGCCATGGTTGGATTGCAAAGTCAGGCCGAAGCGGACCTCAGCGCGTTTGAGGCCCTTTGTCGCGACTGGCCACTGGTTCGCGAATGCCACATGTTGAACGGTGAAGTCGATTTCGTGCTGAAATGCGTTGCCCCGGACCTCAGCAGTTTCCAGAGTTTTTTGACGGAAAAACTGACCACGGCCGAGAATGTTGGAAGTGTCAAAACCTCTCTGGTTATCCGCGTGGCCAAGGATACGCCGGGTGTACCGTTCGATGTACTGGAAACCCGCGTGATGGCGGCCGGGACAGGCTGACGCAAAAGACCTATGCCTCCGGCGGGGATATTTCGGAACGAATGATGGCGAGGTCGGATTAACAGCCCGGCGAGCGGACCAGACCAAAGCCAAATTGCGCGTCGCGTCCGGCGGCACCCAGATCGGTGACCCCCTGACGCAATTGCCCTCGGATCGCGCCGGCCCCTGCACCGCGCGCTCGAAGGCGGGCGGCAAGGGCGGTGACAATCGGCGCGGCAAACGATGTGCCGGTTCGGAACCCTCCGGCGGCGAAAACGTCAACGCCGGGTGCGGCAAGTTCCACGTGCCCGCCAGTGCTCGCACTGCGGTAGAGGCGGCTGGCCGCATCCACTGCCGTCACGGCGATCACTGGACCTGCCGCCGCCGGATAAGCGTTGGTCATTTTGCCGGTGTTGCCGACAGCGGCGATCAGCACCATGCCTTGCCGGGAGGCGGCTCCGAGAACGTCGGAGAATACGGCGTTGGTTCGACCGGCGAAGCTCATGTTCACCACTTCAGCGTTCTGATCTGCCAGCCAATCCAGCCCAGCGGCTATATTCTCCAAACGCCCGCCCTCGCCACGTGTTTCGCGTGAGAAGGCGTTCACGGCCAGTATGCGTGCGCCCGGCGCAAAGCCTCCGTTCGGCGCGGCGATCAACGCCGCGACAGCAGTGCCATGTCCGGCCCCAACGCCCTTTTCGCCCGCGATCAGAGTGGAGTGGCTTGTAACGGATGCGCCGCCCAATGCGCCAGAATTGATCGGACCGTCGATAACACCGACCCGGACACCTCGCCCCAGATTACAGCGCGCACCTGCCGGATCGCCGATCAGCTGCGGTGCGAAAGTGCGCGCGCCTTGGGCGAAGCCGTAAACCATATGCGTGTCGATCCGCGCCGCCGGAGCGGCCTGGTCCAGAATGCCCTGCGCTCCTGCTTGTCCCAGTCCCGGCGGCAGTTGGAATAACAAGAGGGTGCGACCGAGGGATGGCAGTGGCCGGGTCCGAAGTAAGGCGGCACCGGCCTGCTGCAAGGCATTTGCGGCGGCGTTGGCCTGCCCATTGGGAACCGAAACAACGTATTCCGGAGACCCGTCAGGTGCAGGTACCTCGTCGCGCGCCGCGCGTTCACGCGGACCGGTAGGTGTGGCCGTTTGCCCATTGGGGTCGCCGCGTTCGGCACTGGTGCGGCAGATATTGGCAAAGCCCATCGTGCCCTGCACCTGTTGGTTGTTGATCCACTGCACAAGATACTGATCGCCCGGATTGACCCCTTGCGTCGGCACCCGCGCCCGAACCCGGTTGGCCCTCCAACTCAGGATAGTCAAAGCACGCGGCCGTGGCTGAGTCCCGATCACAATCTCACCCTGCTGCGAGGGCGTGAAGTTGCCAGTAAATGTCACTGTGCCGCCGGGCCGGATGCAGCGCGTGTTGTTGGTGGTGGTGGTGTTGTTATTGGGCGGTAACGTCGTACTCAGCTGCGCCTCGGCCAGTTGGGGCATGACCAGAACCGCCAACAGCGCCAGAAATCGCAACCGTCCAATCATTGCCCAACACTCACATTTTCGATCAACGTCCGGTTTGCCAGCAGAGCCGCGATAGCGTCGTCAACCGAAGCGTCGTCAACCGCAACCGTATACAGGCCCAGCGCAGATGGCCCGTCTACAATGATCAGGTTCTGTGCCAGCAACAGAGCGCGAATATCACTCTCGGTCGCCGTGCCTTGGAACGCGATCCGCAAGCGGCTTTCGCCAACCGGTGCACGGGCGTCACCGCTGGCAAGTTCGACATCCGGGCGACCGCCACTGCCGGTCCATACAAAGACGGACTGGGCGGCAAAGGCTGCGACCGCCACCGCGGCGGCGATCTGCCATATGCGCAGACGGGTATTGGTGTTTGCAGCTTGCTGAACAACCGTTGTCCGTGAAACCGTCGACGACGTCGGGCCATTAATCGCGTCCGTCAATGTCAGGCGTGGCGGCGCCTGTTGCACCGGCGCGTCCACCACAGCCTCAACCGGTGCTTCGCTGGGGGATTCGATCTCGATCTCGCGCAACAATTTGGCCAGCCCCATCTCACCGGGCGACCAATCCATTTCCTCGGCCTTCACTTCGCGCCGAATCCGGCGCAATGCGCGCAGTTGCACGGCCAGATCGGCATCAGCAGCTACAGCCGCCTCAACCCGCACCCGATCTTCCCCGTCGAGTGTATTGTTGGCGAGGAAAGGCAGAAGCGCCTCGACCTCGTCTCGTTCGTTCAATCCTGTCTCAGCCATTACGCAGCCCTTCCGATGCGGCCCTGAAGACAGTGGAGCAACAGTTTCTTGGCGTGAAATACCCGGGTCTTGATCGTGCCTTCCGGCACCCCCTGCACTTCGGCGATCTGACCGTAGGTCATATCGTCGTAGAAGGCCATCTGAACCGCCGCGCGATGCGGTGGCTTCAGCTCTTCAAGACAGGCACGTACGTGCGCCGCCTCTTGACTGGCAGCCAAACATGCTGCCGCGTCGGGACCTTCATCCGCCTGTTCGGGCGGCTCGCTCATCAGATCGAGCCTTCCTTTCTTCCTGAATGCATCCATCGTCTTCCTGTAGGCGATTCCAAACAACCAGGTCTTGACGGAACTGCGGCCCTCGAATTTTCCTGCCGAGCGCCAGACTTCCATGAAGACCTCGTGAAGTATGTCGCTGGCTTCGTGCTGATCGTTCAATTTCGAGCGAATAAATCTGAAAACGGGTTTTTCCAGCTCTCGATAGAACGCGGTATAGGCGGCCTTATCGCCGGCGGCGATCTGTTCAAGCAGGAAGCTGTGATCGGCGGCCATTTTGCCCATGCCTAATTATTGCTTTGCGAAGGCGATCCGCCACCAAGCTGCCGCGCGGGCGAGGTTGCCACGATGTTGCCATCCCCGTCGTAGGCCAGAACACGCCAGAAAACCGGGGTGCGATCGCGCAGCCGTGCAAGTGTAAATGGCTTCAGTCGCGCCTCGGTCGCGCGCAAGTCAACGGCGGCTATCCGGGTTCCATTTTCGATGCCGCCCGCGCCTCCCTCTAGGAATTCCAGCCGATAGGAGGCGGCACCGCCGACCTGGCTCCACCGGAATGGTTTCCCCGCACTGGCGCTTTCGCCTGCACGGGGCGAGATCAAGCTCAATGGTACCGCAGCCCCGCCCGGTGTCACGACATAGCGGATCTCGTCGATTTCCGCCGTGCCTGAGAAGTTCTGTTGGGTAGCAAAGCGAACGATGTAGTTACCTGCCCGATCAGTCGGCAGGGGCGGGCTTTCGAACACTGTCCGGCGCGACCCGGCCAGCACCTGACGAACGCGCGCGATGGGACGGAACTGCCCGCCATCGGGGCCTGCGACTTCCCAACTGGCGTCGATGCGCCCTTCGCCTGCGGTCGACACAACCGCCCGCGCGGTGATCGAGGCATTCTGTGCCACGCTGCGGAACTGGGTATCATCGTCGAAGTTGATCGAGATATCGCGGATCGAAATCGCCCCACCGCCCGAACGGGGTTCGACTGGAACGTCGCCGGTGTTCGGATATGCCGACATATCGGTGAAGGTCCGAGAGTATTCAGCCGCCGCACCATCGCCAATTTGTTTCGCATGAGTTCGGCTTATTCGAATTCTGTCCCGAAAAGTGAATATCTGCGAACCGCCGCCATTGTGCGTAACGGTTCGTGAGATGGGGCCGCCCGGCGGGGTTGCAACCGCCATGCCGCCAATTGTCAGCACACCGGAGGACGACGACACGATGTATTTGCCCGGCGTCGTCTGAAAAACTTCGACGTCCCATCTTACAGAGACCAATGCCGTGCCAGAGGTATTGATCCGAATGGGATCAGGCGAAGCGTTAACTGTGAGGATATCTGCGGTTGCGGGCACAATTGCGAATACTATCGCAGCGACCGCTGCAATAGCTCGGATTAGGAGAACTTTACCTGAAAACATCTGTACGCGCCCTCAACATGAAACCAACATACCACTCTTCGTCATCCAATGTCTCGCTCGCTAGTCCACCGGTCGAATATCCAGCAGAAAACACCATCTCGGCCGACGGACGGAACGCCCAGGCCAGATCAGCGCTGAACAGTGCGCCGTCTTCAATGGTCGGGTCGCCGAAGTCCTGCCAGGCGGCCTCCCCGATGAGCGTCCAATCGCTATCGCCGATCGGGGCTGTAAACCCGACAATGGCTTCGGCATCAAGGAATTCGCCGAACAAGTCGTCGGTCTGGGTCAAAATCACGGTCGCATCCGCACTGCCGCCTTCATCCCCCAGGACTGCGGCGCGGGCTTCCAATGAATGTGTCGTCAGGTCGTCGTCCACAGGCGACAAATCGTCGACGCCCAGAAATGCATAAGTCAGACCCCAGCTGAACACTTCGCCCGCAACATCAACACCGACATAGGTCTCGACACTGTCAAAGTCCTCGGCGGCCGGGGCCAGCGGCGGCGTAATCTCTCGGCGCTTGGTGATACCGATGACGCCAAAGTTGAAATCTGGCGACCCGATCTCGCCCGTGCCATAGGACCCGGCGATATCAAGCGTCGTGTATTTTTCGGTCTCCGCCGTCGCAGGGCCGCCAACGTTGGTCAACTGCTGCTCCAGCGAGGTGGTCAGCTGCAGCTTTTCCCCCGCGAAGTCGGCGCTGAGTATGGTATTTTCCTGACCGCTTGGCATGCTTGGGTTTGCCAGCGTGAAAAAGCCCTGCTCGACCCGGTCGTAGTAAAGGCCAACGGTCAGGGCGTTTCCGTCCGTCCCGTCCAGAATGTCATAGTCGATGCCAGCAACGATCGCCTCACCCGTCTATTCCGTGAACAACCCACCCTCGACATCTTCGTCCCATTTGGCAATGCCGCCGCCAAACGTGAACCGTCCACGCCCATCTGCGAATGATCCGTCGACCGAGACAGCAGCGACATCACCTTCGCCCACTGTTAGCCCGCCTTCAGCGGTGCCTCGCGCTTCGGCAGAAGTCACGCTGATGCGCAGATCGTTGCCAGTAAATGGACGCACCGAGGCGGTCGCGCCGAACATCCGGTCGTCTTCCACTTCGACGCCCAGAAAATTCTCGACCCCAAGGCTTTCGACAGTCTGGGTGGCAAAGACACCCAGCGAGAAACGGTCGCCCGGCGTGGCAACATAAACGCCCAGTCCGCGCCTGGAGACGTCGGACACGGCAACATCATCGAAATCGAGGCTCTGATGGCCGATCCGCGCCGTCATGTTCAGCAAGTCACCGGGACGGTAAAGTTCAACGTAATACTCGCCAATATCAGCCGGATTGTCGGTCAGCTGATCCTCGACAACGGTTGTCGCCAGGTAATCGGCACCAACCCTCAACCCACCATTCACGGTGGAGAACTGAAACTCACCCGCACTTTCGGCGAAATCGGTCGCATCATCATTCAGCCTTCGCGTACCGATCTTGTGTTCTGCCGAGACCGACAGACCGTTGCCGTCCCCTTCCGAAACGCCAAAGCTGCGGAAACTGAACGTGCCGATAATACGGAAATCCGCGCCACTTATGGAATAAATCACCAACTCGTGGGTGCCGGGATCCAGCGGTGTAAACAGCCGGAGCGACAACAATCCACCGTCGACGCGCAACGCGTCCGACACGTCGATCCCATCAACCTCGGCGGCCAGCTCTCCATCAGGTGGGTCGAGCGGGATATTGAGCAAATCGCCGGGTGCGACGGCTCCGATATCCTGCTAGGCATCTGCAGAACCAGCGGGGGAAAATCCAAGCAACAACGCAAAAAGAACCGCCGCGAACGCATAGCATCCGCGAGGCCTCACCCTAAGCCAGCCGTTCCGGGCCAGTTCCTTCACCAGATCCCCCAGTTTTGGACCAGTAATTAAGGACATAGCGCAGGCGAATGACATGCGAAACTCTACCATTGTGCTGGATCGGTGGTGAATTGCCAGCCGTGTCACTTGCGCAACGGATTTGCCAGAACCGAACATCCTCCGCGCAGCCACGTCAGACGCGATTGCCACTGGACATGATCGATTCCGGTCGCTTCACTTGGCAGGCTCTCTTCAAGGAACACCATCCATGGCAAACCCCGATCCTGTCTTCGATCAACCCGAATATGACGCACGCGTCGTAGCCGTCCGCGCCGCGATGGAGCGTTCTGGCATCGACATCCTGTTTTGCGAAGACCCCTCGAACATGGCCTGGCTGACCGGCTACGACGGCTATTCATTCTACGTCCATCAGGGCGTGATCGTGACCGCCTCCGGCCCGCCGATATGGTGGGGCCGACCGATGGATATGGCCGGTGCCTGGCGCAAATCTTGGCTACCTGACACCCACATTCATGCCTATCCCGACGACCATGTGATGAGTGAGGACAAGCACCCCATGGACCACCTGGGCGCTTTGATCCGCACACTCGGCGGAGGGGCGGCGCGGGTCGGGGTCGAAATGGAGAACTACTATTACTCCGCCAAAGCCCACGCAGTGCTTACCGCCGCCGTGCCCGACGCGCAGCTTGTGGATGCCACAAATCTGGTCAACTGGTGCCGGCTTGTTAAGTCCAAGGCCGAGCTGTCTTTGATGCGTAAGGCCGCCCGTATTGTCGAAAAAATGATTGATGGCGCGGTGGAACGCATCGAACCCGGCTTGCCGAAAAATCAATTAGTGGCAGATATTTATCGCGACGCCACCATGGGGGTGGATGGCGCCTGGGGCGACTATGCTGCCATCGCGCCGATGCTGCCCTCAGGTCCCGATGCAGCCGCAGCACATCTTACTTGGGACGGGAAGCCGTTCCAGGCCGGAGAGGCGACATTCTTTGAACTCGCTGGCTGCCACCACCGATACCACGTCCCGTTTTGCCGCACCGTTTTCCTCGGCACACCACCCGATGAGATGCGCCGGGCCGAGGCAGCGCTGGTCGACGGCCTGAACGCCGGAATCGACGCCGCCCGCCCCGGAAATCGCGTCGAAGATATCGCCGCCGCACTGGCCAAACCGCTGGCCGCCGCGGGCATCGACCGAGGCGCGCGTTGCGGCTATTCAATCGGCCTGTCCTACCCTCCAGACTGGGGCGAGCGGACAATTTCGATCCGTGATGGCGATCAGACTGAGCTGCGCGAAAATATGACCCTACACTTCATGCCTGGCATCTGGATGGATGATTGGGGGCTGGAGATCACCGAACCGATCCGCATTCGCGAGTCCGGCCCGGCGGAATGCCTCTGCGACCGCCCGCGCGAGCTGTTCGTGAAGCCATGAGCGATCTGACCGCCACCGTGGACCTGCTAGGCGAATTGGTGGCCTACCCGACAATCTCCACGGATCCGAACCGAGCGATCATCGACCTGCTGGCGGGCCGGCTGACTGCGGCGGGCGCGCAGGTCGAAGTCATGGGTGATTCGCACAAAGCGAACCTCTGGGCGACCCTCGGCCCTGACGAAGCGGGGGGCGTTCTGCTTTCGGGCCATACCGATGTGGTACCCGTAGCCGATCAGGACTGGACCGGCGATCCGTTCGTGATGCGCGAGGATCAAGGTCGCCTATACGGGCGTGGAACCTGCGACATGAAAGGCTTCGTCGCAGCCGCCACCGTGTTGGCGAATACACTGCGAGGCCGCACCCTGACCCGGCCCCTCCACTTCGCCTTCACCCATGACGAAGAAACCGGCTGCCTCGGCGCACAAGCGCTGATCGAGGTTCTGCGCACCCGCCCGAACCTGCCTTCGGTCGCCATCATTGGAGAGCCGACCTCAATGCAGGTCATCGACGCCCATAAAGGCTGCTTCGAATACCGTACCCGCTTCACCGGCGCTGAGGGCCACGGCAGCGCCCCGGACCTTGGCGTCAACGCCGCCGAATACGCCGCCCGCTACGTTGCCCGCCTGCTGGGCCTGCGCGAGCTGCTGAAAACCCGCGCGCCCTCTGACAGCCCTTTCGATCCGCCCTGGACGACGATCAACGTTGGCTCGATCCATAGCGGCGTCGCCCCAAACGTCATTCCCGGCAAGGCCGAAGTGGAATGGGAGATGCGCCCGGTTCGTGATGAAGATGCAGATTTCGTGAAATCCGATCTGTCAGTCTTCGAATCCGAAACCCTCCTCCCCGCAATGCGCAGTGTCTCAGCCATCGCCAGGATTGAAACAGACATCCTGGGAGAAGTCGTCGGCCTGTCTCGAATGGAGGTAAACGCAGCGCGCGAACTGATCTGCGGCCTGACAGGTGCCAACGACGCAGGCTCTGTCGCCTTCGGAACCGAAGCAGGGCTGTTTCAATCGCTTGGCATGTCTGCAGTTATCTGCGGCCCCGGCTCGATCGAGCAGGCCCACAAACCTGATGAATGGATCGCCCTAGACCAGCTCTCCGAATGCTGCGCCATGCTTGAAAAACTGGGTAAGACCTTAACCGCCGTGTAGCGCTTTGAAGGTCATCGTTGTCAGCGAGCGCGCGATGCCGGGCACGTCCAGCAGGCTCTCATTGATGAACACGCCAACATCCTGACCTTCGGGAATGTAGATCTTGGCCAGCAGATCAAAATCGCCCGAAGTCGAATACAGCTCGGACACAATCTCGCGCAGGTAAATCTCGCGCGCGACCTCGTAAGTCTTGCCAGGGTTGCAACGCAGTTGAACGAATACGCAGGTCATGGGACGCCTCCTGTTACGGCCAAGCTGTCACAACACGCGACGCGGACGCAAGCGCAACCCGATACCAACATTGGTTCCAAAATATCCCCGCCGGAGGCACCACTTTGCCCGTCTTCGGTGCCGGGAATTGCCTCAAATGGCGCGTCAGCCCCCCATTTTTTTTCTCAGACGCGGCCTTTCCATGGCACCAGCCAAGTTTCTGCCATCCGCATCAGGATATCGATCAGATATCCGATGACGCCGATCAGGATGATCCCCATGATGACGATGTCGGTCAGCTGAAATTTCGAGGCGACCATGATCATCATGCCTGCGCCTTTTTCAGCCGCAACAAGCTCGGCCGCAACCACCGTACCCCAGCACACACCCATTGCGACTCGCGCACCGGTGAAAATCTCGGGCAGACTGTTTGGAACGATGACATGACGCAGTATCTGCCACTTGCTTGCGCCCAGTGAATAGGCCGCGTGAACCTTTGCAATCGCCACACCCGACACACCGGAGCGCGCCGCGATCGTCATAATCCAGAGTGCGGCCAGAAACAGCAGGATGATTTTTCCCGTCTCGCCAATCCCAGCCCAGATGATCACCAGCGGAATCAGCGCCAGCGGTGGCACCGGGCGCATGAACTCGACAATCGGATCGAACCAGCCACGGAACCAGTCGGACAGGCCCATGGCATAGCCAAGCGGAATTCCAATCGCGGCACCGAGCAGGAAGCCAATAACGACCCGGAACAGCGACCAGCCCAGATGCTCTAGCAACGTCGAGTTCTGATAACCCTCGCCTGCGATTCCGATCAACCGACCGACAACCGCTTCCGGTGACGGCAGCCAGATCGGCTCCATCTGCCAGCCTTTGGCGGGGACGAAGTTCAACGTTCCCTTGGGCGTCATCGTCACCCGGCCATCATCCACCTGCACCGTGCCGCCGGGTTCAATCGCTTCACCATTGACGGCAGTGACGGTGATCTCTCCACCCGCATCGTCGTCGTTGTCCTGAACCTTGATCAGCTTGGAGCGCCATGCCGCAAGCACCAGCGCGTCGTCTTGAGCGAACCCATCACCTGCAGCAACCTCTGGCGCGTCCGGTGCGGTATCCTTCTTGAACACGCGCGCCTGAACCGTGGCGGTATCCGTCGTCCCATCTGCGCGCGACGCCGTATACTTAAACGACGTATCGCCCACAAACGGACCCGGTGCATGGATCGGCACCCAGCTTGATCCGGTGAACGCCCCCCAGATCAGGAAGATCGTCGCCACGGAAATAATCGAAGCGGCTCGGTTTGGTCGCACGGCACTTTCGTCGCCGAACGTCACGGTTTTGAGTGAAGTGAAATCGTGCCGCACAACCCGTGCGGTGACGGCTTTGACCGCAAAATAGGCGATTACGAAGATCACGACATAGATCAGCAGAATGGTCATTTATGCGTCCTCCGTCCGGCCCATGATTTCCTCTTCCATCTCCCAGATCATCGAGAGGATCTCTTCGCGTTTCTGATCATAGCCCTCGGACTTCTTCACTTCGCGCAAGTCGGCGTTCACACCAATTTCTGCGAACGGAAGCCGGTATTCCTTGTGGATGCGCCCCGGTCGCGGTGCCATGATCAGCAAGCGCTCGCCCAGAAGCAATGCCTCCTCGACCGAGTGGGTGATCAGGATGATCGTCTTGCCGGTTTCTTTCCAGAGTTTCAGCACCAGACCTTGCATCTTCTCGCGGGTCAGCGCGTCCAGCGCCCCCAGAGGTTCGTCCATCAGAATGACGTCCGGGTCATTGGCCAGACAGCGGGCCAAGGCCACACGCTGCTGCATCCCACCCGACAGTTCATAGACCGCCTTCTCCTTGAAATCCTGCAGGCCGACGACGTCCAGCAAGTGATCAACTTTGCCAGCATCCTGTTTCGCCGTGCCCTTCATGCGGGGACCGAATGCGACATTCTCGCGAACGCTCATCCACTCGAACAATGCGCCTTGCTGAAACACCATGCCGCGTTCCGCGCTGGGGCCTGTGACCTGATGATCGCCTAGAATGATTTTGCCTTCTGTCGGGGCGAGGAACCCTGCGACTATATTGAGCAAAGTCGTCTTGCCGCACCCCGACGGGCCAAGCACAGACATCAACTCGCCCTCGGCGATGTCGAGGCTGACGTTCTGCAACGCCTGCACATGTCCGCCATTCGGCAGATCAAAACGCATGGAAATGTCGTCGATTTTCAGTCCGGGCATGGCCGTCCCCTTTGCCGTAGCCTCGTAAAAGTCGGGGCGGTCGCTTGGACCGCCCAGCTTTGTCTTACATGCCCTGTGCGGCTTGCAAAGGACCAGTGTTGATGCGGCTGGAATAGTCGTCCAACGCGCTATCCATGGAACCGGCACCAACGAAGACGTCCGCTGTGCCCTTCAGGCCAGCAGCGGAGGTTCCGCCCAGCCATGCATCCGACAGCTGTTCGTCGATTGTCGGGAACTTGAAGGTGGCCATGGTGGCTTTGGTGCCATCTTCGTCCATACCTGCATCCTTGGCGATAACCGGCAGCATCGCCATGTCACCACCGGCCCACTGTGCGTTCGCGTCAGCGGTAACTTTCAGGAACTTGGCAACCAAGTCGCTGTTTTCAGCAACGAAGTCGGCCGGACCCGAGGTCACATCGTAAACCAGAATGCCGATCTCTTCTTTTTCAGCACCGGTCAGCAGGATGTTGCCGCTTTCCAGCATCCGGCGCAGCGCGCCACCCCAGCCACACGCCATATCAACCGACCCTTGAGCCAGTGCCGCGGCGCCTTCAGCCGGAGCCATGTCCACAACGTCGAGGCTGGCCAGATCCACACCAAAGTGCTTCATCTGGCTGAGGAATCCGAAGTGAGCAGCGGTACCCAGCGGCACAGCGACTTTCTTGCCGGCCAGTTCGCCAGCGCTCATCTTGTCGATCTCCAGCTCGGATTTCACAACGCAGTTGTCGTTGTCCGAATAGCTCACAGCAACGTCCAGAATCTGGATGTCCTGACCAGCCGAAGCTGCGACTACGAAGGGCGGAACGCCCTGGCTGACCGACAACTGAACATCGCCAGAAGCCATCGCCGCACTCATAGCGGTGCCGGTGTCGAAGCTGACCCAGTTGACCTTGACGCCCAGTGCTTCGTCATAGGTGCCGTTTACCTTGGCGTACTGAAACGGCATCGGCCATTCCAGGAAATAGCCTACGGTGATTTCGCCGTGTCCGGCGGCATTCGCCTAGACCGCACCAAGTGCGGCCAGTCCGGCAATCGCGCCGGTGATCTTGGTCTTAAATGTCATGTCGTTCTCCCTGTGACATATCCCGCGTTCGCGGGGATTTGGCAGTAACCTGCCAGACGTAAGACAGCCCCCGATCATCGGAGGCTGCCTGTTCGTACCAGACCCAACCAGGTCGTTTGGCGGCGTTTGCCCACATCAGCGGGGCAACTCATCCAGTGTTTTGCGGATCTTGCCAATAATCTCGTCAACATGCGCTTTCTCGGTGATGAACATCGGCGCAACGATGCCGTTGTCGCCGGTAAATTTGACGTGACAGCCGTTCCAGAAAAGCTTGGTCTGGGCCAGCACCCCGCGTGCTCCGGGTTTCGGATGCGGGAACAACTCGACATTGCCCATCATGCCGATTGTGCGGATGTCGCGGACCAGCTCATGGTCCCGCAAACTCAGCATCGCGTCGGCGAAATAGGGCGCCATATCGCGAGCGCGCTGGAAAAGCCCCTCTTCCTCGTAGATCGTCAACGCCGCCAGGCCAGCCGCACAGGCCGCCGGGTGCCCGGAGTAGGTGTAGCCGTGGAACAGCTCGATCGCGCCATCCGGGGCCTTGCCGATCACAGTATCATAAACGTCGTCGCTGACCGCAACCGCGCCCATCGGGATTGACCCGTTGGTCAACGCTTTGGCCATGGTTACGATATCCGGCGTTACACCGAATACATCCGACGAAAAATTGCCGCCCATCCGCCCGAAGCCGCAAATAACGTCATCGAACACAAGCAGAATGCCGTGTGCATCACAAATCTCGCGCAGGCGTTGCAGGTAGCCGTCGGGCGGCGGCAGGACGCCTGTTGAACCGGCGACCGGCTCCACAAAGACAGCCGCAATCGTCTCACCACCGAAATTGTCGATGGCACGTTGTAGATCTTCGGCGCGATCGGCACCGCCCTTGCGGCAGCCGGGCGTGAAGAGTTCGTCTTCGGTGAACGTATGACGCATGTGAACGATGTTCGGCATGGTGATCGGAAAGGCGCGGCGGTTGTTGACCAGACCGGACAGGCTGACGCCGCCGATGTTCACGCCGTGATAAGCACGCTCACGGCTGACGAACCGATGCCGTGCCTCACCCCGCGCCGTCCAATAGGCCATGACGATCTTCATCGCAGTGTCGACGGCCTCTGAGCCTGAATTTACAAAGAAAACGTGGTTGATGTTGTCTGGGTGCAGGCGCGCGACCTTTTCGGCAAGCGCGAAGCTCAGAGGATGTCCGGTGCCGAAAGGTGAGACGAAGGTCGCATCCTGCATGGCGACATGCACCGCCTCGATGATCTTCGGATGGCAATGCCCAGCTGGCGAACAGAACAGCCCGGATGAACCATCAATGACTTGGTTGCCCTTGTGGTCGGTCATATAGGTGCCAGCCGAGCTGACGATCAGGCGCGGGTCCGATTTGAATCCACGATTGTCCGTAAACGGCATCCAGAATTCTTCGAGCGAGTTGGTTTTTGCATCCAGAGCCATGGCCGGCACCCCTATAGAATCGCTTGCGCGGACCCTACGCCCGACGGTTCGGTTCCTTTACATCCAGTTCCCACACCTGAATAAGTCCAGAATGACGATACCGGCCGAAATGATCATTCTTGATCCCGAAGAGGATGGTACCCTGCAATCGCGGATCCAGGAACGTGTGGCCGAGGCGATCCTTTCCGGCCGGTTCCGCGCCGGAGAGCGCCTGCCGTCATCGCGCGCGCTGGCCCGCCATCTGGGCGTCAGCCGGATCACCGTGACGCTGGCCTATGCCGAGTTGCTGAGCGACGATTATATCGCGTCGCGCGGACGCTCGGGATACTACGTCTCCGAGGACGCCCCCCGGCCGACCGAGTTCACGCTATCGCAAAGCCGCGAAACCGTTGATTGGAGCCGCGCCATCGGTCAGCGGTTTTCCGGTGCGGCACGGCTGGAAAAGCCCGCCGACTGGCGCAGCTATCGCTATCCATTTATCTACGGACAGGCCGACGAGACGCTTTTTGATCATGCCAGTTGGCGGCAGTCAGCCCTGCGGGCGTTGGGTCAGCGCGATTTCGACGCAATGACCATCGATTACAATGACGCCGATGATCCGCGACTTGTCGAGTTTATCCTGCGCCACACTTTGCCGCGCCGCGGCATTGCGGCGGATGCGGATGAAATCCTTATAACGCTCGGGGCGCAAAACGCCCTTTGGCTGGCTGCACAAGTGCTTCTGACTCAGCGGCGCACGGCCGCATTCGAAGACCCGTGTTACCCTCCGCTGCGCGAGATTCTGACCCAGTCCCGGTGTCATCTGGCCCCGGTTTCGGTCGACGCCGGAGGGCTGCGGCCCGAGGAGATTCCACCCGACTCCAACATCGTATTCGTCACCCCCAGCCACCAATGCCCGACAACAGCCACCATGCCGATGACGCGTCGGCGAGCGTTGCTCAAGCGGGCCGCCGCCGAGGATTTTCTGATCGTCGAGGATGACTATGAATTCGAAATGGCGTTTCAGGATGCCACCTCTCCCGCGCTGAAATCAATGGATCGGGACGGACGGGTTATCTATGTCGGCTCATTCTCCAAGTCGCTGTTTCCGGGGCTTCGTCTGGGGTATCTTGTTGGTTCGCCGGCGTTTATCGCCGAGGCCCGCGCCCTGCGCGCCACCGTCCTTCGGCATCCGCCCGGCGTGATCCAGCGAACGGCTGCGCATTTCCTGTCGCTGGGCCACTACGACGCGCTGATCCGACGCATGGGCCGCGCCTATTCCAGCCGCCGAAAGGTCATGGAGGCGTCGATCCGCGCCGAAGGGCTGACGATGGCCAACCCGCGAATGGCTGGTGGCTCATCGTTCTGGATGCGCGCCCCGGACGAGGTGGACACAAACGCTCTGGCCAAATCGCTCCGCGCGCGCAGCGTGCTGATCGAACCGGGTCGTCCCTTCTTTTCGGATGACGATGCACCGAAGAATTACTACCGTCTGGCCTATTCCTCGATCCCCGAAGATCGGATCGCGGAAGGAGTTGGTCTGATTGCCGCGGAGTTACGAAACGGCAAATATTGAGACTCGACGTCTCAATATTGGCCCTACGTGACCTTACAATCTGGCCCTATCGGACTCACCTCGCTGGCCTTATTGTCCGCGCGACTCATCTGGCCGGATTTCCCGGCTGTTTCCTGCCAAATCTGACACGCGGAGCTCTCCCATGAAAATGACGACCGAAGAAGCCTTTGTGAAAACGCTCCAACGCCACGGCATCGAACATGCTTTTGGCATCATCGGATCGGCGATGATGCCGATTTCGGATATCTTCCCGAAGGCGGGCATCACCTTCTGGGACTGCGCGCACGAAGGCAGTGCGGGCATGATGGCCGACGGGTTCACCCGTGCCACCGGCAAGATGTCGATGATGATCGCTCAAAACGGCCCGGGTATCACCAACTTCGTCACCGCCGTGAAGACCGCCTATTGGAACCACACGCCGCTACTGCTGGTCACGCCGCAGGCGGCCAACAAAACCATCGGTCAGGGCGGGTTTCAGGAAGTCGAGCAGATGAAGCTGTTCGAAGACATGGTTGCCTATCAGGAAGAAGTGCGCGACCCGACCCGCATGGCCGAGGTTCTGACCCGCGTGATCGCCCAAGCCAAACGCTTGTCGGCTCCGGCGCAGATCAACGTGCCGCGCGATTTCTGGACTCAGGTGCACGACTTCACCATTCCCGACCCGATTGAATTTGAAGCCAGCCCCGGCGGTGAAAACTCGATCCAGGCCGCCGCAGACCTGCTGAGCAGCGCCAAGAACCCGGTGATCCTGAACGGTGCTGGTGTGGTGCTGGCAGGTGGCATTGATGCGTCTCGCGTTTTGGCCGAGCGCCTGAGCGCCCCTGTCTGCGTCGGCTATCAGCACAACGACGCCTTCCCCGGCAACCATCCGCTGTTCGCCGGCGCGCTGGGATACAATGGCTCGAAGGCAGGGATGGAACTGATCAAGACCGCCGATGTCGTCCTGTGCCTCGGCACACGGCTGAACCCATTCTCAACCCTCCCGGGCTATGGCATGGAATATTGGCCGACCGACGCCAAGATCATTCAGGTTGATATCAACCCGGACCGGATCGGCCTGACCAAGAAAGTTACCGTCGGGATCGTCGGCGATGCCAAGAAAGTGGCCGAGGGTATTCTGGAGCGCCTTTCCGACAGCGCCGGCGATGCGGGCCGTCAAGAACGCAAAGACAGGATCGCGCAGACGAAATCGGCTTGGGCGCAGGAACTTTCCAGCATCGATCACGAGCAGGACGATCCCGGCACCACCTGGAACGAACGGGCCCGTGACGCAAAACCGGACTGGATGAGCCCACGCATGGCCTGGCGCGCAATCCAGTCCGCCCTGCCGCGCGAAGCGATCATCAGCTCGGACATCGGCAACAACTGCGCCATCGGCAACGCCTATCCGTCGTTCGACGAAGGCCGCAAATATCTGGCCCCCGGCCTGTTCGGCCCATGCGGCTACGGCCTGCCTGCCGTAGTCGGCGCAAAAATCGGCAAGCCCGATGTGCCGGTCGTTGGCTTCTCGGGCGATGGCGCCTTCGGGATTGCCGTGAACGAGCTGACGGCGATTGGCCGGGGTGAATGGCCCGCGATCACTCAGATCGTCTTCCGCAACTACCAGTGGGGCGCAGAGAAACGGAACTCGACCCTGTGGTTCGATGACAACTTCGTCGGGACCGAACTGGACGAAGAGGTCTCCTACGCGGGCATCGCGCAGGCCTGTGGTCTGAAGGGCGTCGTGGCACGTACAATGGACGAACTGACTGCCGCGCTGGATCAGGCGATCAAGGATCAGAAGGCCGGGACAACCACGCTGATCGAGGCGATGATCAACCAGGAGCTGGGTGAGCCGTTCCGCCGCGACGCGATGAAAAAGCCCGTCGCCGTGGCCGGGATCGACGCAGGTGACATGGTACCGCAGATCGGCGCATAAGCGGCGAATAATCCTCCGGCCCGCTGATCGGCGGGCCGGGAATAATTCCGGCGGTCATGGCCCGCCCGACATGCTAGGGTCTGCCGTGATGGACCAACCTTCCCCATTCCTCAGCAAGCGCGAACCGGTGTGTCCACCGGACCTAATCGCACGCGCCGCAGCCCTGCCGACACCGCGTGTGGCCATTGCCCGCGCCGGTGCGCCTTTGCCGATGCAAGCGGCACAAGAGGCCAGCGAGGCAGGCATCATGGTGCCGGTTTTCGTTGGAGAAACGGCTGATATTCGGCGCCAGGCCGATGCCCTGCACTGGAACATCTCGGATTTTGCCATCCACGACGCAACTGGCGAAGCGCAGGCCGCAGAAATTGCCACTCATCTGTGTGGCGCGGGCGAGGCAGACGTTCTTATGAAAGGCCAACTGCACACAGATGCTTTTATGAAGGCAGCGTTGCAGCGCGATGCAGGTCTGCGCACCGACCAGCAGCTGTTTCATATCTTTCACATCAGCCACCCGGACGGCGGGCGGCCCATTCTGGTCTCGGACGCGGCCGTAAACGTTGCACCGAACCCGGAGACCCGGCAATCGGCGCTGCGCGGTTGTGTGGACCTGTTGCACAGGCTGGGCAACGAACGTCCGAAGGTCGCCATTTTGTCGGCGACGGAGTCGGTGATCCCCTCAGTGCCCAGCGCGGTCGAGGGGGATGAACTGGCCAAATGGGCGGCAGGTGAAATCAAGGATGCGGACGTCGCCGGACCGCTGGCGCTGGATCTGATCCTGTCGCCTGACGCGGTCGAAACCAAGGGGCTTGGTGGCCATCCGGTGGCCGGGCGCGCAGATGCGGTGATCGTACCGGACATCGTTTCCGGCAACGTTTTGTTCAAAGCGCTGGTTTATCTGTCGGGCGGTTGCGCGGGCGGCATCGTCATGGGGGCAAAAGTGCCGATCCTGCTGACCAGCCGAGCCGATCCGCCTGCGGCGCGCCTGGCCTCCGCCGCACTGGCTGCAATCGTCAGCGCACCATGATCGAGGCCCTGCTGTCTGCCACTGAGTTTTCCGGGCCAACCCTGCTGATCATGATAGGCATCTGTTTCGCCGCCGGCCTGGTGCGTGGATTTGCCGGGTTTGCGCTAAGCGCCCTCGTCATGGCCAGCGCTGTTATCCTGCTGCCCCCGGTCGAGCTGATCCCGATTTGCTGGGTGCTTGAATTCACCGCCTCGATCTTGATGTTCCGGGGCGGCTTCGCGGATGCCGACAAGCGCATGGTGATGATCCTGTTCCTTGGTTCAGCTATAGGCACTCCATTGGGCCTTTGGCTGACAACTTCGCTGCCGGTCGATACCTCAAAACTGATTGCACTGCTGTTGATCGTCGGGCTGGCCGGATTGCAGTTGGCGCGGCTGCGCATTCCGGGTCTGGCCACCATGCCCGGAACCTGGATTACTGGACTGTTGGCTGGGATTGTCACTGGACTTGCCTCGATTGGCGGGATGATGATCGCCCTTTACGTATTGGCGCGAAACGCCCCGGCGCGGGTGATGCGTGCCAGTCTGGTGATGTTCCTGTTCATTGGCGCTTTCACCTCGATTATCTACCTGCTGCTTTACGGCGTCATGGATCAGCGCGCCGCGATCAGGGGCGTGGTTCTGGTGCTGCCGACTGCACTGGGTGTGATCGTCGGAGGCCGAATGTTTATTCCGCGTCTCGAGCCGTTCTATCGCCCATTCAGCCTTTCGCTGCTGATCGGGTTGGCGGCGGTCGGCCTCATCAGGACTGCCCTGTGAGGACTTCTGAGAACACTTGTCCCGGTACCTCCCGAGTTTGGAGAAAAAACTGGTCGCACCGAGGCGGGAATCGCTATTTAGTGCCCCCTGAAGTAGAACGCGGTCCGGCATGACAAAGCACGAACAACCCAAAGTGGATACCTCGCCCAAAGTCTCGGACGAGGTGCGCCAGACGACCTGCTATATGTGCGCCTGCCGGTGCGGCATCAACGTACACATGAAGGGGGGCGAGGTTGCCTATATCGAGGGCAACCGCGACCATCCGGTGAACCGGGGCGTGTTGTGCGCCAAGGGCAGTGCCGGGATCATGCAGCACTTGTCGCCTGCGCGCCTGAAAGCGCCGCTAAAGCGGGTCGGCCCGCGCGGCTCGGGCCAATTCGCCGAAATCAGCTGGGACGAGGCGCTGGAGCTGGCAAAAAGCTGGATGGAACCGCTTCGCGAGACGGCGCCGGAGAAGCTCGCGTTCTTTACCGGGCGCGATCAAAGCCAGTCGTTCACAAGCTGGTGGGCACAGGCGTTCGGCACCCCGAACTATGCAGCCCACGGTGGTTTCTGTTCGGTCAACATGGCGGCCGCCGGCATCTACACGATGGGCGGCGCGTTTTGGGAATTTGGCCAGCCGGATTGGGAAAACACCAAGCTGTTCATGATTTTCGGCGTGGCCGAAGATCACGATTCCAACCCGATCAAGATCGGCCTTGGCCGTCTGAAAGAACGAGGTGCCAAGGTGATCGGGGTGAACCCGATCAGATCCGGCTATAACGCGATTGCTGACGAATGGATCGGCATCACGCCAGGCACCGATGGGCTGTTCATCCTCAGCCTGGTGCATTGCCTGATGAAGGCCGGGAAAATCGACCTCGATTATCTGGCGAAATTTACCAATGCCGCCTGTCTGGTGAACGACGACGCAAGCTCGGAAAGCTATGGCCTGATCCTGCGAGACGAAGCTGGCAAGGAAATGGTGATGGACCGCGAGACGCACCACCGCGTGCCGTTCGACCAAAAGGGCGTGAATCCGGACCTTACCGGGCGCTGGCGACATGCCGGGATCACCTATCGCACCGTGATGAGCCTGATGGCCGACCGTTATATGTCCAACGACTACGCGCCGGAAGTTGTCGGCCCGGTGATCGGCATGGATGCCAACCGGATCCGCCGCGTTGCTGCCGAACTGGCCGAAGTTGCCTTCGATCAAGCCATCGAAATTGCACAGCCCTGGACGGATTTCCGAGGCGAGAAGCACGACAAGATGATTGGTCGCCCGGTGGCCTTCCACGCCATGCGTGGAATCTCGGCCCACTCCAACGGTTTCCAGACCTGCCGCGCGCTGCACCTGTTGCAGATCATTCTCGGCTCGGTTGAGGTGCCCGGCGGTTTCCGCTTCAAACCGCCCTATCCGAAACCCTACACGGCCCACCCGAAACCCCATGCGAAAGGCAAGCCGGGCCAACCGCTGGCCGGGCCGCATCTGGGGTTCGTACACGGGCCGGACGATCTGGCGATTGACGACGACGGCACGCCGCTTAGGATCGACAAGGCGTTCAGCTGGGATCACCCGATGTCGTCCCATGGGCTGATGCACATGGTGATCTCGAACGCGCACGCCGGTGATCCGTACAAGATCGACACGCTGTTCCTTTATATGGCGAACATGGCGTGGAACTCGTCGATGAATACTTCGGGCGTGATGCGAATGCTGACCGAGATGGACGAGGACGGGAACTATGTCATCCCGCATCTGATCGTCGCGGATGCCTACTCGTCGGAAACAGTCGCCTTCGCCGATCTGGTGCTGCCCGACACAACATACCTAGAACGTCACGACTGCATCAGCCTGCTGGATCGCCCGATCTCTGAGGCCGAGGCCGCCGCTGATGCGATCCGCTGGCCCGTGGTTGACCCGGACCGAGATGTACGTGGCTTTCAGTCGGTCCTGCTGGACCTTGGCCATCGTCTGGGATTGCCTGGATTCGTTGCCGAAGACGGCGCACCGAAATTCAAGGACTACGCTGACTATATGGTCAACCACGAGCGCCGCGAGGGTATTGGCCCACTGGCGGGGTGGCGCGGCAAGAACGGCAAGGCGGGCGGTCGTGGCAAGCCCAACGGCAACCAGATCGAGCGCTACAAGGAAGCCGGTGGCTTCTGGATGTCGCACATCCCGGACGAGGCGCTCTACTACAAGCCTTGGAACAAAGCCTACCAGGATTGGGCGGTCAAAATTGGACTGTTTGACGCGCCGCAGCCCTATCTGTTCTCGCTTTGGTCGGAACCAATGCGTCGGTTCCAACTTGCCGCCGAAGGGCAAGGAAAGCGCCAGCCGCCGGCGCATCTGAAAGACCGCGTTCACAAGGCGATGGACCCGCTGCCAATCTGGTCTGCGCCGTTCGGCGATACGGATATGGACGAATACCCGCTGCACGCGCTGACCCAGCGCCCGATGGCGATGTATCACTCGTGGGGCAGTCAAAACGCCTGGTTACGCCAGATCCACGGGGTAAACCCGATGTATGTGCCCACCGCTGTGTGGCAGGAGAACGGATTTGAAGAGGGCGATTGGGCCAGGGTGACGTCTCCGCATGGAGAGATCGTCGTACCGGTTGCGCATATGGCGGCGCTGAACGCGCAAACAATCTGGACGTGGAACGCGATTGGCAAACGCAAGGGCGCCTGGGCACTGGAAGATGATGCTCCCGAGGCAAAAAAGGGCTTCCTGCTGAACCATTTGATTCACGAGCTGCTGCCGCCAAAGGGCGACGGAATGCGCTGGGCCAATTCTGATCCGGTGACGGGCCAGGCTGCATGGTTCGATTTGCGAGTGCGCCTTGAGAAAACCGAGGCTCCGGACGAGGTGAAACCGAATTTCAACGCGCAGGGAAGCCCGGTTGGCACTGGCCCCGAAGAGCTGGCCCGCGAGAGCGATGCGCGCTCGTTCCTGCGCGCGCAGGTTCAGGCGACAATTTCCGAGAAGCTGGCGAAATTCAAACCGCGGGGACCAGCGTGATGGGTGCTTTCAATGCAGTCCGATTCACAGGGGGCAACCGTTGGAGCCGCCGGCGGGAGTATTTGGGAATAGAAGAGCGGGAGGCGTTATGACCCAGCTGCCACCACCTTCCGAAGTCAAGCTGGGTCTTGTTATTGATCTGGACACCTGCGTCGGCTGTCACGCCTGCGTGGTGGCCTGCAAGGGTTGGAATACCGAGAACTACGGCGCGCCGCTTGGCGATGAAGACCCCTACGGGGCCGAACCGGTCGGCAGCTTCCTGAACCGGGTGCATTCTTATGAGGTGCAGCCAGAGGAGGGTCCTGCGCAGCTCGTTCATTTCCCGAAATCCTGCCTGCATTGCGAAGACGCACCCTGCGTCACCGTCTGCCCAACCGGGGCCAGCTATAAGCGCGCCGAAGACGGGATCGTGCTGGTCAACGAAGACGCCTGTATCGGCTGCGGGTTGTGTGCCTGGGCCTGCCCTTACGGCGCACGCGAGATGGATCCGGTTGAGAAGGTGATGAAGAAATGCACGCTGTGTGTGGATCGGATTTACAACGAGAACCTGGAGCCGGAAGATCGCGAACCTGCCTGTGTGCGTACCTGCCCCGCCGGGGCGCGCCATTTCGGCGACCTTGGCGATCCGACCAGCGACGTTTCAGAACTGGTAGCAGCGCGGCGCGGCTTTGACCTGATGCCGGAACAAGGCACCAAGCCGGTCAATAAATACCTGCCGCCGCGCAAAAAGGATGTCGAGATCGATGTGCTGGCTCCGATGTTGGAGCCGATTGCGATCGACGCCCATGGCTTCCTCGGCTGGATTGACCGAACCCTTGGGAAGCTGCCGGGCGGAGGCGCGTAAGATGCACCCCGCACCATCGATCATCGTCTTTACGACGCTTTCGGGTATCGGCTTTGGTCTGCTGATCTTCCTTGGACTCGGGCTGCCGGCGCTGACCGGCTGGCTGGCTTTCATCGCCTTCGGGACGGCTTTTTCGGCGGCGGTGGCGGGGCTGGTCGCCTCGACCTTCCATCTGGGGCACCCAGAACGTGCGCTGCTGGCGTTCACACAGTGGCGCTCCAGCTGGCTGTCGCGCGAGGCTTGGCTGGCGTGCGGGGCGCTGATTACCATGGGCCTCTACGGTGCCGGGGCTGTTTTGTTCGGAGTGCGGATTGTACCGCTGGGCTGGGTGGGCGCAGCATTTTGTCTGGCGACAATCGGCGCGACCTCAATGATGTATGGCCAGTTGAAGACGGTCCCACGGTGGCGACATTGGACAACACCACTGTTGTTCTTTGCCTACGGTCTGGGCGGCGGGGCGCTGCTGGCGGGACAAATTGCGGCCGCGATTGTGCTGATCGCGCTGGCCGGTGTGGTGCAGGTGCTGGCCTGGTATCTCGGCGACAAGGCATTGGCCGCTACCGGCTCGGACACAGGCACGGCCACCGGCCTCTGGCCGCGAGGGGAAGTGCGGGCTTTTGAATCCCCACACACCGGCCCGAACTATCTGACGCGCGAGATGGTGTTTGTGATCGGGCGTAAACGCTCGACGCAACTGCGCGTCATCTCATTGATCCTGGCGATCCTGTTTCCAATCGCTGTGCTGGTCATCGTGCCAGGCCATGTGTTTGCAGCACTCGCCATCATCAGCCACGTTCTTGGCGTGTTGACCGCCCGCTGGTTGTTCTTTGCCGAAGCTGAGCACGTCGTCGGCCTGTTCTACGGCGCGCTCTGATGCCATTCCGGCCGGGGTTTGACCCCCGCTGGACGGATGAGGCGGACTATATCCTTGGTATCACCCATGACATCTGGGAAGGGCGGCGCATTGCGGAGCTAACCGATTGGTATGCGGATGATCTGATCGTGCGGTCACCGGCGTCGGTGGTGCAGGGCAATCAGGGGATAATTGCGGCGACGCTGGCCACTCTCGCCGAGTTTCCGGATCGGGAATTACTGGGCGAGGATGTGATCTGGTGTGGGGTTGATGCGGATAGCTTCCTCAGCTCGCACCGTCTGCTTTGCACGGCGACCCATAGTGGAGCGGGCGTTTACGGTGCGCCTACGGGGCGGCGGCTGGAGTACCGCATTCTCGCCGATTGCTTTTGTCGCGCCGATCAGGTGGCCGACGAATGGCTGGTCCGAGATCAAGGGGCAATTGTGCGCCAGCTGGGACATGACCCAGCGGAATGGACTCGGGCATTGATCGCGCGTGAGGGCGGGCCGGACGTTTGCGTTCAACCCTTTACGTCAGAGGCCGATCTACCTGGCCCTTATACTGATTCCGGCGATGAGCATCCACTGGGGGCTGAGCTTGCAGGCATGCTGAAACGTCTGATGTCGGCAGAAATGTCGGTGATTGCGGACGGTTGGGACCGCGCGGCGGAGGTGCACTATGCAGGGCATATCGACGGTCACGGCCATGCCGATGCCGAGTCACATTGGATGGCTTTGCGTGCAGCTTTCCCCTCATCAACGTTCAGCATCAATCACGCCACCGGGCGCGACGACCCGGGGATGCCGCCAAGGGCGGCGGTGCGCTGGTCGCTACAAGGACGACATGACGGCCATGGCGCATTCGGACCACCAAGCGGAGCTAACGTCTATATCATGGGGATTACCCATGCAGAATTCGGGCCGTGGGGATTGCGCCGCGAATGGACGCTGATCGATGAGACGGCGATCTGGAAGCAAATATTACTGGCGTCCGGGGCAGTCTGAGATCGCTCTACGAGTTTTCTGGTCACCGGTTTTTTTGCCGAAAAATCTAGGCGTGGATTGACTCCCGTATTGCCCGGATATTGGCACCATACGGGGCCGGATCGGCAACCGAACCGCCTTTGAATACCGCTGACCCCGCCACCAGAACGTCTGCGCCCGCAGCAACGACCAATGGTGCCGTTGTCGGGTCAACGCCGCCGTCTATCTCGATATGAACAGGGCGGTCGCCGATAATGGCGCGTATATCGCGGGTTTTTTCGACACATGTGTGAATGAACTTCTGCCCGCCGAAGCCGGGGTTCACTGTCATCACGCAAACCAGATCGACTATATCCAGCAATGGCGCAATCGCGCTCGCCGGAGTGCCGGGGTTCAGTGCCACGCCCGCCTTGGCCCCCGCGCCACGGATCGCCTGAAGCGTGCGGTGAATATGCGGACCCGCCTCGACATGGGCGGTGATGACATCGGCACCGGCCTCGGCGAATGCCTCGATATAGGGATCGACCGGCGCGATCATGAGATGCACGTCCATCACTGTCTTGATATGCGGGCGGATGGCCGCGCACATCGCCGGGCCAAAGGTAATGTTCGGCACAAAATGACCGTCCATCACGTCGACATGTATCCAATCGGCGCCCTCCCCCTCAACCGCTTCACATTCGGCCCCAAAGGCCGCGAAATCAGCTGCCAGAATGGACGGAGCAATTATCACACTGCGATCAAAAGCCATTTGCGGTCCCTCGGTTCAGTCCTGCCGGTTCCTAACCCGGATGAGCGCGACGTGCCACAGTCGCCGATTGCCGCAGAATTTATTTTACCAAATGGTCAATCTTGTGCGAAGCAAATGCCTGTGGCACTGTGGGTTCACCTGCCAACATCCGGACAAATGCCTGTGACAACCGCCATCCAGACCCCGACTGTCACAAACCAAGCGCAGTTGCCGCAGGTTGCCGAGCCACGCAATCCGGGGATGGAGTTGGACCTCGACTGGGTGCGGCGCGTGCAGGCCAATACCTCGGCGATCGAACGCCGCGCGGCAAGTCTGCCAGGGCGGAGGTCGGTGAAGAAAGAGTATCAGGCGGCTTGGCTGCTGCGCGCGATCACCTGTATTGACCTGACCACCCTGGCCGGTGACGACACTGCTGGCCGGGTTCGTCGGCTCTGTGCAAAGGCTGCCAATCCCGTACGCCGCGATATCCTCGACGCACTTGGGATTGACCGGATCACCACCGGCGCGGTCTGTGTTTACCACGACATGATCGAAACCGCCGTTCGCGCGCTGAACGGCACCGGCATCCCGGTCGCCGCCGTCTCGACCGGTTTCCCGGCGGGCTTGTCACCGCTGCACCTGCGGATCGAGGAGATCCGCGAAAGTGTCAAAGCGGGGGCGGAAGAAATCGACATCGTCATTTCCCGCCGTCACGTACTGACCGGCAACTGGCAGGCGCTCTACGACGAAACGAAAGCCATGCGAGAAGCCTGCGGCGAAGCCCATATGAAGGCGATCCTCGCCACCGGCGAACTCGGCAGCCTCAGGAACGTCGCCCGCGCCAGCTATGTCGCGATGATGGGCGGTTCGGATTTCATTAAGACCTCGACCGGCAAGGAGTCTGTCAACGCCACCCTGCCCGTCACGCTGGTGATGATCCGCGCAATCCGCGATTTCCACGCCCGCACCGGGTATCGCATCGGCTACAAACCCGCGGGCGGCATATCCAAGGCAAAGGACGCGATAACCTATCTGGCAATGATGAAGGATGAGTTGGGCGACCGTTGGCTTCAGCCCGACCTGTTCCGGTTCGGCGCATCTTCCCTGCTGAGCGATATCGAGCGGCAGCTGGAACACCACGTTACGGGTCGGTACTCGGCCCTGCATCGGCATGCGATGGGATGACGGTAGATCCAAACGATTGGCCGGAAGCCGTCATGTATTTTGAGCATTACTCGGATGGAATCTACGACCCAACAGCATTCCTGGACTGGATATACAAAGTTGGCGATGTTCGAGAGAGTGACGATGGCGATGCATTGTACATCGGCAGACCCGGTGTCGATGGCATCGAATTTGTATATCGGCGAGGCTCGGGCGCGATATGGGCCTATCATCCGATGGAGTCGCGTTGGCAGCTGCTCGCTGACGACATCAAGAAATTCGAACGCGGCTGGAAGGCCGGGGAACTGAGAGTGTGAGGTTGTCATGACCATCAAGGAAATCTTCGAAACGATGGATTACGGCCCCGCACCCGAGGATGCGGGCGAGGCGATGGCGTGGCTCGATAGCCATGACCGTAAGTTCGGCCATTTCATCGGTGGTGCCTACACAAGACCCGGCAAAGGCTTCGACAGCCGCAACCCGGCCACGACCGAGGTTTTGGCGCGGGTCACCCAAGGCACCAGGAAAGACGTCGATACCGCCGTCGCCGCTGCCCGCAAAGTACAGCCGAAGTGGGCCGCGCTACCGGGGCATGAGCGCGCCAAGGTTCTCTATGCCCTCGCCCGGCTGCTGCAAAAACACTCCCGACTGTTCGCCGTGTTGGAGTCGCTCGACAACGGCAAGCCGATCCGGGAAAGCCGCGACATCGACATCCCGCTGGCGCAGCGCCATTTCTATTACCACGCAGGCATGGCGCAGTTGCAGGACAGCGAACTTCCCGACCGAGAGGCGCTGGGCGTCTGCGGGCAGATCATCCCGTGGAACTTCCCGCTGCTGATGCTGGCCTGGAAAATCGCGCCCGCTATCGCCATCGGCAATACCTGCGTGCTGAAGCCGGCCGAGTACACGTCGCTCACCGCGCTGCTATTCGGGCGCATCTGTCAGGAGGCAGGCGTCCCGCACGGCGTGGTCAATATCGTCACCGGCGACGGCGCGACCGGGCAGGCCATCGTGGACCACCCTGACATCAACAAGATCGCCTTCACCGGCTCGACCCCTGTGGGCCGCGCGATCCGCAAAGCGACGGCGGGCACGGGAAAGTCCCTGACCTTGGAATTGGGCGGAAAATCCCCCTACATCGTCTTCGATGATGCCGATATTGACTCGGCCATCGAGGGGCTGGTTGACGCGATCTGGTTCAACCAGGGCCAGGTCTGCTGCGCCGGATCCCGCTTGTTGGTGCAGGAGGGCATCGCCGAGGATTTTTACCGCCGCCTTAAACGCCGCATGGACGGTCTGCGCCTGGGCGATCCGCTAGACAAAGCCATCGACATCGGCGCGGTGGTGGACCCGGTGCAACTGACCACCATCACCGAGATGGTCGCCGGATCCGGCGGTGACGTCTATCACGCCGACACCCCCCTGCCCGCGCAGGGCTGTTATTATCGCCCGACCCTCATCACCGGCCTGTCCACCGCTGACCGCTTGATGCAGGAGGAAATCTTCGGCCCCGTCCTCGTCGGCATGACCTTCCGCACCCCGGCCGAGGCGGTCGAACTGGCCAACAACACCCGCTTTGGATTGGCCGCAACGGTTTGGACCGAGAACGTCAATCTTGCGCTGGACATCGCGCCAAAGCTGGTCGCAGGCGTCGTCTGGGTTAACGCCACCAACCTGTTCGATGCCGCTGCCGGGTTCGGCGGGGTCCGCGAAAGCGGGTTCGGGCGCGAAGGCGGCTGGGAGGGTCTTCAGGCCTACACAAAACCGCGCCGCAAGTCGAAAGCCGTCGCTAAACTGGCCGCTGTGCCAGAACCAACGAACCCCAAGGTTGACGGTCTGGACCGGACAGCGAAGCTCTATATCGGCGGCAAACAGGCCCGCCCCGACGGCAATTATTCCCGCGCCGTCTGGTCGCAAAAGGGGCACCTTCTGGGCCACGCTGGCTTGGCGAACCGCAAGGACATCCGCAACGCGGTCGAGGCTGCGCATGCCGCCAAGGCCTGGTCGAAAACCACCGCCCACCTGCGCGCGCAAATCCTCTATTACATCGGTGAAAACCTCTCGGCCCGCGCCGATGAGTTCGCCAGCCGCATCCAGGACTTGAGTGGCGCTAACGCCAAAGCCGCAGCGAACGAGGTTGCAATCGCAATCAACCGCCTGTTCACCTATGCCGCCTGGGCCGACAAATACGACAGTGCTGCCAAACCTGTCCCACTGCGCGGCGTCGCTCTGGCGATGAATGAACCGGTCGGTGTCATCGGCGCCTTCTGCACTGACGAGGCCCCGCTGCTGGGCCTGATCTCGGCGATGGCACCGGCCATTGCGATGGGGAACCGCTGCGTCCTCGTGGCATCGGAACCGTTCCCGCTGGCCGCTACTGATTTCTACCAGGTGCTCGAAACCTCGGACGTGCCTGCCGGTGTCGTCAACATCCTGACCGGCGATCACGCCGACCTCGCGCCGCAACTGGCGGGTCATATGGGCGTGGATGCTGTTTGGAGCTTCTCCGCCACCAACCTATCCGCCACCATTGAGCGCGAAGCTGCCGGGAACCTGAAACGCACCTGGGTGAACCACGGCAAATCCCGCGACTGGTCCGGGGCAGATGGAGAGGGCCGCGACTTTCTCGCCGCCGCGACCGAAATCAAGACAATCTGGGTGCCCTACGGCGAATGACGCGCGTCTTCGTGGCCATCATCGGTTTGATAATTTCCCGCGGGTGAATTGGCCGTAAAGCCAGGAGGGGGCTGGCCCCCTTTCCGATCCGGCGCGCCAGCGCCGGAGCTACTTCAACCGCGGCGGCTTTTTCCGCCAGGTATCCAGCCAGGCGCGTATGCCGCCGGCAAACCCTGCATAGCGCGCCTTGGCCAGATCAAGCTGGTCGTCGGCACGGTCAAGGAACGGTTCAATCGCGCGACGGCGAAAGCGGCGCAGCATCCGCCAGATCAGGAAGATCGCGACCAGCAACATCCCGAATATCGCGATGTTGACCCAGGGGATCAGCGTAACGTCTGGCCCTGCAACCTCACGCACCGCAATCGCGTTGGGATAGATCGACAGAAACTCGTTGCGCCAGCCATAGTGGGTGATCGCCACCCAGATCGGCTCGGCGCGAGTCGAGATCAGGTCCGCCGCCTCGGCCTGCAGGTTGGAACTGTCGAGCTTGAAGTAGGGCGGCCAACCAAAGCCGGTATCCTCGTTACGGTAGACAGAAACCCGCCCGTTGGTACGCGATGCATTGATCAGGCGCAGATCGCGGTTTGCCAGCTCGGTATTGCCGCTATCGGCCTGTGCATAGAAAAACCGGTTGAAGCGGGTGAAATCGGCGCGGATCACTTCGGTCGAGGTCACGCGCACGATATCGCGCTGGGGCAGATTATAGTGGAAGAAGCTGAACAGGGTCAGCAACACCAGCAGAAAGACCGTCCATCGGATATAGCGCATAATGCTGCCCTCCTCAGGCGTAATTCGTCAGGTAAACCAGTGCGATGATCACGATAACCGGGATCACGTAGACGGCCAGAACCAGCTTCTTCTTCAGCGAGGCGTCGTACTCGGCCATGCCCTTGTCGATCCACTCATCCCGGTCACCCTCGCGCACCTCTTCGTCCCACTCCCGCTCCAGCCCGCCACGGGCGAGCGAGCGGAAATACCAGCTGAGTGCCCAGTAAAACAGCGTCAGAATGACGAAGGCGAAGAAGCCAAGTCGCAAATATCCCATCAGTCTCGCTCCTTCCTTACGGCCCCCCAGGGGCCGACGAGTTCAATCTGGTGCGCCCGCCCTTTCGGCTCGTCCCAGGGCGAAGGCGTATCGGACGTTTCCGCCATCCCCGGTTCGGCCCCGAACAACGCCGCACGCGCACCGGCCTTGTCCACCTGATACTCGGCTTCCAGAAAATCCGCTACATAGGACTTCTTGGCATCCGACCACCCGGCATAGAGGCCGTAAAACAGCTCCTTGTGACAGATGAACAGCTGGCGCACGTCCAGCGGTGTCAGCTCGGCCAGCAGCATATTGACCAGATCACGGGTTGGCCCGGCGGTGGCGCGTAGCGTGTAAAAGAACGCCGGATGTTCCGAGGTGATGCGCGGCCACTTGCCACCGGTTTCCACCCAGCGCAGCAGGTCGCCAAGCCCGTGAAACGCGGGCGGCAGGGCACTGCCCAACTGCCGCGCGATATTGCGCAGATCGCGCCGGGTCGCACCTTTCAGGTCCTGACCCAGAGTTGCGGCCACATCGACCAACATGAAATCCATCTTCTGGCGCAGGATCGCGGCGGCATCCGCGCCGCGCGCCTTGACGATCGGTTCGACCAGATCGTTGTCCGACAGGAACCGCGCGATCTTGTTGGCATCCTCACGCGCCATGACGCGATCAACGGGCAGATCCTCGAACGGATCATCGTCGTCCGCCATGTGGATCACGCCGCTCTCGTCGGTCGAGCGGAATACATAGAGTCCGCCGAAATGCCGCGTCCAGAAATTCGGAGTCTCGAACTCCATCCGGGGTAGCGTGACCGGATTGCGGGTCACGTCGCCGGTTTTCTTTGCCAGCCCGATCATCTTGGCAATCAGCACATCGTCGAACCAGGCGTCGTCTTCCTCGCGGAACTGCGCAATCTTGGCGTTCAACTCATGGGCGTCCGCGACATGCGCGCCGGTTGTGTCCGCCTCAACCGTGATCCGGCGGATCGCCAACAGGCGTTCGGGGATCGAGACTTCAAAGACGGTATTGGCAAGCTCACCCGCCACCGCATCCCGCGCGGTCAGGGCAAACAACGCCGCCTCGTTCGCCTCGATGAACTGGCGCATGATCTCGCGCGAGGTCGAGAACTGCATGTTCAACAGAGGAGCAGTCCGCTGCTCGGTCGTCAGAAGGATGAACTGTCGGTTGCAGCCGTTCGGGTTGAGGTATTGCGGATCGCCCAACTCATGCCCGATCTGCGGCGAGAAGCCGGAGATGTCGATATGGAATTCGTTGAGCTTCGTCTGCTTGCCCGCCAGATGCTGGAGCGCGCGGTTGTAGCGTTCGACCAAAGCGGGCGAGGAGACTTCCACTAGGTTGCCGAACATCAGGCCCTTTTCGATGAGGCGTTTCACCAAACCACCTCCCGCCACCGCTTCGGCAGGCTTGCCAGCGACAGCACCATAACCGGCGCCCAGATCATCCCGGCCAGCAGACCCAGCCGTGCGAAATGGCCGAGCGTGTCCACGTGGTCGATACCCAGAAGCCGGGTCAGCATATCGGACTGCATCGCATAGGCCACCGCGAAATATCCCGCCGAAACCGCCCACAGGATTACAGCCGAAATAGCCCCGTTCCCGATCAGCCAGCCGACCCCCTCTGGCAGTGCCCAGCCCAGCGCCTTTGGCACCATGACCGACAGCAAGACCAAAGCCAGAACCGGGACCAGACCACCAAGCACGCTCATGCCGCTCGCCTCCGCCAGAGGGCCATTCCTATGAAAGCCATGACCATGATCGGCAGCCACAGAAACGCCGTCGCAACAGTCAGTTTGCCGGACCAAAGTGCCACCGAGTCCGTCGACTGCGCCGTCTTCACCAAGGCCGCCAGCCACAGCATCTGCCCGGCATAGACGACGGCAGCGGCAACCAGCGTGGCCAGCCCAAGTGCGCGGAACAATCCGCCGGAATTGGCCACATCGCTGCGCCACCCGGCCCAAAGGCCGACAATCGCGCCCACGAGGACCGGCATCAGCCAGGCATATGCGGTGAGTGCGATCACCCTTTGCTTTCCAGATACCGCCGCTTTGCCTCTTCCATCCGGCCCATGTCGCGCACGGCGTTCTCGATGGCGACCTCGTCAGATTTATCGGCATAGCGGAATTCCGAATCCGCGTAGCGGTTGATTTCCTGAATCACCATGTCGACGGTGATCGGCACCGTCATTTCTCGGATCATTCCCAGCTTGTCATCATAGGGTTTGAACAGGAAAATCTCCGGGTCCTCCATCCATTCGTCCGGCAGCTCCACGTCCAGCGCCCGCACCTTCACCGCGTCGGTGATGTTCTTGATCGCCCGGCCGGTGAAGCGGTCGTCGGCCTCCTTGATCGCGCTCAGATAGGCGCCCATCTTGGCAATCGTATCCAGCCGCCCGGTCTTTTCCTCGACGTCCCGCCAGACCTTCAGCAACCCATCCTCATGCGGTTTGCCGTGGCTTTCAAAGCTGGCCGAGACGGCCTTCTTGATCTCCTGCGCGGCGAACAGATCGTGTTCGCCCACCGGAATGTCGTGGTTCTTGCCCAGCAGCAGATGCAGGATGTCGATGTAATCCTCGCGCGTCTGCGGCCCGTCCACCAGAAACCGCGCCCCGGCCCGTTGGCGTAGGGCGTCGTCGACGTTTTCGGGGTAGTTGGAGAACATGCCGAAGGTACAGTTCCCCCGTACCACCGTGCCCGCACCCGAGAACGCCTCCATCAGAACAGCCGTCACCTCTTGCTGGCCCGCGCTGGATTGCCGGTCGCCACGTTTGCCGGCGATCTGGTCGATGTCATCCACCGTCCCGAACCCGATCACCGACGGATCCATCACATTGTCGATGAACGCCTTGGCGTTCTGGCCGGATTTGCCCTGATAGCTGTCGATCTGGTCGATCGAGAAGTTCTGATAGCGGAATGGGTAATCCGCGTTCTTGCAGTACCCATCGATCAGCCCGGCCATCATCTGGATCAGCGTCGTCTTGCCGGTGCCGGGTTTGCCGTCACCCATGAAGGTGAAAATGAACCCGCCGAGCTCCGCAAATGGGTTCAACCGGCGCTCGAAATCATATGCCATCAACATTTTAGACAGCTTCATCGCCTGATACTTGGCGATGTGGTTGCCGACGACTTCGTTCGGCATCTTGAAGCTCATCACGAGCGAGGCCGACTTGCCGCGCCGCGCGGGGGTAAAGCCCGAGACCGAGAATTCGTCCGCCTCGACCTTCCAGTTGGACGCGGTAAAGGCCTCCAGCCGGGGCGCGGTGCTGGCGCGCAGGGCGACCTTTTCCATCAGTTGTTCGGCGAAGGCCAGAACGGTGGCGACGGTGCGCGCCTCATCACTGGCGTGTTTTTCCAGATCCTGATCCAGCTCCCACAGCGCCCCTTGAAGTGCCAACGGGGCGTTGTCGGTCAACAGTTCCTCGACCTCGCCGATTTCCACCGCAACTTCGGACGCGTGGGCCGCCAGCAGGAACGCTGCGGCATTGCCAAAGACGTGCAGCGCGATCAGCGCTTCGGCGGCCAACAGTTCCGAAAACTCGGTCTTCTTCCCAGCGGCCAGCCCACCGGCGAGATTGTCCCGCTTCAGCGCGTCCAGCCCGGTGCGTTCGGCAAACTGTTCGGATACCGCAAAGGCAATCGCCAGCGCCTGCCGCAACCCCTGCAAAACGCCCGCCTGAAGTGCGGTCGGCAGGGCATCCTCGCCCACGCCCTCGATCCGCTCGATCAGCCGCACGCCTTCGGGCCGCGCGGTGGATCGTGTCACCATCCCCGGCGTGGTCGACCGGAACCGCCGCCGCGTGCCGATCCCCGACGATTTCTCAGCCGGCGCCGCGCCCGGTTTGGCCACGCGCGGCGTATGATCGAAGCCGTCCAGCAGACCCAGCGCGGCCTCGTAATGCTTGACGATATCCGCCTCGCGCAGTTCCATCTGATCGGCTGGTGTGCTCATTTTGCGGTCCCCTGTGCTTTCAGTCTTCGGAACTTTAGTAAGTAGATCAATGGAATAGCTGGAACTACAATTCCAAGCACTATTGGCAGCAATGGGCGCCAATCACTGCCTCGGGCCCATCTCGACTCAAGGTATCCAAGCAACACCAATATGGCGAAGACGGTAAACTCAAACAGAATCCGAGCTCTAATTTGCCATAAGAACTCCGAGAATGTTTCGGCATCTCCAAGTTCAACATCGCTCCAAGGCGTCACAAGCCTCTTCATCGCATCGTCACCACACGCCCGCCCGGGCTGACAACAAACTTCCGAACATCCCGGAACCCCGGCGGGTTCGCCTCGGCCAGAACCTGAAAGGGACGCTGGGGCAGGACGATGGCGCGTTCCGTTCGGGTGGCCCCGGTGTCCACGCCGCGTCCGGAAAACGGGTCGAGCGCAAAAATCTCTCGGTCCACGGTGCCGAACCAACCCTTCTTTTCCTGCTCCACCCGCTCGGAAACCAGTTCTTCCGCCGTCCAGGCCAATGCCCAGTCCTGGCCCTGCGGTGCGCGGGCTTCTTCCAGCACCTTGGCCAGCGGCCCCGATTGCCGCGTGAAGGCCGAGGAATACATCGGCCCCACATGGAACCGGCGCAGGCGCTTGGGATGCAGGTCGTCGAAATCCTCGTCAAATCCCTTGGCGATGGTCAGCAGCTTCAGCCCGCCCATGGATTGCGCGATCAGGTGTTGCTGCACGGCGGGCCAGCGGCGTTCGTCCTTCACCAGCGAGGTGCGTCCGGTGTCCTGCGCCTCCATCAGATAGATCGTCGGCAGGTTGACCTGGCTATCATAGACCGCCCAGTGGATCATATAGCGGCGGCGCTCTCCGGTCCCGCTCAGCCAATAGGCCTGAGGGTGCATCTGCGCCCAGAACAATTCCCCCTCGGCCAGCGCTTCGTAATAGAGCCGCTGTGACATGGCGAATTGCAGCTTGGTCGGGATTGTCAACTCGCCAACAATCTGGCGGACCATGTCGTCCTTGATCTGCGCCGCGCTGGCCATGCCGTCCAGATGGCGTTCGGCCTGCTGGGCGTCATTGGCCATGGTCAGCAACTCGGCGTGAATGGGAAAGCCACTTTCGTGCTTGTCAAAGGCAAGACTGCCAAAGTGCGTGCCCGTATCACGGCCCGTCAGCAGGTACTTGTTTGACAGCGCCCGGAAAGTCGCCGACAGTGAGCGGATGTAACGCCCGAGGATCTCCACCTCGTCCGCAGCCACCTCGCCATCCCGCTCCAACTCCGCCGCCACTCGGCCCAAATGCCCGGTGATCGCCTCGAACTTGGCAAAGTATCGCCGCGCCGCGAATGCATCAGTGATGGGCGCGTGATCGCGGGTCAGGGCGTCTTTGACGTCAGTCATCCATGGAGCCCTGGAAATGCGAAGCCCCGCTTTTCCGCTCCGAATCCATCGGCAGTCGCGTCACCTCGTTGTCCGATATCTTGCCGCGGCTTTGGCGCACCATTCTGACGAAGCCGGCAATCAGTGCGAATACCGCGAGCAGAAGCATCAATGGGGTGAGGACGCCATGCCATTTTTGCACAGCCAGTGCCAAGCACGCCACGCCGAAGAGCACAGGCCCCCACGCGACGCGAAGAAATTCTCTCAGCATCAGCGCGTGGATTCTGTCGTTCAACTATTGGCCCCATACAGGTTCTTGTCGTGCTTCTCGACGATCTCCTGGAATCGCCTTGCGAAGCGTTCGTCCGCCTTCGCCTTCTGCTCCAGCACCTTCCGCGCAAAGACCATGTGATCCTCATGCGCCTCCATCATCTCGGCCATGCGGGTGTTGGTGGCTGAACCGATGGCCGACATCGCGGCCTGGGCTTCCTGATCCGTCTCCACCCCGATCTCGTTGATCCGGTGGGCCACGTCCTGCTGCTGGGCGGTCTTTAGCGATTTGGTCAGCGCGTCATAGAGCACCACCCGCTGCTTGGTGTCGGTCTGCAGCTTGTTGATCAGCACCATCTGCGTCGCCGCCTGGTTCTGCAGGGAATCCACCCAGCTTTTGCCCTTTTCGATATACCGCTCCAGCGTCTGCGATTTCGCCAGCTTCACCTGCTCGTCCTGCACCAGCGCATTATAGGTCGCGTTCAGCCCGGCCAGTTCGGTTTCCAGTCGGGTCCGCGCGGCGGCGTCCTGTTCGACGGAAATCTTGTTCTCCAGCTCGATGATCTTCGGGTCCATGGCCTGAATTTCCGATCGCGCATCCTCCAGCGTCGCCACGGTGGTTTCGCGTTCCGTCAACGTCTCGCCCAACTGCGACTCGACCTTCACCTTCTGGCTGTTGAGTTCCTCCAGCTGACCCTGCAGCAGGGTCACGATGGTGTCGGATTTCGCAATCAGGTCCTGCAACTTGTCGTCGATGCTGGCGGTGCGCATGCGTTCCTGTCGCATCGATTCCGCCTTGCCCTGCGAGAAGATGCCGATGAACGACTCCATTCCCGTCTTGGTGCGCATCTCGTTGAAATCTTGGGAAAATCCCGCCGTCACGTCGTCCAGCCCCATGATCAGCTCGGCAATGTTTGCGTTCATCGCGGCGGTATGGGCATGGACGTCCTCCAGCGAGGCGTTTTCGATGTCGACGGCGATATCATCGCCTGTGGCCATCTTCTGGCGCGCGGCCTCGATCCGGCTGGTGACCTCGGCGATCTTCGCCTGAGCTTCGGCCACCTCGGCCTGACTTTCCTTAATGTGCGCGTCCAAATCGGCCATCTATCCCTCGCTTTGGTGATCAACTGGTTGTTACCTAGG
The DNA here is from genome assembly GCA_943787785.1 of uncultured Paracoccaceae bacterium. GTDB lineage: Bacteria > Pseudomonadota > Alphaproteobacteria > Rhodobacterales > Rhodobacteraceae > WLWX01. The sequence continues at coordinate 229,193 of CALSNT010000001.1, read as the reverse complement.
CATGAATTTAGGCGTTTTCCAGACGCGCGTCATCCGGATTCACTGCGCGTTGTGATCGAAAATACCCTTTTTAACAGTATTTTCGACCCAAAACTGCCTCCGAACGCTCAGGTCTATCGAACCACGTTGAACCCCGGGCCGAAGGGATAGCCGGTGATATTCTCGGCCCCTGCCTCGCCTACGACCAGAATGTCATGCTCACGATACCCTCCGGCCCCGGCCTGTCCTTCCGGGATCGTCAGCATCGGTTCCATCGAGACGACCATACCGGGTTCCAGCACTGTGTCGATATCCTCGCGCAGTTCCAGCCCGGCCTCGCGCCCGTAATAATGGCTGAGCACCCCAAACGAGTGACCGTATCCGAAACTGCGGTATTGCAGCAGGTCGCGTTCGGCAAAGAAGTCGTTAATCTTGTGGGTGATTTCCGCGCAGGACACCCCCGGTTTAATCAGACTGATCCCCAGTTCATGCGCGCCGACATTCGCATTCCAGATCGCCAGAGAGGCGTCATCCACCTCACCCACGAACAGAGTCCGTTCCAGCGCAGTGTAGTAGCCCGAGATCATTGGAAACGTATTCAGCGACAGAATGTCTCCATGCTCGAGTGCGCGCGCCGTCACCGGGTTATGCGCCCCATCGGTATTCAGCCCCGACTGGAACCAGACCCAGGTGTCGCGGTATTCGGCATGGGGGAAAGCGCGGGCAATTTCAGCCTCCATCGCGTCGCGGCCAGCCATGGCCACATCGATTTCGCGCGCGCCCACCTTGATCGCATCCTTGATCGCATAGCCGCCAACATCGGCAATCCGCGCACCTTCGCGGATCAATGCGATCTCGGCTGGGGATTTCTTCATCCGCTGGCTCATCGTCGCAGGGGCGATGTCGGCAACGCTGGTCGGTTTCAGGAAGGCATCGTGCTGGGCGCGCCGTTCCAGTGTCATGTGATCTGCCTCGATCCCGACGCGCTGCCCTTCACCGGCCACATGCACAACCGCGCGCCAGAAGTTATCGCGCTGCCAGTCGGTATAGGTGATTGCATCGCCCACACAGCGCCGCCACGGCTGGCCCGCGTCGATCCCGGCTGAGATTACCACGTCCTGATCTGCCGTCACCACCAGCCCATAGGGTCGCCCGAAGGCGCAGTAGAGGAAGCCGGAATAATACGCGATGTTCTGCATCGAGGTCAGGACCACGACATCCACATCCGAGGCGGCCATCACTTTGCGCAGCCCGTTCAGCCGCGCCTCATATTCGTCGGGAGCGAACGGCAGAGGGGCCTTCTCGCCATTGTGAAAACGAAAAAATTCCGTGCGGGTATCGGTCATCGATGTGTTCCCTTGTCGAAAAAAGCCCCGGCGTTCAGGACCGCTTTCGGGCGCGCGGGACACGCGGGGCGACGCCATCGCCCAGGCCCGCATATCTGCTAACCGACGACAGCGCACCGCGCAATCCCGCCCTTGCACTCCACCGCGCGATAACGCTTGATCGGGATCGAGGGGAGCGCGAAATGCAGAAAGTTAACCTGGCCGAGAAGCTGGCGTTGTTTGACAGCCACTGGGATCCGCATGTCGTGGCCGACTATAACGACAATGAGGTGATGGTGGTGAAGTTTCAGGGAGAATTCCCCTTACACAGCCACCCTGACACAGATGATTTCTTTCTGGTGATCGACGGCGAAGTCCTGCTGGATATCGAGGACGAGACCCTGACCCTTGGCCCCGGAGAGCTGGCGGTCGTGCCACGCGGCAAGGTCCATCGACCACGCGCAATCCTCGAGGCCAAGGTCCTGTTGATCGAACCCAAGGGAGTCCCCAATACCGGCGACCCTGCCACCGCCACAGCGAAGCCGAAGATCTGATGCCGGCTGGCCCTCGCAATCTTATAACCGACGTACCCGGTATTCTGGTTGGTCAGGCACAGGATGACACAGTCAAAACCGGCGTGACGGTGCTGACCTCGGACGCTCCCTTCTTCGCCGCCGTCCACATCATGGGCGGCGCGCCGGGGACCCGCGAAACTGACCTGTTGCGCCCCGGTACGCTGGTCGACCGGGTGGACGCGTTGGTCCTGTCTGGCGGGTCCGCCTTTGGGCTGGACGCGGCGTCTGGCGTCGCTGAGGCGCTGCGCGATGCCGGGCGCGGGGTCGAGACTCCGGGCCCACGCATTCCCATTGTGCCTGCCGCGATCCTGTATGATCTGCTGAGCGGCGGCGACAAGGATTGGTCAAAGAACCCCTATCATGATCTCGGGCGGCGCGCCTTCGTGGCGGCGGAGTCTGACGTTGCCCTTGGCACGGCCGGTGCCGGAACCGGCGCGACAACCGCCGGGCTGAAGGGCGGCATCGGATCCGCCTCATGGGTTCTCGACTCCGGCATCACCGTCGGCGCGCTGGTCGCCGTCAACGCTATCGGAGGCGTCGCCGACACAGAGACCGGGCAATTCTGGGCCGCACCGTTCGAACACGGTGGCGAATTTGGCGGGCGCGGCAGTGCACCGCTCGCCAAACCACAGTTGAAACGTGACCCAACCGTCCTGCAAGCCACTACGTTGGCTATAATCGCCACTGACGCCACGCTGGACAAGGCGCAGGCCGCGCAGGTGGCGATGGTCGCGCAAGATGGCATGGCCCGCGCGATCCTGCCTTCGCATACAATGTTCGATGGCGATCTGGTCTTTGCCGCGTCAACCGGGGCGCGCGCGTTGACCAACCCGCCTGCCCAGCTCTCGGAAATCGGCCACGCCGCAGCAATCTGCCTGACCCGCGCCATTGCGCGCGGCGTGTATGAGGCAACCCCGGCCGAGGGTGACCCGTTCTCGACATGGGGCGACAAGTTCGGCACCCGAAGCGCAAAAGGCTAAGGTCGAACGCTATTCACTTGTATAGCTTTGAGCGGACGTTGGAACTGTCGCAAAGCAAGCAGGGCATTCGCCAGGTCCTTTGTTGTGCCCTCAGAGTCGATCTGAACCATACATCGCAGTTTCCCCTACTCCACCAACAACGCCCGCATCAGCGGGCTATCCGCCTCGCCCAACTCATCAATCACGTCGAAATGGTGCCGCCCCGGAGCGATCCGCAAGTCCGCACGCGGCCAGGCCTCGGCAAGCCAGCGGGCCTGGTCGAGGAACACAGGCCGCTCCTCGGCACCGACCCAAACAGTGACCGGAGCGGGTCCCTGTTGTTGCAACAGCGGGCTTTCCGCCTCGGCCTCAGCCGCGTCCAGCCCCAGCGTCTCATTCATTGACAGCCCCAGAAACGGGCGTAGATCGCTCAGCGGAGAGATCGGCATCACCCGCCGCAATCGCCCCGCCACATCGGCGTTCAGCGGCCCCGCCGCACTCGACATCCGCGCCACCAGATGGCCGCCTGCCGAATGCCCGGCCAGCACAATCGGCCCCGGCACCTGCGCCGCCGCCGCTTCCACAGCCGCCCCGATCTGAGCGGTCATCTGAGATATTCGCGCCTCGGGCGCCAGCGTATAACTCGGCACCGCCACGACCCAGCCAGCCTCGGTCGCACCGCGCGTGAAATGCGACCAGCTTGATCGATCAAAGGCCATCCAGTAGCCGCCGTGCACGAAGACGAACAGGCCCTTGGGCTGCCCGGCTGGGTAGAACAGATCGAACTGTTCGCGCGCGCCGTCCCCATAGGGCTGATTCAGCCGCGCCCGCCCGACTGCCGCTTCAACTTCACGCCATTCCCGTGCAGCTTCCGCCCAGCGCGGCGCATAGTCGGCAGCACCTGGAATGAACGTTCCGTTTTCGTAATCACGATCCATCACCACATCTTGCACCTTCCCGTCGGCCCCTCCATTTAGACATATCTTTTCCCCTGGCGGCTGCCCAGCCGATCCTGACAAGGACCGCACCCCATGCTTGACGCGACAACCGACCTCAAAACCCTATTGAACGATCCCAACCTTCTGGCCACCAGCGCCTATCTGGCCGGCGAGTGGACCGAAGGCACCGGCGGGCGCAAATTCGAAGTGACGAACCCGGCGCGTGGTGATGTGATTTGCGAGGTTGCAGACATCGACCGCACCCAGACCGCCGCCGCTATCGACAAGGCCTACAGCGCGCAGAAAGACTGGGCTGCGCGCACCGCCAAAGAGCGCGCCAACATCCTGCGAGAATGGTTCGATTTGATGGTCGAACATGCCGACGATCTGGCGACAATCCTGACCGCCGAACAAGGCAAGCCGCTTGCCGAAGCCAAGGGAGAAATCCTCTATGGTGCCTCTTTCATCGAGTGGTTCGCCGAGGAAGCCAAGCGCGTCTACGGCGAAACAATACCGGGCCATCAGCCCGACAAACGCATCACAGTTCTGAAGCAACCGATCGGCGTTGCCGCCGCCATTACACCCTGGAATTTCCCCAATGCAATGATCACGCGCAAGGCGGGACCTGCGCTGGCCGCAGGCTGCGCGTTCGTTGTACGCCCCGCCTCGCTGACACCGCTGTCAGCGCTGGCTTTGGGCGTTCTGGCTGACCGGGCCGGTCTGCCCAAGGGTATCCTGTCGATCATCCCGTCGAATGCCGCGTCCGAGATCGGCAAGGAATTCACCAGCAACCCGAAAGTCCGCAAACTTACCTTTACCGGCTCGACCGAGGTTGGGCGCATCCTGCTTCGCCAGGCCGCCGATCAGGTGATGAAATGCTCGATGGAGCTGGGCGGCAACGCGCCGTTCATCGTCTTCGACGACGCCGACATCGACGCCGCCGTCGAGGGCGCCATTATGTGCAAGTTCCGCAACAACGGTCAGACCTGCGTGTGCGCCAACCGGATTTACGTCCAAGACGGCGTCTACGACGAATTCGCCGAAAAGCTGACCAAGGCAATCGCCGCGAAATCGGTTGGTGATGGTCTGGACGGCACCGATTTCGGCCCACTGATCAACGACGATGCGGTCGAGAAGGTCGAGGAACACATCTCTGACGCCGTCGCCAAGGGCGGCAAGGTTGCTCTGGGTGGCAAGCGCCACGATCTAGGTGGGCTGTTCTTCGAACCGACAATAATCACCGGAGCCACCAAGGACATGAAAGTCTCAACCGAAGAAACTTTTGGCCCCTTCGCGCCGCTGTTCCGCTTCAAGGACGAGGACGAGGTAATCGAGCTGGCCAACGACACGATCTTCGGTCTCGCCAGCTATTTCTACGCCAAGGACATCAGCCGTGTCACGAAAGTCTCCGAGGCGCTGGAATATGGCATCGTTGGCGTGAATACCGGCATAATCTCGACCGAGGTTGCCCCCTTCGGCGGTGTCAAGCAGTCGGGCCTGGGCCGTGAAGGCAGCCACCACGGGATCGAGGATTACCTAGAGATGAAATACGTCTGCGTTTCGGTCTGACGGCGATGGCGCATCCCGGCGGCAACATGCAGGCGTTGGTCCTGACGCAGGACGGCTATGCCACGGACGCTGGCTCGATGCGCGGTTTTTCCGAGGCTAGCGACTTGCTGACATTGGCAGAGATCCCGGTGCCGACACCGGGTCTTGGCCAGGTCCTGATCAAGGTCCGGCGATCGACGGTGAATCCGTCGGACGTCGCCTTTGTGACCGGGACCTATGGTCAGCCCCGCGTGGCCGGAACGCCTGCGGGATTCGAAGGCGTCGGGACAGTCGTCGCACATGGCGGCGGCGTCATGGGCCGTGTGATGATGGGCCGAAATGTCGCCTTCTACGTCGGTCAGCGCGGAACCGGCGCTTGGGCGGACTACGCGATGACTGATGCATTGGCCGCGATACCGTTGAAAAAGGGCATGCAGGACCGCGATGCGGCGGCGATGCTGGTCAACCCTATCTCGGTCGCAGCGATGCTTGACCTCGTGCGCCCCGACGAGGCTTTCGTGTTCTCGGCAGCGGCCAGCCAGTTGGGAAAACTCGCCGCGTCGCTGGCGCACGATCAGGGCAAGCGGATGATCGGGATCGTGCGGCGGGATGGGCCCGTCGAGGCGTTGACCACGTTCGGTGCGGCCCATGTGCTAAACGAGAAACACTTGGATTTCGCGGACAACCTGACTGAGGTTCTGCGACAGGAAAAGCCGGTGATCTTCCTAGATGCCGTTGGCGGCGGTCCCGTTTCCTCTCAGGTTTTCTCAGCCATGGGCAAGGGCGCGCGTTGGATCATCTATGGCGGGTTGGGCGGCAGTTCGGCTGAAATTTCCAACCCCGGAGAGATGATCTTCAAAGATAAGAGGGTCGAATCCTTCTGGGCTGTCAGTTGGGCGGCGAAAACCTCGATGCTCAAACAATTGCGGATAAGCGGGCTGGTTCAGAAGCGGTTCGTAAGTGGCGCATGGACCACGGATGTTGCGGCAGAACTGCCTTTAGATCGTGCGCTGGATCGGCTGCCAGCGGCAATGGAGCTGCCCGATGGGAAAGTGCAGATTTTGATGGGCGAGGCACCGTAAGGCGCACCGAGTGTTCGCTGGGGGCGGGCGGCCATCGTCGCATGGATACCGGCGCAAAGGAGCATGCGGCAAAACCCCGTTACACGTCAAAGCCATTGCTATGCTATCGCGCCTTAAGCAAGGCCGCAGTGTTGAGCGGCCCCACCTTACCCGACAGCCGGGCGCGGTACATCGGCACCGACTCGGCAACGCGCATGACGTAGTTTCGAGTCTCGTCGAATGGGATCATCTCGATCCAGTCCACAGCGTCGATGTTGTCACGCCGAGGATCGCCCCGATCCCGCATCCAGCGTTCAGGGCGCCCCGGACCGGCGTTGTAGCCCGCAGACACCAGCGCGACGTTCTTGCCGAAGCGGCGCTCCAGATCCGCCAGATAGGCGCTCCCCAAGCGTGCATTGTAAACCGGATCCGCGGTCAGCTTGGCTTTGGAGTAGGTCAGGCCAAGGCTACGCGATACACTGCGCGCGGTGGCAGGCATCAATTGCATCAGGCCTTGCGCACCGGCACCGCTTGAAACACCGGGATGGAATTCACTCTCTCGCCGCGCGATTGACAGCGCAAGCGCGCGATCCACTGGCAGACTGTCGACGCCCAGATCGATGACAGGGAAATAGGCGCGCGGCAGGACAATGCCACGTTGTGCGGCCTGTTTGGCCAGTTTCAAAGCGGCATGGGGCGCGCCGTGTTCCAACGCCAGATCACCCAGGATTGCCGCGTCCTTTGCGTCAAGGCTGTCAACCAGATGACTGAGGAACTGCGCGGCGAGCTGGTGTTCGTCGGCGGCAATGAACAACTGCGCTGCCCGCACGACCGAGCTGTCAGCGAAAGACGCCGCGCGCCAGTCGCCGGGCCCACCGGACCCGGGCAATTCCGCGCGCATTTCAATACCGGCCTTCTCGGCAGCCAGTTGCCCGTAGAACCCGCTTTGCCAGACACCGCCTCGTGCATAGGCCGTTTGCGCGGCGGCTTGATTGCCGAGTGCCTCCTCGGCGCGTCCCTCCCAATATCCAGCACGGCCCAGACTGATAGGAGTGAAGACGGCGGTGCGGAAATTGGCAAAATGCTGGCGCGCACTGCCCGGATCGCGGCGGAAGCGCAGTGACAGGTAGCCCGACAACCACTCAAGATCGGCGTAGTTTGATCCACTGCTCAGCCAGTGCTCGGAGGCGAGGCGATAGGCGGTTTCTTCATCACCTGCCCGCATCGCGCGCCGCGCCAGATCGCGGCGTTGGCCCGCCCATAGCTCTGGCCTGCCAAGCCCTTCGGCGGTTGCTGACTGCTTCAGGATCAGCTCGACCGCTCCGGCACGCAAGCCCTTGGCCATACGCCAGCGGAAACGTTCATAGGCGAGGCCCGCGTTGTTCTTCAGCGCGTTCGGCACAGCGTCAATCGCCGCGTCCACGCCGTTGCCACGCGCACGTAGCACCATGCGGGCCTTGGCCAGCCGTTGCTGGCTTTCGTCGACACGCGGGATCATCCGGCCAGCCTGAGTTTTGAAGCCGCGCCACAGCAGATTGTCGAGACGTGCCGCGTGATGTGGCTTCAGCGTGTCGGCCCAGTCTCGCATGAAAAGGGGTTCCACATCCGAGCCAATCGACAGCTCGGTCCAGGCGCGGATAACTTGCGCGCGGGCATCGTCTTCGCGCCCTTCGGCCTGCAGTGCGTTAATATAGGCCAGCGCTCCGTCGCCCGTCTGGGGTTTCTGCTTGGCAAAATGGACCAGAACTTCAGCCTCACGGCCCTCCGTCGGGATCGCGCCTTCATTGCGGATCCGAATGCGCTCCAGGCCCGGCCAGTCGTAGCGGCGCGCAAGGAACCGGCGCATTTCGTCGAATGTGCCGAGACCCGCGCGCAGATATCGCCATTCGACGACATCCTTCGCGACAGGACCGATACCGGCGGCAATGGCACGGGCGTCCTCCCAATCGTCGCTGCGCACCTTGGCCATCATCGCGGCGACTTTCGGACCTTCCTCGGTCATCCGCGCCTGTTCACCTTCGGTCAAACCGCTAAGGCCAATAGGGCCGATATCCAGCAGCGGCACCGGCTCTTCTACAACCACCTGCACGACACGTTCGCCAGGGCGTGGTTGCGGGCGTACAGCGCTGGTCAATACAATTCCAGTGACACTCAGATCTTCGCCATCTTCGTCGGGGACGCCGTCGCCGCTGAGTGGGACCGCCTCAGCCAGCGGGTCTTCAAGATCAACGACAGGCAGCGCGAACGCCTGCAATGGCCTTGGTCGCGGGCGAGTCGACGAGGTCGGTGCGCCGGATACTGCAACCTCGATCCGATCCGTGCTGCTATAGAACACTGCCGTCGAGGCAAGCATCACCGACACCCCGAACAGGGCGACCAGACTCAATCCTGCTTTGCTGGCGGAAATCATCGCGCCCTCACTCGTAATTCTACGGTCCGACTTCTACACGCAATCTTGGCATTGCCATTACAGCCGGATAGTGTCCGGCGCGGAGGGCGCGAAAACCCGCCTATGACCTGCCAATCCTGCCCCTAGAAGGAGACCTGCCTCATGTTTCGCGGATCTATGCCCGCTTTGGTGACACCGTTCAAAGACGGCAGTGTTGATTTTAGTGCGCTGGGCGAACTTGTCGAGTGGCAGATTGAAAGTGGCAGCAGCGGGCTGGTGCCGATGGGGACAACCGGGGAGAGCCCGACGGTTAGTCACGAGGAGCACGACGCGGTCGTTTCCGCCGTGGTCAAGGCCGCGAATGGCCGGGTTCCGGTGATCGCCGGAGCCGGGTCGAACAACACGGCGGAATCCGTGCGGCTGGCCAAACATGCCGAGGCAGTGGGTGCCGACGGTATCCTGGTCGTCACGCCCTATTACAACAAACCGACCCAACGCGGCCTGATCGCGCATTTCACAACGGTTGCGGCCTCAACGAACCTGCCACTGATCATCTATAATATTCCGCCGCGTTCGGTCATCGACATGTCACCGGAAACGATGGGTCAGTTGTCGAAGATCGGCAACATTGTCGGGGTCAAGGACGCGACCGCTGACATCGCCCGCGTTTCACGCCAGCGCGCCACCTGCGGGCCGGATTTCATCCAACTATCGGCCGAAGACCCCTCGGCGCTGGGATTTAACGCCCATGGTGGTGTCGGCTGCATCTCGGTCACAGCCAATGTCGCACCGAAACTCTGCGCGGAATTTCAGAAAGCGACGCTGACAGGCGATTTTGCCAAGGCGTTGGAATACCAGGACCGGCTGATGCCGCTGCATGTGGCGATCTTCACCGAACCGGGCTTGGTGGGTGCCAAATACGGGCTTTCACTGCTGGGGCGCTGCCGCGAAGACGTGCGCTCGCCGCTTACCCCGCTGGAGGACAGCACCAAGCACGCGATCAAGGATGCAATGATCCACGCCGGGTTGCTGAACTAGGCATATGGCGGCACATGTTCACATGATCTCCGGCCTCACGGGAGCCGGAAAGTCGACCTATGCCGAAGGCTTGCGCCGCGATCTGAATGGCTTGCGGTTTTCCATCGACGACTGGAACGCGGTGCTGTTCTTTCCGGACCGGGACCCAACTTCAGATTTCAACTGGTTTTACGAGCGTGTGCAGCGATGTTGCGCGCAGATGCGCGCGACTGCGGAGCATCTTCTGGAAGCCGGGCAGCCCGCGGTGTTCGACTGCGGCTTCACCAATTTGCACGAGCGTACGCTGTTTTACGACTGGGCCGACTCGCTTGGCGTGCCAGTGACGCTCCACTTCGTTGATGTACCAAAAGACCTGCGCTGGGGTCGGGTGCAGCAACGCAACGCCGAAAAAGGAGAGACCTTCGCGCTACATGTAACCCGCGAAATGTTCGACTTCATGGAGGGCATCTGGGAAGCGCCGGAGGCAAGCGAACTGGCAGAGCGCAATGGTGTTATCATCGAAGCATGAAGCGCTGAGAAAATGGGGGGCAGAATGTCCGGATACGACCGCGAACTGATCTCGAACGGCAACCCGATGGAGGCGATCGTCGGATTTTCCCGCGCTGTACGGGTTGGACCTTACATCTCGATCGGTGGGACGGCGCCGGTGGACGCAGACGGCAAAACAGTTGGCATCGGAGACGTGGCCGCGCAGACCCGCCAGTGCCTGACAATCATCAAAGGGGCGTTGGAACAGGCCGGGTCAGGGCTGCATGACGTGGTGCGAACACGAGTCCTCCTGACCGATATCGAGCGTTGGCGCGAAGCGATTGATGTCCGGAAAGATTTCTTCGCCGATGTCCGCCCTGTAGACACAATCATGGCCGTGACCCGGTTCGTGAATCCGGAATGGCTGGTCGAATTCGAAGTTGATGCTGTGATATCGGGCTGGCACGCGCACTAGCCGGCTTTCACTCCAACGCATCCCGCTGCTTGGAACGCAGATCGCGCAGTGATTCCACCAGCAACGCTGTGATCATTCCAAAGCCCAGAAAACCATTCGCCGCCGCCATTCCACCCAGCAATCGCCATGCCGACGGCAATTCATTCTCGGTCAGGCCAAGCGTCGTGAACGCCGTCAACGCGAAGAATACCGAGCTTTCTAGGGTTCCGAATATCCCGAGTGATCGCAGGGTAACCGCCCACATCCAAATCGTCGCGCTGAGAATCGCAACGCTCATCAAAACCGACAGGCACAGCAGAACCATCACCTTTGGGCCGTGAGGTGGTCGCAAGGACCACCCGCGCAGCGCCTTGGTCAGCGTTTCCAGCGCCCAGTAAAATACACCGGCAATGATGATGGACCCCATTATCAAGGCACTGCCCAGTGCGATCTGGATCAGGATGTTGGTTTCTTCAATCATCGACGGGCTTATCCCGTTGCATCACGCACCGGTCAAGTGCGCCTGCGGCTGGACTAAAGGGCAACCAGTGCCTAGATCGCTGCCATGGCAAAGCCAAAGGACAATCCAAACTACAAGGTGATCGCCGAAAACCGGCGTGCGCGGTACGACTATGCCATCGAGGAGGACGTCGAATGCGGCATCCAACTGATGGGCTCCGAGGTTAAGAGCCTGCGCCTCAACACCGCCAATATCGCGGAAAGCTATGCGACGGTCGACGAGGGGGAGCTGTGGCTGGTGAACTCGTACATTGCGCCCTATGATCCGGCAAAAACCTGGGGGCACGAGGCCCGCCGTCGGCGCAAGCTGTTGGTATCGAACCGCGAATTGGCAAAGATGTGGCAGGCGACCCAACGCGAGGGCATGACGCTGGTGCCGCTAGTACTGTATTTCAACCATCGCGGACTGGCTAAGATCAAGATCGCCATCGCCAAGGGCAAGAAGAACCAGGACAAGCGCGAAACCAGCGCGAAACGGGACTGGCAGCGTCAAAAATCGCGTCTGATGCGCGATCATGGCTAGAAGCGAAACGCCGCCAATACACAATATGTTGATTTTATCGTTGATTTGCCCGAAAAGAGGGTAGCTTTGTCGCGAGGGGCCGCGCGGGCTGAAACCACAACATGTCCCCGTTTAAGGAGCAGACATGCTTGAACTAATTATCGGGCTAATTTCCGGCGCGGTCGGCGGCAATGTCGTCGGAAAAGTGGCACCAAAACTGGATATGGGCACTGTTATGAACTCGGTCGCCGGGATAGTCGGCGGCGGCGCCGGATCTTACATCCTCGGCATGATGGGGGCAGCCCCCGCAGCAGCAGACGCGGCAGGCGGCATGGATATCGGTGCGATTGTCGGACAGGTCGCCAGCGGCGGCGTTGGCGGCGGTGTGCTGATGGCCGTGATCGGGATGATCAAAAGCGCGATGGCCAAGTAAAACCTAGCCGCCCGCGCGACGGTCTTGTCCTTGGCCCGGCCTCTGGCTAGGTGAGGGGCTGAAATTTCCGGCGTGGGGGCGGCAGCAGATGACAGACGATCCGAGGACCCTGGTCTCGACCGATTGGCTGGCCGCGCGACTGAAAATGCCCGACCTGCGGTTGCTGGATGCAAGTTGGTATTTGCCCGCTGATCAACGCGACGGGCGCTCGGAGTACGCCGAGCGGCACATCCCCGGCGCACGTTTCTTCGACATCGATGAGATATCCGACAAACGCAGTGCACTGCCGCATATGGTACCACCGGTCGAGATGTTCATGTCCCGTATGCGTGCCATGGGCATCGGCGACGGGCATCAGGTGGTGGTCTACGATGGCGCTGGGCTGTTTTCCGCAGCCCGTGTCTGGTGGTTGTTCCGCCTGATGGGCAAGACCGACGTGGCGGTGCTGGACGGCGGCCTGCCGAAATGGCTTGCCGAGGGGCATGAGATCACCGACAACGACCCGCTGATCCGGGATCGGCACATGACCGTTAGTCGTCAGAACAGACTGGTTCGCGACGTGACCGAAGTCGCTGCCGCTGCCAAGTTGGGCGACCATGAGATTGTTGATGCCCGCGCCGCCGAGCGGTTTCGCGGCGATGCTCCGGAGCCGCGCGAGGGACTGCGCGCAGGGCATATTCCGGGCTCGAAAAATGTGCCGTACAAAACGCTGCTAAATGCAGATGGCACTATGAAAGCCCCTGAGATGCTGGAGATGATATTCCGTTCCGCCGGTGTTGATCTGTCCAAACCGATCATCACCACATGCGGATCCGGCGTCACAGCCGCCATCCTGTCCGTGGCGCTGGAGCGCATCGGACATCGGGACAACGCCCTATACGATGGCTCGTGGACGGAATGGGGCCAGTACAAAGATCTTATAATCGCCACTGGAGAGGCCTGAGATGCTGACCACCCTGCAAGACCAGCCAAAAGACAAAATCCTGATGCTGGTCAAGATGTTCCGCGATGACCCGCGTTCCGATAAGATCGACCTCGGCGTCGGCGTCTATCGCGACGCCAGCGGCCTGACGCCGGTGATGGCAGCCGTGAAACAAGCTGAAAAGCAGCTGTGGGAAGCTGAGGCGACCAAGGCTTACACCGGCCTTGCGGGCGATCCCGCATTCGCAGATGCAATGCGCAGGCTGATTCTGGCCGACAGCGTACCAGCCGAGCGGGTGGCAGCAGCAGCGACGCCGGGCGGCACCGGGGCAATCCGGCAGGCGCTGGAGTTGATCCAGATGGCGGCCCCAGACGCGACGGTTTGGATTTCCGATCCGACCTGGCCGAACCACCCATCGATCATCAAGTACCTCGGCATGAAAATGCAGACATATCGGTATTTTGATGAGGCCTCACGCGGTGTCGATTTCGCCGGTATGATGGGCGATCTGGAGCGCGTGCAGGAAGGCGACGTCGTACTGCTGCACGGATGCTGCCACAACCCGACCGGCGCGAACCTGACCGGTCCGGAATGGTCCGCCGTCGCTGACCTTCTGGCCGCCAAAGGCGCAACGCCTCTGATCGACATCGCCTATCAGGGCTTCGGCGACGGGCTGGAGGCGGACGCCGCCGGGACGCGGCTGATCGCCTCGCGCCTTCCTGAAACGCTGATCGCCGCAAGCTGTTCGAAGAATTTTGGCATCTACCGCGAACGCACTGGCATTTTGATGGCCGTGGCTCCGGATGCAGCGGCGCGCGACAAGTCGCAGGCGACGCTGGCGTTCCTGAACCGACAGAACTTTTCGTTTCCCCCTGACCACGGGGCACGGCTGGTCACAATGATCCTGAACGATCCCGCCCTGCGCGCGGATTGGGAAGCCGAGTTGGAAGCCGTGCGGACCTCGATGCTGGATTTGCGGACGCAGTTGGCGAAGGCTCTGCAAAAGCGCACCGGCTCCGACAGGTTCGGGTTCATTGCCCAGCATCGCGGCATGTTTTCCCGGATTGGCGCAACGCCTGAACAAGTGGCGAAGATGCGCGATGATCATGGGATCTACATGGTCGGCGACAGTCGCATGAACATCGCCGGTTTGAACGCGGAGACCGTGCCGATTTTGGCAGATGCGATCGTGGCGGCCGGGGTTTAGCGGGCGATCCATCCGATTTCCGACCCAATGAAAAGGCCGCCCGGAATGCACCGGGCGGCCTTTGTTTTATCGCCAAAACTCAGGCGTTGGAAAACTCTGGGTACGCCTCCATACCCAGTTCGGCCATATCCAGCCCGTTGATTTCGGCCTCTTCTGCGACACGGATGCCGACGATAGCTTTCAGAGCAAGCCAGACAATCGCCGAGGCAAGAAAGACAAACAGACCAACCACGATAATCGCATAAAGCTGAGTTCCGATATTCGCCGCGTCATTGGTGAAAACCACTGCGATAGTTCCCCAGATCCCCGCAAACAGGTGGACCGGGATTGCGCCGACCACATCGTCGATCTTGAAGCGATCCAGCATCGGCACTGCGAAGACAACGATTACGCCTCCGACGGCCCCGATTAGCGTTGCTGAGACCAGCGAGGGCGTCAGCGGTTCCGCGGTGATCGAGACCAGACCTGCCAGCGCACCGTTCAACACCATCGTCAGATCAGGCTTCTTGTACAGAAGCTGCGTCAGGATCAGCGCCGCAATTGCACCGGCCGCAGCCGCAATGTTTGTGTTGCTGAAAATCCGGCTGATGTCGGCAACGTTGCCAGCGGTGTCCATATACAGCTGCGATCCGCCGTTGAAGCCAAACCAGCCGAGCCACAGGATGAATGTACCCAGTGTTGCCAGAGCCAGGTTCGACCCCGGCATCGGCACAACGCGGCCATCTTTGTACTTGCCCAAACGCGGACCAAGGATCAGCGCGCCCGCCAGAGCGGCCCAGCCACCCACCGAGTGCACCACGGTGGAGCCTGCGAAGTCCTGGAAGCCAGCGGCATCAAGGAAGCCTCCGCCCCATTTCCAGCTGGCCTGAATCGGGTAGATCACTGCCGTCAGCACGATAACGAAGACCAGGAACGGCCAGAGCTTGATCCGCTCGGCCAAGGCACCCGACACGATTGACGCAGTCGCCGCACAGAACATCAGTTGAAAGAAGAAATCAGAGCCGACCGAGGCGTATGTCAGATCAGGTTCGGCCCCTTCGAGGCCCACTGGTTCCAGCGAGGTGATCGAGAATGCGCCGAGCATCCCGTCGATGCTCCACCCGTCGCCGGGGTACATCAGGTTGTAACCGAGCAGATAGAAGAAAAGCGACGCCAGCGAGAATAGCGCGATGTTCTTGGTCAGCTGCATGGCAACGTTTTTGCCCCGCACCAGCCCGGCCTCCAGCATCGCGAATCCGGCTGCCATGAAGAAGACCAGAAAGCCCGAGACGAGGAACATGAAGGTGGTGAAGATGAAGCCGATGTCGGCCATCGTCGGGGTGACGTCGGCGTCCTGCGCCAGTGCCAGCCCCGGCAGCAGCGCGAATGCGGCGCTTGATATCAGGAGTTTGTTCATTTTTGCGTGTCCTTTGATGCGCCTCACAGGGCGTCCTCGTTGGTTTCGCCGGTGCGTACGCGCACGGCGTTTTCCACATCCAACGTGAAAATTTTGCCGTCGCCGATCTTGCCGGTGGCGGCTGATTTTACGATTGCGTCGGTCACCTGATCGGCCATTGCGTCCGGCACAACGATGTCGAGGCGGATTTTCGGGACGAAGTTCACCGTGTATTCTGCGCCGCGATAAATCTCGGTATGGCCCGATTGTGCGCCAAATCCCTTGATTTCTGACACCATCATGCCGCGCACGCCAATTTCAGTCAGCGCCTCGCGGACCTGATCCAGACGAAATGGTTTTATGGTTGCGATGATAAGTTTCACATGCGGCCTCCATTGCTTGCACTTGCGCGCTATTCGGACTCGCCTTCGCAGGTGCAGCAAGCATTCGCCCGCTTTCGCAGGCGCAGAAAACCGACCTCGTTTACAAAAAATGCACGAAATCGGGCAATCGCCTATTTTTTTGGCGGCGGCGAAACGCCGCTTATGGCGACTGCCACTCCACATTCGCCGGGAAAGCCCCTATCTGTGGGGATTGAGGCAGTAGTGGTGGCAGGGTGATGAGTGGTTCGGGAAGCAGGAAACCGCCGTTAAGGGCGGAAGTGCGACATCAACGCAAGGCGGCAAGCAGCGGCAAGAAGCGGCGCGGGAAGGCCAGCAAGCCCGCTCGTCGAGGCGGTTTCGTCGGTGCATTTTTCCGCTGGGTATTTCGCCTGACCTTTGGATTGATCTGGCGCGGAGCGCTGATTGCAGGCCTCGTCCTGCTGGGTGTAACCGGCTATTACTTCACCACTTTGCCGTCCGTTGCTGCCCTTGTGGACGGGCGCGCCAAGGGCTCGGTGGAATTACGCGACCGGTATGATCAGGTCTTTGCCTGGCGCGGCGAACAGTTCGGTGGACATGTTTCGGCTGCCAATGTCTCGGCCCACCTTCGCAACGCCGTTGTCGCGACCGAGGACAAACGATTCTATCGCCATTTCGGTATCTCGCCGCGCGGCATCGCCAGCGCGATCCGTCTGAACCTGCGGGAAGGGCGCGGGCCGTTGCAGGGCAACGGAGGTTCTACCATCACGCAGCAGGTCGCTAAACTGATCTGTCTTGGCAACCCATTTGACCCATCCGCTGGTCAGACCGAAGCGGAGTATGAGGCCGAATGCCGGCGCACCACGCTGGCGCGTAAGATTAAGGAAATTCCGTTCTCGATGGCGATGGAAGCGCGCTATTCGAAGGAAGATATTCTTACGATCTATCTGAACCGCGCCTACATGGGCGCCGGGGCACGCGGGTTCGAAGCAGCCAGTGCACGGTATTTTGGCAAGTCGTCGCAGGATCTGACGGCGGCGGAGTCAGCGATGCTTGCCGGGTTGCTCGTGGCCCCATCCTATTATGCCCCGACGCGCGATCTACAGCGCGCGCAGGATCGGGCCTCGGTCGTGCTAGGGCTGATGGAGGATCAGGGTTATATCAGCGAGGGTGAGATGCTGGCCTCGCGGGATAACCCGGCGGTTCTGTCAGAAGCGGCCGAAGCCCGCGCGGGTGGCTATTTCGCCGATTGGGTGATGGAAGCCGGCCCGGATTTTCTGACCGATGAGACAACTGAAGATGTCATCATCCGCACCACAATGGACCCACGAATTCAGCAGGCCGCCGAGGAGGCACTGCAGCAGGTGTTTGACACGCAGGTGAAGGCGGACTCGGTCGCGCAGGCGGCGATCGTGGTCATGTCGGCCGACGGCGCTGTGCGCGCGATGGTCGGCGGGCGGCAGTTTCGTGGCGTAACAGGGCAATTTAACCGCGCGGTGATGGCGAAACGCCAGACAGGATCGGCTTTTAAGCCCTTCGTCTATGCCACCGCCCTGGATTTGGGGGCACGCGAGGATGACGCCGTCGTTGATCGGCCTCTGACCTTGGATATTCCCGGTTCGGGCCCCTGGAGCCCCGAGAACTATGACCACAAGTTCAAGGGGCGGATGACATTCACCGATGCGCTGGCCCAGTCCCGCAATATCCCTGCCGTCAAAGTCAGTGAAGCAGTAGGCCGCGACAACGTACGCGAAGTGGCTGAACGCTTTGGTATTGTCAGCGACCTGGCACAGGGGCCGGCGCTGGCCTTGGGTGCGTCGGAAAGTTCGCTGATCGAAATGACGGGCGCCTTCGCGGGCTTTCTGAACGGTGGCTCGGCGGTGACGCCCTACGGGCTGACAGAATTGCGACTGAAAGGGGATAGCGCTCCGATGATAGGGCAGGAAGGCGGCATTCAGGAGCGGGTGATAACGCCCGAAGCTGCCGGACAACTCGTCTATATGATGAGCCGGGTGATTGAGGCTGGCACAGGAACACGGGCCCGTCTTGGAGATCGTCCAGCGGCGGGGAAAACCGGCACGACACAGGAGGCACGCGACGCCTGGTTCCTGGGTTTCACCGCCGACTACGTGACCGGTGTGTGGATGGGCAATGATGACAACACGCCGCTGACCGGGGTTACCGGGGGCGGCCTTCCTGCTGAAATCTGGCGCGAAACGATGGAGCGGGTCCATGAAGGGCTGCCGATCTCACCGCTGCCGACCTATCGTCCCGGCCCGCGTCTGGTCGCGTTTGATCAACAATTGACGCCACTGGACCCACCGCCAACCCAAGTCCGCCGCCAACCGACGCGCCAACAGCGCGACAATTCTATCGAACGCGCGCTGATCGACGTGCTGGGTGATCTGTTCGGCCGACGGAACTAGGCAAGTTGCCCGGTTAGGCGCCAGACGCGAGCAGCTATTCGGATTACTCGGACTCGGACGATGCGTCGCTTTCAGTCGCTTTGGCTTCGCCTGCAGTTTCGGAATCGACAGTGGCAAGATCGCTGGCAGCGCAGCGATCATATTGAAACGCGAACCCGTTCCAGACCATGATCAACCCCCCATTGGCGGCTTTCATGAACATGGCACGCGCCTCCCATTCCGTGCCCTCGCCCTGACATTTCATGTCAAACAGCGTCGCATCCATATCAACGACATTCACTGGTCGCGTCATCCGGCACATGCTTTCGACGCCGAAGAACTCGTTGTTCTTGATCTCGATCGATCCGCCATCCTGACCGATATTGGCACAGGCCGCAGCAGGGCCCTGACGATAGACACCGTCGAACGAAATGTCCTGCGCAGCCAGCGGAGCTGCGAGAGCGATAGAAAACAACAACCCGAGGCGGGCGCCAGACAGACCAGACATGATGAGACCTTTTCGGAAAACCATTCAGCCGCCACTTAGTGTGGCACGCCAGAAACCGGAAGTCACAGGTGGGCTGTCATCTTGCCGCACCGGCGGCACCGCGCCTAGCCGGCGCTGCGAAGATCAGAAATCAGCGCGTTAATGTCGCCCCTGCGACGATCCAGCATAGCTCCAATTTCAGTCCGTTCAGACTTCAGCAAGCTGACACCCTCGATCAGCATATCGAAGAATTTCGAAGACCGGCCCGACACCAGGAACGTCACGTCAAAATCCGACTTGCCCTGAAGTTTCGCGACGGTTTTGACCTCATAGAAACTCTTGACCGGCCGTGATGACGTTACCTCGACCGCGCCACCGACGAACTGGCGGAACCGCTTGCCATATTTGCGTGCCATGTAGCCAGAAAATGCGTTGGCGAAACTGCTGAGCTGGCTCGAAGAAGCGCTGCGTGCATCCGCACCCAAAACGGTGCGCGTGATCGTTGGCAGGTCGGCATAGCGCTTGAACACGCTTTCGAATTTGGAAATCTTTGTCGATTCCGACCCACTCGAATTTGCAATGCGAGAGATTTCGCCCACCACTTTGTCGATCAGGCTTTCGGCTTGCGAGGCTGAACTGACGGCCCAGGAAGGGCTGCCAATCAGGGCTAGTGATGTTGAACTCAGCAGGCCAACAACGGCCAGACGACGCGAAATATTACTGTTGGGCATCCAATCCCTCAAACGGGTCAATATAGAAATCCTCAAGGTTGCCGTCTGACACCTGGAACCGGCGGTTCTGAAGATATATCGAGCGCAACTGAGCGTAGCTGTCTGCACTGTCATATAGGACCGAGTCGATGGTTTCGCCAAAGACGTCGCGTTCACTGATCCGTGAGAAGATTCCCGCCGTGCGGCGCGCGGCGCGCTCGTCGTTCGGCAGAACAGTGTTCACAGGGTCGGTCAACAGATCGACAATCAAACCGGCAGTGGCGCGCTCTGTCGACGGGCCCAAAACTGGCAATTCCTGATAGGCCCCTTCCGGCACACCCCAGACTGCAAGCGTCTGGCCAAAATCGTTGTGGCGTTCTTCCAGGCCCATCCAGCCGGCAGCATCGAACAACCCGCCGATTCCGACGGTTGTGTTAATGACGAAGCGGAAGAAATTGTGCGTGCCGGTATCCAGATCGCCCTGCAAAACGTCATTCATGACAGTCGCCGGCGTTCCGAGGTTGCTGGCAAAATTCCCGACCGAGCGCATCACAGGCTCCGGCACCACAGCGTTAATCACTTGCGATGTCGGGCGGACAATGGCGCGGTCCAGCCCTTTGTTGAAGCCGTGGATACTGCGGTTTGTCGCCTCATACGGGTCGTGCACGTCCACATCGCCGCTTGGCACACTGCAAGCGGACAGCCCAAGTGCGCCGACAATCGCCAGCACCGGACCCATTCTGGTAAGAAAATTTGGCAAGAATCACGCCCTTGGAATTAGTAAGCAGCGCCGACACTGTCGAACACTTCCCCCGAAAATTCCAGCCATTAACGAGGCGTAAACCTGCACCTGTGGCCAATCAGAGACAATCGCGCAGAGCCGAGTGGGGACGATCCCGTGGATTCAATGAAACTCTATGGTTTTACAGCTGTTTCTCCCAATTCATCGAGGGCGTTTGCGCCCGTTTGTCAAACCTGATTTGTTGCTCGTGTGGGACATTCCACGCATTCGACGCCAAATTGCCCTCGAACGGTGCCGTCGTACACGATCCTTGCGGGATTCCGGAAACACAGGAATTGGACCTTTCGCCCGGAAATCGCGCGCGTTAGCGTTGCACCGTCCGAAGACCATCTTGAAGGTATGAATCTGATGAGCGGAGTTATCGAAAAACGCCTGAGCGATCTTGGTGTGACCCTGCCCGACGCCCCAGCGCCAGCTGCAAACTACGTGCCTGCGGTCCAGACCGGTGATCTGGTCTGGATATCCGGCCAGATCTCGGCCAGCGACGGGAACCTCATCACAGGAAAGCTCGGCAGCGACATGGCTACCGAAGCAGGTGCAGCCGCTGCAAAAATCTGCGCAATCAACTTGCTGGCACAACTTCGAACAGCCTGCGGGGGCGACCTCGACCGGCTGGTCCGCGTCGTGAAGCTTACCGGATTTGTCAATTCGGACAGTGACTTCACCGAACAGCCACAGGTGATAAACGGCGCGTCCGATTTCCTGGTCGAGGCTTTGGGCGACGCTGGTCGTCATGCCCGCGCCGCAGTTGGTGTGGCGTCCTTGCCATTGGGCGTCGCGGTGGAGATTGAAGGCGTGTTTCAGATAAAATGACGGTTTCAGGACCGGGTTTGCCCGACGGCTTTACGGACTTTGCATTTGCACATCGAGGTCTGCACGGGGTTGCCGGGCCGGAGAATTCACCGTCTGCTTTCCGCGCCGCCATTAACCGGGGCTATGGTATCGAACTGGACGTCCAGTCCAGCGCCGACAGCCGCGCGATGGTGTTCCATGACGACAATCTCGAGCGATTGACGGCTGAGACCGGGCCGATCCGGGCGCGAAAGACGTCGGAACTGGGGGCGATCCGCCTGAAGCGCGGTGCCGATATGATCCCGACACTGGACGCGGTGCTGCGACTGGTTGCCGGACGCGTGCCGCTTCTGATCGAGGTCAAGGATCAGGATGGAGCCATGGGCGCGCAGAATATCGGGCCGCTGGAATACTCGGTTGCGCGGGCTTTGCATTCATATGACGGTGCCGTCGCCCTGATGTCATTCAATCCGCACTCTGTTGCTGCTTTGCAAAAGGCTGCGCCGGATATTCCGCGTGGACTGGTGACCTGCGACTGGTCGGCAGATGATTGGCCAAAAGTTCCCGCCACGCGCCGCAACGACCTGCGTATGATCCCCGATTTTGCCCCCTTGGGCTGCAGCTTCATAAGCCACGACGCCAGCGACCTTCACCGGCCCCGCGTTGCCGAGCTGCGCAATCAGGGCGCGACAATCCTGACCTGGACCATTCGCAGCCATGAGGCCGAGCGTGCCGCGCGAAGGGTCGCGCATTCGGTGACGTTTGAGGGTTACCTGCCGGTCGGTTGAGTCGTGGTCGCAGGTTACAGCAGATCCAGGATCGCCTGTCCGCCGGTCAGCGCACAGCCACCCGCCTTATCTTCGATCTGGAACCGGCTGACCACGCCATCATCTACGACCATGACATAACGCGATGACCGGTCGATCATCCCGGTCGCCGGTGCGGTGAAATTCATGCCGATGGCCTTGGTGAATGTACTTTCCGGATCGGCCAACAGGGTGATTCCGGCTGCTTCAGCCCCGGTTTCTTCGCCCCACAGTTTCATCACATGCATGTCGTTGACGGACAAGACAATCACCTCATCCACGCCCTTGGCACGGATTGCATCATGCTCGGCAATGATTGTCGGCATATGGGCGGAGTGACAGGTTGGGGTGAAGGCCCCGGGCACGGCGACAATTACAATCCGCCGACCCTTGGTCAGACCGGCCAGTTCGACTGCCTCTGGCCCGTCCGCGCCTTTGCGCACAAAGGTTGCGGCTGGCAGGGTTTCGCCTTCACGGATGCTCATATTCATGCGCTTTCAATGGTTTCATCTGGACGTCGCCCTTCGATATAGACAGGTTCGCAAGCATGACCAGAGCGGTTGATGAAGGACGGGCAGAAAATGGCACATTTTGTGGTTGTCGGGGGCGGACAGGCGGCGGCCTCGCTGGTGGCAAAGCTTCGCAGCGACGGGTTTGACGGGCGGGTCACGCTGATATCGGCCGAGACCGTGCCACCTTACCAGCGTCCGCCCCTCTCGAAAGCCTATTTGAAGGGCGAGATGGAAGAAGAACGCCTGTATCTGCGCCCCGCCGCTTTCTATGACGAGCACGATATTGCGCTAAAGCTTGGAACCGAGGTCACGGCGATTGATCCGATCGCGAAAGCCGTGACCGCCGGATCAGACGTCATTGCCTACGATCAGCTTGCATTGACCACCGGGACAACGCCGCGCCGCCTTCCGGCGGCCATTGGCGGAAACCTGAAGGGTGTGCATGAAGTCCGCACTTTGAAGGACGTCGACGGAATGCGCCCCTCGTTTCAGGCCGGGAAACGACTTCTGGTCGTCGGCGGTGGTTACATTGGGCTGGAGGCAGCGGCAGTCGCTGCTGAACTTGGCCTGAAGGTTACCGTCATCGAAATGGCAGACCGCATTTTGCAACGAGTCGCGGCACCGGAGACTTCGTCCTTTATGGCCGATCTGCATCGCAGCCACGGCGTTAGAATTCTGGAGAGTACCGGTTTGGACCGCCTGCTTGGTGAGGATCACGTCACCGGCGCGCGCCTCGCCGACGGCACCGAACTCGAGGTCGACTTTGCCATCGTCGGGATTGGCGTCACACCCTGTTCGGAACTGGCCGAAGCGGCGGGGCTGAACTGCGACAACGGCATTGCGGTCAACGCTTTGGGGCAAACCTCGGATCCCTCGATCTGGGCGGCGGGCGACTGCGCTTCGTTTCCGTATCACGGTGAACGCATCCGGCTGGAAAGCGTGCAGAACGCAATAGACCAGGCCGAGGCGGTCGCCGCGAATATGCTGGGGGCGAATGCAGACTATCTGCCTTATCCGTGGTTCTGGTCGGACCAGTACGACCTGCGGTTCCAGATTGCGGGCCTCAACACCGGGTATGACAGGGTCGTTGTCCGGCATAGCGATGGCGCGCGCTCACACTGGTACTATCGCGGCGACGAGCTGATTTCGGTCGATGCAATGAACGACAGTCGCGCCTATATGGTTGCCAAGCGCTTGATCGAAAGGGGTATTTCCCCTGCACCCGAGGTTGTCTCCGACCCGGAGACCGAGCTGAAGCCACTGCTGAAAGCATGAGGATCATTGGCGGTCAGTGGCGTGGCCGCGCCCTTACGCCGGTGGGTAAGGGCGATGCCAGCGCGCATCTGCGCCCGACGACCGACCGGACCCGTGAAAGCCTGTTCAACATGCTGGAGGGCGGGCGCTACGGCGACCCGATCACCGACGCGCGGGTACTGGACCTGTTTGCAGGAACCGGCGCGCTGGGGCTGGAGGCACTCAGCCGAGGGGCAGCGGCGGCCACATTCATCGAAAACGGGCGTATCGCCCAAGCGCTGACCCGCAAGAACATTGCACTCTGCGGAGCTGATACAGCACGGCTGAAATCACTCGACGCAGCGCGGCTGCCGGCAAATCCCGACGCGCCTTATGATCTGGTGTTCCTTGACCCGCCCTACGGCCAGTGGCTCGGCAATCTGGCAATGCCGATAGCGCTCCAGGGCGGTTGGCTGGCCGACAAGGCGCTGGTCGTCTGGGAGGATGAGGCCGAGCCCACCCCTGTCGCCGGGCTGAAACGCCTCGACAGCCGGCGCTATGGCGATACGGTGGTCACGATCCTGGAAGCCGAGGGCTCATGAGCGACTTACCAGACCATTTCTGCCCCGGTTGCGGATTTGCACAAAAACCATTCCCGCGCTATCCGTGGCACTTCTGCAAGGATTGCGTGAAGCGCGCGACTGACGGTGCGGGGCGTCCGCTGAAATTTACCAACACCAGTGTCGGCGGCGGATTCGCATTCGCCTATGCGGACGCCGACGACTGGGTGAGCTGCGGCCACGCTCTGTGTCGCATCGCGGGCCGACCTGTGTTGGTGGGTGAGGCACGCTTTGGCGGTATCGTCGCAGAACCCCTCCCCGACCGCCCCTTGGGCGATACGCCCTATGACACCATAAATCTGCGAGGCAAGGACCGCTATGTCCCCGACGATCCCAAACGCCGTCCTTTTTGACTGCGACGGCGTGCTGGTCGACAGTGAGCCGATTGCGGATAAGGTTCTGGTCGCTGATTTGGCCAGTTATGGCCTGATCTTAGGCCCTGACCAAGTGACCGAGATGTTCACCGGCGGCACCCTAAAGGGTGTCGAGCAATCCGCGCGCAAGATGGGGGCGGACCTTCCGGCGGATTGGCTGGACGGGATTTACGAAAAGACCTTCGCGAAATTGCGCGCCGGAACGCCTCTGATCGGTGGCGTTGGCGATCTGCTCGATACGCTGGACGCGACGGCGATACCCTATGCCGTCGGCTCGAATGGGCCAATGGATAAGATGCGGATCACTCTGGGGCAGCATGACCTTTGGGACCGGTTCGGCGGGCACATTTACTCCTCGCACGTACATGGCGCGGCGAAACCCGCACCCGATCTGTATCAGCTGGCGGCGCGCAGTCTGGGGCAGCAACCGGAAGATTGCGTGGTGATCGATGACAGCGTCGCAGGCTGCCGTGCCGGGGTCGCCGCCGGATGCCGCACGCTGGGATTTGCCGAGACTGCCGATCCCGAAAGCCTCGCGGCAGTCGGGGCCGAGCCGATCGCCTCGATGGCCGAGGTGCGCGCACTTTTGGGCCTATGAGGCCGCCGCCTCCAACCTGTCCGCGGTTGGTTTCAGGGCGGCATAAAGCACCGAGTGAATCGGGGTTGGCACGCTGTGTTTCGCGCCGAGGCGCACGACCTCACCGCTTATGTATTCGTGTTCCAGCGGCTTACCCACGCGCAGATCGTCGAGCATCGAGGCATGCATTGTTCCCGGAAGCCGCTGGATGAACCCCCAATACTTCGCTTGCTCGGTCATCGGGAAATCCGGAAGGACCGCCGTGGCGACCGAGCAGGCCTCGGCAATGGCGTCCTGAAACAGCTGTGCCGAGACCGGGTTTTCACGCAAAGGTCCGATGTCGAGGCCGGTCAGAGTGGTCAGACTGGCCAGCGCGCTTTGGCTGCAAAACTTCGCCCAGAGATCGTTGAGGATCGTGTTGGTCAGAAGCGCCGACGCCGCCGGGCTTTCGTTCAGTGCATCAGCCAGACGCTGGCATCGCTCACTCGAATGCCCGTCAACCTCGCCAAACAGCAGCGTTTCGAACTCCGAGTCGTGCTTGACCGTCCCCGGTGTCGGAATACTGGCCGGGATGCGCGCCACGCCGGGCACTACATGATGGTCGCCGATCACCGCCCCAAGGCGTTCATGGGCACTCACACCATTCTGGCATGTCACGACCAGCGTGTCGTCACGCAGCATTGGTTTGATTGCTTCGGCGGCACTCTCGACGTCGCGGTTCTTGACCATGAACAGGACTACATCTGCCTGGCCAACTTCGCCCGGATCTCCGGTTGCATGAATGTCGGTCACATGCGCATCACCCAGCGGGCTGGCGATCCGCAAACCGTCAGCCTGCAGTGCCGCCAGATGCGCGCCGCGCGCAATCAGCCAGACCTCCTGCCCGGCCTGCGCCAGCCGCCCACCGAAATATCCACCGAGCGCGCCCGCGCCCATCACTGCGATTTTCATGGCCTGTCCCTCATTGTCTTGGTTCAGGTGACGTTACAATCCGGTGCAAGTGTCATTCAATGGTTGCTGGCTTGCTGCAGTGGCGTGACCTGGCCGCTTCTGGCCTGAAGTGGATTTTAGCCTGTTCATGTTGCAAGCTGGACCGAGGGACGTTCAATTCGAACCGCAGCTCAATCCTAAACCCGCTCCGGATTTCCGTTTCGCCCAATCCTGCGCTAGGCTTGAAACAATGGACGACGCGATTCCCCTTCCCCGCCTGGCGCGCAACGATGCGGTCGTTGATGTGGTCCGCCCGGCCCGCCCACGCCCTGCGCAACACCTCTGGCCGCTGATGGGGGACATCACCTCAGCCCATGCCGATGTGCCAGATTTGCTGATCCACTGGGCCCGCGCACGGAGCGAAGATGACCCGTTGCCCCGCTAGCTCCAGGTCGGGTGGAATTTCCCGGCGGGAGAAAGCGTGAAAATCTCGGCTCCCGTCGCCGTTACACCAACCGAATGCTCAAACTGTGCCGACAGGCTCTTGTCGCGCGTCACCGCTGTCCAGTCGTCGGCGAGGACCTTGGTCTCTGGGCGGCCCAGATTGACCATTGGTTCAATGGTGAAGAACATCCCCTCTTCCAGCGTCGCACCGGTGCCCGGGCGGCCATAGTGAAGGACGTTCGGCGGCGCGTGGAACACCCGGCCCAACCCGTGGCCGCAGAAATCGCGGACAATCGACATCCTGTGAGCTTCGGCATAGGCTTGAATTGCGTGGCCGATGTCGCCGAAGGTGTTGCCGGGGCGCACTGCCTCGATCCCCTTCATCAGGGCGTCATGGGTGACCTGAATCAGTCGCTCTGCCTTGCGCGACAACTTGCCAGCGACATACATCCGGCTGGAGTCTCCGTACCAACCATCAACAATCACGGTCACGTCGACGTTCAGAATATCGCCGTCCTTCAACCGCTTATCGCCCGGAATGCCGTGGCAAACCACATGGTTGACGCTGATGCAGCTGGCGTGCTGATAGCCCTTGTAGCCGATCGTGGCCGAGGTCGCCCCCGCCGCATCCACCGCGTCATTGATCGCCCGGTCGATCTCGGCCGTTGTGCGACCCGGCTCGACTAGCGGCGCGATGCTGTCGAGAATCTCGGCTGTCAATCGCCCTGCTTTATGCATGCCGCCAAAGTCCGCAGCTTCGAACAGGCGGATGCCGTCGCGGGTAATACGAGAGGGGGTCGGGTCGTCCAAAGCAGTCTCTTTCAGTCGGATTTTGCGGGTATATAGGGGTTTGCGCGGCGTTATGCCAGTTCCGGTGCCAGTGTCAGGCCACTGCCAAGCGTCACACCCTCGGGATCAATTTCTGTGCCAACTGCAATCGCCTCAACCCCCGCATCCTGCGCCGCCCGAAACGCCGCAGAATATCCGGGGTCAAGGTCCTCGGCCAGTCGGAACCGGGCGCAATCAGTGCGCTGCATGACGTACAACATGACGGCCCGGTCGCCTATACCCACTCTCGTTGCCAGATCGCCAAGATGCTTTGCGCCACGCTTGGTGACGCAGTCGGGAAACTCTCCCCAATCGCCCTGCCGTCGCAGCGTGACGCTTTTGACTTCGACCCAGCAGTCGGGAAGGCCCGGTTCGCTCAGCAGGAAGTCGCAACGGCTGTTGTCGCCATAGCGAACCTCAGAACGCACCGTCTGGTAGACCTCCAGGTGCGGGATAGCATGCGCTGTAAGTGCCTCCTGCACGATCCGATTGGCCACGCCGGTATCCACGGTTGCGAAATTGCCGCCAGGCAGTTCCACCAGCCGCCAGCCGTAGTTGAGCTTTCTCTTCGGGTCATTATTGGTTTCAAGCCAGACCCGCATACCCGGCTCTGCCAGCCCCAGCATCGCGCCGGGGTTCGGGCAATGCGCCGTCACCTCGCGCCCATCCTCCAGCAGAACATCCGCCAGAAGGCGTTTGTAGCGCCGGATCAGCGTTGCCGGAATCAGAGGGGTTGGAAACCGCATGGCGGGCGACCTATACCCATGGTCAGCCCCAAGCAAGGACGCGCGCCAATGCCCAACCCCACCGCCGCGATGCTGGTCATCGGAGATGAGATACTGTCGGGCCGCACTCGGGATTCTAACATGCACCATCTGGCAGGAGTGCTGACCAAGAAGGGCATCGACCTGGCCGAAGTGCGCGTGGTTGCGGACGACCGCGCCGCGATTGTCGCGGCAGTTCAGGCGCTGTCGGGCGCCTGGGATCATGTCTTCACTTCGGGCGGGATCGGACCGACGCATGATGACATCACGGCGGATTGCATTGCCGAAGCGTTCGGGGCAGCGATCGACGTGCGCGCGGATGCGCGCGCGCTGCTGGCGGCGCACTACAAACGCACGGGCGGAGAGCTGAACGAGGCCCGGCTGCGTATGGCCCGCATCCCGGACGGGGCCATTTTGATCGACAATCCGGTCTCCATCGCGCCGGGATTCTCGATTGGCAACGTACACGTGATGGCAGGCGTTCCGGCGGTGTTCGAAGCGATGGTTGCGACGGTGATGCCGCAACTGACTGGCGGCGCTCCGCTTCAAAGCGACACGGTGCGGATAGACCGTGGAGAGGGCGATATCGCGCAGGTTCTGACGGGCCTGGCCAAGGCCCATCCCGAGCTGTCCATCGGCAGCTATCCGTTTCAACGCAAAGGCAAATTCGGTTCCAACATCGTCATCCGCGGCAGTGACGCGGCGGCAATTTCAATGGTGCGCGCCGCGCTGCTAGAGGCCTTCGCGGGCGATGCCGAGTGATCCTGCCGACCGCCCCCGACATCTATGCCGCGATCGAGGCGACCTGGCCCGCCGCCAGCACCCGCCGCGTCGGTCCCTGGAACATCCGCGACGGGGCCGATGGTGGCAAACGGGTGTCTGCGGCGACGTTGGAGGGCGATTATGGAGGGCTGGCGGAGGCCGAATCCGCCATGCGCAACGTTGGGCAAACGCCGCTGATCATGGTGCGTGAAGGCGAGGCCGCGCTGGATGCAGCGTTGGCTGACCAAGGCTATCGGGTGATCGACCCGGTGACGCTCTACGTTGTGCAGGCCCATGCCATCGCCGCC
Organism: uncultured Paracoccaceae bacterium; assembly: GCA_943787785.1. GTDB lineage: Bacteria > Pseudomonadota > Alphaproteobacteria > Rhodobacterales > Rhodobacteraceae > WLWX01. The sequence goes on along the minus strand of CALSNT010000001.1, from coordinate 199,785 downwards.
CCTGCCCCGCGCATGGTGGCGTTCGAGGTTTGGCCGCCGCTGGCGATCATGGCCGACCTCTGGGCCGAAGGCGGGATTGGACCGGCCAGGCTGGCGGTCATGGATCGGGTTCATGGGTCGAAAACCGCGCTGTTCGGGCGGGCGCAGAACCGACCCGCTGCTTGCGCTTTCGTGGCCAGCGCAGGGGATATCGCGATGATCCATGCCCTGGAGGTCGCACCCGAACGGCGCCGCAACGGCATGGGGGCGACCCTGACGCGGGCGGCTGCGGATTGGGCCGCGCGCAATGGAGCAACCTGGCTGGCATTGGCGGTCACAACGGCGAACACCGAGGCAAACGCGCTATACGCCGGGCTTGGGATGCAGCCTGTCGGTTACTATCATTATCGTATGAAGGAGGACCCATGACCAACCAACCCACCGCCCTGGACCTGCCTGCTGTCGATCCGCTGCCGCCGGAGACGCAGAAATACTTTGACATCTGCGCCGACAAGCTTGGGCTGATCCCCAACGTCCTGCGCGCCTACGCCTTCGACATCGCCAAGCTGGACGCCTTCACCGCGCTTTATAACGATCTGATGCTTGGCGAGAGCGGTCTGAGCAAGCTGGAGCGCGAGATGATCGCGGTGGTCACATCCTCGGTCAATCGCTGCTGGTACTGTCAGGTCGCCCATGGCGCTGCCGTCCGCACGCTGTCGGGAGATCCGGCACTGGGCGAGGCGATGGTGATGAATTGGCGCGTGGCTGATCTGGATGCAAGGCAAAGGGCGATGCTGGAGTTTACCGAGAAGGTCGCAACCTCCAGCGCAACCATCGAGGAACATGACCGGCAAGCGCTGCGCGTCGCCGGGTTCTCGGATCGCGACATCTGGGACATCGCCTCGGTCGCCGGATTCTTCGCGATGAGCAACCGGTTAGCCTCAGCCACTGGAATGCAGCCAAATGCCGAGTATCATGCGCAGGCGCGCTGATGCCGGAATTGGCAGGTAACGGCGAACGTCATTTGCGCGTGAGCGGCCCCCGTGGCAGATTTGATCCATGAGACGCGTATTATTCTTTCTCCTGTTGGTCGCGGCACCCGCCGCAGCGGAAACCCCGATGAGCGCGGCGGAATTTGAAGCCTACACCAGCGGCAAGACCCTGACGTTCAGCCGCGAAGGGCGCGAGTACGGGATCGAGGAGTATTTCGATGACCGCCGGGTGCGCTGGTCGTTCCTCGACGGGCAATGTCAGGAAGGCCTCTGGTACGAAGAAGACGATAAGATCTGCTTTGTCTACGAGCTGGAGCCCAGTCCACAATGTTGGCGCTTCACCCGCAAAGGCGACGGGTTGCGCGCGGATTTTGCCGGAAGTGACGAGGTTCTGGAGCTTTATGAGACCCGTGAAAGCAATGAACCGATGGCATGTATCGGACCGGACATCGGGGTTTGAAAACGCTCTACTAGCCTGGCGCGGCCGGACAATACTCGCCGGCTCGTGGCTGCGGGCAATGGCTGGGGGCCAGCCCCAGCCGCCCACGATATTTTCAAACCGATGATGTCAAAAGAGCGAGCCCTGACCGGGCGGCGGTTTCTTTGAGGGCTTCTTGATTTTCGGGGCAGGTGAAACGCCCGACCCAACAGATAGGCGTCCATCGCGAAATTGTATTTCCAGTGTGTCAGCTTTGCCGGCGTCCTTGGCTGTCATCACAACGTCTCCGTCACCCCGCACCACGGCGTAGCCGCGCGCCAGCGTCGCTTCGTATCCGATCGAGGTCCGCAAACGCTCAATCGCCTCGAGGCGGCTGCGGCGAGCCGTAGTCTGGCCTTGTGCAAGATTGATCAGGCGGGCAGCAGCAGCATCGAATGCGCGGAACTTGTGGCTGAGCGGTTGGCGTAGCAGCGCCGGGCGCAGGCGAGCTCCCAGGTTGGAGAATGCGCGGCGATGGTCACGCATCTGACTGGTCAATGCGGATCCCGCACGTGCTTGCAGGTCCGTTAGTCTTTGCCGCTCGGTCACTAGCCGAACCTGAAGGGCGCGCGGCGACAGTACTGACGATGTCTCCACTAACCGTAGCCGCTTGCGTGCCGCCGCGTTGCGCAAGGCCTGCGGCAGACGATCTTCAGCAAGGTCGAGGCGTTGACGGGCGGAGCTAAGTAACGTTTCGGGGCGCGGCAGAGCGCGGGCGAGATCGGCAAGGCGTTGGCGACGGCGGCCAGTTGCCTCGGCTGCGGCGCGGGACAGGCGCGCACCCTGCCCGTCGACCCAGGCGAGCAGGTCCAGACGCACCGGAACAGCGCGCTCCGCAGCGGCAGTGGGTGTTGGTGCGCGGTGGTCGGATACGAAGTCGATCAGCGTGGTGTCGGTTTCGTGGCCCACCGCCGAGATCAGCGGGATGTCACTGGCGGCAACTGCACGCGCGACGATCTCCTCGTTGAAGGCCCAGAGGTCTTCCAGCGATCCGCCACCACGCGCCACGATCAGCACGTCAGGTCTTGGGATCTTCCCACCCGGTGTCAGCCGATTGAAACCGTCGATGGCGGCGGCGACCTGTCCGGCGGCAGATTGCCCTTGCACGGCGACGGGCCAGATCAGCACGTTGCGCGGGAACCGGTCGCGCAGCCGGTGCAGGATGTCGCGGATCACTGCACCCGAGGGCGAGGTGACGACACCGATCACCTCGGGCAGGAACGGCAACGGTTTCTTGCGGGCCGCATCGAACAGCCCCTCGGCTTCCAGCGCCTTCTTACGTTTCTCCAGCATCGCCATCAGCGCACCAACCCCGGCGGGGCGGATGTCTTCGATCACGATCTGGTATTTCGATTGGCCTCCGAAAGTCGTGACTTTGCCGGTGGCGATGACTTCCATGCCTTCTTCGGGCTGAGTCGCGAGTCGTGCGGACACGCCCTTCCAGATCACGCCCGAGATCACCGAGCGGTCATCTTTCAAGTCGAGGTAGATGTGCCCCGAACGGGGACGCGAGACACGGCCAACCTCGCCCTTGATGCGGACGTGACCGAATTCCCCCTCGATCACTCGTTTGATCGCGCCCGAGATTTCGGTGACGGTGAATTCATGTGCGTTCGCGCCTGGTGCGGGCCCGTCGCCGTCATCGTCGATCAGGTTGGACATTGGGATCCGCCGTCAGGGGGGCTGCTTGTGGCGCTCATGAGCGCACACTAGAAGGCCATTGAAGCGGGGGGAAGAGCGATGAATATTCTCATTTTGGGCAGCGGTGGGCGGGAACACAGTCTGGCTTGGGCGGTGAATCAGAACCCCAAGTGTGACCGGCTGATCGTGGCACCCGGCAATGCGGGTATTGCCGCCGTGGCCGATTGTGCGGACATCGACGTCATGGATGGCGCGGCAGTGGTGGAACTGGCCGAGGGCGCCTCGGTCGACCTGGTGATTGTCGGGCCGGAAGCGCCGCTGGCAGCCGGAGTGGCGGATGATCTGCGCGCTGCTGGCTTCTCGGTCTTCGGGCCATCCGCGGCGGCAGCGCAGTTGGAGGCCTCCAAAGCCTTCACGCATGAGATTTGCGACGCGGCGGGTGCACCGATGGCGGAGTGGGCGCGGTTCTCGCAAGCGGGGGCAGCGAAGGAATATGTCCGGGCCCAGGGCGCGCCTATTGTGGTGAAGGCAGACGGGCTGGCCGCCGGAAAGGGCGTTGTTGTAGCCGAGGATGTGGCGACAGCTTGCGCTGCGATTGACGAGATGTTCGGCGGCATTTTCGGCGATGCCGGGGCCGAGGTTGTCATTGAAGAATTCATGGGCGGCGAGGAAGCCAGCTTCTTCGTCCTCTGCGATGGTGAAACCGTTCTGCCTTTCGGCACTGCGCAGGATCACAAGCGAGTCGGTGAAAGCGACACCGGCCCGAACACCGGCGGCATGGGGGCCTATTCGCCGGCCCCGGTGTTGACCGAGGCGGTGCAGGCGCAGGTGCTGGACCGGATCATTCGCCCGACGGTGGCCGAAATGGCGCGGCGCGGGACCCCGTTTCAAGGTGTTCTTTATGCAGGGCTGATGATCGAAGACGGGCGCGCGCGGCTGGTCGAATACAACGTCCGCTTCGGCGATCCGGAATGCCAGGTTTTGATGATGCGATTGGGCGCACAGGTGCTGGACCTGTTGCAGGCCTGCGCCGAAGGTCGTTTGGCGGGTATGACCGTGAATTGGGCCGGTGACCATGCTTTGACCGTGGTGATGGCGGCCAATGGGTATCCGGGCGCCTATGAAAAGGACAGTCTGATCGGCGGGTTGGGCGGGCTGCCCGAGGATAGTTTTCAAATGACATTTCATGCCGGGACCACCGAGCAGGACGGCAAAGTGGTCGCCACCGGCGGACGGGTGCTGAATGTAACCGCGCGCGGTGCCTCACTGGCCGAGGCGCATGCGCGGGCCTATGCGATGGTGGACGCTCTCGATTGGCCGGGCGGGTTTTGTCGCCGCGATATTGGCTGGCGGGCGTTGTAGGCGACACCAACGGCGGTGTTTGCATCGGTTGGCACTTTGGGCCCGATGTAGACGTTTGTGAGTTGCTGTCCTGCGCCCGGAATCAAGCCGAGGGCACTGGGCGAGCGCCCGTCTGACGTTCTGCTGCCATCAATGTCCGCCCCTCCAGCGGCGCCATTTCAATAACCGCCTCAACAGCGAAGCGCTTTGCGGAAACTTTCACGACCATTGTGCGCACCAATGTCCGTTGCACTCAGTTGACCACCCTGCAACGTCACCGCCACCAGCCGTTGCCAATTCGCGCTGGCAACAATCATCTCGGGCAAGCCACCACACTTGCGAATGCCGCCCGAGATATAATCCTCGCCAATCCGATGGTTGGTCACACCGGGCAGGTCCGCAACGTGGTGCAGCCCACCGCCTTGCCAGCGCCAAACGCGCAGCGTCTTGGCCAGATGCGGGCGATCTACATAGGCAATCTCGACCCGGCCATCACCGTCAAGATCCGCCGCGCCGACCGGTGCCAGCCAGCGGTTGGATGATCCGATATGCGGTGTCGCGGCCAGCTTACCCTGTGCGCCGTAGACGGCGAGGCTGGCACCACGGTTCACATGAGTTTCGATGACAATGACCTCGGACAAACCGTCACCATCCAGATCAGCAAGGCGCGTTTCGACATCCTCGAATACGCGCGTGTCCGGCAGACGATACGTGACAGTCTTTCGGCAAGTCTCAGACTGATCAGGGCAACCATCAACCACCAGTGACAGTGCGCCCCATTCAACTGCATCACCCAGAATACCGTGGGCATAGCGCGTGGTCGGCTCGGCGAATTTGGCGGCAATGACCTGCGCATTCGACCCGGCCAGGACTCCCCCCGCTCCGGCTATCCAAAACAGCAGGGCAGCGGCGATCTTCATATCTGCTTTTCCGGCATCTGCACGACCAGACCATCCAGCGCATCAGTAACCTTCAACTGGCAGGTCAGGCGCGAGCGCTTGGGGTTAGGCTCATAGGCGAAGTCAAGCATATCCTCTTCCATCGCGTCCTTGGCGGGCAGCTTCTCGACCCAGGTCGGATCGACATAAACGTGGCAAGTCGAACAAGCGCAGGCGCCGCCGCAATCCGCCTCGATCCCCGGAATGCCATTGTCGCGTGCGCCTTCCATGACGGTCAGACCGTTGGCCACGTCGACGACATGCTCGGTGCCGCCATGTTCGATGTAGGTGATCTTTGCCATATTTTCGCAGGCCCTTCGTCGTTAGATCTCGTCTTGGCCAGATATCGCGGAGCTTGCATGATTGCCAGTCATTTGCCGACACTTGCGCGTGACGACAGGTGTTCTCTCTTTGGGCCCATACCTGCCCCGCCGATTCCCAATCCGGTCTCGATGTCCGAACCACCCAACGGCGCAAGGTTGGTTGTAACCGGGAAGACGCTGGTCTCATCCGGCGCAAGCTCTATGAGCTATTCCACCGCGCAGCGATCTCGGCCCGGTGCCTTCGGGTAACGGGCCGATCCTGGATGCTGGACAAGCTGGTACGGACCAACCCGGCAACCCCCGCAGATGGACATTATCCTTAGGGTTAGCGGCATTCCCCGCGCCCGCCACAAAATATCGGTTGCGACGAAGCCACGAACCGGCAACCATCGTGGCCCACCGCGAATCCCGCCTAACCTGATTCGGCTCCGAACCGCTAAGGTACACACCCAATGCCCACCAGAGGCGATCGAGTAGTGAGACATGTTCAAAGATACGCCAACATTGGCGTGCTGGGCCTTGTGCTGACGGCCTGCGTTGCAGGGCCGCTGCCGCAAGTGATGCGAAATGCACCGCCGAATGCGCGACCCGGGTCGTGTTATGTCCGCGACACAACCCCTGCCACCGTGGAGATGGCGAACCAGCAAGTGCAGGTTACGCCACCGATTTATGATGCCACAGGCACGATTGTTCAGCCAGCAACCTATCGCACCGAGGTACGCCAGAACATCGTCCAGTCGCGCCGCCAGATCTGGTTTGAAACGCCCTGTTTCGCTGATCTGACCCCGGACTTCATCGCCTCACTGCAACGCGCCCTAATCGCGCGCGGCCTGCTGGACGGCGCGCCCAGTGGCACGCTTGATAATCCAACCCGCGCCGCAATCCGGGCATTCCAGGCCAACACCGGACCCAACAGCGGAGAGCTGTCGATGGACAGTGCACGGCGGCTGGGATTGGTTGCCGTGCCGAGAGAGGGGTGAATAGCGGGCGTATTGCTTTGCGGTGCCGCGGTATCAATTGTCGGTTCCACTAGATTACCAATGACCGCAATGCGGACAAAGCGGACTTGTGCGGCTGCGGCTATTGCTGACGCAGCATTTCTTTGTAGTCACAATATTTGCACTGCCAGTCTGCCGGCTCAATCGTGAGAGCGGTCACTGGGTTGCGAGCCAAATGTCGTTCGTCGCCTCGGGCGCTTGCGCGGATGACGCAAATCATTATCTTTGGCCAAACGGCGCGTGCCGCCTGCCTCACCTTGTGGATTCTTGCCCAATCAATTTCCATTTGCCAGTTCTGCGCGGCAATGACTTACTTTGGCAAATCATTCATTGCAGCCAGCGTATGGTCCAAGCCGGATCGAATGTGACCTTTCAGAACGTCCTTGGCCGTTGCTATATCCCGCGCAAGTGCCGCATCAAACATGGCCTTGTGTTCGTCGATCGCGGGCGCGCCGCGGTGGGTTAACACCAGCATCTGGTAGCGCAGGTATTTATCGAAAATCGTTCCATGTAGCGACAACAGGTTGTCTGAATTGCAGGCCTGGATCAGCGCCTGATGAAACTCCCAATCATAGCGTTTCCACAGCTCTTTCTGACTGGTGTCCCCGTCGAGCATTTTTTGCTCGATCAGGTGCAGCTTGTGGTGGGCGGCGACAAGGTTTCCTTCCCAATCCGCATCACCACATTCGATGGAGGTTTCAAGCGCTGAGCATTCCAGCAAAATGCGGAGCTCTGCGATTTCTTTGAGGTCGGTGGCCGAGACGGGGCGCACGAAGAAACCGCGCTGCTCGGCGGCCTGCACGAATCCTTCGCTAGCCAGACGGTTCAGGGTTTCGCGCAAGGTTGACACGCTGGCGGCATAGCGGTTCCGCAATCCGTCAAGCTTGAGTTTCGCGCCAGGTGCGAGGTCACCAAAAATGATGTCATGCTTGATCCGCTCATACGTGCTGGACCCAACGGTCGGGGCGGTTTGGGACATGCTGGGCCTTTCATCGCGTGGTTTTGCAGATGTTAACATGATCATCCGATATTCCTCAACGACGTATAAAATAGGCAATAATAAAAAATATCATATATTATTGCGAATCTCGTCAACTCTGTTAGCGTAGCCGAAATGCGACGTACGAGGGCCAGATGGGTCAACCGAAAAGAATAGCAGTTGTCGGGGCGGGGCTGGTTGGCCAGCGCCACATCGCCGCGATTGGACAAGTTGACGGTGTCGAGCTGGCAGCCGTGGTCGAGCCCGGGCCAACCGATCAGATGGTCCCTGTCTTTGCGCAGCTGGATGAGATGTTTGCAGCCGTTGATGTGGATGGCGTGGTCCTCTCCACGCCCACTTTGATGCATGTTGAGGGCGGCATGGCCTGCGTTGAGCGCGGCGTGCCTGTGCTGATCGAGAAACCTCTGGCAGCCTCTGCGGATGAGGCGCAAGGTCTGATTGATCGCGCCCGCAAAAAGAACGTGCCGATCTTGGTCGGTCATCACCGACGCCACAATCCGATCATTCAAAAGACCGCGCAACTCATCAAGGATGGGGCAATCGGTCAGGTGCGCGCAGCACAGGTGACATGCTGGTTCTACAAGCCAGATGACTATTTTGACGTCGCGCCTTGGCGCAAGAAGGCGGGTGCGGGTCCGATTTCGGTGAATCTGGTGCATGATGTTGATCTGATGCGCCACTTTCTGGGCGAGGTAGTGACCGTGCAGGCGCAAACGGCGCCGTCCTTGCGCGGGTTCGAAAATGAGGACCTTGCTGCGGCTGTGCTGCGGTTTGAGAGCGGGGCGGTTTGTACCATCACCGTGTCCGACAGCATCGTTTCGCCATGGAGCTGGGAGCTGACATCGCGGGAGTATCCGATTTATCCCGCGACGAACGAATCCTGTTATCTGATCGGCGGGTCCGAGGGGGCACTGTCGATTCCCGATATGCGGCTATGGCAGCACGAAGGTGGCACAAGTTGGTGGAATCCCATCAAGGCAACGGCCATGCCCGTCAGCTCCTCTGATCCTTTGATCAACCAAATCGCCCACTTCAAAGATGTGATCACAGGAGCGGCAGTGCCGCTCGTAACGGGCGAAGAAGGCTTAAAAACATTGCGCGTCGTCGAGGCGATTCAAACCGCCGCGCGCACTCAATCGCTGTTTCAGCTGGGCACAGGGCGGGTACACAACCCGGCTGCAGCTGAATAAAATATCCGATATTTTGTAAAATGTATTGCAAAATGGGAAAGATGAGGCATTAATCTGCCACACAAACGGGTCCGAGAGGGCCAAACACGTCTGGGAGGACTACATGACACTTAAATTGACACGCCGTCTCGCGATGGCTTCCATGATCGCAGCGGGCACATTCGCAGCTGTACCAGCATTCGCCGATGGTCACGCGATCCAGCTTCGCATGGCCACATCCGGTTCAGAAACAGATGCACGATCTGTCGCACTGGCCGAAGTGTTCGGTCCAGCGGTGGCAGGTTTTGCATCCTACGAACCATCCTACAACGCGACCCTGTTCGACCAAGGCACAGAGCTGGACGCGATCAGCCGTGGCAACCTCGAAATGTCGATCACATCCGCGCAAGAGCTGGCACAGTTCTTCCCCGAGTTTTCGATTTTTGCGACAGGCTACGTGCATCAGGACGCCGCCCATCAGGTGCGCGTGTTTAACGACCCGCTGATGGCACCGTTTCTTGCGACCGTCGAAAACGAGTTGGGCGTAAAGCTGCTGTCGGTCATGTATCTGGGCCGTCGCCACGTGAACCTGCGCCAGACCCGCGAAGAGCTTGACGTGCAAACGCCTGCCGACCTTGCTGGCGTCAACCTGCGTATGCCAGGCACTGATGCATGGCAGTTCTTGGGTGCTGCTTTGGGTGCTGCTCCAACGCCAATGGCCTTTACCGAAGTTTACACCGGCCTGAGCACCGGCGCGATCGACGGTCAGGACAACCCGCTTCCGACAGTTGTTGACCGCAAGTTCTACGAGGTCACAAACCAGATCGCACTGACATCTCACCTTGTGGATCTGAACTATATCGCGATCTCTGCTGCGACGTTCAACGCAATGACACCTGAACAGCAGTTGACTGTTCAAAAGGCCGCTGATGCCGCTGCCTCTGTTGGCCGTTTGCGCCAGCTTGAGTTGGAAAACAACCTTGCGGCGTTCCTCGAGGATAACGGTGTTGAAGTCTATGCCCCTGATCTGGCAGCTTTCCGTGAGCACGTTCAGGCGCAGTATGTTGGCTCTGAGTTTGCCGCCAGCTGGCCAGAGGGCGTGCTGGACGCGATCAACGCACTAGGCAACTAAAACACAGTTGGGGAGACTTGCCATGCAGACGCTTTTTCGGTGGGTCTCCCGTATCACTGACGCAATCGCGGCCACACTGCTGGCCGTGATTTTCTTTACCTTCCTGCTCCAGATCGGATCGCGCTATACGCCGCGCATCATCCGCAATTTCGGACTGGAAGAAACCTTCCCAACCCTTGCCGCCGTGCAGCCGCTCGGCTGGACGCTCGAACTCATCGCGATCCTTTGGGTTTGGGTGATCTTCTTTAGTTGCGCCTTTGTGGTGCGCGAATGGGATCACGTGAAATTCGACATCATTTATCTGTCCGTGTCGCGACGGACGCGGACGATCTTTGCGATCATCTCTGCTGTGGCGATTGTGGCGGGCATGCTTTATGCCCTGCTACCCACACTGGACTACATCGACTGGATGAAGATCCGCAAAACCTCGACCGTGCGCAATCCGTTTACAGGCGGCAAGATCCCGATGCGGACTGTGTTCAGCGTCTATGGCGCCTTCATGATTGTCGTTGCTTCCCGCTATGCGTGGCTGGCGATTAATACCTTCCGCAACGGCCCGCCCAAGACCGAACTTGAAATCGTGCTCGAGGCCGAAGCCGCCGCCGATGCAAAAGCTGTGGAGGCAAAATCATGAGCATGGAACTGCTTGCCCTACTTGTGACGCTCTTTTTCCTCGCAGGTATCGGCACGCCGATTGGCTATTCGATCCTGCTGGCTTCCGTCGTTTACCTTGGCATTGCCGGTCTTGATGTTGCTTTGGCAGGTGAGAAAATTCTGCAAGGTTTCTATGGCAGTGCAATCCTGCTGGCTGTTCCGCTGTTCATTGTGGCCGCCAACATCATGAATGCAGGGTCCATCACGGACCGCTTGTTAAATTTCTGCGTCGCAGTTGTCGGCCGGTTTAAAGGCGGGATGGGGCATGTGAATGTCATCGCCTCGCTGATCTTTTCGGGCATGTCAGGATCGGCAGTCGCAGATGCCGCGGGCATCGGCAAGATTATCATCTCGATGATGACCCGCAGCGGTAAATACAGCCGTGGTTATGCCGCGGCGATCACTGCTGCGTCGGCCACCATTGGCCCGATTATTCCGCCATCTATTCCGATGGTTCTTTATGCGCTGGTGTCCAACGCTTCAATCGGTGCCCTGTTTTTGGCGGGTATTCTTCCCGGCCTGATCATGGGCGTCGTGTTGATGGGGATGAACGGCTATCTTGCCCACAAACGCGGGTTCGAGGTGGAAGAATCCGTTCCGCTGAAAGCATTGCCCAAGGTCACGGCCAATGCCTTTCCCGCCCTCTTGATGCCTGTGATCCTGCTCTATGGCATCTACGGCGGTGTCACCACTCCGACCGAAGCGGCCGCCGTCGCCGCGTTTTACGCCCTCATGCTCGCGGCGTTGTTCTACCGGTCTTTGTCGTTCAAAGCGTTGTACCACGTGTTTGTTGACTCCGCGCGATCCTCGGCCGCCGTCGGGATCGTGATCGGTGGGGCGTTCATCCTTAACTATATCGTCATCACGGAACAGATTCCGCAGGCCATTTCCATGTTCCTGGAAGGGGCCGAAATCAGCCCGCTGATGTTCCTGATCATGGTCAACGTGTTGATCCTGATTCTGGGATGTGTGCTGGATGCGACGACGATTATCCTTGTGATTGTGCCGCTGTTCATACCGACCTGTGTCGCGCTCGAGATTGATCTGGTTCACTTCGGCGTGCTGGTGGTGGTGAATTCGATGATCGGGTTGATCACGCCACCCTATGGCATCTTGTTGTTTGTCATCAACGCCGTCACCGACATCCCCCTGCGCGAGATCATCTCGGAGATCTGGGCCTTTCTTGCGGTGCTGATTGGCGCGCTGATTGTGATGATGCTGTCGCCGGACCTCGTTTTGTGGCTGCCGCGCTTGCTTGGGTATCAAGGCTGATGCTGACAATTCCCACCCATATCGTACCGGGTGAGTTTGCAGAAAAACTGAAAGCCATTGCCACGGTCGGGTTTGACGCGATCGATCTGAGCGTGTCGGATGTGGCCCAGTTTGACGGTGATCTGTCCGCACTTGCAGATCATGTGGACAAGGCCGGTCTGACCATCGCATCGCTTGGCGCTGTGCCTTCCGCTGCGAGCGCGGCTTTGATCAACGCCAAGATCGAGATGGCCCAATCCCTCAGCGCCAGTGTTCTGATCCTTGATATTGAGGGCGATGTCCCCACAAACCTTCCATCCGCTGAGGGGGTCAGGCTTGCGCTGCGCCCGACGCGGGCTACCGAAACTGCGGTGCTGGCGTTTATCGCCGCGCAAGATGACCCGCAAATTGGCCTCGCACTCAACGCATTTGAAATGCTTGGCGACGGATCGCGACCGGCGCGATTGCGCGATCTGGATGGGGCATCGGTTTTTTCATGTGGCCCTGTGGGACGGGCCAAACACGCCGATGTTGCCCGGACAGGGCACCCTCAATCTGGGCGGTTTGGCGCGTGTCTTGGCGCGCTGTGGATACGCGGGGCCTTGGTCTGTCGGGGCGAACCCGGACGGGCGTGATACGCTGCGCAATGCCTATCGGTCCTTGGTCACCGTCCTGTCAGACGCGTCCCAAACAGAGCCCTTGTTGCAGGGCACAACGCCTCAGTTGCCGCCAAAGGTGCCCACCACAGGGTTTGAATTTATCGAATTTGCCGTTGACGACGCAAGTGCCGCCGAGCTGGAGGGCGTTCTGGCCGCAATGGCGTTTCGGCGCGAACGCGATCATCGCTCCAAACGGGTGGCGCTGTGGCGGCAAGGTGCGGTCAACATCGTCATCAACCGTGAGCGTGCGGGTCATGCCGCGCAGGCCTTTGCGGACCATGGGCCTTGCGTGTGTGACATGGGGCTTCGTGTTCGGGACGCCGCACAAACCGTGGCGCGGGCCAAATCGCTGGGCACGCAGGATTTTACCCAGTCGGTCGGATTGGGGGAGCTTGATATTCCCGCCGTGCGCGGGATTGGCGGCAGCCTCCTTCATTTCATCGACGAGAGGTCCGATCTGCACCGCGTCTGGGATATCGAATTTGAACCTGTCCGCAGCACAAAGGCAGCCCCCCCCGCCGGTTTGCGGCGCATCGATCATGTCGCGCAAACAATGCGCTATGCCGAAATGCAAAGCTGGCTTTTGTATTACCTCACCACCTTCGAGATGACCAAATCGGCAATCGTCAATGTTGCGGACCCGTCGGGCATCGTGCGCAGTCAGGCGATCGAGACGCCCGAAGGCGAGGTGCGGTTGAACCTGAACGGGGCGGCAGACGCTGAGACGCTTGCCGGGTCGTTTGTGTCGGGTCGTCCGGGGGCTGGTGTGCAGCACATCGCTTTTCAGACAGACGACATCTTCGAGACCTCGACCTTGCTTCGGTCCTCAGGATTCCAACGCCTGCCGATCCCAAAGAATTATTATGCGGACACGCAGGCCGAATTTGGGTTGGAGGATGCAACCGTTCAGGCCTTGCAGGCCCATGGCCTTTTGTATGACGAAGATGCAGGCGGGGCGTATTACCAGCTTTATGGACAATCCATTTTCGACGGATTCTTCTTTGAGATCGTCCAACGCAAGGGGCGCTATGTGGGCTATGGAGCGCGCAATGCGCCTGTCCGGCTGGCGTCGCAATCGCGTTCCCCGCCTGAAGCATGCGTCATGAAGGGCGCGTTGATCGGAAAAGGGATTGCGGCCTCTCTCACGCCCGTCTTGCATGAGGCTGCGGGGGCGGCGTTGGGCCTGACCTATTCCTATGGTCGCTATGATCTGGCCACCGCTGCTTTCGCAGATTGGACTTTGGAACAGGCCGTAGAAGCGGCGAAGGCGGATGGCTGTCGCGGGGGTGAATGTGACCTATCCGTTCAAGCAGCACGTCATCGCCCTGCTTGATCACGTGTCGCCGCAGGCACGCGACATCGGGGCGGTAAACACGGTGGTTTTTGATAGCAAAACGCGCGTGGGCCACAACACCGACTACCTTTGCTTTCGCGCGGCGTTCGCGCGCGAGATGGAGGGAATACCCCGCGATACGGTGTTGCTTTTGGGGGCCGGAGGAGCGGGCTGCGCGGTTGGGCTGGCGCTGATCGACCTTGGCGCCAAGAGCCTTTGGATCCATGATCAGAACCAAGACGCCGCATTGGCGCTGGCCGCTCGACTGGCCGCGCTGCGGCCCCATGCGCGCTGCGAAATTTGGCAATCACAGGGTGTGGTGGATGGTGTTGTCAATGCGACACCAATGGGCATGGCCAGTCACCCCGGTCAGGCGATCTTGCTGGGCGATGTCGAGGTGCGCCATTTCGTCGGCGACATCGTTTATTTTCCGCTTCAGACCGCATTGTTGCGCGATGCCGCCGCGCGCGGGCTGCGCGTTATGACGGGGGGCGGCATGGCGGTCGGACAGGCGGCCGAGACCTTCAAGCTGTTCACGGGCCGCGACCCCGATCTCGCCCGCATGATGCAGCATTTTCACGACATGACCCAAGAGGTATCCGCATGAACGACGACGCAGAGGCCATCCGCGCATGGTGGCGCACATCCATTATCGACATGGCTCCGGGCAAGATTGCCTTTCGTGGGCACCCGATCGAGGATTTGATCGGCAACGTGTCGTTCCCCCAGATGATCTGGCTGATGACAGTGGGTCGGCTTGCCACGGCTGAGGAAGCGGCCTTGCTTGAGGCTGCGTTGGTCGCCGGGGTCGATCATGGCCCGCAGGCGCCGTCGATTGCGGCGGCTCGCATGACGGCGACCTGTGGCGTCGGCCTGAACAATGCAATGGCCAATGGCGTGAATATGCTGGGTGATGTCCATGGCGGCGCAGGCGAGCAATGCGCAGAGCTTTACTTTGACATCAGCGCGCGCATGGACACGGGTGCAACGCTCGAAGACGCCGTGCAAGGCGGGCTAGACGATTGGCGCGCGCAGAACGGCAAGATCGTCAGCGGCTTTGGTCATCGGTTTCACAAACCTGTCGATCCACGCGCCCCGCGGTTGATGGCACTGGTGCGCGCGGCGGCGCAGACTGGCACCGTGTCGGGGCGCTACGCGGAGATTGGCGAGGCCGTGCAGGCCAACCTAAGTGCGCGCAAACCACTGGCGATGAACATCGACGGGGCAACGGCGGTCATTTTCTGCGAACTCGGCTTTCCGGCGCCATTGTCGCGGGGCCTGTTCTGCCTGTCCCGATCCGTCGGAATTCTATCCCACGCGTGGGAACAAATGCAGCAAGGCGGGCGCAACAAAGGCCCGATGCCACCAGCGTATCTACCAAAATACGATAAAGTATAAAATCTCATAGATTTTTGATGATCTATTATGATACTGCTATTTGCAGACATCATAAGGTGATTCCGAAATGCCAGACGAGACCGGCGATCCGCTTTATTCCCTTGCGCACCTGACTCTCATCAATGCGACAGCACCCGAGCTGATCTACATCGCGGCCCGTGCGGGGTACGACGCTGTTTCGCCGCGCTTTATCCAGATGAATGTCCCTGGTGAGTTCCGTGAAAGCCCGATTGATGCGGCCATGGTGTCGGCCACCAAGACGGCGCTGCAGACCACGGGGCTGAAGGTTCTGGATGTAGAACTTGCCCGAATCACCGAAGACTGCGATCCGCGCTCGTTCGAGGCGGCCTGCGAACTGGGCGGTGAGTTGGGGGCGACGCGGATGATCATGTCCGCTTGGACCCCCACGCGTGATGATCGCAATTTCATCGTCGATTGCTATGCCGAGACCTGTGAGATCGCAGCGCCCTATGGGCTTTCCGTCGACCTTGAGTTTCCCAGCTTTAGCCGGTTGCGCACTTTGGACGAGACGCTTGATATTGTCCGCGCTGCCGACCAGCCAAATGGAGGCATTCTGGTAGACACGCTCTACCTGCATCTAAGCCGTGTAGATATTGCCGAGCTGCTGCATGTGCCAGGTGACTTGTTGAATTTCCTCCATATCTCGGACGCGTTGCCCGGCATCGCGGACACCCGTGAGGGCATGATCCAACTGGCGCGCGATGCACGTTTGTACCCGGGCGAAGGGTGCATTGATTTTGCTGGCATCATCGAGCGCATGCCGCCTTTGGACTATTCAATCGAATTGCCAAACCAATCCCGCGTCACCGAACTGGGCTTTGAAGAACACGCGCGGCGGTGCCTTAGCCACGCCAAGCGCACCTTCGGGCATGTCCGGTCGCAACGGCGCAACCACCCCATTCCCCAACCAGAAAGTATACAGAACGATGGCCAAAGAGCTTACTGACGATGACCGCCAACTGGCGGCAGATATGATCGCGCGGGCACGTGCTGCGATGGCCGTGATTGAGGATTGGTCTCAGGCTGATCTTGATCGTCTAAGCCAAGCGATTGCGTGGTACGCGGGCAACGAGAAAACCTTCACGCGGCTGGCCGAACAGGGCGTCGATGAAAGCGGGATCGGAGATCGCGCAGGGCGCCCCGCAAAACGGTTCAAGATCCAGATGGTGCTGCGCGATGTGTTGCGCACTCCCTCTACGGGCGTGGTTGAGGTGGATGAGGCCAAGGGGCTGGTGAAATACGCCAAACCCGCAGGTATTATCGCGTCCCTCATCCCCATGACAAACCCCGCCATGACGCCGCCCGTCACGGGCGTATCGTCGGCCAATGCGCGCAACGCGGTGATCTTTTCCCCCCATCCGCGCACCGCAGGCACGACGTTTGAGATGGTGGAGATCATGCGCAAGGCCTGTGTCGCCGTTGGCGCTCCTGCCGACCTATTTCAGGCCGTGCGCCACCCGTCCATTCCGCTGACACAACACCTGATGGAAGAATGCGATCTGACGCTGGCGACGGGCGGCAAACCCATGGTTAAGGCGGCCTACTCATCCGGTCGCCCTGCCTATGGCGTTGGCGCTGGCAACTCGTCTATCGTGATCGACGAGACCGCAGATATCGACATCGCCGCCCAGAACACACGGATTTCCAAGACGTCTGATTTTGGGTCTGGCTGTTCGGCCGATGGCAATATCATCATCCAGGAATCCATCTATGACGACATGGTAAAGGCGCTGGAGGCCGAGGGCGGCTATCTGTGTAACGCTGAGGAAAAGGCGCTTCTTGAGGCCGCGATGTGGGACGAGAAGGGGAACCGCACATTCCCGACGATTGCTTGCAAACCGCAGCAGACGGCGGATGTGGCCGGGTTTGCCATTCCAGAGGATCGCAAGTTCCTGATGGTTGAAAATCAGGGCCAGATCGGGCCAGAGCACAAGTTCAGCAAGGAAAAGCTGACGACGGTGATGGCGCTGTATCATTTCGAAACATTCGAGGACGCACTGGACACGGTGCGCCAGATCTACGCGACGGGCGGCATTGGCCATTCCTGCGGGATCTACAGCCACAACGATGACAACATCGATGCATTGGCTCGCGTGGCCCCCGTCAGTCGGATGATGGTGCGCCAGCCCCAATCCAAAGCCAACGCTGGGTCATGGACCAACGGAATGCCGATGACGTCCAGCCTTGGCTGCGGCATCTGGGGCGGCAACATCACCAACGAAAACGTCAGCATGAAACACATGATGAACTACACATGGGTCGCACGGCCCATCGCCGAAGACCGCCCCTCTGAGGAGGAGCTCTTCGGTGAATTTTACGGACAGGAGATCGCATAATGGACGGTACCAAAGTGGACGGCAAAACCGTCGCAGAACATATTGTTGATTTCCTGCAGCGGCGCAAGGTCGAGCATGTCTTTGGCCTGTGCGGCCACACAAACATCGCCGTGCTGGCCGCATTGGCCGAAAGCCCGATTGATTTCATCACCGTGCGTCACGAACAGATCGCAAGCCACGCGGCGGATGCCTATGCGCGTGTTACGGGCCGCGCTTCTGTTGTGCTCAGCCACCTTTCTCCCGGTCTCACGAATTGCGCCACAGGTGTTGCCAACGCCGCGCTGGATTGCATCCCGATGGTTGTTATCGCGGGAGACATCCCGACCCATTACTACGGCAAACATCCCCACCAAGAGGTCAACCTCCACACCGACGCCGCCCAGTGGGAAATATACCGCCCCTTCGTCAAACGGGCATGGCGGGTGGATCGTGCGGACCTGATGGCGGAAATCCTCGAAAAGGCATTTCACCTTGCGGAATCCGGGCAACCGGGCCCTGTGTTGGTCAATGTCCCGATGGACATATTCTCCAAAGTTATCCCGTCGGACACATTCGACCGGATTGCAGGCAACACAAAATCGCTGGTCAAGCCGAGCATTGACGATGAAACAGCCCGCGCGATCGTTGAAAAGGTGGCGCAGGCGGATGCCCCTGTCGCCTACATCGGCGGCGGAATTCTGTTGGCGAAGGCGAGCGACGAGTTGCGCGATTTTGCCGATCATATGGGCCTGCCTATCGCACATTCCCTGATGGGCAAGGGGGCCGTGCGCGATGACCACCCACTGCTGATGGGGATGACAGGGTTCTGGGGCACGGAACTGGTCAACCAGGCCTGCCTGAATGCCGATCTGGTTTTTGCCGTTGGAACGCGGTTCAAAGAGGCCGATTGTTCCAGCTGGTATCCCGGCTACACCTTTAACATCGGGGCCAAGGGCAACGACACAAAGGTTATTCACATCGACATCGAACCGCAGGAAATCGGGCGAAACTATCCGACGGAAATCGGTGTAGTAGCAGATGCCAAGGCTGCCTTGCGTGTCTTGAACCGTGTCGCGCGCGAGATGTATCCTGACGGCTTTGAGCGCGCGGAAAAGAAGGCCGAAATCGCCGCGTTTCGAAAGGCCTTCAAGGCGTCAAACGTCGACATGCAAACCTCTGCGGCGTTCCCGATGATGCCGGAACGCATTCTGGCCGATACGCGGATTGCCCTGCCAGACAATGCGATCATCACCACAGATGTGGGCTGGAACAAGAACGGTGTTGGCCAGCAGTTCGACATCCTCACGCCGGGGTCAATCCTGACGCCGGGTGGCTTTGCGACAATGGGCTTTGGCCCCCCCGCGGCCATTGGTGCCAAACTCGCCGCACCGGACCGTGTGGTCCTGTCGCTGGTCGGGGACGGGGGATTCGGCCAGAACCCTTCGATGCTTGCGACTGCGGTGGAGTTGAACCTCGGGATAGTCTGGCTGGTCATGAACAACAACGCCTTCGGCACCATCGCTGGCCTGCAAAAGGCGCACTATGGCCTGACCTATGGCACGACCTTTCCGGGAAGTGCGGCGGCCCCCACCAACGGTCCCGGCTATGCGGAGATCGCGCGCGCCTATGGCGCTGAAGGCATGCGCATATCATCTGCGGATGAATTGCTGCCCGCGTTGCAGGCGGCCATTGCCAGTGGGAAACCTACAGTTCTGGATATCCCGATGATCAACAACCCGACGCCAACGACAGGTCATTGGAACATTCTTGATATCTACTCGCCTGACACAGACGTCAGCCATGTAGCGACTTGAGGGTTAAGCCAATGAAATTCAATAATATCTTGATCCCAGTCGCCTTTGATCACGACACCGCGCCCGTCTCTGCCATTGAATTGGCAGAGACGCTGCTGGCAACGGGCGGCACGATGACGCTTGTGGCCGTCGTTGAAGATTTGCCGTCCTACGTGGCCGAATTCAGCAAGGTGACCCCGCTTGATCACATCAAGGCCGCGCTTAAAGCGCGTTTGAAAGAGATTGCACAGGGGCATCCGAGGCTTCGGGCCGCCTTGCTGATGGGAAAACCAGGCGTCGTCATTCCCGATCTGGCAGAAGAAACAGAGGCGGATCTGGTCATTGTCAACTCCCACCGGCCCGATGCGCAGGACTACTTCCTAGGCGGAACCGCGTCCCGTGTGGCCCGACGTGCCCCTTGCTCGGTTCTGGTGCTAAGGTGAAGCCAGTTTGAACAGTGAGTTGTGCTGCCCATGAAAAACCCGACCAATCTGTTTAAAGCGCGTCTCACCGCTGATCGTCGTCAATTGGGGATCTGGAACACCATTGGCGGCAACACGGTGCCGGAAATGTTGGGTGGTTCCGGCTTTGACTGGGTGCTGGTGGATTGCGAACACGCGGCGATTGAGACGATCGAAGTGTTGCCCGCGTTGCAAGCAATCGGGTAGACCCCCGAGACATCTGCCGTCGTCCGCGTGGCCTCCAACGATGCGACCCTGTTCAAAAGGGTGCTGGATATGGGCGCGCAAAGCGTGATGGTGCCATATGTGCAAACAGCAGACGAGGCCGCCGCCGCCGTTCATGCCATGCGCTATGGCCCGCTTGGCATGCGCGGCATGGCAGGCATGACCCGCGCCACACGTTACGGCAAGATAGATGACTACTTTGACGTGGCCGAAGATGAACTGTGCCTGATCGTTCAGGTTGAAACGCTGACGGGCTTGCAAAACCTTGATGCAATTGCAGGGACCGACGGCGTAGATGCAGTCTTCATCGGCCCCGCAGACCTCAGCGCGAGCATGGCTCTGCGCGGGCAAATGGACCATCCTGACGTGGATACGGCCGTCAGCAATGCCATCAAACGCTTGGTTGATATGGGCGTTCCGGCGGGGGTCATGGCGCTCGACCCTGACGTCGCAGACCGATACCTCGCGCTCGGCGCTTCATTTGTGGCCGTTGCAGTAGACTTAGTGGTTTTGGCGGACGCCGTGAGCAATATCAGAAACCGTTTCACTTGAAAAACTTCTGACTGATCGCGCGCAATCGCAAATGTCTGACATAGGGCTGGTGAGCAGCCTGAGCCGCTCACCAACGTTTCAGATGTCGATATTTTCCGCGATACTCAAAGCATCTTCAAGTTCAACTCCCAAATACCGGACCGTGCTATCGACCTTCGTGTGGCCGAGAAGCAGCTGAACAGCGCGCAGGTTCCCTGTTTTCCGGTAGATTTCCGCAGCCTTCGTCCGGCGCATGGAATGCGTGCCATACCCACTTGATTCCAAGCCAATCGCTTTGACCCAAGCCCTGACAATACGTCCGTATTGGCGCGTGGAAATGTGCGGTCGGTCGTGAAACCTGCTCGGAAACATGTATTCTGATTGGAACATCTCCGGGCGGCCCACCCATTCTATAACAGAGCTCCGTGTATTCTCTGACAGTTCAAATTGAACAGGCCGCTTCGTCTTGCTTTGAACTACTGAGGCTCTGGAGCGAACTTCGCTCGCGTTTACCAAGCAGCTCACTTTTAGACAGACCAAGTCGCAACCACGCAATTTGCTATCGATCGCGACGTTGAACAGTGCAAGATCACGGAAGTTCTTTGCCAATTCCAAGCGAGCGCGTATCGCCCAGACTTGTTTTGGTAAGAGCGGGCGTTTTTGCCCGATAAGGCGCCCTTTGTTCCAGGCCCTCTGTTTTGGCATTGTAGTAGGGAGTTGGATCCTCGGCATAATTTGTCCTCCATGCCACCCTCCAGACCCAGACATCAGCATCGTGCCAACGGTGAAACCTAGCATATTCCCAACGTCCGGTTTCCGAGTAGCAGCGCAATATCAATCCCATTCACCCTGCTGCGTTCTTAGTGCTGCGAGCGCATGCAGCGAGAAAATCTAATTCACACTCTGGGCTCTCTCCAGCCGTTCTCTGCGCGGTGTACGGACGGCTGGTTTCTGAAGAGCTGACCTTCGCTGCGTGACGAACGAAATGGCAATGAGCGGACTTTTCCGACCTAGGCCTTTTCTGTTTGAACGACCGGTTCTGGCGCTTCGCGACATCAACGGAAAAATTGGGTGCCTGAAGGACGACTTCACACTGCTGCGGTGCGGCAGAAGAAGCAGCCGTTCGTGTCAGAGTGCAGCGTAAACTTGGTCCAGATGACCGAGTTGCGGACAAAACAGTCACCCGCAATGCTCGTTCAGATGTCCGCATCGGGTCTCTTTCCGGATGTTCTGGACATAGTGAATTGATCCCGAGCAAATAACCAATTTTTCTACATTAAAGAGTGAGATTCCCTCACGGTAGCAAAGTGTCCTGACCACTCTCGCAACCCAAAGTCGTCAAGAACGCGGCTAGAGCTGAAATGGCTAAACCCATTTCATCTGCGCCAGCAAACTCTTCTGGTTTGTGGCTGACCCCGTCTCGGCATCTGACGAACAGCATGGCGATTGGGCAAAGGTCCGCCATGGCAGACGCGTCATGTGTTGCGCCTGAGGGAAGAGACATGGCGCGCGTCCCGGTGTGCTGAGCGGCTTTGGCAAGATGGTCAGACAATTCAGCATCGCAGGGCTGAGCTTCTTGGGAATAGGTCAACTTTGCCTCAATTGTCAGCTGTCTTGTTGTAGCCAGATTCTGGGTAAACCGGTGCAATGCTTCTCCCGCGTTGCGGCGGGTTGCGTCGTCGGGTGAGCGGAATTCGGCGGTCATCTGGACGCGGCGCGGCACCGCGTTGACCACATTGGGTTCGATAGTGAAGGCACCCACCGTGGCGCGTAGGTCGGGGGTGTTCTGCCCGAGCCTGTCAACCTCAGCTACGAGGGACGCGGCGGCGACAAGAGCGTCGCGCCGTCCGGCCATTGGCAAGGTTCCGGCATGACCGGTCTCTCCTGTGACCTCGATCAGGTGCCGCTCGATCCCGCATATGGCGGTCACCACACCGAGGGCTTCGTCTTCGCGTTCGAGCACAGGGCCCTGTTCGATATGGGATTCGACAAAGCCGATCACGCTTGCCGGGTCGCGACCAAGGGTGGCGATGCGATCCGGGTCAAGCCCGAAAGACATCATCGCGTCGCGCAACGTAACCCCGTTTGTGTCCTGCATCGACAGGACCGCCGGGTCGAATGTCCCCGCCAAGGACCGTGACCCAACCAGAGCCGTGGGAAAGCGCACACCTTCTTCGTCTGCAAAGGCAAGCACCTCGACTGAGAATGGCAAGTCCACCCCGTCAGACCGCAGCTTTTCCAGCGCCAGCAGAGGCAGCACGATGCCCATGATGCCGTCATAGGCGCCACCTTGGCGCACCGAGTCCTGATGCGACCCCATCAGAAGCGTTTTTGTTCCCGCAGGGCCTTTGCGCCGACCGATCAGGGTGCCGGCTTCGTCCAGCGTGACGGTCAGGCCGGTCGCCTGCATTTGGCCCTGTAACTGGTCCAGAGCCGCGCGATGTTCTGGCGTAAATGGCAGGCGGGTTACGCCCGGCCCGGGTTCGGAGCAGGCCGCAAGGTCATTCAATATTACTTCAGCCCGTGCGCCCCAGTCAGTCAAGAACCCGGTTCCTGTCAGAGCTTACGGGGACTTGCCGCACCCAGTCGGCGTAATCGCCAGTGGTGGCTTTTCGATGGAGTGCCTCCAACCCGCCAATTGGATCGTCAGCGTGGTGATCTATCCGCAAAGACAGGGGCGGGCGATCCGGATGCAAAACAAGGAGCGCGGCCGACAGAAGCCCGCGAAAGTCGCTGCCTGCGGCTTGTGCCGTCTTCAAGGCCCCCAACAGACGGCTCTCAAAATCTTGTCCCGATCCGGTGAAAGCATCCGCCATTGCGCCCAGGACGTTGCCATTGCCGAGCATGTTTCCTGAGGTGATTCCGCCGTTGAAAGCAAGGCTGCCTTTTTCGTCTTCGTTTTTCTCGCCGGTGAAGCTGGCGGCCTCGCCAGATAGCCCCATCGCGGCAAGCTGGCGAAACGCGCGCCCGGGATCGGCGGATGTGACAACGGACACCGCATCGCTGGCGGTGGACCCGTCGCGCATGTGCTGCAATACCTCTTCGCCCCAAAAGGTCGATGGTGCCGCGCCCTGACTGGCGGACATGCCGGAGCGTAGATCACCGCGCAACACCCAACCGCCCACGCACAGGCTGCCGGTGGCGGCGGCGCCTCCAATGGCGCCTGTGTCGGGGTCGCGGGCAAGAATCGAAAACGTCATACGTCACCTTAGCTGAGGGTTCAGTAATTATCATGATAAATTGACGATTGCAATTTATCATGATAATTATGCAGCCAGAACATCAACAGGGAGAACATGAAATGACGTTATTATCCTGGACCCGCAGGAGCCTGATGGCCGCCGCTGGCGCGGCCCTTGTCGCGGGTGGCCTGAGCGGAGCGGCCTATGCGCAAACCCCACCCGGGGTTCTAATCGTCGGCCAGATTGCAGAGCCGAAATCACTGGACCCGGCGGCCGTGACCGCAGTGAACGATTTCCGCATTCTTGTGAATGTTTACGAGGGCTTGACCCGTTACAAATCCGGCACATTGGAAGTAGAACCTTCGCTGGCGACCAGCTGGGACATCAGCGATGACGGCACCGAATATACCTTT
Organism: uncultured Paracoccaceae bacterium; assembly: GCA_943787785.1. Classification (GTDB taxonomy): domain Bacteria; phylum Pseudomonadota; class Alphaproteobacteria; order Rhodobacterales; family Rhodobacteraceae; genus WLWX01. The sequence goes on along the minus strand of CALSNT010000001.1, from coordinate 175,558 downwards.
ACGTTGCGCGACGGCGTGTCTTTCCACGACGGCACACCATTCGACGCAGAGGCGGTGAAATTCAACTTTGATCGGATGCTGGACGAATCACATCCCTATCACGACACCGGGCCGTTCCCGCTGTCCTTCTTCTTCGGGGCGGTCGAATCGACCGACGTTGTTGATGCCATGACGGTCAAGTTCACGCTGAACGCACCCTATGCGCCGTTCCTGTCGAACCTAGCCTATCCGACCGGCCTGATGGTTTCGCCTGCTGCGGTTGCCGCGAATGGGAAAGAATTCGGACGCAATCCTGTCGGCACTGGGCCGTTCAAGTTTGCCGAGTGGCGGTCAAACGAGGCCGTCGTGGTCGAACGCAATGATGGCTATTGGGGCGAGGCTGCCGGGACAGAAGCCGTGGTGTTCCGCCCGATCACCGACGCCAATACCCGGGTGGCCGAGATGCTGGCAGGTGGCATTGACCTGATGGTCGAAGTGCCGCCAACCTCGCTGGGCCAGTTCGGTGGTGACGAATTCGCTGTCGCCGAACAGGCAGGCCCGCACGTTTGGTTCTTGATCCTGAACGCCAAGGAGGGCCCCTTTGCCGACAAGCGCATCCGCCAGGCGGCCAACTATGCGATTAACAAGGAAGCGATCGTAAACGACGTGCTTGAAGGCACTGCAACTGTGGCTGCGGGACCGACACCACCTGCCTTTGCATGGGCTTACAACGAAGCGCTCGATCCCTATCCCTACGATCCCGAAAAAGCCAAGGCACTGATCGCCGAAGCCGGGATGGAAGGCGCGGACCTGACCTTCTATGTCACCGAAGGCGGCTCTGGTATGCTTGACCCTGTTCCGATGGGCACCGCGATTCAGGCCGATCTGCAAGCCGTTGGTCTGAACGTGAAGATCGAGACCTATGAGTGGAACACCTTCCTGGGTGAGGTGAACCCGGGGCTTGAGGGTAAGGCTGATATGGCAGAGATGGCATGGATGACCAATGACCCCGATACGCTGCCTTATCTGGCGCTGCGCTCTGGCGCTTGGCCCGACAAGGGCGGCTTTAACTCGGGCTATTATGCCAATCCGAAAGTCGACGAACTGCTTGAAGCGGCCCGTACTGCCACGGATCAGGCAGAACGCGCCGAACTATACCGAGAAATGCAGACCATCGTGCAGGAAGATGCGCCGTGGGTCTTTGTCGCCAACTGGAAACAGAACGCGGTCACCAATGACCGGGTGGAAAACTTCGGTCTTGAACCCTCGTTCCTGCTGCATCTGCAAGGTGTAGTGAAAAACTGAAGCAGCACACTCCGGGCCGGATACCTTTCCGGCCCGGAACCAATGCCAAGAGGGCGCCATGGTCAGTTACATCCTGAAACGGCTGCTCTCGGCCATCCCGGTGCTTTTGGGGATCACGATCATCGTTTTCCTGATCATGTCGCTAATTCCCGGTGATCCGGCGACGGCGATCCTAGGGTCCTACGCGACGCCCGAGAATGTCGAGAAACTGAACCGCGACCTCGGGCTCGATAAGCCTATGGTACAGCGTTATTTTATCTGGCTTGGCAACATGCTGACCGGAGATTTCGGTCGCTCTTTCTCGCTCAACCGGCCCGTGATTGATGAGGTTCTTGAGCGGTTCAACGCAACGCTGATCCTTGCAGGCACCGCATTCACCCTGTGTTCCCTGCTTGGAATTCTGGCCGGTGTGGTTTCGGCGGCGCGTCAGTATGGGTTTGCGGACAAGGCAATCACCTTTGTCGTGTTGATCGGCATTTCAGTGCCGTCCTTCTTTCTTGGCATGATGATGATCCTGCTGTTCGCGGTGAACCTGCGCTGGTTGCCGGTGTCCGGCATGTTCGCGATCTATGGCGGCGGGGATTTGCCCGATCTGATCCGCCATTTGACAATGCCCGCGCTGGCATTGGCCGCCGTCGCCACGGGCGTTATCGCACGTCTCAGCCGCTCGGCGATGCTTGAGGTGCTGCGCCAGGACTTCATCCGGACCGCCCGGGCCAAAGGCGTGCCGGAGCGCCGCGTGATCATGGGCCATGCGCTGCGCGCAGCGATGGTGTCGATCATTCCGATCTTGGGCATTCAGGCCGGGTTCGTCCTGTCTGGCGCAGTCTATATCGAGATCGTGTTCCAGTGGCCCGGGGTCGGTCGGATGTTGGTCGATGCCATTCTGAAGCGTGACCTTTTGCTGGTGCAGGGCGGCGTTGTCATTGTGGCCGCCTGCTATGTTCTGTTCAACATTGCCGTGGACGTGGCGCAAAGCCTGCTTGATCCGAGAATCAAGACATGAGCGCCTTTTTCAAACTATTGTTTCGCAATCGATTGGCGGCAATGGGGGCCGTGGTGCTGTCGGCGATCCTGCTGCTGGTTCTGATCACGCCGATCTTGCCCCTGAATGATCCGGACGTCACGGCCACCGCCGACCGGTTCAAACGCCCGTTTTCCGAAGGACATCTGCTGGGCACCGACCATCTGGGGCGTGATCTTCTCAGCCGCCTGCTGCATGGAACGCGCCTGTCACTTGCTATCGGGATCGCCGCCGCGCTGATTGCTGCGACGATAGGGTCAGCTATCGGGATCATCGCGGGGTATTTCGGCGGGCGCACCGACAACATCATCATGCGCGGCGTCGATATGTTGATGGCATTTCCCTATATCCTGTTGGCGCTAGCCATTGTAGCCGCGCTTGGACCGGGATTGATGAACGCCCTGATTGCCGTGGCTGCCGTCAACGTTCCGTTCTTTGCACGCAACATTCGCGGCATCACTGTCGGGCTTGCGGGTCGCGAGTTCATAGATGCCGCAAGGTTGGCCGGGATGGGGCATAGCCGCATTATCCTGACAGAACTTTTGCCCAACGTCTTGCCGGTGATTGTCATTGCGATGTCCACGACGGTTGGCTGGATGATCCTTGAAACTGCGGGCCTGTCGTTCCTTGGGCTGGGATCACAACCGCCCCAGGCCGATTTGGGCTCGATGCTGGGCGAGGCCCGCTCGGCGATGATCTCGCATCCGCATACGTCGATTGTGCCGGGGATCATGATTTTCCTGATTGTCATGTCCATCAACCTTTTGGGCGACGGCGTGCGGGATGCGCTTGACCCGCGCCTGCGGTCGGGCGCCCTGTCGCGTCCGCGCGCCACCACGTTGGTCGAGCGTGTTGGCGATACGCCCGCCGCGACCGACGATCTGTTGGCTATCCAGGACCTTGAGACGCAGTTCCATGTGGGCCAGCGTGTTTACCGCGCCGTAGGCGGCGTGTCGCTGGCGGTAAAGCCCGGCGAATGCCTTGGTGTGATTGGCGAAAGTGGCTCTGGCAAATCCGTGACGGCGCTCAGCGTCATGGGCCTCGTCGCCTCGCCACCCGGCGTGATCACCGGCGGTGCGGTGCGGTTTCAGGGCGAGGACCTGATCGGTGCGCCTTACGAGTCTCTTCGTCGGAAACGCGGCGACCGGGTCGCCTATATCTTCCAGGACCCACTTTCCACCCTGCACCCGCTCTATCGCATCGGGCAGCAACTGGCCGAGGCCATCAAGTCGCATCACAAGGTGTCGAACGCCGAGGCGCGGGAGCGCGCGATTCAGCTGCTGAATGATGTCCGCATTCCCAATGCCGAGGCGCGGGTGGACAATTACCCGCACGAGATGTCCGGCGGCATGCGGCAACGGATCGGAATCGCGATGGCCCTGGCGAACGCGCCGGATGTGATCATCGCCGATGAACCGACCACGGCGCTTGACGTGACCGTGCAGGCGCAGATCCTGACATTGCTCGACGACTTGCGCCGCGATCGGGGGTTGGCGATCATCTTTATCACCCACGATTTTGGCGTGGTGGCGCAACTGTGTGACCGCGTGGCGGTAATGTATGCCGGGCGCATCGTCGAAGAAGGCCCCACGCAAGTAGTGCTTGACGCGCCCGCGCATCCTTACACCAAACGTCTGATCGCTTGTGTCCCGGAACTGGGCGGCGGGCGGCGCGAACTGGATGCCATTCCCGGCCTGCCGCCGGTGGTGGACGACTTGCCTGCGGGCTGCGCATTTGCGCCCCGCTGCGACAAAGCGCAGGACACCTGCCGTGCTGGCACCATTGCGCTTGCGGGGCCGTCATCACGAGCGGTGCGCTGCCTCTATCCAGAGGAGGCCATCTAATGCCCGCGCTCAAAGTCGATGATCTTGCCAAGACATTCCCGCTGAAAAAGCCGCTGTTTGGACCGGCGCCGCCGGGGGTGCGGGCGGTGCGGCCAATGAGTTTTGAGGTGGCGACGGGCGAGACGCTAGGTGTGGTGGGTGAATCCGGCTGCGGGAAGTCCACGCTTGCACGGATGCTGGTGGGACTGCTGGAGCCAAGCGAAGGCCGAATCGAAATCGAAGGCAGCGCGCTTGATACGGCGGACCCGGCAGAATTCGGCAAGCTGATCCAATATGTCTTTCAGGACCCGCAAAGCTCTCTCAACCCGCGCAAGACCATCCGTCAGGTCATGGAGGCGCCGCTCAAGCAACTGCACGGGATGCAAAGGCCCCAGCGCGATAGGCGCATCAGCGAAATTTTTGCCTCAGTCAACCTGCGCGAGGAGTTTCTGAATCGCTATCCGCACGAGTTTTCCGGCGGGCAGGCGCAAAGGATCGGCATCGCGCGGGCGTTGGCCGCCGACCCACGGATCATTATTCTGGATGAACCGGTCTCGGCGTTGGACGTTTCGGTCCAGGCGCAAGTGCTCAATCTGCTGGCGGATTTGAAATTGCGTTTTGGGCTGACCTATCTTTTCATCACGCATGACCTTGCCGTCGTCGAAGCCGTGAGCGACAGGATCATCGTGCTGTACTTTGGTGCCGTGGTAGAGATCGGGCGCGCCGAAAGTATCTTTGCAAACCCTCGCCATCCTTATACGAAACTTCTGGCCGACAGCGCACCGGTTGTCGGCAAACCGCTCAAGGCACCCGAACAGAAAGGGTTAGAACTGCCCGACCCGCTGAACCCGCCACCTGGCTGTGCCTTTGCCGGTCGTTGCCCGCGCGCGACCGAAATCTGCCGTACGAACGTGCCGGACCTGAACGAGATGGGAGAAGATCAACTTGCCGCCTGCCACCACCCGCTCGAAAGCTGAACCGAAGCTCAGCCGCCCCGTACAGGTCGCCGAGGCGATCAAAGATTGGGTGGTCGAACAGGGCTTGCAGGCCGGCGACCGCCTGCCAGGCGAGGTCGAGTTGATCCAGCGTTTTGGTATGGCCAAAGGCACGATCCGCGAGGCGATGCGCGTGCTAGAAGCGCAAGGGTTGATCAAGACGCGTACCGGCCCCGGCGGTGGAAGCTTTGTGCATGAGGTCAGCCGACAGCGCGCCAAGGCATTGCTTGGCAATTATTTCTACTTCAAGGACCTGACCATCGGCGACATCTACGAATTGCGCCTGAAGCTAGAGCCAGAGCTTGCTGCGTCCCTTGCAGGCCAGCTGCCCGAAGATGTCCTAGAGTTGCTTGAGAAGAACGTCGCAGAGTACTCTGAACCAGCGGCGACGCTTGACGAGGAACGCGACCAACACGTCGCATCGCTGAGGTTTCACGCCATCCTTGCCGAGCAGGCCCAGAACCCCCTGCTCGGATTTATGATTGACTTCATGGTGAACCTGCTAAGTGATCTGACCGTCTATCGCCGCCTCTACTCACCGCCCAACATCGAACTGTGGAAACAGGGCAGAGATCACCAACGGCAACTGATCGTCGCTCTGCGCCATGGCGATGCGAACAAAGCGAAAGCGATTATGTCAGACCACATGGAAACAGCATGGAAACTGATGCGCCAGCAAGAGGTCGAGATGGAGAACCGGTTTATCTCAGAGTAAATTCTAGAGTTACTTCTAGCGCACGTCTTCGCTGAGTGATCTGCGGGTAAGTCACCTCATCCCGGCATGTCCGCTCTTAAAGTGTTCACGGTCGTTCAACCACCCCGCAGCATTGAGCAGAATGGGCTCAATCCAGACATCCCAAAAAAAAGCCCCGCCGGAGCGGGGCTTTTCTATTCCATGTCGATTGGCTCAACCGTCCAGCGATAGCGCCACGAACCTTGGGTCGCCGTCGCGACGCACAAGCAGCAGGATCGACTTGCGACCTGCCTCGCGGGCGTCTTCGATCCGGGCTTCCAGGTCACCGACACTCGCCACCGGCTGCTGGCCGGCCTCGGTGATGACGTCGCCGGCCCGCACACCTTTTTCAAAGGCCTCGGTATCTTCGCCAACCTCGGTCACGACCAGACCTTCCAGACCATCGGCAAGGTTCATCTCAGACCGCAGATCATCCGTCACGGGCGAGATTGACAGGCCCAGAACGTCCTTATTGATCGGCTCATCCGCCGGGGCGGAAGCAGGAACGGCTTCGGCCTCGGCATCTTCGCGACGACCCAGGGTTACCAGCAAGGTCTGGGTGCCTTCATCGCGGTGAACGATGACCCGCACAGCTTTGCCGACGGGGGCGTTCGCTACGGTCGAGACCAGTTCTCGCGTGTCCTGCACGTCTGTGCCGTCAAATGTCAGGATCACGTCACCAGCCAGAATGCCTGCCTCTTTCGAGGGACCTTCAGGAACATCGGTCACCAGGGCGCCCCGGGCTTCTTCCAGCCCGATAGCCTCGGCCACATCCGGGGTCACGTCCTGAATGCGCACGCCCAACCAGCCACGGCGGGTTTCGCCGAACTCCTGCAACTGGTCGATCACGTTGGTAGCGACCTCGCTGCTCATCGCGAAGCCGATCCCGATCGAGCCGCCATTGGGCGACAGGATCGCAGTGTTCACGCCGATAACCTGACCGTCCATATTGAACAGCGGGCCGCCCGAGTTACCGCGGTTGATCGCCGCATCGGTCTGGATGAAGTCGTCAAAGCTGCCCGAAAGCGCGCGGCCGCGTGCCGAGATGATCCCGGCCGAGATCGAAAAACCCTGACCCAGCGGGTTGCCCATGGCCATGACCCAATCGCCAACGCGGGAGGCTTCACTGTCGCCCCATGGCACGAAGGCCAGCGGCGTGTCGCCTTCCACCTTCAGAAGCGCAAGGTCGGTGTTCTTGTCGGTGCCGACAACCGTCGCCTCCAACTCGCCACCTTCGAAGAATTCGATGAGGATTTCATCGGCACCCTGAATGACGTGGTTGTTGGTGACGATAAAACCGTCTTCCGAAATCACAAAGCCCGAGCCCAGAGCCTGACTGCGACGAGGGCGGCTGGGGCGGTCACCCGGTTCGCCATTGCGATCCATGAAATCGCGGAAGAAATCCTCAAACGGAGACCCTTCGGGCAGGATCGGACCGGATCCGGTATTTCCAGCGACGGTGGTGGTGGTGGTGATATTCACCACAGCGGGACTGACCTGCTCGGCCAGATCGGCAAATGTCACGGGGCGGTTCTGAGCCGCTGCTGCCAGTGCGCTGGCCAGCATCAATCCAAGACCGACGGTTAGTGTCCACAGCGCATTGGCGGGCAATGTCCGCGATGCCTGTAGGGTGATTGCCTGTTGGTTCACGTACTCACTCCTTCTCAATGGCACATACTCTGATGCGAGTTGATACAGCAATTTTGGTGCTGATGGCAGAGGCTTCAAGGGCACGGGCCGTCGCACCGCGTCACTTGGACGTTACGAGGTTGAAACATGGCCAAATCGTCACGCGCCAAACCACCGCGCCAACCAGATTAGAACAACCCCGCCCGCCAGCGATGCCAGTCCGATCATCCGCCGTGTTTCCGGCGGGATCGACAGCAGGAATTTAAGCGCCTCCTCGAGACGACGCGGGGCCAGTGCAAGCACCAGCCCCTCGAACGCCAGAACCAACCCGGCACCCAGTAACAGTGTTGCCATTACTCAGATGTGCGCCCGGTCGGATTGTCGGATTTGAGGTATTCGAAGAATTCCCCATCGGGCGAGATGACCATCGTCGAGTTGTTCGCACCCAAAGCGGCCTGATAGGCCGCTAGTGAACGATAGAACTCGAAGAACTCCGGATCAGCCCCAAATGCGTCGGCAAAGATCGCGTTGCGCTGTGCGTCCGCCTCACCACGGGCAATCTCGGCCTCGCGGCCTGCATCCGACACAAGCTCGACCACGGTCCGGTCCGCCAACGCCCGAACCCGTTGTGCGGCTTCTTCGCCTCGGGCGCGTTCGTCGGCAGCTTCGCGTTCCCGTTCAGCGCGCATCCGGTCAAACGTCGCCGCCAGGTTCTGTTCCGGCAGGTTGGTCTGTTTTAGCCGCACGTCGACAACGTCCAGCCCAAGCGAGGCCGCCTCGGCATCCGCACTCGTGCGGATACGGTTCATCAAAGAGGCACGCTCGGGCGACAGGATCGTATTCGACGTCACACCTTCCGAACCAAGCACGGCGCGGATTTCGTTGATCAGAATGCGATCCAGCCGATCTTCGGCCAGTGGAATCCCACCGGGTCCGACCGCCTGACGAAACTGCACCGCATCCGAAATCCGGTAGCGCGCGAAGGCGTCAACGACCAGGCGGCGATCATCCGAGGGTGTCACCTCGATCGCCGCCGTATCCAGCGACAGGATGCGGTCGTCATAACGCACGACCTCCTGGATAAGCGGCACCTTGAATGACAGCCCGGGATCTTCCTCGACCCGTTTGATCTGGCCGAATTGCAGCACCAGCGCCTTTTCGCGTTCGTCAACAATGAAGATTGACGACATCAGCGCGATGATGATTAGGAATGCGGCTACAATGAGTATTGTAAATCGGTTCATCAGTTCGACCCTCCGGGCTGGCGGCGCAATTCGTTAAGCGGCAAGTACGGCACAACACCCTGTCCGCCTCCGTCGCTTCCTTCATCCAGAATCACCTTGTCGACCCGGCCCAACACTTCTTCAATGGTTTCCAGGTAAAGACGCTTACGCGTCACTTCGGGGGCCTTTTCGTATTCGGCCAGAACTGCCGAGAAACGGCTCGCTTCACCCTCGGCTTCGTTCACGACGCGGGCGCGGTAACCTTCAGCCTCTTCCAGGACCTGCGCCGCTTCACCGCGCGCGCCTGCCAGCACCCGGTTGGCATAGGCGTCGGCCTGACGTTCCAGCCGGTCGCGTTCCTGTTCGGCCGCCTGCACGTCACGGAAAGCATCAATCACTTCTCGCGGCGGGTCCGCCTTGTTGAGGTTCACCCGGACGATGTTGATGCCCGATTCATAACTGTCGAGCGTCGTCTGGATCAGCTCTTCAGCACGTTGGGCAGTGGCACCGCGATCGCGGTTCAACAGCGGCGCAAGCTCGCTTCCGGCGACAATCTCGCGCATCGCGGATTCCGATACGGCACGCACGGTTTGTGGGCCGTCGGACAGGTTGAACAGGAAAGCCGCCGGGTCATTGATGTTCCAGACCACCTGGAAATCGATGTCGAGGATGTTCTCATCCGTCGTCAGCATCAGCCCGTCACCGCCGGACGATCCGCTGCGGCCAAGTCCGATATCTTCTGAGCGTTCGCGTGTCACCGCGATCACCTCGGCCTTGACGACCGGCCAGGGGGCGAAGTTCAGGCCCGGATTTCCCACAGACGAGAACTCGCCGAGGAACAATTCAACCGACTGCTCTTCCGGCTTTACCGAATAGAATGATGTGAACAGCCACAGGCCCGCAGCCACCAGACCGGCGATTACGAAGGTTCCGCGACCGATGGCAGGACCACCTCCGCCGCCGCCAGTTCCGTTTGTGCGGCCACCGCCACCACGACCGCCCATCAGAACGCGCAATTGCTCCTGACCTTTTTTGACGATCTCGTCGATTTCCGGGATCTGACTGCCACCGGTTGGTCGTCGGCCACCGCCGCCGCGTCCATCGCGCCCGTCATCGTCGCCGCCGCCGCTTTGGCCGCCGCCGCCGCCCCAGGGTCCGCCGTTGTTACCTGCCATAGGTCATCTATCCCTTTGTCATCGGTTTCATGTTGTAGATGCGCGTTCGCACCTGAAAATCAAGCTGTTCTTACGGGCTGCGCCATTGTGACCAGTTCTTCGGACACTGTCGGATGCACGGCAACCGTGCGGTCAAAGTCTTCCTTGGTCAGCCCGTTCTTCACTGCAATTCCGGCCAGTTGGATCAACTCGCCCGCATTTGGCGCGATGATGTGACAGCCAAGCACCCGGCGCGTTCCGGCGTCAATGATCAGTTTTAGCAGCACTTTGCCCTCGCGTCCTGCAAATGCCTCCTGCATCGGTCGGAACGACGTGCAGTAAACCTCGATTTTATACTCTTCGCGGGCGTCCTCCTCAGTCAGTCCAACGCTGCCGTATTCCGGCTGAGTGAAAATCGCCGCAGGCACAAGATCGTGATCGGCTTTGCGTTTTTGGCCACCAAACATCGTGTCGGCAAAAGCATGCCCCTCTCGGATCGCCACCGGCGTCAGGTTGATCCGGTCCGTCACATCGCCCACTGCAAAGATCGACGGCACTGAAGTCTGCGAATAGGCGTCCACCTCAATCTGGCCGCGCCGGCCCAGCGTCACGCCGACCTCCTCCAAACCCAGATCATCGGTGTTCGGGTTGCGCCCGGTGGCATAGATCACCCTGTCATATGACTGGTCATGGCCCGTCGTCGAGGTAACTTGGATACCATCATCACCTTGTTTCATCTTCACCACATCGGCGCCCACATGCAGATCGACGCCACTGTCCCGAATCAGTTCGGCCAGGTGACCGCGCGATTCGCCGTCAAAGCCGCGCAGGATCTGTGCCCCGCGATAGAATTGCGTCACCTCGACACCCAGACCATTGAGGATGCAGGCGAATTCGCAGGCAATGTAGCCGCCCCCGACGATCAATACTGATTTTGGCAGCGCCTCCATCAGGAATATGTCGTTCGAGACCCAGGCCAGCTCATGGCCGTCCAGCGTTTCCGGCACGAACGGTGAGCCACCCGTGGCGATCAAAATGTGCTTGGCCGATTTGATCGTACCATCCGCCAGCCTGACCTCATGCGGGCCTGCAACAGTTGCGCGGCTGTCGAACACCTCGACCCCGGCATTGCTCAGTGTGCGCCGATAGGCACCTTCGAGCCGGTCCAGCTCGGCCCGCAGTTTCAGGCGAAACCGGTCCCACGAGAATGTGGCGTCACCAAATTCCCAACCATATTCCCGCGCATCCGCGCCCATCCGGGAATACCCTGACGCAAAGACCATCAGTTTTTTGGGGACACAGCCCCGGATCACGCAGGTGCCACCCATGCGGTATTCCTCGGCCAGCGCGACTTTTGCGCCATGTTCGCCAGCAGCAACCCGCGCCGCACGCACCCCGCCCGAGCCACCGCCGATCACAAAAAGATCATAGTCGAAAGTCATGAAATCGCAGGCTCCGATACTGGCTCAGTCAGTGATGTCAGCAAAAATATTGTCGGCCACGGCAACGTCCAGCTGGCTTTCCTCGCGCGTGCCAGCGTTGATATCACGGGTTTCGACGCGCCCGTCGCCATGGCCGATCACCACCACGTCACAAATATCTATGAACAAACCATTTTCGACGATCCCGGGGATCTGGTTCAATACCAGAGCCATTTGGCGTGGGTTGCCGATGCGTTTCAGATGCAGATCAAGAATGTGATTGCCCTCGTCGGTGACGAAAGGCGCGTCGCCGTTCATCCGCAACGAACAGTCCTGTCCCAACACCTCCATATTGACCAGCGTCTCTTCGATCAGAGCCTTCGTCGTCTGCCAGCCAAACGGGATTACTTCGACCGGCAACGGGAACGCGCCAAGGGTTTCGACCTCTTTGCTGACGTCAGTGATCACGATCATCCGATCACTTGCCGTCGCCACGATCTTTTCCTGCAAAAGCGCCCCGCCGCCGCCTTTGATCAGGTTCATTTCGCCATCAAACTCGTCGGCACCATCAATCGTCAGGTCCAGCCATTTGGCTTCGTCAAGCGAGATCACGTCGATCCCAACCTTTCGCGCCAACTCGGCCGTGCGGGTGGATGTCGGTACACCAGAGATCTTCAACCCGTCCCGTCTAAGTCGCTCTCCCAGACACCGCACCATCCAGGCCGCCGTTGAACCGGTGCCAAGCCCGACACGCATGCCATTTTCGACGAATTCACAGGCCCGGCTGGCGGCGACGAATTTCGCTGTGTCAATCGGGCTAAGATCGCCTGTCATCGCATGTCCCCCCTACAAATTCCGGTGGGTTATAGGGCCATCCCATCCATAGCGACAGTGGCAATTGGTAGTGCCGTCTCCAACAATGCTATCGTGACCTATCGGACACGAGGGAAATGCGATGCTGGAATTTGACAGCGCAACAACCGCTATTTTGGAAGACGTCTATCAAGGGGCGGATTTTACGCGCCGCCGACGCGCAAGCTTTGATCTTCTGGCACCCGCTCGCGGCGAGGTTATTATTGATATCGGCAGCGGCCCCGGACATATGCTGATCGATATCGCGCGGGCAGTCGGTTCGGATGGTCACGCCATTGGCATCGACCCCAGCGCCCCGATGCGCGACACTGCGCAGAATCTGGCAAGCGGGCGTGGAAACGTCACGGTGTTGGACGGCAGTGCAACCGAGCTTCCACTGGAAGACTCTAGCGCTGACAAGGCCGTCTCGGTCCAGGTGTTTGAGTATCTCCCGGATATTCCGGCCGCCTTGGCCGAGTGTCACCGCGTTTTGCGAACCGGAGGGCGACTGGTTATCGCAGACATGCATTTTGGCAGTTTTCACTGGGCCAGTGATGATCCGGCGCGCATGGCGCGAATGATCAAGGCCTGGGATCATCACTTGGTAGAACGCGCGGTGCCCGAAAAATTGCCAAGCCTTGGCCACGCAGCCGGGTTCGCCGTGGAACAAATTGTTCCGGTTACTTTCGTCGACAATCATCTGCGCCCCGGTGGCCTTGCCTGGATGATGATGACGCCGATGGAACGCTATGTTATCGAGAACAAACTGGTGCCCGCAGCAATAGCGCGGGACTGGGCAGCCGAACAGACCAGGCGTGTCGAACAGGGGCGGTTCTATTTCTCGATTACCCACATCGTGACGGTATTGAGACGTAGTTGAACGGGTATCGCAGGTCCTTTCAAAACTCCCATGCGTCGGTTCCAGACTAGCAGTTGCCGTCGCATGGTCCATTAGGTGCCTGATCGAAAGGTGCGCGCTATGTTTCTGTCCGTATTTGAAATGTTCAAGGTCGGCATCGGCCCATCATCTTCGCACACCATTGGTCCGATGGTCGCCGCATCGCGGTTTCTCGACCACCTGCGCGCCTTGCCTTTCACGGTTGCCGGTCTGCGGGCCAGCCTGCACGGCTCGCTCGCATTCACCGGCGTTGGGCACGCCACCGACCGAGCGGTGATCCTTGGCCTTGCCGGGTTTCGGGCTGACGATTACGACGCCCAGCGGGCCGAGGCAGCGCTGGCTACGATCCATACCGAAAAAACCGTCTCGCCAGATGGCCTGCCGCCGTTGAGGTTCGATCCCGTCAACCACCTGACGTTCGATTATGATCGCATCTTGCCCGGCCATGCGAACGGGTTGATCCTGTCTGCCACGGACGCACAAGGCGACGTCATCACCACAGAGACCTATTATTCCGTCGGTGGCGGCTTCGTTCTGACCGAGGCTGAACTGGAGGCAGGAGCCGACACCGATGACGGTCCTCCGGTTCCGTATCCATTCAAAACAGCCGCTGAAATGCTCCAGATGTGCGCCGACACCGGCAAATCCATCGCCGAGTTGAAACGCGCTAACGAACTCAGCCGGATAGGTGCGGCGGAGCTGGACGCCGGTCTGACCCGCATCTGGACCGTCATGAACGATTGTATCGAACGTGGCCTGACGACCGCAGGCACCCTGCCCGGAGGCCTGAACGTCCGCCGACGCGCGAAGGGCATCCATGAAGCGCTATTGGCCGAGCGCGGTATGAACCTGACCGCACCGCACACAATCAACGACTGGATGAGCACCTACGCTATGGCGGTGAACGAAGAAAACGCTGCCGGAGGCCAGGTTGTAACCGCACCCACCAACGGAGCCGCGGGCGTCGTTCCCGCGACGATCCGCTATTGGCTTGATCACGTGCCTGGTGCAGGCGCCTCTGGCGTGCCGGATTTCCTGCTAACGGCCGCCGCCATCGGCGGGCTGGTCAAGCACAACGCCTCGATCAGCGGCGCGGAATGCGGCTGCCAGGCAGAAGTCGGCAGCGCCGCCGCGATGGCTGCCGCCGGTTTGTGCGCTGTCATGGGTGGCACGCCGGAACAGGTTGAAAATGCCGCCGAGATTGCGCTGGAGCATCATCTGGGCATGACCTGCGATCCGGTAAAGGGGCTGGTTCAGGTGCCTTGCATCGAACGCAATGGTCTGGGCGCGATCAAGGCCGTTTCAGCGGCCAGTCTGGCATTGCGCGGAGACGGCAGCCATCTTGTGCCGCTGGACGCAGCCATCGAAACCATGCGCCAGACCGGCGAGGACATGAGCGTGAAGTACAAGGAAACCTCGCTGGGCGGGTTGGCCGTGAACGTCCCGAATTGCTGATCGAATTGTCAGACGCGACGACAGATACGCACCCACACCCAATCCATCTTTGGTTCAAGAATATCGCCGCCGGAGGCACTTTCCTCTTTCCCAACGCCGCCGTCCCGCGCGACGTTCCGATTGCGGTTTCGCCAGTCAGTTAACTGCCATAGGGTTGCGCGATGGCCCATGACCGCCCGTTTCTGGGCATCCTTCTTATGGTCGGATTTTGCGTGCTAGCACCGCTTGGCGATGCGACCGCGAAGTTTCTCGGCGCATCCTATACGCTGGGCACGCTCGTGATCGTGCGGTTCGGCGTTCAGGCGCTGACCATGGTGCCGCTGGCGCTACGCAAAGGGACGGGAATGCGCCTGACCCCGCGGGTCTGGCATCTGTGCGCCTGGCGGGCGATCCTCCATATCGCGGGCCTGTGGCTGATGTTCGCCTCGCTGAGGTTTCTGCCGCTGGCGGATGCGGTGGCCATTGCCTTTGTGATGCCGTTCATCATGCTGATTCTGGGTCGCTACGTGCTGGATGAGCACGTCGGCGCGCGCCGCCTGGCGGCCTGCGTCGTCGGGTTCATCGGCACGCTGATGGTTGTACAACCCAGCTTCGCTTCGGTCGGTGCACCGGCATTGCTGCCGCTTGGCGTCGCAGTCGTCTTCTCACTGTTCATGTTGGTAACACGACAAGTCGCAAAAGAATCGGACCCGATCACCTTACAGGCTGCCAGCGGCATCTCGGCCGTGATCGTGCTCTCTCTGATTGTTTTGATCGGCCCGCCGCTTGGCTGGTCAGATGCAGCAACTGTCCTGCCGGTCGGGGGCGACTGGCTGCTGTTCGCGTTCCTCGGAGTGATCGGCACCATTGCACATCTGTTCATGACCTGGAGCTTGCGGTTCGCACCTTCGGCCACGGTCGCGCCAGTGCAATACGTCGAAATCCCCTTCGCTGCCTTCGTCGGCTGGGTGGTGTTCCAGGACTTCCCGAACGGTCTGGCGCTTGCAGGAATCGTCGTCACTGTGGCAGCAGGCTTGTACATACTGCTCCGCGAGCGCCACCTGTCGCTCAGCCCTGCAATGCCTGCACCGCAACCGCCAGCGCCGAGCGTGGCAGAATAACCAGCATTCCCGGGTTATCGAACGTCAGCGTCACGGGCCCCGTTGCCTCGTTTGAAACACCAGTCCGCTGTCCCAATGCGAACGCCAGTTCGTCAATCGGCCAACGCAGACCAGTTGCGCGCCCCTGTGACGGGGCCATTGGGAACAGCGAAACGCGCGTTCCCGCCGTCAGATCAAGCCTCAGCGTGCCGCGTGCGGCTAACACAATGTCCTTGGCTCCAAGCAACAGGCAAGGCGGCGCCTTCGGTGCCGCAATCGCCGAGCAAGCCGCCAGCAGGTGATCCAGCCGACCCCCGAGAAATCCAACGCCAAGGATCAGTGGTGCGTCGATCAGCGCCAGGCATTTCTCAAGATCCGTGGTGTTCTGATCCGAGACATGATGCAGCCGGTCATCGGGGATCGCTTCACGCGCAGCGTCCGAGACGGAATCCAGGTCGCCGATCACTGCAACCGGAACTTGTCCTTTTTCAACAATTGCATTTGCGCCGCCGTCAGCGGCAACGAGAATCGCAGTGAATAGTTTCAGGTCGGCGAAGTCATTGTTGCCGATCTCGCCACCGCCAATCAGCCCTATTGTTTCCAAAACGCGGACAATCTGCTGTGAATCGTGGCTTTTATCGGGCATTCTGGAAACCGATCACATTCTAGCCCGGAAAAAATACCGCCCAAAACGTAGTTTCGTTCCGGTTTGCGAACCTATCATCAGTACAACCTTTAGGCTGGTTCGGAAAGAAAGCGATAGCAACATGACTGGCGCATCCAAAATTCTCACGGTCTCTTATGGGACGTTTTCCTGCACTCTGGAAGGGTTCGACGATCCCTTCTCGACGATGCAGTCTATTGCCGAATACTTCCGCGACCTGGCAGCTGATGACCGTTACTTCGGTGCCGAACCGCCGACCCCGGACATGGCCATGCTGCAGCGTATTGCCGCGCAGTCCCAGCCCGGCCGCATCCAAGCGCGCCTGAACGACGATGGCGTCGTTCTGCGCCAGACCGACGCAGCACCAGCCGCTGCTCCTGCCGTAGCGCCTGCGCCAGTTGCTCCGGCTCCGGCACCAGTCGCTGCCCCGGCGGCTGTTGCCGCCGCACCTGATTCGGTCGCAGACAAGCTGAGCCGCATTCGTGCAGTCGTCGCGCGCTCCGGTGGTGACCTTGGCGGATTTGTCGAGGAAGAGTCGCGTTTCCCCCCGGATGCCGCAGCAAATGCTGCCAGCGCACCGGCACCATTGCGCCTTGAAACACCGGTCGCGCCTGAGCCCGTGGCACCTATTGCTACTGACAGCGTCTACAATGGCTATCAGGACGAAGATGAGGAGGTTCCGTCCGTCCTGGATGAACCGGCGGATGTCATTCCCGCGATTGCTGAAGCCGACGTCGACGAACCGGCGCAAACGTCAGAGCACGATGACCACGCAGAGGTTGCGGCGCTCCCTGATGTGGCCGATGGCGAAGACGAGGTGACCGATAGCGTCACTGAGACAACCGAAGGCACCGACGTGTCTGCGGAAGCTACGCCAGAGAAAGTGGAAACTCCCGTGGTTGCCGACACGCCAGCGGCTCCTCAAGTCGAGGATGATCTTTCCGCGCGCCTTGCCGAGTTGCGCAAAGCCGATGCCATGAAGGACGCTGACGAAGCCCAGAAATGGGCCGACGCCCAAAAAGACACCTCTGAGGTCGGTCCCGTTGAGGACGACCTTGACGAGATGGCCCAGGCCAGTGACGACACAGCAACGGATGACTCCCCCGAAAGCAGCATTGAAGACCGGGGCGACGCTGTCGAGGCGACAGATCTGGATGATGAAGAATTTGAGGCTTTCGCCAAGGCACCTGTGGCGCGCGGCGATGTAGCCGTCGACCGGATTCTGGAGAAAACCAACTCCGAAATGAACGAGCATGAAGGTAGCCGCCGCCGCTCGGCCATCGCGCATCTCAAAGCTGCGGTTGCGGCAACCCGCGCGGACGGTGGGCGTGGTCCCGGTGCCCAAAACGACGACAACGCAATGACGCAGTTCCGCGACGATCTGGCCAAAGCCGTCCGGCCTCAGCGCCCATCCGCCAATCGATCAGGTCACCGCGACGTAAGACCAGAAATGAACGCCGCTGCGGCGCCTCTGATGCTGGTTCCATCACTGCGCGTTGACGGCGACGACGGCGAGAAATCCCTTTCTGTACGCCCCCGCAGGGTCGCCAACAGCGACGCCGGTGGCGAAGAAAAGGCCGCTTCATCCGAAGTCCCAACTACCAGCTCATTCGCGGAATTCGTGGCTGAGCAGGAAGCACGGGAATTGCCGGAACTGATGGAGGCCGCGGCGGCTTATGCAACCCATGTCGAAGGCCGGTCCCATGTGACACGTCCTTTGGTGATGAGCCGCGTTCTGGAACAACGCGACGGGCTGAAGCGTGAAGACGCCTTGCGAACCTTCGGCCGCCTGCTGCGTGATGGCAGGATCGTACGGCTCAAACGCGGCAAGTTTGCCGTTGCCGAAGACACCCGGTTCCGGGCAGCCGGAAACCAATAGAGCTTCAATGGTAATTTGAGTGCGTGACTTTAATGGTAATCTGAGTGTGTGACAGGACCGGGCCCCGCGCCCGGTCTTTGTCGTTTGTGGTGTTGGATTGGTTTGAACGCGCCTTTGACCAGGCACGGCGTAAGGGCGCAAATCGCCTGATGCGGACGTTGGACCAACTGCAACGCTGGCCGTGCACAGAAGGCCGGCGTTTCGAAGGTCAGCTAATGGCCAACCTCACTGGTCCACCAACCCGCTCGACCGCTACTCGTCCTCGCCGCGGCCAATGCCTCGGAAAACCGCCCGGAATGGCAGCGCCCAGAGAACGCCAAGCACGACATAGACCAGTAATTCGACGATGAACGGTGGCCGGCCAAGCCAGTTCAAAACGCTGACGGCCACCACGATGTAGAGCGGCAGCCCGACCAACAGAATCAGAAGCGACCAGCGCTTGCGCTGCTTTAGGGTCAGTCCAGGCTTGTCCGAATTTGCCATCAGTCGGCGAATGGGTCGGTCACAAGGATCGTATCGTCGCGCTCAGGGCTGGTCGAAACCAGCGCGACCGGGCACTGGATCAACTCTTCAATCCGGCGCACATACTTGATCGCCTCGGCAGGAAGATCGGCCCAGCTGCGCGCGCCTGCCGTGCTGTCATTCCACCCCGGCATGCTTTCGTAGATCGGCCTCACCCGCGCTTGCTGGTCAGCAGCGGTGGGCAAATAGTCGAGCTTCTTTCCGTCAAGCTCATAGCCGGTGCAGATCTTGAGCTCCTCGAACCCGTCGAGAACGTCGAGTTTCGTCAGCGCGATTCCCGACACACCGCTGGTCGCACAGGTCTGGCGCACCAGAACCGCATCAAACCAGCCACAACGCCGCTTGCGACCTGTCACCGTGCCGAATTCGTGTCCGCGCTCACCCAGCCGTTGGCCATCGGCATCGTCCAGTTCCGTCGGAAACGGACCCTCGCCAACGCGGGTGGTGTAGGCCTTGACGATCCCCAGAACAAAATTGACCGCGCCCGGGCCTAGGCCGGAACCGGTTGCGGCCATTCCGGCAGTCGTGTTTGACGAGGTGACAAACGGGTATGTTCCGAAATCGATGTCCAGCAGCGAGCCTTGAGCGCCCTCGAACAGAATACGTTTCCCGGCCCGGCGCTGCTCTCCGAGCACTTTCCAAACGGGTTGCGCGAATTCCAGAACCTTCGGTGCAACCTCAAGCAATTTGGCCTTCAGCGCGTCGCGGTCGACGGTTTCTAAGCCAAGCCCGCGCCTTAGCGCATCGTGATGCAGCAACAGACGGTCCAACCGCGCGTCCAAAGTTGCCGGATCGGCCAGATCCGCCACACGCACAGTGCGCCGCCCCACTTTATCTTCATAAGCGGGACCAATCCCGCGCCCAGTCGTGCCGATCTTGGCTACCGAGTTCTGGTTTTCGCGCGCGCGATCAAGCTCTCCATGCACAGGCAGGATCAGCGGCGTGTTCTCGGCGATCATCAGGTTGTCGGGCGTCACCTTGACCCCCTGCTCTCCAAGCCGCGAGATCTCGTCCAGCAGCGCCCAAGGGTCGAGGACCACACCGTTGCCGATCACACTCAGCTTGCCGGTTCGGACGATGCCGCTGGGCAGCAGGCTGAGTTTAAAAACCTCGCCGTCGATGACCAGCGTGTGACCCGCATTGTGGCCACCTTGGAAACGGACGATGACGTCGGCACGTTCGCTCAGCCAATCGACCAGCTTGCCTTTTCCTTCGTCGCCCCACTGGGCGCCGACAACTGCGACGTTGGCCATGATGTGTTCCGTATTCGATGAAAACCCGCAGGCGGTATAGCGACACGATGCCGAACGCGAAACTGCCAAAACGACGCGCTTCTGGCAGACGAAAGGCTGGACAGCGGCCAATATGCGCGCCAGTTTCGCCGCAACACAGACGAGGACGCATTCCAATGGGCTTTTTCCTGCGCTGGCTATTCGCCTTCTTTCTGATTGCGGCAACCTTCAATCCGACCGATCTGAACTACGTTGCCTGGGCACGCGACAACTGGGACGGCCAGCTGCCGTTGGTCGTTTTGATAGGATTGGCGCTGTTCGTCGGCTACGTGATTTATTTGCGTGCAACAATGCGCTCGATCGGGTCGTTCGGTATGCTGCTGGTCATCGCAGTGGTCGGTGCGCTGATCTGGGTGCTGTGGGACTGGGGCATCCTCAGCTTTGACAACCGGGCCACATCAGGCTGGATTGCCATATTTGCCTTGTCGGTGGTGCTGGGCATCGGCCTGTCGTGGAGCTTCGTACGCCGCGCCATGTCCGGCCAATACGACGTGGACGACGCCGACCAGTAAAACCACCCCCGTAAGGCGGCTTGCAGCGCGGCGCGCGAACCACTAGATACCGCCCGTCCACTCCGGTCGAAAGCGTGAGCCCATGGAAAACGTCGTCCTTGTCATCCACCTGATTCTGGCCCTGTGCCTTATCGGAGCCGTGCTCTTGCAACGCTCGGAAGGTGGTGGGCTTGGAATCGGCGGCGGTGGCGGAGGCGCGGTATCATCGCGCGCTGCGGCCACGGCGATGGGTAAGCTGACATGGGGCTTTGCGATTGCCTTCATCTGCACCTCGATCGCGCTGACGATTATGGCAGCGCAGAATTCGGCGACCTCGTCGGTTCTGGACCGGATCACCGACACGCAGATCACCGAGCCGGTATCAGAGGGCACGTTGCCTGCGGGCGAAGACCTGCTGCCGCCGACTTCGGGCGAGACGCCGCTGGTGCCACGCGCCGACTGATACAGGCGTGGGCCGTCGGGTGTGACATCCGCCGGTTCGTGGCCGTGGACGGTGGCTGGAGGCATTCTGTCCCCAGACCCCTTGAGGATATTCTTGGCGAAAAGATTCCGTTAGGGACGGGCAGTGGCCTTAGGGTTCAGCATGCCCGACTGTGACCCATCGGCATACCATCGCTAGAAATGAAGAATGTTCGCACCGCAGCATATTGCGGTTTGGCTGCGAATCCTCTATGGCTCAAATCCCGTGATACTGGCCCGTTTACGGTCGGAAATTGCCGCTTGTTTCGACATCACGGGGGTCCCGCAAATCCATGGCACGATACGTTTTTATCACCGGTGGCGTGGTGTCTTCGCTTGGCAAGGGGTTGGCCTCGGCAGCCCTTGGTGCATTGCTGCAAGCGCGCGGCTATTCCGTGCGGTTACGCAAACTTGACCCGTATCTGAACGTCGATCCCGGCACGATGTCGCCCTTTGAGCATGGCGAGGTTTTCGTCACTGATGATGGCGCAGAGACTGACCTCGACCTGGGCCATTACGAACGTTTCACCGGGGTATCGGCGCGAAAGACCGACAGTGTATCCTCAGGACGGATTTACTCGACCGTGTTGGAGAAGGAGCGGCGTGGCGACTACCTCGGGAAAACAATCCAGGTGATTCCGCATGTCACCAATGAGATCAAAGACTTCATTGCCATCGGCGATGATGAAGTCGACTTCATGCTGTGTGAAATCGGCGGCACCGTCGGCGACATCGAGGGCCTGCCCTTTTTCGAAGCGATCCGCCAGTTCGCTCAGGACCGCCCCCGCGGCGAATGCGTCTTTATGCACCTGACCCTGCTGCCTTGGATCGGAGCTGCCGGAGAGCTAAAAACCAAGCCGACCCAGCACAGCGTCAAGGAGTTGCGCTCGATCGGTATCGCGCCCGACGTTTTGGTTTGCCGATCCGACAAGCCGATCCCGGAAAAAGAGCGCGAAAAAATCGCTCTGTTCTGCAACGTCCGCAAGGAAGACGTCATTGCGGCACCCGACCTGAAATCCATCTACGAAGCGCCGCTGGCCTATCATCGCGAAGGGCTGGATCAGGCTGTGCTGGACGCTTTCCGCATTGCACCCGCGCCCGCACCAAATCTGTCTGTCTGGGAAGACGTCGCTGACCGTATCTTCAACCCCGAGGGCGAGGTCCGCGTTGCCATTGTCGGCAAATACACCCAGCTTGAGGACGCCTATAAATCCATCGCCGAAGCGCTGACCCACGGTGGCATGGCACACCGGGTCCGGGTAACGCTGGAATGGATCGATGCCGAGATTTTCGAGCGCGAAGACCCCGCCCCCTACCTGGAAGGCTTCCACGCCATCCTTGTCCCCGGCGGCTTTGGTGAGCGCGGCACCGAGGGCAAGATCAAGGCCGCTGAATTTGCCCGGACACGGGAAATCCCATATCTGGGCATCTGTCTGGGGATGCAGATGGCGGTGATCGAGGCGGCGCGCAATCTGGCCGGGATGGAAAACGCCGGCAGCCAGGAATTCGACCATGAAGCGGGTGAGGAACGTTTCGAGCCGGTGATCTTCCATCTGAAAGAATGGGTCAAAGACAACCAGAAAATTGCCCGCACTGTGCTGGACGACAAAGGCGGCACCATGCGGCTGGGTGCTTATGCGGCGACGCTGGAACCGGGGTCGAAAGTTGCCGAAGTCTACGGAACCACGACGATCGAGGAACGCCACCGACATCGTTATGAGGTGGACATCAAGTATCGCGAGAAACTAGAGGCAGTGGGCCTGAAGTTTTCCGGGATGAGTCCAGACGGACGCCTGCCCGAAATCGTCGAATGGCCGGATCATCCGTGGTTTATCGGAGTACAGTTTCACCCGGAACTAAAGAGCAAGCCCTTTGCGCCACATCCGTTGTTTGAAGGGTTTGTCGGTGCGGCGAAGGAAGTGTCGCGGCTAGTTTGAGTGAGCTTCAAGGGTGGGGACGGTTGAACCCCGTCTCCGTCAAAATGGACCGAGAAATACCTGTTGCACCGTGTTTTTTTGCGCCCATTTAAGCGAATAATTACCCATCGAGACGCTGCTTCAACCCCACTGGACGATCTGGCCTGACCCGGCCTAGGCTGGCGCCACCCAACCTAACGAGGTCACCTCATGCCCAAAGGCTACTGGATCGTTAACAACAGCGTCCGCGACCCGGATGGCTATGAGGACTACAAAGCCGCTGCTGCCGGGCCGTTGACACGACATGGCGCGCGCTTTGTAGTGCGCGGTGGTCAGCAAACGGTGGTCGAAGATAAGGCGCACCCGCGTTCGGTGGTCATCGAATTCCCAAGTTATGAAGCCGCTCTCGCCTGCTACGATGACCCGGACTATCAGGCGGCCAAGGCAATCCGCGAAGGCGTTGCCGAGGGGCGGCTGGTTATCGTCGAGGGTTATGACGGCTAGACCTGCGTTGCGCGACAAACTGGCTGAGTCACACTTCTTGCAGGGGGGATCACGGGGATGGTTGCCCTACGAAAACGAATTCGAAGGTCGCTGCGCACGGTCGTTCATAATACCGTCGCCGGAACGGAAATATATCCCTTTGAGCGTATCTGGGTAAGACCCAAGCATCTCAAAGACTATGTCGGCATCGGGATTCCATACCGATATTTTGGTCGCATTCGATTCGGCACATGGGACCAACAAACAAAGCCGTTCCAGAATAGTTGGCGTGCGCAGTGCTGCCGCTTGCACTGGATCGAAGGTCAGAGCTGGGAAGAGACCGGCGCCTACAGGCACCTGGCGGCCGAACTGGCAAACAACGCTGACGGGGAAGTCGACGGGTGCCGAAACCATGAAGATATTGTGCGCCGGTATGAAAGGCTCGATGCGCTGTACGAACTGGCAAAGGCGCGCGGGTTGCCATCGATCGGCACTATGATTGATGGGCGCACGACCGAACGCGATGCAATTCTTGTGCATGTGGCGCGCGATGGCCGTTTGCTGGTCGGTTCTGGCGGCGCTCATCGATTGGCGATGGCCCAATGCTTGAATCTGGATCGGATCCCCGCCGAGTTGGGCGTGATACACGGTCTTGCCGCAAGACGCCTGCTTTATCGACGTACTGAGGCTGCTCGTTGCGAAGATTGGTATATTGGCTAAAGCGAATCTTGCGAACGCAGGCTTCCCTCGCCGTCACAATCCCCTATATCTCCAGTCATGTTCGCTGATCTCCTCCGCCGTATGACGGCCCCCGAACCCGACCTTCTGCCCGACCCGGACAGTCGCTTGGCGCTTGCAGCGCTGTTGGTGCGCGTCGCTCGGTCTGACGAGCACTACGCGCCGTCAGAGGTTGCCCAGATCGACCACCAGATTGCCAAGCGCTATGAGCTGCCGCTTGCCGAAGCGGTTGCTCTGCGCGAAAACGCCGAGGTTCTCGAGTCTGAGGCCCCCGACACCGTCCGCTTTACCCGTGCGATCAAGGACGCGGTGCCGTTCGAGGACCGAGAAACGGTGATCGAGGCGCTTTGGGCCGTCGCCCTGGCCGATGGCGAACGCGATCACGAAGAAGACACGCAACTGCGACTCGTCGCCTCGCTTCTGGGCGTGAACGACCGCGACAGCGCGCTGGCCCGCCAACGGGTCGCACGCGGCGACTGACCGCGCAGATGATAGCAAGCCTGCCGATGTACGAGCGCCCCGAAACACGGTGCGCAACAGATCGGTTTTGGCAGGCTGTCCGAGGCGCGCTGGGCGAAGGACCAGGCAATCTGAACCGGGGCGGAGATCCATGGGACGACTGGCGCGCGCCCGGACTGCTGCTTTCGCAAACCTGCGGCTATCCCTATCGCGCACACCTTCACGGAGACGTTCAACTGGTCGGTACCCCCGCCTACGATCTGCCCGGCGTTGAACCCGGCTATTACAACTCCGCCATTGTCGTCCGCGCCGACGACCCACGCGACACCCTCGCCGACTTTGCCGCCGCATCCCTTGCGCGCAACGACCCGCAGTCTCAGTCCGGCTGGGCTGCGCCAGAATATGAGGCGTCGGTACTTCGCTTTTCCTTTTCCAGTAAGGCCATCGATTCCGGCTCCCACATTGCCTCGGCCCGAATGGTCGCCGAGGGCAACGCCGACATTGCCGCCATCGACGCGGTTTCCTGGATATTGATCACGCGACACGACAGCTTTGCGACCAACCTGCGCGTTTTGGACCGCACCCGCCCGACACCGGGCCTGCCCTACATTACCGCCGCCAACCGCGATCCCGGACCGCTCCGAGAGGCCATATCGTCGGCGATCTCTGAAATGTCCGCAGATGACCGCGATGCCCTGCTTTTGACAGGCCTCGTTCAGATCCCGGCCTCGGAATACCTCGCAGTCTGGACCCCGCCAACGGTGTGACGCCACTGGCCCATTGCAATGATCTGCAAAATACAGGCAGTCTGCCCGCCAACCCGCCAAAAGGAAGCGATCTGCTGTGACTGAAACCCCGCCCGTCATCGAAATCCGCGATCTGCACAAAAGTTATGGCGAGCTTGAAGTCCTGAAAGGCGTCGACATGGTCGCGCCGAAGGGCCACGTCGTCTCGCTCATCGGGTCGTCCGGGTCCGGCAAATCCACCCTTCTGCGCTGCGCCAATTTGCTGGAGGACAGCCAGTCGGGCGAGATCCTTTTCGAGGGAGAGCCGATCAAGTGGCGCGGCACCGGCCTCGACCGCCGCCCCGCCGACGCCAAGCAAGTCACCCGTATCCGCACAAACCTTTCGATGGTTTTCCAGCAGTTCAACCTCTGGTCACATATGACGGTTCTGCAGAACGTGATGGAGGCCCCACTATACGTTATGAAGCGCGACCGGGACGAGGTTGAGGCTGCGGCACGCAAATACCTCGCTAAAGTCGGGATTGGCGACAAATGCGACGTCTGGCCCGCACAACTGTCGGGCGGTCAGCAACAGCGCGCTGCCATCGCGCGTGCACTGTGTATGGAGCCACGTGCGCTGCTGTTTGATGAACCGACCAGCGCGCTGGACCCGGAACTGGAACAGGAGGTTCTGAAAGTGATCAAGGATCTGGCCGCCGAAGGGCGCACCATGTTGCTGGTCACCCACGATATGCGGCTGGCGCGCGATGTCTCGGACCATGTCGTGTTCCTGCATCTGGGCCGGATCGAAGAAGAGGGTGCACCGGACCGCCTGTTCGGCGCCCCGGAAACCGAGCGTCTGCGCGGCTTCCTGAACCCCGGCAAGGCCGCATGAGATTTCCGGCGACCCTAGCGACCTTGTTTTTGACCACCTCGCTGGCCGCGCAAGACATTCCCCAACCGGTCCGCCTGGGCACTGACGGAGCCTATCCGCCTTACAGTTTCCTGAACCCCGACGACGGGCTGGACGGGTTCGAAGTGGAACTTGCCTCGGTTCTCTGCACGGAAATTGAGCTTGATTGCACCTGGGTCCGCTTACCATGGGAGGACCTGATCTCGGCTCTTCAGGGCAGTGAGATTGACGCGATCATGTCCGGGATGGGCCCGAATCCGGAACGGGCCGAGGTAATTGCCTTTTCGACCCCCTATCACGGCAGCGGAAGTGCTGCGTGGCTGGTGCGCAGTGGCGACAGTTTGCGCCCCGGCGCGCGGGTCGCGGCCCTGAAAGGCTCGCTCCAGGAAGGTCATGCGATGGCCGAGGGTTTTGACGTGCTGGGAACAGACACGATCGAGGCGGCGGGCGATGCGGTGGCTGATGGCACCGTCGACGCCGCAATCGGAATGACCAAACTGATGGTCGAACGTGCCGAGTCTTCAAACAGCACGCTTGAGGTAACTCGCGCCCGGATCACATTCGAGGGTGGCGTGCGAATCGGTTTCCGCCCCGGCGAAGATGCGCTCCTTGACGCCTTCAACGCGGGCCTTGAAGAAATCGGACGTAGCGGAAAGCTGGCGGATTTGACCGACAAGTGGTTTCCGCCAGCGACAAACAACTGATAAAGTCCACCACATGATCCAACTAAGGGAGTTTAAACAATGAAAAAACTGATCCTTGCCACGGCCGCCCTCGCGCTCAGCGCGGGCGTGGCCATCGCTGCCAGCCATTCGACCGTCCGTATGGGCACCGAAGGCGCTTATCCTCCGTATAACTTCATCAACGACGCCGGTGAAGTCGACGGGTTCGAGCGTGAGTTGGGCGATGAGCTGTGCAAACGCGCTGAAATGACCTGTGAGTGGGTCACCAACGAGTGGGATTCGATCATCCCGAACCTCGTTTCCGGCAACTATGACACCATCATCGCTGGTATGAGCATCACAGACGAGCGTGACGAAGTCATCGACTTCACCAACGCCTACATCCCGCCGGACCCCTCCGCCTATCTAGCGATGTCGGCAGATGCCGATCTGGCCAGTGGCGTGATCGCAGCCCAGACAAATACGATTCAGGCGGCCTTTGTTGCCAACACCGGTGCGACTCTGGTCGAATTCGCCACACCTGAGGAAACCATTGCCGCTGTGAAGAACGGCGAGGCGGACGCAGTTCTTGCCGACAAGAACTACCTGATGCCGATCGCTGACGGTGACGGCGACCTGATGTTGCTCGATCAAGAAGAGATGATCGGTGGCGGCACCGCCATGGGCTTCCGCGAGTCCGACAGCGACTTGCGCGACGCATTCAACGCTGCAATCCAGTCGATGAAGGATGACGGCACTCTGAACGCGATGATCGCGAAATGGGAAGTCGGCAGCCAGTGGTAAGCTGAGCTGTTGGAGCAAATTTGGCCCCGGTACCGCCGGGGCCATTTTTGTAAGCGCTCGGCGCATACTGCAAGAACTCCGAACCGGGCGTTGACCAAAAACAGCGCTGCGGTGCAATGCGCGTCGACTGCAAAGCTTTACGCGACGGGAAAATGCGCGCTACACTGAGATCAGGTTTTATCGAGGGATTTGACAATGCACTTGTCGGTTCGCGTCGCCGCATTCATTGCTATTGCCAACGCCACACTGCCACAGGCTGCTCGGGCCGAGTCGCATCTTAACTGCGACGCCTATGCTTCGTCCGCCGTCGCTCAACAGACGTCAAACAAGGAGTTGGGTTGTGGATTTGACGGCGGCGGGTGGAGTTTCGATTATCTGGGGCATCGCAATTGGTGCCTGATTAGCACCACCACTATGGCTAACCTTACGGCGGAGGATGGTCGGCGTGCCCAGGCACTTGCGGCCTGTCGGACCCGTGCGCAGGCGTGTGATAGTTATGCCTCTGTTGCGTTGATACAGAATAAATTCAATCAAGCGGCATCGTGCGGTCTGTCTGGCGGTCGCTGGTCATCGGATCAGGCCGGGCATCGCGCCTGGTGTATGGCCGTGACACCCAATCAATCCCTGGCCGAAACAGATGCTCGCTCCCAGGCGCTTGGGCTGTGCCAGTCTGGCATGGATGAGGCCGAGATCCAGAAATTACAGAACCAGCAGCAACAGG
Source organism: uncultured Paracoccaceae bacterium (assembly GCA_943787785.1). GTDB lineage: Bacteria > Pseudomonadota > Alphaproteobacteria > Rhodobacterales > Rhodobacteraceae > WLWX01. Next base: position 147,239 of record CALSNT010000001.1, on the reverse strand, counting down.
CGGAAAACCTGCTTAACAGCATTATTCAGTCCAGTGGTGGCAACGACGTTCTGAAGGACCTGGGTGGCTAAAAGTGGTTGAAGCGCGCGCGAAAGACTGTGTCCGCATTGACGCAACGACGCGCTTCCATCCTGCGCTCGATCGGTTAGCCCTGCAACTCCATCCCCGATGCTGCGAGGCTTGCCATCTTCTCGTTCTGTGCTGATCCGGACACGTTGGGCTCTGTCCGCTGGCTTCTGTGTTATCTGACCACGGGCAAGCACATGGGCCTGTGGTGGTCGTTCCTGACCGTCCTCGCCCTGCTTGCCATCACCGCCCCAACCGCGCTTACCTTTGGCTTTGGCGGGGCGGTCGCAGCGCGGTCAGACATCGCGCTACTGCGCTGGCTGGGCAAAGCCTATATCGCGGTCGTTCGCGGCGTCCCCGATATCGCCTTCTTCCTGTTCTTCGTCATCGCGCTTGATCAGGGTCTGGAATGGACCCGGCATCAGATCACCTGCCCCGGCTGGACCGAACCGATTTGGCAGGGCAATGACTTCCGGGTCTGCGACGCCGCCAAGCTGCCGCTTTCCTCGTCGCCGCAATGGATGCACGAGGTCTATGGCTTCTTTCTCGCCGTCGTGACTTTCGCCATTGTTTTCGGGGCCTTCGCCGCCAACGTCCTCTATGGAGCCATGTGGTCGGTGCCTGACAGCCAAGTCGAAGCGGCCCACGCTTTTGGCATGACCAAGCGGCGCGCGTTCTGGCGCATTCTTGTCCCTCAAATGTGGATCTATGCTCTGCCGGGTCTATCCAACCTCTGGATGATTCTTATCAAGGCCACTCCACTGCTATTCCTTCTGGGTGTCGAAGATATCGTCTATTGGGCGCGCGAACTGGGTGGCACCAAGACAGAAAAATTCACCAGCTACCCGCATGGCGACTGGAGGCTGTGGTATTTCCTCGGTTTGTTAATCTTCTATCTGGCCTTCACCAAACTCTCAGAGTTTGCGCTCGCGCGCTTAACGCGGCAACTGTCCCGAGGACGTCCAATCAAGGCGGCTCTGGCATGAGTTGCTTGGAGACCATTCAGGCCTACGGTCTGCGCTCGATCGGGATCGGCGAACGGTTATTGCCGCGCGAGGATTTCACACTTTGCCAGCAGTTCACGCTGATCGGGTCCGGTCTCATCTGGAACCTCTATTTTGCGATACTCGCACTGGGATTCGGTTTCTTCCTCAGCCAGGCGATGGGGCTTGCCAAAGCGTCGCCCCTGCCCTGGCTACGCAAACCGGCGGAGTGGTACATCCTTGTATTTCGCGGTTCGCCATTGTTCATCCAGTTCTTCCTGGCCTATTTCATCTTCCTCGAATTCAAGCAGGCGGGCATCTTGCCATGGCTGACTGCCGCACAGGCCGGCGCGCTTGTGGTTCTGATCCTGAACACCACCGCCTATTCAGCCGAGATGTTCTATGGCGCCCTGCAATCTGTGCCCAGCGGTGACGTCGAGGCGGCGAACGCCTATGGCATGACCGGCTGGACAAGGTTTCGCCGGGTGATCTGGCCGACGATGCTGCGCCTCGCATGGCCTGCCTATACCAACGAGGCAATCTTCCTGTTCCACGCCACCACGCTGGTGTTCTTTTCCAGCTTCCCGGCATGGCAACAGCGCGGCGACGCGCTTTATTACGCGAATTACTTTGCCGACAAGACATTCAACCCATTCATCCCCTACCCGATCCTTGCAGGCTATTTCATCGTGTTCACACTGCTTCTGGTCGGATTGTTCGGGTTGATGAACCGGTGGCTGAACCGCCACCGACCCGGTGTGGTCCGGCGCATCCGTTATCGCCCACAGCTGATCAGATGAGCGGTTTGGACGACTGGATGGACGCGCATCCGGATGTGCAGTCGCTGCGGCTGGCGATCTGCGACCTCAATGGGCGGGCGCGGGGCAAGCGTTTCGGCAGGATCAGTGCCGAAAAGGCAGCTTCGGCCCGCTTCCCCTTCTCAGCGCTGAATCTCGACCTCAAAGGCGCTGACATCGAAGGCAGCCCGCTGGTTTTCGCCAGCGGTGACGCCGATGGTGTGCTTCGCCCGACCGAACGTGGTCCGATACTGATGCCCTGGCTTGCCCAGCCTGCCGCACTGTTGCCAATGACCCTCCATCACGACGATGGCCGCACATTCGAGGGCGACCCGCGCCACGCGCTTTCTGCCGTTGTCGACCGCTATGCCGCAAATGGCTGGCGTGTCGAGGCGGCGTTCGAGATGGAATTCTACCTCCTCTCCGCTACCACGCCCGAACTCGTACCGCTGTGGTCAGGCCGCCCCGGCGGCAACACCCTCTCGGTAACGGCGCTGGACGAGGCCGAAGCCTTTTTCAACGACCTTTACGCCGGAGCCGAGGCGATGGGCCTCGACATCGGTGATGCGATCTCCGAGGCCGGGGCTGGCCAATTCGAGGTCACTCTTACCCACACCGATCCGCTGGCGGTCGCCGACTCTGCCTGGCTGTTCCGGATGCTGACCGAGGGGCTGGCGCGCAAGCACGGTGCCACCGCAACGTTCGCGCCCAAACCCTTTGCAGAGCAGACCGGCACAGGCCTTCACGTGCATTTTTCGCTTTGGGATCAGAAAAGCGACCGCAACCTCTTTGACGACGGCGAAACAGGCAGTGAGATGCTCCGCCAGTCTGTCGCCGGATGCCTCGCCGCGATGCCCGCCTCGACCCTGATCTTCGCCCCCTTTACCAACAGCTATGACCGTTTCGTTGACGAAGCCCACGCCCCCACTGCCGTCGCCTGGGGCTATGACAACCGCACCGTCGCGGTACGCATCCCCGGCGGGTCACCCAAATCGCGCCGGATCGAGCATCGGGTCGCGGGTGGGGACGCCAATCCTTATCTGCTATTGGCCGCGATACTGGGCGCAGCTCTGTCCGGTATCGAAGACGCGGCCAAGCCACCGGCCCCGACAGAAGGTAATGCCTACGCCAAAGATCGCCCCTCGATCCCTGAAGATTTTTCCAGCGCAATCAATCTGTTCGAGGACAGTGCCCAGGCAAAAAGATTCCTTCCACCCGACCTGATCCGCAACTTCATAATGACCAAGCGACAGGAACTGGCTCTCTGGCCGACGCTTTCATCGGACCAGCAACGCGCCCTCACGCTGACTCAGGTTTGACCGCCCCATCGCGCCGGGATAGCGTCGCACAACCCTGACGGATCGCACCCGAGCCTCATGCACATTGGCATCCTCATAACCGGCCACGCTCCGGACGAACTGCAACCGGAGTTCGGCGACTACGATGCTTTCTTCGCGCGTCTTCTGGACGGGTACGGCTTCACTTTTTCGACCTGGAATGTGGTCGACAGCCAGTTTCCGCAGGACATCCATTCGGCTGACGGATGGCTCCTCACCGGCTCTAGGCACGGCGCTTACGAAGATCATCCCTGGATTCCGCCGTTAGAGCGATTCATCCGCGACTGCTACGCAGTTCGCCGCCGCATGGTTGGCATCTGCTTCGGGCATCAGATCATCGCTCAGGCCCTCGGCGGTCGGGTTGAGAAATTCGCGCACGGTTGGGCTGTCGGGCGCACCGAATACGACTGGGGCGGCACAACGCTGCACGCCAACGCCTGGCACCAGGATCAGGTCACTGCGTTGCCGGAGGGTGCCAAAAAACTGGCTGGAAACGACTTTTGCGAGTATGCTGCGCTGGTCTATGATGACCGCGCCTTTTCGGTCCAGCCCCATCCGGAGTACGGCGAAGCTCCGTTTTCCCTGCTGATCGATGCGCGCGGCCCCGGTCTCGTGCCTGTCGATATCCTCACTGCAGCACGTGCCGCGCAGGGCCTTGGTATCGACAACGCCATATTCGCTGCCAAAATCGCGGCGTTCTTCAAAAAAGGCTCTCCCGATGGCTGACTGGCAAGATCAATTCCCCGACGCGACGCGCGCCTACCTGGATAGCAAGCGGCTGGACGAAGTTGAGTGCCTGGTCGCCGACATTGCCGGGGTCGCGAGGGGCAAGGCCATGCCCGCCAGCAAGTTTTCCCAGCAGAAACAATTCTATCTGCCCAATTCCATCTTCCTGCAGACGATCACCGGCGATTGGGTCGATCTGGAGGGCAACGACTGGACCGAACCAGACATGGTCCTGCGCCCCGACCTGTCCACTGCCACTGCTGCCCCATGGACAGCAGACTGGACGATCCAGGTGATTCACGATGTCGTCCTGCAATCGGGTGAGCCGATGCCCGTTGCGCCGCGCAACGTGCTGGCCCGCGTGGTGGACCAATACGCCCGGCGCGGCTGGCAGCCGGTGGTTGCGCCGGAAATGGAGTTCTTCCTCGTCGCGCCCAACGTCGACCCCAACATGCCCATCGAACCGCCCATCGGACGCACTGGCCGCCCGGCGGCAGCGCGGCAGGCCTATTCCCTCAGTGCGGTGGACGAATACGGCCCCGTCATCGACGACATCTATGATTTTGCCGAAGCGCAAGGCCTCGAAATCGACGGCATTCTGCAGGAAGGCGGCGCTGGCCAGATTGAACTGAACCTGCGCCACGGCGATCCAGTGCGTCTTGCTGATGAAATCTTTTTCTTCAAACGCATGATCCGAGAGGCCGCCCTGCGCCACGGCTGCATGGCCACCTTTATGGCAAAGCCAATTCAGGACGAACCGGGCTCGGCGATGCACATCCACCATTCGGTCGTGAACGCAAAGACCGGGCAGAACATTTTCTCGAACCCCGACGGGTCCGAAACGCCCGCCTTTCTGCATTTTATCGCTGGGATGCAGAAGCACCTGCCCAGCGCGATTGCTGTTCTGGCCCCCTACGTGAACAGCTATCGCCGCTACGTCCCCGATTTCGCCGCCCCGATTAACCTCGAGTGGGGTCGCGACAACCGCACCACGGGATTGCGCGTTCCAATCTCGGGCCCCGCCGCACGGCGGGTCGAGAACCGGTTGGCAGGCATGGACTGCAACCCATACCTGGGCATCGCCGCCTCACTGGCCTGCGGATTGTTGGGCTTGACGGAAGCCCGGGACCCATCCCCGGAATTCCGAGGCGACGCCTATACCAATGCCGCCGATATCCCCAGTGGGCTTGGTGACGCCGTCGATATTTTCGCCAATGCCACAGCGCTCCATGACGTGCTGGGACCAGAGTTCGCCGCCACCTACGCCGCACTGAAACGCATGGAACACAAGGCGTTTCTGCAGGTGATCTCTCCGTGGGAGCGTGAGCATCTGTTGTTGAACGTCTAGGGGATGGGACTGTTGTTCCACCTCGTTATTGTGGTCGCGTTGACCATGACCACGCAGATCGGTGGGGTCGCTTGGCTGCTTGCCCTTTGGCTGACACGCCGCCTTCGGCGAACCATGCGGCGTTTGATGTTGTTTGCGATCCTACTGTTACTGGCCTACGGCGCACTATGGACCACGGCGCGCGCCGCCGCGCCTTTGATGGGGCGCGTTGCAATTCCATGCCGCGCCGCACCAGGTCAAGTCGTCGCTGCCAGCATCGCCTTATGCGCGATGAACCGGACTTTTGTGACTCCAACCCTCTTTGCCCACGCAAACAGGTTGTCCGTTGAGATGGACCGGCGGTTTCCCGGCACAATAACCCAGGCGCTGGACGCTGGGTTTCCGTTCTTTAATGGATTTCCCCTACTGCCCCACCTCAGCCACGACGACGGACTCAAACTGGATCTGGCATTCTACTACATGCAGACAGACGGGACTTATACACCCGGCACAATTCGGTCGCGGCTGGGCTACGGCGCGTTTGAGAACCCCACCGGCACAGCGCAGGTTCCTTGTGCTGGGCGCGGCGATCGACTGACGCTACGATGGGACTGGGACTGGCTGCAGCCATGGCATCGCGCCCTGCTTGTGGATGAAACGCGGACCAAGTTTGCGTTGCGCTGGTTGGTCGAAAACCAACCTCCGGGTCGGACATCGCGGATATTTGTTGAGCCGCATTTGGCGCAACGATGGGATATCGCCGGACCGACCGTCGGGTTTCAGGGGTGCCGCGCAGCACGGCATGACGATCACATCCATCTGCAGATTAGCCCATGAACCTCCTCTTCGCCAACGAACAACCCGGCATCTTTACGGACAGCTGGTACGCCGCCACTTCGACCCCGCTGCCCCGGTTTCCCGCGCTGCGGGGCGACACCCGCGCAGACGTCTGCATCATCGGCGCGGGTTACACAGGGCTCAGCGCAGCCTTGCACCTGGCGCAAGCCGGTCTGGATGTCGTGGTGGTCGAAGCACATGGGGTCGGCTTTGGCGCCTCCGGGCGCAATGGCGGACAGGTGGGGAGTGGGTTCAACAAGGGGCAGAGCTGGCTTGAGCGGCGGTTGGGCCCGGGTCCTGCCCGGGCGCTGTGGGATCTGGCCGAGGATGCGAAGTCGACGCTGCGCGGGATGATCGACGATAACGGCATTGATGCGAGCTGGCGCGACGGCGTCGCCCGTTGCTGCCGGTTCGATAGCGAGGTGCGCGAAGCCCGGGACGAGTCCGAGATGCTGGCGCAGCGCTATGACTATTCGCAGATCGAGCCGCTGGATCGCGCGCAACTGGCGGCGTTGATCGGCACCGAGGCCTACGCGGGCGGCGTGCTGGACCGCGGCGCGGGGCATGTCCACCCGCTGCGCCTGGCCTTTGGGCTGGCGCAGGCAGCCGCATCGGTAGGGGCGCAGATATATGAAAGCACACTGGTCACCAAGCTGACCCCCAACCGCCCGAACGTAGTGACGACCGAGCAGGGCCGGATCACAGCCGAAACCGTCATTCTGGCCACCAACGGATACATCGGCGATCTGGACGCCAAGGTTTCGGCCCGCGTCATGCCGATCAACAACTACATCGTCGCGACCGAACCACTCGGCGACGCTGCACCCCTAGCCGAAGATATCGCGGCCAACGACACGCGCTTCGTCGTGAACTACTGGCGGCAGACTCCGGATAAGCGGCTACTGTTTGGCGGCGGAGAAAGCTATGGCTATCGGTTCCCCGACGACATCGCGGCCAAAGTGCGCCCTGCATTGGCTCAGGTTTACCCGCAGCTTGCCGAAGTTCGGATCGATCACGCTTGGGGTGGCACTCTGGCGATCACCAGCCACCGGCTGCCGCATTTTGCGCGGCCCTCACCCACCGTACTTAGCGCGGCGGGCTACTCCGGCCACGGCGTCGCGCTGTCGGTCATGGCGGGCCGGGTGCTGGCCGAGGCGATCAGGGGCACCACCACCAGGTTCGACCTGTTGGCTGGTCTTCCAACCATGCGATTCCCCGGTGGAGCCGCCGCACGCGCCCCCTTGCTGGCATTGGCCATGCGCTGGTATTCCCTGCGCGACCGGCTGGGGATCTGATGTGATAATCCTGCCCTGACCACACGACCTCGGAGGGACCCCATGAAAGACCACGCTGCCAACAGCTGGGAAGGCCGCGCCGACGCGCATAACCTTTATGGCTTCACCGATCTGCCCTCGGTTGCGGAACGCGGCGCGGTGGTTCTGACACACGGGCACGGCCCTTACGTGGTCGACGTTCATGGGCGCGAATATCTGGACGCGAACTCTGGCCTGTGGAACATGGTCGCCGGGTTCGATCACCCCGGCCTCGCCGCCGCCGCCAAGGCGCAGTACGACCGCTTTCCCGGCTATCACGCTTTCTTTGGCCGTATGAGTGACCAGACTGTGATGCTTTCTGAAAAGCTGATCGAGGTGTCTCCGTTCGCGCGGGGGAAAGTGTTCTACACAAACTCCGGTTCTGAGGCGAACGACACTCTGGTCAAGATGCTGTGGTTTTTGGCCGGAGCCGAAGGTGCGCCTAAGCGGCGTAAGATCATCACCCGCAAGGGCGGCTATCACGGGGTCACGGCGGTCAGCGCGTCGATGACCGGCAAACCCTATAACGAAGACTTCGGCCTGCCGCTGCCCGGCTTCCTGCACCTGACTTGCCCGCATTACTGGCGCGAAGGGCGCGACGGAGAATCCGAGGCCGAGTTTACCGCTCGGCTGGCCCGCGAATTGGAAGACATGATCGCCGCTGAGGCGGCCGACACCATTGCCGCATTCGTCGCCGAACCGGTTTTGGGCGCAGGCGGGGTAATCCCGCCGCCCGAAGGCTACTTCCAAGCGATCCAGCCGATCCTGAAAAAACACGGGATTCCCCTGATCTCGGACGAAGTCATCTGCGGCTTCGGGCGCACAGGCGCTGTCTGGGGCTGCGAAAGCTATGGTTTCGTCCCCGACGGGATCATCAGCTCAAAGGCGCTGACCGCCGGACTGTTCCCGATGGGCGCGGTGATCCTTGGCCCCGACCTCGCTGATCGGATGCAGACCGCTGTTGAGGACGCCGAGGAATTCGCGCACGGTTTCACCGCCTCCGGCCACCCGGTCGGCTGCGCCATCGCGCTGAAAGCCATCGAGGTGATTCTCGACGGCGACAGCGACGCCCCGCCACTGATCCACTCCGCCCGCGCCTTGATCCCGCTGTTTGAAGCAGGCCTCGCTCAAATCGCGCAACACCCGAACATCGGCGAGGTTCGGGTGCGTGGCCTGATGGGCGCGCTTGAAGCGGTGCAGGACAAAGCCACCAAAAAGCCCTTCCCCGGAGACCTCAACATCTCTGAGAAGATTGCCAACACCTGCACCGATCACGGGCTGATCTGCCGCCCGCTGGGCCAGTCCATCGTGCTCTGCCCGCCCTTTGTGATGACCGAGGCCCAAATGGCCGAGATGTTTGACAAGCTGGAGGCGGCTCTCACGGCGGTGTTTGACGCGGTGGCATGACTACGTAATGCTAAGATCTGACCACATTCCCACCAAATTTCGGTGATTGGTTTGAATTCAGAGACAACCGGGCAAACCTAATGAGCGACTCCACAAAGATTGCGCCGCGCGAAAAGGCGTTGCCTTGGGATGCCATCGGCTTTGTTGCCGGACTGGTGCTTTTTGCCCTGAACCTTTGGCGGCATCGTCTGTTTGTGCATGACGACACGTTCATCTCGCTGCGCTACGCCCGCAATCTGGCCGAACACGGAGAGCTCGTGTGGAACCTGGGAGAGCGGGTCGAAGGGTACACGAACTTTCTGCATGTTGTCGCAAGCGCCGGATTGATCCGTTTGGGGCTTGATCCCGTCATTGCTGCGCAGTTGCTGAACGTCGGGGCTGCGGTTCTGCTGCTGGCGGCGGCGGCGTGGGCGGCGCGGCTTGTAGCACCGGAGCACGCGATAGCCCGCGCAGCGGCGGTTGCAACACTTGGCGCCACACCAGCCGTGGCCGTTTGGACCCTTGGTGGCTTAGAGGCAGTGACGGTGGCGGCACTCTTGGCGCTGGGTATGGTCGGCGTTTTGAAAGTCGTACGGGGAGACGGACGGTTGTGTCTCGAAAGTGGTGGAAATTCTCCGGCGGCGTTCTCCGAGCGTTTTGATTTGCGCCTGATCAGGCGACGAGGTCAAGTGTCATTGGTTCAATTGGTTGCGCGAGCGTTTCCCAGCCGTCGACCTTGCGCATCTGGATTTGGCCTGAGGCGAGGAGCGCCCAAAGCAGCATCGGCACGGTTGCAGCGCAGGGCAGCACGGTCTGTGTTTTGATCCGGCGGCGAAACTCCTCGTTCAGGCGCTCGATAGCGTTGGTTGTGCGAGCTGACTTCCACTGCGACGGATCGAGGCGGGTGAAGGTGAACAGCCGATCCCCGGCCTCTTCAAGGCTGTCTGCGACCGCTCGACACTTGAGCTGCCATTTGCGTAGAAAGGATTTGCGCTGCTTCTCAACTTCATCGGCGGTTTCAGCGTAGATCATGGCGCGATAATCGTCGCCCAGCTCCTCGTGCATATGTTTTGGGGCGTGGGCCAGCAGGTTGCGATGCTTGTGAACAGTGCAGCGTTGGATCGGCAAGTCTTGGCCCCACAACGCGACCAGCGCGGCCTCCAATCCCGGCGCGCCATCAACCATCACGAACTCGGGCCGCTTGAGGCCCCGCGCATCGAGGTCGTCAATGAACTGACGCCAGGCGGCTGTGCTCTCCCCGCCCATATTCATGATGGAAAGCAATACTTTCTGCCCATCACGACGCACGCCAATGGCAGCCAGAACCGAGATGTTCTGCGCTTTCCGATCAAGACGCGTCGTGATGACGGTGCCGTCAAGGATGAGCCGAACGATGTCCTCATCAGCAAGGCTGCGGGCGCACCAGGCGTCCCAGTCGGTCTTCACCTTGCGCCAAGCGCGGCTGACGACGTCTTTGCCGACAGCCCCCTTGAACAGCGCAAACAGCGCGCGCTTCACACGCCGCGTGTTGGTGCCCGAGAGATAAACCGACGCAATCAACGCTTCGGCCGTCTTGGTCAGGCGCTGGTAGCGCGGCAACGCTTTTGAGCGCCATTCACTAGCCTTACCGACTTCATCTTCAACCCGGGCGCGGGGTGCGCTGATCGTCTCGGTGCCAAATGTCCCGGTGATCTGACGGTCCCGGTGGCCGTGGCGATAGCCTTTCACCGCCTCGGCGTCCCGGCCATACCGCAAACGGCCAAGAAAGCCGTCCAGTTCTTCCTTGAAAACGGCCTCGATCGTGCCGCGGATGTTGGCGCGCAGCCGATCTTCGATCGGATCAAAGCCTTCTTCACATGCAAGTAGCGAAATGGGGCTCGTGTCTGTAGTCTTGGTCATGGCGTGATCTCCTAAGGCGGTACCAGCCGCCGATTGGGTGGGTTTGATTCACCCGGAGATTACGCCACCTTCAAATTTCCACCAACTTCCCGACACGACCAGACGGACCATCTGGTATTTTTCTGGCCGCACTGGCGTTTTCGCTGGCGGTTCTGACGCGGCTCGACACGGCCGTTTTTGTGGCGGGCGCCGGGCTGGGTCTGCTACTTGGGCCAAGCCTACCTCTGCGAAAGCGGCTGGGTCTAGCAGCTCTTGCAGTTGGCATCCCGGCCGCGGTTGCGTTCACCCATATGGGATGGCGTTTCAGTTATTATGGTGAACTGTTGCCACTGACCTTCCATGCCAAAACCGGATTGCCGACGCTGAATCGGCTATCATATTTTCCGGGATATCTTAGCGCTTCGGTATTTCCCGCAATTATTATCTCACTGGGGCTTCTGGGGCTACTCGCGGCAGTGCGATGGCGGCGCCCGGCCGGCACGATCTGGGTCCTAGCAGCACCGTTATTGGCGTATTTCGTTTACACCGTCTGGGCTGGCGGCGATCACATGCAGGGCGCTCGGCTGTTCGTACCGATCTTGCTTCCAGCGTCGTTGTTGATTTTGCTGGCAGCTTCAGCGCTCTTGCCGCTTCATGCGACACGCTCGATGCTAACCGTACTCTTTCTAGTCATTCTGGCGGGCCTGCAGGTTCCAGCGCTCAAACAGGATGACGCCGCCTTTTTTGGAAGCTTGGTGGGCAAATTCATCGACGATAGACTGCCCGCCGGATCGACCATTGCGCTGCATACTGCAGGCTCTACGCCCTATTTTTCTGACGATAATACATTCATTGATATGCTGGGTTTGAACGATCCGCATATCGCGCGCCGAGACCCTGTCCCGATGCTTGCATCCTGGCAGAAGATTCCGGGGCACGGAAAGGGCGACGGAAACTACGTTATGGAACGCGAACCAGACTACATTATTCTTGGGCCAGCTGCCGGTATCGGCACTGAGGAGGAACCATGGTTTCTCAGCGATGTGGAATTGACAGAGAACCCAACTTTTTTGCGATGCTACGCCCGGCAGCTTGCAGCCTTAGATCTGACCGCGGCCGCAAAACTGAAAGGCCGCGCGTCTGAATGGCCGATACCATTTACCTACTACAAACGCACCTGCGACTAGGACGTCTTGCCCATCTTCGACAGCTTGTCCTGCATCGCTGCCAGCTGAGCCTTGATCTCATCAAGGTCCGAGGCTTCGCTATCAGAGTCCGGCTCGGATGCCGCTTGCGCGCCCCAATTGGCCAAACCGCCCGTCATTGCCTTCATGAATGCCTCTTGTTGGGCCTTCATCGCGTCAAATCCGGGCATGTTCGACATTGGAGTCGTGCCGAGATTCTCCATCACCTTCGACTGACCATCGCGCAGCATATCAAAACTCATCGCCAGAAACTGCGGCACCACGGATTGTGCCTGGCTGGTGTAACTGCGCACCAGATCGGTCAACACGTCGGTCGGCAGCACATTCTCGCCACGGCTTTCGTGCTCAGCGATGATTTGTAGCAGGTACTGGCGGGTCAGGTCGTCGCCGGATTTCAGGTCCACAATCTGAACCTCGCGTCCTGCCCGGATGAACGTGGCCACATCATCCAGCGTGACGTAATCGCTGGTCTCGGTGTTGTATAAGCGCCGGCTGGCATAGCGTTTAATCAGAAGTGGCGCGGTCTTGTCGGCCATGTGCAGCGTCCCCGGTTGCGGCAGTGCAGCATAGCCTAGGCTGGGTCGCAGCAAAAAGAAAGGGCGGGCACGAAGGCCCGCCCAGTTCAGGGGAGAATTCTTGAAATGCGGCTTAAGCGGCTTTTGCAGCTTTCTTCGCGGCTTTGGATACGTCGTCCGATGCTTTCTTGGCAGCAGCGGTGAATTCTTCACCTGCATTCTTGCCAGCGGCCATCAGCAGTTCGACGGTTTCCATCTGCACTTTCTTGGCGATCTCAGCGTAAGCAGCCATCGACTCCGAGGTCATTTCCGACGCGGCCGAAGCAAAATCGGTGACGACTTTTGAATAATCAGCCGGCTCGGCCTGGGCTTTGGTCACGGTGCCGACTTTGGCCAGCGTGTCCTTGGTCCATTTGGTCGAAATCTCGGTGGACTTCTCAGCAGCATCCAAGGCAACCGCACTCAGCTTTTCGTTGAAAGCGGCGGCGGATTTGAAAGCGTCCTGACCGGCGGTCATGTCAACCGGGAACGCGCCAAAGAAGTCTTGAACCATCTTGGTGTAATCTTGCTGTGCCATTGTCTTGATCCTTTGTACGGGAGCGGCGGGGCCGATGTTTCGGGGCCGCCTGTTGTTTGCTTGTGCAGCATAGATACATGCTGCACTGCGGCATTTCAAGAGTTAATGCTGCGCCGCAGCAAAAAAATTTGCGGCGATTAAGTGTATAATTTCAGGTGGTTACCTTGGCAACCACGTAGGTTCCCGGCGCAGGAGCCAGAATTTTTTGTCCCTTTGCGCCCGGTTTGCGCGCCGCAACTTGCTTGCCGGACCGTCCGGACAACCACGTATCCCAAGCGGGCCACCAGGACCCGTCAGCGAAACTTGCGCCTTCCATCCAATCGTCGGAAGCCTCCGGCCAATCGGTGTTTGTATAGTGGCCATACTTCTTCTTCGATGGAGGATTGACGATCCCGGCGATATGCCCGCTTTCAGAGACGATGAAGGATTTGTCGTCCGACCCCATCGCCCGCATCGAGGCATAGCTCGCCTTCCACGCGGCGATGTGATCCGTCTCGCAGGCGATTGCCATCAGCGGGACGTTCACATCTGAAGACGTCAGGGTCTCGCCCAGAAACTCAAAACCGCCATCGGCAAATTCGTCCTTCTGGCACAGGTGGCGCAGATATTGCACCGCCATCCGGCCCGGTAGGTTGGTGCTGTCGCCGTTCCAGAACAGAAGGTCAAATGCAGGCGGTGCCTCTCCCATCATGTAGCTGCGGATGGCGGGCGTATAGATCAGATCGTTGCTGCGCAGGAACGAAAACGTGCGCGACATGAAGAACGAATGCAGGATGCCGTTTTCGGTGCATTCCGCTTCAATCCCGTCGACGAAATCGTCATTGAGAAAGACGCCGATCTCTCCCTGATCTGAAAAATCGGTCAGTGTCGTGAAGAACGTGGCCGAATTGACCGACGTGTCGTCCCGCTTGGCCATCAATGCCAGTGTCAGCGCCAAGGTCGTGCCGCCAATGCAGTATCCGGTCGCGTTGACCTGCTTCTGCCCGGTAATTTTCTTAACCTCATCGATAGCGGTCAGATAACCGTCTTCGACGTACTGCTCCAACCCGACATCAGCATAGCTTTCGTCCGGATTCACCCACGACACCACAAAGACCGAATGCCCCTGATCGACCAGCCATTTAATCAGGCTGTTCTTCTCCTTCATGTCGAGAATGTAGAATTTGTTGATCCACGGCGGAAAGATCAGCAGCGGGATTGCATGCACCTTCTCGGTCGTCGGGGCATACTGGATCAGCTCAAACATCCGGTTGCGGAACACCACCGAACCCGGAGTGGTCGCCAGATTCTCACCCACCTTGAAGGCATCGCGGTCAGCGAGTGTGACCAGCAAATCCCCTTTGTTCGCCTCTATATCACGAACGAGATTCTCCAGCCCGTCCACAAGACTTTGGCCTTCTGTCTCGACAGCCTTGGTCAGAGCATCAGGATTTGTGGCAAGAAAATTCGTCGGACTAAGCATATCCATGATCTGGCGCGAGAAAAATTCGAGCCGTTGTTTGTCGCGTGGATCGTCTACCTCGATCCCTTGCACTGCGTCGCTGATTGCCTGCGAATTGAACAGATATTGCTGTTTGACATAGTTGAAATAAGGATTCGTAGCCCACATCGGGTTGGAAAACCGAGGATCTGTCGGGCCGCTTTCTTCCGTCGCCGCCAAAGCACCATCCAGAAGGTTCTCTTGCGCCTCAACATAGTTCTTGAGGGTTTTGCCCCAGTATCCAACCTGCTGTTCGATCATTTTCGACGGGTTCGCCATTATCTCGGAAAAATATGCCGTCGCCGCCTTGGCAAACAGGTCCGGGCTGGGCGATTGCAGGCTTTCGCGCACCGATTTCTTGTTGCTCAGCGCGGCCACTAGCCGCTTCGACAGGTCTTCAACCTTGGCGATATTGTCATTCAGCCGGTCCAATCCAGCGTCATCAGCAAGTGCGTCTATTGCATCATCTTCGGTCATAATTCTGAAACCAGCCCTTTACTTTGCAGGTGCAGCATTTACGTTCGTGTCAATCATAACGCAGCCGCGCCTTCCCGGCAAAGCGGCATAAGGGACTACCCGCTATGCGCCAAATGGCAACCTACGACCTGATCGAAACCATGCGCACCACCAACCAGTGGCTGGGTGCGACTGCGCGCGCGATGGGGTCGTACCCGGCCACTGGGCTTGTTCCGAACCCGATGTTCAACTGGATTGCCGCCTGGGGTGAAGTGACCGAGCGGACGTTCGCCCGCATGGTGACCCGCCCGGATTGGGGCATCGACACGATCAGCAACGAAGACGGGCGCGACCATGTGGTGACTGTCGAGAATGTCGTCGAGAAACCCTTCGGCGATCTTATCCGCTTCTCCGTCGCGGGCCGCCCGGACAAGAAACGCCGGATTTTGCTTGTCGCACCGATGTCAGGCCACTACGCGACGTTGCTGCGCTCGACCGTGCGCAGCCTGCTGCCGGACGCCGAGGTCTGGGTGACAGACTGGCACAACGCGCGCGACATCCCGGTGAGCGTGGGAAAGTTCGATGTCGAGGATTACACCCTCTATCTGGCGGACTTCATGGCCCATTTGGGCGCGGATACCCATGTCATCGCCGTTTGCCAGCCCGTGCCACTTGCTTTGGCCGCGACCGCCTATCTGGCGGCTGAGAACCCCAAAGCACAGCCCAAGACGCTGACCCTGATTGGCGGTCCGGTCGATCCGGACGCCGCAGCGACAGATGTGACGGATTTCGGCCGACGGGTAACTATGGGCCAGTTAGAGCACATGGTGATCCAACGCGTCGGATTGAAATACGCCGGCGTCGGCCGCATGGTCTATCCGGGCCTGTTGCAACTGGCGAGCTTCGTGTCGATGAACGCCGAACGCCACGGCCAGGCGTTTCAGGACCAGATCATGGCGACGTCACGGGGCGAAGCCGGGGACCACGACAAGCACAATAAGTTCTACGACGAATATCTGGCCGTGATGGATATGACGGCGGAGTTCTACCTCTCAACGGTCGAGCGGATTTTCAAAGGCCGCGAGATTGCCACCAACAGCTTTACGGTTACGGGAAAACCGGTCGATATCTCGGCGATCAGGAACGTTGCGGTCAATGTGATCGAGGGCGAAAACGATGACATCTCGGCCCCCGGGCAGTGTCTGGCAGCGCTTGACCTGCTGAGCAATTTGCCGGACGAAAAAAAGGCGAGCCATCTGGAACCGGGCGCGGGCCACTACGGCATATTCGCAGGTCGTAGCTGGCGGCAGAACATCCGCCCGTTGGTTCTGGACTTCATCGACGCGCATTCAGGTTCGAAACGGCGCAAAGCTGCAAACAAGCCGCGACGTCCTGCAGCGCCCGAACCTATCGTCGATCTCGCCTCGACCGCGAAGGGGCCGCTACCTGTTTGATCACTGACGACCAGGCAGATCCTCGGTCAGCCAGATAATCCGCCTCTATTGTGAGCATCTCAGGCGCGCTCTGATGCCAGTTGCGCACCTTCGGCAAGCGCAGCGAGCTTTGCATAGGCTATGTTGGGGTCCACAGCGCCAAATCCGGCGAAGGTGCCAAATCCGCAATCCGATCCAGCCATCACCCGCTCCGCACCGACGATCCCGATAAAACGTTCGAGTCGTTGTGCAACAACCTCGGGGTGTTCGACGAAATTCGTGGTGCTGTCGATAACGCCGGGGATCAGGATTTTGTCGTCTGGGATATCAGCCTTCCGATCGCGGAATACCGTCCACTCATGAGCGTGGCGCGGGTTCGAAGTTTCGAACAGGACGGATCCAGCGCGGGCATTCATCAAAGTGTCGAACATTTTGGCCATCTCTATGTCACAGACATGCGGCCCTTCGTAGTTGCCCCAGCAGATGTGGACGCGCACCCGCGCCGGGTCGATCCCGTTCAGCGCGTGGTTCAACGCCTCCACATGACTGTCCGCGATCTTGACGAATTCCGCGTCGCTCAGATCGTTGAACAGCATATGGCGCGACAGGGCGAGGTCTGGGCAATCCAGTTGCAGCATCAGCCCGGCATCGACGATTGTCCGGTACTCCTCTGCCATCGCATCAGCGAGAGCGGCAAAGTAGGCATCGCGGGTCTTGTAGAAGTCGTTCTGCAGGAACAGGCTGATAACACCGGGTGAAGCGGCATTCATGAAGCCTGTCCCGGCTTCGTGGGTCTTCATCGCAGACTTGAGATTGGCGATGTCTTTCTCAAGCTCTCCCTGGCCTTTCGACTTCACCTCGCCCACGCATTTGGGGCGGGCGTATTGCGGGGTGCCTCCGTCATCCTTCAGGCGTTCGAGAAAGCTGGGAAACAGTTTCAGATCGGCCGGAGCGTTTCTCGGGCTGTCACCGTCAAAGCCGGTGTAGCGATCCTTGACGTAAGTGGCATAGCTGATCTTCGAGGTTTCGCCATCGCTAACCACGTCAATGCCAGCCTCGACCTGGCGGCGGACCGTTTCGCTGACCGCCTCGGTCATCGCCGTATCAAAGGCGCCCGGGTCGTAGGATTGATCCTTCTCGCGGGCGAAGATTAAATCCACAATCTCTTGGCTGCGAGGCAGGCTGCCGACATGGGTGGTCTTGATGCGGGTCATCTTGGGTCCTTCCAGCGTTCAGCAAACCCTAGAAATCCGCGACCCGCGATGCAACGGATCAGTCACGAAAAAGGGCGCGAACCTATGCGATCCGCGCCCATCGTGTTCGGTTTATGAGGTTTATTTCAGCGCCTCATCCGTGATGGCATGCGTCCAGGCCCCTTCGGGCTGCTTGGTGATCGCGGCATTCTCGGCCGAGATCGCAGACAGCAAGGTTGCCACCGTCTGCTTATAGTCCGCAGGGTCGAGTTCGCCATTGGATCCTGCCGTCAGTTTGGCGACTTCGCCCATCATATAGATCTGGTGGTCCAGAGTCTGCGCCCCCGTTTCATCGTTATCGAGCACGATCTCTGCCGCTTCTTCAGGGTTCTCCTCGGCGTATTTCCAGCCTTTCATGCTGGCGCGTACGAAGCGGACCATCTGATCGGCAAATTCCGGGTCTTCCAGACGATCTTCTTTCACGTACAGACCGTCTTCCAACATGCCAAAGCCCATGTTCAGGTAGTTGAAGGTCACCAGTTCGTCCTCGCCAATGCCGGCCTGCAGGATCTGGCGGTACTCGTTGTATGTCATGGTCGAGATGCAGTCCGCCTGCCCCTGGATCAGCGGGTCAGCCGAAAACGCCTGCTTAATGACCGTCACGCCATTGTCATCGGCGCCATCGGTTTCCAGACCCAGCGACGCCATCCAGGCGTAAAATGGGTATTCGTTTCCGAAGAACCAGACGCCCATGGTCTTGCCCGCGAAGTCGTCGGGGGATGAGACGCCCGAGGATTTCAGGCAGTTCACCTGCAGACCGCCGGTTTTGAACGGCTGTGCGATGTTCACCAGCGGGATACCGCGTTCACGCGCGGCAAGCCCGGCCGCCATCCAGGTAGTGATCACGTCGGCACCGTC
The DNA here is from genome assembly GCA_943787785.1 of uncultured Paracoccaceae bacterium. GTDB lineage: Bacteria > Pseudomonadota > Alphaproteobacteria > Rhodobacterales > Rhodobacteraceae > WLWX01. The sequence goes on along the minus strand of CALSNT010000001.1, from coordinate 128,812 downwards.
ACCGGCGATGATCTGTTCCGGGGCGATATCCGGGCCACCGGGCTTAATGGTGACGTTCAGCCCCTCTTTTTCATAGAAGCCTTTGTCCAACGCGACGTAATATCCGGCGAACTGCGCCTGCGTGACCCACTTCAACTGCAGCGTGATATCGTCGGCATGGCTGGCAGCATTCGCCACTCCTGCGCTGAGCCCCAGGGCGAGCGCCCCTGCGAGTAGTTTTTTCATTTCAAACCTCCTTGTTGTACGTTTTTCAGTTTCGTCTTTGTGACGGGTGCCAGAACGTGACCTCCCGTTCGATCAGGGCGACGGCCCCATAGAATAATGACCCAGCAATGGCCGCCACGGTGATCTCGGCCCAGACCATATCAAGCGCCAGCTGCCCGACTGAAGTCGATATTCGAAACCCCATGCCAACTATGGGTGAACCGAAGAACTCGGCCACAATCGCACCGATCAGCGCGAGCGTCGACGTGATTTTCAAGCCATTGAAAATGAACGGCATTGCGGCGGGCAAGCGCAGTTTAAACAGCGTCGGCCAGTAGCCCGCACCGTAAGTGCGCATCAGGTCACGCTGCATGGCAGAGGCTTCCGCCAGCCCCTGCACGGTGTTCACCAGCATCGGGAAGAAGATCATGACAACGACGACGGCGGCCTTTGACTGCCAGCCGAAGCCGTACCACATGACCAGAATGGGCGCGGTTCCCACAATCGGCAACGCGGCCATGAAATTGCTGACCGGAAGCAGGCCACGTTGCAGGAACTGCGACCGGTCCACCAGAATCCCAAACAGAAACGCCGCGCCGCAGCCGATGACGTATCCGGACAAGGCCCCCTTGACGAATGTCTGCACAAAGTCGGCCCAGAGGATGGACGTCTCTGCGGCGAATTTGACAGCAATGACGCTGGGCGCGGGCAGGATGACCAGCGGCACCTCAAGGCCGCGAACAACGCACTCCCACACCACCAGGATCGTGACGCCAAACAGAACCGGCACGAACAGTTGCGCCCAGCGCTGCCGCGCCAGCGCCGAGTTGGCGATACGGCTGTTCAGCCACCAGGCCCCGACCCAGATAGCGGCGGCGAAGGCCAGCCAGATCATCGGTTGAACCCCATCTGGTTCATAGTGATCCGTTGAAACAATCCAATGATCCCGACAAGCCCTGCGGCAACGAAAGCGGCGGCGAAAAGCGCACTCCAGATTTGCTCGGTCTGACCATAATAGCTGCCCGCCAGCAGCCGCGCGCCGAGGCCGCGGACGGCTCCGGTTGGAAGCTCTCCGACAATCGCACCGATCAGCGCCGCCGCCGCTCCGATTTTCAGCGAAGTGAACAGATACGGGACCGAGGCAGGCAGGCGCAGTTTGAAAAAGGTCGCGGTGCGGCTGGCGTTGTAGGTGCGAAGCTGATCCAGTTGCATTGCATCCGGGCTGCGCAGCCCTTTCACCATTCCGACTACGACTGGGAAGAAGCTCAGATAGGCCGAGATCATCGCCTTGGGGAGCAGCCCCTGAATGCCGACCGAGTTCAGCACCACGATGATCATCGGCGCGATGGCGAGGATCGGAATCGTCTGGGACGCAATCGCCCAGGGCATCACCGACATATCCATCGCACGGTTATGGACGATCCCCACCGCCAGCGCGATGCCCAGAACCGCTCCTATGGCAAAGCCCAGCAGCGTGGCGCTCAGGGTGATCCAGGCGTGGAACACGAGGGACCGTTTCGAAGTGATCTTCTTCATCACCGTGGTATTCCACAACTCGCTAAAAACTCGGTGCGGGGTCGGAAGGCGGGCGCGTTCCTGATCCAACGTTGCTGGAATGTGCGACGGATTTCTTAGCGCCAATCCGATGGCGTTGGCATCGCGCCGCTCAACCCGGGTTGCAGGTGCTACGATCGCGCCGTCCCGCTCAGCCTGGGTCAGCGCCGTCCGGATATTCATCGGCACCGCCGCTGCGTACCACAGTATAACGATGGCCAGCAGTACCGTCAGGATCGGGACGACCGACCTCACTCGGCATTCCCATATGCCACCGACAATTCCAGAGGCACGTATTCGCTGCGCAACTCATCCGTCACACCAACCTCGACTTTGAGGATTTTTCCAGCGTCTTCGGCAGTGGGCGTGATAACCAGCGTTGTATCAGCCAACAACAACCGCTCAACGTCGCCAGGATCGTCGGCTTCGCTGCACGTAACAGGATCAACTTCGTGCACAACCTCATCGTCGTGTGACAAGCGCAATTCGCACAACACGTTGACTTGACCATTATCCGGAAAGGCCCCGGCAAAGAAGATTAATAACCGGGCGGGTTTGCCTATATCGAGGATCGGCCGCAATTCAAACTCCGGCCCGTTCTCGCCCGGATTTTCGAATTTCTCTAACCACTTTTCGTCGGCGGTAATAACCGCGAGGGCGCGAAATCCGTTCGATTCGCCCTGAATTGCAGGGACCAGCGTGATCGAGCCGTCGTCGGCAGGCTCCTCGGATTGCGACTGCTCTTGCGCCGCACCGATATCGGGCGCGACCATCAGCGAGCCTGCCAGACAAGCCGCGAACAGTCGTTTCATCAAAGGTCCATCGGTGTGCGGGCGCTGGGTCCAGATTTTCATTTCAACACAAACTCCTTGGAATTCTGGTTACACATCATCACCGTGACCGGCCCGCAGACCTTCGCGGACCCGGTGGGCAATGTCGATAAATTCGGTGCTGTCGCGGATATCCAGCGGGCGGTCGCGTGGTAGGGAGCTTTCGATCACATCGGTGATCCGCCCGGGGCGCGGCGACATGACGACGATCTTGGTGGACAGATACACTGCCTCGGGGATCGAGTGGGTAACGAAGGCGATGGTCTTTTCGGTACGAGCCCAGAGGCTGAGCAGTTGTTCGTTCAGGTGATCGCGCACAATCTCATCCAGCGCGCCGAAGGGTTCGTCCATCAGCAGGATGTCGGCGTCGAACGCCAGCGCGCGGGCGATACTGGCGCGCTGTTGCATTCCCCCTGACAGCTGCCAGGGGAATTTCTTGCCGAAGCCGGTGAGTTCGACGAGGTCGAGGACACGCTCCACCCGCTCGGCTTGCTCGGATTTCGAGAACCCCATGATCTCCAGCGGCAGCTTGATGTTCCCGGCGATGGTCCGCCAGGGGTAGAGGCCGGCGGCCTGAAAGACGTAACCATAGGCGCGCGCCCGCCGCGCTTCGTCCGGGGTCATCCCATTGACCGAAAGCGTACCGCCGGTCGGATCTTCCAGCGCAGCGATGCACCTGAGGAACGTCGTCTTGCCGCAGCCCGAGGGGCCGATGAAGCTGACGAACTCACCCTTATGGATGTCCAGCGTGACGTCCTTGAGGGCGTGGACCGGGCCGTCGTTGGTTTTGAAGGTGAGGTCCAGGGATTGGGCGGAGATGACGCGATTCACTGAGTGGCCCCAATCGTTTGCTTGTTCGGCAAGCGCGGCCGCAAGAAATGCCTGCCCATCGAGTATTCGATCCGCCAAGTTGTGATCCCTGCCAACGCACCAAGAAGTGCCGCGCCAATGAGCCATCCAATGAAACTTGAGAAGATGGTGAAGCCTGTTGAGCAACTGTAAGGAAAACTTGAATCGCAAAGCAGCAACTCAGCATTTAACGAGAGCATGGCAACACCAAGCAAGACGCCCCATGCAGCAAATGTTGTCTTCCTAATCGCTCGAAAGACCCTCATTAGAATGCGGCAACCCACCGCTGCAGGAAAAACAAGAAAAAAGAATAAAAACATCAGACCCATCAGGGCGATAGGAATATCTTTGATATTTTGCCAATAGAAACTTTGGCCAAGCCTATCAACAGAGATCGCAAAAAACAAAAGCAACGCCGTTTGCATGCTCGCAACCAAGATGCCCAGCACCGCAAACAGCCCTCTCATCAAACCCCCGACGGAATATTCAGCGGATCACGTTCGATCTTCCTCGGCGTGGTCAGCGCCTTCCACTTGCTCAGCGCCTGGCTGGCACTTGCGAACGGAGACCGGCGCACAAACTTCCCGCGCCCCGGTTGCGGCTGGCTGTTCTGGCCGTAGGCCCAGATAACCTCGCCCCGGCTCACCGTGTAGCGGGCCTGCGCCGTCACCTCCATGCCCTCGAACACGTTGTAATCAATTATGGATTTCTGCGTGCTGACAGCGACTGTCTTGCTGATCGTCGGATCCCAGACCACCACGTCGGCGTCCCCCCCCACGTTGATCCCGCCCTTCAGCGGATAGATGTTGAGGATCTTTGCGATGTTGGTGGACGTGACCGCAACGAATTCCTCCGGCGTCAGCCGCCCGGTTTCCACGCCCCGCGTCCACAGCATCGCCATGCGTTCCTCCAGACCCCCGGTGCCGTTGGGGATCATGGTGAAGTTGTCGACACCCATCCGCTTCTGTTCGTCGTTGAACGCCGCGTGGTCGGTTGCGACCACCTGCAGAGACCCCGAGGCAAGCCCGGCCCACAGACTGTCCTGATGGTCCTTGGACCGGAACGGCGGGCTCATCACGCGGCGCGCGGCATATTGCCAGTCCTTGTTGAAATACTCGCTTTCATCCAGCGTCAGGTGCTGGATCAGCGGTTCGCCAAACACCCGCATGCCCTTCTGGCGCGCCCGGCGGATCGCTTCATGCGCCTGTTCGCAGGACACATGCACGATATAAAGCGGTGTTCCGGCAGCGTCGGCAATCATGATGGCACGGTTCGCGGCCTCGCCCTCAACCTCGGGCGGGCGGGAATAGGCGTGGCCTTCCGGCCCAGTGATCCCGTCAGCGATCAACTGTTCCTGCTTGGCCGCAACGATATCACCGTTTTCTGCGTGGACCAGCGGCAGTGCGCCGAGTTCTGCGCAGCGGCTGAAGCTGGCAAACATCTCGTCATCTTCCACCATAAGCGCGCCCTTGTAGGCCATGAAATGCTTGAAGGTGTTGATGCCACGCTTGTTCACCACGTCGGCCATCTCGTTGAAGATCTGCTCGGACCAGCCGGTGATCGCCATGTGATAGCTGATGTCGGTGCAGATCTGATCTTTCGACTTGCGATCCCATTCGTCGACGGCGTTCAGCAGGCTGCCATCCTCGCCCGGCAGGCAAAAATCGACCAGCATCGTGGTGCCGCCCGCCGCCGCCGCGAAAGTGCCGGATTCGAAGGTTTCCGCTGCCGTGGTGCCCATGAACGGCATTTCCAGGTGCGTGTGCGGATCAATGCCACCCGGGATGACATAGGCGCCCTCGGCGTCGATTACCTCATCGCCTTTGAGACCTTCGCCAATCGCGGCGATTTTCTCGCCCTCAATCAGCACATCGGCTTTCCACTGGCGATCCGCCGTAACGACCGTGCCGCCCTTGATGAGCTTGCTCATACCTCGACTCCCTGTTGAATGCCTTCGGGTTACTTCAGCCCGTTTGATGGGGCCTCACCGGCAGGGCTACGTCGCCGCGCCGCAGATGGCCCGCCCCTGCTCGTTTTTGATCGGAATAATGTCGGTCGAGCCTGTCTCGATGGTCCAGCCGTAGCATCCGCGCGCGTTCTGGACGACCATCGATTCGGGGATGCCGGGGGGCAGGTTGGCTTTGACGTTGGACGGAACGACCGCCGGTTTGCGAACGCCACCGACGCGGCCGAAGACCTCATTCGCCTTTTCCTCGATTGGCGCCACCACGCGCTCCACTTCCGCATTGATCGCATCCGGGTCGCAGGCAGCCACTCCGACAACCGAAATTAATGCCGCAATAACAACACCTTTAGGCGCACAGAACATTTACGTATCCCCGATTCATTCCACGATGACGGCCGTCTCAACCACGGCGTGCATCAACACGTTAGCACCGGCTTCGGCCCATTCGCGGCTGATGTCCTCCGCCTCGTTATGGCTCAGGCCATCGACGCAGGGACACATCACCATCGCCGTGGGCGCGACCCGGTTGATCCAGCACGCATCATGCCCTGCCCCGGAGATAAGGTCACGATGAGAATAGCCTATTCGCTCTGCGGCATCGCGCACGGCCGTCACACAATCTGGATTGAAGGTGACCGGATCGAAACCGCCGACCTTTTCAAATTCCACGCCCAGACCCATGTCGTCGCAAATCTTTTGCGCGCCTGATTTCAGCCGCGCCTCCATATCCTCGATCACGGACAGGTCGGGGGACCGCAGGTCGACCGTGAATACCACTTTGCCGGGGATAACATTGCGCGAGTTCGGAAAGACGTCGATATGCCCCGCCGCCCCGACCGCGTGGGGTTTGTGCGACCAGGCAATTTCATCCACCAGTTCCAGCACCCGCGCCATGCCAAGCCCGGCGTTCTTCCTCATCGGCATCGGGGTGGAGCCAGTGTGGCTGTCCTTGCCGGTGATCGTCACCTGCGTCCAGCTTAGCCCCTGCCCGTGGGTGACAACACCGATGTCCTTGCCCTCGGCCTCAAGGATTGGCCCCTGTTCGATGTGCAGCTCGAAAAACGCATGCATCTTGCGGTCACCGACCGCTTCGTCACCGCGCCAGCCGATCCGCTTGAGCTCATCGCCGAATTTTTTCCCTTCGGCATCCTTCTTGTCATACGCCCAGTCCTGGGTGTGCACACCGGCAAACACGCCCGAGGCGAGCATTGCCGGGGCAAACCGCGTACCCTCCTCATTCGTCCAGTTGGTCACCACAATCGGGTGTTTGGTCTTCACACCCAGGTCATTGAGGCTCCGTATGATCTCCAACCCGCCGAGCACGCCCAGAACGCCGTCATACTTACCGCCCGTCGGCTGGGTATCCAGATGGCTGCCGACATAGACCGGCAGCGCGTCTGGGTCCGTACCCTCGCGGCGTGCGAACATGTTGCCCATCGTATCCAGGCCCATCGAGCAACCCGCCGCCTTGCACCATTCCTGAAACAGATGCCGCCCTTCACTGTCCTCATCGGTCACCGTCTGGCGGTTGTTGCCACCCGCGACGCCAGGACCGATCTTGGCCATCTCCATCAGGCTGTCCCACAGCCGATCCGCGTCAATCTTCATGTTTTCGCCGGGTGCGGCCATGGGGTTGCCTCCTACTTCAGTTCGACTTCGACAAAGCTCATCTTCGCGTCGCTGTCGTTGATCACATTATGCTCGATGCCCCGCATTCGCCGATAGCTGTCGCCCGCAGGCACCAACACCTGACGGGTGTCGCAGCCGGGTTCTTCCAGCGCCATATGGCAATCGGTGACGGCGGTGATGACATAGTCATAGCCATGGGTGTGCCAGCCAGTTTCGGCACCCGGCTCGAAATCAAACCGGGTCACGCGAACCCTGTCGTCGTCGATCATCTGAGTGGCCACTGCAGCGTCGCGCATCCGTCCCCCGACAGCAGGAAATAGTTTGACCAATTGGTCAGGAACACGCTAGCAGAGTCGTAAGGCAGGTCAAGCTTGGCGGGCCGAAATGGCAAAGGATTTCAATGGCCGCCGCTCCTAAAACCCGCATTCAGATGAAGAACCGCGCCACGATTCTTGAAGCGGCGCTCGAGGTGTTTTCCGCAAATGGGTTCCGTGGCGCGACGCTGGATCAGATCGCCACGGCTGCGGGTCTCAGCAAGCCGAACCTGCTCTATTATTTTGCCGGGAAAGAGGCGATCCACGCCGAGCTTCTGACCAGCCTGCTTGACACGTGGCTGGACCCGTTGCGCGCCTTGAACGCCAACGGCGACCCGATCGGCGAAATCACCGGATATGTCCAGCGCAAGCTGGAAATGAGCCGTGCCTACCCCCGCGAAAGTCGCCTGTTCGCCAACGAAATCGTACAGGGCGCGCCGCGGATGATCGACGAAATCACTGGCCCCCTTAAGACGCTGGTTGATGAAAAAGCCGCGGTGATCCGGGGCTGGTCCGAAGCTGGACAAATTGCCCCCCTCGACCCGCATCACCTGATCTTTTCAATCTGGGCAACGACGCAGCACTACGCCGATTTTGACGTGCAGGTTCGGGGGATACTGCGACCTGACGGAGAAGCGCATTTCGACGCTGCCGCCGGTTTTTTGCAAAGCCTCTACGAAAGGGCGCTCAGCCCCTTCTGAACACCCATCTTCTTTTCTCAAATACTCCTGCCTGAGGCATGATTTTCTCCGAAAAACCATCACTCTGCCGCCTGCGCCGCCGGATTGTTCGGATGCGTCGTCCAATTGGCGTACTCTTCCTCGACTACCTTACCCGTGCGCGGATCGACTGTCCCCGGGGCCATCTGCTCCATTGTGATGCAATCTTCGACCGGGCAGACATCGACACACAGGTTGCAGGCGACGCATTCCTCGTCGATCACCTCAAAAACCCGCCCCTCGCCCATGGAAATCGCCTGGTGGCTGGTATCCTCACAGGCCGCATAACAGCGCCCGCATTTGATGCAGGCATCCTGATTGATCTTCGCCTTGGCGATGTAGTTCAGGTTCAGATACTGCCAGTCGGTCACGTTCGGCACCGCGCGGCCCGTGACTGCCGCAACCGAGTCATATCCCGCAGAGTCCATCCAGTCTGACAGGCCCACCTTCAATTCCTTCACGATCTCGAAGCCATAAACCATTGCCGCCGTACAGACCTGAACGTTACCCGCGCCCAGCGCCAGAAACTCCGCCGCGTCGCGCCAGGTCGTCACACCACCGATGCCGCTGATTGGCAGGCCAGCAGTTTCGGCGTCCCGCGCGATTTCCGCGACCATGTTTAACGCGATGGGTTTGACCGCAGCGCCACAATAGCCACCGTGCGAACCCTTCCCGTCAATCGACGGTTCCGGCGACATCGTGTCGAGGTTCACTGAAGTGATCGAACTGACGGTGTTGATCAGGCTTACCGCATCCGCCCCGCCCGCTTTCGCAGCCCGCGCCGGATAGCGAATGTCAGTGATGTTGGGCGTCAGCTTCACGATCACCGGCATCTGGGTCGCAGCCTTGCACCAGCGTGCCACCATCTCGATATATTCCGGCACCTGCCCGACAGCGGCGCCCATGCCGCGTTCGCTCATCCCGTGCGGGCAACCGAAATTCAGCTCGATCCCGTCCGCCCCGGTCGCCTCGACCTTGGGCAATATCTCGTTCCAGCACGGTTCTTCGCATGGCACCATCAAGGAAACGACGACGGCGCGATCCGGGTAGTCGCGCTTGACCGCCGTGATCTCATCGAGGTTGGTCTGCAGCGGACGGTCGGTGATCAACTCGATATTGTTGATCCCAAGCACTCGCCGGTCGGCCCCGTAAACAACACCGTACCGGGGACCGTTTACGTTAACGATATGAGGGTCGAGACCGAGCGTTTTCCAAACCACGCCGCCCCAACCTGCTTCGAAAGCGCGGCGGACGTTGTATTCCTTGTCGGTCGGCGGCGCCGAGGCGAGCCAGAACGGGTTCGGGGATTTGATCCCGACGAAATTGGACGAGAGGTCGGCCATGGTTCAGCCCTCCTTCAAGGATTCGATGAACAGGATGTTGTCTTCGCTGTCGCGTATCGTCGCCCAGCGCACGCCGGGTTGCCACGGGGCATCCTGTGGTTCGTTAGTGACGTTTACGCCTGCTTCGCGCCAGCGGACACACTCGGCGTCCACGTCGTCACATGCCAACGCCAGCGTGGGCTTGTCGTGGACGGTGATGTCGGATCGTTTGGCGAATTGCAGGCGGGTTTCCGCGTCAGGGATGGTCAAGAATACCCAGCGCCAACCGTCGTCGAAGGGCGCATCCGTATGGACCTCGAACCCCAGAATGTCACAATAAAATGCCAACGCCCGGTCCTGATCATCCACGGGGATCGACTGAAAACTGATGCGTTTCAGGGCCATCAGGACGCGGTCCCGTCAACCAGGTGAATGGTGCCGGACGGTGCGGCAATCCAGAATCCGTCGAAACCTTCCGGCAAAGGCTCAACCTCATCGCAAATGGTCACCCCGGCGCGTTCCAGTGCGCGCTTCGCAGCACCAGTATCAGGCGTCTCCAATTGCAGCCAGATGTCCGGCTGACTTTGGCGCGGCACGCGATCAAGGCTCAGCCGGATTGGCCCGAAGTCGACAATGCTCAGATCGTCGCCCTTTTCCTCCACCGACAGGCCAAGCGTATCGCGGTAGAATTCCAAGGTCTGGCGATACAGACGCTCGGGCAGTTTCAGGGCCACATTCGCGCCGCCGGTAAAGGTCGGCCCGTTCATGCGGACAACGCTTGGTGAATATCCTCGGCCGCATCGCGCCCCTCGGCCACGGCCGTCACGGTCAGGTCGTCGCCGCCCGCGGCACAATCTCCCCCGGCCCAGACGCCCTCCAGCGACGTGCGCCCGGCCCCGCTGATAGCGATCTTGCCGCCGGAGATCTCGAGGTCATCAGGCACACCGTCCAACGTCTGCCCAATGGCTTTCAGCACCTGGTCCGCCGGTATGCGAAACGTCTCGCCGGTGCCTTCCAGCTTGCCGCCCGCATCGCGGGTGTACTCGAATTCCACATCCTGCGCCGCACCATTCCCATGCACCGCCACCGGCATCGCGCCATAGATGATCCGCACGCCTTTCTGCGCGGCAAGGTCCTGTTCCCATTCGCTGGCACTCATTCGGTCCTTGCCTCGGCGATAGACCATGGTGACGTTCTCCGCCCCCAACAGCTTGGATTGTACAGCGGCATCGACGGCGGTCATGCCGCCGCCGATCACCACCACATTGCGGCCGACCGACAGGGAGGATAGGTCGCTTGCCTGCCGCAATTCCGAAATAAAGTTTACCGCGTCGTCGACGCCCTCTTTGTCTTCGCCCGTCGCCCGCAATGCATTCACACCTCCCAATCCGATGCCAAGAAACACCGCGTCGAACTCCCCGCTCAGGCCGTCCAGCGTCAACGCATCGCCCAGCGCCTTGCCATGTTCGACAGTGATGCCGCCAATTTTCATCAGCCAGTCAACCTCGACTTGGGCAAACCCATCCACAGTCTTGTAGCTCGCGATGCCATATTCATTCAGCCCACCGGATTTCGCACGCGCATCGTACATCGCCACATCATGCCCATGCATTGCCAGCCGGTGGGCACAGGACAGGCCCGCCGGCCCCGCGCCCACCACTGCAATACGCCGGCCTGTGGTCGCAGCACGGGAGAACGGGTGCACCCCACGGGCCATCAGCGTATCAGTTGCAAATCGTTGCAGCCGCCCAATCTCGACCGGCTTGCCCTCGGCGGCCTCCCGCACACAGGCCTCTTCGCAGAGTGTTTCGGTCGGGCAAACGCGGGCGCACATACCGCCCAGAATGTTTTGCTCCAGGATTGTTTTCGCGGCTCCTTCGGTCCCGTCTGCCGATATCTGGCGGATGAACAACGGGATGTCGATCGAAGTCGGGCAGGCCGTCACACAGGGCGCGTCATAGCAAAAATAACAGCGGTCGGCAGCGACCAGAGCCTCGTGCGCATCCATCAGCGGATGCAGATCGCCAAAATTTTCTGCCAGCTGATCAGCCGGCAGACGCCCCGAAACCACACCCGGTGTCCATTGATCGTTGGCCATCTGGCCCTCCCAAGCCGAATTCCACCACTGCAGATTGCCACATTCCAGGATTTTATCAAACGGTAAATTTTACCGAAGAGTCAAAAAATCTTCGCCCACTGCGCCCCGCGCCGTCGCTCCGCGCTTTTCAGGCGTGCTTGGCTGGCGTATAGCTATCCGAACGCCCCGCCACCGAGCCGGGGGATCAACAGGCACGAGGGACCGCGATGACCAAAAACCCCCACGACAAGGATGTCGAATTCATCCGGGCCTTGGCCGAGTTGCTCAACGAAAACGGTTTGACTGAATTGCAGGTCAAGCGAGACTACGGCGAGGATGACTCGCTGAATGTTCGGGTCAGCCGGATGCAGACGGCGGCAGCGGTCCCGGCCCAACAAGCTCCAGCCCCGATTGCCGCCGCACCCGCTGCGGCTCCGGTTTCGGCGGCGGCGACCTCACCGGTGGCAGAGGGCGCGGAAGATCCGGCCTCGCACGCTGGCGCTGTTCCCTCGCCCATGGTTGGTACCGCTTATCTGTCGGCGGAACCGGGTGCAGACGCTTTCGTCAAAGTGGGCGACAAGGTTGAAGAGGGACAAACGCTTTGCATCGTTGAGGCGATGAAGACAATGAACCACATCCCCGCACCGCACTCCGGCACCGTCAAACGCATTCTGGTCGAAGACGGCGCCGCGGTCGAATTCGGCAGCCTCCTGATGATCGTCGGCTAAGCCCATGTTCGACAAAATCCTGATCGCCAACCGGGGCGAAATCGCGCTGCGTGTGGTACGCGCCTGCCAGGAAATGGGCATCAAATCCGTCGCAGTACACTCCACCGCCGATTCCGACGCGATGCATGTACGAATGGCCGACGAAAGCATCTGCATCGGCCCGCCTCCGGGAACGGCCAGCTATCTGAACACTGCAGCGATCATCTCGGCATGTGAGATCACCGGCGCACAGGCGATCCATCCGGGCTATGGCTTCCTCAGCGAAAACGCCAATTTCGTGCAGGCGGTCGAAGATCACGAGATCACCTTCATCGGCCCGACGGCCGAGCACATCCGCATCATGGGCGACAAGATCACCGCCAAGGAAACCGCCAAGAACCTCGGGATTCCGGTTGTCCCTGGCTCCGAAGGCGGCGTCCCCGATCTGGACACGGCAGCCAAAGTGGCCGAAGGCATGGGCTTTCCGGTTATTATCAAGGCCACCGCAGGGGGTGGCGGGCGCGGCATGAAGGTCGCCAAAACCGCCAAGGACCTTGAAGTCGCGTTCCGCACGGCCCGATCTGAATCCAAAGCGGCATTTGGCAACGACGAAGTCTACATCGAGAAATATCTCCAGAAGCCGCGCCATATCGAAGTCCAGGTTTTCGGCGACGGCAAGGGCAATGCCGTTCATCTGGGTGAACGCGATTGCTCGCTGCAACGCCGCCACCAGAAGGTGTTCGAAGAAGCCCCCGGACCGGTCATCACTCCCGAAATGCGCGCCGAGATCGGCGGTATCTGTGCTGACGCGGTCGCCAAGATCAACTACATCGGTGCCGGCACGGTCGAGTTCCTGTTTGAGGATGGCGAGTTCTATTTCATCGAAATGAACACCCGCCTGCAGGTTGAACATCCCGTGACCGAAGCGATCTTCGGCGTCGATCTGGTGCGCGAACAGATCCGCGTCGCTGCCGGTCTGCCGCTGGAATTCAGCCAGGACGATCTGGTAGTGAACGGCCATTCGATTGAAGTACGCCTGAACGCCGAGAAGCTGCCGAACTTCACCCCCTCACCGGGCCGGATCAGCCAATATCACGCGCCCGGCGGGCTCGGCGTGCGCATGGACAGCGCGCTTTACGACGGCTACTCGATCCCGCCCTACTACGACAGCCTGATCGGCAAGCTGATCGTGCATGGCCGCGACCGTCCCGAAGCGCTCGCCCGCCTGCGCCGCGCCTTGGGAGAGTTGATTATCGACGGCATCGACACCTCGGTGCCACTGTTCGCTGCACTTCTGGATGAACAGGCCGTGCAGGATGGAAGTTATGACATCCACTGGATGGAAAAGTGGCTGGAAACAAACCTGGGCTAGTCGTTGCAACGCAACAACCTGTCGGTGCGCCTTGGGGCCGGAGTCTCCATCGATGTGGGGCCCGTCAGCATCGACCTCGACACCGGTGAGATGGCCGACGGTACGCGTGACACGGGTCTGGGCGTGCGGTACGGGTTAGTCCTCTAGACCCATCCGACGCGCGAGGGACGATGCCGCGAGACGACACCGCGATTACGCCGGAATTGCTGCTGCACGCATATGCCAGCGGCGTGTTCCCGATGTCGGAAAGCCGAGACGACCCGGAAGTATTCTGGGTCGACCCGGACCGGCGCGGTGTGATGCCGCTGGATGGGTTCTACGCCTCGCGCTCGCTTCGGCAGACGCTGCGAAAGAACAGCTTTTCGATCACTTATAACCAGGCCTTTTCCCAGGTCGTCGACGGCTGTGCGGCGCGCGAGGATACCTGGATCAACGGCACGATCCGGGCCTTGTACCTGGCGCTTCACCAACGCGGCGCGGCGCATTCGGTCGACGCCTGGTATGACGGGGACTTGGTCGGTGGCGTTTATGGTGTCGCGCTGGGCGGGGCCTTCTTCGGCGAGTCGATGTTCTCAACTCGAAGGGATGCCTCGAAAGTTGCCCTCGCGCACCTTGTCGACCGGCTTGTCTGCTCAGGATTTGTCCTGTTCGACACCCAGTTCCTGACGCCTCACCTTGCCAGCCTCGGCGGCATCGAAATCTCGAGAAAAGCCTATCATCGCCAACTTGCCCGCGCATTGCGTGTCGCCGCAGACTTTGATGCGAGTTCGCCCGCCGCTCTTGGTCAGGACGTCGTGCAGCGCATCACCCAGACGTCATAACGCGGATGATCCAGCGCGCTTAATGCCGGTGAATCAGCCACCATCCAGCCGCGAAAGGCGGGCGACGTCTCACCTGCGTCATAGACCTCGAGGAATGCAAATGCGTTGCCCGAAGGATTGTTGACCGGATAACGGCATTCGCCAAGTACGACATCGATCCGCCCCAATGTCGCAGTGCGGCCGGTCGCCACTTCGACGTCTTCGACCGCCCCGGAAATTTTGTCGAGCATGCGCAGAACGGCTCCAGATGCATTTGCGACACGGCCTGCTTCAGCACGCGAAGTGATGACGTCGCCGATTACCGACGTTGGATCGAACCGCTCTTCCTCGTCATCCAGAACTTCTTCTGTGATAAGGCCCAGCGTTCCGTCGGATTGCGCCGCAAGCGGCATTGGCAGCAACAATGCCAGGATAAGTGCGCGCCAAAACATCATTCTTCGTCACTTCCGCTGACGAATTTCAGCAGCAGGTTCATCAGGCTGACACTGGACTGTGTGTCCTCAATCTCATCTCCCGCCGTGAAGGTATCGAGCATGCCACCCGGCAAAAGCTCGATATAATTGCCACCCAGCAACCCCTCCGAGGCAACAATTGCTGCTGTATCGATCGGCAGGTCCACCCCATCGCGAATTGCGAATGTTGCATCGGCGCGGAACGTCTCGGGGTTCAACTCCAATCCGCTTACGGCCCCCACCTTGACGCCAGCCAACCGAACATCGGTGCCAACCTGCACCCCTTCGATCGAACGGAACGAGGCCGTCAGAGGATAGGCTCCCGATTGTCCTGCCCCGATCCCCGCCGTCTGCGCCGTGTAGAGCAAAAATCCGGCTGCCGCTGCGATCACGACACCTCCGGTCAGCAGTTCTGTGACGTCCTCGGCCATGTGGTTACTCCGGTTGCCAGGCCTCGTAATCAGCGCGGTCCGCTGGTGCGGCGCGCCTGATCGACCCTGAAGGCGCATAGGCAGCCGCCGATCCGGTCAGGTTCACCTGATGCGGTTGCTCCCACGCTTTGTGCGCCAGTGGTTTAACTGTCGGCGTTTCGTCCCAGGTGTGGTGCAGCCAGCCATGCCAATCCGGCGAGACACGGCTCGCTTCAGGCTCGCCGTTATAGATCACCCAGCGGCGCTGTCCGTTTCTTGAGGTATAAAATACGTTCCCGGCGGCGTCCTCGCCAACCTTGCGACCTTTGAGGGCGGTAAACAGCCAAGTGCCAAGAGTGGACCCATTCCACCACGTGGCCAGACGCAGAACTGATTTGACGATGCCCATCGGAAGGCCTCCACTAGAACCAATGAAGATATGGCGCAGCCGGACCCGAAGGTCCAGCAATGCCGAACCGCTGCGCGATGCTCAGCCCGCGCTGGCGCTTTCCTTGTCGGCTTCGACATGGATCATCAGCGGCGCAGCGTCTGAGGTCACAGCCTCGACATTCACCACGACTTCCTTGACGCTTTCCTGCCCCGGCAGATCGAACATCGTGTCCAGCAGGATGTCCTCCATGATCGAACGCAATCCCCGCGCGCCAGTCTTGCGATCGATCGCACGCTTGGCGATTGCAGCAAGTGCGTCGTCGGTAAAGTTAAGGTCCGTGTCCTCAAGCTCGAACAAGCGCTGGTACTGTTTGACCAGCGCATTCTTCGGCTTGGTCAGGATCGTGACCAGCGCGTCTTCGTCCAGGTCCTGCAAAGTGGCAATCACCGGCAAGCGACCTACGAATTCGGGGATCAGACCGAATTTCAGCAGATCTTCGGGCTCCAGTTCCATGAACATCTCACCAACGCCCTTGGAATCCTCTTCCTTCACATCGGCCCCAAATCCGATCGCCGAGCCTTTGCCACGCGCCGCGATGATCTTCTCAAGCCCTGCAAATGCGCCACCACAGATGAACAGGATATTTGTCGTATCGACCTGCAGGAATTCCTGCTGAGGATGTTTGCGTCCGCCCTGCGGCGGCACCGAAGCGACCGTGCCTTCCATGATCTTCAGCAAAGCCTGCTGCACGCCTTCGCCCGACACATCGCGGGTGATCGACGGATTGTCAGATTTGCGCGTAATCTTGTCGACCTCGTCGATATAGACGATTCCGCGCTGCGCACGTTCGACGTTGTATTCGGATGCCTGCAACAGCTTCAGAATGATATTCTCAACATCCTCACCCACATAACCGGCTTCGGTCAGGGTGGTCGCATCGGCCATCGTGAACGGCACATCCAGAATCCGCGCCAGCGTCTGCGCCAGCAGCGTCTTGCCGCAGCCTGTGGGACCGATCAGCATGATGTTGGATTTCGCCAACTCGATATCTGACTTATCCGCGTGGTTCAGGCGCTTGTAGTGGTTGTGAACCGCCACCGACAGCACCCGCTTGGCATGGGCCTGACCGATCACATAATCGTCCAGCACCTCGCAAATCTCGGTCGGCGTCGGCACCCCGTCGCCGGATTTCAGACCCGAGGCCTTCGTTTCCTCGCGGATGATATCCATGCACAGTTCAACGCATTCATCGCAGATGAACACGGTCGGTCCGGCGATAAGTTTGCGAACCTCATGCTGAGATTTGCCGCAGAACGAGCAATAGAGGGTGTTCTTGCTGTCACCGCCCGACTGGTTTGCCATCAATTGATCCTTTGAAAACCGCCGCGGACACGGCAAAACTTCGGGCCAGAAACGTCGCCGGCAAGCCTAAAACAGCCCAAAGTCGGGCACAATGCGAAAGTGCACAGTATCCGACACAGTTGCGACATAGGGATTCCGCGCAAAAACCGGCCTATTTCTTGTCATCTTCAAGCTTGCCGCGACTTTCGACGATCTCGTCAATGTGGCCCCATTCCAACGCTTCTTCCGGGGTCATGAAACGATCCCGTTCCAGCGCCTTTTCGACGTTTTTCATCGTCTGGCCTGTGTGCTTGACATAAAGGCCGTACATCCGCTCACGCAGCTTCATCGTGTTTTCCGCATGGATCAGGATGTCCGTGGCCTGCCCCTGAAACCCACCAGAAGGCTGATGCACCATGATCTGGGCATTCGGGAGCGAGAACCGCATGCCCTTCTCACCTGCGACCGACAGCAACGACCCCATCGAGGCCGCCATTCCCATCACCAAGGTCGATACTTTCGGCTTGATGTACTGCATTGTGTCGTAAATCGAGAGGCCCGACGTCACCACACCACCGGGTGAGTTGATGTACATGCTGATTTCCTTGGACGGGTTTTCCGCCTCAAGATGCAGCAGTTGGGCAACGATCAGATGCGACATGCCATCATGGATCGGGCCGTTGATGAAAACGATCCGCTCCTTCAGCAGGCGCGAGAAGATGTCATAGGCGCGCTCGCCCCGGCTGGTCTGTTCGACCACCATCGGAACAAGGTTCATGTAAGTTTCTACTGGGTCTCTCATCGGGGGGCCTGCCTGCAATTTGGGTGATTTGCTGTTGTCCTAAGGATCTTAGGGTCGCGTTAAAGGGGCTGCAAGGGCGGCACCAGATAAATCGTCTTGACTCTTTCGTAAGGCTTTACTTACGGTAAGATATGCCTTACGAAAAAGAACTCGCCGCATTGTCCGATCCGACCCGACAGGCGATCATCCAGCGCCTGCGCCTGGGGCCGCAAAACGTCGCCCGTCTGGCCGAGGGGTTTCCGATCAGCCGCCCCGCCATATCCCAGCATCTGAAAGTGCTGAGCGATGCTGGCTTGTTAAGCGTCACGCCCAACGGAACGCGCCGCATCTATGCACTTAGCCCCGACAGGATGCGCGATTTGCGCGACTGGATGAACTCGCTGTGGGACGACGCGCGCGGCGCCTTCTCCCGCGCTGCCCACGATCTCGCCAAGGAAGGAACGCCAAATGACCGATCCGATTGAAAAGACCCTTGTGGTGCCACTACCCCCGGATCGCGCCTTCGATCTGTTCACCAACCGCATGGCCAGCTGGTGGCCGCTAGACAAACACTCGTTGTCCGCAGGTGACGGCAAGGTCGCGCAAGACGTTGCGATCACGCCAAAAGTTGGCGGCGACGTGACCGAGACCAAGCATAACGGCACCACGGTTGTCTGGGGCAAAGTCGTCACCTGGCAGCCCGGCAAGGCCTTCGCCATGACCTGGCAGCTGGACCGCCCCGAGGATGAGGTCACCTACCTCACCATCACCTTCGACGCCGAAGACGACGGAACCCGCGTAACCCTGATCCACGACGGGTGGGATGCAATCCCGGAACCCGCGCAAGCCTCCCGCGGCCACTATTCAACCGGCTGGGAGTTCGTCCTGTGCGACCGCTACAAATCCGCAGCGCAATAGACTACAGCCATCATTGACCCAAAATATCCCCGCCGGAGGCGCATATTTCCCCACGCGCTTCCGGCACGCTTTGCAGCCCCTATGGTTGTCGCCGAAAACCTCCGCCCGCCTCAAACCCCGAGGGTGGCCTGAACCGCCCGCCCCCAACGGTCATATTTCTCGGCACGGGTTGCTTGGTCCATTTCAGGCTCGAATCGCCGCTCTAACGCCCAGGTCTCGGCGAACCCGGTCTGGTCCGGATAGATCCCTGCGCGCATCCCGGCCAGCCATGCGGCCCCCAGCGCTGTGGTTTCCAGCACTTCGGGTCGATCCACCGGCGCGTCAATGATGTCGGACAGGAACTGCATTGCCCAGTCAGATGCGCTCATACCACCATCAACCCGCAGCACCGGAGCGGCGGTGGTTTCGTCTCTTTGCCAGTCGGCCTGCATTGCCTCCAGCAAATCGCGCGTCTGATAGCCGACACTTTCAAGCGCCGCGCGGGCAAATTCGGCGGGGCCGGAATTGCGCGTCAGCCCATACACCGCTCCCCGGCAATCGGGCCGCCAATACGGCGCACCAAGCCCAGTAAAGGCCGGCACCAAAACGACGTCCTGGCCGGTATCCGAACTTTCAGCCAGCGGTTGAGTTTCGGTCGCATCCGCGATGATCTTCAATCCATCGCGCAACCACTGCACCACAGCGCCCGCCACGAAAATCGAGCCCTCTAGCGCATAGGTCGGCACCCCGTCGAATTGATAGGCAATTGTCCCCAGCAACCGGTTTTGCGAGGTCACAAGCGTGTCGCCTGTATTCAGCAGCGCAAAACACCCCGTCCCGTAAGTCGATTTCAACATACCGGCCTGAAAACACGCCTGCCCGACGGTCGCCGCTTGCTGATCCCCGGCTACGCCCAGAATCGGTATCTCGGCCCCTAGTAGGTCGGCCCCAGCCACACCGAAATCAGCCGCGCAGTCCAACACCGCGGGCAACATATCCATTGGAATACCCAGCAGATCGCAAATCTCGACATCCCACCGCCCCTCACGAACGTTGTAGAGCAAAGTTCGAGCCGCGTTGGTTGCATCTGTGACATGGCGAGCGCCACCTGTCATCTTCCAGATCAGGAAACTGTCGACGGTGCCGAACAGAAGCTCTCCGGCCTCGGCACGCGCCCGCGCACCGTCCACCTCGTCCAGCAGCCACTTCAACTTGGTGCCTGAAAAATACGGGTCCAGCAGCAACCCGGTCTTCTCGGTCACCATCGGCTCGTGCCCAGCCTCGACCAACTCGCGGCATAGCGCAGCAGTGCGTCGGTCCTGCCACACGATGGCTTTATGGATCGGCTCGCCACTCGACTTGTCCCAGACCACCACGGTTTCGCGCTGGTTGGTGATGCCGATAGCGGCGATGTCGCCCGCCGCCACACCGGCTTTTTCCAGCGCCGCGCGGCTGGTGGATTGCACCGTCGACCACAGGTCCGCCGGATCATGCTCGACCCAGCCCGAGGCGGGGAAATGTTGCTCGAACTCTTCCTGCGCCGAGGCGACGATTTTCAGATCCGCATCGAATACAATCGCCCGGCTGGACGTCGTGCCCTGATCTATCGCCAGAATGTGCTTGGCCATGGTGCCCTCCGCAAAAATCCATCAGAAATTCAGCTCTGCCGAGCCTCAACCATCCATTCATCAAGCGCTGCAATCTGCGCGGCGCTCATCCGCAAGCCCCGCTTGGTGCGCCGCCAGACCACGTCGTCAGCACCCTTGGCGAACTCGTGCGCCATCAGCCAGCGCACTTCTGCCTCGGTGATGGTCCCGCCAAAATCGCGCCCCAGATCGGCGTCCGAGGACGCTTCGCCCAGCATCGGCCAAGCATCGGTGCCATAAACCCGGATCAGGCGGTTGACGCGCTCCACGCCCAGAAACGGATAGTCGGCCAGCAGTTTCGAACGCAGCGCCGCCACGCCATCGACCGGGAAGTCGCCGCCCGGCAGAGGCACCCGCGCCGTCCAGCCCGCATCAGAAAATCCCAAAGGGTCCGCCAGCTTCTCCAAAGCGTGCTCGGCGAGTTTGCGATACGTCGTTATCTTTCCGCCAAAAACATTCAGCAACGGCGCGGGCCCGTCCGTGTTTAGCGACAACACGTAATCCCGCGTCGCCGCCGTCGCGGATTTCGCGCCGTCATCATAGAGCGGCCGAACCCCGGAATAGGTCCAGACCACATCCTCCGGCGTGACAGGCGGTTTCAAATATCCCGAGACAAATTCACAAAGGTATTTGATCTCGCCGTCGGAGATCTCCACCGGCCCCGGCGGCCCCTCCTGATCCTGATCGGTCGTGCCGATCAGCGTGAAATCATCCTCATATGGAATTGCAAAAATGATCCGTCCGTCGGTGCCCTGAAAGAAATAGCACCGATCATGATCGTAAAGCCGCGGCACCACGATGTGACTGCCCCGCACCAACCGCACGCCTTCGGTCGAGTTGATGCGCACCGTGTTGCGGATCACATCTTCGACCCACGGGCCACCCGCATTGACCAGCGCGCGCGCACTCAGCGTCTCGGTGCCGCCATCCTCGCGCTGCAACGTTACCTGCCACAGATCGCCCACCCGCTCGGCCGAGGTCACCTTGGTCCGCGTCATCACCCGGGCACCCCGCTCCGCCGCATCGCGCGCGTTGAGCGACACCAGCCGCGAGTCCTGTATCCAGCAGTCGGAATATTCGTAGGCCTTGAGAAACCGATCCTGCAACGGCCCGCCCGCCGGATCGGTACGCAGATCCAGCGTCTTCGTTGGCGGAAGGATTTTCCTCCCACCTAGATGGTCGTACATGAACAGACCTGCCCGGATCATCGCGGCAGGCCGCCGCCCTTTCATCCACGGCATCACGAAGGACAGGATGCGCGAGACAGGCGTTTCGCCCTCGAACCGCATGTCCTTGTGATAAGGCAGCACAAAGCGCATCGGCCACGAGATATGCGGCATCGCACTCAGCAGATTTTCCCGCTCGATCAACGCCTCACGCACCAGCCTGAATTCGAGGTATTCAAGATACCGCAGACCGCCGTGGAACAACTTGGTCGAAGCCGATGAGGTTGCCGATGCGAGGTCGTTCATTTCAGCCAGCGCCACACTCAGGCCGCGCCCCGCCGCGTCCCGCGCGATGCCGCAGCCATTGATACCGCCACCAATGATAAAAATATCCAGCGGATCGTTGTCAGCAGTCATGGGCCAGATCACCTACTAAACATTTCGTATAAGGCTCACCAATCCATGGCTCAGCACGCCGGCAGTGTCCAGCAGCGTCAACCAAATCAGCCATCCAGCAAGGCTACTACGTCCGCAACTGTCGCGATCGAGACGATCTGCTCCGGTGTCAGTCGCTCCCCCCGCTGCGCCTCAATTGCCAGAACGATGTGCATATGACCCAGACTGTCCCATTCGGCCAAAGTCGCCAGGCCATCGCCAGCCTCTATCGTGTCGCGGCCCAGCGCCTTGGCGACCAGCGCCCGTGCAACTTCGGCGGTCATGCTTCACTCCGATTGCGCCAGTCGTCTTCCATCATTTCGAACATCAACTGATCTGCCGGGACATCCTCAGCAGTGTTCCAGGTGCATTGGTGCAGCGTACCCACGTGGGCAAACCCCAGATTGCGATAGTTGAAGATCGAAGCGAAATTGCGCCCTTCGACCTGCCCCTGAATGCGACCGACGCGCGGGCTGTCGAACAAATGATCGATCACACGCCCGCGCACCTCGGACACCACCCCTTTTCCCCACCATTCGCGGTCATGAATAAGAACCGCCAGACTGGCCGTGCGATAGTTGCGCAATTGGACGGATTCGACTCCAATCGGCTGGTCCGAGCCTCGCGGAAAGATACCATAGGTGAATCGCGTGCGACCATTGGGTTTCGACATCAGCCGATACAACCGCCATTGCGACCCGCGCAAGGGGGCCGCAGTTATTGCATTGGCGAGTTCCGGATCGTCCAGCCATTTGGCAACGCCGAGACGCCAGGTTCGCCATAGGGTCAGCGGGCGCAATTCGAATCTGTCGGTCTGCAGGACCTGATCAAAATGCGGATCTCGGGGTTTGTTTATCCAGCTCATTGGGTCAGATGTCGTGCTTTCAGATTTTTGCGTCTCGGCCTGCGCTTAGCCGGAGCCGGTCACCAGATCCCGGGTCGCATTGCGCATGAGTTTACCCCGGTCATTTCGCACAAGCGCGTCCAGAATGGCAATCCGCGTTGGCACGGCTTCAGCGCGAACCTCATCCCGGCACCAGTCGCGCAGGCTCTCAGGGGTGATCATCGCCCCCGGCTGCAGAACGACCGCCGCGCCGACGGCTTCGCCGGACACCTGGTCGGGCAATGAATAACCAGCCGCCTCGGCCACGTCCGGATGGCGTTCCAGCATCTGTTCAACCTCTTCGGCCAATATCTTGACACCTGCGCGATTGATCTGGGACTTGAGGCGCCCTTTTAGGGTGAGCCCCCGCGCGTCCAACTGACCGATATCACCTGTCCTGAGCCAACCGTCGTGGAACGCCGCCTTGCTCGCCGGCGGGTCGTCCCAGATGCCGGTCATAACTGCGTCGCTGCGTAGAAGTACCTCACCGGTTCCGAGGCTCTGCACCGATCCGACATCATCCAGCACTGCGATATCTCCCAACCACGGCTTACCGACAAACCCCGTCGAACCGTCCGTCTGATCCAACCTTGCTCCGCCGACCCAGTTTGCCGTCTCAGTCAGCCCGTACATGTTCAGCACATTGTGCGTCCCGGCCCAGTCGGCGATGCCCTGCCACAACTCCAAACTCAGCGCCTCGGATCCGACATGCACCTGCGTTGGCGGCGTCTTTGGAGGCGGCGACAGACGTTCAGCCATGCGCCAGAAGCTGGGAACGCCGCTAAGGAACGTCGTCTTGGTCTCGTCCATGACCGTGCCTAGGCGCGCCAACTCGCCCAGCGTGGGCGACGGCCACAGCGTCACATGCCCTCCGGCGGCCAGAGGCGTCAGGATCGTCCCGATCAACCCGTGCCCGAAAAAAACCGGCAGCACTGCCAGAGTCCGCACCAATGCCGCGTCTCCGATATGCGCCCGGTTGCTGCCCACCCGTGCAAGAAGCGCTTCGAGAGTCAAAGTGACCCCCTTTGGCACACCCGTTGTACCAGATGTCATCAAGATCAGCGCAGGTTCATTTAGATGCAAAGGCTCAAGTGCTATTTCTGTAGTTTCGGACTCCGCTGTTTGCTCGTCCACCCACAGCTTCGCGTTGGTTGCTTGCGTCACGCGCTGGCGCTCGCCCGCAACAATCGCCGGATTCACCAGAACCGCGACCAATCCGGCTTGCCAGCAGGCGAACAGATCGACGACAATCTGCAATGGGTCGCGCGCCGCAATCACAATCCGATCACCGCGGGCGCATCTTTGTTCGAGCAACCACGCAGCGCGTTTCGCAGATCGCGTCAGCAACGCGTCGCGGTCCAGTTCCTGCCCCCTGCGATGATCGCTCAACCGGCAACCCACGCCCAACAAGGCTTCAATGTTTTGATCCCACGCCAAAGGCAACCTGTCCTGCGTTTCCGAAAGCCAATGGCTACCTTATGCGGTGCGTTTCGGACTGGCCAGACGCCAGCAGCTTGGGTACACACCGGCTGACAAGGAGAGCCGCCATGACCCAGATCGCCGACACCTCGGTCCTGACCCTTTCGCCCAGTGCGACCATGCGCGCCGTTGGCGAAACCGGCGTTGTGCTGATGACAACGACAGGCGAGATCTACACATGCAACGAGACCGCGATGGATTTTCTGGGGCGACTGGACGGTTCATCGAGCCTGTCTGACATTGCCACCCGCATGACCGACGATTTTGAAGTAACGCCGGATGTGCTGATCCCGGACTTGATCGAGATGATTTCACCGCTGGCTAACGACGGTGTCGTCGTCGACGCGGGTGCCTGAAAAATCGCCGACACTGCCCGTTGCCCGACGCATGTCATTGGGCTGGGACATCTGGCTCGATGCGCGCAAACTGCCCTATCAGATTGGTGAAACGGACCTGAGCATTGCACTGGCATGGGCCGACGTGCCTGCCGATCCGCGTTGGGGCGGCGTTGGCACGGATTTCATTCTGCGCCGGGTGCGCCGCTCGGTGAAGCATCCGATCCTGATGCGCCATCGCCGCTGCATGCGCAGAGGATTGCTTGGTTTCAAATACCTGCGCAAAGCCGGGTTTGACCCGGTTCTTAAATTTGCCGTTGTCGAGAAATCCCTGACCTCAAAGAAGCTGGACGCCCATTGCTGGGTCTGCCTCGATGGCACCCCGGTGATCAGCGATCGGGAGGACGGCATGACCGAGTTGATGGAATTTCCCGGACCCGTGACTGCATGACCCCCAATGCCCGCTACGACCTTTTGAGCGCCACGTTGGACGTCTCTGGCCCGCCAGACTGGGCTACGACCATATTTGGCGGCCTGCTTCTGCGCCACAATCGCGAAAAAGAGCTGCCAGTGGCGATGACGCTTTCACTTTGGCGTGGAGTGCCAATCGGGCCTGACGCCGATGCAACCCTGCTGCACGAAGGCTCCGGCCAGGACGGCAAATCGGTCACCGTTCACGAGTCTGGCTCCGTGATGTGGTACGTACGCCCCGATCTGGCCTCTCTGCGGCTGGATACTGCGATGCGAACAGCCGACTTGATCTTGGCTGAGAACGCGAAACTGTCCGAGAGCTTCGATCTGTCCGTCCACGCAATGGACGCCGCAATTGCAGCCACAGGGCAGACGCTGGTTCACGCAGCCTGCCTGGCGGATCGCGACGGACGATCTTTCGGGTTGGTCTTCGCGCCCAGCGGCACCGGAAAGACGACGACAACGCTGGCACTTGCGCATGCGGGTTACGCCATGGCGAATGACGATGCAGCCGTGCTGTCTGCAAACCCCGACGAAAACGGATTTCTTGTCTGGGGACTTGCCCGCGATCCGAATGTCCACCGCAAAACCGTCGAAATGCTGCCTTGGCTAGCAGGGACGGCAGATTGGTCAAAACGTGAAGAGCGCGCGGTGCCGCTTGAGTTATTGGCCGAACACATGCCGATATCTCCGCATGTCATACGGCCCGTAGGTGCTGTCTTCTCGCTGGCGCGCGGGACGGGTTCCGAAGCAGAAGTGCGCGCGCTCCCCGCCGCCGAGGCGTTGGCGCGCCTTGTTTCAGACAACGTGCGCCACAGCGCGGGGGGGCTTGGCGCCCGTGATCTGGCCGCGCTCGACTGCTTAACCGAGTTGATCCGTAAAACTCCCGCCTATGAATTGCTTGTGCCTGAAGGCCAGGCCGGATTGGTGTCAGCGGCCAAGGTATTTGGCGAAACGCTGGCCCAGGCAACACTGACGCCGTCAGGGTCCGGCATCGGTTGAACTTTCGAGTCCCTCCAGCGGTAGGCTGCGTCTCAGGGTGCGTTTTATTCTCTGGCGTTCAAGTGCGATAGAAATCCGACGACGTCCTATCGCCCTGATCCGTGCGTCTTTGCAGTCAAATTCTAACCATTTTCGCCCTGTCGCGATCGGTGCACCCGTCGGCGGACCAATGACACGAAGGACCTGGGGCAACGGAATCGGGCCCGTTGGTGTAGAAAGAGCCCGCAATCGCCGCGAATTCTGAAGCAGCAGGCGTGAAATCGGAAGCAACCTCTCAGCTGGCCAAGTGGCTTCGATCCGGCTCGACCGGACGCTCTTGTCATGCCAGTTCCCGCCCGTTTGCCGACACGTCGTAATCGTACCAGAAAGCCACCGGTGCAGATCATTGCGGACCAGTTGGTATTGAGCACTTCCAAGCGCTCGGCGCATTTGCAGACTATCCGTCCAATGGCATTCCCGAAGCGGAATCTGCGCAATGATCGGCCCTTCATCGAAACGCTCGGTCATTTGGTGCAAGGTTACGCCGCCAGCCTTGCGAAGGTCCCCGGCCATGATCATCCCATTCAAAGGGTCCGGCCCGCGGTAATACGGTAGCAACGCCGGGTGCACATTGACGCCTCCCAGCCGTGCAAGCGACAAAAGCCGACCGGACAACCGGCGCATCCAGTGCGACGAAATGATCAAATCGGGCTGCAGACGCCGCACCATATCCTCAATCGGCGCCGTGTCGGAATTTAAGCCTTGGTAAATGACCTCGGCTTCAGGGGCACCCCGTCGGAGTATGCCGCCGCTAGACCAAATCGAGCCGGGATGATCATACCGAATGGAACGTTTTATACGGCGTTCTGCAGTCGCAGGAAACACCGCCGCCGAAATCCGGTGCCCCGCATCGAGCCAACCGGCCAATGCCGGCGCGGAGTCGACAAATCCCGCAGAAAAAACAACCGCACTCAGCGCAGCAACCATTCAACGGGCCGAATAGCGCTGGAAGAGGCGAAACATATGGCGCCGTAACTTTGACGACGTCGCATCGGGTGCTGACAGCACGTCCCGCCCGGCAATCATGCAGGATCGCGCGATGCCACCGCCACGTGCTGACCGCACCAGTTCGAGCGCATCATTATCGCCAAACATCGTTCCGATAAGCTGAAGGGATTGAAGCGTTTCCAAATGCAAACGTGCCGCTCTGGCTCGATGCAACAGGGTAGAACGCTCGGACAAGGATAACGCTCGAAATGCCTGCAGCACGTCCAGAACCAGCCGGAGGGTATGAAACTTATGCCCGAGTGCACCATGCGCCACTGCCGTCAGAAACAGCGTGGTTGTGGCATCAGGGCCGAGGGCCGTCAGTTCTGCGTGGCCCAAACGAACCCTACGGCGCAAGCCCGGATAATGCACAAGGTCGCCATGCAATTCGATCAACAAGTTGGGGTCAGCATCGCTGATCCATTTCTGTTCCTGATTGGCCTCCGAACGATCAAAACTCGCTTTCAGGTACTGATGCAGGCCAATTTCGCCAAGAATTGTGCCAATGGCGGCAAAATCATCTGGCTGCGCCACGATGTCGATGTCGGTGAACGGACGATCTGCGGGATCAGAGTACAGGCGCTCCGCAAAAACTGGGCCCTTAACAATGATGGGATCAAGGCCATGATCGGCAAAGGCACCGCGCAGCCGGGGCAGCAACGACTCCAGCCGCAACGTGATTGCCGTCAGCCCCTCGGCCTCAGCCACCAGTTGTGGGGCCAACGTTGCCAACCGCGCAGCCCCGATCTTGCGGTAAAGGATCGTCGAAACATTGTGATCGGACGCCATGTGCGCGAGATCAGGAATTTGCTCATCTGCAACGTCCGCTGACGGAGCTGCCGGATCAGCCAGCCGGCAAAACAGATCGTCCAGATTTCGCCGTGCACTTCGTTCAACTGCCACGCTCGCCCGCCCGCTCGAGATTTCTTTACGCGGCAGACCCTAAAAGCAGTTCCGCAACGCATCAACCGGCACCGGGACCGTCACAGGATTCGCTATTTAATTTCGAGCGCCGAATTAATCGTGATATACAATCAGATCCAAATGATTCTGCCGCTGACGGAGTGCCGACAATGCCCACCGGATTTTTCGACGACATTGCCTCGATCAAATACGAAGGGCCCGAAAGTGCCAATCCACTGGCGTTTCGCCACTACGACGCCGGAGCCGAGGTGCAGGGCAAATCCCAGGCCGACCACCTCCGCTTTGCGGTCGCCTATTGGCACAGCTTTCGCGTGGCCCGGCGGCGACCCATTCGGCGGTGCAAACGTTCGAGCGCCCCTGGTTCGGCGACACGATGGAGAGCCGCCCGCCTGAAGGCCGACGTCGCCTTTGAGCTGTTCGAAATTCTCGGCGCGCCCTACTTCTGCTTCCACGACCTCGACGTGCGCCCCGAAGGCGACAGCTTTGCCGAAAGCGAAGCCCGGCTGGACGAAATCACCGACCTTTTCGGCATCAAAATGGAGGCCACCGGCGTCAAGCTGCTCTGGGGCACCGCCAATATGTTCACTCACCGCCGTTGGATGAGCGGGGCATCGACCAACCCCGATCCCGACGTCTTCGCCTATGCCGCCGCGACGGTGAAGTCCTGCATGGACGCGACGCAGAAACTTGGCGGCGAGAACTACGTCCTCTGGGGCGGGCGTGAAGGGTACGAGACACTGCTGAACACCAACGTGGGGGCCGAGCTGGACCACATGGGCCGGTTCCTGAACGATGGTCGTCGACTACAAGCACAAGATCGGCTTCAAGGGCACGATCCTGGTGGAACCGAAACCGCAGGAACCCTCGAAACACCAGTATGATTTCGACGCCGCGACCTGCTTCGGCTTCCTGCAGAAGTACGGGCTGGAAAAAGAGGTGAAGCTGAACCTCGAACAGGGTCACGGCATTCTGGCCGGTCACAGCTTCGAGCATGAGATCGCCACCGCCGCCGCCCTCGGCGTGCTGGGGTCCATCGACATGAACCGCAACGATTACCAGTCGGGCTGGGACACCGACCAGTTTCCGAACAACACACCCGAGGTCGCGCTGGCCTACTACCACATCCTGAAGGCGGGGGGGCTGGGCACCGGCGGCACCAACTTCGACGCCAAGCTGCGCCGTCAGTCGCTGGACCCGGTCGATCTGATCGCCGCCCACGTCGGCGGCATGGACATCTGTGCGCGGGGCCTCAAGGCCGCCGCCGCGATGATCGAGGACGGTGGGCTGGAGGATGCCTTGGCTGACCGCTACGCTGGGTGGGAAACGCCCGAAGCACAGGCCATGCTAGGCAGCGATCTGGCAGCGATCCATGCGCGTGTCCACGGTGGCGGCGTCGATCCACAGCCCCGCTCGGGTCGGCAGGAAATTCTGGAGAACTACGTCAATCGCTTCGTCTGACATCGCCCGGCGGCTGACCGCTGCCCTGATCCCGGCAAGCATCGCCCTCGGCGCGCTGGCCGCCGAGCTGCCCCGCGCCGACGCGACATTCCCCGAGGCGGATATGGAGCGCATCCGACTGGGCCAGCTGCTGTTCTACGACCCGATCCTCAGTGGCAACCGCCAAACCTCCTGCGCGTCCTGCCACCATCCCGACACCGGAACGTCCGACGATCTGTCGTTGGGACTTGGTGACGGGGCGACAGGGCTGGGCTGTCGAGCGGCGCGCCGATCCTGCAAACCTGCCCGAACAACGCGTGCCCCGAAACGCCCCGGCCCTGTTCAACCTCGGGGCCGACGAATTTACCGTGATGTTCCACGATGGCCGGCTTGAGGCGGCCCCGGACCAGCCCGGCGGCATCCGCACCCCGCTGGGCGCAGACATGGTCATCAGGGTTCGACTCGGTGCTGGCGGCCCAAGCGATGTTCCCGGTCCTGTCCGGCGACGAAATGGCCGGGCACGGCAACGAGAACGACATCTCCCGGCTGGTGCGTCAGGGCCTCCTATCGCAACCCGGCGGCGCATGGGAGGCGATCGCCGCGCGCGTCGCCGCGATCCCGGAATACTCCGACGCCTTCGCATCGCTGAACGGTGCGGACCGGATCACATTCGCCGACATCGCCAACGTCATCGCCGATTTCATTGCGTTCGAATGGCGCGCCGACGATGCGCCGTTCGATCAGTTCCTGCGCGGCAATGCGGACGCGCTGACCGCTTCAGCCCAGACAGGGGATGGACCTGTTCTATGGCTCAGCGGGCTGTTCAACCTGCCACTCTGGCCAGTTCCAGACCGACCACCGGTTCCACGCCATCGCCATGCCGCAGATCGGCCCCGGCAAGGCGGCGCGCTTCGAAAGCCATCACCGCGACGTCGGGCGCATGCGCGTCACCGGTGATGCCGCCGACGCCTACCGCTTCCGCACCCCCAGCCTGCGCAATGTCGACCAGACCGCACCCTACGGTCACGCCGGAGCTTTTGCCTCGTTGGAGTCCGTGGTGCGTCATCACCTCGATCCAGTAGCCAGCCTCAAGGACTATGATCCCAGTCAGGCCGTGCTGCCGGGATTGGTGAGGGCGCGGAAGATTTCCTGGCGACGACCGACCCTGTCGAAGTTGAAGCGATTGCCGAGGCCAACGAACTCGCCCCAATGGCGCTCTCCGACCGCGAGGTCGACCGCATCCTCGCATTTCCTGCACCACCTGACGGACCGACGCAGCCCGGCCTTCCGGCTCGGCACCCCGACATCCGTCCCGAGCGGCCTGCCGGTCGAGCAGTGAAGCAGCGACGCCACCTCAGTCGTTAATATCGCTTTCCCAGACCTTCACGCTGCCCGTACGCAACCGGAAGAATCGCCGCAACACCAACCACGCGATCAGCGAGAATGCGGCGAAAGACCACGAGCGTCCACGGCAGCGACCCGGCCATGAAACTCGCCAGTGGCCAGTCAAATGCGAAGACGCCTCCGACGAAGGCAGCGCCGATGGCAAAGCCCAGAAAAATCTGCGTCGGCATCAGCACTTCAAGGATCGCCAGTCCCAGCGCCACAGCGCCCCAGGCCCACCACGTCGCCCAGATCATTTCGACCCTTTCAGCAGTTTGAACGCATCGCCAAAGGCATCCAGCGCGGCCGAGGGCAGAACCACCGTCTGTTTACCCTGTCCTTCGCCCAAGGCCGTCAAGGCCTCGACCTGCTTCAACGCCACCTGATACTGCGCCGCTTCAAGCCCATTTGCCTGAATCGCGGCTGCGACGACGCTTGTGGCATAAGCTTCCGCGTCCGAGGACACCCGGCGTGCCTTGGCCGCCTGTTCGGCCGCATAAAGCTCGGCGTCTGCGTTCAGCTCAACCGCCCGCTTTTCGCCCTCGGCCCGGGTCACTGCCGCGCGGCGTTCGCGTTCGGCGTTCAACTGCTGCAGCATCGCATCGCGCGTTGCCTGATCCAGATTGACGTCGAGAATCTCGGCCCGCGTCACCTCAATCCCCCAGTCGTCCACGGCATCCTCGACCTGCTCCTTGATCCGCAGGATCAGGTCGGCGCGGTTCGACTGAACCTCATCCAGTTCCATCTTACCGATCTGCGCCCGCACGATCCCCGTCACCGTGGTCGAGATCGCCGCATCCACGTCGCGAATGCGGTAAACCGTCTTTTCCGGCTCGGTAATCCGATAAAACACGCTGGTATCAACCTGAACCAAAACGTTGTCCGCCGTGATCGCATCCTGCGAATGGGTCGGCAGCTGGCGCTCCAGGATCGAGATCCGGTGTGCCACCTTATCCAGAAATGGTACGATAAAGTTGATCCCCGGCCCCAGCACGCTGCGCAGCCGCCCAAAGCGTTCCACGACGAATTTCATCGACTGCGGAACGATCCGCACGCCCATCAGAACGCTGATGATAATCAGTGCGGCGAGCAGCAACAGAACGATGTTCTGTCCGACGAATCCTAGCAGAATGTCTTCAAAGTCCATTCAAATCTCCTGACCAAACTTGCACTTGATATGGGGCATGGCTGAGCAAATTGAAAGGCTTAGCGCAGAATGACCCGTTGCGGAGAGCTGTTTTTGACACGGCTGATTTCTTCCAAAACCTCCAAACTCGGCGTCACGGTCGTAATGTGCCAGCCAAGCGATCCCAGCAGCGACAGGTCGTCCGCACCCATTCGCGCGCGCAGGTCATCGCGAAGGTCAGCAAGCGTCAAACCATCCCCACCGGCATCGCTCAGCGCACCCAGAACGACAGATCGAACGACCTCGTACTTCCACTTCGGAATGCGCGTCACGCCCGGTCGATCGGGATTTGGTGTTCGACAGTCGACTTTGTCGGTCATGGTGAGGCCTCTCGGTACTTCGCCAATACTGGGCTGAAATTGCGCGCCATTACAGGTTCCCTCGCCTGGCCTTCTGTCACCATCCCGCACCGCCCCTCTGGGCGGGCGCTCCGCTATCCGGTACACTCTACCCATGCCATCGCTCTGCCGAGATTGCCTTGCCAGCTTCGATCTGGCCGCCCGCTGCCCCGCGTGCCGCAGCCCGCGCATCCTGTCGCACCCCGAACTGTTCGACCTGACCATCGCCCATATGGACTGCGACGCTTTTTATGCCTCCGTCGAAAAGCGCGACGACCCCAACTTGCGCGACAAACCCGTTATCGTCGGCGGCGGACGGCGCGGCGTCGTCACCACCGCCTGCTACATCGCCCGGATCAAGGGCGTGCGGTCTGCCATGCCCATGTTCCAGGCTCTGAAACTCTGCCCCGAGGCGACGGTCGTGAAGGGCCGGATGAGCGCCTATGTCGAGGCCTCCAAAGCGATCCGCGCGATGATGGACGAGCTTTCGCCAGTGGTGGAACCTCTGTCGCTGGACGAAGCGTTCATTGACCTGACCGGCACCGAAAAACTCCACGGCGCGCCGCCCGCGGTGATGCTGGCGCGGCTGGTCAACCGGATGCAGGATGAGCTCGGGTTGGGCGGCTCCATCGGCCTAAGCCACAATAAATTCCTCGCCAAAGTCGCCTCCGATCTCGACAAACCGCGCGGCTTCTCGATCATCGGCAAGGCCGAGACCCACGACTTCCTGACCGAAAAACCAGTGCGAATGATTTGGGGCATCGGCCCCGCCGCGCAGGCAAGTCTTGAGCGTGTCGGCATCCGCACTTTCGCCGATCTGCGCCGTTGGGACAGGAAAGACCTCGGGGCGCGGTTCGGTGCGATGGGTGACCGATTGTGGCATCTGGCACGGGGCGAGGATCGCCGCCGGGTCTCGGCCAACGCTCCGGTCAAAAGCATTTCAAATGAGACGACGTTCTTTGACGATACCGCGAACCCCGACATTCTGGACGGTCACATCTGGCGCCTGTCCGAGAAGATCGCCGACCGCGCCAAGGCGCGCAACAAGGCCGGGCGGATCGTGACCCTGAAGCTGAAGCGCGCCAATCATACCAGCCTGACCCGGCGGATCAGCCTGCCAGACGCCACGCAGGTTGCGGACCGGATTTATCGCACTGCGCGACAATTGTTTGACCTTGTTGGCGACGAAGGCCCGTATCGACTGATCGGTGTTGGTATCAGCGATTTGGTCAACGCGACCGAAGCCGATGTCTCAGGTGATCTGCTGGACCCGCAAGCCAAGCAACGCGCCAGTGCCGAACGGGCCGCCGATACGATCCGAGCTAAATTTGGTCAGGATGCCATCGTCAAAGGGCGCGCGCTGCGGTAGTTGCATTCCACGACTTTGCCCGTAGCCAAAACCGGCAGCCAGGCACCCTCTAAGCCAGTCTTTTCGCCACAAATATCCCGGCGGGTCGTCCATCGGTGCGCCATTGGTTCATGCCCGGTGGACGACGGGGCCGGCACCGGGCCGTCGCCCCTGGCCAGGAACCGACGGATTTCACAACCGGCTGCCACCGCCTACGGGCTTGATAAAATGTGCGTTTATTGACCGTTCCGTAGCGCTTACATCGCCAGCAACTGCGCCTCATACTGTTTCAGGCACATCCGCACGGTCGGCCCATAGGCCCCCAAATCGGTGGCCAGTTCTGGAAACAAACCAAGCACCTCGTCACGAGCCGCCTCTTCCAGAGCGCCCATCCCGACCGTCCCGGGATGGAAACTTTCAGACTCCGCGCCATCGGCAAAGACAATCTGGTGGCCGTCGAACATCATGTGGAAATACTCGACCTCGCCGCCGGTATCGGTGAACACCCCATCCCAGTTGCTCAGGTGCTTGGCGGCAACCAACACTTCATCCTCGCCAAACAACAACTGCGCCTGCGCACCGCGGATCAGCATCCGGTGTTGTGGTGACACCCGCAGGTCGCGCTTGTTTCCAAGAACCCCGGCCCGGATCACGATTGGGGCCATCCTGCCCTGTGCCGGGACAGTCCGCGATCCGATCCAGCGCAGCGGCTGGTATCCGTGGTCGAGGGTGGAAATCATCTGGCCGGGGGTCAGGTGTTCGATGGCGACCTCGCCGGTATCTGTCAGGATGTTGGTGGCGCTGGCGAAGCAAATAATCTCTTCAATACCTGTGAAGGTGACGATCGTGCCGTCCAGCAATTCCGCTGTGCCGCTGAGGCCCCCGGCAGTGTGGTCAGTTTCGGAATAGATGATCGAGCCAGCCAGCAACTGACCATTGAAATCGAGTGTGTCGAAATCGCTGTCATCCAGCGCTTCACCGCCATGAATGGTGATCGCTTCGCCATCGCCGGTCAGCTGATCCGGATTGATGATAAAGGTGTCGTCACCGTCGTTGTTTCCGGCCCCGTCGCCTTCCGAGAAGTCACCGAAGGCCGTGTCGCCGCTGCCGACGAGGATGGTGTCATCGCCACCTTCGCCATAAACCGTATCGGCACCCAGCCCGGCGTCGATGGTGTCGTCACCGCACCGGCTTCGACGGAATCATCGTATGATCCTTCGGGCACCGCCTGAAAATGGATGTCGGTGACCCATAGCCACTGGTTTGCGTTCGACGAGTTATCGTAGTCGATCTCGACCCGCGAGACCGGACCGACAATTTGGACGAGAACCGAACCGCCTATTTCGTCATGATCGTCGGATCCGACGCCGGTAACGGTGTCGCCCGAAACGGTGTCGTCACCGGCTGGTGTCAGAATGACGGCATTCGGATCTGTGAGCAGATTTCCGTTTGCGTCGTAAGCACGGATTGTGACGATATCAGTCCAGGCACCAATATCGACGTCGTTCAGGCGGAACTGGACGTTCTGGACGGCGTCCTCGAATCCCGATCCGGCAACGGATTCAAAATCGATTGCGGTCGTGGATGATTGGGTATCCCCGCGCGCCGTCCAGAAACAGCGCCGAATTTGTTTCAAATGGTTCGCCCGCCGCGACATATTGAAGGTCATCGTCTTCGACAGTGGCAGCGTCGAGGCCACCGTGATCAGTAACCGTTACCGTGACGTTAATTCCGCCAACATCTACGGCAGGATTGGCGCCTTCAACATCAGCTTCGTCCCCGCCCATGTCGTCGACCCACGACAGGTTCAGGTCGACCGGTTCGGTCACATAGTCGATCAGGTCGTTTTCCGGATCGTCCGTGTAGTCAACGTCAATCGTGTCAGCGCCGGCCGTACCAGAGACGATCCCATCGGATTCCACATAGTCAGCGTAGGTGAAAACCGAAGCCTCACCCTCCTGCGGGAAACTGTCGTAGGATTCAATTGTGTACGCGCGCCCTGCGATCAGGGGCTGCTCGGACAGCAAGTACTCACCTGCGTGCGTGCCACCTCAACATCAAGCTGAGCGATCTGAAATGTCTCACCGGTAACGCTGTCAGTTACCGTCCAGGACATTTCATTGTCGACATTGGCGCTGCCGGCCGTCGATCCATTCAGAGTGACAATACCTGTCGTGGACCCCTCGCCCGAGTTGTCGTCAGTAAATTCGTCGACGCCCGTGCCGGTGCTATTGTCGGTAATATCAACAGATCCAGTCGGGCTGGCCGGACCGGTATAGACAAATCCTGAGGATGGAAGCCCCGTTGTCGGAAACAGCGACAATGGGTCAATATTGTAAAAGCTCAATATAGGCACGGCGGCATTCCCTGGCGACAAACACGTTTGGTGGGCCACCTATAACACGATGTGGCGGACGCCTGATAGTGCGCGAATATGACCATTTATTGGCGTTTTTGCCGATTCAAGCTGTGGTTGTCCCGCCTGTCATTCCGCCGCCACGGCAACATCACATCGTCCAATGTCGCAGATCTCGGCGATCACGCCGCTGATCTTGCGCCTGATCACATCGAAATTCGCGTTTGGTTCGACCCGCGCCTCGTTCATATAGAGGGCGCGATCAATTTCGATCTGAACGGTGTGCTGGCCCTGCGACGGGCGGCCATAGTGCTGGGTTATGAACGCGCCCGCGAACGGCGCATTGCGCGCAACCCTGAATCCGGCACCGGCAAACGCAGCCTCCATCCGGTCGACAATCTCACTGTCGGCCGCAGCCCCGAACCGGTCACCCAGAACGACGTCCGGGCGCGCGGCATGCCGAGGACATGCGGCCTCAAGCGCCTCATGTGGCATGGAATGGCAGTCGACAAGTATCGCATTTCCAAACGTTGCCCGACTTTCGTCCAGCAGAGTCTGCAAGGCATCGTGATAGGGACGCCAGACATCGGTGATCCGCGTATCAGCCTCAACCCGTTTCAGCTTGCCGGAATAGATCGCGCGACCACTGGCCACGACGCGCGGGACAACGCCAAGGCCCGAATTGACACGTGGGTTCGGCGGTCCCCTCACCAATCCCTCGATCAGCGCCGGATCCAGCTCGTCCGCATCTCGGTTCAGATCGACCCAGGCACGCGGCGCCAGCGCCGCCAGCAAAGGCGCACCCTGCCTTGGCGCGGAGCCGAACAGCAAATCAACAAAGGCGTCCTCGGACGAGCGCAGCAATCGAGTCGGCAGCACCGAACGGCGCAGGAACGACGGCGGATAGTCGCGCCCTGAATGCGGAGACGCAAAGACCACCGCTGTCGAGCGATCTTGTGGTAGCGTCAATGAATAGGCAGGCTTGGGCATCCCAGCTCCAACATTGCGGCGCGTTCAGTGTAACATATCGGGCGCACGATGCACTCAAAACCCCTTGAACCGGCCAAGGCATCCTTTTATAGACCTCTCGACCGGCGCGGGGGTATCCCTCGCGCCCTGTTCTTTTCGGGCAGGCCGGGTGATCCGGAGGACATGGGTGATTAGCTCAGCGGTAGAGCACTTCGTTGACATCGAAGGGGTCACTGGTTCGATCCCAGTATCGCCCACCATGCAGATTTTGTTGCCCTTTTGGGTAGCCCCGACGACACGAAGGAAAGATGCGATGAAAGTCAGAAACTCGCTACGCTCACTGAAGAACCGGCACCGTGATTGCCAGATCGTGCGCCGTAAGGGCCGGGTCTATGTGATCAACAAGACGCAAAAGCGGTTCAAGGCCCGCCAGGGCTAAGCCTGCGTTTGGTGGCCGAATTCAGGCCACTTTTGAATAGCCTCGCCCGCCCCGGAACTCCGCGGCGGGCTTCTTCGTGCGTGGTGCGGGTGAAACGGTTCAGTTCACCCAGATCGTTCAGCAGCCTTGTAAGGACCTTGGTTCGGAGCGCTCGTTAGCTCGGAACCAAGCCCGAAGGGCACCGGGGCTGACGCTCGCACAGTCTAAACCAGATCTGAACAAATTCGGTCGCCTCCCAAATCCCGCAATTCGACCCGCCCAAACCAATCCGGCAAGGGCGGGCCAGGTTCGCTATTCGAACAGCGAGATGATCCCACCGGCCAGCAATCGCACCATGGTCGGCTCATTCAGGTAACCCGTCACCTGAAGGTTACGCCGATCCTGAAAACGACGAATCGCCCGCCGGGTGCGTTCGTTGAATTGTCCGTCCACCCGACCCGGTTTCAGCCCCAGCGCATTCAGCCGCCGTTCGACCAACTGACGGGTAACGGGGTTGAGACCCAGCGCATCTTCTTCGGCACGGGCGCGTGCAAGGGCATTCGCATTGGCCGCTTCTTCTTCATATACCCTCACCCGTGCTTGCGCTTCATCGGCAAACACGCCGTTCGGAAAGGCGCTAAGGTAGGCGCGATAGCCATCGAGCGAATTCAGCTCCTGCGCCTGCTCCCAGGCGCGGCGGTCGCGCCGCTCGGCCCGGTTGCGTTTGCGTTCATCAATCGCCTCAAGCCGCGCATTCGCGATCTCGGCATAGAGCCCGTCCGGATAACGTTCCAGATAGGCGCGGAAGTTGCCCTCGCCGCCATTCTCGCCGGTGCGCCGCCAATAATCGCGATCCTGTCGTTCAAGCTCCAGCCGACGCGCTTCGGCAGCGGCTTCCATTTCCTCTGCACGGGCCTGCCCCTGTTGCAGCAGGCGATTGGTCTGCGCCGCGTTCAGATACGTCGTTGAGCGCAGATTATTGGCATCCTGCCAGCGAGCTATGGCCCCACGCGTGCCGGGGCCAAAAATCCCGTCGATGCCACGTGGACGATAATCGAGGATCGTCAACGCCCGTTGCACCTGCTGGCGTTGTTCACGTGTGAGGTTCAGCGCTTCCTCGGCCAGCCGTGCGCGGCGATTGGGTTCGTTTGTGTAGGCATCTACCCTTTGCTGAGCTTCGTCTGCGTGAGGGCCATTCGGGTACCGGTCAAGATACCGTCGATAGGAATTGATGGTGTCCAGTTCCTGCACCAGTTCCCAGTACCCGGCTTCCGCTTCATCGATTTCCGGTGCGTCCTCAAGCTCAAGGAACGCAAAGCCATCAGGCAGATAGCCCGCAGCACGCATGCCACGCGTGGCACCCACTGCGTCCGGGATCGAGGCACCCGGTGCGGCCAGGACATCGCGCATAAAGCGCGCGCCTTCACGCGTATTCGCACTGACGATGGTGACGCCTTCGGGAATCGTCGGCTGGCCAATGCCGGCTTGAAGATATGCCCCGATCTGATCCGACTCTCCATCGCCGACCAACACCAGGACCGCCCGTTCGGGACTGGCCGACAATACCGCCAGTACCGTCGAGAGAGGAAGCGCGTTGAAACTCAGCCGTGCAATACCGGGACGATCGGTATCGACCGGAAGCAAAAACGTGTCGGTCGCGGAATGCATGAAACGCCCCGACAAAACGACGATCAATCCGTCGGCATTTGGTGCCATCTGGGCATACTGTGCAACAGAGGATTGCAGCTCGGAAAGGTCCGCATTGCGCGCGCCCACCACGTCGATCCCAGCCCGTTCCAGCGCGGAAGCGGCAGCGACGACATTATCACCGCGCCTGAGATCGCGTATTTCATCATAATCCTCATTTCCGATCACCAGCGCGATATCGGCAGCCCAAAGCGGCGCGGCACACGCCAACAGCAGGCCCGCAAGGGCCAGTTTCAGGGGGTTTGTCGTCATAGGTCGCCTCCCTTCGGCGACGCGGCGTCAGTCGTATCTCCGCAAATCCTCGATCACTAATCCGTCCCGGGGGAGGTCCCCCAACCGCACCAGTTCGACCTTGCCGCGCAATTTGAGCGTGTCGAGAACCGTTTGTTCATACATCGTTGCATCTTGCGCATCTGTTTCCAAGCGCACTGTCATGGCATCCTGGTTTCCGTCGCGGTCGACAACGACACGGGCGCGGGCTATCTCGTCGTGGCGCGCCACCAGATCGGCCACCTGTTCAGGACGCACGAACATGCCTTTGACCTTGGTTGTCTGATCAGCCCGCCCCATCCAGCCCTTGATGCGCGAATTGGTGCGCCCGCATGGGCTTTGTCCCGGCAAAATCGCGCTCAAATCTCCCGTGGCCAACCGGATCAGCGGATAATCGGGGTTCAGGGTCGTAACCACGACTTCACCCACCTCACCGTCGGGTACAGGATCGCCAGTGCCCGGAGTGACGATTTCGACCACAACACCCTCGTCGACGATCAATCCCTCCGCCGCGTCGGATTCATAGGCGATGTTGCCCAGATCGGCGGTGGCATAGTTCTGCAAACAGGCGATGCCCCGGTCGGCGTAAGCCTGCCTGAGCGCGGGAAATAATGCCCCGCCACCTACCGCAGCGCGCGTAATTCCCAGCGCCACACCCATCGCATCGGCCTTATCCAGAATCACCTTCAGATAATCCGGCGTCCCGGCATAGGCCGTGGCCCCCAGCTGCGCCGCCGCCTGCACCTGCGCCTCGGTCTGGCCGGTCCCCGCCGGGATCACGGCTGCCCCGACGGCCCGCGCGCCGGACTCAAAGATCATCCCCGCCGGGGTCAGGTGATAGGAAAAACAGTTCTGCACAATGTCGCCCGCACCAATCCCGCAGGCATGCAGAAACCGCCCGACGCGCCACCAGTCATGGCTGTGATTGCCCGGCTCATAGATCGGCCCGGGCGACTGGAACAGGTGGCGAAATTCCCCCGGCGCAAGCGTCGCAAAGCCCCCCAGAGGAGGCCGCTTCATCTGCGCCGCCCCTAGATCCGCCTTGCGCAACACGGGCAATCGGGCGAGGTCCGCGGGTGTCTTGATTGCTGCCGGGTCAATCCCGGCCAGCGCCTCGCGGTACCCAGTCAGATCAGCGGCGCGGCTAATCTGTGCCGGCAAAGCGCGGGCCAGATCTGCGGCACGCGCATCGGCTGAACGGATTTCAAGCGCGTCGTAGGGAGTCAGCATGTCATATCTTCTTCCTGTGCCGCAGCACGGTCTCGGCCGCCTGTATTCGCTCGTTCAGTGCCTCGATCCCAGCGACCAGCCGCGCCATATCGGCCGGTTCATAGGGCGCATTCATGTTTATCGCTTGGTTGGCCACTTGCTGAATATCCCACCGCACACCGGCTTTGACTTCGACAATTGCCTTCAACCGATCGCGGTCCGCAATCGACAGGTTTTCGCGGTCGGCCCCGGCATCAACCAGTTTACGTAAGGCGCGATCGACATCGGGTCCGATTTGATTGAAGGTGAAAATGCGCTCACGCAGGTCGGGCGTAATCGGGCGATGTTCCGCCAGCGCGCGCAAAACCGACAGCACGCCATCGCGATCAAAATGAATGACATCCAGCGCCGCGCCGATCTGGGCATGGTCGTCGTTCGCATAAAGGTCGGCATAAGCCTCGGGCGGGTCGTCCTTTCCGGGCAGCACCTGACTGGCAAGGTCCAGAATTGCCAGAATATCGCCAACTGAGATCATTCCGGGCTCCTTTCCGGGTCAAGGGTTACGGTTGGCATCAAATCACCTGTAACTCATTCCGGCATTGCAACGGCGGAAACGGCGCAGTGGGCAGCGCCTGATACCAGTACGCGACCGAGGCAATATCGTCGCGCAGCGGCAGGTACCGGCGCGGCGAGCCCGGCCGCCAGCCCAGCGCCTGAATGGTGACCTTGATGTCCTGCCTGAACCGGATCGGGTCCGGCACATGCCAGCGGTACATCCCGAACCGCTGCTGACTGGCGTAAATCCCATCAGGCCGGATCACCTGCGGCATTCCCAGATAGGCCGTCGTGTATTCCTGAAACCCGTGGTCGCGCCCCACCTCCAGCCAACCGGGATCAAAGTTGTAGGCCCCGCCAAAATAATCCTCGGTCCCGGTGCCGCAAATCGTCGGAAATTCATCGCCGTCGAGATAAAACTTCGCCTCGCCCTCACCCCACCAGCCGGTGTTGTTGACGCCCCAGGCCAGATAGGTCCCGACATAATGCCCCTGCCCCTGCACCCCGTCGAGGATCACGTGGTCGTGGCCGTCCTCCAGTGGATTTGAACGTCGGAACTGGGCGTGGAAATACGCCGCATCGTCTGGCACCTCGGTCAGCGCATATGTGACCTGATAATAGCAGATGACTGTTTCCGCATTGCGGTTCTCCAGCGTGATACGCGCGCCGGTCCTGAACGGCATCTCCCAGTAGCTGTTGAAGCCGCGACCCGGATTGACTGCCACCATGGCCGAGCTGACCTGCGCGAATGATCCCCAGCCACAGGCGAAGAAGTCGCCCAGGGGGCATTCAACCGACGGATGGTCCTGACCGTCCCAGTGGATCCGCAGGATCAGGTCGCGCCAGGGCCGATCATTGACGGTGCACCAGATGTGCTGGATAGCGCCCGCCCCGTCGATATCGGCCAGGGTAAAAACCTCGCCCGCCGCAATCTCGACCGAAGGCGACACCTTCCAGCCCTGCCCCAGCTCACGCGCCGGTTCCGCGCCAGTGCCCTTTATCGCCATGCCTCCGCGACCCTTTGCGCCGCTAAAATTCTCGGGGCTGATCGAGCGTGTTTCAGCATCCGATAACCGGGACAGGTTGCCTTGCGTCATGCCAAGTCCGTTAAAGCGGGGCAATGCCTTCACCTTTGTCATAGAGAAAGAGCGTTACTTCGGCAGTTTCCGCCGACGCCCATTTGATCGCGTCCTCGACGCTGATGTTCATGCGCTGGTCATAGGCGACCTGATCGGCGGCGTCCGATGTTGCCTGATCGGCATCCTTGCAATCGTTGTCATGCCAGGTGCTCTCGATCACGGCATTGACCTCGCGCCAGCGAAAGAACCGTTTTCGCCTGTCGATGATGTTGGTAATCATATCAACTCAGCCACCGTTTGCGCCGCCGGTAACTGCGCACATCGCGGTAGGATTTTCGCCCTTCTTCGCCGACCCCCAGATAGAATTCCTTGACGTCAGGATTCTCTCGCAGTGCCTCAGCAGGGCCGTCCATCACCACGCGACCGCCCTCCAAGATATATCCATAATGCGCGAACCGCAGCGCCACGTTGGTGT
Organism: uncultured Paracoccaceae bacterium; assembly: GCA_943787785.1. GTDB lineage: Bacteria > Pseudomonadota > Alphaproteobacteria > Rhodobacterales > Rhodobacteraceae > WLWX01. Next base: position 86,079 of record CALSNT010000001.1, on the reverse strand, counting down.
TCTGCTCGGCCAGCAGGAAGGTCACGCCCTCCCCTTCGTTCAGCGCCTTCACGATACCGAAAATCTCTTCCACCAACTGCGGCGCCAGCCCCATCGAGGGTTCATCCAGCAGGATCATCTTGGGCCGTGCCATCAATGCCCTGCCCAGCGCGCACATCTGCTGCTCTCCGCCCGAGGTATAGCCAGCTTGCGATTTTCGCCGCTCTTTCAGGCGCGGGAAGTAACCGTAAACCAACTCTAAATCCGCCGAGATCGCCGCTGCCCCATCGCGCCGTGTATAGGCCCCGGTCAGCAGGTTCTCCTCAATCGTCAGATGCTCAAAACAGTGCCGCCCCTCCATCACCTGAACGACGCCGCGCTTCACCAATGCGGACGGGTCCAGCTTGGCCACCGACTTGCCCTGATAGGACACGCTGCCCTTCGTTACCTCGCCCCGTTCCGAATGCAGCAGGTTACTGATCGCCTTCAGTGTCGTGGTCTTCCCGGCCCCGTTGCCGCCCAGAAGTGCGGTGATCCCACCCTTTTGCACCGACAGGCTGACGCCCTTCAGCACCAGAATGACGTGATTGTAGATCACCTCGATATTGTTGACTTCAAGCAGGGTCTCAGCGGGTTCGGCATCCAGCATCGTCTGATGTCTTCTTTTCACAAATACTCAAAAATCCCCGGCGGCAACCAAATGCCGCCGCCGGAGGGCATTCAGCTTATCCGCCGCAGTTGGGGTTCATCGCCCAGGGTGCATTGGCCTCGGCATATTCTGCCGCCTTTTCTTCTTCCAAGCCAACGATCGCCTCACGATCCGGGGTCAGCAGGTCTGACACGGGCACAAACTGCGCCCCGTCCCATTCCAGCATCCAACCGCCACCGTGACCGGTGTGATCCTCGCACGAGGTCTGGAACGGCACGATCATGCCGGACATCCCCAGCTCGGCCAGCTTCGCCTCGGACATGTCGATGGCTTCCAGACCTGACCGCAGTTGTGCGGCGGTGATATTCGCCTCACCCGTCTGCGCCTGAGCGGCCTTGATCGCCTCGACCAACATCGCCGAAATCATTACGCCGCGCTGGTAGAACACCCAGTTGAACTGATCTTCCGGCGTGTCCGAAAGCCCCTCATCAATGACATGGGTCTTGATGTCGGCCATGACCTGCGCGTCCGGCTGCGGCACCGACCAGCTGATCGACTTATAGCCTTTGCCAGCATCGCCAACGGCCCCAAGGTCGCCGTCATGACCCGACCACCAGACTCCGATGAACTGATCCATCGGATATTTGGTCTTTACCGCTTCGGTGATCGCCCCGGCGTTCATCGCACCCCAGCCCCACATAACCACATAGTCGGGACGTTCGCGCCGCACCTGCAGCCACTGTGCCGACTGGTTCTGCATTTCCTTCAGACCCACCGGGATCGGCAGAAACTCATAGCCGTGCTTTTCGGCCATCGCCTCGAACAGCGGGATCGGTTCCTTGCCATAGGGGTGGTCCAAATGCAGCAGAGCGATCTTCTTGCCCGACAAGCTGTCCATATCGCCATCGGCCACATACTGCAGGATCATGCTGGCCGCGTCCCAATAGGACGACGGCGGGTTGAACGCCCAGCTGAACACCTTGCCGTTCGCCATGGGCGAGAAGCCATAGCCCGGTGCCAGAATCGGAATTTCATCGACATTGGTCTTGGGCAAAACCTGCAGGGTAATCCCGGTCGACCAGGGCTGGGTCACGACCGCCGAGCCCTTGGTCTTCTCATAACACTCCACGCCCTTTTCAGTGGAATAGCCGGTCTCGCATTCCTCATAGTTCAGCATCACACCACCAACACCGCCATCGCGCGCGTTCAGCATCGCGATGTAGTCGCGCTGCCCGTTCATCAGCGGAATCCCCGTGGCCGCGAACGGCCCGGTGCGATAGCTGAGGTTCGGCACGGAAATCCCGCCGTGGCTTTCCGCCACTGCGGCACCTGCGGTCATGGCGGCAATCGCCCCGGCAGTAGCCAGTTTCACAAAATGTCTCATGGTTCTCTCCCTTGGTTATTGGGCCGCCCCTAATGCGGGAACGGCCAGATGATGAGCTTTTCGCGGATCAGCGCCCAAAGCCGCGCCAGCCCGTGCGGTTCGATGATCAGGAAAAAGATGATCAGCGCGCCGACGATCATGATGTTCAGATGTTCGATGGTGGCACTTTCAATGTCCAGCCCCAGCCATCCCGGCAGGATGTTCAGCACGACCGGCAGGGCGACGATCAGGATCGCGCCCATGTAATTCCCAAGGATCGAGCCCAGCCCACCGATAATGACGATGAACAGCACCCGAAAACTCAGCGGAATGTCGAACAGGTTCGGCTCGGCAGCGCCGCGCCACAGGAACACGAACAACGCGCCGGACACCCCGATGATATAGGACGACACGGCGAACGCCGTCAGTTTTGAGCGCAGCAGGTTGATCCCGATCAACTCCGCCGCGATATCCATATCCCGCGTCGCCTTCCAGGTCCGCCCCAGGTTGCCCCGCGTCAGGTTGATCGCGACGATGGTCAGCAGCGTGACGATCCCCAGCACCACGTAATACTGCGTGACCGAGGCCGCCTGCGGCCCCGCCACCCAGACCCCGAACATCTTGACGTTTGGCACCTGAATGGCGCCGGAGGCGTTGAAGTTGTACAGCCAGGCCCATTTCTCGAACAACCAGACCAGAAAGAACTGCGCGGCGAGCGTTGCGATGGCGAGGTAGAACCCCTTGATCCGCAGGCTCGGCAGCCCGAAGACCACGCCAATCGCGGCGGCAAAAAACCCGCTCAGCAGGACCGCGGCATGATGAGGTTCATCTCAGGAAAGATCGTGATCAGCTTATAACAGGCATAGGCCCCGACCCCCATGAACGCCCCGGTCCCGAGGCTGAGTTGCCCGGCATAGCCGGTCAGAATGTTCAGCCCGAGCGCGGCCAGCGAGTACACCAGCACCGGGATCAGCAACGTCTGAAACGCGAATTCGCGAGGCGGTCAGCGGAAACACCGCCCAGGCGAAAATCAGAATGATGCCCAGCAGGAACGCATCCTGGCGCACCGGGAACAGACGCCTGATCGGCGCGGTAGGTTGTCTTGAACTGGCCTGCGGTGCGGTAGAGCATTAGGCGCTTGCTCCACTGATCGCAGACTGATCCACATTATCGCTGCGTAGACAATTGACCGCAATGACCCAAGCGTCCAGCTGCACAGCCAGCGCCAAGTCTGACGTCCAAGCCCAGAACATGACCAAAGCCAATCGCATTTGCAGACCAACCGGAATGGTTCCAGCCGGGAACCAACGAGCGAGGCCGGAACAGACCTAGCGAACAGTCCTGTAGTCACCGACTGCCAAACCTACTCCGGCAATCGAACCGGATAGGCAACGATCAGATGCCAGAGACCGGTGGCATTTGGCTTGGGCGGCACCGGCTGTCTTCCCGGCGTGGTCGACCATCGCACTGCATTCTTTCAAGGCTCGGGCCACTTGGCCCGGGCCCGACCCTCTCCCCGGGAGGGCGCTTCACGCCCACCCAGGCTCTGGCGCGCCCCTGATGTGTGCGATTATGACCTCAGTCATATGCTCGCCACGATCTTCAACCAAACTCCGCGCAGAACCGATAGGAGGCCAAACATTGCGATTCCTGAACAACCGCGTAACCCGAACGAAGGCTTCGCCACCGCGTTCCTGCGCCAGTTCCTGCGCGGGCTGGCCAATGCCCTCGGCTGGGTGCTGGGCGCGGGCGTCGTCTGCGTAGCAGGCGCTGGCGTTGCGGCGGTCTTTCTCGACATCACGTTCAAGGCAGCCCTCGCCCTCGGCCTCCTGGTGTTCTTCGCAATGGTCATTCTGCTGTTGTTCATTGCAAGCGGCGGATCCTGAGGACGCTCCGCGCAGGCCTCTGGGGCTCCGCCCGTTCGGCACGGCGTGCGTTCGCGGCTGAAATCTGTCCCCAACGGGGCAGATTGCCGGGACGCGCGCTCACACCCGCTCAATGATCTTCTCGCCGAACAGGCCTTGCGGGCGGAACAGCAGGACGATCAGCGCCAGCACGAAGGCGAACCAGGTCTCGGTATTGCCACCCAGCAGCGGCTGCCCCCAGTAGATCTCGAACAGTTTCTCCAGCAGCCCGATCGCCAGCCCACCGATGATCGCACCGCTGATCGATTCCAAACCGCCCAGCATCAAAACTGGTAGCGCCTTGTAGGCAATGACCTCCAGCGCAAAGCTGACCCCGGCACGCGACCCCCAGGCGATGCCGGTGACCAGCGCAATCACCCCGGCGATGAACCAGACCAGTACCCAGATCGTCTGCAGGCTGATCCCCACCGACAGCGCCGCCTGATGGTCATCCCCCAGCGCCCGGATCGCCCGGCCCATGCGCGAGTAGTTCAGGAACGCCAGCAATCCGACAACCAGCAAAGCAGCGGCCACAACCACCGTGATGTCCTTCTGCTCCAGCAACAGGAAGCCGCCGAACGGCTCCAGCGCATAGGACCCCGTCGGGATGCCCAATTGCTCTGTGATCATTACCTTGTTCTCGCCGCCAAAGATCAGCTCTCCGAACCCGATCAGGAACAGCGTGATGCCGATGGTCGCCATGAACAGGATGATATCCGGCTGCCCGACCAGCGGGCGCAGCACGATCCGTTCGATGCTGAAGGCCAGCCCCAGCATCACCGCCAGCGTCAGCGCCACCGACACCCAGGCCGGCACCCCCAATTCATGCAGCCCCACCAGCGTCAGCGCGGCAAAGACCACCATGATGCCTTGGGCAAAATTGAAGATGCGCGAGGATCGGAAGATGATCACCAGCCCCAGCGCGATCAGCGCATAAAGCACCCCGCTGACCAACCCTTCCCACAGAACCTGCAACAGGAAATCCGGAGCACCGATCATGTCGGCGAAGGGGTTAACAGTGATGTCTTTCAGTAGTTCCATCCGATCCCTCACTTGTCTCGCACTATGGTGACGACCGCGACTGAGGCATCGGCCTCGGTCCGGACCAGAACCTGGACGCCGTCGAAATTGCCGTCCGTACCGCGATACGCTGCCGTCATCGTTTCATCTCGGGATCGCCCGCCGCCTCGACCAGCTCAAATGGCGTGCGACCGGTGCCGAACCACTCAGCCCCGAACGCTTGCACATCGCCAACCGCCGCCTCGAAACTATAGACCGAGCAACTGCCATCGCCCGGCAGGTTCAGCAGTACTTTGCGCGAGCGGCCAAAGAACGTCTCACCCTCATGCGTGCCCAACAGCTGCGCTGCATCCGCGCTGGCCAGCGGGAACAGAAAATCGGTATCATAAGCATCCTCGCGCACGGTGCCCGCAAGACAGTGGATCATCGTCAGCTCTTCCAGCGCCAGCTGAGTTTCAGGCGACTGCGCGCTGGCAGATCCTCCAAGCAGGATCAGCGTGAGGCCAAGCCGAGCCATACGTTTTGCATACGCTTTGCCGACGCTTTGCAGACCGCAACTTTCCCTAATCATGGGCCACCCCCAGATAGGCGTCGATCACATCCTGATTGCCCCGTACCTCGGCAGGGGTGCCGTCGCCGATCAGCCGCCCGTAATCCATCACCGCAACCCGGTCCGACAGGTCCATGACGACGCCCATGTCATGTTCGATCAACACCACCGTCGTTCCAAATTCGTCATTCACATCAAGGATATAGCGAGACATATCCTCTTTTTCCTCGACGTTCATGCCCGCCATCGGTTCGTCCAGCAGCAGGATTTTCGGCTCCGCCGCCAACGCCCGGGCCAGTTCCACCCGCTTTTTCAACCCGTATGGCAGCCGCCCCACCGGAGTCTTGCGAATGTGCTGAATCTCAAGAAAATCAATCACTTCCTCGGCCTTCTGCCGATTCTCGATCTCCTCCCGCTCGGCCTTCCCGCGCCAGAAGGCCTGTGCCAGAAGCCCCGCTTTCATATGCGTCAGCCGCCCGGTCATAACGTTGTCCAGCACGCTCATCCCCTCGAACAGCGCGATATTCTGAAACGTCCGCGCCACCCCCTGCCGCGCCACCTGCCAGGGCTTGATCGAGGGGCGCCTTTCACCGCGAAACCACACCTCTCCCGCCTGCGGATGATAGAATCCCGAGATCACGTTCAGCATCGAGGATTTCCCCGCCCCGTTCGGCCCGATGATCGCCCGGATTTCCCCCTCGCGAATGTCGAATGAAATGTCCGAAATCGCCGTAACCCCACCAAATCGCAGGGTAATATTGCGCAGCTCCATGACGGGGGAGTCAGCCATTCTCCACCCCCTCTTCTTTTCGCAAATACTCCCGCCGGAGGCTAAAACGGGATGGCGGGCGGGGCGATGGCGTAGCCGAGCGTCGATCCGTCATTCCGCCGCCACCTTCATCCCACGTGGAACCACATCCCCCGCCACCACAACCAACGTCGCCTTGATACTCCCTTTGCGACCATCCTCATAAGTCACCTCGGTCTCGGTCGTGACCTCGCGCGACCCATCGTACAGCGCCCCAACCAGATCTTCATACTTCTCGCTGATCAGTCCACGCCTCACCTTCCGGGTTCGCGTCAGTTCACCGTCGTCAGCGTCCAGTTCTTTGTGCAACACTAGGAAGCGGGCGATCTGGCACCCGCTGAGCATCTCATCGGCGGCCAGGCTGGCGTTCACCTCTGAGACGTGACCGGCGATGATCTCCAGTACTCGGCGGTGCTGGCTCAGTTCCTGATAGCTGGCGTATGCGATGTTGTTGCGCTCGGCCCAGTTGCCGACGGCGGTCAGGTCGATGTTGATGAAGGCGCAGGCCTCGTCGCGCCCGTTGCCGAAGACCACGGCTTCCAGAATGTCAGGGAAGAACTTCAGCTTGTTTTCGACGTACTTCGGGGCAAACAGGCTACCATCGGCCAATTTGCCAACATCCTTGGCCCGGTCGATGATCCTCAGATGCCCGGTGCCCTCTTCGATGAACCCGGCATCACCAGTAGCTACCCAACCCTCGGCGTCCTTGGTTGAGGCGGTGGACTCGGCGTTCTTGTAGTACTCCACGAAGGTGCCAGGACCGCGATAGAAGACTTCGCCACTATCAGCGATCTTCAGCTCCACCCCCGGCGTCGCAGTGCCCACGGTATCGGCACGCACTTCGCTGTCTTTCTGCTGGGTGATGAAGACCGACGCTTCAGTTTGCCCATAGAGTTGCTTCAGGTTGATCCCCAGCGCGCGGTAAAAATCGAACATCTCCGGTCCGATCGCCTCACCGGCCGTATAGCCCACACGGACCTTGGAGAACCCCAGCGTGTTCTTCAGCGGACCATAGACCAGAATTTCGCCCAGCCGGTATTTCAGCCGGTCCCACAGGCCGACCTGATGACCGTCCAGCAAACGCGGGCCGACCTTCTTGGCATGTGCCATGAAGTGATGAAAAATCTTTTGTTTCAGGAGACTTGCATCTTCCATCCGGATCATGATGCTTGTCAGCTGTTGTTCGAAAACGCGCGGTGGGGCGAAGTAATAGGACGGCCCGATCTCACGCAGATCGGTCATCATCGTGTCCGGACTTTCCGGGCAATTGACGCAGAACCCCGTCCACATCGCCTGCCCGACCGAGAAGATGAAATCCCCGACCCAAGCCATCGGCAAATAGGCGAGGATCGCGTCGTCGGGGCGCAGATGATCGAATTCAGCCGAGTTCTTCGAGGTCTCGATGATATTGCGATTGCTCAGCACCACGCCCTTGGGACGCCCGGTGGTGCCGGATGTATAGAGCATCACGCAGGTGTCGTCATAGTCCAGTGCCGCGCGCCGCGTTGCCAGTTCGCCGCGCAACCGATCCCGCGCGTCCCGACCCGATTGTTTAAGCCCGTCGAAACTTGTCAGATGCCCATGCTCGTATTTCCGCAAACCCCGCCCGTCGAGATAGATGATCCGCTCCAACCCGGTCAGGCGGTCCTGTACCTCCAGCACCTTGTCGACCTGTTCCTGATCGCCGGCGATGATGAACCGCGCACCACAATGATCGAGGACGTAAGCCACTTCATCCCCCACCGCATCTGCGTAAAGCGGGACGGGCACTGCACCAACGCTCTGGGCGGCAATCATCGACAGGTAAAGCTGCGGCCGGTTGCGCCCGATGATCGCAACATGGTCACCGTTTTGCGCCCCTAGTGCCAGCAGGCCCAGCGCCATGGCCTCAACCTCGTCGGCCGCTTCGGCCCATGTCCAGCTTTGCCAAATACCGTATTCTTTTTCTCGGAATGCCGGGCTGTCGCGGAAGCGGTCCGCGTTAAGCGCCAGAAGCGCAGGGATCGACTGCGGGGGTGCCCCGTCTGGCGTCAAATCGTCCTCCCGTCGTTCGTCATGCCAGCCTGCCACGCGCGTTAGCCGCGCATTGGTTAGCCCGACTACCGTGACGTTTTTATTCCCGCCGTCAACAGCGCGGGTGGGCGTTATCGCAGACAGTTGATGTAACCGCAGGCTTCACAAATGCCTGACGCATGGCAACGTCGCGAGATGGAACCGATTTCTTTGGGATTTTACGCAATTGTCTGCGGGCTTCTTGGCGCCGCCGGGCCGAAACTGGGCGCTTTGCCAATGAGTCTTGGGATCGGTGCGGTCGTCGGATTGGTCGCGGCAACCGTTTTGCCGATCATTCAGGGGGCGATGGCGTACTGAGGCCCGTCGTCAGGGTCTGATCTGCAGGGCCGCTCAGGCGGCAACAGATTCCTGCTCAGAAAACGCTCCAACCAGAAAATCAATGAACGCCCGCACTTTCGGTTGCGTGAAACGCCCCGGAGGATAGACGGCATAAATACCCTGCGTCTCGACCGGCAGGCCCGGAATTGCTTCTTCAACCAACCCTTTGGCCAGCGCATCTTCGTACAGGAACGAAGGCAGGTATGCGATGCCAAGGCCCGAGATCGCTGCGTTCAGCAGTGACTGCCCGTCGTTGACCGTCAACCAGCCCGCCGTACGAACCTGACGCTTTTCGCCCGATGGCGCGGTCAACTTCCAGACGGCAGCATTTGCCTGATTGGAATAATGCAGCAGCTTATGGTCGTTCAGATCGTCGATTTTTTGCGGCCGGCCATGCTGTTCGAAATAGCTGGGTGCGGCGATCATCCGGCGCGTCGTCTCGGTCAACTTACGGGCGCGCAGGCTGGAATCTTCCAGCTCGCCGATCCGCACAGCCATGTCGAACCCTTCCGAGATCAGTTCAACGTAGCGGTTGTTCAGCACCATATTCACGGTGATGTCAGGATGAGCCTGAAGGAATTCGCCGATTATCGGGCTCAGATGATTGGCCCCGAAATCCGTTGCGACTGAAATCCTAAGCAGACCTGATGGCGCCGACTGCATAGCGGTGACCAAAGAGTCCGCTTCGCCTGCATCATTGAGCACGCGACGCGCACGGTCGTAGTAGGCCAAACCAATTTCCGTCGGCGATACCCGCCGGGTGGTACGGTTCAGCAGACGGGCACCGAGGCGTGCTTCCAGTGACGAAACATGCTTGGATACCGCCGACTTGGAGATTCCCATTCGGCGCGCGGCGTCTGTGAACCCACCTTGGTCCACGACAGTCGCAAAAGCTTCCATTTCGGTCAGTCTGTCCATCGTTACTACTCGCTGATGCGCCCCCGTTTGGTCGGGTATGACGGCGAACTAGGGCGGAAATGCGGAGATTGCCCGACAATACCGGGGTCGTGATAAGACTGTCGTGGGTTTGGAAACCAGATTCTGCCTAGAAGCTAAGCTCGATCAGGACGATCCAAAGGGGCAATGTGACGGCGGCCAGAAGCGTTGATTGAGCCACCAGAGTTGCCGACAATTCACGATTGGCACCGAAGCCCCCCGCCAGGACATGTGCAGCCGAAGCTGTTGGTAACGCGGCAAAAACCGTGAGGACCGCTGGCGTCGCGCCCTCCATTCCAAGGGCAAGCGCAGCGCCCCAGGTGACGAGTGGCAGCAGGATCAATTTTGTCGCGGTGATGAAAGTCGAGAACAGGTTCAATCGCGCCAACGCTGCCCAATTCATGGTGGCACCGACCGAAATCAGTGCAACCGGAATTGCCGCTTGCGCCAAAAGTTGCAACGGGGCCAAAAACAAAGCGGGAACGACGATTCCAGACAGACCGACCAGAACGCCACTGAGGCTGGCCAGCAAGAAAGGATTCAGCGCGACCCGCCGCACCGTCCCGGAGAACCCAAGTCTGCCACCGCGACCGAGGGCAGAAACCGCAAATACGTTCGCCATCGGCACGGCCAGTCCAGCAACTACGGCCATGATCGCGGCATCGGCTTTGGTCAGGGTTGCGACAGCCACAAACCCCATCGCCGTATTGAAACGCCAGGCGCATTGCCAAGAGCCTGCGAAGTCCAGAAATGACTCAGGCCCGAAGCGCCGCGCGCCATAGCCGGCGATCAGTCCGACCAACAGGATAAGCCAGACGGCTGGCCCGATGGTCAGGACTTTCGCCGGATCAATCGGGCGAGACGCCGCTGCGGTGAAAAGCAGGGCGGGAAACAGCACCTCAAAATTGAGTTTATCCAAACCCTGCCAGGCGTTTGCAGACAACCGCCCGCGCACAAATCGGCCCAAAACGACCATCAGAAAACTGGGGAACAACCCCGCAAAGATGCTGGCGAAAACCATCGCGCGACCCTGTGGGATGTACCCGGTCTTGGCAAGATCGCGTCACAGGCTTGCAGCCAGGCGAGTGCCTTGATCAATCGCGCGCTTCGCGTCCAGTTCAGCAGCGACATCAGCGCCGCCGATCACATGCGCCGACGTGCCGATGTCAGCCAGCGCGTCCGCGAGTGTGCGTTCCGGTTCCTGGCCCGAACACAAAACCACGGTATCGACGGCCAGCACTTCGGGGTTGTCATGCGCCTCTCCGCTGCTCAGATGCAGCCCGTCCTTTGCGATCCGTTCATAGTTCACGCCACCGCGCATGGTGACGCCCTGCAATTGCAGACCGGCGCGGTGAATCCAGCCGGTGGTCTTGCCCAGCCCCTTGCCGGGGCGGGTCGATTTGCGTTGCAGCAAGGTGATCTGACGCGCCGCCGGGTCGGGCCGTGGGCCGCCTTCGGCCAGTCCGCCGCATTGGATTTCGGGATCTGTGACACCCCAGAATTGCAGCCACTGATCCAGATTCATGGTGCGGCTGCCATCGGATTCGGCGAGGTATGTCGCCACGTCGAACCCGATGCCGCCCGCGCCGATGATGGCGACGGATGTGCCGACCTCGGCTTCGCCTGCAAGGACGTCGATGTAGCTCAGCGCGCGCTCTTGCCCCTCGATGCCCGGATCTCGCGGGCGCACGCCGGTGGCGATGATGACCTCGTCGAAATCGGCCAGCATGTCGGGCGTCGCGCTGGTGTTCAGGCGGGTCGTGATCGACGACGCGGCGAGTTCGGCCTCGAACCACGCAACGAAGCCGTGGAATTCTTCCTTGCCGGGGATTTTGCGGGCCATATTGAGTTGGCCGCCAATCGCTTCCTGAGGCCTCGAACAGCGTCACGGCATGTCCTCGCCCATCCAGCGTCAACGCCGCGCTTAAGCCAGCGGGTCCGGCCCCGACGACGGCGATTTTCTTTGCGATTTCTACCGGTTCCAGTACCAATTCGGTCTCGTAGCAGGCGCGTGGGTTGACCAGGCAGGTGCTGAGTTTTCCAGAAAACGTGTGGTCCAAACAGGCCTGATTGCAGGCGATGCATGGCGCGATGCGCGCCGCCTTTCCTGCGGCTGCCTTGGCCACAAAATCCGGGTCCGCCAGAAACGGGCGCGCCATTGAGACCATGTCGGCGCAACCTTCCGCCAGCACCGCTTCGGCGACCCCGGGCGTGTTGATCCGGTTCGAAGTGATGATCGGGATCGAAACCTCGCCCATCAGCTTTTTCGTCACCCAGGTAAACGCGCGCCGCGGCACGCTGGTGGCAATCGTCGGAATCCGCGCCTCGTGCCAACCGATACCGGTGTTCAGGATGCTCGCTCCGGCAGCGCGCTCGACCTGTTTCGCCAGCGAGACGACTTCGTCCCAGGTCTGCCCCTGCGGGATCAGGTCCAGCATCGACAGGCGATAGATCAGGATGAAATCGTCGCCGACTGCCTCGCGCACACGGGTCACAACTTCGATCGGAAGGCGCTGGCGATTGGCGAGGCTGCCGCCCCAATCGTCGCTGCGCTTGTTGGTGTGGGTGACGAGGAACTGGTTGAGAAAATACCCCTCAGAGCCCATGACCTCGACCCCGTCGTAGCCCGCCTCGCGCGCGCGGGCGGCGGCGGTCACGATGTCAGCGATCTGCTTTTCGATGCTTGCCGCGTCCAGCTCGGTCGGAGCGAAGGGCGAGATCGGCGATTTGATTGGTGAGGGTGCAACGCAATTGGGCGCATAGGCATAGCGCCCAGCGTGGAGGATCTGCATGGCGATGCGCCCGCCCGCGAAATGCACCCGGTCGGTTACGATGCGGTGGTTCGCAATGTCTTCAGGCGTATAGAGGCCCGCCGCGCCCGGAAACACGCCGCCCTCCGGGTTCGGGGCCATGCCGCCGGTGACCATCAGCGCCACGCCGCCGCGCGCCCGCGTCGCATAGAATTCGGCAACCCGGTTCCAGTCCTTCGTTTCCTCAAGCCCGGTGTGCATGGACCCCATCAACACCCGGTTCTTCAGCGTCACGTGACCCAATTCGAGCGGGGCGAGCATATGAGGGTAATCGGTCATGGTTGGCATCCTTGAGGCGTTGCGCCCAGTGTGCCTGCAGCGCGGCAGCGGGACCAGCCGGAACGCCGCGTCAGTCGGTGCGGTCGATCTTGCGCGACATTGACCGAAAAGCCGCCGCCAGCATATCGACCTCGGCCCTGAGCGCTGACACTTCGGCGCGCAGGTCGCCCTCCAGCGCGTCACCTGCCAGTAGCTCGAAGCGGTGCAACTCGACCCCTTCGGAATCGCGAATGCAGAAGCTCTGCAGCCCGTCGCCTATCGCCTCTCGCGGGACAGTGACTCGCACCAACCAGTTGCCGCGCCCGTCCGGGCCGGTTTGCACCTCGATGGTAAGATTTCGACCCGCCCAGGCCGCTGTCAGATTCGGGGCGTCGTCGCCCGTATGGCCGGACAACACGCCCTCCCAAAGCCCGTCGCGGAAACGGGTTTTGGACAGAACTAGGTTGCCGGGATGTTCGCTCATCGCCCCCTCACAATTCTGCCCGCGGACGGCGGCTGAAGGTCAGATCGTGGATCGTAACCCGGTTCATCCGCGGCTGGCCGATGATAAAGTCCAGCCACAGCCGGTCCACGCGCTTTTCGTTCAATTTGGTATAGGCAAGGTCGAACTCCACCGCCTTGTCTTCGGCCTGCATCGGAACCTCGCGGACCACCTGTTCGGTGTTCGGGCCGTGGCTGATGTTGAGGCGGGCAAAGACCTCGGTCGGATGTTCGGTCTCGATCACCGGCACCATCCGAATGACATAGCGGCGGTTGAGTCCCTTTGTCGCAGCCTCGGGCAAGTCGAATACCATCGACAGGAAAGTTCCGTCGAACCTGTAAGCGGCCACAGATACCAAAAACGGAGCGGAGGCGTCATGGCTCGTCGCGGAGGTCTGGCGCAGCAGGACGTTGGAATTCCGGGCGTCGTGGAACACCGTCGCCTCTGGACCGAACGCGGTTTTGTCGGCGACGTCGCCAAGCGTCGCGGGGCGGATCGGGTCGATCCAGGCGGCCGGCCGCCATGTCCAGTCTGTGTTGAGCGGGGCAGCAACCGGCGCAGGCGTCACGCTGCCCAGCCGCGCATCCGCGCCGGCAATCAGCCGGTCCAGGCGCGCACGCAATTCAACGGCCAGCGCGCGCAGGGGCCGCAACCGGCCCGCCGGGATGGTCGGGGCGGCATCGGCAAGCCGGGTCCAGCGCGCCAGAACGCGCCGTGACACCACCTGTCTGAGACCGGTCCCCACTGCTTTTTGCCTTACAGGTCCATGTAGACGTGACGCTCGGCCGCGGCACCGGGATGTGTCACCGCCCCCAGCCGGGTCGGTCCGACAAGTTGCGCGTATTTCCACAGCGCGCCCGAGGAATAAATGGTTTCGCGCGCGCCGCCCCAGGCCTCTTTCCGCTTGGCCATGTCGGCGTCGCTGACATCCACCGAAATCTCACCCTTGATGGCGTCAATGGTAATCATGTCACCGTTCTCAACCAAGGCAATTGGCCCGCAATGGGCCGCTTCCGGCCCAACGTGCCCGACGCAGAAACCCCGTGTTGCGCCCGAAAACCGTCCGTCCGTGATCAGCGCAACTTTTTTGCCCATACCTTGCCCGGACAGCGCGGCAGTGGTGGCGAGCATCTCGCGCATGCCCGGCCCACCGGCGGGGCCTTCATTACGGATCACCAGAACCTCGCCTTCTTCGTAGCTGCGTGCTTTTACGGCTTCGAAGGCATCCTCCTCGCACTCGAACACGCGGGCCGGGCCGGTAAATACTTGCTCGGCTTCGCTCATGCCCGCGACCTTCACGATGGCGCCGTCGGGGGCAAGGTTGCCCATCAATCCAACCACTCCACCTGTCTTGGTGATCGGCGTCGCGACCGAGTGGATCACCCGCCCGTCTGCATCACCTATCACGCGATCCAGCTCCTCGCCCATGGTCCGGCCCGAGGCGGTCATGCAGTCTTCGTGCATCAGGCCCGCCTTGCGCAATTCCTTCATCACCACCGGCACTCCGCCTGCTTCATAGAGGTCTTTCGCCACAAACTGCCCGCCGGGCTTCATGTCGACGAAATAGGGCGTGTCGCGGAAAATCTCACAGACGTCCTGCAACGTGAAATCGATCCCGGCCTCGTGCGCAATAGCCGGTAGGTGCAGACCGGCGTTGGTCGACCCACCGGTGCAGGCCACGACGCGCGCGGCGTTTTCCAGCGACTTCAGCGTTACCACGTCGCGGGCGCGGATGTTTTTCTCCAGCAGGCTCATCACCGCCTCGCCCGAAGCAACGCCATATTCGCCACGGCTTTCGTAAGGCGCGGGCATGCCGGATGAATTGAACAATGCCAGACCGATCGCCTCGGACACGCAGGCCATCGTGTTGGCGGTAAACTGGCCGCCACAAGCGCCGGCGGATGGGCAGGCGACGCGCTCCATGATGGCGAGCTCCTCATCGCTGAGCTGGCCTGCCTGATACTTGCCGACCGCCTCGAACATGTCCTGAACAGTAATGTCGCGGCCCTGGTACTGACCCGGCAGGATCGACCCCCCGTACATGAAGACCGAGGGCGTGTTCAGCCGGACCATCGCCATCATCATCCCCGGCAGCGACTTGTCGCAGCCGGCCAGCCCCACAATCGCGTCATAGCAGTGGCCGCGCATCGTCAGTTCCACGGTGTCGGCAATCGCCTCACGACTGGCGAGCGATGAGCGCATCCCCTCATGCCCCATCGCGATGCCGTCGGTGACGGTGATTGTCGTGAATTCGCGCGGCGTGCCATTGGCCGCCAGCACACCCTTTTTGACCGACTGTGCCTGCCAGTTCAGCGCGATGTTGCAGGGTGCAGCCTCGTTCCAGCAGGTGGCGACGCCAACGAAGGGCTGGTCGATCTGCTCTTCGGTCAGGTCCATCGCGTAGAAATACGACCGGTGCGGCGCGCGGGACGGGCCTTCAGTCACATGACGGCTTGGCAGATGCGTCTTGTCAGTCTTGTTTTTCAACATCGGGGTCCCCTCGTGCAGCATCGCAATTGATCGTCACCGGGAATAGTGTGCGGCCCATCGCGACACAAGGTTCGTTTGCGGATCGTTTGGTTCGCCTCGAAGCACAATCTGTGCACGAAGTTATCCACAGACTTCGCGCCTTGATTGTGTGACTTCAGATTGCATCGCCCAATCGCCGCCGGTTAACCTAGGCGCAAATACAGGCAGCCTATCCTATGTCCGCTACCACCGATACTCCATCGACCCCACCCACCGTGGCAACACATAGCTCCGCGTTTGAGGCTTTCGTGGCCCCGGCCAGAACACATCCACAACTCTGGCGGCTGGTGCTGGGCGTTCTGCTGATTGCGGTGACGATGTTGGTTCTGATCGGTCTGCAAGTCGGCGTGATGTACTGGTTCGTTGGTGCAGAAGCGTTCCCGGATTGGATCAATCTGTTCGTTAAAGCGCTTAGCCCGACGGGCGCACTTCTGTTGATGCTGTCGTTCGCCGGTATGGCTCTCGGCCCGATGCTGGCAGCAAAACTGCTGCATAAGCGTCGATTCTTGTCTGTCATCGGCCCGTTGCGCGTTGCCGCCCGCGATTTCGCGGTGACGGCCGTCATAGTTGCGCTGATCATGGCGGTGTCCGTGTCGATATGGTCCGTCAACTTCCATGCGGTGCCAAATATTCCGCCACAGATGTGGTTCTTGTTCCTGCCGCTGGCCGTGGTTGGCATCCTGCTGCAGACCGGTGCCGAGGAGGTTCTGTTTCGCGGCTATCTCGCGAAGCAAATGGCGGCGCGGTTTGCCCAGCCGTGGGTCTGGATGACCGTCACCGCGATTGCCTTTGGTGCGCTCCATTACCAGCCTGAAGTTGCCCCTGCCAGCCGCTGGCTCGTGGTCGGCTGGGCGACCCTATTCGGGTTTGCAGCGGCCGATCTGACACGGGTGTCCGGTAGTATCGGCGCGGCCTGGGGCTTCCATTTTGCCAATAATGCGCTGGCTGTGCTGGTTTTAGCGACCGACGGAACGATTCCGGGCCTGGCGTTATACCTGACCCCTTACGGCATTGATGATGCGCCCATTGCCGCAACCTTTGCAATCGACCTGCTGACGACACTGGCCGCATGGGCCGTATGCCGTCGCGCCGTGCGGCGTTGATTGCATTCGCGCGCGCCTGCGCCTAAGTCATCTGCCAAACACTCCTGCAGGGGCATACCAGCCGATGAACTGGATTTCGAACTACGTCCGGCCCAAAATCAACTCGTTGTTTTCCCGCCGCGAGGTGCCAGAGAACCTCTGGAGCAAGTGCCCTGAGTGCGGCACCATGCTGTTTCACCGCGAGTTGCACGACAGTCAGCACGTCTGCACCAACTGTGATCACCACATGCAATTGTTGCCCCGCGACCGGTTCGAAGCGCTTTTTGATGGTGGTATTTTTGTCCAGGTCAAGGTGCCGGAACCGCTGGCCGACCCGCTGCATTTCCGCGACCAGAAAGCCTATCCCCAACGCCTTAAAGACGCGCGGAAAGTCGACTGGCGAGGCCGAGGCGATGCTTGTCGCCGAGGGCGAGATGGGGCGCACGCCGATTGTCGCGGCGGCGCAGGACTTTCTCATTCATGGCCGGCTCGATGGGGATGTATGTGGGCAACGCAATCGTCGCCGCCGCCGAGCGTGCCGTCGAATTAAAGCGCCCGCTGATCCTGTTTTCCGCAGCAGGTGGCGCGCGGATGCAGGAAGGTATCCTCAGCCTGATGCAAATGCCCCGAACCACGGTCGCCATCGAGATGCTGAAAGAGGCTGGGCTGCCCTACATCGTCGTGCTGACCCATCCGACGACCGGCGGGAGTGACCGCCAGCTACGCGATGCTGGGCGACGTGCAGATTGCCGAGCCGAATGCTCTGATCTGCTTTGCAGGTCCAAGGGTCATCGAACAAACCATCCGCGAAAAGCTTCCCGAGGGCTTCCAGCGCGCCGAATATCTTCTGGACCATGGAATGCTCGACCGCGTTACCCATCGCCGCGAATTGCGTGGAGAACTGATTTCGATCACGCGGGCTCTTCTGGGCATGCCGCCAGCTGTTGCGGGCGACCTGCCTGCTCCGTCCGTTGAAGAAGCGCCGGGTGTCGCGAAGAAAGAAACGCAGGCCGATGATGGCGATGGCGCATCTGCGGCGGCGGCAGACGACAAGGCTGACCCCAAAGCCACCTCCAAAGACAAAGCCAAGGCGTGAGCGTCGAAACATCGGACATCATCCTTGAGAGGATGATGTCGCTGCATCCCAAGATCATCGACCTGACACTGGACCGGATGTGGCGATTGCTGGAAGCACTCGGCCATCCGGAAGGCGATCTGCCGCCTGTGATCCATATTGCCGGCACCAACGGCAAGGGATCAACACAGGCAATGATCCGCGCCGGTTTGGAATCGGCCGGGCACCGGGTCCACGCCTATACCTCGCCACATCTCGCTCGATTTCATGAGCGCATTCGTTTGGCGGAAGAGCTGATATCTGAAAGCGATCTGACGGCTGTTCTGGATGAATGCGAACGCGCCAACGGTGATGTGCCGATCACCTATTTCGAGATCACAACCTGTGCCGCCTTGCTGGCCTTCGCTCGGGCCGAGGCAGACTACACACTGCTAGAGGTTGGTCTTGGCGGGCGCCTGGACGCCACTAACGTTGTTGATCCGATCCTGTCCGTGGTCACTCCGGTCGATCTGGATCACCAGCATTTTCTGGGCGACACGCTGGCCGAAATCGCCGGTGAGAAGGCCGGGATCGTCAAGCGTGGTGTCCCTGTGGTTGTCGGTCGGCAGCATGATGAGGCGCTAGAGGTGATCGAGGCCCGCGCCAATGCGCTTGGCGCACCGATTTTGGCCTATGGGCAGCACTGGCATGTCTGGGAGGAACGTGGGCGAATGGTTTATCAGGACGAGACGGGTTTGCTCGACCTTCCATTGCCAACTCTGCCCGGCACGCATCAAATCGACAATGCGGGCATGGCACTGGCGGCCCTGCGGCACCTTGAAGTGGGCGAGGCGTCGGCGCAGGCCGCCGTCGTGTCACCGGATTGGCCCGCCCGGATGCAACGGTTGCGTAGCGGTGCTTTGGTCGACTTGGTTCCGGACTGCGAGCTTTGGCTGGACGGAGGTCACAACCCTGCGGCAGGTCACGCAGTCGCGGCGACATTGGCAAGCCTGCCGCAGCGCGAGACACATCTGGTCTGCGGGATGTTAAATACGAAAGACGTCGCCGGATACATGCGCCCGCTGGTTGAGGTTGCCGATAGCCTGACCGCTGTGTCGATCCCCGGAGAGGCCGCGACACTCGGTGCCGACGAGACGGCTGCGGCGGCGCGCTCGGTGGGGTTTGCGGCATTGACTGCTGCTTCGGTGGCACAAGCGCTTGGCGACATTGCCTCTGCTCAGCCCGGCGCGCGCATCCTGATTTGCGGCTCGCTCTATCTGGCGGGGCATGTGATCCGCTTGAACGATTAAGCAGGGCGTTTCCGGCTGGCCGCCGGGGCGCTGCCCCGGACCCCGGAGTATTTGGGAAAAGAAGACGCTGTAGAGCGGTTCGGGGGTTACCCCCAGCCATCACTCGACATTTCCACCAATCGCGAGGCTGTTCGTTCAAACTCGAAAGTTCCCTCACCTTCGACATAAAGGCGGTCGGGCACAGCGGCGGCGCTGGCGATCAGGCGCACCCGTGCCTCGTAGAGCGCGTCGATCAAGATGACGAACCGGCGCGCTTCGTTGTAGTTTTCGCGGCTCAGTAGTGGGATGTCCTCTAGCACCAAAACACGTACGGCCCTGGCTATTGCGAGGTAGTCAGCCGGGCCGAGGGGTTTTGAGCAAAGCTCCCAAAATGTCACCCTCCCGACCCCGTTGCGAAAAGCGGGTATCTCCACACTCCGCCCGTTGACGATAAGTTCCAGCGGATCGGCCTTTCCCCCGGTCAATTCGCCCCAGATCGTGTCGATGGCTGCGCGCGCGGCGGCGTCGACGGGAGTGAAATAAACCCGCTCTCCGGCCAGCCGCCCTTGTCTGTAGTCGGCGTCTGCGGCCAGCTCGTGAACCACCATCCGGGCGTTCAGAAGGTCAATAAACGGCAGGAACAGCTGACGGTTCAATCCGTCCTTATAGAGGCCATCGGGCGGGCGGTTTGAAGTGGTGACGATGGTCACTCCGGCCTCGATCAGTTTCTCAAACAGCCGCCCGACAATCATTGCATCTGCGATGTCGGTGATCTGCATTTCGTCGAAGCACAGCAGGCGCGCGGAGTCGGCTATTCCTTTGGCGACAGGTGCAATCGCGTCGTCCAGCCCGTCCTTACGCGCCGTCGCGATGCCTGCTTGCACCTCTTGCATGAAGGCGTGGAAATGGACACGGTGTTTCGCCTCAATCGGCACCGCATTAAAGAACATGTCCATCAGCATCGACTTACCGCGCCCGACCCCGCCCCAAAGATACAGGCCGCGTACTCCATCACCGGGTTGGCTTGCGCGCAGACCTGCCAGCAACCCTTTCTTCTTGGGAACCTCGGTCAACCCAGTCGCTACCGCCTCCAACAACGGTATCGCCGCTTGCTGGGCCGGGTCGGCAGCGATCCTACCGTCGGCCACTTTCGCGGCGTAGATCTGTGAAAGACTGTCGCTCATCCCCACGATCTAGCCCAGCGCCGAGCCATTAGAAACCGTGATCCGCGACATAACGGGAAGGCGATTGACGCGGCCTACGATGCGCCTAATCTTGCCGCCCATGGAACAGACCCGTGCGCCCCTAATCACTCCGGTCCTGGTGGCCGGTTGCCTAATCATCATGGTCGGGTTTTCGATCCGTGCCTCCTTCGGAGTCTTCCAGATTCCGATTGCCGAAGATTTCGGCTGGCTGCGCGCTGATTTCTCGATGGCGATAGCGATCCAGAACCTGGCTTGGGGCATCGGCCAGCCGATCTTCGGCGCATTGGGCGAGAAATTCGGCGACCGCCGCGCCATCATCATTGGCGCAATCTGCTATGCCGCAGGACTTATCCTGTCGAGCTATGCGATCACGCCCGGCCAGCACCAGTTCCTTGAAATTCTTGTGGGATTCGGCGTAGCCGGCACCGGCTTTGGCGTCATCCTGGCGGTCGTGGGCCGCGCGGCGAGTGACGAAAACCGGTCGATGGCCTTGGCGATTGCCACCGCCGCCGGGTCCGCCGGGCAGGTGATCGGGCCGCCGTTGGCGCAATGGCTGCTTACCTATTTCGTCTGGCAGAACGTCTTTCTGATCTTCGCTCTGATGATTATTGCCGTGTTGCTTGTCCTGCCGATGATGCGCACCGAGCGTATGGCAACCCGCACCGAGCTCGAAGAAAGTCTCGGCCAGATCCTGCGCCGTGTGTCGCGCGACCCCACCTATGCAATGATCTTCATGGGGTTCTTTTCCTGCGGCTATCAGCTGAGCTTTGTCACCGCCCACTTCCCGGCCTTCATCACCGAATACTGCGGCGCGATCGATCCTTCAGGAACACTGGCCTCTATGGGCGTAGGTTCAACGGCGGCGCTTGGGGCGCTGGCAATCTCGATCATCGGTGCCGCCAACATCGCCGGGACGCTGTTCGCCGGATACCTCGGAAAGAGGTACTCCAAGAAGTACCTGTTGGCCGGGATCTATACCGGGCGGACGATCATCGCCGCCGCCTTCATCCTGACACCAATAACGCCGACAACGGTGATCCTGTTTTCGGTGATGATGGGCTCGCTCTGGTTGGCGACCGTGCCGCTTACCAGCGGGCTTGTCGCGCATATCTATGGGTTGCGGTACATGGGAACACTCTACGGAATCGTGTTCTTTTCCCATCAGTTGGGCAGCTTCATGGGCGTCTGGCTGGGCGGCTGGATGTACGATCTCTATGGCAACTACAACGCCGTCTGGTGGGTCGGTGTAGGCGTCGGAGCATTCTCAGCCATCATCCACTTGCCAATCAAGGAAGAGCGGCAGATGCCGGTGGCAACCGCAGTTTAGCGCGGCCAGACCAACGGAAACCAGTCTTCTCGCAGTCGCTGACCTGCAACCATCCCATGCCCTGGGAATGGCGGAGACGTTTTGCCAGGCCGGTCCACATAGCGCGCATCATCGCCGACAAACCGCAAGCTGAGGGCGCGGCGGCGACTGGTCGCCATATTCCCGCGCGCGCCGTGGACGGTGCGATAGTCGAACAGAACCACATCGCCGGGGTCCATGTCCCATTCCAGAACTTTCGCAGCGCCGGGATCAGCGTCCGGATTGGGCACAGGAGTCCAGTCGCCACTGTCATAAAAGTCGCTGTCGTCGGCCCAGCTGACCGGGCGAACCATCTTGTCCCACCGGTGCGAGCCTGCGATCAGGCGCAGCGATGCCTCGCGAACCGGATCCAGCGGGCACCAGAGGCTGACGGTCTGGCCGCCTTCGACAAAATAGTACGGCGCGTCCTGGTGCCAGGGGGTTGGCTTGGGCGTTCCCGGTTCCTTGACCAATACATGATCGTGAAAGATTTGCGCCGTGGCCGAGCGCATGGCCCGCGCCACCAGCTCTGCCGCCGGGCTTTTGCGGATGACCGCCTCAAACTCCGGGATACGGGACCAGTTGCAGTAGTCATCGAAGAAGCGCCCCTCGGTCACTGCGTTCTCGCTGGCGTAGGGGCCGGGGTCGGCCATGTTGCGGGCCACGCCCTCGGCCATCACCTCGATCCAGTCGGACAACACGCCGCGAACGACCACCGCTCCATCGCGCTGAAACGTTTCGATTTCTGCTTCGGTGATCATGCCTGCCCTACCTCCAACAATCCTTCCGCCACCAAACGGTCAACCCAGCCGTCCGGACCATCAAACAGATGCGTTTGCCAGCCCCGCCTGGCGGCTGCATGGACATTATCTGCGCGATCATCTGCGAATAGCAGGCCCGAGGGCGCGACCCCGCAATCCGCTTCAAGCCGCAGATAAATATCAGCATCTGGCTTGATGACTCCCATGTGGCCGGAAATATAGCGCTGGTCGAATTCGCCCAGGAACGGATACTGCGTCTCGGCATAGGCGAAGCTGTCGATGCCGAAATTCGACAGGGCAAAGACCGGCACGCTATTGGTCCGCAGCGCCCGGAGTGCGGCGACCGAACGGTCGATGGCCGGCGTCGCCATTTCGATCCAGCGATCATGCCACATGCGGATTTCAGCGCTCCAGTCCGCCGTTGCCTCGGCGGCGGCGTAGATGGTGTCGCGGAAGTTCTCGCCACGGTCTACGCGGTCATTGACGCCGTGCAAATCGACAGCCGCAAACATTGCGCGACGTCGGTCTTCGCCGATTTCGGCATCGTAGAACCGCTCCGGATTCCATTCGATCAACACATTACCGATGTCGAAGACGACAGCTTCTACGTTTGGCATCGTGCTTTCCTAACGTCTGTAGTGGGTGGCACTGGCGCGGGTACGACGATCCTGAACCGCCTCGCGCCACAACAGGAACAGCCCACCGCCGATAATCAGGGCAATGCCGATCCAGTCGGTCAAGGCAGGGAGTTCATCAAAGATCAGAAAGCCCATGACGATCGCCACCGGCATGGCGACATACTCAAAAGGCGCTACGATGGCGGCCTCGCTGGCGCGATACGCATAGGAAATGAAGAACCCACCCAGCGCCGAGGTCACCCCGATCAGCACGAGCAGCGGCATGTCGGCCGCGCTGAGCCAGACCCAGCCACGAAACAGGAACTCCAACGACGGGCCGTGGCCACCTGCGAAAGCCCCGTGGCCCAGTGCAAGACCAAACAAGGTGGCCGCGAATATAAAGGTTACCTGGATGTAGAATGATAGCGAGGCCGAGCTTTCGGTGCGCCCCAGATGCCGGGTCATGATGTGCAGAGACGCGTATCCAAACGCCGCCGCTAGCGGGAACAGCGAGGCCGCCTGAAACGCCGCCGTTCCCGGCTGGACGATAACAAGTACTCCGACCAACCCCACCGCAATGGCCGTCCAGCGGCGCGGACCGACCTGTTCGCCGAGGAAAATCACCGAAAAGGCAGCGATGACCAACGGAGAAATGAAGAAGATCGCTACAGCCTCAGCTAGGGGCAGCGCTGCGAGGCCAAGGAAAAACATCATGTTGGCGAAAACGACGAAGCTGCCCCGGATCAGGTGAAGATGCAGGCGGCGCGTTCTGAGCTGCGCTATTCCCCCAGTGAGAGGGGCGATAACCAGCAGCCCAAAGACAACTCCGATGGCCGAGCGGACGAAGACGATCTGGTGCAGCGCGTAGCTGTCGCTGAGGAACTTAATGGTGCTGTCATTGACCGAGAAGAACAGCATCGCGACGATGGCGGCGAGTGCCCCGGCGTAGGACTTCGGAATGACAGTCGTGGTGGTCATTAGGCGGTTGTCTGCCTGTGCCAGCCGCGCGTCAATCGCAGAAATCAACCGGGCGCAAGCCGGGCGAGCAACGAGACGAAGTCTGGAGCTGCAACATTGGTTTGAGGCACTTTATTGTGCAGATTCACCGCTTACCCGAGATCATTGGACGTCGTGGCCTATGCACGAGGCCGCGGGATGGCCCGGCGGTCACCCGGCGGCTTCGCCTTGGTTCCGGGTTGTGGTTGCGGATGGGACCGGTTTGCAGAGAACAGACTCCCAAAGACCACGATGCATCCAAAAACTACGACCTCAGCGCCACTCGCACAGCACGTTCGAGCGCATCGCGAAACCGCGACCGGTCCGCCTTGGAAAACGCCTTCCCACCACCCTGCCGGAAAGGGTCGGCCGCGCGTAGATCCGTCATCAAGTCACGGGTCGCCAGTGCGTTGCCGACGTTCGCGACGGTCAGCGCCTCTCCATTTGGTTTCAAAACTGCCGCCCCGGCCTCGACGCAACGCGCCGCCAGTGGAATATCCGAGGTAATCACCACATCCCCCGGCCCTACGCGGTCGGCGATCCACATGTCAGCCACATCCGGGCCGTCGGCGACAAATACGCTTTCCACCAATGGATTGGCTGAAGGCCGGATGCCGCCGTTCGAGACCATGAATAGCTTTAAATGATGACGGGTTGCCACCGCCTCGGCCTCGGCCTTTACCGGGCAGGCGTCTGCGTCGACGTAGATCACGGCCTCACCCTAACAACGCCTCAGCGTGGAAGGCGACGTGGTCTTCCATGAAGCTAGCAACGAAGAAGTAGCTGTGGTCATAGCCCTGTTGCATCCGGAAGGTCGCGGGTTGGCGGCGGGTGACGATGGCCTCAGCCAGTGCTTCGGGCTTCAAAAGGTCAAGGAACTGATCCGACGTCCCCTGATCCACCAGCAACGGCCCGGCAAAGCCTTTGTCGCGCATCAGAAGCGTCGAGTCATATGCCGCCCAGCGTGCCTCATCATTACCCAAATAGGCGCCGAACTGCTTTCGCCCCCAGTCCGACGCCGTAGGATGGGCAATTGGCGCGAAGGCTGAGGCGCTGAGATAGCGGTAGGGATGCGTCATCGCGATGGTCAGCGCACCGTGTCCGCCCATGGAATGGCCGGTGATGCCCATCCGGTCGGTGTCGATGGCAAACTCGGACCCGATCAGGCCGGGAAGTTCATCGACGACGTAATCCCACATCTGAAAATGCGGTTTCCAGGGGGGCTGAGTGGCATTCACATAAAATCCTGCGCCCTGCCCCAGATCATACGCCTCATCGTCCGCCACACCCTCTCCACGCGGAGACGTATCTGGAAATACCACCGCAATGCCGTGCTGTGCCGCCCAGGCCTGCGCCCCTGCTTTGGTCATGGCGTTCTCGTGGGTGCAGGTCAGGCCAGACAGATACCAGAGCACCGGCACCGTTCCATCCTGCGCCTCGGCCGGCAGGAACAGACCGAAGGTCATGTCGGTGCCGGTGGCCGAAGACGCATGAGAATACACCCCCTGCACCCCGCCGAAACACACATTCTCGCTGATCGTTTCCATCCCCATTCCTTCCTTCAAACTGCAACCCAGGCGATCACCAAAGACACCGTGACGACCGAGGCAATGGTCGACAACAGGATCGAAGCAGACACCCGCTGAGGCGCAACACCGTAGTGCTGCGCCAGAATATAGACGTTGCCAGCCACCGGAAGGGCGGCGGCGGAAATCATCACACCTGCGGCAAATCGGTCGACCGGGAAGATCAGCAGAGCCGCCACGGCGACCGCCACTGGGTGCAGTACCAGTTTTGCAAAGCTTATCCACCCTGCGACACTCAGCCGCTCGGCGGATTTGAAGGCCAGCGAGGCTCCAATTGCGAACAGTGCGCCGGGCGTCGCTGCCGCTCCGAGAATGCCGAGGAACTCGTCGACAGGGCCGGGGATCGCCCAACCAGTGCCGGACCACGCCAAACCGAGGCAGATCGAGACGATCATCGGGTTGCGGATCAGCCCGCCCAGCGCCGAGGCCAAAGCTCCGCCCTCTCCGCGCGAGCCAGTGATAAGGATCACGATCAGCGAACCAAACACGATCAGATCGCAGGCCAGCACCAGCACCACCGGCCCAACCGCCGCCTGCCCCAGCAACAGCGCCAACATCGGAACACCGAGGAATCCTACGTTACCGACCACGCCGCACTGCGCCTCGACCGCCGCTTCGGCGACGCCAAGTCCGCGCCACATGGCGACGGCAATGACGAGTGCGTAGATCACTATGCTGGCGGACAGGTAGGCGGCGACAAAGGCCCAACTGAAGACCTCAGACAGAGACAGCTGTGCGGTCCAACGCAGCAGCATCGCCGACAGGGCGAAGTAGAAGACGAAGCGTGTCAGATATGCGGTTGCCTCTTCACTGAAGAAGCCACGCTTGCCCGCGCCCCAACCAAGGGCAATCAAAGCGAAAAACGGCAGGGTTTTGAGGAAGATCTCGACCATTGCGCGCAGCTAACATTGGCGGGCCTGGAGGGGCCAGCCCCTCCAGACCTCACCAGGATAATTTTGGGTTAATGATGGCTGGGTGGTTCTAACCGCTGCCGATCAGAATACCCGCCGCGAGTACAAGCCCTCCGCCAAGCACCACCTGCATCGCGGCGCGGAAGAACGGAGTCTGCATAAAGCGATTCTGAATCCATGCGATCGCCCAAAGCTCGATAAAGACGACAATCACGGCAACGGTCGTAGCTGTCCAGAAATCCGGGATCAGATAGGGCAGCGCGTGGCCAAGCCCGCCTAGCGTTGTCATCACACCCGAGGCGATGCCGCGTTTGATCGGCGAACCGCGCCCCGAAATTTCGCCGTCATCACTTGCCGCTTCGGTGAAGCCCATCGAAATGCCCGCGCCCACGCTGGCGGCAAGCCCGATCAGAAATGTGTTCCAGGTGTCGCCCGTTGCAAAGGCAGCGGCAAAGATCGGCGCGAGGGTTGAGACCGAGCCGTCCATCAGCCCAGCCAATCCAGGCTGCACCCAGGTCAGGATGAATTGGCGATGGGCCGAACGACCTTCGGCATCGCGCGCATCATCGTCAAGGTGTTCGGCGATCAGATCGTCCGCTGTCCGCGAATGCCCAGCTTCGGCCGCAGCCAGATCACCCAACAGTTTTCGGGTTGCGGCGTCGGTGCTGACGCTCGCGGCCTTCTCATAAAACCGCTGCGCGTCCCGCTCCATCATCTCCGCCTCGTCGCGGATCCGCTCCAGGCTGAGATTGCCAATCAGCCAGACCGGGCGGCGCGCGTAAAATCCGGCGACATGCTCGCGCCGAATCAGCGGGATCGCTTCTCCGAACCGGGCGCTGTGGGCGTCGATCAGAAGGCGGCGATGCTCATCCTCTTCTGTGGCCATGCCATCAAACACGGCAGCTGAGGCGGGGAATTCGTCCCGCAGACCTTCAGCATAGGTACGATAGATCCGGGCGTCGTCTTCCTCGGACGAGATGGCCAGCGCCAGCACCTCCTGCTCGGACAAGTCAGCGAATTTGCGGCGATAGGAAACTCCGGGGATCATGGCGCGGGTCCTTGTAGGTCGGTATGCAAACCTAGCACGTGGCTTGCCCGGACTGAACCGTCTGGTCTAAAGTCATCTCCTGACATTTTGTCCCAGATGCGGGGGGCCCATGAACGCACCGGACACATTGCCCCGACAGGGCCGGAAGCTGGCACAGGTGCTGGAAGGTGCACGCACGGTATTCCTGCGTGACGGTTTCGAAGGGGCGGGTGTTGACGACATCGCGCGCGAGGCAGGCGTGTCCAAGGCAACACTCTACAGCTATTTCGCCGACAAACGGTTCTTGTTCGTCGAAGTGGCCAAGATCGAGTGTCGCCGCCAGGCCGATGCAGCAATTTCAACGATGGATATGACCGGCCCGCCGCGACAGGTTCTGTCGGAGGCGGCAGGCCATATGTCGCGCTTCTTCCTGTCTGACTTCGGGCAGGCCGTGCATCGCATCTGCATAGCGGAAAGCGTGCGCTTCCCGGAACTGGGACGCGAATTCTACGCCTCTGGCCCGCAGTTGGTCCGCGACATACTGGTGGCTTACCTTGAGGGCGCTCAGGCGCGCGGTGAGGTGGATATTCCCGACATCGCCCTGGCCGCAGATCAGTTTCCGGAACTGTGTAAGGCCGCCCTGCATATTCAGCTGATGATGGGAGTGCGCGACAGTTTTTCGGAAGAAGAGATTGCCCGCGTCATCACCGGGGCGGTGGACATGTTCATGTCGTGTTACGGGACGACGCGCACCGTCTAATCTGTGCCGCTAATCCGCACGCCGCACGTGCAGCTGATTACCGATCTGCTTTGTCTCAAACCGTTTCAATTCTTTGATCAGGTCTGACAGCTTTCGCTTACCATAGGTCCGCGTGTCGAAATCCGGGTTGTCGCGCACGATGTACTGGCCAAGCTGGCCCAGCGTGTACCACTCATCCTCCTGCTCGATCTTATCCATCGCCTTCAGGATCAGTGGCACGGCCTCGATCGGGGCGGTTTTCGCAGCGGGCTTGGCTGTCGCCGCAGTGCCTTTCTTCGGTGGTTCGGGTTCGTCGACAATGTTCTCGATCAGGATGAATCGGTCGCAAACGTTGCGCAGGGATTCCGGGGCCTTGCCTTCACCGATCCCGATCACGTCCTTGCCGTCCTCACGTATTCGGTTGGCCAGCGCCGTAAAGTCGCTGTCGGAGCTGACCAGAACGAACCCGTCGAACGTGCCGGTGTGCAGGATGTCCATAGCGTCGATGACCAGGCCAATATCGCTTGCGTTCTTACCCTTGGTATTCGCGGTTTCCTGATGGGCCACCAGACCCAGCTTCAACACCTTGTCGGCCCAGTTTCTGAGGCGATCCGAAGACCAGTCACCGTAAACTCGCCGCAGCGCCGGTTTCCCCAGAGAGGTGATTTCCTTCAAAATCGCCTCGGCATATTTCGCCGGAATGTTGTCGGCGTCGATCAGAACGGCCAGCAGGGGAATGTCGCGGGGCGGTGATTGGTCGGGCATCAGCTCTCCAAAAGCGATTTGTGCATAACGAGTGCATCCACATAGCCTTCAAGGGGATGCAGGAACACCCCCGGCAGCCGCCCAACCTCGGCAAATCCTGCGCGTTCCCAAAGGCGGATCGCGCCGGTGTTGGTTGTCAGGACGAAATTGAACTGCATGGCGCGGAACCCAGCCGCGCGCGCCTCAGCAAGTGAGTGGGTCAGCATGGCGCCAGCCACGCCCCGCCCGCGTGCCGAGGGTGCGGTGATGTAGCCGCAGTTGCAGACATGCGCCCCGCCGCCCGGCTGGTTGGGTTTCAGGTAGTAGGTACCCAGAGCCTCACTGTCCGCTTCGGCCACGAAACACTCCGCCTGGGTCCAATAGGTCAGAGCATCATCGCGAGTGATGCCGGGATCCACCGCATAGGTATCGCCAGCCCGGAACACCGGGCGCAGGATGTCCCAAATCACCGCACCGTCGTCAGGTGCGGCAGATCGGATGGTCAGCGCGTTCAGTAGACCACCACGCTGCGGATACTCTCGCCCGCGTGCATCAGATCGAAGCCCTTGTTGATGTCGTCCAGACCCATCGTGTGGGTAATCATCGGGTCGATCTCGATTTTGCCGTCCATGTACCAGTCGACGATTTTCGGCACGTCTGTTCGACCCCGCGCCCCGCCGAAAGCTGTGCCGCGCCAGACGCGGCCGGTGACCAGT
Organism: uncultured Paracoccaceae bacterium; assembly: GCA_943787785.1. Lineage (GTDB taxonomy): Bacteria > Pseudomonadota > Alphaproteobacteria > Rhodobacterales > Rhodobacteraceae > WLWX01. The sequence continues at coordinate 56,308 of CALSNT010000001.1, read as the reverse complement.
TGGAACGGGCGGGTGGAGATTTCGGCCCCGGCGGGTGCGACGCCAATGATGACGGACTCGCCCCAGCCCTTGTGCGCGGATTCCAGCGCGGTGCGCATAACCTGCACGTTGCCGGTGGCGTCAAAAGTATAGTCGCCGCCGCCGCCGGTCAGCTCGACCAGATGGCCGACCAGATCGCCGTCGACCTCGGACGGGTTTACGAAATCGGTCATCCCGAATTGCTCGGCCATCGCCTTCTTGTCGTCATTCAGATCAACGCCAACGATCTGATCCGCCCCGGCCAGCCGCAGGCCCTGCACGACATTCAGTCCGATACCGCCCAAACCGAAGACAATCGCGCGGCTCCCGATCTCGACCTTGGCGGTGTTTATCACTGCGCCAATGCCCGTCGTCACGCCACACCCAATGTAGCAAATCTTATCAAACGGAGCGTCCTCGCGCACTTTGGCCAGGGCAATCTCGGGCAGCACGGTGTGGTTCGCAAACGTCGAGCAGCCCATGTAGTGCAAAATCGGGTCGCCATCGAGCGTTGTGAACCGGCTGGTCCCGTCGGGCATCACCCCCGCCCCCTGGGTCGAGCGGATCGCCTGGCACAGGTTGGTTTTCGGGTTCAGGCAATACTCACACGTCCGGCACTCCGGCGTATAAAGCGGGATCACGTGGTCGCCCTTTTTCAGCGTCGTGACACCCTCGCCGACCTCGACCACCACACCGGCCCCTTCATGGCCCAGAATGGCGGGGAACATCCCCTCGGGGTCCGCGCCCGACAGAGTGAATTCATCCGTGTGGCAAATGCCGGTGGCCATAATCTCGACCAACACCTCACCCGCCTTCGGGCCGTCGAGGTTCACTTCCATGATCTCCAGCGGTTTGCCCGCCTCGATCGCGACTGCTGCACGTGTCCGCATCTGAATTCCCTCCGGCAATTGTTCGTGACCGGAACCTGCGGTATCAGGGCTGATATTGCAACGGGTCCGAACAGGGGGAAGTCTGGTGAAAACAGCGTGGTGTGGGTTGATTGTAGCGGCGACGGTGCTTGCTGGCTGCGCGCGCGACGAGGCAATTGAAATTGTCGAGGATAACGCGCCCGACACATGCGGCGCCGACTTGTTTCCTCTGGGCATCCATATCGATGACGCGGGAGATGCCGAACGTAGCGCCGAGACGCGCGTGATCCGCCCCGGCGACGCGGTTACGGCAGATTTCAGTGCGGCGCGGCTCAATTTGGTGGTCGATGGCGACGGGCTGCTGACGGAAGCTTATTGCGGCTGACTTAGTCACGGTAAACCTTGTGACAGGCGGAGCAGGCAGCGCCGACCCGGCGGAATGCGACGTTCAATTCCGCCGGCGTGGTCGCGGCCTGAGCCACCGCTGACGCTTCGACAAGTGCATCCGAGCGGGCTTTGAAATCAGACCAATTCGCCCAGATCGCCGCGCGTGCTTCGGACTTTGGATCGTCTTCCTGTGGCATAAACAGCGTCGCAATTGTCCCGGCCTCATGGCGCAACGCCGCTGCGGCGGCGGTCATTTCGGCTTGCGAAGCACCGGTCCTGAGCCCCGTGCCCAACACCTTGGCATGTGCTGCCAGTCGCGACATCCCCTCCATCCGCGCCTTGACGGCTGCATTCTTTACGCCGGTGTGCGCCAAGGCGGCCGTCGCTACCCCTATGCACATCAAAATCACACACGCTTGCTTCATTCGACAGGCTTCCCAAATTGCGTCCCGGTGCTTCTATACGACATCCAAAAATCCGGGAACTCACTATTTCGTAAGATGCGCCAACCGACAAAACGCCACCATCAATACCGACAAAACGCCACCATCAATCTCATGGCTGACTGATTTGGCAAGATTGGCGTTACTGTGTCGGGCAGACACCCTGCGCCATACAGACGGCCATGCTGGCCAGCACTTTCGTTTCCGGATTATCAAACATCTGCGCGCGACAGGGTCCGATCGTCAGGGCGTAATCAGCACCAATTTTTTCGACAAATGCGAGGGTCAGAACATCCGGCACACCCGACCCGCACCACGGGCCCAAACATTCAAACCGCAGCGTCACATCGCGCACCACCGGCACCGTGAAACCGCGCGGCGTCAGACCGTTGCCGACAAACCTGGCCGGAACTTCGGTAACGTCATTGGGTGCGAAGTTTTCCGAACCGGTGCGTTTTGGCAGCAAGCCCGGATCAAATGCAAAGCGGCCATAAAGCACCACATATGCCTCACGCGCACTCGCCGCCTGATCGAAGCTGCGCATCGGGTCAGGGCGCATGCAAGACAGAGCACTCGCAGGCTGGGCAAGAATGGCAACAACAAGTGCCCAGATCAGGGCGCTCGGAGCGCAATCATAAGATAACGGTTGTTTCGGCAAAACACCTCCGACGAGCGGGCCTGCTCCATGAACCGCAGATGCAGACTGGCCCGCCGCTTCTTATTCACCACCAGACGAGCAATGCGGTCCAGCAGCCAGTGGGTTTTCGGCTTACGCGCGCTAAAATTCGCCTGTACCATAGAAAATCCACTGCCAAGGACATTGTAGAACGCCTGTTCAAGATCGATCGAGGGTGCGACCCGCTCAGTAATGTCCGCCTCATGCAGCAGAGTGTACGGCAGACCCTCCAACTCATCGCGGAACCGTTCAATCTTATGGCCGCCGCCGGTCGCACGCTTGCCGTCAGCCGTGCGCTCATCCCCTGTGCGGAAGCAATCGGCGAGCAGAACCTGCCCTCCCGGAACCAGCAGATCGAGACAGCGTTTCAGACCATAATCCAGCGCGATGTACTGAAAACTCTCCGAGAACAGGCACAGGTCGTAAGGCCCTTCGCCTGTAAAGTCTTCGAACCGACATTCGTGCACTGTCGCCCCCGGAGCATTGGCCCGGCAGCGCTCGGCCAGTTGTTCCGAAGGGATGACGATCTCGACGCTATGACCCAGTGCCAGCAGGCGCGCTGCAGTCTCTCCGGCACCGCCACCGATGTCGAGAATGCGCAACGACCCTTCCGGCAGCTGGTCAAACAACAGGTCGGTATAGGCCTTTTGCGCACGACCCAGGTTTTCGGCGGTGACCTCCAGCCCATCCCACAGCCCGTAGTGCAGATTTTCATGCCCGGTCAGCCAGCGGATCACCCCTAGGCTCAGATCTAGTCCGACGGCGCGGCTGTTGGTTTTTGAGTTACTCATGGCGGCGTCCATACCGGAACGTCCGGCGCTGGGGAAGCCTCAGAGTTTTGGGGCAAACTCACCCAGAACGTGTGCATAGACGGCGTGCTTGAACGGCACAATGCTGGCCAACATCTCGTCCGGCGTCATCCACTTCCAGCGCGCGAATTCCGCTGGTGGTCCGGAAATATCGATCGCTTCGTCGGGGCCATCGTAGCGCATAAGGAACCAGCGCTGCTTTTGACCGCGAAACCGACCCTTCCACAGCACCGGGACAAGATCTACCGGCAGATCGTAGGTCAACCAATCGGACGATTTTTGTTCGACAGAAACACTTTGCGCGGACAATCCGGTCTCTTCGCGCAGTTCGCGCAGCGCGGCGTCGCGCGCGCCCTCGCCTGGATCGACCCCGCCTTGAGGCATCTGCCAGGCTCCGGGTGAGTCGATCCGCTCTCCTCCGAAAATACGGCCGTCCGGGCGTGCAAGAACGACCCCTACGCAGGGGCGATACGGCAGACGCGCAATCTGGTCCGGGGTCATGGGTGCGACCATGGCAAACGGGGCAAGCCATCCATGGCCCGCCCCGTTTCATTGTTCTGCGATACGATCGACGCGCTGCGCATTCGCTGTCGACTTACTCGGCGGCGCTCTCGATTGCTGAAAGGCCTTTCAGCAGATCGATCGCATACGCCAACTGGAAGTCCTCGTCGCGCAGCTTGGCTGCATCTTCCGCCGCTGCCTGCTCGTCCAGAATAATCTGGCGCTCATCTTCGCTGATCGAGTCATTGTCGAGCGACCCACGCAGATCGGCCTCACTGCGCTGACGCGCGGCTTCGGCCTCGTCCTCTTCAGCGGCAGCATCTGGCTGGCGCGGCGGCTGGGCGACCACGATGTCCGGAGACACGCCAAGCGCCTGAATCGAGCGGCCAGACGGCGTATAATAACGCGCCGTTGTCAGGCGCATCGCGCCATCGCCCCTGAGCGGCATCACGGTCTGAACCGAGCCCTTACCGAATGACTTTGTGCCCACCACGATGGCCCGGCGATGATCCTGCAACGCTCCGGCCACGATCTCGGAAGCCGACGCCGAACCGCCGTTGATCAGCACGACGATCGGCTTGCCCTGCGCCAGATCCCCTGGCGTGGCGTTGCTGCGCTCGCCATCGCTGGGATCGCGCCCACGGGTCGAGACGATCTCTCCGGCATCAAGGAAGGCGTCCGAAACCTTGATTGCCTGGGTCAACAGGCCACCTGGGTTGTTGCGCAGGTCCAGAATGAAGCCGTTGACACTGTCGATGCCACCGGCCTCTTCGACCTGTTCATTCAGCCCGTCTTCCAGATTGGGATAGGTTTGGTCGTTGAAAGTGGTCACGCGCAACACCACGGATTCGCCTTCGGTGCGTGTCCGCACGGCGGTCAGCTTGATGGTGTCGCGGATGATCGAAATATCGAACGGATCGTCCACACCTTCGCGCACCAGTGTGATGATGATCTCGGAGCCCACCGGACCGCGCATCATCTCGACCGCTTCGTCCAGCGTCAGGCCCAGCACGCTTTCGCCATCCACATGGGTGATGAAATCGCCCGCTTCGACGCCAGCGGCATCAGCTGGCGTATCGTCGATAGGAGAGACGACTTTCACGAAGCCCTCTTCCTGCGTTACCTCGATTCCGAGGCCGCCGAAGGACCCGCGTGTCTGCACGCGCATGTCCGCCGCATCATCCGGAGAAAGGTAACTGGAGTGCGGATCAAGCGACGTCAGCATGCCGTCAATCGCGGCTTCGATCAGCGCACCTTCGTCCACTTCCTCAACATACTGCGCGCGGATACGCTCGAAAATATCGCCGAACAGGTCAAGTTGCTCATAAACGCTGGTCTTGCGTTCAGTTTCCTGCGCGATCAGAGGGCCTGCGACCTGCGTGGTCAGAACCGCGCCGCCCAACACGCCACCGATCACCGCGAATGCGAATTTTTTCATCTTGTTGTCCTACTCCCTGCCGAGGGCGAACCAGGTGGCGGGATCCACCGGGTCGTCGCCCTGCCTTAGTTCCATATAAAGCGTTTCTGTCCGCTCCTGACCACCGCTTTGCGTCAACGGAGCCGTCAAATCCTTATTCGTGTCGGTCGAACCACCCATCAACCCCAACGCGGTGCCCTGAGGCAGGACATCGCCGACCCGGCCATACACTGTATCAAGCCCCGCAAGCACCAATAGAAAACCCCTTGAGGGTTCAAGCACCATCACGTTTTTGTAGTCCAGCAGCGGCCCTTGATAGCGGATTGTCGCCTGCCAGGGTGCGGACACAAGGGCGCTGGGGGCAGTCGCAATCAACAATCCGGGGCGGGCAATTCCGGCGGCATCTGCCTCGCCCGAGGCGCGGATAACTGTGCCGTCGACCGGCATCGGCAGCGTTCCGCGCGCCGCGGCAAAGGCGCGCGGCGCGGGGCGTGGCTGCTTCTTTGCATCCGCTTCACGCAAAGCGGTCGCAAACCCTTCGAGCGTATCAGCGCTCTGGGCAAGGGCGGCCAGAGCGACAGGATCGTCCACCAGGCGGCGTGGCAAGTCACCACGCTCATCCACGGCTTGCCCCAGGGCTGTGCGCGCCGCGCGAACCCCTTCCAGCCCCTCTGTGAGCTTGTCCGCAGCACTCTCCTGCAAGCTGCGCAGCGTCGCCACATCGGCCAGTTGAAGCTTCAGCGTGTCTAACTCACGGCGCAAACCCGGCGTCATATCCGACAGCAGCATGCCCGCATGCAAGGTATCCAGCGGACCCGAAGGATGCAGCAGCAGCGTCGTTTCCGGCGCCGATTGCAGGGTTTGCAGCACGCCAAGTAAACGCGACAGCTTCTGGCTGTCCGCAGCCAGCCCGGATTTCAGAGCTCGTTCTTGAGCGGCAACATCGCGAATGCCTTCGCGCAGCGCTGCCAGTCCGGCCTCATAGGCGGCCACCGTACGCGTCAGTGCCGCCACACGATCCGGTGCCTCTCGGGCCGCGTTCAATGAAGCGGCGGCACGGTCCAGTTGATCCACCGCAGCCCGCGCAGCGGTTGCGGCATTGTTCTGCGCAGACGCGGCAACTGGCACCGCCAGCACAAATGCGAACAATGCCGCGGCCGCCCTCATCCGATCAGACTTTCGCCAGTCATCTGGCTGGGTTTCTCCAACCCCATCAGCGCCAGAAGCGTCGGTGCCAGATCAGCCAGCCTGCCTGACCGAAGTGTCGCCCCATCCGGCCCACCAATCAGCGCCACCGGCACCGGGTTCGTCGTGTGAGAGGTGTGCGGCCCGCCGGTTTCAGGGTCGATCATGGTCTCACAATTTCCGTGGTCCGCCGTCAGGACCATCGCGCCGCCCACAGCTTTCAGCGCTTCCACGACGCGAGCCATCCCCTGATCCACTGCCTCACACGCCCTGATCGCAGCCTTAAGATCACCGGTGTGACCGACCATATCCGGATTGGCATAATTCACGACGATCAGGTCATAGCCCTCGCCAATCGCCGCCACCAGATGGTCAGTAACCTCGCCCGACGACATCTCTGGCTGCAAATCATAAGTCGCCACATCCGGTGACTGCGCCATATAGCGCACCTCTCCGGCCTCGGCCGTCTCCATGCCGCCGTTCAGGAAAAAGGTTACGTGCGGATATTTCTCAGTCTCGGCAATGCGAAACTGGCGCAACCCTTTCTGCGCGACCCAGGACCCTAGCGTGTTTTCAATGCTTCCCTTGGGATACATCGTCGCCATGAAGCCGTTGTGGACTTCCGAGTAGTCGACCAAGCCAAGCAAAGCGACCCAGTGCGGGCGCGGGCCGGTGTCGAATGCTTCAAAGCCCGGCTCACCAATAGCGCTAAGGATTTCACGCGCCCGATCGGCCCGAAAGTTCAGGCAGAAGAACCCATCTTCGTCCTTCGCACCATCGTAGTCGCCGATCAAAGTTGGCGCGACGAATTCATCGGTTTCTTTGCGCGCATAGGCATCGGCAACGGCCTGTCTGGCAAATGCCGCGACATGGTCGGCGCGACCGCGAATGATCGCATCGTAGGCGCGCTGCACCCTGTCCCAGCGGTTGTCCCGATCCATCGCAAAATAGCGCCCCGAGACGGTTTCGATCCGCGCACCCTCGGGCAGCTTCCGGGACAGCTCAGCAATGAATTCTGCGCCAGATGTTGGAGCCACATCGCGCCCGTCGGTGATTGCATGAATTGCAGCCGGTACGCCTTCGCCCGTGATCGCCTCAGCCGCCGCAACGATGTGGTCCAGATGCCCATGAACTCCGCCATCCGAGACAACCCCGAACAGATGCGCCGTCCCACCTGTGGTCTTTAACGCCTCGATGAAGTCGAGCAGTTCGGTGTTCTCGAAAAAACTGCCATCCTCGATTGCGAGGCCAATCTGACCGAGGTCCATCGCCACCACACGGCCTGCGCCGATATTGGTATGGCCCACTTCAGAATTTCCCATCTGCCCGGTCGGCAGGCCGACGTCGGGACCGTGGGTGATCAGAGTCGCGTGGGGGCAGGTCGCCATAATCCGGTCAAATGTCGGCGTGTTTGCCAGAACCGGAGCGTTCGCTTCGGCGTCGTCGCGCAGGCCCCATCCGTCGAGAATGCACAGAACGACAGGTTTCGGGGTGGTCATGTGCGGCGGCTCCGGGTGGTATTCATAACAATCTAAGGCGGCGCCGGTCCGTGGGCAACCGGATCAGGGCTATTCAGGCGCGGTGATAGGGCGCACCGGCCAGGATCGAGGCTGCACGGTACAATTGTTCTGTCAGCATCACGCGCGCCAGCATATGCGGCCAGACCATACGGCCCAACGACAATGTCAGGTCGGCCCTGGCAACCAGCGACGCATCCAGCCCGTCCGCGCCACCGATTAAGCAGGCCAGTTCACCGCGCCCGTCATCGCGCCAGCGCCCGAGCTGGTGTGCGAAGTCGGGTGAAGACATCTGTTTGCCGCGTTCGTCAAGCGCGCAGATCACGGCACCATCAGGGATGGCGCGTGACAGCAGGGCAGCCTCAGCGGTCATGCCGCCGCCTTTCTTATCCTCAACTTCGGTGATGGTCGCCGGGCCAAGTCCCAACGCGCGCCCGGTCCTGTCGAACCGGGTTAGGTAATCGTCGATCAACTCGCGCTCCGGACCCGCACGCAGGCGCCCCACAACGCACAGATGCAGCCGCATCAGCCGCGCTTTGCGGCCTCAGCCGGATCCAGCCACATTTTTTCCAGCTGATAGAACTCGCGCACTTCCGGGCGGAACAGATGGACAACGATGTCGCCGACATCGACCAGTACCCAGTCGCCGGCTTCTTTGCCCTCGATCCGCGACGCGCGCCCGTGGTCCTGCTTCAGATGGTCCACCAGATGGTCAGCAATCGCCCCCACCTGACGCGAGGACCGGCCCGATGCGATGACCATATAGTCGGCCATCTCGGATTTGCCGTGCAGGTCGATCTGCACCACATCCTCGGCCTTGTCATCATCGAGCGAGTTCAGAATCACCGCCAGTAGGGCGTCGCTGGTCAGTGGAGTGGCATCCGCGTTCACGCTGGAATGCCGTGCAGCCCGTTCGCCAATGGCGCCCTGAGCCGTCGAAGTGGAAATGGACAGATTGTCGTCCTCCTGACTTGCGCGCCGATAGCCCCGACGCCGGGATACCCCAGATGTAGCACCGGGATTGCATCATCTCAATGACGGCGCACAAAAACGTCAGCGTGCTGTTGCGTCACGGATTCAGTAGCGTGGATTCAACTGGGCGTGGGTTTACGCCACATCAATCTCGGTCGGCATCGGGTTCCAGTCGAAATAGGCCCGCACCAACCCGTGATCGCTGGCGCCCAGATCCTCAAATTCCTCGCGGTTCAGATGATCGTTGAACACCTCCATCTCGCGGAACGACCATTGGCGTTTGCGGGAATGGTCGTAGAACTCTTCGGACACCAGAATATGATCCAGACTTTCGCGCTTATGCTTGTAAACATGGGTGTAATAGACATGCCGCATGGATCGGTACTGCTGCAGCCGCTCAACAGAATAGAGGCCCTTATCCGATGTTAGCCCGGCCCGGCTTTTCTGGATCACGCGATAGGTTGGCTGGTCCGAAATCAGCTCATTCGTGACCGACATCGTATCATCGTTTAGATCGCCCAAGACGACCGTAGGCGAAATTGCCGTCTCATCCTCCTGCTTCATCACCCCGTCCAGCAATGCGCGCAGGGCACCGGCCTCCATGACCCGTCGGATGTGGCTGACGGTGCTCTTGGTGATCTTCGCATAGGTCTGCAGCGCGACGGGTTGCGGATGGGCAAACGACAGCCGCGCCGGTCCCTTCGATTTCAGATGGCAGACATAGACCGAAACACCGGGCGGCTTCGGGCGCGTTCCTTCCGATTGGATCACAGCGTGCAGGATGGGGCGCGAGAAATGGTCAATGGTGACGGTGATCTCTTCTTCCGCGCCATCGGTCTCACGCAATTTGTCGAAGGTGAAATCGGCAGGAAAATCCGGAATCCAACCCGCACCAGGTGCGATCTGACTATTCCCATTGCGATCCTTACGAACCGCAAGCGCGACCTGAGGCCGCCCGATTCCGGGCGCATCGCGGGCGATCAGGTCGTATTGATCAAGAAGGCTTGCGGCACGAAAAGCGTCCTCCAGAGCACTCGCGGACCAAAGCTCTTGAAACCCAATCACCTCGGCGTCCAGCAGGACCAATTGCGCTGCCGTCCAGCCGATCTTGCGCTCGTATTCGTCGCGTCCTTCGGGCGTGTCCTCGATGGGAGGGCTGTTGGAATAAGTCAGCCCACCGGGCACCTGTAGGTTCAGCAGATTAAACGTCGCGAAGCTGAGGTCGCGCATGTTGGCACGGGCCATGGAAAAATCCTCTCGCTGTCAAATACGAGGCGAAAGGTAACACATCGGCGCAACATTTGCTCGACGGCGCTATTCTCCGGGGCGTTTCAGGCTGAAAACTTCCGAAACGCTGGCGTAATCGCGATAGCCAAGCCGGGCCAGCGGCTGAAATTTCGTGACGTCGAACATCCCGTCAACGAGGCAATCATCGCGCAGGTGAACGCCGATCACCTCACCAATGGTGACAAAATTCGCCGGTCCCTCGATTTGCACGATCTGCGTTACCCGACATTCCAGCGCGGCCGGGGCGCCAGCGACGCGCGCGCAGTCAATCGTGTCGCATTGGATCTTTTCAATCCCGGCCAGTTCAAACTCATCAACATTCGCATCCCACGGGCCGGAAGTTTGGTTCATCACATCCTTGGCGGCCGTTTCGACAATGTTGACGCAGAACACCCCGGTGTCGCGCAGCTGAGTCAGGCTGTCCTTGCCCACGGCGCGATCAGACTTGGACCCGGTTGAGGAAAACATCACCTGCGGCGGTACATAGGCGACTCCGTTGAAGAATGAATACGGGGCGAGGTTGTCATGGCCATCGCTGCCGCGCGTTGAAATCCAGCCGATCGGGCGTGGCGTGATGACCGCATTGAACGGGTTATGTGGCAGTCCGTGGCCATCTTCTGGGCGGTAAAACATTCTGTCCTCGCGTGGTATTCTTGCCGTTTGTTAACCGGTTAGCCCCGTGCTAGGGCCAAATCCAGCGAAAACGACCGAGGCGCGCGTGTGATCCGGTTTGCCCCTGAGACCCCCGACGATTGGTGGGAGGTCGAGGCCCTCTATGACCTCTGCTTTGCGCCGGGGCGCGAGGCGCTGTCGTCCTATCGGCTGCGCGATGACGTCGAGCGGGTGGCCGCCATGTGCCGGGTTGCGCGTGACGAAAGCGGCGTTCTGGCAGGCGCAATCCGTGTCTGGCCGATTGCAGTAGGCGATGCGCCCGCACTTCTGATCGGGCCGATCGCTGTGCATCCGACCCATCAGGGCGAAGGTTTGGGCGGCGCTCTGATCCGCGACTGCATTGCACAGTCGCAAGGTTGGGACCGTGCCCTGCTGGTCGGAGATGCCCCGTACTATGGCCGCTTTGGGTTTCGTTTACTGAAAGATGTTGTGATGCCGCCGCCGACAAACCCCGAACGGGTGCTCGGTCTGGAATTGTCCCCTGGCGGCTGGGACGGAATCGTCGGCACGGTTCGTCGCGCGAGCTCGGAAACCTCTTAGGCAGAACAAAGGCTTGTCGCGTCCGGCACACGGCCAAAGCAAGGGGGCTTTTCTGCGCCGTCCTGCCCTAATGCGGGCAATTCACCCCTGAGGATATTTTCGGTTCGGCGATGAATATCGGTCTGCGTTTCAGCGTGCCATTTCCATAACTCTCAAACCCGCCCAATTGCGGAAATCGGACCACTGTTAGCGCAATCCGGGTTGCCGCTGGCGCTGGTGGCGGTATCCCCAATGAAGGGATCGGGCGCAAAACAGGAGCAAACTCCATGAAAACCACCAAAACAGTTAGGGACATCCTTTCACGCTACGAGGGCGAGACGCCCGGCGTAAAAGCCAAATTGCATTCGATTCTGATGCAGGGCCGCCTTGGTGGAACCGGAAAAATGATCATCCTGCCCGTTGATCAGGGGTTCGAGCACGGCCCTGCCCGCAGCTTCGCTGTCAATCCGGACGGCTATGACCCCCAGTATCACTACAAGCTGGCAATTGATGCCGGATTGAATGCCTTTGCCGCCCCTCTGGGGCTGCTCGAAGCCGGAGCGGACACCTTCGCCGGACAAATCCCGACAATCCTCAAGGCCAACTCGGCTAATTCGCTCATGTCCGGCACAGCCGGAAAAGACAGCGCGGTCACCGCATCCGTTGATGACGCTCTGCGGTTGGGCTGTGCTGCCATCGGCTTCACGATTTACCCAGGTTCGGACATGGCACTGGGCATGATGGAGGAAATCCGCGAGATCCGCGCGGAGGCCGCATCCGTCGGCATCGCCACCGTCATCTGGTCCTATCCGCGCGGTGAGGGCGTTTCAAAGGACGGCGAGACGGCTGTTGATATTGCCGCTTATGCCGCCCAGATCGCAGCCTTGCTCGGTGCGCATATCATCAAGATCAAACTCAGCACTGACCATCTGGAAAATCCCGAAGCCAAAAAGGTATTCGAGGCAGAGAAAATCGACATCACAGATCAGGCGGCGCGGGTGCGAAACTGTATGGACGCAGCATTTGCAGGTCGTCGCATTGTGGTGTTCTCCGGCGGTGCCAAGAAAGGCGCAAACTCGGTCTTTGACGACGCCCGCGCAATTCGCGACGGCGGCGGCAATGGTTCGATCATCGGGCGCAACTCTTTCCAGCGGCCGCGCGCGGATGCGTTGGAAATGTTGGGCAAACTGGTCGATATTTACAAAGGGCGCGACTGACGAGCGGTCAAGATGGAGGTCGCCGGATAGTCGATACCACTAGCGCAGGATCGAGCGCCCAGCGTAGACTGCCGTCTCTTCCAGCATTTCTTCGATCCGGATCAGCTGATTATATTTTGCGAGCCGGTCCGAGCGCGCCAGTGAACCCGTTTTGATCTGCCCGCAGTTGGTCGCCACGGCCAAATCGGCAATTGTCGTATCTTCGGTCTCACCCGAGCGGTGGCTCATCACACAGGTCATCCGGTTGCGGTGCGCCATATCGACGGCACGCAGCGTTTCGCTAAGCGTGCCAATCTGGTTCACTTTAACCAGCAGCGAGTTGGCGGTCTTCGCATCAATCCCCTGTGCCAGCCGTTCGGGGTTGGTTACAAAAAGATCGTCGCCGACCAACTGTGTCGTTTCGCCCAAAACCTCGGTCATCGTGGCCCAGCCGTCCCAGTCGTCCTCGGAGGCGCCATCCTCGATCGAAAAGATCGGATAGTCAGACACAAGTTCCTGAAGATAAGCAACATTTTCGTCCGGGGTCAGCGACAATTCCTCACCCTTCATCTCGTACTTCCCGTCCCGGAAATACTCGGTCGCCGCGCAATCCAGCGCCAGCATCATATCGTCACCGGGTGTGTAACCGGCCTTTTCAACCGCTTTCAGAATGAAATCCAGCGCAGCGCGGCTGGACGAAATGTCGGGCGCAAAGCCACCCTCATCCCCGATACCGGTTGACAGGCCAGCGGCTGACAATTCGCCTTTCAGCGTGTGAAACACCTCCGAGCCCATGCGCACCGCTTCGGACAGGCTGGTTGCGCCGACGGGAACAATCATGAATTCCTGTATATCAATCGGATTGTCGGCGTGTTCCCCCCCGTTCAGGATATTCATCATCGGCACCGGCAGGGTCCGCGCCGAGGTTCCGCCCACATAGCGATAGAGCGGCTGGGCGGTGAAATCCGCTGCGGCCTTGGCGACCGCCAGACTGACACCCAAGATCGCGTTGGCTCCTAAACGTGCCTTGTTCGAGGTGCCATCTAACTCGATCATCGCGCCGTCGATGGCTTCCTGCTCGGTCGCGTCAAATCCAACAAGCGTTTCCGCCAATTCGCCGTTCACCGCAGCAACGGCCTTCCGCACGCCCTTACCCTTGTAACGCGCCTTGTCGCCGTCGCGCAGTTCCACTGCTTCATGCGCACCGGTCGAGGCACCGGATGGCACCGCCGCTCGACCCATGGTGCCATCCTCCAGGATCACATCGACCTCGACCGTCGGATTGCCCCGGCTATCGAGGATTTCGCGTGCGAGGATGTCGATGATCGTGGACATGGGCGGTCTACCTTTCGGGTTTTTATGGGATGAGCGGCGTATAGCAGGCAGGGCGAGCAGAGTGAATGGCGAATGTTAGCGTTAACAGATCGGGCGCGATCTACTTCTTCACCCCGTATAGTTCCAGACGGTGCCCCTTCAGCCGATACCCCAGCTTGGCAGCTATTTTCTCTTGAAGCGCCTCGATTTCGGGATCGACGAATTCGATCACCTGCCCGGTGGAAAGGTCTATCAGATGGTCATGGTGCGCGCGCTCGGCATCTTCATAGCGCGCTCGTCCGTCGCCGAATTCGACTTTCTCAAGGATGCCGGATTCCTCGAACAATTTCACCGTGCGATAGACCGTCGCCAAAGATATGCGCGGATCCTGCGCTGAGGCTCGGGCATAAAGCTCCTCGACATCCGGGTGATCGTCCGAACCCTCCAGAACAGCGGCAATTGTGCGCCGCTGACCGGTCATGCGCAGACCGGCAGCGGCGCAGCGCGCTTCGATGGTGTCATCGGCGTTAGGTAATGTGGGTGCCATCCAGGTCGTCCGTTGAGGGTGTTTGGGATAGTTTAGCGTGCACCATTCGTGACGGCTATGGGGTCTGGAAAGGTTGCGTGCGTACCGCAGGACACTCCGAAAGGTGTCGAGCACGCCTCGTGGCGCTAATCAGATCAACCCTTTCCTGCTCCGCCGCCTCAGTAGTCCCTTCCAAAGAACACACCCAACCGAGATTCCCCCGACGTATCGACCGAGCCCTTCAGCGTCAGATCCTCGTTCAGGTTTAGCCGGACGCTCAAGTCCGTCGCCCGCTCTCCAACCGTGACCTCGGCGTAGGCCCCGTCTGCAACATACTTACCGGCCCGCACAGCCGCACCGCCTTCGACGTCCTTTGCAAGGTCTAGGTAGTCGACACCAAATCCGTCGCGCAACCGAGCGATGATGCCAGACCCCGCCGCCGGCCCACCGAGTTGCATGGCCGTCGTGCCAATCCGGGTAGCTTGCAATAGCGTCAGACGCTCGGCCCCTTCGCGGTACAGCAACCGTGCTATAATCTGATTCTCTGGCAACTCGGGCACCGACGAAAAGCGGATGCGCGGTGCCATCACCGGCCCTTCCAGTACCGCCATCAAATCCGCATCGCCATCGCGGATGTGTGCCGACATCCGCACCACGGGCAGGAAGCTTCCCTCCAGCCTGAGCGCGCCCTGCGTCAGGGTCAGCTGACGGCCCAAAAGATCGAAACGCCCGTTAATCAGGCCAAGCTGTCCACGGGGTTTCACCGCCAGAGTATGCCCGGTCAATCGCACTTGCCCACCAAATTCACTGTCCAGTCCAAGCCCGCGCACGAAGACACCGCGCGGGGCATTCAGCAGGATATCAAGATCAAACGGAGGCCGCCGCCCGATACCCGAACCATCCCCGCGCGGGTCGATCCGCAATAGTCCGGCGGCTGCCCGCGTGCGGCGCACGTCTGCCGGTTCGTTCAGATGCCCGATGACCGGGATTGGCCCGCGGACGCCCAGCGAGCCGGTCGGAAACCGGATCACCGTTGGCCCAAGATCCACCTCACCATCGATACGCCCACCGTTCAGCAAAGGTCCGCTTAACGTCACTGTGCCGCTAAGTGTCGTATCAAACAGCGTCGGATCGCGAAGTCGCGCGTCGGTCATCTGAAGCTCAAGCCGCGCCGGGAAAGGTTCGCTCAGCGCTACCGGACCGGTCGCCCGGATGGTGCCGCCGCCTCTGACAGCCCCTGTGGCCTCCAGCCAGGCACGACCACCGCCGATATCGGCCCGGAAGGACCCGTCATAGACCTCGAAATTCAGCTTCGGCGCAAAAATCCGTAAATCGTTGCCGCGCACTGTTCCCGACAGACCGGCAATGCCGGTGCGATCATCAAAGGCCACATCGAAGAACGCCAAGCCGGTGATCGACCGCGTGCCGAGATACCGCTCTGCAAAGTCCAGCGGCGCGCTGCCCGTCGCCTGATAGCTCGACCCATCTGGGCTGAGCCGTCCGTTGATCCGGGCATTGATATCCCCGGGGCCCCGGGCCTGCAGGTCCGCCAGCCAGACGCCGCCATCCAGCTCGGTCAAGGTCCCGCTTGCCGTGGCTGGTCCCGACAAAGCCGACAAGAACGGCGCGATGTCATTGAGTCGTGCATCAACACGCAACGCCTGACCCTCACCGCGCGACTGCCCGCTGGCCGAGGCAGTCAGAACGGGCGTTTCAACTTCTGCCTGGCGGATCATAGTGCGCCCGTCTTGTCGCGACGCATCAATTCGGAAGGTGGCACGCCCAGCCACGACCCGATCAAGCAGAGGCGCGCCAAGGAGCAGATTGCCGCCTGAGCCGCTGGCCACCACATCGAATTCTGACAGATCAAGAGCGACGTCTCCGCGCGCTTCAGCTGCCAGATTGCCGCCCACAGGGCGGCCGATCAGCTCAGCATAGAGCGACAGGTCCTCGACGCTCAGGTTTGCATTGCCTGACAAGCTGGGTGCAAGGCTACGATCTTTCAGCTCTCCGGAAAGTCTCACGCTGGCACCCGGCCCGCTGCCGGTGACATCCAGACCAACCGTCCCGTCGGCAGCTCCCTCGAACCGCCCGACCAGTGCGATCGGTGGTAGCGATCCTCGATCCGAAAAGGCGCGCGGATCAACCCGTGCGGCGAATTGCAGATCACTTTCCGCACCGCTGAGCGTTCCTTGCGCATCGGCCTGCAGAAGCGTCGATTTGATGTCGAAATCGCGCACCACAAGACCGTCGGGCCCGCGATCCAACGCCGCGTTAACCTGCGCCCGACCGGCCAGCATCCTGTCTATCGGCGCAATACCAACGCCGAGGTCATTGGCGACGCCGTCCAGTTCCAGCACAAACTGCGCAACGTCCAGTCGCGCCCTTCCCGAGGCATCCAGCGACACTGACCCCGACAGCGGCCTACCGGCCAGTTGGGAAAATGCGCCCAGTGAATTGACCTCGACCCGCGCGTTGCCGGAAAACGCGGTACCCTCGGGCGGCGTTTCCAGCGTTCCCTTTGCGGCGATATCCGTACCGGCACCCGTGCCGGTGACATCCAGCGCAAACCGATCCGGGCCGGTCTGGCGCACTGATCCTTTCAGATTCAATGCGCCCGACACATCACGCAGCAAAAGTGCAGCTTCCTTGACAGTGGCATCAAACGTCAGATCAGTGGCGTCCGGCGCGATCACGCCCGCCGCCGAAATTGCAGCCGCTGTGCTGTCAATTGACGCTTCCTGCAGGCGCAGCACATCGTCGTCCCGGCGCATTTTTCCGTTGTATCGGGTCCTCCCCGCCAGCAGCCGATCAGCGACCCCCTGCCCAACTATCAGATCGACGCTTGTCGCGGCCACATCCAGATCGAATGTACTGAGGTCGACGCGAGTCGATCCCTCGACCGTAACGTCAATCTCGCCTGAAATCGGCCGCTTTGCCAGCGCCGAGAAGACAGAAATATCCGGGCTGTCGACCCGAGCTGTTCCGATGAACAACGGGACATCGTCAAGGGCGCTCAGCGCACCCACGGCGATCAGGTCAAACGATTGACCCTCGCCTGTAACGTTCACATCCAGCCGGTCGGGGCCTGATTGGGTGACATGGCCTTCGATGCTCAGCGGCCCGGCCAGCGATTCCACGACAAGCCCAGCGTCTTCAAGTTTCGCGTTCAGCGTCAATGCGCGGCGCTCGCCCTCCAGAACGCCGACCGCACTCGCCGTAAGAATCGGCGTCACGACTGCAAAACTATTGAGATTTGTGCGCCCCGGCACCCGCGATAGTCGCGCCGAGACCGTGGCATTCCCGGCCAACATCGTGTCAACGCGCTCGTTGCCAACCCCCAGATTCTGGCCGGTCCCGTTCAGCGTGACCGTGCCGGAGTACGTCTCGGTATCCAACTGCGTCTGCACCGACAGTTCCGCTGACCCGGTCAGGTCCAACCCGGTAAGGGGCGCAAAGATCGACAGGTCGCTGGCCACCAGAACTGAATTCGCACTCAGCAAGTGCGGCGTTTCCGCGCCCCCGAATGTGCCGGCCGTAGTCAACGCCGTTTCCGGTCCTGTTCCGGAGATATTGAAACGGACCCTGTCGAGGCCTTCCTCCAGCACCCCCTCCAGCACAACCGGTCCGCTCAAACCCTCCACCAGCCGCCCGGCATCATCCAGACTGGCCGTCAGGGTGATCTCGGTCGCGTCAGTCCGCAGCACACCCGACCCCTCGGCACGTACCGCCGCGGATGTAACGATGAATTCCTCGATCCGTGTCCCAGCCTCGTCACGGATCGAATGCACGCGCAACTCGGCCCCACCGACAAGCAGTTGGTCGGCCAACCTCTGGTCCAGAGTCAGGTCCTGCGCCTCACCCGTCATCAACACGTCAAACCGCCCGCCCAGCAAGTCACCGTTGCCAATGATGCTCAGTTCAGCAGCGCCGCCAACCTGACGGCCAGCCAGCCCTGAAAACGCCGCCAGATCACGCGCACTTAGCGTTGCTGCGCCGTTCACCCGCAGATCGCGGCCCACACCGGCAACCTCGCCGACGATATCTAGTGTATAGCTGTCGCCATCAATTCTCAGCGTCTGTAACTCAACCGGTTGCCCTTCGGTCCAGGCCACTTCCATCCGGCCCGTAACAGTCTGTCCCAGCGCTTGCTGCACCTTGTCATTGCCCAGATCGAGCGCGCTTGCCTCGAAATCGAACGCACCCGTCACCCGGCTACGGCTGCCGCCCCCGATCACTTCCTCTGAAATCGCCCCGCCGCCGAAAAGCGCCAGTCGCTCGGCTGTGAAACTGGGGCGCGAGAAGCCGGTCATCACAACTTCGCCCGACCAGGCCTCGCCCCGGTCTGCGTCGAAATCGACGTCGAGACGCATGTCCTCCACCATCGTCGGCCGCCCCGGTAGCGGCAGCAGGACCGGCGAACCGTCACGCGACGCAATCCGCCCTTGCAGCGCCATGCGGGTCGGGATCCTGTCCGGGTCGAGCTCCAGCGAGCCGCCCAGCCCGATCTCGCCCGCGTTAATCTGCATCCGGTCGATGTTGAGCGATCCATCCAGGCGCGTTGTCCCGGCCAGCGACAGAACGACATCATCACCAAAGAAGTCGCGATACTGCGGCGCGAAGATCGGTGCGACATCTCCGGCAATGTCGGCCCCAAAGCGGCGACGCACTTCGTCATCGGCGACATCATCGCTTGCAAACGTGTTGAACGTCCCTGCCAACCGTTCGATGCCGTCGGTTTCCAATTCGATCCGGGCGGTGAAGTCGTCCAGAGGAGCATTGCCCCGCAGGGCCAGCCGAACCGATGGTCGATCCGGTATCCGTAGCGCGTTGGCCGCCACGCCGTTTGCCGTCTCGGTCAACAGGAAATCGAGGTTCAGAATGCCAGTGCTTTCGGAATAGTCAGCATCCAGTGACAGGCTGCCATCACCATTCCCATCGGTACGTAATATCTGAAGGTCTGCCTCCCCGCTTCCACCATCCAACAAGACAGAACCATTGATGCTGACCGTCGCAGCAGTACCGTAGAAGGCTTCGCGCAACACCACACGTTGCGTGGCAACCCGGTCGATCTCGATCGAAACCGGCAAATTCGGCAAGCCGATCCCCGAGGCTTCGGGGGCAATGGTTCCGTCGCCCTTACCGGGGCGGCGCATCAGGATGATCTCGTCTGCCGCAAGCTCTTGAATGATAAGCCGCCCGCGCAGCAATGCCGAGCGATCCCAGTCGATCACCGCATTGCGCACCGTGACCCAATCGCCCACCTCGTCGGCGATGGTAATTTCGCGCACTGTGGCGCGGGTGCTGAGCGCTCCCTGAAAGCCCCGGATACGCACCTGGCGCGCGTCCTCGGAAAGCACATCCTGCAGGAACCGTGCCAGCAAACCGGGGCCATCGTCATCAACCTGCGCGACCAGCCCAAGCGGCCAGAGAACGACGATCAGGAAGAAAAGTAGACGGCGCATCAGAACGACTGCCCGAAGCCGAGGTAGAAGAACAGATCACCACTGTCGCCGCCACTGACCGGCGTTGCGATGTCCAGCCGAACCGGACCGAACCGGGTTTCATAGCGCACGCCGATACCCGCACCCGAATGATCCTTGCTGTCGCCGTCGAACCAACCGTCGCGGGAAATCGCACCGTAGTCGGCAAAACCCACGACCTGCACCTTGTCGTTAACCGCAACCCGCACTTCTGCCGATGCCGTGGCGATGGATGCACCACCGCTGCTGACCCCGCCACCAAGGTCAAAATCGAGCGACTGATACGCTTGCCCTCGTACCGTTTCCAAACCGCCGGAGTAGAACCGGTCATCGTTGGGCACTTCCAGCAGATCCGCCCCGGCGTTAGTCCCGAATTGCACTCGCCCCGCGAGCACGACCCGATCAGATGCACCAAAGCCGCGATAGGCCCGCCCGTCGAATTCAAACCGCGTCCCGCTGGCTGACCCGTCCAGACCAACAAACGGTGTTGCCTCGCCGTAGGCGAAGAACCCGGCTGTCGGGTTCAGCACATTGTCACGCTGGTCATATTCAACCGTCAGCGGAAACCGCAGGTGTGTATAATCAAAGTCGCCCAGCCCATCCGCGACCGAGACGTGTCGTACCCCCGCCCCTCCCGAAACCGTCAATTCAGGCGACACGATCCGCTCGAACCCAAGCGTAACCTCTGCACTTTCAGAGTCGAAGTCCGGTTCTTCCAGATGCTCCAGTTCGGCGGTCGTGAAAAATGTCACGTCCGGGTGGTAGGTGCCGGGACGACGGAAATCGCCGCGCAGAATCCAATCAGTCCCGCCAGTCGCACCATCAATGCTGGACACCTCGCCGTCGATCCGCAACCGCTCGGCTCCGCCAAACAGGTTTCGATGCATCCAGAAGGCCGACAGCATCGCACCATCTGTCGAGGACACTTCGGCCCCGAACCCGAACCGGCGCGGTTTGGCGTCTATCAGGTGCAGATCCATATCAAGTGTATCGTCGGCATTGAGTTGATCCGCCTCGTCAAAGCGCACTGCCTGAAACGCACCGGTACGGCGCAGCCGATCAGCCGCCAGTTCGGTGCGGGCCGGGCTGAACACCTGTCCAGTCGGGAAACCAGTGATTTCGGCAATTCGCTCGGTCCTGACGTATGACGGCCCAGCCAGTCGGAATGCGCCATATCGAACCAGCGGGCCGGGGTCCATCACGACGTTCGCTGCGACCGTATCCTCGTCATGCTCCGCAATGATCCGCTGATCCTTAACATCCGCTTTCGCATGTCCCTGATCGCGCCATCCATCGATGGCCGCCCGCGCGGACAAACGGATTGCACGCCATCCAGCCGGTGCGCCGACACGAAAATCTTTGTCCAGTTCTGTCGCCCGAGCCAGTGGGACCACATCGGCGCGGCTAAAATGGTAAAGCGGCCCAGGATCAACCATAACGTCGATGGTGTTGATTGATCCAAGCTGCCGCGTCGGGCGCAGATCAGCGACCTCCTGCCCGTCGACCTTGATCGAAATCACGCCGCCATAAAAGCCGTTCTCATAAAGCGCTCCGATCAGGCGCTGGTAATCCGCCCGCGCTGCCGCCAGCACCGCATCCACATCCTGCTTGTTTTCCGACTGGGCGATCAGCAAAACACTTGACGCGCGCAGTGCCACCTCCAGATCGGCCGGCGCACCGGGCGTAGTGAACGTCAGGGACTCGAACGCACCGCTCGGTGGGGCCGACAAAGTGCCAAGCGCAAATGTTCCGGCAAGGGCCCATCGGCCCCACCAGTAGTGCATCGTACCCCTGGCCGGCCCCCTGGACGCCCACTCGGTCCCACTCGTCACGCTCGACAATCCTCCTGTCACCGGACGTTTCTATACGACTGGCAGATTTGCGCCACAGATCAATAGCCGGCAGGCGGAATCAGGCCTTTGCTCAGTCGGTCGCAATCGGCGCAGCGGTGGCCAGCGTACTGCCCTCGAGAACCTTGACCTCGCGCTGCGGGAATGGGATCGAAATGTCGTTTTCCTGGAACGTGTCCCACAGCGCCAGAAAGACATTGCCGCGAATGTTGGTCAGCCCGCCGGTGGGATCGGTGATCCAGAACCGCAGAATATAATCCACCGAACTGTCCCCGAAGCCGACGATGTGACAGACCGGAGGCCGCCCACGCAAAACCCGCTCGACCCCGGCGGCCGCCTCAATCGCCAGTTTGCGCACCTTATGCGGATCGTCCCCGTAGGCCGTCCCGAAATAGATATCGAGGCGCACAAATTCATTCGAATGCGACCAGTTGACGACCTGCCCGGTGATCAGATCCTCGTTCGGGATCAGGTATTCCTTGCCGTCGCGGGTAACGACGCTGACGTAGCGCGCGCCCAGCGCGTTGATCCAGCCAAACGTCTCACCCAGCGAGATCACGTCGCCGGGCTTGATCGACTTGTCCAGCAGGATGATGATGCCAGACACGAGGTTCGAAACCACCTTCTGCAGACCAAAACCCAGGCCAAGACCGATGGCACCGGACAGAACAGCCAGCCCGGTCAGGTCGAACCCGACCGCCTTCAAACCAATGAAAAACGCCCCACCATAGAGCGCGATCTGCATCGCCTTCGTGGTCAGCACCTGCATCGAGGGCGATATTTCTTCGACCTGCTTGATCCGCCCGGAAAAAGCCTGCGATACCAGACGCGCACCGACAAAGAGGATCCCTGTCACCACAAGCGCCTTCAGGATTGCCAGTGCTGTCAGACGGAAATCACCAAATTCAATCGCCACACTGTCCAGCACGGCACCGGCATCTTCGGTCAATCCGAGGATGTAGAGAGTAACCCAGATCCACAGCCCCCAGCGGACCATCGTGCGCAGGGCGTTGTTCCGGATCAGCCGCGCCGCCAGAACAACACCCAGCCATCCCAGTGCCAACGATGCGGCAATACCAACGAGGTAACTGCGCGACGGCCAGGTGAGCTCGCGCATGATGCTGAGCACGATCCACAGCACCACAACAAGGAAAATAAGCCTCAATCGCCTGTGAACCGTCAGCAAAATGCGCAGCCGCCACTTGGGCCAGCCTTCCAAAGTCCGCATCCAACTATGCATCTTCGGACCCAGCCAGCGCCGAAACAATTCCGCGACCAGGAAACAGGCGAAAATGATGCCAAGCTGATAGAGCTGCCACGGCCTCAGCAGACTCATTGCAAATAATTCGGCATCGCCCAGAAGCGTTGAAATACGATCCATCAAAGTGGCGTCAGTGGGTTCCACATCCGGTCCTTTTTACTTGGGCCAGACTGCATGGTCTTGGTGTTGCGAACAAGACGCCATGAAGGCGGCCGATCGATTGCAGCAGGTTATATTTGAACCTTGAACGCCCGCGCCGCGACCTATCCCCGAGCCACGCGCGCAAAGGAAGCAGAGCCTGCAGCGCAACGAAATGCAGAATTCCACCTCCCAATCTGCCACCTCACCTCGGACGCCGCCCGGCGTCCGGGGTTTTTTCTTCGTGGCTTGAGGTTGCCCAGCCACCGCTGTACACCTGCGTCCCATGACAGCGATCTTTGATATGGACGACCGCGCCCGCCTGCCCTGGCGGTTTTTCGGTGCGACCTGCTCGGTCCTCGCGCGGGGTTGACCCGCGCCCCATCGACGACACCTGAATTTTCGACATTCTGAACGGGAGTGGACCCAATGTCCCCCAAGACGCTCTATGATAAGATCTGGGACGACCATGTCGCCCATGAAGCCGAAGATGGCACCTGCCTGCTGTATATCGACCGCCATCTGGTCCACGAAGTGACCAGCCCGCAGGCCTTCGAAGGTCTGCGGATGACAGGTCGCAAGGTGCGGGAGCCGGAAAAGACCATCGCGGTACCGGATCACAACGTGCCGACCACGCCGGGGCGCGATGATCCCAAGAACATGACCGAGGACAGCGCGATTCAGGTCGCCGCGCTCGACAAGAACGCCAAGGATTTCGGCATCCACTATTACCCGGTATCGGACGTCCGCCAGGGCATCGTGCATATCATCGGGCCGGAACAAGGCTGGACCCTGCCCGGAACCACCATCGTTTGTGGCGACAGCCACACCGCGACCCACGGCGCGTTCGGCGCGCTTGCGCACGGCATCGGCACGTCTGAGGTCGAGCATGTTCTGGCCACGCAGACGCTGATCCAGAAGAAGTCCAAGAACATGAAGGTCGAGATCACCGGCAAACTCCGCCCCGGTGTGACTGCCAAGGACATCACCCTGTCGGTGATCGGCGAGACCGGCACCGCCGGCGGCACCGGCTATGTCATCGAATATTGCGGCGAAGCGATCCGCGACCTGTCGATGGAAGGCCGCATGACAGTCTGCAACATGGCAATCGAGGGCGGCGCCCGCGCTGGCCTGATTGCACCGGACGAAAAGACCTTCGAGTATGTGAAGGGTCGCCCGCATGCTCCTAAAGGGGCCGCGTGGGAGGCGGCGCTGACGTATTGGAAAACGCTGTTCTCGGACGACGACGCCCATTGGGACAAAGTGCTGACCATCAAGGGCGAGGATATCGCCCCCGTTGTCACCTGGGGCACCAGCCCCGAAGACGTCCTGCCGATCACCGGCGTCGTCCCGTCCCCGTCGGACTTCAAGGGTGGCAAGGTCGAAGCGGCGCAGCGCTCGCTCGACTACATGGGCCTGACGCCCGGCACCCCGCTGAGTGAGATTGCCATCGACACGGTGTTCATCGGATCCTGCACCAACGGGCGCATCGAAGACCTGCGTGCCGCTGCCGCTATCCTGAAGGGCAAAAAGGTCAAAGACGGAATGCGGGCAATGGTCGTCCCCGGCTCGGGCCTCGTGCGTGCCCAGGCCGAGGAAGAGGGTCTGGCCGACGTCTTCAAAGACGCCGGATTCGAGTGGCGGCTGGCAGGCTGTTCCATGTGCCTGGCGATGAACCCCGACCAACTGGCCCCGCAGGAACGCTGCGCCGCCACCAGCAACCGTAACTTCGAAGGCCGTCAGGGCCGTGGAGGCCGGACTCATCTGGTCTCACCCGGAATGGCGGCTGCGGCTGCGATCACCGGGAAACTGACTGACGTCCGGGAGATGATGTAAATGCAAAAATTCACCACCCTCACCGGCATCGCCGCCCCGATGCCTATGATCAACGTCGACACCGACATGATCATCCCCAAGCAGTTCCTGAAGACCATCAAGCGGTCGGGCCTTGGCGCGAACCTGTTTGATGAAATGCGTTTTGACGACGACGGCAAGGAAATAGACAGCTTTGTTCTGAACCAGCCCGCGTACCGCGAGGCCGAGATTCTGGTGGCGGGGGACAACTTCGGATGTGGTTCCAGCCGCGAACATGCGCCCTGGGCGCTGCTCGATTTCGGGATTCGCTGTGTGATCGCGCCCAGCTTCGCGGACATCTTCTATAACAACTGTTTCAAGAACGGGATTCTGCCGATCGCTCTGCCGCAGGATGTGGTCGATGTGCTGATGAAGGACGCCGAAAAGGGCGCGAATGCCCGGATTTCAGTCGACCTGGAGGCGCAAACCGTGACGACGTCGGACGGAGAAGTCGTATCGTTCGAATTGGACGCCTTCAAAAAACACTGCCTTCTCAATGGGCTGGACGACATCGGACTTACGATGGAGAAAGTCAGTTCGATCGACGCCTTTGAATCCAAGGCACAAGCCGCCCGTCCCTGGGCCTGACCACAAGATCTATCTGTGGTTGATCAGGCGGCCCCCAGGCCGCCTTTTTTCTGCTTTTTTGTTGATGCAAAGCCGCACCAGTTTCTCCCTTAAAGCGCCCCGTTAATCAGCGATAGATATCAGGTTGTTGCGTTCCAAAGTGAATGTTGGCAAGAATGCGGCAGGATTGAGGCAAGCTGTTGGCCTTCCTGCACGAGCCAACGGATTCATCTCGGAACAAGAGGACGGCGTCGTATCGTCTTCGACCGGTATGAGGGGTGTAGGTGGTGATTATTCGACTGTTTGGGGCACTGGTGCGTGCGGCGTTTGTGATCGTGTTGATCGCACTGCCATCGTTGATCCTTACGGATGCGTCAGTTGATGGGGCCGAGATTGTCGCCTTGGTTGCGTTGTTCGGCGCAGCCCTGACGATCTTCGAATATGCACCCGTCTACCCGTGCCTGATCGAGTTCCGCGACGCACCGCCGTTCAACCGCATTCGTTTCTTCTGCCTGTTTGTCACTGTATTGATGTTGTCTTTGATGTTGCGCGGTCATACTGACCCGACGCCGCTGACCGAGTTCGTCTATGCCGTCGGCGCGATCATCGGGCAAAGCGTCGACTTTCCATATAGCCCCGTTCGCCTGGTCACCCTGTTGCTACCCGAAACGGCCGATGCCGCCCACATCACATTGGTGCGCAGTGCGGCGGGTCTCAGCTTCCTGGTTGGATTGCTGTCACTTGCGATCTTCATTCTGTCGCTCCGGGTGTACGACTGGCCGGCTCGTTCGGGCAGCTTCAATGTCTGGATCAACCTGCCAACCTTCGATCCCACCGCCGGGGGCGACGTTGTCGAACGGCTGGAGCGTGATGCGCGATTCAACATTGCTGCCGGTTTTCTGCTACCGTTCCTGACGCCGATAGTATTGCGTTCGGCCTCTGATCTGTTTGGATCAGTGTCACTGGACCATCCGCAGTCCATGATTTGGGTAATTTCCGCATGGGCCTTCCTTCCAGCATCTCTGTTCATGCGCGGCATCGCCATGGGTCGGATTGCAGCAATGATCGAAGGCAAGCGCCGCCAGACCAGCACGGCCGAAGAAAAATTGATGCAGGCTGCCTGATACTGGCCAGCGTGCTGGTCCTCTGGGCCAGCGCTACCGCCGCCGAAACACTGCGCATCGCCACCTTCAATGCCGAGCTTAGTCGTCGAGGCCCCGGATTGCTGCTGCGTGATATTCAGCGTGGCAAAGACCGAGTTATGCCCGAAAGTTGGTGATGGCCTGAAGTAGGCGGCATATCATGGCGGTGTTGAAGCGCCGTCATTCTCAAAGAGAAAGGATATGCCACCATGGCCAAATCTACTGTTGTCCCGTTCGAACTGCCATCGGAAATTTCGCCTGATCCGTTGACCGCGGTGATCCAGGCCGGGGCGAAGGAGTTGCTGCGCACGGCGGTTCAAGCCGAGGTTTCCGCCTTTATCGCCGAACACGCACATCTTCTGGACGAGGACGGTCGCCAGCGTTTGGTGCGCCACGGATTTCTGCCCGAGCGAGAAATGATGACCGGGATCGGGACGGTACCAGTGCAGGTTCCGCGTGTTCGAGACCGCGGCGGCAACGCTGATGGGAGCAAGATCAAGTTCCGCTCTTCGCTGGTGCCGCCGTATCTGCGCAAGACGAAGTCGGTGGAGGAACTTCTGCCCTGGCTTTATCTGAAAGGCATCTCGACCGGCGACTTCAGCGAGGCGCTGTCCGCGCTTCTGGGGCCGGATGCCGAGGGGCTGTCGTCCTCAACTATCACGCGCCTGAAGGCCAACTGGTGGGAAGAATATGAGACCTGGCGCAAACGCGACCTCACGGGCAAGCGCTATGTCTACATCTGGGCGGATGGGGTTTACTTCACGCCCCGGTTGGGCGGCGACCGTCAATGTATGCTGGTGATTATCGGTGCAGACGAATACGGCGAGAAGGACGTTCTCGCCATCATGGACGGGTTCCGCGAGAACGCCGATAGCTGGCGCGACCTGCTGAAAGGGCTGAAAAAGCGCGGACTGACTGTTCCGCCCGAACTGGCCACCGGCGATGGTGCACTCGGCTTCTGGACCGCCCTGAGAGATGTCTATCCCGAGACCCGTGAGCAGCGGTGTTGGGTTCACAAGACGTCAAACGTGTTGGGCGCGATGCCCAAATCCCTGCACGAAAAAGCCAAGGCTGATCTGCAGGACATCTGGATGGCCGAGACGAAAAAGGAGGCAAACGCCGCCTTCGATCTCTTCGTGGACACCTACGGCGTGAAATACGAGAAGGCCGTGGCCAAACTGGTCAAGGATCGTGATGAGCTCCTGGCCTTCTATGACTTCCCGGCCGAGCATTGGAAACACATCCGGACCACGAACCCGATCGAAAGCGTCTTCGCCACGGTCCGGAACCGCACCCGGAAGACCAAGGGCTGCCTCAACCGCAAGACCGCCCTCGCCATGGTCTTCAGGCTGATGATGTCAGCCAAGAAGAAGTGGCGGAAGATCTCCGGGCCAAACCGTCTGCCCGAGATCATTCAGGGGGTTGAGTTCAAAGACGGCATCAAGCAACTTCAAACCGCCGCCTGATGACGGCCGTCACCAACTTTTGGGCATAGCTCCAAAGACCCGCAGATCGATGCTGTTGTGGCCGTTATCGTCAGTGTCTCGCCTGACATCCTGCTGTTGACCGAAGTCGATTGGGATCTCGACGGCATCGCCTTGGACGCATTTGCCACAGTGTTAGCCAGCGCCGGGATCAACTATCCGCACCGCCTCGCACCGCGCCCCAACTCTGGCATGATGACTGATCTCGATCTGGACGGAGACGGCCGGTTCGGCGGCCCTCGGGATGCCCAAGGATTTGGGCACTTTACCGGGGAGGCAGGCATGGCGCTGCTGTCCCGTTGGCCGATAGACAGCGATGCACTTGCGGATTTCTCGGATCTGCTGTGGCAAGACTTGCCCGGAGCCATTCTGCCGACAACGGGCGGCAAGCCCTTCCCATCCACCGAGGCACAGGCAATTCAGCGTCTTTCATCGGTCGGCCATTGGGCCGTTCCGGTTGCCTCGCCGAACGGCCAGATCTGGGTGGCGGCTTTTCACGCCACTCCGCCGGTCTTTGATGGTGTCGAAGATAGAAACGGCCTTCGCAACCGGGACGAGGCCGCGTTGTGGTTGCGTTGACTGGACGGCGCGCTGAAGACCAAAGCGCCGGAGGGGCCGTTGGTTATTATGGGCGACGCAAACCTCGACCCAGCGGATGGCGACGGACGCCCTGACGCGCTGAACGCCCTGCTGGATCACAACCGGCTGCGCGACCCGATTCCAAAATCGGCAGGCGGACCTGCTGCTGCAAAGCGTCAGGGTGGCGCCAATTTCGACCACACAGGCGATCCGGCGCTCGATACAGCCGATTGGTCCGATGCCTCGGACACCGGGCGCAACGCCCCCGGCAACCTTCGGGTCGACTACGTGCTGCCATCCCGCGATCTGACGCTCCTCGATGCCGGGGTGCATTGGCCCGAAGCCGGTGAGGCTTTGTCGCAGGTCGAAGCGGCCTCGCGTCACCGACTGGTTTGGATCGACGTGGAAATCCCCGACTGACGTGGCCTCGGACGCCCAGCCAGCTTGACCACCCGCAACCCTCGCGCTAGGCCGCGAGCAACACGTCAAACCGCCCGGAGATTTGCCCCATGTCGACCCCGTCCCTGTTGATCCTTGCCGGTGACGGCATCGGCCCCGAAGTCATGGCGCAGGTGCGCCGCGTTATCGACTGGATGGGCGACAAACGTGGCTTGAAATTCAACGTCTCGGAGGACCTCGTCGGAGGGGCCGCCTATGACGCTCATGGCACACCGCTTACCGATGACACCATGGCCCGCGCACAAGCTGCAGACGCCGTGCTGCTGGGCGCTGTTGGCGGGCCAAAATACGACGACCTCGATTTCAGCGTAAAGCCCGAACGCGGCCTGCTACGCTTGCGCAAGGAAATGGATCTCTACGCCAACCTACGCCCGGCCCAGTGCTTTGACGCGCTGGCTGATGCGTCGTCGCTGAAGCGTGAAGTCGTCGCGGGCCTTGACATCATGATCGTGCGCGAGCTGACCAGCGGCATTTATTTCGGCGAACCGCGAGGCATCATCGACGACAACGAAGGTGGCCGCATCGGCATCAACACCCAACGCTACACAACCGACGAGATTCGTCGTGTTGCGCGGTCCGCGTTCGAACTGGCGCGGCGGCGGAACAACAAGGTCTGCTCGATGGAGAAGGCCAACGTGATGGAAAGCGGGATCCTCTGGCGCGAGGAAGTCACCTGGGTCCACGAAAACGAATATCAGGACGTTGAACTTAGCCACATGTACGCCGACGCAGGCGCGATGCAGCTTTGCCGCTGGCCCAAGCAGTTCGACGTGATCGTCACCGACAACCTGTTCGGCGACCTGTTGAGCGACGCCGCCGCGATGCTGACCGGCAGCCTTGGCATGCTGCCTTCGGCCAGCCTTGGTGCGCCGAATGAACAGGGCCGCCCCAAAGCGCTGTACGAGCCCGTGCACGGCTCGGCCCCAGACATCGCCGGAACCGGGAAAGCCAACCCGATCGCCTGCATCCTGAGTTACGCGATGGCACTGCGCTATTCCTTCGACCAGGGCGACGAGGCGGCGCGGATTGAAGCCGCCGTCGAGGCTGTTCTGGCGGATGGCGCCCGCACCGCCGACCTGCTTGGTCCGGACGGCGGAGAGGCGGTGACAACCGGTGAAATGGGCGACCGGATTTTGGCCGCACTGGACGCCAGTCTCTGAGTCACCAAATCTCGAATGCTATCCAGCCCTGCGTCTGACGCGATGCGGGGTTGCAACGTGCAGGCATTGAACCTGTCTGCCCGTCGCGCCAATACCTGTGCCGAGGTCTCAAGTTATCTGGCAGGCGAAGCGACATGAGCGACATTGAAAAATCCAACTCCCGGGGCGCTACATTGGCGCTGGGTGGGTTTGCGGTTTTCGCCAGCCACGACGTTGTCATCAAGATCCTTGGTGGCACATACTCTGCCTTCCAGATCGTGTTTTTCAGTGTGCTTTTGTCGTTTCCGCTGGTGACCATCATGCTGATGCGGGACTCGACACCCGGCACGTTGCTGCCCAGCCATCCCTGGTGGACCGCATTGCGCACCGGGGCCGCTGTCATTTCGGCCCCCTGCGCCTTCTACGCCTTTTCCGTCCTGCCACTGGCTCAAGTCTACGCAATCCTCTTTGCGATGCCGTTGCTGGTGACAGTGCTGTCGATCCCGATCCTCGGCGAAACCGTCCGGCTACGACGCTGGTTTGCCGTAATCGTCGGGCTATGCGGGGTGCTAATCGTACTTCGACCTGGCCAGACCGAGCTTGCGCTCGGTCATCTGGCCGCCCTGACGGCTGCTGTTTGCAGTGCGATGGCCTCCGTCATCATGCGTCGGATTGGGAACGACGAACGCAGCGCCGTGCTGTTGATCTATCCCTTGGTCGCAACTTTCGTCGTCATGGCCGCCGTCATGCCGTTTGTATATGAGCCGATGCCAATCCGTGACCTTGGTCTGCTTGGCCTAATAGCTGTGCTGGCCCATCTCGCTATGCGCCTCATGATCCGCGCCTACCAACTGGGCGAAGCCGCGATTGTCGCCCCGATGCAGTATTCGCAGATCCTGTGGGCCACCGCCTTCGGATTCCTGTTTTTTGGCGAAACTCCGGATCAGGCCACCGCAATCGGCGCCGTCGTTATCATATCCAGCGGCCTCTACATCGTGTTCCGCGAAAGCCGCCCGGGCCAGTCGCGCAACCGGCCCGTCCTGCAAACCCGAAGCCGCGCAGAGTCCGTTACGATCCCGCGCATCAGCGCACTTCTGCATCTGCGCGGGATGCGCGCCACCACGCCATCCGACCCACTTGCCAAGTCCGACCCAACCAAGTAATCCGCCCGACACGGTCGGAGTGTAGCTCAGCTTGGTAGAGCACTGCCTTCGGGAGGCAGGGGTCGGAGGTTCGAATCCTCTCACTCCGACCAAGGAAAACAAAGATTTTAGCAACAACCTCCCGAAAACTATCCTCACTTTATCCTCTCGATCTCGGTACGTACGCACTAATCGGATTGGTAGCGGCTAGCCGAAAATGTTGCGCGCAGAATACAGACTTCTACGGCGATCAAGGTGACACAGGCTGAAACGAGGAAGCGGACATTCCCTGCATGCGGCATCAATGACGGCAACGCGGGACAAACCGGCTACTTGGGGCGCGAGCATCATGCAAAATGGAGAAGTTGACGCCACACGCTCAGTCGTTTCGACGTTGGCCGGTTTCTAAATTAAAGACATGCGCCTGGCCGGGCTGTATGGCAAACCGCATCTCCTCGCCGGACTGCCGCGGCGGATGAACGCCTGGCAGGCTTGCGCTGAAGCCCCCGCTGAGTCCCTTAAGTTTGCCGTGGAACAGCGTATTGGCTCCCAGCGGCTCGGTTATCTGGACGGCCAGATTTAAGGGTCCATCGTCGCTTGCCAAAAGGTGCTCGGGTCGTACACCAAGCTTTACCGGACCATCCTCGCCTGGGGCGTTCGCAACATCATTGCCGCCCAGCCATACCTTCCCTCCGCGAACCTCGGCATCAACAATGTTCATCGCAGGGCTACCAATAAACTGCGCTGCAAACAGAGTTCGCGGCGTTTCGTAGACTTCCAGCGGAGTGCCGATCTGTTCAGCAATACCGGCGTTCATCACGATCATCCGGTCGGCCATCGTCATCGCTTCCACCTGGTCGTGGGTCACGTAAAGCGCCGTAACCCCCAGCTTCGACTGAAGCTCTTTGATCTCCAGCCGCATCTGAACGCGTAGTTTGGCATCCAGGTTACTGAGTGGCTCGTCGAACAGGAACACCGCCGGTTCACGAACGATGGCGCGGCCCATTGCAACGCGCTGGCGTTGCCCTCCTGACAGTTGGCGCGGCTTGCGGTCCAGTAAAGCCTCAAGCTGCAACAGTTTCGCGGCCTCAACCACTTTGGCATTGATCTGGTCTTTGGGCAGCCCCGCGATCTTGAGCCCATAGCCCATGTTCTGGCGCACCGACATGTGGGGGTAGAGCGCGTAATTCTGGAACACCATGGCGATGTCGCGGTCCATCGGCTCTTTGTCGTTGGCCCGTTCACCGCCGATCAGCACTTCGCCCGAGGTGACGGTTTCCAACCCTGCCACCATGCGCAACAGTGTGGACTTGCCACAGCCTGATGGGCCGACGATCACGATGAATTCTCCGTCCGCGATATCGGTGCTGATCCCGTGGATTACATCCGTGCGACCAAAGCTCTTCTTCACGTCGTTCAGGGTGACTGTCGCCATTGCTTATTTCTCGCTGTCTACAAGGCCGCGGATGAACAGCCGCTGCATCCCGACCACCACGATCACCGGTGGAATCATCGCCAAGATTGAGGTTGCCATGATGACCGGCCATTCCGCCACATCATCACCGGACGGGAACATCTGCTTGATGCCCATGACGATGGTGTTCATTTCCGGGTCCGTGGTGATCAGCAGCGGCCAGAGGTACTGGTTCCAGCCATAGATAAAAAGGATCACAAAAAGCGCAGCGACGTTTGTGCGGCTCATCGGGACGACGATATCCCAGAAGAACCGCATGGGCCGCGCACCATCGACGCGCGCCGCCTCGGCCAATTCGTCAGGGATGGTCAGGAAGAACTGGCGGAACAGGAATGTGGCAGTGGCGGAGGCGATCAGCGGCAAGATCAGCCCCGAATAGCTGTTGAGCATGCCGAAGCCCGCGACGACTTCGAACGTCGGGACGATGCGCACCTCGACTGGCAGCATCAGCGTCAGGAAGATCATCCAGAAGAAGAAACTTTTGCCCGGAAACTTAAAATATACGATGGCGAAGGCCGACAGCAGCGATATGATGATTTTGCCCACCGCGATGCCGATGGCCATCACCAGACTGTTGAACAGCATTGTCGCGACGGGGACATTCACACCGGAAAACAGCGCAGCTGAGTAATTTTCCCAGAATTGATCACCGGGCCAAAGAGGCATCGGCGGCTTGACGATTTCCGGCTGCGTCACGGTCGAAGCAACGAATGCCAGCCAGATCGGGAAGAAGATCACCAGCACTCCCAGAATCATGAACGCATGCGTTAGCCACAGGCCGGACCCGCGTTTTTCAACCATACCATCCACCGCGCGCGCCATCAGTAATGCACCCGCTTTTCGATGTACTTGAACTGGATGATAGTCAGCAGGCCAACGACGAACAGCAAGATCACTGATTGCGCCGAGGACGAGCCGAGGTCCTGCCCGACGAACCCGTCTGAAAAGACCTTGTAGACCAGAATGGTGGTTGATTGCTGCGGACCACCGCCAGTTATGGTGTGGATCACGCCGAAGGTCTCGAAGAAGGCATACACGATGTTGACCACAAGCAGGAAGAAAGTCGTTGGCGACAGCAGCGGCAGCACGATAGTCCAGAACCTTCGCCAGAAATGCGCGCCATCAATAGCAGCCGCCTCGATCACCGACTTCGGAACGGCTTGCAGGGCGGCAAAGAAGAACAGGAAGTTATAGCTGATCCTTCCCCAAGCCGAGGCAACTACGACAAGGCCCATTGCCTCGCCGCCGTTCAGTACGTGGTTCCAGTCATAGCCGAGGTGACCCAGATACCACGAGATCACGCCGACACGGGTGTTGAACATAAACAGCCACAGTACACCGGCGACGGCCGGGGCGACCGCATAGGGCCAAATCAACAGTGTGCGATAGACGCCCGACCCTTTGATGAGCCGATCCGCCAGCACCGCGAGAAACAGCGCCGGGATCATCGAGCACAGTGTCACGAGTATCGAGAAGATGGCCGTTGTCAGGAATGCCGCTCGGTAGAACTTGTCGCCCAACAGGAATTCGAAATTTCCCATCCCGACGAACTGCGATGACAGGCCAAAGGGGTCGGGGATGAACAGCGACTGCCAGATCGCCTGGCCAGCGGGGTAGAAGAAAAACACCGCTGAAATGACGACCTGCGGGGCGATTAGCAGCAATGGCAGCATCCAGCCGCGAAATGTGACTCGCTTTTCCATCGTGGTGCCCCGCCAGCGAAAAAGGCGGGCCGATGTGGCCCGCCTTAGGTTCTTAGGCTACTCAGCCGTTGGCTGCTTCGAACCGGCGCAGAAGCGCGTCGCCGCGTTCCTTGGCGCTGTCCATCGCTTCCTGTGCCGACTTGTCGCCAGACCAGATCGCCTCAAGCTCTTCGTCGATAATGCCACGGATCTGATCGAACGATCCCAGACGCAGACCCTTGGAGTTCGCCGTCGGTTCCTTCGCCGTCATCTGGATCACAGCGATGTCGGTGCCGGGGTTTTCTTCATAGAAGCCAGCCATGCGGGTCGCTTCGCCCGCTTCAGCGGTGATTGGCAGATATCCGGTGTTTTGATGCCACGCCGCCTGCACGTCCGAGGACGACAGGAAGCTCAGGAACTCACCTACACCTTTGTATTCGGCATCGTCATGACCCGACATAACCCAAAGCGAGGCACCGCCGATGATGGTGTTCTGTGGCGCATTGCCGACGCCTTCCCAGTAGGGCAACGGGCGGACGTCAAAGTCGAACTCGGCTTCCGAGCTGATGCCCGCATAGCCAGCCGAACTTTCGGTGAACAGCGCGCAATCGCCGGCGCGGAAGTTCGCACCGCCCTCATTGCGCCGCCCAGTGTAGATGAACTTGCCGTCGGCGGCCCATTCACCCATCGCGGTCAGATGC
This sequence comes from uncultured Paracoccaceae bacterium, assembly GCA_943787785.1. Taxonomy (GTDB): domain Bacteria; phylum Pseudomonadota; class Alphaproteobacteria; order Rhodobacterales; family Rhodobacteraceae; genus WLWX01. Next base: position 21,045 of record CALSNT010000001.1, on the reverse strand, counting down.
GCTACCTGCGCTTCACCGTTCAGCATCAGCTCGGTGTCCAGCCCGGCGAACCCATTGTCCTGAGAAGCGAACGGAACGTCGTGGTATGCCGAGAAGTTCTCAAGATGAATCCAGCTCTGCCAAGCAGTGACCAGCGGGCATTCTTCGCCACCGGCCTTCAGCTGTTCCAGCACCGCTCCAACGTTCTGCCAGGTCGACAGGTCCGTATCCGGGTCCACGCCGGCAGCCTGCATCGCATCGCGATTGACCCAGAGAACGGGCGTCGACGAGTTGAACGGCAGCGACAGCATTTGCCCGTCAGTCGAGGTATAATACCCTTTGACAGCGCCGATATAGGCGTCCGGATCAAAGCTCGCGCCGCTTTCTTCCATCACTTCGTGAACCGGCTTGATCGCGCCACCGGCGGCCATCATCGTCGCCGTACCAACCTCGAACACCATCAGGATATGCGGCTGTTCGCTGGCGCGGAACGCAGCGATCCCGGCATTCAGTGTTTCCGAATAGTTGCCCTTGTGGCTTTCGACGACGGTGTAATCGCTCTGGCTGGCGTTGAAGTCTGCAACTTGTGCGGTTACCAGCTCACCCAAACGACCCGTAAATGCGTGCCAGAATTGCACTTCGGTTTGGGCCAGGGCGGCTGTTGTGGACAGCAACGTGGCGGATGCGGCGAGCGCACCAATTAGTGTGGTTTTCATAAGTCCTCCGATGCACCGGGCGGGTGCGTTTTCCTGTGAATTATGCGGATCGTCCATCCGCTTCAGATCGTAGACAGGTTAACGATACATACGCCGCGCTACAATTCAAGGGTGCAAAAGCTGACCCCAACTAAACGGTCCTGGTTGTCTTTCTTGTCATGTGAAGAGGTGGTCGCAAGATTTCGGACCATTAGTTAAGGTAGATCGACTAGTGAGAAAGACGATCTGAGATGACAAAGAGGAAGAACCATTCAGCGGAGTTTAAGGCGCGTGTTGCGCTTGATGCGATCCGCGAGGAGATGACGCTTTCGGAGCTGTCCAAGAAGTATGGCGTCCATTCCGGCCAAATCAGCACTTGGAAACGTGCGGCCTTGGACAACATGACATCAGCCTTTGAGCGGCGTGGTAGAGATCCAGCACCGGAGGTCAGCGCGGCTGAAGTTGAGAAGCTGCATTCAAAGATTGGGCAGTTGGTGGTGGAGCGAGATTTTTTAGCGGATGCCTCGCGTCAACTGCTGGGGACGCGAGGCAAAAAATGGTGAGCAAGGATCATAAGCTGAGTGTTCGGCGTCAGTGCGCGCTGCTGACGCTGGCACGGTCGAACCTATACTATCAGCCGAAGGGCGAAAGTGCGGAGAACCTGCGGTTCATGGAGATCATCGACAAGCAATTTTTGGAGACGCCGTGGTATGGGTCGCGCCAAATGGCCCGGTACATGAAGCGGAACAACCACAAGTGCGGCCGTCACCGTGTGCGTCGCTTGATGCGGCTCATGCGATTGGTTCCGATCTACCAGGAGCCTAACACGAGCAAGAAGCACCCTCAGCACAAGATATGGCCGTATTTGCTCAGGAATATTGTGATCAACCGGCCAAACCAGGTCTGGTGCGCCGACATCACATATATCCCAATGCAACGGGGCTTTCTGTATCTGGTAGCAATCATGGACTGGCATAGCCGTAAGGTGCTGGCATGGCGGCTCTCGAATAGCATGGACACCACTTTTTGCGTTGAAGCCTTGAAAGAGGCATTGGCCAAACACGGCACACCGGAGATATTCAACACCGATCAGGGTAGCCAGTTCACCAGCGGTGATTGGATTGACGTCCTGACCGATGCGAAGATCAAGATCAGCATGGACGGTAAGGGCCGCTGGATCGACAATCGGATGATTGAGCGGCTCTGGCGGTCCCTCAAGTACGAATGCGTTTATCTACACGCCTTTGAAACAGGGTCACAGGCCAAGGCGGGCATTGGAAAATGGTTGGCCTATTACAATGCTGAACGACCTCATTCGACCCACGGCATCTTGACCCCTGACGAGGCCTATGTCAGCAAAACAGAACCAATGAAATTAGCAGCCTAAAACCAAACCATGGTCTACCTTAGCAAGGCTGCAGAATGGTCGAAAAAGCAAGACCACCTCTATGCTCGCCCTTTCGATCAATGGTGAACTGGTACCACGCACATGGTGGAGACTGACCCGCCCAGGGTCGTTCATCCCGAACATAGGTCCAGACCCTCGCGATCTTGGTCTTCTTGTTGCCGGGCGCTTGCATCTTCACGGGCGTATCATCCGCGAACAGGGCATCGCCGCCACGCACCACGCGCCCAATGGCGTCGGCCAAAGGTTCCAGCAGCGCCGTGGATCGGCCCACCCAATCGGCCATGGTTGAGCGATCCAGATCGATCCCTTCACGGGCATAGATTTGCGACTGGCGATATAACGGCAGGTGATCGGCGTATTTGCTGACCAGCACATGGGCCAGAAGGCCGGGGCCTGGTCTGCCGCGCTCGATGGGTCGAGATGGAAGCGGCGCCTGGCATATTGCCTCGCAACACGAACACGCCATGCGGGGCCGGACGATCCGGTTCACCACAAACCGACCCGGAACATATTCCAATTCCTCGGTGACATCCTCACCCAGCGTCTTCAGCGAACCGCCACAGCGATTGCAGTCGTCGCCCGGCGACAGAACTTCTTCATGCCGATCCAGATGATCGGGCAACGGCTTGCGGCTGTGCTGGCGGGCGGGTTTGTCGGCGTCGGTGGAATCTGGTGACGGTGCGGCCTGCTTTTCGGCAGCCTCGGCAATCTCTTCTTCTTCCGCGAAGGCCAGATTAAGCTGATCCAGGCTTTCGGACTTCGACCCAAACCGATGCCGGTTGTGCCCCGCAAGCTGGTGCTTCAGCTTCTCGATCATCAGGGCCTGCGACTTCACCTCAGCGGCCAATAGCTTGCTGACAGCCCGTAACTCTGACGGGTCTTCTGGCAGGGTATCGAAGTCCTTCAGCATGGCTGATCCTATAACAGATCAGCGCATCCCAGAGAATCCACAAAGTACCAATTGTCTCAGGTTTATTGCCCTATCCGACGCTTAACGGACGCCAGGTCTTCTTCGGCATCCGCCAGTCGATCCCTTCCAGCAACATCGCCAATTGCGCGCCAGATACGTTGATCTTGCCGTCCTTGGCAGCAGGCCAGACAAACCGGCCCTTCTCCAGCCGTTTGCTGAACAGGCAGGCACCCTGGCTATCCCACCAGATGATCTTCAGCAGATCACCGCGCCTGCCACGGAACACAAACAGGTGGCCGGAATACGGATCGAGCGCCAGGGTCTTCTCAGCCTGCGCTGCCAGCGTATTAAACCCCCGTCGCATGTCCGTCACTCCAGCCGCCAACCAGACCCGCGTGTTGCTGGGAACCGGGATCATGCCATCAGCCCCTTCAGCAATCGCCCCAGAGCCTCAGGATCAAACCCACCCTCGACGCTGATCCGATGACCACCTGCTAGCTCAATCTCGATACGACCTTTGTTGGATGCCGGGCCAAAGTTCCGTTCAAGTCGCGGCGTCATTGGCACCGACAATGGCGGCGGATCAGGCGCAACGACATCCACACAAATCTCGACTGGCAGGAAAGTCGTCTCTTCAGCTTCAATGATCCCAGGCACAAACCGAGGGTCCTTCAGCCACTTGAAGATCAGATTGGCATTCACCGCATAGCGCCGACCAACCTGCGCAACCGACACACCCGGCATCGTCGTCTGCTGGCAGATCTCGCGCTTCTCCCCATCCGACCAAGTTCGCTTCTTCCGCCTGCCCATAGAGTGCCTCATGGTGTCCACTACGATGGTGGACACCTAAATTACTCCCTCAGGCCGCGTTAGGTGGGGTTCGTCGGACGCTCACCATTCAGGAACAGCGGAACGATGTCTTAAACAACAGGGTTCAGGTCGCGGAGCAAATCCGCCATCAGCCGCATACGCTCAAACATCAACATTCTCCGGACCCTGTCCGAAAAGGAAAGCGATAGTTTGGGAACCCCGAAATCTACTACCGCCACATTCAGATGGATTGCATATGATTTGGCGATCGGTTGGAATGTTCGCCGATAAAATCAAGCCGGACTCGGCAACTCATGGGCGACTGAGGACATAGTCTGGTAAAATTCCGGATGTCAGACTTAGCTGATCTACATTCGTGCCGGTGAAGAAGCCCCACCCGGACACAAGCGCGGTCGCAATGCCCGCAGTCTGGCCGCCAAGGATGTCCGTATGAAGGCTATCGCCGACCATCAGTATTCGGTTCGCGTCAATTTCGGGAACTCGGGCGCAGGCAAGATCGTAGACGTTGGCGAAGGGTTTGCCAAAAAAGCGCGGAGCTATGCCGGTTCGATCTGCAAGTCTGTGCGCAAAGTACCCCGGTTCTTGCGAAAACCCATTTTCGCGAGGGGCGACAATGTCGGGGTTTCCGACAAGGACCGGGCGCGGCCGGCTTTTTAATGACGCCTCAAGTAGCACCTGTCGCGCCTCTGTCCACGCAGCGCTCCCAAGCAGGAGGAAGCCGTCGACCTTGTCGTAGGTCGCTTGATTGTCTTCCATGAAAACGGTTCGGAGGTAATCGATGTCGTGGTGATCGCAAGTGTCCGGCAACATCAGGCCCCACAAGTGATCAGGTTCGTTTCGCAACGCATTTAGGGTCGCCTCACGGCTTGTGACAACATCCTCAGGGGCGAAATCATATCCCAGACGCGCGTATTTTTTGCACAGATCAGACCGGTTTAGACTGGCGGCGTTTGAGACAACCAGCACGCGTTTTCCCTGTTCTTGCAGTCCTAAGACCCGCTCCGGTGAGCCCGGTATCGCCGTTTCTCCGATGTTCAGAACGCCAAAAGCATCAAGAAAAAACGCATCGAAATGCTGAGCAATCTCGTCGAGGTTTTCTGCCTTTATACGCTGTCCGGATCGCTGAACCGGAGGCAGGCGGTGGCGCACAGCCTCATAAGCCGCAAACGCCTGTTGGGTGTTCAAATGATCGCGCCCCGGACCTTGGCCGAGACCCACTCTGACACCAGAACTGCGACCAGGATGACGATCAGGATCAGCGAGACCTGCGGCCATGCCAGCGTGTTGAGCGACCCCTGCAATTGCAGCCCAATGCCGCCCGCGCCGACCAGACCAAGCACGGTGGATTCGCGCAGATTGATGTCCCACCGGAACACGGCGATGCCAGCGAATGCCGGCATGATCTGCGGCACGATGCCATAGACCATCACCTGCCAGGGGCGTGCGCCGGTTGCGCGCACCGCCTCGACCTGCTTTTCGTCGATCTCCTCGATTGCCTCGTACAGCAGTTTGGCGCAGAAGCCGATGGAACGGATGGCGATGGCGACTAGGCCCGCGAAAATGCCCGGCCCGAGGATTTTGACCAGCAACAGCGCCCAGATCAGAGAGTTGATCGAGCGGGTAGACACGATGATGAACAACGCGATGGGACGGACGAACAGAGCCGATGGCGTGGTGTTGCGCGCCGCCAGAAAGGCCACCGGCACGGCCATTATCAGCGCCAGTATCGTGCCCAGCGTGGCGATGTTAAGGGTGTCCCAAAGCGGTTCCCACAGTTTCTCGATATAAGCCCAGCGGGGCGGCACGGCGCGGCCACCTATGTCGGCGGCAATGCGCGGTGCGTCCCAGAAGAAACTCCAGGTCGTGGCGGCGGATATCTGAGTCCAACTCCACATGAAAATGGCTGTTCCGATCAGCCACATCGCCCAGATTTTCAGCTGGGAATTGCGGTCGCGGCGTTGCCAGACTTTCTGGCCGTTTTTGGTTGAAACCGCCATTACTGCACCTTCGCCCTGATAATACCGGACAGGTATTCCAGCACCATAACCGCGCCGATTATCACCAGCAGGATCGCGGCGGCGGTGTCGAATTCATAGCGGTCGAAAGCCGTGTTCAGGGTCGCGCCGATGCCGCCCGCACCAACAATCCCCAACACCGCGCTTTCGCGAAAGTTGATGTCCAGACGGTACATCGACAACCCGATTAGGCGTGGCACGACTTGCGGGTGAATGCCAAAGACATAGCGCTGCAACCAGGTACCACCCGTGGCGCGCACGGCTTCCGCCTGGACCTTGTCCATATCCTCGATCTCTTCGGCCAACAGTTTTGACAAGAACCCGATGGTTGCAAAGCTGAGGGTCAGGAACCCGGCCATTGGCCCGAAGCCAAAGATTGCGACCAGCAGGATGGCCACGACAATCTCGTTCAACGCGCGAGACACGGCGATGATCGCACGGCAGGTCAAATACACAGGTAAGACCGAGATGTTGCGCGCGGCCCCCAGCCCGATGGGGATCGAGACGCCGATACCCACAACGGTTGATGCCAGAGTCATCACAGCACTTTCGGTTAGGCCCAGGCGAATGTCGTTGGCCCGCGAGGTGAAGTCCGGGTTGGTAAAAGCCACGAAGAATTGCCAGCCGCGATCCAGCCCGCGATAGACCCGTGCCCAGTTCACCTCGATCGAGTTCAGCGCCAGAATCAGGTAGAGGATCGAGCCGATGATCAGGGTCCACCTGAGTGCCGGTGACTTTACAAATGGCGGCTTTTTCCAAGGTTGCCCGAGGCGAGCGTCAAGGGCCACGCTCATCCTGCGGCTTCCTCGTCTTCATCCACAGGCTGCACGGTTTCAGCCCAGTCTTCCTCGCCGTAAATCCGTGTAAGAACCTCTGGCGTCAGGTCGTCGGGTGCTCCATCAAAAACGACGACGCCCTTTTCCAAGCCAACCACACGGCTGACGAACATTTGCGCCAGCGCCACATCGTGAATGTTTACAATTGCTGCCAGTTTGCGTTCGGCGCAAAGCTCGGTGATCAGACGCATAATCTGGCGCGACGTTTTCGGGTCAAGCGAGGCGGTCGGTTCATCCACCAGTAGAAGCGCAGGGTTTTGGATCAAGGCGCGGCAAATGCCGACGCGCTGACGCTGCCCGCCAGACAATTCATCGGCGCGTTTATCTGCCATCTTCAAAAGGCCGACCCGATCCAGCAGGCGAAAAGCCTCGTCCACGTCAGACTGTGGAAATTTACGGAACAGGCTGCGCCAGAATCCGACATATCCCAGCCGCCCGGACAGCACATTTTCCATGACAGTCAGACGCTCGACCAGAGCATATTCCTGAAATATCATCCCCATTCGGCGGCGCTCTTTGCGCAGACCGCCAGCGCCAAGCCGGGTTAGTTCGGATCCGTCCAAAAGCACCGATCCTGACGTTGGTTCGACCAGCCGGTTGATGCATCGGATCAGTGTCGACTTGCCCGCCCCGGATGGTCCGATCAGTGCCAGAACCTGGCCCTGCGGAACTTCAAGATCGACAGCGTTCAGGGCCTTATCGCCGGTCTTGTAGACCTTAGTCAGCTTTTCGAGACGCAGCATGCAATGCCCTCAGGGAAAAAGAAGCGGTGCGCCCAAACTTGAGCACACCACTGTTTTCATTGACGTATTCGGGCGTCAGCTACAGGAGTATTCCACACCGTTCGCAGCGTCGATCTTCCGGATCACATCCCAGAACTCTTTGTAGTTCATCGGCAGGAACTGGCCTTCGTTAGACTTCTCGAACTCAGCCTGCAGCGCGGTCCCGTCCCATTCAAAGGTGAAGAACGCCTCCTGGATTTTTGCCTGAAGTTCAGGCGTCAGGTTGTGGGCCACACCGAAGCCGGTGGTCGGGAAGGTCTGCGATTTATAGATTGATACCACATCATCCTCTTCCAACTCGCCTCGTGCAATCATCCGCGACAGGACCGAGTTTGCAATCGACGCCGCCATATAGTCCTGGTTCGCAACGCCCATGATCGAGTTGTCGTGCTTGCCCGAGAATACCGGCTCAAAATCACGCTCTGGCAACAGGTCGTATTCACCTTTCAGGATCGCGCTTGGCGCTTTGAAGCCTGAATTTGAAGTTGGCGATGTGAAGGCCAGCTGGCCCCCCTTTATGTCTTCGACCTTCTCGATTCCCGAACCGGGATAGGTCAGGATTTCCATCTCGTACCCGAAATGGCCATCAAGCGAGGCCATGATTGTGAATGGCCGGAACCCGGCGCAGTTGACCGCCAAAGGGTTTGATCCGGTGTTGAACCCGGCGACATGCAGGCGGCCCGAGCGCATGGCTTCGATCTGAGCCGCGTTGGATTGCACCAGGAACTGTTCGACCTTCTTGCCGGTCACTGCGGCCATGTGGTCCATGAACTCTCCCCAGACGGACACGTAGACCGACGGGTCTTCGACGGGCGTGTAGGTGAAGATCAGAGTATCAGGATCAACTAGGTCAGCGGGATCGGTCGGAATATCCGCGATCAGGTCGCCGTCAACGTCGCAGAACCGGTCGTCCAGCGTCCCGCGCTCGCAATCTTGTGCACTGGCAGCCCCCGAGATCGCCATGCCGAACGCAAACACGGCGCCCGTCAATAGTTGAGTTGTGAGTTTCATCGAAAATACCTCCATCGGTTCAGGCTACCGACAACGGAGGGAATCGCAATGGCAATTGTGAGGATACCGCAACTCAGTCCGCCATAGCCACCGTGGTCCAGTCGTCAAAACAATGCTCCGCAAGGACGTCGGTTGGCATAACTTTATGATAACCGCCCGAAAAAAAGCGCAGGGCGATACCAGCACTGCGTGCAGTCTGCACGTCAACGTCACTGTCACCGACAAAAATCGCTGTGCCGAGGTGACCGCCCAGGACTGATACGCATGCAAGCAACGGGGTTGGATCTGGCTTTTTGAAAGTGCCGGGTTCCGAACCCATAATTGCGTCAAAATACTGCGAAATCGCCAATTGATCGCAAATGGCACGCGCCGGGCCTGTAGGTTTGTTGGTACAAATGCCCATCGTGACTCCCTGTGACCTGAGGCGGTTCAGGCAATCCACAACCCCAGGATACGGTCGTGTTAGACTGGTCAGATTCCCTTCGTAGACCTGATGAAACCGAACTAATGCTCGCGAAAGCAATTCGTCCGTTACGCCACCTGTTGCTGACAGGCTTCGTTCTACCAGCTTTTCGACCCCGTCTCCGATGAATGACGTAACGACGTCCAGGTCCAGTGGCCGCCGCCCATTTTCAGCGAGGGCTGCATTTACAGCGAATTGCAGATCCGGCGCGCTGTGGACCAGCGTGCCATCCAGATCGAATATGATCGTTGTATAGTCTTTCATCGTAGAAATATACGAGATCAGCCGGACATACGAAAGGCCGTTGATGGCCAGAAACGAGGCGGAAAGGGTCCATACGATGGTCGGCGCTATGACCCAAATGCAAGAGCTCGACATTGCCGCACTGGAAACGGCAAACAACGCAGGTTGATTGGAAATGGCGACATCAGCAGCGGACGTTATTAGCGCCCTTTTGGAAGCCGCAGACGCCGCCGAAAGGACCCGCGTCGCGCGGGTTTTCAAAGGCGCTGATTCTGAAACCCGCTTTTTAGGGGTGCCGATGAGGCAAGTCTTTGGCGTCGCCAAACGGTTCACTAACCTTGATCTTCGCAACGTTGAAACGTTGCTCGATGATCCTCATTACGAGGTGCGTATGGCGGGAGTTTCGATCCTCGATTTCAATGCGCGCGACAAGAAGCTACCACCTGAAGAACGAAAGGCGATCTATGATCTCTATGTGCGTCGCCATGATCGGATCAACAACTGGGATTTGGTCGACCGAGCCGCACCACATGTGGTTGGGGAATACCTCGTCGACAATGACCGCTCCGTTCTTGACCGGCTCGCCACTTCCGCCGATCCCCACCGACGCCGCACAGCCCTTGTAGCTACACACGCCTTCATCAAGCGCGGGGAAACGGTATACACATTCCGCATCGCCGCGCTACTCGCCGCTGACCCCGACGACTACGTCCAAAAGGCCATTGCCTCATGGGTGCGCGAGGCGGGCAAACGCGACGAAGCCGCGTTGGTGCAATTCATCCGCCAAAACAGCGACCGACTGCCGCGACCTACACTAACAAACGCAACCAAGCTATTGCCCAAGAATGTTCGGGCAAAGCTACGCAACGCCTCAACTTAAACGACGACACATGTTATCAGGCTCCTGCCACTGCGACGCACACGCCTGGAAGTTTCTCGCCACACCGAGCCAAGTAACTGCCTCTAATTGCCTTATTTGCCACCGCTATCGGGCCCTTTGAATTTACAGCTGGTAGGGTACAGTTATCCAAGAAAGCGAACTGAGTACAACGTATAGGTACGGCTCCGCTATCAAATTTCATTTCTGCCAAACCGCGGTTGTCGCACATACCACTGCGCAACAAGAACTGACGAAACAGGGTGGCGGAAATTGGCCTCGAACCTCCGCATGGCCAGCAATCCCGCACTAATCGTCCGCCTGCCATCATTGCGCAGAGACAAAAGTGTTGCGTCCACCTGTTGAGCCCGCCAGAGAAATCTGCCGTTTGCTGCGATTTCACGGTCCCCGGCGAACGTCTCAGGCCACTAGCCCGCATGATGAAAAGCGGTCATTTGCATCGAGTGCGAATGGAGCATTGTGTTTTCAAAGAACCGATTATTTACCACTAACATACTTCATACTTCCGATAAGCTTATTAAATGAGGAGCCTGCATTAACCTACCGTAGAGGCCGCGACCGGAGGGCATCCTGGTGCAGGCAATGAGTAATCCGACATGACATGGCCATGATTTCATGTCAGGAAGGCTCAGCGCCCTTTGGATCTGGCCAATCCGCCAGCAAACATCTTAAAGTCTTGCAGACGCGGAAGTTTGGCCGATTTTGACTATGCCCGAGGTTAGGAAGATGTCGCCAACAATGGACAATTGCGTCATCGTTTACGATGGTGATTGCCCGTTCTGTGCGCGCTACGTCAAAATGGTGCGACTACGGGACGCACTGGGGCCTGTACGCCTAATCAACGCCCGCGAGAGCGATGATCCGCAAGTGCTGCGCGTGATTGATGCCGGGTTTGATCTCAATGACGGGATGGCGATGATTGACGGCACTGGCATCTGGCATGGTGCTGATGTGGTCCACCGCATGGCGTTGATGACAACACCTGCAGGCGTTTTCAATCGGGTCAACGCCTTAATTTTCCGATCGCCGACTCTGACTCGCTTTCTGTATCCGATCTTGCGATTCGGGCGAAACGCTACACTCAAATTGATGGGTCGGCGCCCAATTTCATCAGATCAATGAGTGCAGGCCTTCGGGCGATTGAAGTCAATCGGCTTGAAAATGAGAAACTTTCGCATAAACGGCCCGGTACTAAGGAAGCTGTTCGGCCAATCGTCCACAGCACTATCGACATTCCGCCCCCGGTGGATGAATTCTACTCGCAAATCGGGTACATGCGCCAGCAATCGATCCAGTTCATATTTCGCCATCGCCTTTTCAGGTCCGACATAATAATCTGAGAACCATTCAGCATTAGAAGCAGTCGGATACACCAGATCGTTCTGGTACCCAAATGAACCTGGCAGCTGGCCGTGGATCAGGTGATTGGTTCTACCGCCTTCGGTGTGCAAATTGCTATACATCGCAATCGACGCTTCGGTCTTCAAGCCGAAGTACGGACTCCACCCATTCAGGAAGTATAGTACCGGAAAAATAAGGAGCCATCTGGGCCAAGCGCCAATTCGCTCGACTGCACTGGACCGAGTACCCGGGAGAGGTGGCCCTAGTTATTCGACCAGTTTTCAGCCTTGTTAAGATGGATCAGGGTTTCCTTTAGGCTGCTAATCTCATGGGTTCTGTTTTGCTGACATAGGCCTCATCGGGGGTCAATATGCCGTGGGTCGAATGCGGGCGCTCCGAGTTGTAGTAGATCAGCCATTTGCCGATCCCAGTACGCATTTCTGAACCTGTCTCAAAGGCGTTCAAATAAACGCATTCATACTTCAGGGATCTCCACAGTCGCTCGATCATGCGATTGTCGCGCCATGCGCCTTTACCATCCATGCTGATTTTGATTTTTGCATCGCTCAACACGTCTATCCAATCGCCACTGGTAAATTGGCTGCCCTGATCTGTGTTGAATATCTCCGGCGCGCCGTAGTTGGCCAATGCCTCTTTCAGCGCCTCAACACAGAACCCGGCGTCCATACTGTTGGAAAGCCGCCAGGCCAACACCTTGCGGCTGTGCCAATCCATGATGGCCACGAGGTACAGGAAGCCGCGCCGCATCGGAATATAGGTAATATCTGCGCACCAGACTTGGTTTGGGCGGTCGATTACAGTATTCCTCAGCAAGTACGGCCAGATCTTGTGCTGCGGATGCTTCTTGCTTGTGTTGGGTTCCTGATAAATCGGAACCAGACGCATAAGGCGCATCAAACGGCGGACACGATGGCGCCCGCACTGATGGTCATTGCGCTTCATGTGACGGGCCATCTGTCGCGACCCGTACCACGGCGTCTCCAAAAACTGCTTGTCGATTATTTCCATGAACCGCAGATTCTCAGCGCTCTCGCCCTTCGGTTCATAGTACAGATTGGATCGCGACAGCGTCAGCAACGCGCACTGACGACGCATGCTCAACTTATGATCTTTGCTCACCATTTTTTGCCTCGCGTGCCGAGCAGTTGGTGCGAGGCATCCGCCAAAAAATCCCGCTCCACCACAAGCTGACCGATCTTTGAATGTAGCTTGTCGACATCAGCGGCGCTGACCTGTTCCGAGGCCGCGCCCCGGCGCGTAAAAGCCGTCGCCATATTCTCAATCGCCGCACGCTTCCATGTGCCGATCTGAGTTGGGTGGACGCCGTACTTCTTGGACAGCTCCGCCAGCGTCATCTCCTCGCGGATCGCTTCAAGCGCAACCTTGGCTTTGAATTCAGGTGAATGGTTCTTTCGTTTCTTCATTCTGGATCGTCTTTCTCATCAGTCGATCCACCTTAACAACTGGTCCGAAATCCCGCGACCACCTCTGGGAGAAAGGTGACCGCGCCTAGATAGAAGAGTATCGCATAAACGGCGAAAGGCAGGATGAATCCGCTGTGGGTCGGCACGAGTGACGGCTCATCTTTAAGCGCGAGACCTACAATGAAATAGAGGGTGGTGCCCCCAATCAAAAACAGCCGCCCCAAATCGCAAGCTCGCTGTTGTGAGCCAACCCAACGACTGGCAGATTTCACACCGGCCGTGTAGGTCGCAGGTGTCAGAAACAGCGCATAGAGGATAAGAACGACGGTCGAGAAATCTTTGTAAAATGAATAGCCCGTCAGCCCGATCACGATGTGGAATGGCAGGCCGATCATTAAGCCAAAGCGCTTGAGTCGAGGGATGAATAAAGCGATCATCGCGATGCCCTCAACCATAAACGTGATGTAGATTGCGAAATAATGTAAGGGCCGAAGATCTGCCATGCCGAAATGTATGGCGAGCGAGCGGTAAAGCTCGACCGCACAACTGGCCGTCGGATCTAAGAAATCAACATTGATCTTATGATAGATGCCGAAAAAATACATCGCCGGCAGGATCCAACGGCCGGGGCCCGCAATTGCGTCAAATAATGCCTGAGACTTGCTCTCGACGTCCGATTTTCGAAAATATACCCACGAATAAGCTCCGATGATCACCAAACACAGAGCGAAACCGGTCAGCTGATTGTTCGATGCAATTGGACTAACTACCAGATAATAAGCAGAAAAAGACAACGCATTGAATAGTATAATTCCGTGCAGCCTTGGCATCACAACCGCTATTGCCGAGATCAGAACCAATCCAGGCGCCACCAAAGGCAGAAATGTCCCCAGGACGGTGTCGTGCTCTGCCGTGGCGAAGCCCCATACTTGAATGAAGTACAGTCCGGCCAGCATGTTGACGGCACTTAGCGGGTCAAGTGGTTGGGCACGCAAACTGGGCGCAGTCGAGGCATGTTCGGCGATTCCGATTGTGTCATTCACGGCTCGGTGCCCTTTGATTTCTGCATTGGGCATATTTCCCCGGAAAACATTTTTGTGTATCTTTTGGATGATGTAACCGGCGTTCCACCAATTCTACAACTAAAGAGCATCAAGCATCATCGATCAACCTCGCTCACCAAATGTTTCGGTGGTGAACTGGAGCTGCCATTACGTTTCCCGACCAACCCGCCAGCAATCCAGCGCGATTCCATTAATTTGCCATACTTGCGCGTACTCTGGAATGGCAGCTCGACCAGATGCCAGGATAGCATCGCTAAAATGACCGTTGCAACCAGCGACGCGACACCGTTGAGTATCATGCTTTGTGCCCAGTCGAATGAAGCGACCATCGTCTGTTGAACAACGAAATGATACAGGAATATGCCGTACGAATAGTCGCCCCAATGCATGAACGCGGGCAATTTCCATGTTTGTAATCCGATATAAATCGTCACATAAGTCAGCGGCAAGAAAATGAGGTATCCACCACCGTGAAACGATCCAGCGATAACGCTGGTGCAAAGGCACAACCAGAATAAGCGAGGGTCAAAAGGAATGAACGCCCGCAAACGGTAAAACAGGACCCCGAATAGAAAATAGCCCACAAGCGCCCGTCCACCTAAATGCCGCTCGGGCAGATCGCCGTGAATATATGTTAATACGAACATGGCCGTCAGAAGTAGCGCCAACAGAATTGCGATGCGGCGGCTTTGATACAGCTTAAGAAGGGAAATTACGGCGATAGCGACATAGCACTCCAACTCCCAAGGGACCGTCCAAAGTTGCGCGTTCACAACACCGGCATAGTTATTCGCCTCGAACACGCCGGGCAATGAGAAGCTTATGATACCTATTGTATTTAACAGGTACGCTTGGAAATCGGCACTTCGGAAATAGTCACCGAGAGCGATTTCTGTCAGAAATGGGCCTAGGATCAGAGCGCTTAACCATACTTCAACCGCGAGAGCGGGGAATATCCGGATCATACGCAGAAAAAGAAAATAACCAGTAGTTCTGCAACGCTCCAGGCTTCCGGAAACTAGAAAACCACTAAGGGCAAAAAACATTGGTAGTATGGCGGTGGGGACGACCTTGAGCCAGGAATTCCACGTTTCCATCGCAAGTTCGCGGCCAACTGAAGTCGATTGCAGGTGCCAAACGAACACCGCCAGCGCGAGGCCAAGCCGCAAAAAATCAAAACCTGTGGTACGGCCACCACATACTTCCTGCCGCCTCTTGATGGATGTCAACTGCTTCTCATCATTCATTGCAGATGTCGATTCGTTGCTATCCGTCATTGATGATCTTCAGAATTCCGACGTCTGCGGGAGTGAATAAGAATTCGTCCTCAATCTTGTTCAATGTAGGGCGTCCTTGTGACGTTTTGTTACAACGACTGTGGCTCAGCCAGCCTCGTGAGCCCTGAAGTCGGGCATGGGTGCGAACACCGGCGTCAGCAAACTGAGAGGTTCGTTGCGAAGTGCACGAACTGGCGCAATGCGGACAGAGCGGACTTTGGGTGCACAGTTACGGATGACCGCACCTATCGCATTGCGTCTACATCGAACGGTACCAGCGGCGCATTTAGGGCTAGGAGCACAATAATTTGCGCGAGGGTATTCATCGCTCTGGCGATTATAGGGTGCCGGTTAATGAAAGTCTCGTGACTTCGGGATTACGCGCACGTTGCGAGGGTGTCCGTGGGTGCCGTTTGGCAGGGCCTTTTTGACTTCATCAGCGCGTGCAAGCGGAACCTCCATCACATCGTTTGAAAGCCGGTCAAGCGCATCGCTGCGGTCCCCCAGGTGTTGTGCGACAACATGGATCACGTCATCTGTGCGTTGTACCATGCCTGTTACATCAATGATCCGCGCGCGCATGATCACCTTGCGAAAGGCCTTCATCACTTTTGGCCAGACAACAAGGTTTGCGACGCCGGTTTCATCCTCAAGAGTAATAAAACAAACGCCTTTGGCGCTGCCGGGACGTTGACGGATCAGCACGATTCCGGCCAGTTTGACAGATTGGCCATTGTGCATATCGCTTAGAGATGCGGCTGAGCGATATCCTTGCTTTATCATGCTTTTGCGCAGGAACGACATCGGGTGAGCCTTGAGGGATAGCCTTGTCGTTTGGTAATCGGCCACCACATGCTCGCAGATTGGCATCTGTGGTAGGTCGAATTGAACCTCGGAGCCTTCATCCTTGTTTTCCTGAAACAGGGGTAAATCCGGGGCATCCCGTAAAGCGCGGGCATCCCAAAGCGCCTGCCGTCGATCAAGCTGCATTGATCGCACCGCATCTGCGGCGGCCAATCTGTGTATGGTTAATGCATCAAGACGGGCGCGTTTTTTCAGATCGGCCAGGTCGACAAACGGGTTCTGCCGCGCATCCATAATTCGTTGCACCATGTCCTGTCGTACACCGCCAATCTGCCTTAGCCCCAGCCGTACCGCAAAGGCATCCCGTTCGACAGGTTCCAGCGTGGTATCCCAATTGCTGTAATTCACGTCTGGCGCACGCACGATTATCCCATGTTCGCGGGCATCACGCACAATTTGGGCTGGGGCATAAAACCCCATTGGTTGGGAATTCAGCAAAGCCGCGCAGAAGACATCCGGATAGTGGCATTTAATCCAGCTAGAGACATAGACCAAATGCGCAAAGCTGGCGGCGTGGCTTTCGGGAAAACCATAGTCACCGAAGCCTTTTATCTGGTTGAAACAACGGCTGGCAAATTCCGGGTCATAGCCGCGCTTAATCATGCGCCCGACCATTTTCCCCTCGAGTTCACCAATCGTTCCGCGTGACCGGAATGTCGCCATAGCTTTGCGCAACTGGTTGGCTTCGTCGGGTGAAAATTCGGCAGCAACCATCGCGACCTTCATCGCCTGTTCTTGGAAAATCGGGACGCCCTTGGTGCGTTTCAGAACTTTTCTCAGCTCATCAGGGTCATGTGGAAGACCGGGTGACGGGTAGTCTTCGGCTTCTTTCCCGCTGCGTCTTCGCAAATAGGGATGGACCATATCGCCCTGGATCGGGCCCGGCCGAACAATGGCGACTTGAATGACCAAATCATAGAACTCGCGCGGTTTGAGGCGTGGCAGCATGTTCATCTGTGCGCGACTTTCGACCTGAAAAACGCCCAAACTATCACCCTTGCACAGCATATCGTAGACGGGTTTGTCGTCTTGTTCGACGTTCGCAAGCGTCAGATGCCGCCCGTAATGTGCTGCAATCATATCGAACGCCTTGCGGATACAGGTGAGCATCCCAAGCGCCAGCACATCGACCTTGAGGATGCGCAACTCATCGATGTCGTCTTTGTCCCATTCGATGAAACTGCGCTTCGGCATCGCCCCGTTGCCAATTGGCACGGTCTGGGTGAGCGGGTTTTCGGTCAGGATAAAGCCGCCGACATGTTGTCCAAGGTGGCGAGGCATTCCGATCATCTGGTCGGCGATTTTGATCGTGCGGGCCATCAGCGGATCGTTCAGATCAATGCCTGCTTCCTTCGCCTCGCGCGCGCCCACCTCGCGCCCCCATGACCCCCAGATCGTTTTGGACAGCGCGGTCGTGATGTCCTCTGACAGGCCCATGACCTTGCCCACCTCGCGCACTGCCATACGGGGGCGATAATGAATCACCGTCGCGCAAAGTGCTGCTCGGTCGCGTCCGTATTTATCGTAGATATGCTGAATAACCTCTTCGCGCCGTTCATGTTCGAAATCGACGTCGATGTCGGGAGGTTCCTTGCGTTCCTCGCTGATAAAACGTTCAAATAAAAGGTCGTTTATTGCAGGGTCAACGGCGGTGATACCCAAGACGTAACAGACGGCGGAATTTGCGGCTGACCCCCGCCCTTGGCATAAAATCGGGGGTTTGCACTCGTATCGGGCGTAATTCACGATGTTCTGAATTGTCAGGAAATACTGGGCGATTTCCAGCTTTGCAATTAGGGCCAGCTCTTTGCGCAGTGTGGCACTGACCGCATCGGGGATACCATCTGAATAGCGCCATGCAGCGCCTTTCCATGTCTGCTCTTCCAAATAACCCTGCGGCGTACGTCCATCGGGTACGGTTTCCTGCGGGTATTCGTAGGAAAGCTCGCGCAGATCAAAGTTGCATGCATCCGCGACGGACCGTGTCGCATCAATCGCATGGGGCCATGCGGCAAAAAGTGCTTTCATTTGCTCAGGCGATTTCAGATGTCGTTCCGCATTGGCGTCCAGTAGAAAGCCCGCCTTTTGGATCGTCGTCTTGTGTAGAATACAGGTCATGACATCTTGCAATGGGCGCTGTTCAGGGGCGTGATAATGAACGTCATTCGTCGCCAGAACGGACAGGCCCTGCGCCTTGGCCAAATCATCAAGACGGTTGATCCGGGCCCGATCATCGCCGTGATAAAGGTAGCTGGCCGCGATATGCTTTAGAGTTGGTAGTGCGCGTGTCAGTCGGCGCAAGCCCGCGCTGAAATGATCGAGGTCAGGACCGGGCAGGACAATCAGTTGCACATCCGCGCTATGCTGCGCCAGATCATCCAAGGTAATGTCACAGGCCCCTTTTACCTGCCATGACCCATTGGTTGCCTGCATCTTGCCTTTGGACAGTAAGGTACACAGCCTGCCATAAGCGGCTCGGTTGCGCGGGTAGGCAAGGAACGCATCACCGGTGACCAATTTCAGACGACAACCGATTACAGGTGTGACCTGCGCCTTACGCGCCTCTGCGTGCAGACGCACCACGCCCGCCATTGTGTTCAGATCCGCGCAGCCCAGTTTGTGGTAACCTAAGGCATTGGCCGTTGTGGCCAAATCCACCGCATCGGAGGCACCGCGCAGAAAGGAAAAACAGGTGCTGATCCCAAGCTCGACGAAATCGCTGGGCGGATTGCGTTTGAACCCCTCCTCCTCAATGGTGCGCCTTGGGTGCTGGTTGTCCATCTCGGGCATCAGGCAAACATCCCATGCACAAACCAACGCGGGTCACCGCCGCGCCCGTCTTCATGCAGACCTTCGCGATACAACCAGATACGGCGACCGGTCTGATCCTCAATCTTGAAATAGTCGCGCAGGCGTGTGCCGGGACGATCTTTCCACCATTCAGGTGCGATCCGTTCCGGCCCTGTATAACGGGTCACGCGATGGGTTTGCCTGCGCCAGATAAATTGTGCAGGAGGGCCTTCTGGAACGGCATAAAGCACACGTATTTCTTCGGGAGGGTCCAGCAGACGAATGGGGCGTTCTTTGGTCATCGCCGTGGTCGCTTGCATTGGATTGGCGAGGGCAGCGACGCGCCCCTCGGCACGCTCAGGCACATGGCTTTCGCGCAAGATGGGGCGTGATACAGCACGCGTCCCAAACTTTGCCGTCAGCCGATCCACCAGTAATGTCAGGTGCAGATCATCATCGGCACTGCCATCAAGACGTTTTTGGACGGTGCGCATCGGCTCTACGTCACCAGCAGCAAGCGTGATCAGATCAAAGCCAAAGCCGGGATTGATCCGCTCAACCTTATCACGAAACAGACTATGTAGATGGGCAGGGTCGCGGGTGCTGGCCGAGGTGGCAACATCCACATGGCTGACATCGCCGTCAGTGCGGTAAACTGTCAAATGCAAACGGCGGCATCCCATGCCTTCGTGTTGCAAGGTGTCACACAGATCTTCACATAACTGGGGTAAATGAGGCGTTGGATCAAAAATCGGTTCAGCCAGGCGGCTTTGAACGGAAAATCGCGGCTTCGCATCAACGCTGGCAACAGGTTCAGCCAGTTTTCCAAACGCCTGATCCAGTCGCATCAATGGATTGGATGTGAGGGTTGCCTTTACAAAGCGCCGGGTCAGCGACAGGCGTGGCACATTCATCACCGCCTCGATGGTCTTCAATCCCAACCGTTGCAACAGCAGCAGGGTGTCACCGTCCAGACGCAACCCAGCCACGGGTAAATTCCCCAGTTTCAGTGAGATTTCATCAGCCGTGCACACGGACCGCACCGGTCCGAACCGCGCCAAGGCCCATGCAGCCCCCCAAGTCGGGGCAACTGCCAATTGCGATGTCAGGCCCAACAAGGACAATTGCGTCTCCATCTCGATCAGCATCGCCGCTTCCCCGCCAAACAAATGGGCCGACCCCGTGGTGTCTAAAATCAAACCGTTCTGGCCGTCGCTCACCGTCCAAGGGCACCAACGTCGCGCCCAAAGCACAAGACGACCCAATGCAGCGAGGTCCCCCCCCTGATCGGCAAATGCGACCTGCAATTCAGGACAAATCGCCCGCATATCCACCACCCGCGCGCCAACCGTGATCCCCATATTGCGTGACACGCGGTTCGCAGCATGGATCACCGGGCCATGATGGCCTTCGCGGGCCAGAACCAGCGGAAGATCATCCTGTGGCGCGTTGCCTTGCCGTTCTGCCATCCGTTGCCAGCGTTCCATCGCGAAGTAGGGCAACGTAATCGAGACGATCCGCCGCCCGGTCATATGTCACCGTCCATTTGCCCAGCTTTGCCTGCCGCGAGCGAAAAAGATCGAGCGACCAACGAGGTGCCCCCGGCGCTTGGGCATCGTAGGGATGCAAATCCGACGGAACCGATCCAATCCACCAACGTTCGCGTGCGGCACTTAGGTTTGGTGTGGCGGCATGGCGGATCAGCCAACAGGGTACATTCCCCGCCTCTGATCTTAGTGCCAAACGTTTGGTTGCGGTGAACGTCAACGCATTGGGATCGCCCCAAAATTCGCCAACCACCGCCGCCAACGCAGAGCAACGCAGTCCGTCTTCGATGGCCCAAAGCACATCGACTGCGCGGGACAAATTGACAATGATAATCGGACGTTTCATCCCAATCCCGGCGAGATAAGGTCGCCCTGTTTCGCGGCATGACAACCGATCTTGAACCCACAGTATCGGCGCATTGGTACGGGGAAGACGCGCAAGCATGTATCCAATGGCGGCCGTGTCTGCGACCTTGTCGGAAAAAATTTCCGACAAGGTTTGTCTGGGCTGGTGCGCCTGTCCGGGCTGGTGTTTTTGAAGAGACAACGGTTGCATACACGACACACTGATTCCCAAATGTTCGTCATTTGTTCTATACGTGAGGTGCGAGTGGGTCAAACAATGCAAACGAGACGCAATCTGGCC